>OY763927.2:0-1884960 GCA_963667665.2 Candidatus Nitrosopumilus sp.
ATGTTGTTTACAGGCGTGCTGGATGCTGCCTATGCGGTGCATGCAGTATTGAGTTTGACTGCCGTTGATAATATCACAGATACCGTCAGCCTGAAGCTTGATGGTGTGAATGATATCACCACATTCGTGCCGCAGCCCCAGTATGCCTTTGCCCAGACTCCTCCCGCCGACGCGTTTGTGACCACGTGGAAGACGGCATCGGCAGACCAGAGCATCACCATCAACTTTGTGGGAGACGACATGAACATCTCATGGGGGGACGGTATGACTGAGACGAACCTCTCGGGACCCCAGACCCACACCTATGAAGATGCAGGCAACTACACGGTCTCTGTGACCGGCGGCCTGACAGGACTTACATTGGACAGGCCTCCCGACTCCTTTAGCTTACCCGGCCTCGTACCCGAGCTTGCCTCGATAGACCAGTGGGGCAGCATATCCTGGACCAACATGAGTAACGCCTTTGCCGGAGCCTCCAACATGACCTACATGGCCACTGACACGCCGGACCTGAGTCTTGTCACCGACATGTCCTCCATGTTCGTTAGTGCCACATCCTTTGACGGCGACCTCTCATCCTGGGACGTCTCGTCTGTCAGGGATATGTACGGCATGTTCCACAACGCCGCCTCCTTCAACCAGCCCCTCAACAGCTGGAACGTCTCCTCTGTCACCGACATGGCACTCATGTTCATCGGCGCCTCCTCCTTCAACCAGCCCCTCAACAGCTGGAACGTCTCCTCTGTCACCGACATGTCATCCATGTTCTTCAGCGCCACCTCCTTTGACGGCACCCTCTCCGACTGGAATGTCTCCTCTGTCACAAACATGAACGGCATGTTCAACTCCGCCTCCTCCTTCAACCAACCCCTCAACAGCTGGGACGTCTCTTCTGTCACCGACATGTCCGACATGTTCAACTCCGCCTTCTCCTTCAACGGCGACCTCTCCAGCTGGGACGTCTCCTCTGTCACCGACATGGCCAGCATGTTCTTCTACACCTCTGACTTTGATGGCGACCTCTCCGGATGGGACGTCTCTTCTGTCACCGACATGGCCGGCATGTTCAACTCCGCCTCCTCCTTCAACGGCGACCTCTCCAGATGGGACGTCTCCTCGGTCACCGACATGTCCTACATGTTCTTCTACACCTCTGACTTTGATGGCGACCTCTCCGGATGGGACGTCTCCTCTGTCACTGACATGTCCGGCATGTTCAACTCCGCCTCCTCCTTCAACCAACCCCTCAACGGCTGGGATGTCTCAAAGGTGACTGACATGTCCGGCATGTTCGCCTTTACCAGTGTCTTCAACCAACTCCTCAACAGCTGGAACGTCTCCTCGGTCAGTAACATGAACGGCATGTTCAACTCCGCCTCCTCCTTCAACCAACCCCTCAACAGCTGGGACGTCTCTTCTGTCACCGACATGTCCGACATGTTCAACTCCGCCTTCTCCTTCAACGGCGACCTCTCCAGCTGGGACGTCTCCTCTGTCACCGACATGGCCAGCATGTTCTTCTACACCTCTGACTTTGATGGCGACCTCTCCGGATGGGACGTCTCTTCTGTCACCGACATGGCCGGCATGTTCAACTCCGCCTCCTCCTTCAACGGCGACCTCTCCAGATGGGACGTCTCCTCGGTCACCGACATGTCCTACATGTTCTTCTACACCTCTGACTTTGATGGCGACCTCTCCGGATGGGACGTCTCCTCTGTCACTGACATGGCCGGCATGTTCAACTCCGCCTCCTCCTTCAACCAACCCCTCAACGGCTGGGATGTCTCAAAGGTGACTGACATGTCCGGCATGTTCGCCTTTACCAGTGTCTTCAACCAACTCCTCAACAGCTGGAACGTCTCCTCGGTCAGTAACATGAACGGCATGTTCAACTCCGCCTCCTCCTTCAACCAACCCCTCAACAGCTGGGACGTCTCTTCTGTCACCGACATGTCCGACATGTTCAACTCCGCCTTCTCCTTCAACGGCGACCTCTCCAGCTGGGACGTCTCCTCTGTCACCGACATGGCCAGCATGTTCTTCTACACCTCTGACTTTGATGGCGACCTCTCCGGATGGGACGTCTCTTCTGTCACCGACATGTCCGGCATGTTCAACTCCGCCTCCTCCTTCAACGGCGACCTCTCCAGATGGGACGTCTCCTCGGTCACCGACATGTCCTACATGTTCTTCTACACCTCTGACTTTGATGGCGACCTCTCCGGATGGGACGTCTCCTCTGTCACTGACATGTCCGGCATGTTCAACTCCGCCTCCTCCTTCAACCAACCCCTCAACGGCTGGGATGTCTCAAAGGTGACTGACATGTCCGGCATGTTCGCCTTTACCAGTGTCTTCAACCAACTCCTCAACAGCTGGAACGTCTCCTCGGTCAGTAACATGAACGGCATGTTCAACTCCGCCTCCTCCTTCAACCAACCCCTCAACAGCTGGGACGTCTCTTCTGTCACCGACATGTCCGACATGTTCAACTCCGCCTTCTCCTTCAACGGCGACCTCTCCAGCTGGGACGTCTCCTCTGTCACCGACATGGCCAGCATGTTCTTCTACACCTCTGACTTTGATGGCGACCTCTCCGGATGGGACGTCTCTTCTGTCACCGACATGGCCGGCATGTTCAACTCCGCCTCCTCCTTCAACGGCGACCTCTCCGGATGGGACGTCTCCTCGGTCACCGACATGTCCTACATGTTCTTCTACACCTCTGACTTTGATGGCGACCTCTCCGGATGGGACGTCTCCTCTGTCACTGACATGTCCGGCATGTTCAACTCCGCCTCCTCCTTCAACCAACCCCTCAACGGCTGGGATGTCTCAAAGGTGACTGACATGTCCGGCATGTTCGCCTTTACCAGTGTCTTCAACCAACTCCTCAACAGCTGGAACGTCTCCTCGGTCAGTAACATGAACGGCATGTTCAACTCCGCCTCCTCCTTCAACCAACCCCTCAACAGCTGGGACGTCTCTTCTGTCACCGACATGTCCGACATGTTCAACTCCGCCTTCTCCTTCAACGGCGACCTCTCCAGCTGGGACGTCTCCTCTGTCACCGACATGGCCAGCATGTTCTTCTACACCTCTGACTTTGATGGCGACCTCTCCGGATGGGACGTCTCTTCTGTCACCGACATGGCCGGCATGTTCAACTCCGCCTCCTCCTTCAACGGCGACCTCTCCAGATGGGACGTCTCTTCTGTCACCGACATGTCCTACATGTTCTTCTACACCTCTGACTTTGATGGCGACCTCTCCGGATGGGACGTCTCCTCTGTCACTGACATGGCCGGCATGTTCAACTCCGCCTCCTCCTTCAACCAACCCCTCAACGGCTGGGATGTCTCAAAGGTGACTGACATGTCCGGCATGTTCGCCTTTACCAGTGTCTTCAACCAACTCCTCAACAGCTGGAACGTCTCCTCGGTCAGTAACATGAACGGCATGTTCAACTCCGCCTCCTCCTTCAACCAACCCCTCAACAGCTGGGACGTCTCGAAGGTGACTAACATGGCCGGCATGTTCGACGGCGCCGACTCCTCATTCGATCAGAACCTTGGAAACTGGTACGTGACGCTGGATCCGGACACCATCGTAGGCACCGGCATACCCGGCGTGGTCGGGACCATATCAGCGCAGAACCAACCGCTCAGGGACCACGTCCCGACGTACGGGATTGTAGACGGCTTGGACAAGAACCACTTTGAGATAGTCCCTGGAAATCAACTCAACATGACATCCGGCGTCTCTGGAAAGGCCGAGTACAGCGTCAACGTGACTGCCTCTGGTGACATGAACGTCTTCGAGTCCGGCAACAACTGGCGCGTCTTGGTAGTCAAGGTGTCCGGCGACAACAACGCCGACCTTGGCGGCCTGACGATCAGTTCTGGCACGCTGAGCCCGCAGTTTTCCAGCTCTGTCACCGCGTACACTGCCAGCGTGGACAACTCTGTCACCCAGGTGACAGTCACCCCCACTGCCAGCGACAGCTTGGCCACAATAACAGTCAACGGCAACACTGTGACCAGCGGCAATGGCTACATCCTCACCGGCCTGACTGTGGGCGAGCCCAACACCGTCACGGTAATAGTTACTGCCCAGGACTCTACGACTAAGACCTACATCATTACTGTTACCGTGCGCGATGTGCCCATAACGGTATCGTCTGCCGCGTACAACCCCGGCAATGGACAGCTGACGATTACATTCAACCAAGATATTGCCACCGTCGACTATTCCGGGCTGCACGTGCGCAGCAGCGCAAACCCTGATACTGGCGGCATTACGCTCTCAAGCGTAACAGGTGCAGATTACTCGGGCCGTACCATAACTGCAACACTTGACTCTGAACAACAAGATCAGTACGATGCCCTGCAAAGCCCGCATCTTGTTGTTGAGGACGGCGCTGTAACAGACACTGACGGTGACCGGACAACGGATGTGCCGCCCCAACCCATAAGGGACGCCTCTCAGAAAGGATCATCATCATCATCCAAGGCATCAATAGTGCACATAAACGCGCTGGCACAGTCAAGGCTAGTTGATATTCCACCACACATCGCAGAACAGGTCGAATCCCACGATGCATCTGACCCGCTGGAACCTATCACACCTGATGATACATTTGACCTTCCGCTTGTGATAAACGGCTACGGCTACCTGCTTGATGCTTATGAAAACACATTAATACCTCAGACTGTCACGGCAGGGGACAATCCAGTACATATCACGTTTACCGTATACACAGAGAAGGAGTTTGCACACTTTATATTGTATCTTAACTTGCAAGGCAGGAACACAAATTATGCGGACAGCGACACATACATCACGTACAAAGACGACGGTACAACCAGTGTCACTGACCCGCACGGATACATCGGCAGTGCCACAGTTACTGTAACACAGGAGGACGACCAGATACCTGAAAAGAGGACCGTTCGCATAACCATAGAGTTTGGAGAGGAGCCGATGGGCCCCACCAACATGGTCGCATACATGTGGAATACGGACAGAGAGGCCTTATTCGTCAAGATAATTGACGCCCTTGAGGTGGTAGCAGCATCGCCGGAATCTGCCATGCAGGCAGCAGACCCCGAACCTCTCGAACCTGACTCCGTACTCCCAGCAGACCCCGAACCTGTAACACCGGACTTTGCAGATGATGCCGCAGATCCGGAACCCGTACCCTATGACATACTGGGGCCCGATGATTACGATGACACACAGATTCTGCAGATCATACGCATGTGGTCAGGCTTTGAGTCAGAATCCATAACTGATGAGCAACTGCTTGAGCTTTTGGGTCTTGATGACCATCAGGGCGCCGACATACCGG
The DNA here is from genome assembly GCA_963667665.2 of Candidatus Nitrosopumilus sp. Classification (GTDB taxonomy): domain Archaea; phylum Thermoproteota; class Nitrososphaeria; order Nitrososphaerales; family Nitrosopumilaceae; genus Nitrosopumilus. The sequence goes on from OY763927.2 coordinate 5,354, forward strand.
ACTGGATGATGACAGAGCTTGGCGTCCTTGTGGCAAAGGGTACCGTCACAGTCGACGAGTTCATGCTGGCACTACAGTACGTGCTTGAGCATGTCTGACTGTCTGTCTGTCACGGAAATGCCTGCACGGTAACTGATCGAGCTCAAAGTGAAAATTAGCGACAATATTCAAAATTGCTCAATTACACACACATCCTCAGAAACATTTAGCCAGTTGATGGAATTGTACCCAAGTTTTGACTGACTGCATCCCCAAACTCAAGAGATGTAGTCATGAAAGTGATTATGCCGTACTATACAATTACATGTACATGGAGCACCTGCTGTGTCATTCCTGTTGGAATATAGCAATGCGCATAAGTTTCTGTACAGCCAATTTCTGGGCATCGTCGTCCCTTGATCATCACATCTTTGTAAATCATCGTCTCCTGCATTCCGAACAGCATCTGTATACCTTCAACGTATTTTTTTCACACAAATTTGTAAGCTAGAACTATCTCAGCATTTCACACAAACGTCAATTTAACCGTACTGTTACTAAATAGGAAAAGTCAAAAATTTGTTTCACTAAATGTACACATGCATGGACATAAAATGCTAAAACAAGTGCAAAAAGTAGAACATGTAGGCTGTATATCACGTCGGTTATCCATGCTGTTGGCATTTATGGTAATCAAAACATTTGTCAATACTGCCAAAATATCTTGTTGTGATCGTCGTACTGTTGCCATGTAACATTGCAGGTTTGCATGTGCTGCAAAATCATTTCATGGAATATGGCAGGCCCTCTCAGACAAACCACGGTCAGGACGTCCACCCAAGATAGACAGAAAAATTCTAAACAAAGCAAGGCATTGGTGCGAGGAACGCGCATTTACACCCGTAGAACTGCACGACAAACTAGAAGAGATGTCTGGAAAAAACCTTGGCATCTCGCAGATAAGGCGATATGCCAGACAGTGGGGATACTCTAGAAAAAAGACACAGCCAATCATGGTTAGTAGAACACCAATAGAAGAGGTGAACAAATGGAGAGCCAGCCTGTATCAAAAGATTGCAAGATACACAAAGATGCGATATACAATTGTAACACAAGATGAATCACACTTTAAGGACGCTGCAATGTCTGCAAAATATTGGGCAAAACTGTGCCTACGCATATTCATGTTATGGAGCGGAGGATTTCATAGATTCTCAATGATATGCAGCATGACACAAGACGGCAGACAGTTTTTTAATCACTGTCAGACTGTCAATACCGCTTCCTTTCTAGAACATATGGACAAGGTGTACATGGAGGTAGGCAAGATGGTCCTGATACTAGACAAGGCACCGCGGCATATATCCCAGGAGACGAAAAGATTCTTTGCAGAGCGCGACATTATTGTCCTGTGGTATCCTATCGGACATCCATATCTGAATCCCGTAGAGGAAGTATGGAGCGTACTCAAACGTGTAATGAATCATTCCATACGTTATGCAGACAAGGATGCACATCTGGCAGCAGTGTATGAATTTATCAGGGTACACAAGTTTGATTATAATTTTAAGAAATTCTGGAAGAGAAAACCGCCCAAAGGAATCATGCGGCCATTCATAAAGATGGATGATCCGCCAAATCCCGACATTGTATCACACCAGGTATCGTCTAAACCTGCACAAAAACAATGATTGTACGAATAGTTTGATCTTCTGTATGTATCATGTTGGTGCCTGCATTTTTTTCCAATGTGATATGTATAGCCATACATGAATCTGAATTTTAATTTTCCATGCATTTTGTTTTGTGCTTTTGGTGTATTCCCCAGACAAGAGGCATTATGCCTATGATGGTCCTAAAATATCATGTACAGAAACTTATGCACGTTGCTATACGAACCAGTAGATTCATCTAGTGAGTCTGAAGTAGGTGAATCAGAAGTAGAGGAGATAGTAGAAGATCTGGCAGAAGGCGCTGAAGATCTATTATAAAAAAACTTGCTCATTATTCATCTGAGGTGAATTCTTTCTGACATAGTATTGATATGCTCTTAATTTCTATAGGGTATATTGAAATTATTCAAACACGATATAATAGACATTCCAAAATGTATACTTGATGAGTCAAATAACAGACACACATACAAGACCCCAGATGATGTAAAATTAAACTCTGTAACTGGTATGCTTTCTGCTACAAAGTCAGATGAGGACCGTATAAATCTTAATTCTTGGCGTGATAGTATAGGTCATAGTGTAGCTGACTATATACTTCGATTATCGTCAAAAATAGGCAAAAAAGCAGAAACTAATCCTGGTGGTTCAGGAGGAAACAAAATTAAAATGGGTGATGGTGGCTCACTTGAGATTAAAAAGAAAAAAGGTGATGGACTCAGATGAGTTTTGATGTAAGATGTACAAAATGTGGTAAGAAACTAGGTGAATCATCTAATCTTAATGGTGTATCTAAAACCTGTAGGAATTGCTAAATATTGTATGTGGTAAATTCTGTTGTGGGCTGGTAGTTTAGAACGGTAAAACGTCGGCTTGAAATCCCGATTGTCGGGGGTTCAAGTCTCTCCCAGTCCACAGAATTTTTATAGTACTATGATCATTTTATATTGGGATTTCAAGCCGGTAGTCTAAACTACCATTTTTTCTAAACAGTCATATAATTTTATAAGAGCTTTTTACTGTTTTAGTGATTCTCTTCTTATTATCTACTTTTTCTTTATCAAAAATGGTTCTTCACCCCCAACTTGATTTCCATGATTAGGTTTGGGTCTGGAATTAATAAACTGATCCAATACTTCTTTTCTCAATAGTCACAAAATAATACCTGCTATATCTAAAAGCCGGAACTGAAATTAAACCTCTTGATACTTGGAAAGACCGCAAAGGTAATTTCGCTAAAATCTTCTTGATGAATGACCAGCGAAACAAAAACGAATGGCGCGCTACTTGGGAATCTATCAAGGAAAACGCCCAGGATTTTATCGGTAAACCAGGAATAGAATATACAAAATGTGTTGATGGGAAATGTGATTTAGATCACACTGATGTAGATCAAGCGTCACACATTCATCTCAATATAATACATTAATAATTAATAATAAGTTTATATACATGACATATATGAAAACCAAGATGAAGAGTTTACTCTTAGGTGTTATTGTTACACTTGTTATTTTAGGAGCGATTTCTATTAATCCCGCAATGGCTGATCATATAGAGATAGATAATGATCTGCCTCTTTTGGTAGATCCAGATATTTCATATCATTTCATTAACAACACAAGTGGATCTGTAAATCTTACACCATTATCCACTAGTTATAATGCATTTATCAATTTGTATGATGCTAAGATATTTTTAATCCAAAATGATGAAATACTTTATCACAGTGTGCATAATAATATAGATATTGGTTTTGCTCCTACTGGTTTCTATTCTGGACAACCGCATAATCCTATTAATGATATTGATGATATTATAATTCGAATAGAGGTTACTACTGGTAGCGATATAACTAATGGGTATTATCAGATGACTGCCCCAATAGATGGCGTGTACAGTATTTTTAAATCAGATACTACTGGGACAGAATCAAGTCCTAGATATTTTTCAACAAATCCTACAGTTCCTATTTTGCAGATTGTAACTATTACTGAAATTCACGAATACTCTGTCTTTGTGTATAGTGATTCTGATGATACTAGATATGAGACTAGTTCTATATCAAATAGTCATAGGGCTACATTTGAAATCACATCAGATACTCATACCATTACATCACTTTTTCCAGGTGTAGGATATACTAATACTGCTTCATGTGAAATTAATGGTGGTGCATCAGATACAACATTTACTGTTGGTGCAAATGATTTTGTAAGATGTACTTTTGACTATACTTATACTGAACCATCATTTGATGACTTTGAGAGATCATCTCCTGGTCTTCAATCAGAATTTGCTAGTGATCCAATTTACATTGCACCAGGCGGTTCTGGTAGTTTTTGTGATGAAAATTCTATTAATATTTATCAGTCAATGGGCTTTAGTGCACCACATTTGTACTCATATTATGAATCTAGGTTATTAGTAACTGACGCTGATGGTAATATAGTCTACAGAGATGCTATTGATGTGTATGAAGGTGGCGTTGATTTTTGTTTAAACATCAATGATCTGCCTTTTGGATTTGACGCTGAATCCAGTTCTTTCATAGTAGAAGTACGAGATACATATGGTAATGGTTTAGATGAATGGTCTACTAATGCAGTACCCTATAATTCTAATGCCGATGATATAATAACATCATTTGCAAGATGTGATGATACTTTCTTTAAACCAACTTCAATTATTGATCCAGACCCAGTTGATCCGAATTTAAATCATGATCTGTGTTTAACATATACTTACGGTGAATTTCCTATGACCCTTGAATTAGTAGGTAATGATGGTTCTCTAGCTGGTTTTTCTTATACTGATAGTACACTAGATATTATAACATATATCAACCAATTTGGTACTAATAAAACACAAATTAGTTTTCCTGAAGCTGCGACAACATTTGACTTGAGTGATTCCAGTCAATTCACTGCAAAGTTATTTTTCATACCACAGGATCTTCAAAGTGTACAAGTTCTTGATCCGCTAGACGATCAATCCCATGAAGCATATCCAACACATAATTCAGTATTTAGTCTGACCAAAGTTGTAACTGGTACAGATATTGTATTTACTTTAGATACTGAGACATTCCCAGATGATTATGATCCTATTATATATAATACAAACTATCGTCTAGAAATTACTGATACTCACGATGCAGGAGTTACAGAGGGCTATGTTATTAATTCCATTATACACGTTACAGACAGTAAAATACATTTAGACACTTATGATTACTTTAAAGAATTCTCTTATCTATTAGCAAGATGTGATGATACTTTCTTTAAACCAACTTCAATTATTGATCCAGACCCAGTTGATCCGAATTTAAATCATGATCTGTGTTTAACATATACTTACGGTGAATTTCCTATGACCCTTGAATTAGTAGGTAATGATGGTTCTCTAGCTGGTTTTTCTTATACTGATAGTACACTAGATATTATAACATATATCAACCAATTTGGTACTAATAAAACACAAATTAGTTTTCCTGAAGCTGCGACAACATTTGACTTGAGTGATTCCAGTCAATTCACTGCAAAGTTATTTTTCATACCACAGGATCTTCAAAGTGTACAAGTTCTTGATCCGCTAGACGATCAATCCCATGAAGCATATCCAACACATAATTCAGTATTTAGTCTGACCAAAGTTGTAACTGGTACAGATATTGTATTTACTTTAGATACTGAGACATTCCCAGATGATTATGATCCTATTATATATAATACAAACTATCGTCTAGAAATTACTGATACTCACGATGCAGGAGTTACAGAGGGCTATGTTATTAATTCCATTATACACGTTACAGACAGTAAAATACATTTAGACACTTATGATTACTTTAAAGAATTCTCTTATCTATTAGCAAGATGTGATGATACTTTCTTTAAACCAACTTCAATTATTGATCCAGACCCAGTTGATCCGAATTTAAATCATGATCTGTGTTTAACATATACTTACGGTGAATTTCCTATGACCCTTGAATTAGTAGGTAATGATGGTTCTCTAGCTGGTTTTTCTTATACTGATAGTACACTAGATATTATAACATATATCAACCAATTTGGTACTAATAAAACACAAATTAGTTTTCCTGAAGCTGCGACAACATTTGACTTGAGTGATTCCAGTCAATTCACTGCAAAGTTATTTTTCATACCACAGGATCTTCAAAGTGTACAAGTTCTTGATCCGCTAGACGATCAATCCCATGAAGCATTTCCAACACATAATTCAGTATTTAGTCTGACCAAAGTTGTAACTGGTACAGATATTGTATTTACTTTAGATACTGAGACATTCCCAGATGATTATGATCCTATTATATATAATACAAACTATCGTCTAGAAATTACTGATACTCACGATGCAGGAGTTACAGAGGGCTATGTTATTAATTCCATTATACACGTTACAGACAGTAAAATACATTTAGACACTTATGATTACTTTAAAGAATTCTCTTATCTATTAGATGATCCAGTTATAGATCCAGTTATAGATCCAGTTATAGATCCAGTTATAGATCCAGTTATAGATCCAGTTATAGATCCAGTTATAGATCCAGTTATAGATCCAGTTATAGATCCAGTTATAGATCCAGTTATAGATCCAGTTATAGATCCAGTTATAGATCCAGTTATAGATCCAGTTATAGATCCAGTTATAGATCCAGTTATAGATCCAGTTATAGATCCAGTTATAGATCCAGTTATAGATAGACAGACACCAGAACCATCAAAAAAACGAGGCAATGGTGGCGATGATGGTAAAACCAGACCAACGTTTGGAATATCTGAACAAACACTCAGGTCAATTGTAACATGTGGCTATTCAATGGATGGAATGTGTACTGATGTAAACAAATACCACGTAGATTACACCAGACAATCAATACAAACAGGAAGCACACATGACTTTACACTAAAGGCATATGCACACAATGGAATGAAGGCATTTGTAATCGGATTTGGTGTGAAGGAAGTAGGTTCTCCTGTATCAGAGTCAGAAGCTATAATCACTGTAAACCTAAGTAGAGACTATTCTTTGGACTCTACATATGTCATAGATTCTGTAGAGTATAACAATGATAACAATGTCATAGGTGAGGATGCAACCTTTGCTATATCCAAAGTACCATGTAATGCTGCAAGTAATACAGCACAGTGTACTGAGTTGTCAATTAGTGATGTATTGTTTAGAGAGGCAATGTATGATGAGCCATTCCTTATAGAGGCAATTGATATGAAACGTAAATCAACAACACACTTCATGAATGAGGGCTTGTTAATTACTGGCGACTCTCTAAATGATCCTCCTATAACTGAACTCTCAAAGAAAATCTCATCACAGTCTGGTTTTATTGTCTATGAATTAACCAGAACTGATAAGATAAATAACATATGGACTGACCAGTTCGGGTACACTTGGAGTGAATCCAACCCTGGAAACTGGTTCTATGTAGATGGACCTAAACCAATCGTTTCAAGTGCATGTACTAATACAAACAATAGATACTGTGATGTCTTTGCAGATAAAATCAAATGGCATACTGATAATATGGAAAAGATGAGGGATTCTATCTATGGTGATATTTACACAATTGCAGAGTTTGATGACTTGGATGATCCTGTCACATTTACAGAAATACCTGGTAACTCTAGGACTCAGTTCCTGGAGGATAATGGGTTAATGTGGTTAAGAAAATAATTAATATTTTCATCTCTAGTTGTTATGTTAGATGTATGATTTAGTAATTAGGAAAGCAATATACAAAGACATACCAGTAATTCTGGAATTATTATATTATCTAGGAAGACCAAAGTCACAAAATAATTTAGATAGTCAAAGTTTCGCTAACATGATAAAGCAATACATTGAAAATTCTGATAAGGAGATCTTAGTTGCATTATACTGTGATACTGTAATCGGCATGGTTAGTATGATGTATTTAACTAGGTTAAACCATAAAACACCTGAATTATACATTCCAGAATTAATAGTTTCTCAATATAATCAAAAACAGGGAGTAGGAAATAGACTGATATCTGAATGTATTAGTATTGCATATGAGAAAAACTGTCATAGAATTAGACTAGAGTCTGGGTATGACAGAATAGATGCACATTCGTTTTATACTAATATTGGATTTATGGATAATGCAAAGTCATTTGTGTTAAAATTGATTTGATGAATCATAAATAATGAATAGATTGTTTTAAATTTGGATAGAAAATTAATTTTAGAAAATGGCTTTTATCAATTATTTTACTAACAACTATTGTAAAGGCTGTGAACTTAGATTCTTAAAATCAGATGGAATTTACTGCCCTAAATGCGGTTCACAAGCCAGAACTGCCCCTAGACATGCATCTAAAAATAAAAAGAAATATAGAGAAAATAATATGTCTATTTAATATTAAAAACTAACGATCATAATAATTATGATCATAGTTTTATAGATTAATTATAAAAAATAGATTTGTTAAAAAGAATTAGTGTTCCAATAGTTATTTCAATTCTTAATAATTTATCAACTCATGGCCCTCTTAAAAGAACAAAACTTGCACTTTACTCGCATTTACCATATGACAGATTTATCAAATACATGAATATGCTATGTCTTTTAAATTTAATAAAATTAAATCATACTGCTAATGGATTGTATGTTGATATTACAATATTTGGCACTAGTGGAAGGTGCAGACATATTGAAGAAACTAGAAAAAGAAAAAGAAATAGTCGATGAGGATAAAATTGACATGCTAACAGACAAGTTCAAGAAGATACGTTATGAACTTAATAAAGAGGGTATTGCTTCAGCAAAACAATATGAAGACAATGCAGATTATTGGCGTTCATTAAGTCATCCTGAATCCCCAGATGTAGCAGCACATGGAGTTCACAATACTTCTTATGATTCTCAAATCATACCAACTTCTCACACATGTTCTAGCTGTTCTCAAAAAGGATATTTTATATCCGGTTTTGACTGGTGGGTAATTCAACCTATTTGGAAAACATCTGAATCTGCTGATTATTGGACAAGAGTAACAACTACAACACAATCATATGCTTCTGAGATAGAAACTGATCAACACTATGAGGAAATAAAACCTTGGTCTCATTATTCTCTAAAGAAAAGTGGGTCCATTGAGTGGTTTCTGGCCATATTGTAGTTAATAATTTTGACAATGAACTTCAGTACTCAAGTCCTTTTGTATTCACTTCGACTTATGTAACACCATCATATGCCACGTTAGAATATTCTTGGATTGATGATGTTCCCAGCCATTCTAGACACATAACACAAGCTAGCGCAAACACAATTAACTAGCTATATCTTTCTTTTTTTATCTTGGATGAAAAAAAAAGACAGGATCTCGAATTACTCATGTTAATACGACAGACTTGCATATTGGGTCTAAGTAAACATTTTTTATCAATTGAAAGTTACAAAATGGTAATGAAAGATATTGACGATAAGATTAAGGCCATACAATAAAGCAAACTTGTTCCATAGCCTATGCAAAATCTTATCTCGAGAATACAATAACCGTGTCAGGATGACAAAAAACATCTTTTTCTTTATTTTCACTAGTATTATTCTTCCCTATCACAGTAAGTGGTGCTGAACCGAATTTTAGATTAGACTGTCCATTTTTTTTGAAATGGAGTGTTGACTGGGAAACATGTGTTGTTCAGTGGAATACATTTTATGGCCTAACAATCATCTTGATAGTGATTGGTATTGTGATAACTGCCATCATTGTGGCAGTATGGAAAATATACAAGATAAAAAAGAAAAACCTTGGTGGTTAACGTTTACCCATTCTTTTTTATTTTTATATTATGTAGACTATAATGATATATGAAAAAAATACTTTGTTGTATTAGTATTATGATGATTATAGGGATAATTCCTTCTTGATTCTCTCATGCAGATCCTATCGATATTAATTTAATAGTTAATGGAACTGTGCAAAATGTAAAAATCATCGGATTGATGACATCTACATCTGATGAAAATTCTACTGAAATTATATTTCTCTCAAAACAGTGGATAAATCAAAATTTTATAAGTGTTTTATCGGGTATAATTGTTATAACTACGACCATTACTACAAGTATTGTTTATAAAGAAGAAATCCCTATTTTAAGAAATATAAATAAAAAGTGATGAATTATGAGAATTATATTATTAGTAATTATTTCTTTTAGTTTAATTCCATTTGCATTTGCCGAGGATGATAGCGGTGTTTTTGATTGGATTTTTTGTAAGGAAAAATTTTCATTCCCATATAATATTATTAATGGGACATTAAAAGAGACAATTCATTTAAGACTATATGATAATATTGAATGTAAGGATAGATATTCTACTAATTATCAACTTCAATTAATACATACATCTAACAATCAAACAAGCTTTGAAATGACAGTACCTGATAATTTTGAATATGATCAGATCAAACTACGTGTAGTGGACAGATATCAAGTTGATACTTTTTGGCTAAATGGTACTAGTAATACAGTTGAATTTGAAAATTACATACATGACAAATTTGGAGAAATTTTTATTATTTTAGATTTAAATTTTAAATGAAAATAAAATAATTGTGATTTATAATATGTTCAAACTGATCGAGTGGTGGAGAACTAGGAATTTAAAAAAAGATATAATGTCAAATAAAACAAATTTGAACACAATCGCAAATTTACAACTAAGTCTAAGAAGAGGTCCTGATGGAAAAATTAGATTTAAAACCAGAATAATAGGAAAATTTACAGTAGATGAAGATAATGAAACTGTAAGAGAAATTCAAGAATTAATTAAAAAAATGGATGGGGAATCAAAAAATAATAATTGGAGTGTTTTTATTAACCATCCTAACAAAACTATAAAAAACTGAAATGATACTAATAGTAGATCTCTGGAAATGATTCAAAGAGTCTTAATTGTAATAGGCGTATCTTTTGTAATGTTTATAGAGTTATTGTTGACATCAAATACACTATACGTATTTGGTCAAAGGCTGCCTTATGAAATAATCTATTCTGGAATAATTATAGGGATTGTTGGGTGTGTGTTTTATATTTTGGACAAGACATATTTACGATATCTTGTATTTTATCCACCAATATTACTAGCAATACTGTTTATTCTTAGATAATGGGGGTATAGACGTATCTGAATTTAGCGGAGATACTGACTGTGGTACAGTGTTTCAATCTTTATTGTACTAGAAATCTATTCAGAGACATATTTTTTCGCATGACACTGGGATAAAGAGAATGTTTCAATCTTTATTGTACTAGAAATCTATTCAGAGGAACCGACGTAAATCCACAAGTGGAAGTGAGAAAGGAGTTTCAATCTTTATTGTACTAGAAATCTATTCAGAGTTTGGAATGAAGCGCGTGATGGAAAATCTGATTATCCAATGGTTTCAATCTTTATTGTACTAGAAATCTATTCAGAGCTATATAGCCCCCTTAAATACACCTATGCCACAGAGTTTCAATCTTTATTGTACTAGAAATCTATTCAGAGGATATCAAAGACCGTGATATTGTAGGTGTTCTCTGTGAACAATGTGGGGCAGGTGTTGATATTCCTAATATAAAAATTCATGTGTAAACATGAAGTTATGTTATAGTAAGAGAAGTGTTGTTTAAATCAAGAGTTTCTGTGATATTACTGAATTCTGAGAGATAATAGTCTGAATAATATTCTGACAAGCCTTCGTTGGTATTCTAGGTGTAAAAATCGGTTTATGAGGCATTGTCCATACTGTATTCCTTTATTTCAACTCCAATTATGTTTTTAGAATCTAAATACCTGATTTTTCAAAATCATCGATCTTAATGTAAAAAAACTATGATTTTTTTAGATAAATTTGACAATAGTTTTAATAACCGGACATTTTCAAAATGTTACATGGCAGAGATTTTATCGCAAACGAAACTTCTTAGCAAAGAAGAAGTAGAAAAAGTAAAGGAAGAATTTGCAAAACAAGATGACTTGATAAAAGGTAACTGTTTTTCAGATTTATTAGAAAACGTTGACAAGCATAACTCTTAGCAAGTCCGATGATAGTACCTTGCGACAAGCAGGTACTTTAATTTATTATTCTGCTCAGGTTCAAATGGATTATTTTTGGCAACATATTGTTCAGAAAAAAGCCACTAATTCTGGAGAAGTTCCATCTCAAGAAAGAATATTTCCAATGAAACCTGCACATCTTCTTTTACGTATGACCTATGATGAATTTGAAGATTCAATTTATTGCAAAGTTGAATTTCTTAATACATGATGTTTAGATTATAAAATGATACGTTAACAATCTAGTAAAATATAGAATTAAATTATGTTGAAAAAAACAAATTTATGGATTAAAAGATCTAAAGTAAATTAAAAAATCAAAATAATTGCATTTAAATATAATTTCCAAAAACTATGGATCAATTATCGAAATGTTTCAGAGCAATTGAGAAAAGAATATGTTTTATTTGAAAATGAGATTGATGGTTATTCAGATGAAAACAAACGTGAAGTTTTTTTCATTAAAAAAATCTTATGGATTCTAGCTGAAAATAATGAACAATGGAATATTATGTCAAAAAATAATAATTTTTAATTTATTTTTAAAAAATATGTTTTCTCAAATATGTTTTTTTTATTACATATTTTTCTCCATCAACACCTATAGCTAAATAATCTCCTTTTTTACCACTCATAATTCCTTCTAAACTTTCAACACTGAAATCTTTATTCATTTGTTTTACCTTAATTGGTATTGGTTTTTTTACATACATTTGAAATTCAGACATTAATATTTATAAAACAAGATGTCTTATATAACTTATAAATAAAAACAGTAACTAAATTATTTGGTAAAATCGACAGTTATTATGTAATTACCTCTGGGGTTTACCATATAACTATACTACTCATTTTAATAACAATTGTATAATCAATCACTATACTAATTCATAATTTTATCATCTGACACTAATCTGATCAGCATATGACTGAAATATTCTTAAATCCAGTTAATCACAATAACTGGTAACTTTACCAAAACTTGCGCTTAAAAACTATCTTAATATTGCAAAATATTCCAATTATTGCAAAATATTCCAATTATTGCTTATTATTTCATAGTTTCTGTAATTTAGAACGTCTAATAACATATAGGCCTGTGATGAAAAGTAAAATCCCTACAGCAGATGTACCCACCATAAAGTTCGATATACTTTCAGGCGAACCACCAAAATCAATAATTGGTGATGATACAAGTAAAATGGCAATAGATTCCTCATTATTCACCAGTGTGAATGCCAATCTATACAGATTATCAAAGATGGTAAATACAGGGATAAACAGAAAAATAAATGATGAATAAATTAGGGCATATCCTAGTTTTTTATTTAACATAAAAAAAATTATGGAACTGCTGTCTTTGATTTTTTTCTCATAAATTTGTCTGTAATTTTATCTATAATTTTGATAGTAACAAATGTTGCAGGAATCCAATAAATTAGATTTGTAAGTATTACTAAAATAATTTTATGATATATAGTATCTGTGTTTGTTCCTTGTTCACTAGCTGCGAATGAAAAAAATAATGCAAATATTATTCCAGGATTGATTAACATAAACCACATTCCATCGTGAATTAAACGCAATTCAAAAATAAGTACCATAGTGATAATTCCATATGCCAAAAGGATTGGATATAGAATGTTTAGTTTTTTATTTAAAAAAAAAGAGATCAAGGTACTGTGACCTTTGAGTATCCAGAATTCGTATCAGATGTATCCATCATATGATTCCACGTGTTGCTCACATAGACTGTTTGACCAGGCGTGTATGTTTTTACCGCACCATTATGACAACCTAGAGGTAACCAACCAGAAGTTACACAATCAAAGTCATTTGATGAACTCCATGTATTATCAAATACTATATGATTATTATTCCCAATAGTAAGTGGTTCAACATCATGTATTCTTTGATACATAGCTATACGTAACCCATCATAGAACAAATCGGCTGTAGGATGATCTTCATCATGGAAATTCAAAATGAATGTTGTTTCACAAGTACTTGGAATTTCTACACGTTCAACCTCATACAAACCATTATCACCATTGAAATAATGGTTGTTATCATAGGTTCCACCATCAATATCAAGTGTTAGTTGTTTGAATGTTGGAATAGTAGTAGTTGGACATATAGCTTGAGCAGTCTGTATTCCGAAGAAATTCAGAAAGTCAACATCTAGCCGACTTGCAGAATTATCATCTCTTAAGAGTTTGATCTTTTCATCTTTAATTGTCTCATATACAATGTAAAGAATAGCTTCTTTGATTTCCTGATCAGTAAGAGTATCAGTGTTGGTTATAACACGTACATCTTCAATTGTCTCTTTTAGAAGCTTGTCATATTGACTCTTTAGCTCTTCAGTTTTTTCAGCCCTTGTCTGCTTGTTAGCATCAAGTTCTAGTAATTTATCATAATCATTTTTTTCAGTAATTTCATGGGTGTTAACCAGAAAATTCATAAATTTGTCAAAGCAAAAAGCATAGTTGATAATGGTTGATTTTCTAGATCTCATTGAATTGAAGAATTTTCTATATGTTTTGGATTTTTTAGCTTCTTCCTCTGCAAACGTAATCCAATTGGATCCAGGCATGAATTATTATGTATTGGAGTAATATAAAAAAGTGGCAAAAGCACAGGGTAATTATGTAATAACTCTATTCTGGATATGATATGATTTGCTGAAACAAATAACTGCTATAGGGGTAATTGGAGTAGTAATTGTTGTAATTATTGCTTTATTTTTTTCTAATTCTTCTACTGAAGAAACTGTTGATGAAACAGACTTGTTCATTAAAGGCGATGTGATAATGCCAACAAAAGTTTCTCGCCCAGGATGTGGGGAAGATAACAGATGTTACATTCCCTCTCTCATTGTAATTGAAAAAGGAAAACAAGTAACATGGGTAAATGAAGATTCAGCGTTTCATAGTATCACTTCTGGTTTTTACGATACACCAACTGATCTTTTTGACAGTGGACATTTAGATCCATTTGAATCCTATACTCTTACTTTTGATGAAACAGGCACATATGATTATTTTTGTACTCTTCATCCTTGGATGAAAGGACAGGTAGTTGTTGAATAAGGTACCCGAGGGAGTCGAACCCCCTTGTATAGGCTTTGCAGGCCCACGCATAACCGTTCTGCCAGAGTACCGTTTTAAAAAACACAAAATGAATAATTAAACTCTTCAGATTAGAATTTGTTAAATGGTTTTGAAGCCAACTTTACGTCTTCACCTTTTATCGTTTTTCTACCTGCATGAGAAGCCATATCCACTGCACTTTCTGCAATGCCATCAGCCAATTCTTCAATCACTCTTCTTAATTCATTTGCTGATTCGTCACTAACTCTCTCAGCTCCTGCTTTTTTCAAAATTCTATACATGGCAGATAATCCTAATTCTGACGATTTCATGAATTTCATTTTAGTTTTTTCCGAAAAAAGATAATGAATGAAAAAATATCACTAAGGAATCGATTTATACAGACTATTTTAAGAATTGATAAAGAAATGACGTGGTATTTTGATTCTCATATACACTTGTCTGATCCTGCATATTCTTCTCATATGCAATTTATTTTCAAGGAAATGGAATATCTAAAAATTAAAGCATGTTGTGTTTCAATGGATAATAAAAATTCTTTACAAACTTTAAAACTAGCAAAAAATAATAATCTAGTTTTACCTTTCATTGGAATTCATCCTGAATGTGCAAATGATGAACTTGAACAAATGACAAATATGATAGAAGAGAATCATCAAAATCTTTCTGGAATAGGAGAAATAGGATTGGATCCAACTTTTGTCAACAGTGATGACGATTCTAAAAAACAAATGCATGTATTTGAAACATTATTGTCAATTGCAGAAAAATTTAACAAACCAGTTTCTATTCATTCACGAAAAAGCATTGATAATGTTTTGCAAATAATGACATCTTATAACACTAAACATGCTTTACTTCATTGGTTTGATGGAAATAAAAAACAACTTCAAAAAGCTATGGATATGGAATTTTTTGTGTCATATGGACCTGTAATGGTTTATGCAAATGATAAACAGACTTTACTGTCTAAAACAGATGAATCAAAAATTCTTGTTGAAACTGATGGCCCTGTGAGATTTTCTAGATGTTTTGAAATGAAATCTGCACAAATTAGCTTTATTCCTAGTGTTATTTTTTGTGCTTCAAAAATTCTAGGAAAAACGTTTGATGAAATGACATCTCTGTTAGAAAACAATTCAAAATCATTTCTTGGAATATAGGTATAAAATACCCCAATTCATTAAACGAGGAATGGATAGAATAAAGCGTATCTCATATGAGGTTCTAGACGAACACAAATCAATGTTTGGCGTAGATTTTGCAGATAACAAAAAAGTATTAGATCAAATTTCTATCATACGTTCTAAAAGCCTAAAAAACAAAATATCAGGTTATATCACTAGATTTATCAAAAAAGAGATTCGTGAAGAAAAAGCCAAACAAGCACAAATTGCATCTTCACAATCAGAGGAACCAATTGAGAAAGAAGTTCAACCAGAAACTTCTGAACCAACTACAGTTTCTAAAGAAACTTCTACTGAAACCGTTATTGAAACAACTCTTGTAGAAGAAAAAACTGAAACTACAGTAGAAAAAACTAAAACTACTGATGAGAAAACTGAATAATTAATAAAACATTAATTTTCTAAATTTTGAATTAGATTAACATGATTACTGTAAAATTTGTTGGTGGAGCAAAAAAATCTTTTTCAACGGAACAATTACATATTGATAAATCTGATATCTCCATTCAGGAATTACTGGATTTATTGTTAGAATTAAAACCTGATAACACTCCTGATCTTGATACTGAAAATATCTTAATTGCAATAAATGGAGCTGATTCTTCTGCAATGGAAGGAAAATCTACTAAGATAAAGAACAATGATCTTGTGAGTATTATACCTGTAATTCATGGAGGCTCTTCCAAAAAACTAACTTTTCAAATCTTAAAAAAACAAATTCAAATAATTGAAATCAGAGGCCAAAAAACAATTAATGTAAAGTTCCTTGATGATTTAAGAAAAAAATACCCAAAACTTCAACTTCAGGCAGTATCCAGCAAATTTGTTATGAATAATTATCATTTAAAAAAAATTATCTCTTTATCTTTAGAATCTGAAAAAAATAATATTTTACTTTCAAAAAAACTTGAAACTGATATTCTAATGCGTTTTGCATTGACTAATCAAATTTCTAATGCAATTACACTTGTTGGAATAAAACCAAAAACTAATTTTATTTTAATTGCAGTTGGAAATAAAAAAATGCTAAATTCATTATACCAAGAATTATTATCATTATCTGTAAATCTGTTTTTAAAAAATAATGATTTATTTCTCAAAAAATATTTTAAAATTACAAAAAAACTACTTGATTCAGTTTATTCAAATAACCCTTTGGAGGATATTTTGATAGAAAAGGCAGCAATTTTACTCTGAAATACTACGTTTAGTTTTTTCAACACTTAGTACATCTGTTTTTTTTAATATAGAAATTCCTGTTTTATTGCCTAAAATTTCAATTAAGATTACTTTGTCCGAAAATTCAAGTGATACTTTACTTTTTATTTTACTTGCAATTTTTGTAATAATTTCTTGACTAGATAAATCCGAACCTCTTTTTTCTATTGATATTCTGTATGTTTCATCATTAGAAATTTGTTCAGATATTTCTGTAACAGCTTTTTCAATTTCTTCAATTTTTGTTTCAATTACTTTCTGAATTGGAATTATTCTTAGACAATATCTGATACTCCAAGGTTCATCAAGAAGCATTTCTTTAATTTTTCTTACAATCTCTATTGGTTCTAGCTTTGTCTCAGCGGTCAAGATCCCTGACATTTTTGTGATTGAAATTTTTGCATCAGAATCTCCAAATTCTTCTAAAATCTTCCTTAATTCTTCCTCAGTTTCAGGTTCAAAATGTCTAGCACAAGTAATTATCAAATTCATAATTCTGAAATCTCCTCATAACTCAAAGAACCTTCTCGAATAATTTTGATCTTTTCATTCTCTATTTCAATTATGGTTGATTCTGTTTTGCTAGTAATTATCCCTCCATCAACAAAAACATCATATTTTTGAATATTTTTGAAACATTCATCAGGATTTGTAAATGAAGATTGTCCAGAAATATTTGCACTAGTACCTACTAGAAAATTACATTTTTTCAATAATTCCAATGTGCATTTATGATTAGGAATTCTAACAGCAATTTTATCAGTTACATTTAATGATTTTTTTAACTCTGCATCAGTTAATTTTAGAATAATTGTTAGTGTTCCTGGCCAAAATTTTTTAACAATTTTTTTAGTAAACTCATCAAAGAAAGCAATCTTTTCTGCAATTTCTTTTGAATAAACTAAAACTGGAAATGGTTTTGAAATATCTCGAGATTTAATCTCATAAATTTTTCTTACTGCATCTCTATTGTATGGATTACATCCTATTCCATATACTGTGTCTGTTGGAAAAATGGCAATCCCACCTTGATTGATAATTTGAGATGCTTTTTCAATTCCTTCTTTATCACAATTTACTTTCAATATCCATTCTATTCTTTTTTGTTTAATTATCATTTACTTTTTGAATAAGTTTTTATCAGTAACAGTTTTCCCTTGTAAAGATGTCTAAACCATCTTCTGATCTTGAGGATACTGATTTTGAAGATGATTTTGATGATGAATTTGATGAAAACGAAGACTAGATACTTAATCCAAAATTATCTGCAAAGTTTGTAAATGTATAATATGCTTGAAGAAATTCTCTACCTGATTGGCTTATTCTGTATTTGTTTGAACCTTTAGTATCTACTTGTTCTAAGAGCCCTTGTGATACTAGAGTTTTCAAGATTCTTGAAATTCTAGAATGAGATATGTTTGCTTTTCTAATTAGATGTGTAACTGATGCTCCATTTTCATCTTGTAGATCATCTCGAGTTGTTTCTAGAATATCGCCAATAATTTTCATATGAGTTCTATATACAGCCATTTTCTCTATTCTATTATTATTGTAATTTCTATGAGAGGGCAATGATATTTTCCAATATACTAAAAAGATAAAAGAAATTGACAAATTTTTAATTGCTATAAATTCTGTGCCTATATTGAAATTATTCTAATCCCTCATCAAATTTTATCTTAGTTAAGGGTACTTTGCTCACTGGAATGGATAAAGCTATCAATCCTCCAATTTTGATTATCATTGATGCAGAATACAGGATTGATTCTGGGAACACAAATGAATACCATACTAAAAATTCTCCTAAAGCTAAGAGTGCTAATCCAACAGCAACTGAAATTGCACCTTTGTTTTTATTTTCAAAGTATGATAACATTGTTTCAATGGCACCATAAGCCAACAAAATGAACGAAACTGATCTAAAGATATGTTCTAACTGAACAGAAGAAACCAAGAATAATGGAAAAATTCCTATTGATCTGAAATATCTTGATTTTGGAGAAAATGATTTTATGCTATGAGAAAACGCAATGAAAAAATATCCTACTGTTTGAATTGCGATTCCTAAAGTTTGAATCCATCTTTCTATGTTTCCTGATTTCATAACAAAGTCTTCTACCATGTATCCCATCCATATTACAAAAAATCCTAAACTTATTGAAAAAAATGCAATTGTTAATCTAAATAATGTTGGACTACCTGTATTTCTAAATCCAATTAATGCCATAATTCCTATGGCAAGTCCTACCAAAAATCCGACTAGATTGAGGATGTTTTCTAATAAAAATTCCAATGATGTTTAGAAACTTGTTAAACTAATTATTTTAATCTGATGAATGATTTTACTATATTGTTAATCCCATTCATCCAATGAACCTGAAGATTGACCTTCTGTACTGCCTGTATAGTCTCCAAGAATATCTGAATATTTCGATTCATTGTGTGCTATAAATTTCACATATTCTCCATAACTCATTTCAAAATCACACGTACCACATTTTACTAACGAGTAATCCATTGTCAATTCAGCATTCTCCCTACATTTTGGGCATTTTATCTTCATGAATCATTTTATCTTTGATAATTATTATTGCTTTATTTTTAATAAAAGATAAAAGGAGTTCATTATTGCTATTTTTCATGAGTCGTACTTGCACAAAGTGTAAAAATTCTATTCCTGATAATGAACAACTTGGTATTGTTGCTGAGAAATATCCTACCTGCAACAAATGTTGGGCTGAATGGAAAGAATACCAAATAATGGTAATGAATGAAATGAAACTTGATATGTCAATGCCTGATCATAGAAAATTATTAAAAAAACACGAAAAGATCTTTGTAGGTGTATTATCTGCTGAAGGCGAAATCATTGATTACTCAAATGAAGATAATAGAAATCCTGAAAAACCACCAGGTGACTAAAACTTCAAGTGTATTTTAGCATTATCTGGTATTACTATCAGAATTTTTCTTTTTTCAGATTCACTTAGATTGTTGATGATTTTTTTAATCGTATTAGCAAGAATTTCTTTTTCATTTTTCTCTAATGTTAAAAATATTTCTAGAATTCCATCTAAATGAAAATTGATTAATTTTTGTGGAGATTGTGATACTTCAATAATATATGCTGAAAATAGTCCATATCTTTGTTCTTCTGAAAGAGTTGTTAAAATTTTAAGCCATGATTTGAAAAGCTTAGAAAAGTTGGGAAATGGAATAGTTGGTCCTGCTTCTAATGCATTGTTTATGATCTCTTTTCTTTCAGGTTCAGATAATAAAAAAAATTCCACCATTCTTTTTTTCAAAATTGGATTTCTTAGAAAGTCTGGAAGACTAGCCAAATTAATTATAATATTACCAGCAAAATTTTCTCCTGACATCGATCTAAAAGAATTTCTGTTGAATATAAAATCATGTGCAAACACTTTAGCTTAAATAAACGAAATAAATTCTCAACAATATGACATCAACTGTAGTTGTTGGCGGATTTTTTGGAGATGAAGGTAAAGGAAAGATAATCTCATATTTGGCTATCAAAGATAACCCAAAAATCATTGTCCGTGGTGGAGCTGGACCAAACGCTGGTCATACAATTAGAGATGGTGATAAAATATACAAAGTTAGAATGCTTCCAAGTGGATTTCTAAATAAAGATGCTAAAGTAATGATTGGTCCTGGAGTCGTTATCAATCCAGATATTTTAAAAAAAGAAATTCAAGATTTTAATGCATCGGGACGCTCATTTATTGATAAACACTGTGGTATTATTGAAGAAACTCATCTAACACGAGATTCTAAAGGTGAATTAAAAGAAAAAATTGGAAGCACTGGTTCAGGTACTGGCCCTGCTAATGCAGATAGAGCTATGAGGGTTTTAAAATTAGCAAAAGACATTGACTCTTTATCTTCACTTATTGTAGATGTCCCACAGGAAATAAATTCTGCACTTTCTGCAAATGAGAATGTACTAGTAGAGGGTACACAAGGAACTTTTCTTTCATTATGGCATGGAACATATCCATTTGTGACCTCAAAAGATGTCACTGCATCTGGAATATGTGCTGATGTTGGTCTTGGTCCAACTAAAGTTGATGAGGTAATTGTTGTTTTCAAATCATATGTAACTCGTGTTGGAACTGGTCCACTAGAGAACGAACTCTCAATTGAGGAGGCTGAAAAAAAAGGATGGTCGGAATTTGGTACTGTAACTGGTCGTCAGAGACGTGCTGCTGATTTTGATTTTGATTTAGCTAGGCGTGCAATCATGCTTAATGGTGCTACACAAATCTCTATAACAAAACTAGATGTTCTCTTTCCTGATTGTGCTGGTGAAACTTCATATGATAATTTATCTAATGATGCAAAAACATTCATTAAAAAAATTGAAGATGAATTAAACACGCTTGTAACAATCATTGGAACTGGTCCCGATACTATTGATGTCATTGATAGAAGAAGCTAGGCTCCAAAGTTTTGGATAAGTTTAATTTGATTATCCACAGAAAATCTTTGTGAATAAATTACAAACTACTTCTGATGATAAATTACCACGTTACATTCAAGTAAATTCAACTTTAGAATTCTCTAGACTTGTTTGCGCACTTGAACGTGCACCACGTGTATCTTTCTTACATGATTATGATGGAAAAAAAATTTTATCTGTACAAATGGATATTCTTAAAGAAAAACCAATTGTATATTATACTCCTCTAGAAAATATTGGTCATTATCTTTGTTATGAATTAAAAGGAGGAAAAGAACAATCTGAAATTGTAAATACAACTTCTGATGCAAGTAAACTTTATTCTCCTATAGTTAAAATTAAATCTCTTCCAAAAACTTTGAGACCAGGCAACGGAACTCTTGATAGATATCAACCAATTGAATTAGAGGATATGTCTAGTCTTGCAAAACTAACTTGGGGTTTTGATGAAGTTCCTTTTCCACTATTTCTATTTCCACATAATGACCAATGGCTTATTGGGGTTTTCATGAATTTCAATGATGAAGGAACATCTTACTTTTGTCATGTAGTTTTAGATAGCGATCCACAAAAGCCTTTCCTAAAATTTTCATCAACTAATGGCTCTGAACCCATTTTTGTAGAAAATCCGTCTGAACATGGTTTTTCATATGTCAAAATAATAAAATTAAAAGAGACACATCCGTTAGTTGATTATGGTCACCTTCAGAACTAGACTTTCAAAATCCTCTAAAACTCATGGAAACGTGATTCTTGCAAATGATTATGATCTCTCAGTTAAAAATTTAGAAACAAAAACTATTGAAAATATCAAAGAATTACATCCTTTTCTATGTGGAATTAAACTAAATTTTCACTTACTTCTTCCTCTTAGTGGTAAAGAAATTCTCAAAATCAACAAAACAGCTCATAGATATGGTTTACAAACAATTGCAGACATCAAACTCAATGATATTGGAAATACTAACAAAATAACAACTGAGAATCTTTGGAATTTAGGATTTGACGCAGTAATTGCAAATCCGATAATGGGTCTTGATAGTCTAAAAAATCTTGTAAAATCTGCTCATAAACATGACAAAGGCGTCATTACTTTATGTCATATGAGTGCCCCAGAAGCTAAATTGTCATATGATATGGAAGTAAAAATGGGGAAAAAACAGCAACTATACCAATTATTTTTGAATTGGGCACTAACTGCCAAAGTTGATGGTATTGTCGTAGGAGCAACTTTTCCAAAAATTATTCAATATTGCTCAAAAAAAGCAGGAAAAAACTTGAGTATATTTTCTCCAGGTGTTGGTACTCAAGGTGGAAATGCAAATGAAGTAATTTCTGCTGGAACTAATTATCTGATTGTTGGCAGAACTATTCTTAATGCTAAAAATCCTGTAAGTGTGGCAGAAAAATTACAGCTACAGAGTCTTGGAAAGTAACATTTGTGCTCTAGTTAATACAGTTTTTGCATTATCAAATGTAGTTTTTTCCATGGATGTATTATAATCCATCCAGGTATAATCAAGATGTTCATGTGAAATCATAACTTCTTTAGTTTTTGTTTCAGCCAAGAAAAATACAACTTTTTTGTGAACTGGTTCACCTTGATATTGAAAATCATATTTAATCCATTCTTCAAAATTTTCTAAAAATGTAATGTCTGTAATTCCTGTTTCCTCTTTTGTTTCTCTAATTGCAGTTTCATGTGTTGACTCACCTTTCTCCATTTTTCCTTTTATAAAATCCCAATGTCCAGAAGGATAATGTAATAGTAAAAATAAAATTTTTGAATCTTCTTTTCTAAATAATACAATTCCAGCAGAAGTTTCTTCTATCATTTTCCTAATCTCCTTTTCCTTTCCTGAAATGTTCTGATCGCTCTCATTAAATCAATTTTTCTAAACTCTGGCCAAAAAATATCCATAAATATCAATTCACTATATGCACTTTGCCACATAAGAAATCCACTTAATCTTTTTTCTCCTGATGTTCGTAAAATCATGTCTGGAGATGACTGTGGTAAGTGTGATGTGTAGAGATTTGATTCTATTTCTTTTTTATTAATGTCATCTATTTGTAAAGAACCCCTTTTGATTTTTTCACCTATTTTTTTAACTGCATCTACTAATTCATACTGTCCTCCATATGCTAATGCAATATTTAGAAAATGATTATCATAATTTTTTGTAGCATCATCTAATTGTTTTAAAACTTCTTTGATAGAATCTGGTAGTAGTTCAATTCTTCCAATACCTTTGACTCTCATTTTGCATCTGTGTATTCTAGGATCAATCAATAATTTTTCCAATCTCATACGAATTAATTCATAAATATGCTCTAATTCCTCATCCTTCCTATCTAAATTCTCAGCAGAAAGTGCATATAGTGTAACAATTTTGATATCAAATTCTTCACACCAGTCAAGAAGGTTTTCTACTGCATCAGCACCTTTCCAATGACCTGTTTTTGGTAGGGCCAAATGCCTTTTAGCCCATCTTCTGTTTCCATCTAAAATTAGAGCAACATGATTTGGAATATCCCCATTTTGAATTTCATTTTCTAGTCTCTTCCCATAGATCTTGTAGATACCAGTTAACTGAAAAATCACTTCTAATATTTTACCCATACCCTATTCACCTTTTGATGATTAATACATAATTGATGATATCAGTGTTTTTCAAAAATTCCTTTTTATGATGGATTTAAGACTGTATTTAGTCTGAAACCATCTCTTGATCTTTGTGTTTTCTGTATTTCTTAAAGAGAATTGTTGCTGAAACCAAAGTTGCCGCTAGTCCTCCTAGCACAGGTGGAATTAATGTAAGTGATTCATCATCGTAAATCATTATGTTAGTAAACTGTGCTATGGTTGGATATAGTGCTACTAAAACAATAATTCTAAGAATATCACTTATTTGCCTTGGAATTCCACCAATCCAATTACTAAGTAATATTCCAGCAACTATTGCACCCATTCCAATCCATAAGATTGGTAAAGCTCCTGCAACAAATTGACCAATTATTACTTTATCTGTAATCATTGTAATTAATTCTGGATTATCTTCAATTAACTCAGAATCAACTGCACTTATTCCAGCTGGTACTGAAGAAAGAATTAGTAATATTCCTGCAACCATTGTAAAAATTCTGATAAAACCCATCGGAGTTGGTTTTGACCAATTAGACCATGCTCTATCAATGTCAAATGCTCTAATCAAAAATGCTCCACCCAAAATACTTACAAGAACAGCAAATATTTCTGTAGTGAATTCAAACACACTTGCAATTCCGCCAATTAGCAAAAGAATTCCTGGAACTCCTAAAAAGAACTTTGAATATCTTGAATCATAAGCAATCATTTTTAGATATTTTCCAAAAACTGCATATGAGTACTCTACACTTCTACTTACCTTCATTACAACACGTTGTACAGAAACAACTGGTAGAACATTTTGAATTACTGGTATAACACTTTCATCATCTTCACCATCAGATACAATTACTGCACCATTTGCAGCAAACTTTTCTAAAACCTTTCTTGTTTCAGCAAGAATTTTTTCATCAGCCTGAACTCCTCTATTTTTAACTCCTGCAACAGTAATCACTTCAACTTTGTATCCTTTACTGATTAAATCCTCATATGTTTTGATTGCAGCAAAAATTGAATTTGAATCTGCATCCTCAGGATCTTCTAAAGCTAATCTTTGAGCTGCCTCGATACATGCATCTCTACCTACTACCGGTGTAACAATTCCTGCTTTTTCTCCAACATCATTATCTCTATCAATACAAATTACGAGTAATTTGTTAGCAGTAGATGCATTGACATCATTTTCTACCTTACCTGGCCGTTGAGACATTCTAATACTTATTACAAAATTGCTTTTTAACGATTTCCAACAAGTATCATTCGTAAAAATGGGTTTTGAGGCTAGTCAGGTCTTAACTCATTAGAAATTTTAACGTATTCTTGATATTCTGTTTTTAATATTTCAATTTTTAGTATAGTTTCTGCCATCTCTTTTTCAAAACTTCCATTTTCAATTAAATTTGCCACAACTTTGGTTTCCACAATATATTCATTGAATTTTTTCATTGCATCCATGTAACTAATGTAACTGTCTACCCATTCATCAGGTGGCTTTGATGTCACAAATTCACTTATTTGAGTAGTCACTTGAGATGATGTTACTTCAGTAATTATGATGTAATCTTCTGGAGAGATATCCCCATTGTGAAGATTTTGATATTCAATATCAATTGATTCTTGTAAAACTTCCTGAATCTTTATCACTTCATCAAGATAGTTCTCATAATCTGATATCACAAATGTTGTTTCATTATTCTGTGGAACTACCCATGACAGAAAACTCACACCTGTGATTACAGCTAATATTATGACCGTGATTACAATTCCTTTTTTTGATGCCATTTTGTGACTTTACAATTAAGGAGTTTATAACTGATAATCTTTCAACAAATCATCACTTGTTAAATAAATATTAGAAAAAAAACTTTAATTGTATAATTTTACCCATAATTTTTCAAAAAAATACTTACATTCATTAAAATTTTGGATAATTGTTGTTTTTTTACACGTAAAAAAATTTACGTGTATCTAGTTTATAGTTAAATAATATTCACAGCCTCTGCCTAAATACCACCAAGTTTGACAAATTTCAGAATGGTAACAGCATATTGCGTAAAATGCAGAGAAAAAAGGGACATTAAAGATCCTGAGGAAACTAAACTAAAGAATGGACGTCCTGCCGTAAAAGGTACATGTCCTACATGTGGAACTAAAGTCTTCCGTATAGGAAAGATGGAATAATCTACAAAAAATCCACACGATTTCTCTTTTTCAAAACCCATATAGGGTCTAACATGAATTATTTTTTATGACTAAAGCAGAATATGAAAGTCTTCTTAAACGTATTCAGAAAAAACTAGGTGACTCAGAAAAAGAATCTTCAATCCGATTCGAACTTCCAGTTGTAGATGTAATGTGGGAAGGCCAAAAGACTTTCTTGCGTAATTTTTCAGAATTCCCAAAAATTCTACGAAGAGATCCGGACAAAGTCCTTCAATACCTCTCAAAAGAGTTTGCTGTTCCTGCTGAGAGATTAGGTGATAAGGCAATGTTTGTTGGAAGACGAGCTCCTGATGACTTTACTAGATTATTCCAAATCTATGTGAAAGACTATCTTGAATGCCGTACATGCAAAAGTCCTGATACAAGAATTAGTAAAGAAAACCGTATTTCATTTTTAATCTGTGAAGCATGTGGTGCAAAATCTGCTCTTAAAGGTAAATATGCATAATGCAATTCTCAGTAAAAGTTTCCAATTATCAAAAAAATTCAACACTCAATATCTGTGATGTTGAACTATTAGGGAAAACAATTTCTAAAGATGAATTAAACATGAATATCAGTCAAAGCTATTATGGAGAAAAATTAGTTGATAAAGAAGAAGCAAAATCATTATTACAAAATTCTTCAATTATTAACATGGTGGGAAAAAATACTGTTTCTTTGTCTATAGAACTTGGAATTGGTTCTGAAAGTGGGATTAAAACAATTTCTGATGTTCCTTTTCTAATTGTCTTTAAAGTATAGCATGTGTTATGATTTAATTTTGGATTACAAAAGAAATTCATTTTATCTAGTAGGAGTAAAAATCTTTAATGTCTGATGATATTGATGATGATATTAGTAGAAAATTAGAATTTAAAATCGATAACAAACTAGCATCAAAATCTAAACGGAAATATTTGGAAGATGGTTTTAAAAAAGGAAAAGTAATCAATGAAGTTTTAGACAAACCTACTGTTATGACTCTTTACAAAATGATCAAAGATCATATTATTGCATATGTTAATGGTTCTATAAGTGCAGGAAAAGAATCAGTTGTTTTTTGGGCTGTTGATGAACATGATGTTAATGTTGCTTTGAAAATTTATTTAGTTTCTACTTCAAATTTTAAAAAACGTGAACCCTATATTCTTGGAGATCCTAGATTCTCGCGTTTAAAAAAAGGTACAAAAAATCTAGTGTATTTATGGGCAAGAAAGGAATTTCGTAATTTATCTCAGTGTTATAATGCAGGAATTCCTGTTCCAGAGCCACTATATGTTACAAATAATGTGCTTGCAATGGATTTTGTGGGTCAAAATGGTGCTCCTGAAAAGTCTTTACTATATTCAGAGGTAGATGAAGATGACTATAAACAAGCAATCTCAATTATCCAAGATCTGTATCATAAAGCAAAACTGGTTCATAGCGATTATTCCGAATACAATATTTTTAAAACAGAAAATGGTTTAGTAGTTTTTGATTTAGGTTCTGCAGTTGATCTTAGACATCCTAATGCTCTAGAATTCCTTAAAAGAGATATTTATAACATTAATAGATTCTTCAATAAAAGAGGAATTTCTGTTGAAGATTCAAAAATCTTATTTGAGGACATTATAAAATGAGCTTTGAAAAAATAATTCGTATTCCAAATGATAGAATAGCTGTTTTGATTGGAAAATCAGGTAATGTAAAATCACAAATTGAAAAATTATGTCATGTCTCATTGGACATTGATGGTGATACAGGAGAAGTTTTGATTAAATCTCAAGGAGATGTTGAAAACTTTTCACCATTCAAAGCAATGGAAATTGTTACAGCAATTGGTAGAGGTTTTTCACCTGAAAATGCTTTGACTTTGTTAAAGGGTGAAAATGCATTGCATGTAATAGATCTTAGAGAGTTTGCAGGAAAGTCTAGTGCAAATGTTGAAAGGATAAAAGGGAGAATTATTGGAGAAGGTGGTAGAGCAAGGCGAAATATGGAAAATCTTAGTGGTACTCATATCTCAGTTTATGGAAGAACTGTTTCAATTATTGGAGATTCAAGTAAATTACGAATAGCTGTTGATGCAATATCTGCTATTTCAAGTGGAAGTTTGCATGGTTCAGTGTATGGTAAATTAGAAGCTGCAAATAGACAAGCAAAACAAGAAAAAATGAAATTGTGGGAAGATTAAGATGTCTTCTATTAAAGAAAAATTTAATCAAATATCTCCTAGTGAGTTCTTTTATAGTAATCGTGATTTAGCTGGTTTTAGTAATCCTACACGCTCTCTTTATACTGCAGTCAGAGAATTTGTTGAAAATGCATTAGATGCATGTGATCAAAAAGGAATTCTTCCCGATGTTCATTTGACAATAAAAGCTGTTGATCCTGAAAAACCTGATCCTAAACCGTATATTTTGACTGTAAAGGATAATGGTCCTGGCGTAGATTCAAAATATATACCTCTTGCATTTGGAACTATACTTTATGGTTCCAAATTTGGACTCAAACAAGCTAGAGGTATGTTTGGACTTGGTGCAACCATGGCAATTTTGTATGGTCAAATTACAACTAACAAACCAGTTATAGTAAAAAGTTCCACAGATGGAAAAATACAAGATGAGTTTGAACTATTATTGGATATTCAAAAAAATAAACCTATAATTTTAAAACATAAAACAAAAGAAATTTCTAAACATGGACTTTCTGTAAGCATTTGTTTGGAAGGTGATTACTCTAAAGCTGGTACAAAAATTCGAGATTATGTCTATGAAACTTCTTTGATTACTCCTTATGCAACAATAACTTTTGATGATCCTAAAGGACAAAAATTTCATCATCCAAGATTTGTAAAAAATATACCTCCACCTCCAACAATAATTAGACCTCATCCACATGGTATTGATGTTGAAAGAATTCGAAGAATGATTGTTGAGTCACTATTTGAAATGCCAAACATTGATGATGCTATGATTGAAAAAGTGAGAAAAGATTTAGGATTATCAAAGAAAAATCTTAGTTTTACTGCAATAATGGAAAAAGCAAGGAAAAAAGGAAAAGCCCTTCCACGTCAAACTAGAGTAGTAATTGCTTTAATGTCATTTCTAAAAATGGATTTTGAAAAATTAAATAAAATTAGAATTGAAGATATTGATGTACCTAACAAAAAATTGTTCTACTGGGATTTTGGTGATTCACAATCAAAATCAGTTGATATGGATTCTGAAAGCCAATATTACAATCTTTTAAGTCATACAGTTCAAGGTGAACCCCTCACTACATTTTTGACAAAAAGATTCCAACGTGTAGGTCCTACAACTGCAATCAAATTTGCAAAATTTGCAAAATTCAAGCCTGAAAAACGAATGGGTACTATGACAAACCAAGAGTTGGTTAACCTTAGTAACTGTCTCCAAACATTTGAAGATTTTATGGCCCCCGATTCAAATTGTCTTGCACCACTAGGAGCAGATCCTCTAGAAAAAGGAATCAAGAAATTCTTTAATCCTGATTTTACTGCTGTAGTTCAACGTCCAGCATCTGCATATTCTGGGTTTCCTTTCATAATTGAAATGGGTATTGCTTATGGTGGTGAAATTAAATCTGGTGGACCACATGTTTACAGATTCGCCAATAGAATTCCATTGCTTTATGATGAAGGAAGTGATGTAGTTCTCAAAGTTGTAAATGATGCTGATTGGGGTAGATATAAAGTAAAAGGTGAACCTCCATTTGTTATAGTATCTCATATTTGTTCTACTAGAATTCCGTATAAAACGGCAGGAAAAGAAAATGTTGCTGACAGACCAGAAATTGAACGAGAGTTAAGATTGGCATTGCAATTATTATCAAGAAAATTGGCAGCATATATGTCAAAAAGAGGTCAAGCTGAAATGGCAAAAAAGAGATCTAATCTTTATGTAAAATATATTCCAATGATTGCAGAGTTTTGTACTGAACTTGCTGGCAAGAAAAAACAACCAAATTACAAAAAAATATTAGAAGAAGCAAATCCAATTGAACCTAAAAAAATTGTAGAGGGGGAAAAACCAATTGAAAACAAGTAAATCAAAAGAACGAAGCAAGAAATCAAAAGAAAAACAAAAGAATATTCTTGAGATGCTTAAAAGTCATGGTGCAAAAATATATGATGACTTAGATAATGGGCAATTCCCAAAATTCTCTATACCTAGTAGATCTGTTAGTAACATAGTTTATGATAAAAAACTCAGACAATACATTCTAGGAAACAATTCTGCTTTAAGAAGTGCAAAAAATTCCGCACAGTTGAGATCTTTTACACAATTGATGTGGCTTGCATTCTTTGCAAATAGATTGACTCAAGAAAAAAAATCATCCACTTTAAGAGATGTATATTATTCCTCTCAAGCATTTGCTGTTGAATTTGAAGACCAATCAGAATCAGATAATATCATTGTGGATTTAGAAGCTGTTACATCAAAACCTCGAGAAGATTTTCACATATTTCCTGAAGAGCGAAGCTCAATCTTTGGTGATTTGAATATAGAGTATACAATTCCTGGATATGAAGGAAAAACAATGAATCTGTCTAATCATCCTGATGGTTACTCCATTGGCCCAAGTCTTACCACATGTGACTTGGTTGATACTAGTGCTGAAATTGTAATTGCAGTTGAAAAGGGTGGGCTTTTTACAAGATTTGTTGAAGAACAAATTGATAAAAAATTCAAATCTATAATCATCAATACTGGTGGACAGGCTCCTCGCTCAACTAGAACATTATTGAAAAGACTTCATGATGAAATGGGATTGCCTGTAATTATTCTTACAGATGGTGATGTGTATGGAGAACATATTGCAATGGTTATCAAATCTGGTTCTGCAAATGCTGCTCATCTAAGAGAACTAACAGTTCCTGATGCAAAATGGGTTGGAGTTTGGGCTACAGATATTGAAAAATACAAACTACCAACAATTCCTATGACTGAATCTGACATTAAGAGATGTTATGATCTTCAAAAAGATCCAAGATATCAAGAAGGAATTTGGAAAAAAGAACTAGATGTGTTTTTGAAACTTAAAAGAAAGGCAGAATTAGAGGCTTTCTCAAAATATGGTCTTACTAATATTACAGACAAATATCTACCACAAAAATTAGAGTTGGCAAAAAGTCTTTAGTTATTTTATTCTAAGTGTTAAGACACCATTTCTATATTTGAAATCAAATATCTGCATCTTATCTGCTCCTTCTATTGGAACTTCTTTTGAAAAGCCTCCAGTTCCACGTATGTATAAAATTCCATCTACTAGTCTAACTGCAATTTTATCTTCAGGTCCTGACACTTCAGCTACAAACACAAATTCTCCTTCACTTTTTATCAGATCATAAACCCAATTCTTTGTTTCTTGTTCCCTTATTTTGGAGTATAATGGCTTTTGGTCTTTTGTCATTTTCTTTAGAACTCTAACCCAGAAAAATATTGTTAGTGCGGATGCACCAATTAAGATAAAACTCACAAAACCTGAATCTGCCTTTTGTGTCATGATGTAGATTATTCCAAAAAATAGTATTACGATAATTGGTATTACAAAATTTAATGATTGTTCATTTGAATATGTTTTCTTATAACTTGACAAACAATAAAAATCTGAGTTTACCAAATATAAAGTATCTTTGGTTTTTTGACCATTATGTCCTTTATTAGATTTCAATTATCTATTCATCAATGATGCAGATACATCCAGATGAAATTACAACTACAAAGAAAACTCCACTACAATTGTTCTATGAGGGCATAAGATCCGATGCCACAAAAAGAGACTTTGAGACTAAACTCAAGAAAGTAACTTGTGACTTCCTAGCATTGGTTCTAAAAGGCGATCCTGAAAAGGTCTCAAAGCAGAAAACTGAACCTAAACCACAAAAAAGGGACTATGAAGAGCACTTTTGGAGCCATTTTTAATTGTTTTATTAATCATGAATGTAATAATATCATACGATGAAAAACAGTTATTCAATTTTCTTGATACTCATTCTAGTTGCGGGTCTTGCATCATCATCATTTGTTGAGCCAGCATTTGCAGCAAAAAACTCAATCTTCCATAGTATTTCTGATGCAATAAAATACCCTTTTCATTCCGCTGCAAAAGCAGTTGGAGGATGGGATGGACCTCCTCCAAAGTTTTCAGGACAGAGTGAACCACAAAAACAACGTATATCATTTTTCACATCAATTATGTGTCAAATTTTAGTTGGAGATGCAGAAAAAATACTAGAAAAACAACCTCTTGGAACACCTGATGTATGTGATGATGAATTTATCAGAAATTTATTTGGATAGACTTGTATGAATAGATACGGAGTAATTGTAATTATAATTCTACCAATCATCTTAGGTGGTGTTGTTTACATGGGAATGAATGCTGAGAAATTTACTGGTGGATTTGGTGAACCAAGTTACATATCAAGTCAGTTTACACCACCGTCAAATGACTTACCTCCCTTTTCATTTCCAGAAATAAATTGGGAAACATCATCATTACCTTCAATGTCATTTGAAGCACTACCATCATTTTCAGTTGGTTCAAGTTATAATATTGATGTTGATAAAATACAAGCTCAAATAGAAAGAAAAATACTTAGTGCTCAGAGTCCGCAAGAGTTAGATGATATAATCAAGGAGGTTATTTTAGAACCGTTCAAAGATCCTAGAGCAAGTGCAGAATGTAAGCAAGTTCTCAAAGACACAGAGAGAGAACAACAAAAGATGTCTGAATGGATTGCAGATGGAAACCACCCTTACTCTTATTAAAATAGGTAACATAGACGTCTTTATTATTACTAGAAACTATAGTACTACATGAATTCTTTGTTACGTTTTGAGAGTACAATAAAATCAGAAATTACAAAAAACAATTACAAACGTAGTTTGGATCATTTCAAAAAATACATTGGGGTTCAAGACTATGACAGTATTCTCAGTATACCTAAAGACAAGATTCAAGATTCCATTGAAGAGTATATCATTCATCTAAAAAAGACAAAGAATTCTAATTCAATTAGACCATTATTCTTTGGAGTCAAACATTTCTTTGTAATGAATAGAGTTTCACTTGATTGGGATATTGTATCAAAGATGTTTCCTGAGACAAGAAAGAGTGCAGGAGACAAAGCATGGACTACAAAACACATTCAAAAGATGTTAGAGAATACAAAAACAAAGAGGAATCGTGCATTAATTCACTTTTTGGCATCAACTGGATGTAGAATTGGAGTGTTAGATCATGAGTTGGCAATGAAGAACTTGTTTGATGCAGAGTCAGGATGTAAGGGAGTTGTGTTTTATTTTGGATTCAAAGATGAATACTATTCTTTTCTAACTTCAGAAGCTGTTCAAGCATTAGAAGAATATCATAATCAAAGAAAGCAAGATGGGGAGATATTTGATGAAGACACCCCAATATTCAGATTAGACTATAGTTTAGGCTCTCAACCTGTCAAATCCCTAAGTTCAATGACTGCAAAAAAAATTACAGAGAGAATCATCAAAAATACAGGAATCAAGAGAAAGAAGAATGGGTTTGCTTCTGAGATTCAGATTAATCATGGATTTAGGAAGAGATTCAACACAATTCTCAAGATTGGAGGCGTAAATTACAATATTGCTGAGAAACTAATGGGACATAGAAACGGTCTTGATGGAGTTTATTTCAAACCAACAAGAGGAGAATGTTTCAAAGAGTTTCACAAAGTCATTACCGAGTTATCAATTGATGAGGCAGTAAGACTAGAAGAAGAAATCAAAAATAGGGATGCAAAGATTCAGGAACTAGAAACTGATCAAGACAGAAAAATTATGAATTTAGAGTTTATTGTATCAGAATTATCAAAGAGATTAGAGTCTAAACTATAAAGTTAGTCTTGTGAAGTGAAATCATATAGTGATGAATGATTTGTTTTTTGAATGATTTATGGTCGTCAATTAATCCATAGAACAAAAAATCAAAAGTTTCTCAAACATGTTGTAGTTTCTCCTCCTCAATGGTTACAACACAAACCAATTGAATTTCTTAGAAAGGAAGCAAGAAAGATGGCAAAACGTGCAGGGATTGAAGGAGGTTTAGATATTGTTCATCCATTTAGAAAGAAAGGTAAAGAATGGTATCTATCTCCTCATTTTCATTATCTTGCATTTGGATGGGTTAGTTCTACTGATGAAATCTTTCAGAAAAATGGATGGCTTGTAAAGAATATTGGAATACGTGAAAATCCTATTGGAACTATCATGTATTTACTCAGTCATGCAGGCGTGAAAAAGCGTAGACATACCATCACATGGTTTGGAGACTTGTCATATAGCAAATTGAAAATAGAAAAAATGGATTTTCATATCAAATGTCCAGATTGTGAGGGAGTTTTTCAGAGATTAATCAGATTTGTAGATTATAGAGTTGCAAAACCACCTCCAATTAAGATGGATTTGGTTGAAGAACCTGATGGATGGAAGTATTGGTTAGATCATATTAGAGGATACTAAGATGTGCTTTCTGCATTCTTTTGTTTACTCTGTTTAGTGTTCTGTTTGCTATCTCATCACTATATTTTGCTCTCAATACCTTCATCACACTCTTTCTTACCCTGCCAAATCTTAATTTGTCATTGATTATTGTTTCTTCACAGTCTAATTCTGCTAAACTTTGCCTAAATTTTGTTGAATAGTTTTCTAATTCTCCATTATCTTCTTGAATTGTACCATTGTTATGCCATAATTTTCTCATGTAGGTATAGGAACAAATTAGCATAAAA
This sequence comes from Candidatus Nitrosopumilus sp., assembly GCA_963667665.2. Classification (GTDB taxonomy): domain Archaea; phylum Thermoproteota; class Nitrososphaeria; order Nitrososphaerales; family Nitrosopumilaceae; genus Nitrosopumilus. Next base: position 40,749 of record OY763927.2, read on the forward strand.
ATACTATTAAAATTCTTAATTCATAGTTAAGTGTTAATATTTTATGGGTTTTTTTGATAGTCTAAGAAAAAGTAGAAGACAAGTAAACCGAGAGAACCAAGAACAAGGCAGAGCAGGAGAGAGAAAAATCAAAGAAGAATGGGAATTCTCAGGGTATAAGGTAACACGAACTGGAAAAGGACATGATCTTAAAGCAGAAAAAAGAGATTTGTTTACTGGAGAAAAAGAAACAAAATACATTGAAGTAAAAACTGGAAATTCAAAACTATCTAAACTACAAAAGAAAAAACGAGGTAGACTAGGTAAAAAATATGTGGTAGAACGTCTTGAACCTACACCATTTGGATTACAAAGTAATAATCGAGAATCTGATTTGAGTTCTAAAAGAAAGAAAAAATCACCTAGTGATAGTATTTTTGGGGATAGTAGTTCAATGGATTCTCTCTTTGGTAGAGGTTCATCTGGTGGAAAAAAATCTAAAAGAAAGAAATCTGATGATTGGAGTATTTGGTAAAATGAAACCTGTAATAATTATCGCAATAGCAGTAGTTTTTGGAATAGGCATAGGACTCTCACTAGATGTTTCAGCAGAAGAAGGGTTGATTCCATCTTGGATTAAAAATACTGCAATATTTTGGGGTAATGATCAAATAAGTGATGCTGAATTTATTGATGCATTGCAATTTTTGATTGATAATGGTATACTTATTGTTGGAGAAACTTCAGTATCTCAAACTGTAACGAGTCAAAATAATGACGAATCTGAAAGTAGTGTAACAGAACAAGAAGTTTTACGAGTCTATACGAAACAAGCCAATACATTTTTTGTTACAGTTGATGAACGAGGAGCTAACGAAGATTGTAAAAAGTTCAATAATTGTTTTACCCCCAGTCGTATATGGATACACCCAACTGACACAATTGAATTCACCAATATTGGCCAAATTCAACATAGATTGTCATCTGCAGATCGTTATCTTGAACCTGATAGTCAACTATTCTATAATCAAATACTAGAAGAAGGTGAATCGTTTGAATATCAATTCAACCAAGTTCAGACTTATTATGTCACCTGCTTAAATCATCCTGATATGCGATTAATAATCAAAGTTGAATAATTAGGATGTAAAATATCTCTGAAATTATTGTAATTAGTTAATTTGTTGATTTTATCATTTACTACTCGTTTTTACTCAACATTCCTTAGCTGAAAGAAGAGTTTCATCTAATTTTTCTTAGTATCTTTTTCTCTATTTTCTTCTTGAGTAACTTTTCTATGACATGAAACACATAATGCTTCAAGATTAACAATGTCATTATTTGATGGATCGGTATTTTTATGATGAATATCGAAACCCATTTCATCCATTTTTTTTTTGGCAACGGCCACATATCCAGTTTTGCCCTCTCGCAATTTTGAGTTTTTGAGGCCTCCTTAACTTCTTTCTTTCCACCATATACCTTGTATACTTGAATTGATTATATTGATTTCTGAATTTTTACAAAACATTCCTTAGCTGAAAGAAGAGTTTTACAATAATTTATCAAAAAAGAATTGATTATCGTTTAATTTGAAAATAATAAAGACGGTAAACGTACCTTTTGTTATCCTAGTAAAGACATGCAGAAAGTTCAGGATCTTATTAAGATGTCAGGTTTGTGTGCTGGTGCTTACAAAGAGGGATTGATTGATGATCCTAGACCTTAGATTAGGAGAATTTAGAAAATGAAACCTGTAATAATTATCGCAAAGTTCTATTCTTTGTGTCTTCAATAGCTAGTGATGACCAAGTTGAGAATATTGGCATTTTCAGATTATAGAGTTCAAGATATTGATTTGTTAGTTGATTTCATTCAAAAAATGCAAAAAAAACCTGACATCATACTTTACGCTGGTGATGATATAGATAGATTTGTGGAACATGAACTAATCAAATCATCTGAATTGAGATATGAGATAAACCGAGGAAAGATGATTAGAAACCGTTTTGAAGAGATAGCGTCACTTTCAAAATTAGGTTTATGTGCTGCTATAGGTAATGATGACTTTCCAAACGTCAGAGAATTCATTCGTGGAAAAAATGTTCATAGTGTACAGGAGAAACCTTTCATTTTTGGAAATTATGCATTAATAGGAATAGAAGGTGCGATAGACGATCCAAAGGATAAGAGTATTGGAATAGGACATACCCTGTACAGTGAAGCTTCTTTAAAGAAGAATCTTGAGAAAATGAAGAAAAAAATAAAAAATAAAAAAATAATTATTTTATCTCATTCTCCACCACGCAATGCTCTTGATATGGCTTTTCGATTCGGAATAAGGAACATAGGTTCTAAATCATTAAGAGATTTTATAAAGAAAAATCATAAAAATATTCCTCTTGTTGTGTGTGGCCATGTTCATTTGCAGGGAGGAAAAAATACTACTATTGAGAAAACAACCATTGTAAACGCAGCATCGCATGATAATAACGGAGCGCCCGGAAGAGTTGCAATAATTGATGTTAGTGATGATAATGTTGAAATTAACTGGCATGAAATGTATGGTGTTGACGGAATTTTTGGAGTAGGCCCTGTAAAATATCAAAAATTCAAAAAAGTAGGAATAACAACAATCGATAAATTATATGATATTAGTATCAAAGAGTTATGCAATTGTCTTAACTGCCATCCTAATGTAGCCACAAAAATTCAAGTGCGAGCTAAAGCAGTTTTTGAAAAGAAAATAATCACATTGGAGAGAATGATATCTATAGAAGATGATGCAGCATTTTTTGATATTGAAACAGATCTAACACAAAGCTTAGTTTGGATGATAGGAATTTACTTTGCAAAAACCAATAAACTAGTCCAACTAGTAGCACATAAACCATCTCAAGAGAAATCCATTCTCAAGAAATTCTTGGATAATATGAAAGATTTTAGAGGGAAAATTTACACATTCTCAGGAACAAGATTTGATGAGAGGGTAACAAAGAACAGACTAACCCACTACAAGATGAATTATTCGAATCTCCCCGAGTTTATTGACTTGGCAAAATATATCCAGCGTTCTTATGCTTTGCCACTGAAATCATATGGTCTAAAATCGATTGCTGATCATTTCGGGTACAAGTATCAGCATCCAGACCTTGATGGAATGACTGTTGCTTTGGAGTATCTGTCAAACTATCAAAAAACAAAAGATAAGAAATTAATGAAAAAGTTATTAGAATATAACAAAGACGATTTGCTTTCTCTACCATGGATTATGAATAAACTTTCTTCAATTGCTTGAGAGTAGATTCTAAACTCTTTTTGGGTTATTAGTAATCAGTAATGGAATGATTGTTTGTTTTTCTAAATAAGATTACATCTATTCCATTCTTTTTGCATTTTACCTGGTACATGAAGTAGTTATTGAAAAATCCTTATTGATCTTCAGGTTATTGTGTCATCTGTCTTGTTTGATTCTATACTCCTTCTGTTTTCTCAAAATTCAGAATTAATTACAGTCTTTTAGCTAACAAAAACTAACAAAGTATCTTTGGTTTTTATTACCATTTTTCAAAATTTAGCTATTGTCTGATGATGAAAAATCTACCAAACTCACAATGAGAGAAATTGTATTGAGGGGTTCTATTATTGCCACAATAATCACAATTCCATCAATTATTGCATTTGTTCTTACTTGGCTTTTACTTGATGATTTGATCTATGCGTTCATTTTAGGCGCAATGGTTTATTTTTTTGCCATGATAATATCATTAAAAATTTCTAAAAAATTTTTGGTCAAAAAGTAGTTGTATAGATCATGTTTTATTTCATTGTAATTCATCTCAAAAATGATGTATTCTAAAATTGAGAATGATCTTGTTTCTGAAATTAGACTAGATCCTATTCAAGCTAAAGTGTATTTGTTAATTACTTGTAATGGAAAAATGCCCTCGACAAAAATTGCAGAAAAATTAAAAATTTCTTTAGATGATGCCCTAAAGGTATCTAAAGAACTAATGACTCTTGGTGCTTTCATAGATTTTTCTGAAACTGAATTTGAGGCAATGCATCCTAGATTTACAGCAGTTAATATGTATAGAAAAATGTGTGAGCGAGAAAATATTGAATTTAAACAAAATAAAATTGTTGATAATATAGGAGTAATTTTAGAAAAACCGTATGACGATGCAAGAACTAAATAATGCTGATAATTGGTGAACAGCATTGAGTATTGATACTGAAACTTGTAAACATCAACCTGTTTACTATGGAGTAATCAATATCAACATAGATGAAAAAACAATTGGTTCAGTTGATGTCTGGAGATGTGGTGCTTGCAAGAAACGATTCTGTGAAGAAAAACAACTTGGAATTGAAGAGATTGCTGACCTGGTAGGAATGCCAAAAATTGATTCTGATGCAAAATGGGCAGTTACAGTATGTAAATTACAACAAGGAAAATACAAATGGAAATTAGTTAAACTAAAAGAAAATAGTGAAATCAAGCATGAATGTTTAGATGAACAAATAATTTCATTCAAGGTTAAAGATTTCAAAGTTGAAGATGATAGCCACTGGAGCTTTTTAATTGATGATAACATTAACAAGGCTGTTGAAATTTAGTTTTTATAATGGAACTCAAAGTTCACATTAATAATATTCATGGAAGCCAAATGGCTGCAAAGATTACTGGTAAATTTACTTTAGATAATAATGAATTTCGTTTTACTGCAATTGCATTTGGTAGAATAGGTGGACAAAATGTGGGTGCAAAGCTTTCTAAAACTACTGAAAAAGAATTAGAAAAATTGGGATATGATGTTGAGGAAGTTATCATATTACTTCAGAAAAATCTACTTCAAGGAGATTTGACTCTTCCAGAAGGTCTCTCAAGAGAATCATTTGTTGATGACTAAAATTCTGCTTCTTCTAATGCCTTAGCACAGGAACAACTTCTTGTTTTAGGAATGTTATCAATTAATTCTGTTAATATTTTCTTTGTCTTCTCTACATTTTTTGAAAGTGTCTCTAAGACTTGTTTAGCAGTTACAGGTTTTTCAGCCCATACATCATAATCTGTGACAGTTGAGATTGACGCATAACATATTTGCGCTTCTCTTGCTAGTTGACATTCTGGAACAAGTGTCATTCCAATGATATCTGCTCCTGTTGATCTGTAGAATTTTGATTCTGCCTTACTTGAAAATCGTGGGCCTTCAATGCAGACATAGGTACAATCTTTGTGTATTTTCAAATTTTGTTTATCTGTTACTTTAATAATTGATGATTGCAATTCTGGACAAAAAGGTTCAGCTACTGAAATATGAATTACTCTTCCTTCTTCTGAAAATGATCCATCTCTTGATTTTGTAAAGTCTAAAAATTGTGATGGTAATGCAAAGTCTCCCGGTTCTAATTCTTCTTTTAGACTTCCAACTGCTGAAGGTGCTATGATTCTTGTGACTCCTAGTTCTTTGAATGCCCAAATGTTTGCTTTAAAATTAATCATATGTGGTGGAATGGTGTGTTTTTTTCCATGTCTTGGAAGGAAAGCAATCTTTCTTCCATTAAAAATTCCAACTGTTATGGTATCTGAAGGTTTACCATAAGGTGTCTCGATATCAACTTCTTGTGCATTTTCAAGTAAACCTGAATCATAAATTCCTGTTCCACCAAAAATTCCAATCTCAACATCTTTTTCCATTAATATTTCACCAATGATTTGCAATCATACTTGCTGATTCCTTTAATTCCATTAAGATCAGTTAATTCTATGATAAACGCAAACCCTGAAATTTTTCCACCTATTTTTTCAATTAATTTTGCAGATGCTTTTGCAGTGCCTCCTGTTGCAAGTAAATCATCACAAATGAGAATTCTTTGTCCTTCTTTGATTATGTCTTTCTGAATCTCTAGTGTGTCCTTACCATATTCTATGGTATATGATAATTTTACAGTTTTTCCAGGCAATTTTCCTGCTTTTCTAATCATTATCATGCCTTTGTTGTATCTTGAGGCTAAAACAGAAGCTAAAATGAATCCTCTTGACTCAATTCCAGCAAACAGATCTACATCTTTTGGATGAAAATGTTTTGAAAACTCATCAGCAATTAAAGACAAAGCTGATGGATCCTTCAAAATCGGACTAAAGTCTCTAAATAAAATTCCTTTTTTAGGGAAATTGGGGTATTCCGCAATTTTTTCTCTAAGATTCATAGAAAATAAGGTAATTCAGTAAAATAAAATTGTTTGAAATTATTATTTCAACTCAAAAGTGGTTTCTGCTGAATCAAACGCATCTGATATTTTGAATGTATAAATTCCAGGTTCTGTATCTTTAGGAACTAACCAAGGGACACTTATTTCTCCTTGGGCTGATGCTCTTGGATTCAAAGTCTGGATGATTTCACCATCTCCTGCTATTATTTCAACTGTCACCGTTTGTTGTACTCCAACTGCTTGGATTGTGATTGTTTTTCCTAAATGTGACGTACTTGGATCGATTGTTTCTTCAACTGTTATTTGTATTCCTTCAGCTAATGTTGCTAAAACTTCAATTTTTTTATCGGCAAAGTTTGCTCCACTTACTACCTTGATTGTCCAAATTCCAGATTTTGCCTCTGATGGTATTCTAAATGATTCTTCTGAAATCTTGCCTGTCACGTATCCATCTTTGTCTGTAACTGTGAGTATTATGATTGTCTCTTTGGTTTTTACTATATTTTCATCTGGATCTGTTAATGTAAATTCTGCTATACATTTTCTCTCTGTTCCACCTAGAATTAAAATTGATTCTCCAGGTACATAACTCTCCTTGGTAGTGTCAATATCTATTACACCACAAATACTCTGCACACCAACTGTAAAAATATCCTGAGTTTGAGTACTTCCCTTACTAATTACGGCAGTGTATATTCCAGTTGCATATTCATCTAAATTAAGAGAATATTCTCCTCTACCATCTGGTTGTAGTGTTATAGATATTGCATCTCCTTTTGGTTTTTCAGAAGGATCAAGAATTAGTAGACTAATGACATCTGATCCTTTCCCTGTAAGTGAAATTATGGCCGTATCTCCTGCTTTGTAATTCAATACATCAAATTTTATGTTAACTGGAATTGAAGGTAATTGCCCAACTCCTGCAAAAATGAACTCTTTTTCTTTTTCTTGTGTTGCAATTAGTGTATATGTTCCCTTTCTTGCATTTAGTTCTGTTTGGAATTTAAACTCTACAAAACCTGAATCATCAACTTGAATAATATCTGAAAAAATCTCTTTCCCAATAGGGTCTTCTAATATCATTTCAATTGATTTGTTTGGTAATGCAGTTCCATTGAATTTCATGATTTCACCTGGTTCAAACTTTAAACTAATTGGAATTATGATTATTACTTTATCTGATTCCACTGTCCAATGCTCTACAATACTTTCCCTTCCATCAGTAATAGTTGCACTATATTTTCCAAATGAAGAATCTAATGCTACGATAATTGGTTCTGATAATTCCCAGTTTCCAGTTCTATCTATTTCTGCTGTTCTTGAATTAATAACTTCTCCTTCTGGATTGGAAATTTCTGCAGTTATGGCGCTATTTGGATTTCCAGTTCCAAAAATCTCTAAAAAGTCTCCTCTATGAATAACATCTGGAAGTCCTTTAATTGTAAGTTTGATGTTTTCTGATTCTGGAATTTGATTTTCAAGATCTCCTATTCTGAGACTAATCTTTTTCTCTCCTCCGTTTTTGTCTATTATTTTAAAATCTGCCCTGTCAGCTTTCTGATTTTCAGGAATTTTCATACTAGTCATAAAGTGACCATCTTCATCTGTTTCAAAACTACCAATTTTTTTTGAATCAATATAGAAATCAAATTCTTGAGATGCAGCAAATTTGTCTCCTGTAACTCTTATTGATGAACCAACATTTGGTTTCTCTGGAACTATTCTAAAGATTGATTCTGATAAATCATAAACTAGAATTCCGTCAGTATTGTTTGTACTTTGATCTTGTTTAGGTTTTGTATTTTGAACCACATCTGGTAATTCATCTGGTAATATTTTGCCAATACTAATTTGGTTGTCTCCTTTGTCTAATGTCTTCCAATTAATTCCAGGTTTTGCTTTATCTGTTTTAACACCAAACTTTACAGATTCACCTTGTTTGATTGTTTCAGATGATGTGAAAATAATTACTCCTTGAGGAGTTTTTTCACCAATCCAACCTTCTTCTGTTTTAAAAGATTTGAAACTAAAATCACTTCCAAGCCAAATTCTAAATGAATTAACTGATTCGTCAGAATCATTTGTAACTTCAATGATTGTAGTCTCTTCAAAAGCAAAACTTTTGACATTAACTTCTTCTGCGTATACATTTGATGGGATTGCAATAATTATAATTGAAAATAATAATGTAATTGCAAGGCAAATTCCTCTCGTCGAGGATTTATTCATGTAATCCAGATTAGACATCTCTCACTTAAACCTAAAGACTTTTTCCTGCTTTTCTATTTTTTACTTCAGTACTTTTCATGAGAAACCTTCTTAAATCTTAAGCCTTTGCCTTTTGAAATTTGTCTAGGTCTGGTTTTGTTACTACGTTTTGATATTGCCTAATTCTCTCAGCAATTAGTCTATACAATGATCTGAATTGGTCTTTTGTTTTATCTGATAGGAAACTAGTCTCTTCTAGCGTGATTTTTTCACATATGTATCTGGTAATCTCTTCATTGTCAAATTCTCCCCAATCGTCTTCTCTATGCTCCAGCCAAATCTCTCTTAATTTGCCTAGAATTCCTTTGCTTTCTTTAGAAGTAACATCCTTAGGTGTGAGATTTGAATATCCTTCCTGTCTTAATTTTATCTCATAAGTTTGATTTACTACATGTAAATAATCTTCAAGAACAATATAGTCCTCAATTGACTCTAGCTTCTTCCCTTCTCTCTCAAAAAAGATAGTCTGAACTGATGAGAATTCATTTGAGACTAATTGGGCGGAAATTTGCTTGGATTCTTGTGTATTGTCTAATAAAATAAATGTCCTGTAACCATGATTTCTGTAAAATATTGCCAAAGGTAAAACTGAATTTTTGTTGTATGCTGCAACAACATTAAGTGGATTCATTGAGATGTTTGGATCCTGTAAGAATTTGTCAAAAGCATTTAGATACATTGCATCAGACATTGTCTCTACGATTATTATCGGTCTAGAGTTTGTTCCTATCTCTCTATCCACAATAGATTCAACAAGACCTCTGGATAATCCATACAAAATTGGTGTTAATGTTTTGTCATCAGCATTCCAATAATCATAAAAGATTCTACTGAGATGCTTTATTTTATCTAACTCTACAACAAGAAGATTACCTGGAGTATAGTCAAAGATCATAAATGGTGAATGTGTTGCATACAAAACTTGGTTAGAACCTGCTAAATTTTTTAGTAAATCAGAAATTCCCATTTGTTGTGTGGGGTGAAGGTTTCTTGCAGGTTCATCTAAAAGTAATATTGCTTCTCTTAACTCTGATCTTTGTGTTTCAGCTGCAAAGTTTACAATAAAAGAAAATGTCCACTTGAAACCCTCTGCTCTCCTGTTTAACAATCCTGTGTTTGTAATTGTTCCATCTTTATGAACATCTGAAATTACAACACTCATGATGTTTCCTGGGTTATACCTCAAGTCTACATGGATAGGATCTCCTTTCCATGTTGGATTTAATTTACGAGTCAGTCTGTTACCTGCAGCATTAAGTAGTTTGATACATTTTGAGGGGCTCTCTTTTACTTCATCTAATTCTTTCATATCTAATTCAGCTAGATAGAAGAGATTTCTTACTGTCTCTGCCTTGTCGAATTCTTCAACATATTCAACTGAATCTACTCTTTCTCCTGTTTCTTCTCTAAGAAACTCGTTGAGATTGATATTACCATAGATTTTTTTATAATCTGAAAAATAAACAAATCTTGGATGTAATTCAGATGCAATAAAATTCTGTAAGGCTGATTTTTCGCTTTCACCACTTAGAAGATTTGAAAATTGGTTTTCTGGTTTTTCATAGATTTTTTCCCATTCTTCAATCACTCTAGATTCTTGATTGGCTATTACATGAAATTGATTACTAAATTCTGCCATTCCACTATCAAATGCTTCTTGGTTCTTAGGAACTGCTTCATCAAAGAACTTTGTATCGACTTGTATTCTAATGTGATTTGGAATTGTATCTAAAAATTCAAGAATCTGTTTTGAGAAATTTTCCCATGAATTGAGTTCTTCATCTTCATCTTCACCAAGTTCAATTTCTTCAAATTCGTATTGAACATTTGGATTTCGATTTGTTTTAAATAATTTGATTTTTTTGATTTCCGGCAAAGCAGGAAATTTTTCTTTGATTAGACTAATTTCATTTTCGTTTAATTCAAATTCTCCTTCTGCTAATCTAATCTCATCTTTGAGCTCTTCATCCATTTCGTCACAAAGATCTAGTTCTGAAACTTTTTCATTCCTATTCAATAAGGTTAATGCTTGAAGTATCGTGGTTTTACCACTTTCATTTCTCCCTACAAAAGCCGCTAAATCACCAACTGTGATTTCACCAGAATCATGAATGCATCTATACGCTCTAACTCTGAATTTCCTTAGTCGCATCTAGCGATATTTGGTTGGCTACGATTTAACTCATTCGTCAAATTGATCTTATGTTTTCATTAATTTTTTCAAATAGATTATAAGGGAATCACAGATTTTAAAATAAAATGATAACTAAGAAAATTCTTGTTGTATTTGTTTTACCTGCAATTTTTTCACTAATTTTTGGTTCTGCAGTAATGGCTGAAATTCTCCAGAAACCAGATAGAGAATTAAACATGTGGCCAGTTTCTTCCTCAGAAGGATTTTCTAATAATCCTGACCCTATTGAGATAATTGGTTTATCAAAACAATATTCCACTTCTGAACCTATAGAAATCCAAGTCAAAATTGGTGATTCTTCTTTTGATTGTGGAGATCTTTATGTTACAATTTACTCTTCTGGAAAAAATAGTGTGATTACTCAAAGTGGATTCCTTGAACAATGCTTTGAGCAGGACAGTACAATTCTTCCTGTAGGAGACAAATTTTCTATAGTAATTGACACTACTGGTTCTTATGAGATAGTTGCAGAAATGGTCTCAAAAAAACTTATGAATATCTCAACAAGTGAGGTATTTACTATTAATTAGGAATGAAATATTGCATGATAACTAAGAAAATGAATTTACAAAATGAGGTGATTTGATGGCAAAGAAAAAAGATTCTTTAATTGATGAAGCAAAAAAAATTAAAGCAGAACTTGATGAATTGAAAAAGAAAAAGAAAATTCTAGATACACCCAAATTAAAGAAAGCTGAAGCAAAATCAGTAAAGAAAACAAAGAAAGCTGAAGCAAAACCAGTAAAGAAAACAAAGAAAGCTGAAGCAAAACCAGTAAAGAAAACAAAGAAAGCTGAAGCAAAACCAGCAAAGAAAACAAAGAAAGCTGAAGCAAAACCAGCAAAGAAAACAAAGAAAGCTGAAGCAAAACCAGCAAAGAAAACAAAGAAAGCTGAAGCAAAACCAGCAAAGAAAACAAAGAAAGCTGAAGCAAAACCAGCAAAGAAAACAAAGAAAGCTGAAGCAAAACCAGCAAAGAAAACAAAGAAAGCTGAAGCAAAACCAGCAAAGAAAACAAAGAAAGCTGAAGCAAAACCAGCAAAGAAAACAAAGAAAGCTGAAGCAAAACCAGCAAAGAAAACAAAGAAAGCTGAAGCAAAACCAGCAAAGAAAACAAAGAAAGCTGAAGCAAAACCAGCAAAGAAAACAAAGAAAGCTGAAGCAAAACCAGCAAAGAAAACAAAGAAAGCTGAAGCAAAACCAGCAAAGAAAACAAAGAAAGCTGAAGCAAAACCAGCAAAACCAAAAAAATTAACTAAAAAAGAATTAGAAGAAATTAAAAGAATAGAAGAATTAACTCTTGAAGAAGAATTAGAAGAACAACTTTCAGATAAAGAAATTGAAAACTTTCAGATTGAAAAAGTTGACATGGAAAGACTTACCAACAAAGTTTGTGATATTTTAGCGGAACGTGAATCAGATGGAATGTTTCAAAGTGAATTATGGAAAAAACTTAAACTTACAAATCAGGTTGGTTCTCGTCTAGCATTAAAACTTGAACGAATGGGAACAATTACACGATCAAAACTTCTTGAAAAGGAACGTTGGACTTACAAATTAATTTTAAAGAAGACTCCAATCAGTACTCAATCAATTGTAAATGCACCTTGTTTGGTTTGTCCTGTTGAACAGAAATGTTCCCTTGAAGGTGAAATTAGTCCAAGAACTTGTCAATTAATTGAAGACTGGGTAATTATTGAAATGAAAAAACCGCTGAAGACCAAATGAAACTATTAGATGCTCGTAAAGATTACTATCGAAAATTAGCACATGAACAAGGTTTTCGAAGTAGATCTGCATACAAACTTAAAGATCTAAACAAATCATATCGTCTGATTGGTCCAGGATTTAATGTTCTTGATTTAGGATGTGCTCCTGGTGGTTGGAGTCAGATGGCTGTAAAATTAGCAGGAAATCAAGGTAAAGTTATGGGAATTGATTTAGACTATGTTGAAGAGATTCCAGGTGCTTATCTTATTAGAGAAAATATTGAAGATGAACATGTAATTGATGAGATAATGTCTTATTTTGGTCGTAAAGTTAATGCTGTAATATGTGATCTTTCTCCTAAAGTTAGCGGAAATTGGTCAGTTGATCATGCTAAGCAAATCTCTTTGAATTATGATTGTACTAAAATTATGGATAAAGTTCTAGCAAACAAAGGAAATGCTGTCTTTAAAATTTTTGATGGTGAACATTCAATGGAATTCAGAGATTATGTAAAGAAAAAATTTGCTAGAATAAATCTAACAAAACCTAAAGCTAGTAGAAAACAAAGTAGTGAATTATACTGTGTTTGTCTAGGTTTTATTGGATAGTCTGAAATATTTCTATTATTTCGGTTATTTTTGCGTCTGTTCTAAACCCTGTTGGACTAAATGATGTAACACTTGCTACAAAGTTATTTTTCTGTAAATATGATATTGCATTTTCTAATTTTGGAGGAGATGATTTCATTTTTGATGCAATCTCATCTAATGTAAAATATGTTCCTGGCATTTCTGATTCTGCAAGACATTTGTGAAGAGTTTTTTCACAAACCTTGTCTACTTCTAAATTTTGAACTTCTAATAACATGTCTTGAATAAATTCTTTGTTGAAAATATTCCCTATCCATAAAGGTCCTGCAATACTGATTTTTAATTTACATAATTCACATTCTTGCTCTTGCTCTAATGTAATTTTTCTATGTCCACAATTTTTACAATGTAGAATATATCCAATATTTTCTTGTTGATCTGGTCTGTTTAGAACTTTAACATATGTTCTATAGTAGTGCATGTCACTTTCTACAAACAAAGGAATCACTTGAACTCCTAATCTTGCTGCTACCACTCTAAGACAACCAAGAACTAATCTAATTGCCATTTCATTTCCATATTCTGTTCTAACCGGAATTCCACCATACTTTCTCTTACATGCTCCTTGAAAGAGTCCGTTTAGAACTTGAAGATCTGTAGCAGCTGTAGATAAAATTCCACCATGCATAGTTGCTCTAATACCACAGTCAAAAAATGCTGCAGGGGAGCCAAACGGGTCTATATCGATAATTGAGCCTCTTTCTCCTTTTCTTGAGTAATTACTAAAAAACCTACAAACCTCTTTTTCAGAAAATTCAATATTTTTTATATTGTTCAATTTGGCTGAATATTCAGCAATTTTTAGAGCAGTTGGATTTAGATCATTAATTACTATATTTTCAATTTTTAACTCATTTGCAACTCTTAATCCTCTTGCACCCGTTCCTGATAATCCTTCCAAGAAAATCTTTGGACCTTGAAAATTTTTTAGAAATGCAGCATATGCTATAACTGAAAAATCTCTATTCAATTTTGCCTTTGGATTGAAAAACACTGGTTTTTTTGGTGGAACTTTTTCTGTAATTGATTTTTTTGGGACAAGCAGTTTTGTTTTACCCTCTATAATTTCTTGAAAAGATTCGTTTGGGATTTCCAATTATTTTCTGTTTATCTTGGTCTCTAACGGTTTAATACTTGTGTTTTAAGATAAAATTCGTGCAAATTTGTGGTATTGATGATGCTGGACGTGGCTCTATGTTGGGACCTTTAGTTATAGCAGGAGTTTCTTTGGATAAAAGAAAATTAAGAAAACTATCTTCGTTAGGTGTAAAAGATTCAAAAAAACTTTCACCCAAATTACGTGAACATCTTTACAAAAAAATTATTGAAATTGTTGATGATTACTACATTGCAAAAATTTCTCCAAGATCAATTGATGCTAATGTTAAGAAACATTGTCTAAACGGTTTGGAGGCAAAATATATGGCAAAAGTTGTTTCAAAACTAAATCCTGATACATCATATGTTGATTCATGTGATGTCAATCCAAGAAGATTTGGAAAAGAAATATCAAAACTATCTAACAATCATAAAATTAAATCATATCATCATGCAGATAGCAGATTTGTGGTAGTTTCTGCTGCCTCCATTCTTGCAAAAGTAGCAAGAGACAGAACAATTGCAAAGTTAAGAAAAAATCATAATTTGGGAAGTGGCTATCCTTCAGATTCACTAAGTGTGAAATTTGTGACTAAATATTACAAAAAAAATCATACAATGCCCAGTTTTGTGCGTAAAAGTTGGAAGCCTATTCTGCGAATCTTAGATAATAACTAGCCTCTATATTTTGAAATTACCATTGCATGATCTTTGTCATATGGATGTAAATTTATTGACTGTAAAATATCAAAATTTGTTTTTAGTTTCTCTATTTCTTGTTCAATAATTTTTTTTGGAGATTTTGTAACATCTATACTTCTTGTCTTAATAACTAAAAAGAAATACCCTCCTTTTTTTAGAAACAAATGACAATTATCTATGGCAATTTTTGTTTGATCAGGTTGAGCAATATCTACATAGACGATATCCACTTTTCCAAATACAGAAAAGTATTCTTTAGGTTTTCTAGCATCTTTAAGAATTGGAATTATATTTGTTCTAAATGTTGCAACTCTATCTAAAAAATCTCTTGCAACTCTACTTGCATGCTCAACACTAAACACTATTCCACTTGGACCAACTATATCTGAAACGTGACTTACAGTTGTTCCAGTTGATGCTCCAAGATAAAGAACCTTAGATTTATTTTCAAAAGGAAATTCTTCAAGTTCATTCATTATGGATGCTGCTAATTTACTTCTAAACGGATCCCATAATCTATACTCGACTCCTTGTTTGATAATTAATTTTTCTTTGTATACTTGATTACCTGGAACCAAATTTTCAGTAGCTAGTTTTTTTTCGCCTTCTGATTTAATCCAAAAAAATGATTGATTACCTTCTTCCAAACTTATTTCTCTTTCTTGAATCTGATCTTCCTTTATACTTTCTATCGTTCCTTTCTCCATCATCTCTAGAACCTCTATCGTCTCTTCCACCACCTCTATCGTCTCTTGAATATCTGGAACCTCTATCGTCTCTTCTTCTTCCACCACCTCTATCGTCTCTTCTTCTTCCACCACCTCTATCATCTCTTGAATATCTAGAACCTCTTTCTTCTCGTCTAAACGATTCAGGTTTTCTGATATCTTTTTCAGTTGGATTCTCATATTTTTTGCCTATTTCATCAACTCTGATATTGAGTTTTTCAAGCAAAGTATGGTTTAATCCCTCTCCGTAAACATCAACTCTTGCAGCAATGACTGCCTTTGCAGCAACTGCACGTGCAATTTTTCCTCTTTGCCATCTTGGAGCCGAATGAACCATTGCATGTTGGAATAGCAATCCGTGTTTTGGTGGTTGAGAACCTGTCTTTAATGATCTAAACAATGCTTTTTCAGCTCCTAATACTTGTATTGTACTAGCAGGAAGAGATGCTAATCTTTTGAGACTTCCAGCTCTTCCTAAAATTCTTGCACCAACTGCACTACCAAGTATTACTGAAAGATTTGGTGCAATTAATGTCATTTCAGATTCTACATGTTCTTCAAGTTTTTTACGTAAATCATGAAAGTCTAAAATTTGTTTTGCAATTGATTGCACTATTGCCAAATTAACATCAGAGATATCACCACCTCTACTTTTTGAAGAAATTAAAGATAACATTTCTACTTTTGTTTCTGGAAAACCTGCCTCTTCAAAAACTTGTTTTGTTAATGATTCACGTTTTCCCGCCATTACAATTTGTGCATATCCATTGATGCTATCAATAATATTATCTATTTCTGGAAAATGTAATCCATACCATTCTCTAAGTCTTGAACTTAATGCATTTGCTATCTTGTCAATTTCATCTAGTGAATTAATTGCTTGAATGATATGAAGATCTGGACTTTGTGATACTTCTGTAACTATTGAAGATGATAATCCTAGAGCAAATTCTCTAAGTTTTCCTAATGTGTCTTGAAGATTAGATGCAAAACCTGAATCAACAATTATTTGTGGTTTTGTTTCTTGTACTATTTCTAACTCTGTAGAATCCATAATTTGACAATCAGTGGATGATTTTTTTAAAATCTCAAGTAATGATTGATCACTTACAGAAACCACTCTTTGAATTGTAGCTAGATAATTTAAGAGCTCATTGAGTTTAGCCTCTTTATTTTTCACTGAAAGATACTCTTTTACAGAATTTGAGAAAGGAAATGCCTTTTCAAGTTTTTTGTCATTGAAAACTGAGATTCCCAATTCTGTTAAAATCACAGAATACATGAATAGTTGAATCTAAATCACCTTTAAAAAAGGTACCAGAATTGTGAATCAACTGTTATATTCGAAACTAGGTCCATTAATCAAAGTGGAATCCCATCTTGCAACTTCAATAGGTAAAATTCAATTAGATAGACCTGTAATGTTGGCATCAGGAATTCTGGGAATCTCATTAGATGTGTTTAATCGGTTATATCGCTCTGGAGCCGGAGCTGTGGTAACAAAATCTCTTAGCAAGGAACCTTGGGAAGGTTATCCAAATCCAACTATCTTTAGTGTAAAAGGTGAAGGCTGGATTAATGCTGTAGGCCTATCAAATCCTGGAGCACCAAATTTTGCTAAAATAATTGAATCCAACAAAGATGTTCCAATAATAGTTAGTTTGGTGGGTTCAATTCCTGAAGACTTTGAAATGATGATTAAAGAATTTGAAAATTGTAAAGTTACAGCATATGAACTAAATCTATCATGTCCTCATGTAGCTAAAGTTGGTTTAGAAGTAGGCGATGATCCAGAACTGGTAAAAAAAATTGTTACTACTGTCAAAAACTCTACTAATGTTCCAGTAATTGCCAAAGTTGGCTTGGGAACAACTCACTATTTGAATACTGTAAGTACAGCAATTGATTCTGGAATTGATGCTATTACTGCAATCAATACTGTTAGAGCAATGGCAATAGATGTTGAAACAAAACGTCCAATTCTAAGCAATAAATTTGGTGGATTGTCTGGTACTCCAATTAAGCCAATTGCACTAAGATGTGTTTATGAAATTTCTTCAAAATATAATATTCCAATAATTGGATGTGGTGGTATATCTACATGGGAAGATGCAGTTGAATTTTTCTTAGCTGGAGCATCTGCAATACAAATTGGTAGTGCTATTGGTGATAATTGGATTAATGCCTTTAGTGATATCAATAACGGAATAATTTCATACATGGAAAGAAATGGTTTTTCAAAAATAGAGGATATGGTAGGTATTGCAAAGAAATCATAATCATCCAACAATTGTAACAATTGAAAAAATAATTGATGAAACACCAACTGTTAGAACTTTAGTTTTTTCAGATGAAGTAATGTCAAATGTTCTTCCAGGACAATTTGCAATGGTTTGGATTCCTGGAGTAAATGAATTACCAATGAGTGTAATGATTTCAAAAGAATCTGGGAAGGCTGCATTTACTGTAAGAAAACATGGACCTGCTTCTACTGGTTTATTCAATGTTAAAGTTGGAGGAAAAATTGGAGTTCGAGGTCCATATGGAAACTCTTTTGATATCAAAGAAGGAAAACTTTTGCTAGTTGGCGGTGGAACTGGCCTTGTACCTATGATGCGATTACTTACTTTTGTAAAATCTACAGATGATGTCACTGTTTTAATTGGTGCCAAATCAAAAGACGAAGTATTCTTTGAAGATTTAGCTAACAGTCTTTTGAAAAATAATACTCATCAAGTAATTGTTTCCACAGATGATGGAAGTTATGGCGAAAAAGGTTTTGTAACTGATTTAGTAGAAAAACTTGTCAATGAAACCCACTTTGATGCTGTGTATGTCTGCGGTCCTGAGATTATGATGCATAAAACAGTCCAATCAGCTAATTCTAGGGACATATTTGTTCAAGCCAGCCTTGAGCGAATGATGAAATGTGGAGTTGGAATTTGTGGTAGTTGTTGTGTTGGTGAGGATCTTGTTTGTAGGGACGGAACAATATTTGATGGACAACATCTTTCCTCAAACAAGGAATTTGGATATTTTTACAGAAACAAGGCTGGAATTTTAGAAAATTACTAAGTTTAACCAGCAAGGTTTAAACTAAATCATAAAATTAATTTCGTGAAGGTAATGGGAACTCCAAAGATTGTTTTAACTGCTGATCGTACTTTGATGTCACCTTATAGAGGATTATCTCTGGCTACATTTTTTGGATGTGCACCAGCTCTTGACCCTCATAGGAAAAAAAACAGTTTTTGGTACAAGATTCTTGGAAACCAAGTTACTCCAAAAATTCTATTTGATTTTATTTGTAACTATATTCCTCATACAAATGGAGTTGCAAATTATGCACCATATGGATTAAGAAAATTAGAGGCCGGTTTGTTACGAGATGGATTTAGCAGACAAGATGTTGTAGTTGCTCACCCTGATCATATTGAACAATTCATTGGACCTGAAACACAAGTTATTGGAACATATGAAATGGATCCTCTTGGAATGGGTCCAGTAACAATGACGTTTACTTATGGTAGAAAACAAATCTCTTATGATGAATTTTACAATACTGAATTACATCATAGAATAAAGGTTGCCAAAGCAAAAACTGGAAGTAAAGCAAAAGTAATTTCTGGTGCATCTGGCACATGGCAGTATAACTATGATCCTGAAAAAATTGAAGAATTTGGTATCTATGCAATTTTAGAAGGAGAACTTGGTGGCATTGCACCAGAAATTGATGGCCATGCAGGAAGATTTTTTAACTATTTGATTAACGGTGACTTTGAAAACATGGATCCTTTCAGAAAGAGAAGTGACTTTAAAGTAAACATTAAGGAATTTGAAAGAAACGGAAAAAAGATTCATGGACGATTTGTTAATTTCTGGGATAGACCTGACATGGATGAAATTCCTGATATTGTTGAACCAAGTATGCACGGAATGGTTGAAGTAATGCGTGGATGTGGACGTGGTTGTAAATTCTGTGATGTTACATTAAGATCATTGAGATACTATCCACCAGAAAAAGTTGTAAAAGAAATTGAAGTTAACATGAAGAAAGGTGGTGCAAAATCTGCATGGATTCATAGTGATGATATTTTTGTTTATGGAATGGATCCAAGGACTGCAAAGGGAATGGAACCAAACAGAGAAGCACTTGAAGAATTGTTTACTGCAATCATGTCTACTGGTGTGGAGCACACAAATCCAACACATGGAACATTGGCAGGAGCAATAGCTGATGAAAAACTTCTTCCAAATCTTTCAAAAATCATCAACGCCAGTGCTGATAACCTGATTGGTGTCCAAGTTGGATTTGAGACTGGTAGTTTGAGATTAATTGAGAAATATGCTGATAGAAAACTTGCACCTTATCGCCCCGAAGAATGGCATTGGGTTGTAAAAGAAGGTGTAAAGACAATGAATGAAAACCATTGGATTCCAGCATTTACTCTTATCATGGGTCTTGATAATGATGAAACTCCTGAAGATTCATGGGACTCTATTCGTTTGATTAGTGAGTTAGAACATGAACAACCAGATTCAATGTTTACTGCTACTGCACTAACATTTGTTCCAATTGGATTACTAGAAAAATCTGATTTCTTTAACATTGGAAATGAAATGACTCCTGCACAACTAGGTGTTTTATACAAAACATGGCAACATAACTTCAAATACGGTATTCAAAAATTTATGACCAAGACTGGTGATAAAGGCACTGGAAGGTTATTCTTTAATGCACTGGCAAGATCTCTTGGTGGTATTCCACTTAGTGCAATGGAGAAATATGCACGTAGAAAGAGTAAGGAACACGAACGAGTAATTGAGATTATAAAAAACAAGTACTGGTAGTCATACAAATACATAAATTTACTAATTTGCATTTATTATCATGGCAACACACGGTTCTATTACCAAAGCAGGTAAAGTAAGAGGACAAACTCCAAAGGTAGAAGGAAGAAAAATTGTAGGCGACAGCTCTAGTGTTGCAAACAAAGGTAATTTCAAAAAACGATTTGCTCTTGGTAGATATCCAGGACAGAACAAACCAGGCCAAAGACGAAAGAGACGATAGTCAATTTTTACAAAATTTTTATCATTTAACGATCAATTAATTAAACAATACTCTTATAAAGTACTTGTACCGTACCATACGGTATGGTAGAAGATTTAAGATTAGATAGTTTAGAAGGAGTAGGCCCTGTAACTACAAGAAAAATGTCTGATGCAGGTATCCATAACATCATGGATCTCCTAGTTAGAGGTCCAGTTGAAATTGCAGAAATAACTGGAATGGAAAAAGATACTGCAGCAAAAATTGTCAATAAAGCCCGTCAACATCTAGTTGAAGGAGGATTACTTGCCAAAGACTTTGTTAGTGCAAGTGAAATTTACAAACGCAGACAAAGTATTGGTAAAATTACAACTGGAACTAATTGTCTTGATACACTATTTGATGGTGGTATTGAAACCCAAGCATTAACAGAAGTTTATGGAGAATTTGGTTGTGGTAAAACACAATTTGCTCATACACTATCTGTAATGGTTCAAAAAACCAAAGATGAAGGTGGTCTTGAAGGCAGTGTTTTGTACATTGATACTGAAAATACTTTCAGACCTGAAAGAATTGTAGATATTGCTAAAGCTCATGGAATGGATCCAGATAAAGTTCTAGACCACATCATTGTTGCTCGTGCATATAACAGTGCACATCAAACATTGATTCTAGAAGAATCTGGTCCTGTAATTGAAGAAAACAATATCAAACTAATTGTTGTAGACTCTGCAGTTGGACTGTTCCGTGCTGAATACCTCGGACGAGGAACATTATCAGTTAGACAACAAAAACTAAATCACTTTGTTCATTTATTGGTAAGAATTGCAGAAACATATGATTGTGCTGCACTTGCAACCAATCAAGTTATGGCATCACCTGATGTTTTCTTTGGAGATCCAACTCGTCCAGTTGGTGGAAATGTGGTTGCACATACAAGTACCTACAGAATATACTTTAAGAAATCAGGCAAGAAACGAATTGCTAGAATGGTAGATAGTCCTCATCATCCTGAAGAGGAAGTACTCTTTGCTCTAGGCGAAGCAGGTGTTATAGATCTTGAGGAAGCTGAGAAAAAGACCAAAAAGACTACCAAAAAGGCAACGGCCAAAAAGACAAAGGAACCCAAAGTGGAAACACCTGAAGTAGAAACTACGGTAGAAACACCTGAAGTAGAAACTACGGTAGAAACACCTGAAGTAGAAACTACGGTAGAAACACCTGAAGTAGAATCAATCAATGTAACTCCTCAACACGAAACTTCTGAAGAATCATCCCCACGAGGATCTACAATAGATTGTGATGTAGATGATTCAGAACCAGCAGAAGAGTAATCTCTCTCTTTTCTCTAACTTTTTAAAATTTTTTTTTCAATACCATTGATTAAATTATAATATGTTTGAGAATCTGTTACACATCATGACAGATCTTTATCGCTTACTTCCAGAAGAGATGGAACAACTTGTAATTGATATGGGTTATCCTAGATATCGAGCAGATCAAATACTACTTCCACTATACTACAAATTTCCAAAAAATATCAATGATATACCACAACTCCCAAAAAAATTAAGAGAGGAATTAACTAAATCTGGATATACTATTGGTTCTGCAAAAGAAGTTCATCGTGTTGTGAGTGATGATGGAGAGGTAACTAAATTGTTACTTGATCTCAATGATGAAAATTCTGTAGAAACTGTTCTAATGCAATATACTCCATCAAAAATTGGTGGCCATCCAAGATCAACAATTTGTGTTTCTACTCAAATTGGTTGTGCCATGGGATGTGTATTTTGTGCAACTGGTCAGATGGGATTTGAAACAAATCTCAAAGCTGAACATATTGTATCTCAAGTAATTCATTTTGCAGGTATTTTACAACAACGAGGAGAGCATGTAACAAATTTGGTCTTTATGGGAATGGGTGAACCAATGGCAAACTATGATGAAATGATTCGAGCTATTCGAATTTTAACACACGATAGAGGTTTTGGACTTGGTCAACGGCACATAACAATTTCTACTATAGGTATTGTATCTGGAATAGATAAACTGGCTGAAGAAAATCTCCAAATTGGTCTTGCAATATCTCTTCATGCTCCAAACAACCAATTACGAAAACAACTTGTTCCCACAGCAGCACCTAATTCCGTTGAAGAGATTATTGAAGCAGGTAGGCGTTATTACAAAAAAACTGGACGTCGTGTAACATTTGAATATGCTCTTATGGCAGGAATTAATGATTCATCTGAAATTGCAGAAGAGTTAGCTATACTTTTGAAAGGTAATGGTTCTCATGTAAATCTAATTCCTATCAATCCCACTGCTGGAAATTTTAAGCGTCCAACACAAGATCAAGTTAATGAGTTTGAACGAATTTTATCTGATGCTGGTGTAAACTGTACTGTTAGGATGGAAAAAGGAACTGAGATCTCAGCTGCATGTGGTCAACTTAGAACAGACATTATTGGATGATTTTCCCAAAATCATGTTCTAAGTCTTAAAATAGGGCTTTCCAAGGTTTTACACTAAATGGCAACTAAGAAAACATCTGGTCGTTCACATGGATTTAGACACAAATCCAGATCAGTTATGACGAAAAAGGCACCAAGAGGAGTCTCATTTTTGTTACGTGAATACCAGGAAGGTCAACAAGCACTTGTCATCATTGATCCAAGACAGCACAAAGGATTACCACATAGACGATACCACGGTAAAGTAGGTGTTGTCACAAACGTTGGTAGACGAGCTATAACACTTGATGTGAAATTAGGAAATAAAACAAAAACCTTAATCACTAGATTGGATCATATCAAACCATTCGGTGTATAATATGGAAGAAATAAAAAAGAAACAAGCCATCTCTCTTGCAGAAGTTAAAGAAATTTTAGGTAAAGTAGATGTTGAAGAGATGGACCAAATCCAACGTTGGACCTATGATTATGTTTCAAAATTTGTATCAACTGACCTTAAGGATGCAAAAGAAATGAAAAAACAACTCATGAAAGAATGTGAATTAACAGAAGATGAATCTGTTGAAATTGTAAACATTAGACCAACAAGTTTAGCTGAACTACGTTCTTTTACATTTGGCTGGAAAAAACTAATTCTTGCTGAAACTCTTGAAAAAATACTCAAGATAATTAAGGAGCACTCTTAATTTTTTAGGAATATTTTATTTTGTCCAGGGAACATAACCCCCCTAGAAAATATGAAGAACACGCATATGTTTTAGATTTTAATTCTAGAGGAAAATCAACTACTGTAAGAGGAAGAAAAGGAATCATAGTTACAGCTATTGGCGAGGACCGTCTAACTCTTTTAGAAATTCTTGGAGTTGAAAATTCAACATTTGATATAGGTGAAAAAATCTATATCGGAAAAGAAGGGCGAACTAAAGTTCTATCTGTTTTGGGAAAAATGGACTATGATCATATATCATCATCAGCTCAAAGTGAATTAGAAATAGTAATAGCAAATATTGTAACTGTCAATGAATCAAAATTTGTTGAATATCTAAACAATGCACGACCATTAACGCCACGAATTCATGCACTAGAGTTAATTCCAGGAATTGGAAAAACCTACATGAAAACAATGCTAGAAGAAAGAGAAAAGAAAAAGTTTGAAAGCTATCAAGATTTACAAGAAAGAGTTGGATTCAAAGATCCAGTAAAACACATTTCAGAACGAATCATGGATGAAATTACTGGTCAAAGCAGAATGAATCTCTTTGTAAAGAGATGATAAAACGAAAACAACTAGGACAGCACTTTCTTAACTCAAATTCTATAGCCAAATCAATTGTTTCAGAGGCTAAAATCACAAAAAGAGATGTTGTATTTGAGTTAGGAACAGGATTGGGAATCTTAACTCCGTTACTATGTGAGAAAGCAAACAAAGTGATCTCAGTTGATGTAGATGAAAAACTTGTCAAAAATGCAAAATCTGCATTCTCCAATATTGATAATCTCATCTTAAAATCTGGTGATGGTTTTAAGAAAAAAGACACCTTCTCTATTTTTATATCCAATCTACCATACTCTAAGAGTAAAGATGCAATAGAATGGCTTGCACAAACTTCTTTCTCACATGGCGTGATAATGGTTCAAAAAGAATTTGCCGAGAAATTACTTGCAAAATCCTCAAAGAAAAGAAAAGCAGTAAGTATTGTTGCTAATTATGCCTTTGGAATTCAGAAGATCTCTAAGGTGGGAAAAAATAATTTTTCTCCTCCACCAAAAGTTGATTCTGTAATTCTAAAAATAATTAAAAAAAATACTATGAATAAAGATCTAATTCAAACAATCAATAAAATTTTTTCCTATAGACGAAAAACTATAAAAAATATTTTAAAACAATTCAACAAGGAAACAGTAATGAATAAACGAGTAGACGATCTTTCAGGAGATGAAATAATTCACCTTGCAAACCAAATTCTTGAAAAATGATGAGTATCCTCCTTCTGAGGATACTTTTTTTCTAGTAGATAACATAGAAAATGAAAAAGGAAATTTTGCATTAGATATAGGAAGTGGATCTGGATATCTGACAAAATTACTATCTGAGAATTTTTCTTTTGTAGTTGGAACTGACATTAACTTTGAAGTGCTAAAACATCAAACTTACAAAACAAAAAATCTCGTTTGCTGTAATAGTTCAGATGCATTAAAAATAAAATTTGATCTTATTGTTTGTAACCTACCCTATCTTGCAACTGATGAAATCTTGGATATTGCAACAGATGGAGGACCAGAAGGACTTGAAATACCTCTAAAAATAATAAAATCAGCTATTTCATGCCTAAATACAACAGGAAAATTTCTTTTTGTTACATCTTCACTTTCAAATTATCAAGCATTAATTGATGCAACAAAAAAAGAAGGATTAACAGCAAAAGTTATTGCAAAAAAGAAATTATTTTTTGAAGAATTAATAATTATTGAAGCAAAAAAGTAATTATTTTTTTAATAATTCAGCAGAACGGTTTGCAATTGCGTTAGTCATTTCACTTGATTTGGCATTACCACCAATATCATATGTTACAAATTTTCCTTCATTAATTACTTCATCTGTGGCTTTGAAAATTACATCCCTAATTTCTGACTCACCAAGATATTCTACCATCCATGCTCCAGATAAAATTGCAGCAGTAGGATTTACTTTATCCATTCCTTTGTATTTTGGTGCACTTCCATGTGCTGGCTCAAACATGGCATAATTATCACCAATATTTGCAGAGTAAACATTTCCAATTGAACCAGTATTGCCAGAAGCACATTCTGAAATGATATCCATGAACAGATTTGTACTTAATAAAACAGAATTATTGAATCTTTGAGGATTTTTTACTAATTGCTGAGTCATATTATCAATATAATATTCTTCAATCTCAATTTCTGGATTTTCTTGTGCAGCTCTTTCTACTTCACTCCAAAAAATTCCATCAGTTCTTTTTAGAATGTTTCTTTTTGTAATTGCTGTTACTTTTTTTAATCCATATTTTTTTGCCCAGTCAAATGCAGAATCTACTATTCTTTTACAACCTTTTCTTGTTATTTTTCTAATTGCTATAGCAGAATCTTCAGATGTATCAAATTCGATTCCTGCATACAATCCTTCAGTAGCTTCTCTAAAGCAAACAAAATCAAGCTTTGTGTTTGGTGAGAGTCTATCATATGTCTTGATGGGTCTAACATTTGCGTATAGTTCAAATTTTTGTCGTGTAGAAACGGCTACACTTCTTGGAGCATCAGGTGATGGTATTGTTGTAGTTGGACCTTTGTAGCAAGCATCACTTTCGTCCATGATTTTTGATGTGGCCTCAGGAATGTATGTGGCTCCACCATTCTTTTCCCATTGCTCTGAACCTGCTTCACAACGAATTAGTTCAATTTGGGTATTACATGCTTCTAAAACCTGAATCACTGCATCTACTAATTCCGGACCAGTTCCATCACCATTAATCACGGCTGCTTTTTTACCCATTTCAGCGAGATTTGTCGATTGAGCGTATTTAATTCTACCCTTGTCAAAGAAACCATTTTTTTCTATATTTCCTATTGGAGTAATTTATTAACATAATTTGATTTAATTTTGATAGAAGATGATTATTGTACAACTCTCAGATCTTCATGTCGGTTCACAGTTTCAACCAGATGTATTTGAAACAGTAGTCAAAGAATTAAACGAACTAAATCCTGATGTGATTGTAATTACAGGTGATCTAACTAATGAAGGTTTAATGAAAGAATATGAAAAATGTAAATCACTATTAACACAATTTAACACCAAAAAAATTATTTCAATTAGTGGAAATCATGATTATAGAAACACTGGTTATTTGTTGTTCAAAAAATTCTTTCCATTTGAAGCAATCAATGAATTAGATGATAATGTTGTTTTAGTTACAGTTGGAACTGCTAGACCTGATAGAAATAATGGTGAAGTTGGATATAGACAAAATTTGTGGTTGGAGAGAACTATGAAAAAATACAAAGATAAGATAAAGATTGTAGCAATGCATCATCATTTAATCCCCATTCCTGATACTGGTTCTGATCAGCTTACTGTTGTTGATGCAGGTGATGTTTTAAGAACTGTTTTGAATACTCAAGTTGATGTAGTTTTGTGTGGACACAAACATAGACCTTGGGCTTGGAATTTTGGAAAACTAACAGTTGTTAATGCAGGAGCTGTCACATCTGAACGAGTTCGTGGATTATTTGAAAACACCTACAACATTCTTACTATTTCTAACAAAAAGATACAGGTAGATCTCAAAATTGTAGGTGGAAAAAGACTTCCTATAGAGGATATTATGAATAACTATAGCCAATTTGGCGACGAGTGAATTTATTTACAGACTAATTCTATGCATCTTTGTGCGGGGGTCGCCTAGCTCGGTAGGGCGTGAGATTGCTAATTTCATGTTCGCAAGGACTCGTGGGTTCAAATCCCTCTCCCCGCGCCATTAAAAATTAAACTTAATAGACCGATTAACGAAGTTTTTCGAATGGGACGAAGAAAAACTCAAAAAATTATTCGAACAGGTCCTAAAAATGCGACAACTGGAATGTGTCCTATATGTAATACAATTGGTAAAGTATTCCTTCTTGGTCCACCTGGAAAAGAGCGAGGAAAATGCGAAAAATGTCGCGGAGAGTTTGAAATATAATTTATGAATCTAGGAGCTTACAGACAAATATTTACCAATAACTATTTAAGAGAATTTTCTCTTGATAGATAATTATGAGTACAGAAGCTGAAACCATCTATGAAAGAGTTGCAAAACTTGAAGATGAAATTGCATTACTCAGAAACGAAGTAGATATTCTTAAAGGAGCATTAAGAAATAAAATTGCTCGTCATGAAATATCATTGATCAAGAAAGGACGAGAAATAGAATCAATCATTGACTAATTTTTAGTCTTTATACTTCTTATCAATTCTAAAATAAAATCTATGTCTTCTGCGTTTGGATTAATTTCTAAATATTTATTCAAATATTTCAAAGCATCTTCCGAATTGTGTAATCTTTCTTGTAGAATTCCTTTATCTCTGATATCTTCTGGAGATTCAGATTCCATTGCTAAAACCATGTTAATACATCGAAGTGCTTTATCGTAAACAAATGATTGTACATAGGAATTTTTCAAGTTACGAGCCATTCTTGTAAGAATTTGTTCTGGTTCTATCTTATCAAGAAATTCTGGCTGAAACTTTAACTGTTCATTAAAATTATTATCTAGAATTTCCTGCAAGTCATCTACATCTAATAGTTCACCATCATGAAATGGATCTAAAATCATTTCTTCATTATATTTTACCAAAATGTGACTTGGAAATCCAACAATTTTAAGATCTAATCCGATAAACTTTGCAACTTCAACATAAAGAATTGAGATAGTAATGGGTAGGCCTAATTTTTTATCAATAACTTCATTTAGAAAATTATTCTTTGGATTAAAGTAATCATCATCATCTCCGCTAAATCCTAAATTTTCAAATAAATGTTCATTTAACATTGAAATTAGATATGTTGGATTTTTAACATCACTAATTGATTCTTTTAGAGACATTCCTATATGATTAATTTTCTGGATGTACTTTTCTACATCTAGATCTGGATATTCTAAAATCTGGGCAAATTTTAAACATTTTTCAGCTAGGTTGAAATTTGGATTTTTAACAAATGAAAGCCATTCTGCAACAAATGGATCAAATTCTTCGTTCAATTATTACAAACTCATCTTCTTGAGATATAATTGAGGTTCCTTGAGCTCTCTGGTGTTTGGAGGAATTTCTATCATTTTTTTGAAGGTGTCTTTGCCTAGTTTTTCATATACTATTTTTGTAAAGTCTTTTCCCATACTCTTTCTGATTTGATATGATGAGAAGTCTGTTCCCATAAACGTGGTAAGGTAATTTTGAAAATCTTCATCATCTTTTAGGATGTTTTCAATTGCAAAACTTGCCATTCCTTCCATGGCAGTAAATGCTGCATGATGTTGTTGAATTGGAACTAGCCATTTCTTGTAAATATCTAAAAGTTGTGGAATTAATTCTCCAATCTTTGGATCTATTTCTACATGTGTAAATGTCATAACATCAGGTCCGATTTGTTCTATTAGAAAATGATCTGGATTTAAAAAGAAAAATAGATTTGCTTTTTTTGCAAATGGAAAATTGTCTGGCACATCTTGTAGTTGACAATACTCTGAAAGCTTGTTAATTGTATCAGTATCAAGTGACAAAATTATATTTGCTAGTTCTTCATTAATTTTGTTTACTTGCATTGCAGCATCCTTGTTTACCTGTTGTAGATTTCCTTGTGCAGAATGAATTAATTCTTCTAATATTGTCATTTTTACTGCACCTCTATATCCAGAATTCACATTTTCAAATCTTGATTCGTATGGCTCTCCTTGTTTATGGAGAATTATCTGTGGATATTTTGATAAAATAAATTTATTTAGATATATTACTGAATCAAGGTAATCCCCATATGTTGTTGTAATTTTAGAAATGTATTGAATTGCATATGTTGAATATACCAAATACTTTGTAGTATCTTGTCGCATCAATTCTGCAATTCTTTTTGAATCTTCTTTTGCAACTGCATTAAATAATTCTGTAACATACTCTTTTGCTTCTTTATCTGCAAAGACTTTGTCACCTTTCAATTTTTTCAAATCTTCTAATTCTGGAAATTTTAACTGTAGATTATCTGGAACTTTAACACCAAGATACTCTTCAACTTTATCTTTGAAAATTGGAAAAATTTCTTTGGAAATGTCCTCTATTTCTTTGAATTGTACTTTATCTGCAAGACTTTCTTTGGCCTTGATTGCTAACTCTGTGATCTCTTTTTCTTCATTAATTTCAACTGATAATTGGCCAAATAGGGCTTCGGCAAACTCTTCATATTCTCCCAATTTGCATAAAATCAAAAAATACTACATTTAACATTATCTTGGTTTTTTGAATCAAAAAAATTATTAGTTTACAGATAATTGATTTGTTATCTAAAATGCTAGAATCTAGTGCTAAATTCCTAAGATGCGTTAGATGTGGTTCTAAACTAGAATTAGATGTATTCAAACTTGATCAAGAAATTGAAGAAGGGATTTTGGAATGCAAAAAATGCAATTTGATATTTCCAATTATTGAGAAAATTCCCATTTTATGGGATGATTTTTCTAAATACCTTTCTTCCCGTAAAATTTTGGGTGGTAACCTCTATCGATTAGCTAATACTGGAAAAATGAAAAAATTTATGAAATTTTCATTATCACAAACAAAGCAAATCGCTGATGATAGAACTGCACTTGAGGAAAGATGGTCTAAAATATATCAAAATAACAAAAGCTCAAAATTCTATTCTATAATAAAAAAAAATCTTAATTTTATTACAAAATCAAAACTTGTTTTGGAATATGGTTGTTCGATTGGAATTATTACATCTTCTTTGGCTGATTGTCATGATATGGTGTTTGGAATTGATAGATCTTTTAGTGCACTAAGATATGCAAAAAAATCTTCAAAAAATAATCTTGATTATATTGTAGCTGATTCACTATCTCCTGTTTTTGGAAAATTACAATTTAATTTGATACTTGCATTAAATATTTTAGAATTAGTTGAACCTCTAGAATTATTAAAACTAGTCTCAAAACAAATTTCCACTGGCCATTTTGTAATATCTGATCCATATGATTTTGATAGAGGTAAAAATTCTGTTAGAAAACCAATAGATGAATCAACACTACGCACAAATTTATGTAATTTGGGATTCAAAATTTCATCTAAAACAAAAAACCCATCTTACATACCTTGGAATTTAAAACTTAATCCACGTGCTACTTTGAACTATAAAGTAGATTTGATTATTGGTAAAAAATAGAATGATTTAGAATATTAAAAGAATGTAATGCCTGAGGCAAGTTTTGTGAAATTAGTTTGATGCCTGCCCAAAACAAGAAAATTTTCTATGTTCAAATCCCTAAGGATTGAATGACTTTATGAAGATCCTGTTTTGTATAGTATTGTGAAAAATTATGTTTTATTTACTTTATTTATGACATTCCTACTTTCTCTTGTTTCTTTTGTATCTGTATCTTACGCACAGTCAAATTCAAATCTCTACGTTTCAGCAGAAAATACATTATTTCAAAATTATTTTGCAGGTCCTATGGTAATTGAAGTGATAGTTGATGATTCTGATATTTCAAATTTAACTGGTTCTGTCCAAGAACCGATTGTGACAGTTGGAGACAAAAAACTGACCATGGTTCAATCTGATGACGGAAAATGGTATGGCTATTTTGCAGATAAAACTCAAGCGCAAAAAGCTGATTCATTGGTAGGGCTTCCAGGATATGGTCTAGATTTTGGTGAAATGTGTAGTAATAATTCTTCTATAACTGGATTGAGTTTATTGGAAACTTCTGGATTTGCAATTCCAAGAGATATTTCTTCTAGCTCTAATGGTCAAGAAACATTTGTTACGTGTACAGGAGATGTCTCATCCTCTGATCAATTAATCAACAATGTTGTACGAGAAGCACCTACACTTAATACACAATCAAATTCCACCGGGCAGATAGGCATTGATGAAGACGTTTGGCCGTTAATACAACTGTTTGATATTCCTTCTGGCAATGATGTAACTGTAAAATATGAAAGATACAATGGTGCTCAATCAGTGGTATTGACATTTGATGAAGTTGATCAATTTGTTACAATGACATTAGATAAGATACTTTATCGTCCAGGAGAAAATATCAAGATAGATATTTCAGATGTCATGTTAAACATAGATCCTACTGATGAGGATTCTTGGACGTGGGCTTCAATATCTGGTTCAAGTGGATTCTATTATCAATTATTTAATGAAGATGGGGACAAAGAAGCAGATGGAACAGCAGGTGCCATTAACATTCAAGATGGACAAAATTTAACAACTATGATGTTTGATGATAATGGTAGTTTATTTTTAAACCCAAATTCTCAAAGTGCTTCTAATGTTGTAGTTGTTTTACAAGATAATGATTATACTATTTTAGAGGATGTATACCCTTCAAATACAATAATAGAGTTAGGGACAGATACAATATCTCACGCTTATTACGCAATAACATTTACTGAGATAACCTCTAATTCTGGGTCTTTTGTAAATTATGACAAAAACGGTACTGCAAATTTAATAATTAATCCAGAAACAGAATCTGGAAGATCTGCTGTAATTGAATACAATAAAAAATCCTACTCTATCATAGCAACAATTGGTTCACCACCCATTGCACTAGATTACTCTGAGCATGTGAATAAAGACACATCTGTATCACTTACAGTAATTAATGATAATACCGATTTGGATGGTGATATACTGTATGTCACAATTTCTAATGTATCTGGTCTTGATGGATTTACCACAGTCAACAGCGATAACACAATAACATTTACTCCTGATTCTGGATTTCTTGGTACAACATCATTTGAATATACAATTGATGATATTTTTGATGGACAGGATACTGGAACTATGACAATAATTGTCGATTCTGCAGCAATCTTGGCATCTATTAATCAAATTACAGTGTATAGTGATAAATCCACTTATGATGTAGGTGATACAATAGATGCAAATTGGATTATTCCTGATGGTTCTTCAGGAACAGATACAACGATTAGAGTTATCACACCAATTGGAACTACTGCAACAAGTGATGTTTTCTCTAATAGTACAGAGTATTTGGTAAATTCCACTGATAATTTTGTTGAAGGTACATATACAATTAGAATTGAGCATGGACAATATTATGGTGAAAAATCCGTACTGTTCGTATCATCTGGAGAAACGACAACTACTGATACCATTACAGATACAACTACTGAAATTGTACAAAGTTCTTGTATTGATAACTCTGAAATTTCAATTCATTTAGATGATATATCATATACTAAAGGCGAAAAAGTATCTGTTTCAACTGAACTTTGTGATGTCATTTCTAATGAATATATTATTACACAAATTTTAGATCCTTTTAATGCTCAATTAACTATAGATCAATTTTTACCTGAAAATACTGATTTTGATAAACAATATTCTACTGATGGTGGATTGTGGAAATTAGATGGAAAATATACTATTAGAAGCACATATTTGGGTAATTCAGTGGAATCTACTTTTGATTTTATTGCGACCGTTGAAGAAATTCCGATTACTGACTTGACAGAAACTATTGCATCATTTGTAGATACCGATAATGATCCTCAATATTATATTGACAGATACAATAATGAAGAGTCATACAAAGAATGGTTTGATACTAACTATCCTGAATATGATTCAATTTATCAGGCTGTAGGATTAGATGAATCTGATGTTCCATCTTTATCCACAAATACCATTGAATCATCATCAATACTTGAATCTAAAGAACCAACATGTGGTACTGGAACTGAATTAGTAAATGGATTATGTCAAGCAATTAAAACAGATAAAGAACCAACATGTGGTACTGGAACTGAATTAGTAAATGGATTGTGTCAAGCGATTAAAACAGATGAAAACCTGTCACAAGAAAACTCATTTTTTGAAAATGTTTTTGGATTTTTCAAATCTTTATTTAATTAACAATTATTTTCCACATTCTCGGATTTGGAATTAAATAGAATTTGTAATGCCGGGGGCGGGTTTTGAACCCGCGACCTCCAGATTATGAGTATTGCCTTAGTTGGAGAACCGTTAGAGTTTACCAAGCGAACTGGCACTCTAACCAGGCTGAGCTACCCCGGCATGTATATGCCTGAAAAATTTGGGAAATTAAATGATTCTAAAATATTTTACTTTAGATTCTTCCACTCTACATTTTCATTTTTGACCCAGAGGAATTTCTTTTGTAATGCAGCTGTGTACAGTTTTTCCCATTCTGCTCCTACCTCATCAGTCCATGCCTTTACAACACGAGGGTCAATGTAGTTTCTTAGAGATGTTCCAAGATTGTAATCTCTAGTCTTTTCAGATAAATCAATTTGGAATTTTAATTTCTCTACTCTATCTTTGTGTTTTATTTTCTGTTTTTTGATTTGCTCATTTAATGTCTTGATTCTTTTTACTTTACTCTTCTTTTGAGTATTAGTTTTTGGCTCAGATGATTCTAACTTTTTGAGGGTTTTTTGAGTTTTCTTTGAGGGTTGGTCTTTTTCAGCATTTCTGAGTGTTTCTCTTTTCTTTTCTAATGATTCCTCAAATGTTTTAAGAATAGTTCTTTTGTGATTGCACATTTTTGCTGCCTCCAAGTTTGCCATTTTTGCGTGGTATAGTTTCTCATTTGCAGTCTTTGCTTTGATATCATCATGTTCTACAAGATAGTTTTTGACTACAGATGTTGCCAAGTATGTTCTAAACACTTTGGCAGTTAACCCACTTACAATACTAGAATAGTACGCATTGACATGCCTTGATGTAATTTTATCAAAAATCTCATCTTTAGGTTTTTTCTTTTCAACTAATTTTTTGAGATTTTCTTGAAACTGTTTGTCGTGACCTTGAGCTACTATAGTTTCCTGCCATCGTACACTATCTTTTCCTAGAAAATCAAATTCAATTGTATCTGCAGTAATTTTGATGTGCTCTTTTCTTAGAGTTGTAGCACCTACAGTATCTGCTTCTTCTGGGTCTTTTTCATCACCTACCCTCATTGAAGTACGATAAATCAAATAACATGCAGTAGAAATTTTACTTGTTTTTGGATTCTTCATGTCTTTAACAATTCTAGTTTTTATCTTATCAATTTCATTTGCAAGCTTTACTGCTTTTTCATATTTTGCCTTGTCTCTGTCTTGCTTTAATCCCGAAGAATCAGCAAGCCACACATACTTTCTTTTCTGTGTAAGAAAATCCATCCAGCTAGCTAGCCACATTGAATCATGTTCATGTACAATTTTACCCCATTTTCCTTCAGGTACTTTGGCATCTTTTCCCATATTCAGAGTAACATGTTTTGCAGAAACACGTGGCTTCCATCTTCCTCGAAGCGGATGTTCTCCTCTTCCAATGAAAATTCCAGGTGGTTCTGCCTTATAGTTACCAACTTCAACGTCGACAACTTTATCGTCCTTTAAAGACATTTTAGCAATTCCATATTTTGTTTTTAATTTTTCTTGTTTTTTTCTTTTTGCAGCAGTTGCTTTCTCCTTCTTTTTTGGATCTTTTTCATTGTCAACTATTTTGTAAGCATTTGAAAAATCAATATCATCATATGATATTTTTTTAAATTTAGAATTCAGAGTTTTGGCAAAATCTACAGTAAAGTTTTTTTGAAAAACCTTATCTTGAGCATAGGGTGTGTCTTTCTTTTTTGCCCATTGGTAAATCATCTCTTCTTGTTCTAAGTTAAGATCTACAGATTTCCCTTTGATCTTTATCTTGATTCCTTGAGCCTCATATGCAGAAGGAAATAAGATTCCATTATGTTGTAGCGTTTTCCATTTCATTTTCTTTCATCATAAAATTGCGGACTTTGACAAAAACTGCACTTTATGTGTATATCAATTTAACGACCAACTGAGGCATTAACTAGAAAATAGCTCTTTACTCATGTATTTCTCAAATTCTAGGTCTGTTTTTGACTTTTTTGCCTCCAAAAACATGGCAGCATCAGTACCTACGATATATCGTGGCAAAATCTCATCATCATGAATTGCCTTGATTATTACATCTGCAACTTGAGATGGCGCAGTTCCCATTTCTACCATCATTTTAAGACCTGCAAGCATGTTATCAGTTAATGTTTTGTATTTAGGATCAATTTTTGATTCTGGAATTTTCATTGAATTAAAAAAGTTTGTCTTGATTACTCCGGGTTCAATTAATGTAGTTTTTACTCCAAACTGACCAAGCTCATATCTAAGACATTCACTTAATCCCTCCAATGCAAATTTTGTACTGATATAAGCTGTAGAACCTGGCAGTCCCATTCTACCAACCACTGAACTAATGTTTACAATAATTCCAGAATTTTGTTTTCTCATAATTGGTGCAACCTCTTTAATGATTCTTACAATGCTAAAGAAATTAGTTTCAAATTGTTTTCTAAAATCATCAATTGATACATCTTCTGTGCATCCAAATTGTCCGTATCCTGCATTATTCACTAAAACATCTAAACTGCCACCATTTGTAGATACTTTCTTTATTGCAGCAACAATTGACTCTTCTTTGTCCACATCTAATTCTATTACATCTATTGACAGATTTTCTTTTTTTGCTGCATACTCTAATTCTCCTGCCTTTCCAGTATCTCGCATACTAGCAAAAGTATG
Organism: Candidatus Nitrosopumilus sp.; assembly: GCA_963667665.2. Taxonomy (GTDB): domain Archaea; phylum Thermoproteota; class Nitrososphaeria; order Nitrososphaerales; family Nitrosopumilaceae; genus Nitrosopumilus. Next base: position 77,178 of record OY763927.2, read on the forward strand.
ATAACCGTCTCTTGCAAGTGCTAGTGCAGTTTCTAATCCAATCCCTGACGAACTACCAGTAACAAGAGCTACTTTTTTCATATTTGTGCTAGATTTTTGCTATATTTATCCCATTTTAATTTATTACACTAAAGGTCTATCTCCTTCAGTAGGATCTACTAATTCTGTTTTCTCACCATTACTAATTCTCTCTAGAATCTCTAATGCAGAATATTTGTGCAAGTATTCGTTATTATTTCCACATCTATATGAAAAAGTGCATCTAGGACATCCAGATTCGTTTTCACATGGACACTCTTTTACAATATGCATACTTCGCTCCAGGGCTTTCTCAAATCTATCATACAGTGCTTTACTGGCGCCACTTCCTCCTATTGCCCCATCATAGATGAAAATCAAGCCTGAAGTGCCTAAAGATATGCCTCCCAAGTCTTGAGACACTCCTCCTGTGATCATATTACTTCCCTCTATTACAACATGTTCTGTTGCATGATATCCACTAGCTTCTGCATATTCTTCATCTTCTGAATCTTTCATTACTTTGAGCGGTCTTGGTGCATGAAATACAATTCCCTTGGTAACAAAATCATACTCTAGTGGAGAATCTAATAGTACTTTTTCTCCTTGGGTAATTTCTTGTCCTAGTTCAATGTTGACATAACCATAAACTTTCTTCTCTATGTGTAATTTACAAAATGCTACTTCTATACCATTTGCTATTCTTTTCTCAAAAACAGTTTCAATTGTTGGCCACTCTTCTGTAAGTGATTTTGTATAATATGGATAGTCTCTTGGAATTCTTTCTAGTTTAGCATAATTTTTTTTAGGATAATCAAATTCTTTTACTTTGTAACGTATACCTGCCAAAAAATAGATTGCATCTTTGTGTAATTCTTCTAATGCAATCGGTAATACCCTATCTCCTACTTTTCTTTCATTTAGAAAAATATCAATAGACTTTCCAATTCCTCTAATGCTGTAATCATTTAACAATGAATTAATTTTTTCAAAATTTGGAATAATTCTGTTATTAACTTCTAAAAGATTTTCTTTGATTATGTGCTGCTCTATTACTTCTTGATGTTCTTTTAGCTCATGTTTTGAAATTGGTCTATCACATGCCATTGCTAAGACTTGAAATTCTTCTACAAACGGATTCTTGGGATCGATGTATATTTTTTCAGTATCCTCAAAATAATCATCAGGATGATTCTTGTAGTATTGAGAGATAGGATCATTTCCTAATGCCAAAAATGCATATCCTCTTTGTCCCTTTCTAGCTGCTCTTCCAATTCTTTGAATTAGTCTGTTTACTGGGATGGTAGATGATATTACGCAATCAACATTGCCTACATCTATGCCTAATTCAAGCGTAGGAGTGCATGAAATTGCTTGTAAACTATCTTCTTTGAATTGTTTTTCAACTGCAGTTCTGTAGTTTGCCATTAAACCAGCTCTGTGAACTTTGATGTTGACTTTTTGTTTTTTTGCTTGTATTGCTAATAGCTCAGAGTTTAGATGCGAATTATTAAACACCATAGTCTTGTGATTTTTTTCAGTCAATCTCTTAGTTAGATCAACCATCAGTGCTCTTTGGGTTCTAAGTGATGGAAACAACATTACAAACTCTATCTGACCCTTTTTTCCAGAACCATGAATGATTTGCATTTTTTCTCCAAACAATTGTTGACAGAATTCTTTTGCATCATCAAGTGTAGCTGATGCTGCAACAAATTGTAGTTTGTTAGTACAGATTCTCTTGAGTCGTTTTATAATATAGTGAACATTTGATCCAAAAATTCCCGAATACACATGTGCTTCATCTACTACAAGAATTCTTGTTGAAGACAATAATGATGAAAACTTTGTTTGATGCCAAAGATGATAGTGTAAAATATCAAAATTTGTAACTAGAATTTGTGGTGGACTATCAATAATTTCTCTTCTCTCTTCTAGTTTTGTATCTCCATCAAAAATCTTGACATTAATTCCAATCTTTTCTGCAAATTTTTGAATTTTTGGATATTGATCTCGTGATAATGCTTTTGTAGGATATACAAAAATTGCAAAGACATTTCCATCACTTGCATCTTTTGCTATTCTTTGAATCACTGGAATTAAAAATGCCTCAGTTTTTCCTGATGCAGTAGGTGCTTCAATCACAACATTTTCTCCAAAGGTAATTTCTTGAATTGCTTCTTCCTGAAATTTGTAAAATTGTTCAATCTTTAGTTTCTTGAGATGTTCTGAAATAGATTCATCTAGTCCAAAGTCTTCAATTTTACCGCCCATTTTAGGCTCAGGATTCTTCAAAACCTTGTATTCTGAGATATAGTCTTTTTTTGAAAATAGAATTTCTTCTGTAATTTTATCTGGCTTGTTTTTACCAATCATTTGTTTTATTTCGATTTCGTCTCTGATTATTCCCTCATCTTTTAGATTCTCTGATAGCCCTTTCTCTGTGACTAAACCTTGATCAAATCTTGAAAGAAATTCAAGAAATACTTCATCAATATTTTTTGAAAATTCTAATAAATCTTCAATACCACATTTTCCACAAGATACATGCATTTTTTTGTTGAATGTTTTTTGAATCTCTATTTTTGACTTACATTTGGGACACGAAAATTTCAAGATCTATTTGATAAGAAATGATTAGTGATTTATTGTTTAATCACTATATTGACCCATGACATTATTAAGCGAGTAAATAATCTTGAATTTAAAAATGAAAAAAATCGAAATCAACAAAATTTATAATTTAAATTGTATTGAAGGAATGAATTTAATTCCTAAAAACAAAATTGATCTTGTAATCACTGATCCTCCTTTTGCCATAAACTTTAAAGCAAAAAAAGCAAATTATAATAGAATTTCATCTAATGTATTATCAGGATATAACGAAATCAAACCAGAGGATTACTATGATTTTACATTTACATGGATGAGTGAAGTTTTTAGAATTCTAAAGGACTCTGGTAGCATGTATGTTTTTTCCGGCTGGAATAACCTCAAAGATATTTTACAAGCACTAGATGATGTTGGATTTGTTACCATTAACCACATTATCTGGAAATATCAGTTTGGTGTAGTTACTAAAAAGAAATTTGTCACTTCTCACTATCATTGTCTTTATGTTTGCAAAGATAACAAGAAAAGAAAATTTTTCCCATTTTCTAGGTTTAAAAAAGACGATAAAACAAAAGATGGACGAAGTCTTCATTACAAAGACAAAGAAGATGTGTGGAATATCAAAAGAGAGTACTGGACTGGAGACGAAAAAACTCCCACTAAACTTCCTTCTGAATTAATTCAAAAATTATTGGAATATTCTAGTGAAAAGAAAGATGTTGTATTTGATCCATTTCTTGGTTCAGGACAAGTAGCAGTTGTCAGCAAATCTCTTGATAGACGATTTCTTGGATTTGAAATTGTTCCTGATTATTACAAATTTGCCAAAAAACGACTTGATAAAAATTTGTATAGAATCAAGAAATCAAAATAAACTATTAATTATTTTCTGGCTCATCTTTTTTCTGACCCATCTTCTCTGAAATCATTTTTCTTAATTCGTCGTCTGTTTTTTCCACATTTACTCCCATTGATTTGGCCATGGTTTCTAACTTTTCTCGTTCTGTTCCTACTGGTCCAGTAATTTTTGGTGATTGTTCTTCTCCTATCTTCATCTGGTCTTGAATTTCGTTTTTTGCTTTGTTGTATTCATTAACAGCTTTTCCAAGTTTTTTTGCAGCGCCAGGAAGCTTCCCTGTTCCTAAAATCAAAACTATTGCGACAAAAATAATGATCATCCATTCGCTTCCAGCTATGTTCAACGAGAAATCAAGCATACCATGGAACACTCTCATTTGAAATTAAAGGTAATGTTCAAGTTTTATGCCTATGATCAATTTGAGCTTTGGATTCTTTGTGGCTCTAGTTTCTTTCTTGACATTATAGCAAACAGTGTAACTCCTATTCCTATTATACAAAATATCAGATATGGTGTCTCATCTCCAAATGATTCTGTAATTGGACCGCCAATTATTGGTCCTATTGCCCAACCTATTCCAAAAACTGTTTCATATGCACCAATTAATCTTCCTGAAATTTCTTTTCTGGTCTTACTTAAAATTATTTCTAATGTTAAGGGGAAAAATATACTAAACCCAAATCCCATTAGAATCAATGAAACTGCAAAACCAATAATTGAATCTGCAACAACTGATATGGCTAATCCAATTGATACTGCCATTGTTGCAGCAATCAAAGTCTGACTTGAATATTTTGCAAACTTTCCAACAAATGCAAGAGATACAACACGTGATATTCCAAAAACAAAATACAATAACAGAATATCTGTAGCCCCCATTCCATTGTCATTTAGAAATGCTGGATAGATTGTGAGAATTATTCCAAAAGAAGATGTACAGAAAATCAATAAGATTATTACTTCTGGAAATCTTTTCATCTCCTTAATTGATGAAAAAGATAATCGTTCATGATGAGTTCTAACTCTTTTTCTTGAGATAATTAGTGCAGAGATTATTGCAGTAGCCAGAATAAATGCTGTAATCTGAAATAGAATTCTGTAGGTAATATCAAGACCCTCCAGGAATACTGTACCAAGTAATGGACCTACCATAAATCCAATAACGAAAAACATTGTAAACCAGGAAATGTTTTTGACTCTGTTTTTTTCTGTACTCTCAGTAGCGATTATAGCCTGACATGGTGGCCAAAAAAATGCATGAGCTATTCCTGTCATTATTCTGAATCCCATTATTTCTGGAACTGACTGTGCAATTGATAGAAGGTAAATTGATGCGGAATTGATAGCAGCTCCTAATGCAAGTAGGTATCCACTGTTAAATCTGTCAAGAAGAATTCCTACAAAAAGTGGAATAAACATGTAAGGGATGAAATTGGTTAATCCAATTAATCCAAGTTCAGAATACGTAGCACCAATGACATTTTTTGCAAATAATGGTAGAATTGGTCCGTGCAGTCCATATGAAATTCCAATGATTAAAGCAGTAATGTTGACTAGAATCAGAGCTCTGTTCATTTGTAAGCTGCAACCATTATTGCTCCGCCCATAAGATCTTTCTCAAATTCTACTCTAGAAAATTTTTCTAATAACAATCCCTCAATCTTTTTGTTTTGAGGCCATCTTTTGAAAGTACCATGCAGCCTTCCAAACTTTAATCCAAGTCTTCCTCCTGCAATAAATGCAAGAATAGGAAGAATGCATCTCAGATAAAATGAAACACCTGCTCTGATAAATATCTCATCTGGTTTTCCCAAATCAACAATAACAAATCTTCCATCTTTTTTCAACACTCTATGAATTTCAGAAATTGCAATTCTCAAATTGATTGCATCCCTTAATGAATATCCACACAAAACTGCATCAAACTCCTCATCTCTAAATGGAATGTGTTCAAAAACTCCGTTTATCATGTCTGGTGATGTTTCAAAATATTTGCTAGTATTTTTGAGCATAGGAACAAGAGGATCATAAAGTGTAATTGAAATTTTTCCATCAGTTTGCTTTAGTGCAGTCTTTGACATGTTACCAAAACCAGAACCTGCATCTAGAATTTTGTTGCCTGGAAGCACTCTTCCAGAAATTCCGCGATTTCTATGTTCGTCATCTTTGCCCAATGAAATAATAGAATTTACTTTATCATATACTGGAATAATTTCTCGAAGTACATCCATTACTTCGCCCCAATAACTTCCTAAACCCATAATCTATCGTCTCTGAATACTTGTTTGAATAGTTTTCAAATCTAAAACTTTTATTCTGCAGCAAACTTTGATGAGTTTTGAGAATAATTCTTTAAATCAGATTCAGAAACTTTTTCAAAAACTTTTTCTTTAGTTGTAATCTTTGCCATTTTAATATCCTTGATTCCATCTTTTTGTTCAGCTTTTAGATTAATTGCAGCAATAGCTAAAGATGCAGCATCATCAATACTCATATCTGAGTTGTAGTGTTTTTCCAAAAAATCATTTACATCGTCAGCCCCTGCTCCAATTGCAACTGCTGCAAATTGTACATAAGTTCCACTAGGATCAGTTACATAGATTGATTCTCCTTTTTGATCAATTCCTGCAATTATTAATGAAACGCCATTTGGACGAACTCCTCCATATTGTGTAAACTGATGAGATTGATCTGCTAAATGTTTAGCAACAGTTCCAACTTCAACTGATTCATCATATGTCATTCTATTTCCTTGTGAAAAGAATCTTGCACTATCTACTTGAATACGTGCATCTGGGATATATCCTGCTGCGGCAACCCCGATATGAAAATCTACTTGGAAAATTTTTTGTGTGATATCTGCAGTTTGTAATGTTCTGGCTTTTTCTTCAACTGCCATGATAACTCCATCTTTACTGCAAATACCAATTGCTAAGGTTCCTCTTTTTACAGTCTCCATGGCATACTCGACTTGGTAAATTCTACCATCTGGCGAATACATGGTAGGCGTCATATCGTAACCGCGTGATGCCATCATAATATCACGAGTTCATTCCAAGTCAATTTAAGGGTAATTATCTTCCTGAATATGGAAAAGATATGGAAATAGAGTTTTAAGCGAAATTTGCTTTCTTTTCTTTAAGATACATGACTAATCAACTCCTAGAATTCAAAGAAATTATTAGATCTAAACAAGTTTCTGCGCAAAGAAAACCCGATAAACAAACTAGAAAGCTGTTACTTTACTTGTTTACTAGTACTAGAGGTGGATTTACTCGATTACGCATTATAATGCACTTGCTTGATCAACCATACAACACTCATCAATTATCAAAAGAACTTGATCTTGATTACAAAGCAATTCAACACCACATGAAAGTGCTAGAGAAAAATAACATGGTATCAAAAATTGGCGAAAAATATGGTGCAATATTTCATTTGTCAACTTTCCTTGAAATTAACATAAGTGTACTTGATGAAGCAATTGAAAAACTAGATAGAAAAATGAATTACAAAAAGGTCTATCTATAATTTCATATTCATAAACTGCGATCATCGATTTTAACCAAAAATATATAATCTTAGACCATCAAATACGATTAACTTGTTCAAGAGTGATCCTTTTGCAAATGCAACTAAACAAGTTAATGATGCATGTGACATTCTTGGAATTAAAGACAAAGGTTTGCGTGAATATCTTGCAATGCCAAACAAAGTTTTGAGAGTAAAGATTCCAGTAAAAATGGATAATGGTAAAATTAGAATTTTCACAGGTTTTCGAAGTCAACATAACAATGATAGAGGTCCCTACAAAGGAGGTATTCGTTACTTTAATCCAGAAGGTGGAGTTGAATACATGGAACGTGAAGTTATGGCACTGTCTTCATGGATGACATGGAAATGTGCAATTGTTGATATTCCATTAGGTGGCGCAAAAGGTGCAATCTATGTAAACCCTAAAACAGAAAAAATTAGCGATGCAGAATTAGAGAGACTAACAAGAGGATTTGCATTCAAAATTTCTGAAATTATAGGACCTCAAAAAGATATTCCAGCTCCTGATGTTTACACAACAGGTAGAGAGATGACTCAAATTATGGACACATTTAGCAAACTAAACGGTAACCAATCTACTCCAGCTGTAATTACTGGAAAGCCAATTTCAATGGGAGGCTCACTTGCAAGAAATGTTGCAACTGGATTAGGAGCAGCATATTGTGTGAGAGAAGCTGCAAAGCAATTGAAACTAAATCTAAAAGGTGCCAAAGTTGTTTTGCAAGGATTTGGAAATGCATCAACATTTGCAGGAGAATCTCTTGAAAAGATGGGTGCTAAAGTAATTGCAGTTAGTGACTCTAAAGGTTCCATTTCTATTCCAAATGGTGCAAAGGTTAGTAAAATTTTAGAACACAAACAAAAGAAAGGCTCTGTTGTTGGATTTCCTGGAAGTAAAAAGATCTCAACTGAACAATTACTTACTACTAAATGTGACATTTTAGTTCCTGCTGCACTAGAAAATCAAATCAATGCAAAGATTGCCAAGAATCTGAAATGTAAAATTATTGCAGAAGCTGCAAATGGTCCAACACTACCAGAAGCTGATCCAATTATTTACAAAAAGAAAATTATGGTAATTCCTGATATTTTAGCAAACTCTGGTGGTGTCTGTATTTCATATCTAGAATGGGTTCAAAACAATATGGGTTACTATTGGACATTTGATGAGGTTGCAAAGAAAATGGAAGAAAATATCACAAAAGGATTCAAAGATGCATATGCCATGTCCAAAAAACACAAAATCAACATGAGAAAAGCTGCTATGGTTTTGGCAGTTGAAAGAGTAGTAGAAGCCTTTAATCAAAAAGGTATTTGGCCATAAACTTAGGCTAGGTACGATTCGTAACAAACTAGTTGTTCAATATACATTATCTTGCCCTTAGTAATTTCTCGTAGTTTTCTTTTGAAAGAAAGATCAATTTTTGTTCTTCTTTGCAATAATTGAATTGTTTTATCAGTTAATGTTCTACCTTTTTTGTCTCTGTCAAAAAGAATAATCAATCTTTTATATTTTGAAACTGAATCAGCAAAATCAATCATTCCTGCAAATTTGTAAAATTCTAAAACTTTTCCAGTGTAACCTAATTTTTTTAATGCAATAGAATCTCTTTTACCTTCAACTACTACTGTACTATCTTCTAAAGAGTTTAACTGAAAAATAAAATTCTTTAATTCTATAATTTCTTGTTCTGTAACAAGCACATTTTTTATTTCACTTTAACATATTAATCACTTTTTTCAATAGAAAATAATGTCTGACGTTTTACTTGTACAAAATACCAAAACTGAAGGTTCTGGATATCTAGGAGAACTTCTCAATGATGATGGATTTGATATAACTTCAGTTAATGCAAAACATGAACCACTTCCTAAGAAAGATGTTTCACTTGTTGTAATTTTAGGAGCACCTGAAAGTGCAAATGATAATTTACCATATCTTCAAGCAGAACAACAACTTATCAAAAATTGTGTTGAGAAAAATATTCCTGTGCTGGGAATTTGTTTAGGATCGCAATTAATTGCTAAAACTTTTGGTGCCAAAGTATACAGTGGCCCACGAAAAGAAATTGGATTTTACAATGATTTGAAAATTCATAATGACACTTTATTTTTTTCTGGTTTCAAAAATCCTTTTACTGTCTTTCATTGGCATGGTGATACCTTTGATTTACCTGAAAATGCAGTTAGATTAGTCTCATCTGAGCATTATCTGAATCAAGCATTTCAGTACAAAAGCGCAGTTGGATTACAATTTCATTTGGAGGTAAATGAGGAAATGGTCAATTACTGGCTTGATAGAACTGAGGAAAAACTAGAAAATATTCCTAATGTAGATCCACAAAAAATTCGTTTAGATATTGATGAAAATATTTCAACTGTAAAATCAAATATGAAAAATTTTTACAACAACTTCAAATCATCATTTGATCTTTGACCAAAGTTTAATATACTTAGTTTTGATTTTATCGATCGAACCATGGTTGCAGTAAAGAAAATTTTTGAAGAAATTATTCAAACTAAACACAAAGTCATTACAGAAGAATTATCAAAATCAATACTCAAAAGTTACGGAGTCAAAGTTCCACCTTTTGCACTTGTAACCTCTGCTGATGAAGCAGCAAAACAAGCAAAAAAGATTGGTTTTCCACTTGTAATGAAAGTAGTATCACCACAAATCTTACACAAAACTGATGTTGGTGGAGTTAAAGTTGGATTAGAAAATGTCAATGATGTAAAAAAGACATTCAATGATATGTATGGCAGACTTTCTAAAAAGAAAGGAGTTGATGTTAAAGGAATACTTCTTGAAAAGATGGTTCCAAAAGGTGTTGAACTAATTGTTGGTCTTCAAAATGATTCTCAATTTGGTCCTGTAATTATGGTTGGACTCGGTGGTATAATGACTGAAGTTATGAAAGACGTTTCATTTAGAATGCTACCAATTACAACTTCAGATGCAAAATCAATGATTAATGAACTCAAAGGCTCGAAACTTCTAAAAGGATTCAGAGGAAGTGCACCAATTGATCTTAATATGGTTGCAAACATGTTAGTTAGAATTGGAAAACTAGGAGTTGAAAACGCTGACCATTTCAACAGTATTGACTTTAATCCAGTAATAGTTTATCCAAAATCTCACTATGTTGTAGATGCAAAAATTCTTCTTAATGATAAAGTAAAGAAAAATTCTATCTCAAAGGCTAAACCAAACAAAGAAAACATGGAGACATTCTTTACTCCAAAATCTGTTGCACTAGTTGGTGCATCATCAACTCCAGGAAAGATTGGAAACTCTATCTTAGACAGTTTGGTAAATTATGATTTCAAAGGAAAGGTTTACCCAATAAATCCAAAGGCTGATAAAATCTTTGGACAAAAATGCTATCCAACAGTTTCAGCAGTTCCAGGTAAAATTGATCTTGTTGTAATTTCAGTAGATTTGTCTATGACTCCTCCTGTCTTAGAAGACTGTGCAAAGAAAGGAGTTCACAGTGTAGTAATTGTTTCAGGTGGAGGAAAAGAGCTTGGCGGAGAACGTGCAGCATATGAATCTGAAGTAGCGAGATTATCTAAAAAACACAAAATTAGAATTATTGGTCCTAATTGTATTGGAATGTTCAATGCTGCTAATCGCCTTGATTGTGCATTCCAAGGACAAGAAAGAATGCTACGTTCAAAATTAGGTAATGTTGCATTTTTCTCACAAAGTGGAACCATGGGAATTAGTATGTTAGAAAGTGCTGATGTGTTTGGTTTATCCAAGATGGTTAGTTTTGGTAATCGTTCTGATGTTGATGAAGCAGATATGATATGGTATGCTGCAAATGATCCTCAAACAAAAGTAATTGGACTATACGTTGAAGGATTTGGTGATGGACGAAAATTCATCAATACTGCCAAACGTGTTATGAAAGAAACAAAGAAACCAATAGTTATTTGGAAGAGTGGAAGAACTGCAATTGGTGCAAAACAAGCTGCATCACATACAGGCTCACTTGGAGGCTCAAATGCAATCATTATGGGTGCATTCAAGCAAGCAGGAATTATCTCTGTTGACAGTTATCAACAACTAGCTGGCGTCTTAAAGGCACTAGCATGGCAACCAGCTGCAAAGGGAAATCGTGTTGCTATGACTAGTAATGGTGCTGGTCCAATGATTGGTGGAATGGATCAATTAGAAAGATTTGATCTTACAATAGGAAAGTTATCACCAGAACGTGTCAAAAAAATGAAGGCTCATTTTCCAATAGCTGTTCCTATTCATAGCGGTAATCCAGCAGATGTAGGTGGCGGTGCAACTGCAGAAGATTATAGATTCGTCATTCAACATTTCATGGAAGAAAAAAATATTGATATTGCAATGCCATGGTTTGTCTTCCAAGATAATCCACTTGAAGAAACAATTGTTGATTATCTTGCTGATTTCCAAAAGAAAAGAAAGAAACCACTTTTAGTTGGATGTAATGGTGGTCCATATACTGAAAAAATGGTAAAATTGATTGAGAAATACAATGTTCCAGTTTATCAAGACCTTCGAACTTGGGTTGAAGCTGCAGGTGCATTAGTTCAATTGGGCAAAATACAAGGAAAATAGAGAACATTTAAGTTTCTCATAACTTGGCAAATTACCATGTCACTAGTTACCACATCTACTTCTGATGGCATTTGTACAGTCAAAATTAACAGACCTGACAAACTCAATGCTATGAATACAGATGTTGCAAAAGAACTAATCAAAACTTTTGAAGCACTCAACCATGATGATAATGTCAAAGTTATTATTTTGACAGGTGAAGGAGACAAAGCATTTTCTGCTGGTGCAGACATTGAATACATGTCAAAAATCTCTGCAGACGAATCAGTTGACTATGCAAAAACTGGCCAACTTGTTACTTCAACTGTTGAATTAGTAAAACAACCAACTATTGCAGCTGTCAATGGCTTTGCTTTAGGTGGAGGTTGTGAACTTGCAATGTCTTGTGATATTAGAATTGCTGCAGATACTGCAAGAATGGGTCAACCAGAAGTAACAATTGGAATTCCACCTGGATGGGGTGGAACACAAAGATTGATGAGAATTGTGGGAATAGCAAAGGCAAAAGAACTTGTTTACACTGGTAGAATGGTCAAAGCAGATGAGGCAAAAGAGATCGGTCTTGTAAATCAAGTAGTTCCTCTTGCATCATTACAAGAAGAAGCTTTGAAAATGGCACAAAAAATTGCCGGAAACTCTACAATGGGTGTTCAAATGTCTAAAGTAGCAATCAACAAGGGAAGAAATGCAGACCTTGATACTGGTCTTTCAATAGAATTACTTGCTTGGAGAAATTGCTTTACTCATCCTGACAGAGAAGAACGAATGACAGCATTTGTTAACAAGTCAAAGAAATAGCTATTTCCAACTTTTTTATTTTATTCAGATTACTACTGTAACTATAGAAAAATAGGCTGATCTCTTAAATCCATAGTGGGCTGGGTAGCAAAAGCTTATTATAATTTGAACATGCTTTTCTCTATATAATGGCAACCGAACAAACACAAAAGCTAATCACAATTACTGCAAAAGCAGCTGAAAAAATCAAAGAATTCATGAAAGAAGAAGCAGAAGCCCCAGAATATCTTAGAGTATATGTTCAAGGTGGCGGTTGTTCTGGTCTATCTTATGGAATGGGCTTTGAAAAAGCACCAGAAGAAGACGATATCGTCATGGAGGAAAGTGGAGTAAAATTCCTAGTTGATAGTTACAGCATTGATCATCTTCAAGGTGCAAATGTAGACTATATTGAAAGTCTAATGGGATCTGGATTTAAAATTAACAATCCAAATGTTACAAAATCCTGTTCATGTGGTTCTTCTTTTAGTACAGAATAAACAACAAAATTTTTCATTTTTAGATCTCTCTAGCAATTGCTATGCAAACAGGCTTAAAAATTTCATGACTGCAGTGCAAATTTTTGCGATACCCTCATATATCGAAAGCAGAAACCCAAATTATGAATATTAAGGAGATGAATAGTTTATGCCTCAATCAGGAATTGTCAAATATCACGTTAAACTTTCCTATGAAGTCGATGGACTCGTTGAAAGAGCAGATATAATCGGCGCAATCTTTGGTCAAACAGAAGGTCTGTTAGGCCCAGAGATGAATCTGAATGAACTGCAACGAGTTTCCAAAGTAGGACGTATTGAAGTTGATGCAAAATCAACAGCTAATACTACAACTGGTACTGCTATAATCCCCATGAGTACTGATATTGATACTTGTGCATTAATTGCTGCAGGAATTGAAAGCATTGACAAAGTAGGTCCGTTTGATTGTAAATTTAGATTAGATACTATTGATGATGTAAGAGCTGCCAAGAAAGACGATATTGTAAGACGTGCTAAAGAAATCAAGCAAAAATGGGCAACAAAAACCGTTAGTGAAGGTGAAACCATGCTAAATGATGTACACAGAGGTGATGCTGGAAAACTATCAACATATGGACCATCAAAACTTACATGCAGTTCTGGTGTCTTTGATTCTACTTGGGTAATTCTTGTTGAAGGAAGAGCTGATGTGATTAATCTTTTAAGAGCAGGATATGATAATGTGCTTGCAATTGAAGGCGCAAAAATTGATGAGTCAATCAAAGAACTATGCAATACAAAAGATACTGTTGTTGCATTCCTTGATGGAGATAGATCCGGTGGATTTATTCTCAAAGAACTCAAATCTGTTGTTACATTAGACTATGAACTTCAAGCAGATAACGATACTGAAGTTGAAGAATTAACTCCACAAAGAATTGATGAAATTCTAAGCCCTATTGCAAATGAAATTAAAGTTGGAAAACCTGCACCATCACTCAAAAATGAAGACGACAAACCAATTGTAGAGGTTGCATCAAAGGTTTTCCCAAATCTTAATGAAACACTTGAAGCAGTTGCATTAGATAGTGATCAAAAGGAAATTTTCAAAGTTCCAATCAGTGAGGTTGTTAGTAAATTATCCTCACAATCAGGAATCAAATATCTTCTACTAGATGGAATTATAACTCAAAGACTATTAGAAGGTGCCAAAAATGCTGGCGTTGAATGTGTTATTGGACATAGAGTTGCTAAACTATCTAACTCTGATGAAATGACGCTTAAAACATTTAGCGATTTAGGTATTGCATAGGCTTTCTAGATGTCTGAACTAAAAATTCAGCACCTCTTAACTCTCTCTTTTCTTCTAACTAAAGGCGCAAAACACAACTATGTTACTATCACAACTTCATCTCTTGGAAAAAATATCAAAAAATCACAACAAGCTGCATCAAAACATCTACTTGAGTTAGAACAAAATCTATTCATTGAAAGAATAGTCAGTGGAAGAAACATTTCAGTAAAAATTACTTCAAAAGGTTTTTCTGAAATGGTTAAACTCTCAGCTATTTTACAAAAAAGTTTGGATTCTTCTCCTTCACATGTAATTCTAAAAGGAATTCTAGTTTCTGGAATGGGTGAAGGTGCATACTATATGGGATTGAAAGGATACACAAAACAATTCAAACCAAAAATTGGATACATTCCGTTTCTAGGCACTCTTAATGTTAAATTAGATCAAAAAATTCACCAAGAAGCAATTAAACAATTTGAAATTTTGGAAGGTATCAAAATTAAGAGCTTTTCAGATGGTAAACGAACCTATGGATGGGTAAAATGTTTTCCAGCTAAACTCAACAACTCAATTAATTGTGAATTAATAATACTTGAGCGAACTCATCATGACGCTTCTATAATTGAGTTAATATCAAAAGTCTGTATAAGGGAAACTGGAAAACTAAAAGATGGATCAAAAGTTTCAATCAAAATTCCAATTAATTCCTAAATTCCGTGAATGTCTTCTCCATACTCTTTTTGAATTTTAGAGCTAGAGCTTTCAGGGATTGGTGATTGCAATCTTGCAACTTTTGCATCAAGATTGATTCTCTTACATCCATCTGTAATGAATTTCTCTTGATGAACTTGATCATAACCTAATGCAATAATTTGTGGCTTTACAAGATTAACTGTCTTGAAAATATCATTTTCTTGTCCTATGAGACAAAGGTTTACCATAGAAAGTGAATTTACTAATTCTTGTCTTTGTTTTTGAGTATGTAGTGGTTTTCTTTTCTTCATCTTTTGAGATGTGGCATCTGTTGCTACAACTACTACTAGAACATCCCCTAATGCTTTTGCCGCATTAAGTGTGGAAATATGACCTGGATGAATGATATCAAAAACCCCTCCAGATAATACCACGTGTAATGAATCTCGCCCAATTTCTGTAAGCGTGGTTCTGTCTTCGTTTACAAGTTGGTTTTTTATTAATTCATCAATCTTTGAGTTAATTGCGTCTAGTGACAGTAAACTTTGTTTCTTAATTTTTTCTAATACTGATTTTCCGTCAATTTGACAAACATACATGGCAGAAAGAATTGCTTTTTCATTTATTTCCAATATTTTTCTTATTTTCAGACCCTTTCTTTAATTCATCTATATTGATCACATTTTTGGATCAAGGCCTTTTGCCAATCTTAATGCATCTACAAGACCATCTGCATACCCAATACTCAAAATTGCTACCTCATCTTGACCATCTACTAGGAATTTTTCTGCATCAAGTATGTACAATTCTGCATTTTCTAAAATTACTTGAAATTCTTTTTGATCTTTATAGAGTGGTTTAACTTCTTCAAGTGCCTCTCTGACCATTGGAACATATTTTTTCATCATTTGAACTGAAATCTTTTTTGTTTTTTCAGAATTATCAAATGGCTCATCAATACATTCCCCTAATATCTTCAAGGCATCTGATTCAGTAAAGTGTAATCTACCAGGAATTATTACAGTATGTGGTGGCTTTCCAAAATCTCTTTTCTTCAGGCTAGATATTTTACCTGAAATAATTGTTTGATCCTTGAATCCTATTCTTGATGCAACTATTACATATGTAGATAAGCTAATGACATTTCTTCTCTGCCCTGCCTCTGTTTCTAGTAATCCGCTTAATGCATCTTTAGGATCCAAGAAAAAATCCTTGTCTTGATTGTATTCTAAAAGAAGTACAGTGTGATTTCCTTCAATGATATTTTTGTAAATTAGATAGTACGGTGTTGTAAGTGATTTCATTTCACTCATTATTGTTGCAATTCTTCCAACTTTGTAAAAATGTAAACCACATTCTCCTATCATAGAAGTAAGTGATGATGAAGCATGAATGGAAAATGTCTTTATTTTTTCTTCAATTGCTCTTGTTCTTAATTCAATGTGAGTTGTTGCAATGTATGGATCTCCATATGATAGTAAAACTACTTTTTTCTTCTTTGCATTTTGTAAAATTTCATTTCCATCTTCTACTAGCCATCTCTTTGCGGGTTTGAATTCACCTTTTGTTGCATTTTTGATTTTCACCAAATCTAATTTCCCAATTGGACTGGTAAACTGTTCAAGATAGACAATATCTGCTTTTGATAAAATATCTAGTGCTTCATTAGGAATTGATTTGAACCCAGAAATTCCTAAACCTACAAACCAAAGCATTACTGCATCTTTTTATCATGAAGTCTTTTTAAATGCTGAAGAGTTTTCTTGAGAATCTCTATTCCTCTTAGATACTCATCAATTGAGACCTTCTCATCAATTGTATGGGCTTCATGAGGATCTCCTGGACCATATGTTACAACTGGTATTTTCCACTGATTTCCAAGAACGTTCATGTCCCCTGTCCCTGTTTTTCTAATTAGAGTTGGTCTTGAATGTTCTACATCAATAACTCCAAGAGTAAATGCTCGAACTAATGGTGAATTATGATCTGCTTCAAATGGTTCTGTTTCATCAAGAATTGAATAAAATGCCTCTACACCTCTTCTTTCTGCAATTTCTTTTACTAACGTTGCAATTTTTTGTTCAGTAGATTTACAGTTCATATCAACTGGAATTCTGATATCAAAAGTAGTTTCACATTCTTTTGGAGTAACGTTGTGACTAATTCCTCCTGTAATTTCAGTTATAGTTGCAGTTAGTAACATACCTTTAGTTCTATCGTCTTGACCTGCTTCTAATCCTTCTTTGAGTTCTTTTACAAAAATCATTGATTCTTGAATTGCATTTTTTGAAAGCCATGGTGCACTTGCATGAGAACTATCCTCAACTGAAACTTTAAGATTAATTGCTAATCTTCCTTTGTATGCAATTGTGACTTGTTTAACTCCACTTGGTTCTCCAAATATTGCATAATCAATACCCATATCTTTTTTTACAAGATTTTTTATTCCTGTAGCACTACCTTCTTCATCTACAGCTGCTACAAAAATTATAGTTCCATTATTGTTTTGAATTGATGCTGCAGCAAATAACATTGCAATTAATGGTGCTTTAGCATCTGATGCCCCACGTCCATAAAGCGAATCTCTTTCTTTTCTAACTTTGACTTTTCCTGGAACAACATCCATGTGTCCACATAACATAATTTTTGGTGAACCTGTTCCCTTCTTTGCAATTAAATTCCCTACTTCATCAACTTTAATATCTTCAAATCCTAAATCATCACATTTATCAGCTAAAAAATCTGTCATTGGTTTTTCACTGAGAGATGGTGTGTACAATCTGAGTGCTTTTTCAAGTGTCTTTACTGCAAAACTTGGTGTTACTGTAAAATGAGAATTCAATTCTTACTTACCCATCTTTAATGCATACTCTAACATTTTAGTTGGAATATCCACTTCACAAACTCTAACTGTGTTTTTGTATTCTGTTGTATTGTTAACCTCATGAACTACTAGTCCTTTATCATCACTTTCCATCAAATCTACACCTACGATATCCCCCTGAACTGCATTTTTTGCCTTAATACACATTTCTTCCATTTCTGGTGTAACCTTACATGGTTCTGCTACTCCTCCAAGTGCCATATTCGTTTTCCAATTTCCATTTTCAGAAGTTCTGTAAATTGCTGCAACTATTTTGTCTCCCACCATTATAGCTCTGATGTCTCTTGGTGGTCTTTTTACAAATTCTTCTAGATAATGGATTTGGTGAATTGGATACATGTTTTCTCTACTTTCAATAATTCCATCAGCTGATTCTTTGTCATTTAATTTTGAAATTAATCTACCCCAACTCCCAACTGTTGGTTTGATTACTCTAGGAAAACCTTGTGTTTCTAATGCTTGCAGAGCAGCTTCTTTTGAAAAAGCAACTGTTGCATCAGGCGTTGGCACTCCAAATTTCTTTAGTAACATATGTGTGAATAATTTATTTCCTGCAAAAATTCCTGTATTGAGACAGTTGATTACCTTTACTCCAAGTCCTTCCAAGGCTGCAGTTGAATGCAAGTTTCTATAGTAACTCACACATCTTTGGATAACTATTCCATAATCTTCAGGATTTTTTTCTAAATTTAATGCTAAATTCTTACAATTAACCATCTGAACGTTGATGTTATTTTTTTTACCGGCTTCTAGTAGAGCTTTTTCTTCCCAACGGATGTTATCGTAAAGAATAGTAACGTCAGGACTCACTGTCCCCAATCCTCGCCAACCGTTTGGGCAGGCTTTAGATCGAAACCATCTGAACCTTTTGTTAATTCAAAACTTGCTCCGCATTCAGGACATGTTACAATCTCTCCTTCAAGTGCATCACTTGGTACAGAAATATTTGCATCACATTCTTCACATTTTGACATGTTTTCTCCTCACCTTCCCTCTCTATTTATCATTAATTATCTTTTTTTCAAGTCTGTCTTCAAGTGGAATCTCAATAAGATCACCCATTCTAAGATTCTTCAATCCAGCTGCAACTGCTTTTGCACCTTCATCGTCTTTTTCAAGTCCTAATAGTGACATTAGATATGCAGCTCCTGTCTTTCCTGCTAATTCCCCAAAGACAATTCTTCTTCTGTTTCCAACTGCTCTTGGGGGTATGGGCTCATAGGCTGCAGGGTTTCTAAGAATTGCTGCAAGGTGTGTTCCTGCTTTGTGCTTGTATGCAGATGATCCTACAATTGGTTTTGAGTCATATGGTTTGATTGATGTATAATCTTCAATTAATCTAGACAGATCTAACAACATGTCTAATCTGAAATCGTTTGGTGATTTGTATAGATAAGTAAGTGCTACTGCAACTTCTGCAAGAGGTGGGATCCCAGTTCTTTCTCCAATACCATCAATAGTAGTATGAATCTGATCAACTCCTGCATCACATGCTGAAAAAGCATTTGCTACTGCAAATCCAATATCATTGTGAACGTGCGCATCTAATGGTACACTTACTACCTCTCTAACTTTCTTAACAAAATTATACATTCCAATAGGGCGTAAAATTCCAACTGTATCTGGAAGACTAATTCTATCAACTCCTGCATCTTCAATTGCCTTGCATACTTTGAGTAAAAATTCTGGCTCTGTTCTACTTCCGTCTTCTACTGTAAATCTAATTTTAAGACCATGAGATTTTGCATATTCTACAGTTTCTACAGCTCTGTCAAATGCCTCATCTCTTGAAATATGTAATTTATCTTTTAGATGAATATCTGAAATTCCTAAATATGCAGCACACCATTTTGCATCACAATCTAATGAAATATCAATATCTGCTTTAAGAGCACGTCCATGAGAAACAATATCTGCACTTAATCCTTGTTTGATGATTGTCTTAGTTGCCTCTTTATGATCTTTTGATATAACTGGCGAGATTTCAATTTGATCAACTCCAAAATAATCTAACATCCATGCAATCTGTATTCTTTGTTTGTTTGTAAATGAAACACCTGGATGTTGTTCCCCTTCTCTTAGCGTACTGTCTAAAATTCTAATCTTCTTTGGATTTTTTTCATATGCGTTATAGATATTCGCATAGTGATTCGGATCATTCATTACTGAAATCGTTGACCTAAATTGAGAATATAAATATATTCGTACTAGGTTCGTTGAAAATAAGTAATATTGATCCTAATCTAGTTTTGAATTGAAATTATGAAACGAAAGTCGTTTTAGATTACTTTCTTCAAAATAATTACAGTATTTGTATCAACTACACCTGGAATCTTTCTTAACGCATCAATACTATTATTAATTTCAGCAATTGTTGCTGCACTAATAATTACTGTAATGTCATATTGACCTGTAATTTCATAAACTGTTTTCACTCCTTCTAATTTTGTAAGTTTTGCAGAAACTTTGGATGTGTCTGTTGCAGAATCAACTGAAACTAAAACAATTGCACTAGTAGCATTTTCTTCACCAAGTTCCAAAGTAAATTTTTTAATTACTCCACTTCCTAATAGATTTTTTACCCGTCTTCTTACAGCTGATTCAGAAAGTTTTAGTTTTTTTCCAATGTCTACAAATGATTCTCTAGAGTTTTCTTTTAGATATTCTATGATCTTTTCGTCTACTTTATCTCTGTACATTACGTTTTTGCTCCTCTTCTGTTAGTATAGAATCAAGAGCATGTAAAACTTTTGTTATGTCTTCTTCAGATATTACTAATGGTGGAAGAATTCTTAGTATATTTCGTCCAGAGTATAACATCAGAATACCATCTTTTATTAACCCCATTAGAATATCTTTGATTTCAAATTTCATCTCTATTCCTATCATGAGTCCTTTACCACGAATTTCTCTAATCATCATATGTTTTTCTTTTAATTTCTCTAATCCTTCTCTGAAAATTTTCCCCATCTTCTCAGAATTCTCAATCAATCCATCTTCTGTTAATGCTTTAAGAGCTGCAATCCCTGCTGCACAAGAAATTGGGTTTCCTCCAAATGTTGAAGAGTGTTCTCCTTTACTCATTGAAGAGAGAATGTCTGGTCTTACAAGAGTTACACCCATTGGTACTCCTCCTGCTATTCCTTTTGCAAGACATAAAATATCTGGCGCAGTATTCCAATGATCACAAGCCCATAATCGTCCAGTTCTACCTAAACCAGCTTGTATTTCGTCAAAAATTAACAGAATTCCTTTCTCATCGCAAAGTTTTCTTACTTCTTGTAAAAATCCATCAGGTGCAACAATAATTCCACTCTCTCCTTGTATTGGTTCTAAAATTACAAATGCTGTATCGTCATCAATTACTGAACGAAGTGATTCAATATCTCCAAAAGATGCAAAAGAAACTTTTTCAACAAGTGGTTGAAATGGTTTTCTATATTTTGGATTGAATGTTAATGACAAAGCACCAAAAGATTTTCCGTGATAGGAACCTTTCATTGCAACCATTCCTTTTTTACCTGTAAACTTTCTTGCAAACTTTATTGCAGCTTCAATTGCTTCTGCTCCACTATTGTTTAGATGAACTTGTGTGAGTCCTTTTGGAGCTAGTCCAATAAGCAATTTCAAAAACTCTTCTCTTGTTTTGTTGTATAATGAACTATGAACTGTGATAATTTTATCAAGTTGTTCTTTTATTGCATTGTTGACTCTTTGATTTTGATGACCTACTAGTGCTACACCATATCCTCCCATACAGTCAATGTACTCTTTTCCATCTACATCCCATACATGAGCTCCAACTCCTTTTTCAATTGTAACTGGAAATCTCTGATAGAGATTTCCCATAAATTGATCTTCACTCATGTTCAATCACCGTACAATTATCATGTGCAATTGCAGAAGATATTGGATTTTCTTTCTGGCCATTTGCAATCAATGCTTCTTTAACACCCATGTCTAGTGCTTCAGTAGCTGCTAAAATCTTCTTCTCCATTCCTAGTCCTATTTTTGGTCTGATTTCTTTTGCTTCAGCTAATGTAAGTTTTGGAACAAGTTTGTCATCCATTAATAGTCCGTCAACATCTGTAATGAATAATACTTTGTCACAACCTACTTTTCCAGCTACATATGCTGCAGCTCTATCTCCATCGACATTAAGAAATTCTGATTCTTCACTAATTGCTATAGGTGAAATAACAGGTATAAGTCCTTGTTCTAAGAGTAATTTTATGAATTTAGAGTTTACATTGGTAATTTTTCCAGTGTAGCCTCCATCAATTGCTTGTTTCCTACCTTTTTCATTGATTATGAGAAGTTTCTTTTTTCTGTCAGCTTCTATAACTTTGGCATCAACTCCAGAAAGACCGATTGCGTTAATCCCATTTTTCTGAAGTAACTGCACAATTGTCTTGTTTACTCTACCAGACATTACCATTGTAAAAATTTCAGCAGTCTCTTTGTCAGTGTATCTACTTTTGATTCCACTAGGTGATGTTACAAATTTTGGTTCTTTTCCAAGTTGTTTACAAACTTTTGTAACTTCTTTTCCACCACCATGAACTAAAATCACACCTTCTGATTCTATTGTTTTTTTAATGTCTGCAATTGTAGATGGATGTAAATTATCTACTACGCTTCCACCAATTTTGATTGTGATCATTTCTAAACAGGAGTTAGTGGAGTGTATCGTAGTCCATCCATTTCATCAAAACCACACATTATGTTCATATTTTGAATTGCTGAACCTGCTGCACCTTTCATCAAGTTATCTGATGCTGATAATGCAATCAATCTGTTGTTATCCTCATCTATATCAAATCCAATATCACAAAAGTTTGAACCAACCAAGAACTTTGGATCTGGGAATTTGTATAATCCCTTTTTATCACGAATAAGCCTGATAAATTTTTCATCACCATAAGCTTGACGATACAATTTCCACAATTCTTTTTCATCTATTTCTTTTTGCATGAACGTATGGTTTGTACATAAAATTCCACGAACTACATCAACTGCATGTGGACTCATAGATACTTTGATCTTCTTTCCAGCAATTTGGCTAAGTTCTTGTTCAATTTCACCAGTGTGTCTATGCTTTGCTGGTTTGTATGGCCTAATCACTCCTGCTCTCATTGCATGTGCAGTTCCAGAACCAGAACCTGCACCCGAAGACCCAATCTTTGAATCTACAATAATGTGTTCAGTATCAATAATGTTATTTCGAATTAATGGAGCCAGTGCTAGTATTGATGTAACTGCCATGCAGCCAGGACAAGAAACAAGTTGTGATTTTTTGATTTCTTCTCTATGTAATTCAGGAACTCCAAAAACTGATTTTTCTAAATAATCTGGATGTGGATGCTCCCATCCATACCATTTGTCATAATCTTCTTGATTATGTAATCTGTAATCAGCACTCAAATCAATTATTTTCATACCTCTGTCATATAGTGCCTTTACAATTTCAGTTGCAGTACCGTGTGGAACAGCTGTGAACACTAGATCACATTTGTCAGTTAATTTATCATAATCCAATTCTGAGAAAGTAAGATCTGTAAATCCTTTCAAGCTTGGTTGTACTCTATGAAGATATTCACCGACATGCTGTCTTGATGTCACCATGGCTATCTCAACATCTGGATGGTTAACAAGAAGACGAAGTGTCTCTCCGCCTACATATCCTGATGCTCCTACAATACCTACTTTCATGATAAACCTCCTCGTTATGGAGTATAATTTATTTCCTAACGTAGTTTAGCGCAAATTCTATCATTTCTTTTGGAATGTTTCGTTTTGCAACTCTAGCCAATCCTTTGAATTCAACTGTATTGTTAACTTCGTGTACAACTAGACCTCTCTTATCGTCTTCCATCATATCTATTCCTAAAATTCCACCACCCATGGCCTTTGATGCTTTTGTTGCCATATCCTCCATTTCTTTTGTGATCTCACAAAGTTCTGGTTCTGCTCCAAGTGCTATGTTTGTCTTAAAACCACCTGATGATTTTCTGTACATGGCTGCAATAGGTTCATCTCCTACAGTGATTACTCTGATATCTCTTGGTGGTCTTTTGATTAATTCTTGCAAGTAGTAAATTCTATCATGTGGACTATCTGTAATTTGTCTTATTTCAATAACTGCATCCATTGTATCTTTATCTTTAATTTGCATTACACCTCTACCCCAACTCCCTATCACTGGTTTGATAACTAGTGGGTATCCAACTTTTTCTAAATTCTTTGTTGCACCTTCACTTGAAAATGAAAAGTATGTTTTTGGTGTTGGAATATTTTTTTTTTTTAAAAGTAAAGTCATAAACATTTTGTTTCCACAAACATTTGCAACATCAAATTTGTTTAGAACTGGAATATCCATAAATTCTAGACTTGCAGTAAAGTGAAGTCCTCTAAAATAACTAACACATCTTTCTAAAACAATATCCCCAAAATCATAATCTTCTCTTTTACTATCTGTGTTAACTTGAGTTATCTTTGCATCTAACATCACTGCTTTATGCCCTAGTTTTTCTGCCTCTTTTTGAAGCATCTTTTCTTCCGTTCTCAGACGGTCAAACACGATACATACTTTTGACATTACTCTCCCCAGTCTTCGCCTACGGTTTCTGCTTGTTTAAGCTCTAAATTTGATCCATCTTTTTTAGCGATTTCAAAGTCAGCGCCACAATCAGGACAGGAGATTATTTCTCCCACTGAGGCATCGTCTGGAATGTTTAATGCTGCATCACATTCTGGGCAGTTCATATTTTTTTTGACCTTCTCTTTTGTAATTTATTAGCTTCTGTTGTCTGCATTCCCCATAATTCTATAAATCCTTTGGCTAATCTCTGATCAAATGTTGACTCTGAACCATAAGTGACGATACCATGATTGTATAATGAATTATTAGATTTTCTTCCAACGACCCTTAGGCTTCCTTTGTACAACTTTAGTTTCACACTTCCTGATACTGGCTTTTGTGATGCCTCGATAAACCCATCTAGGTCTGTTTTTAGTGGGTCCTGCCAAAGCCCAGAATACACCAAGTATGCCCATTCATCATCAATTAGGGATTTGAATTTATTTTCATGTTTTGTATGAACCATCTTTTCTAAATCAGCATGTGCTTCAATCAAACAAGTGGCTGCAGGAGTTTCATATACTTCACGGGATTTAATTCCAACAACTCTGTCTTCAATATGATCTACTATTCCGACACCTGCGGCACCCGCTTTTTTGTTAATATATTCAATTAATTTTTGAGAATCCATAATTTTATCATCAACTTTAACTGGAATTCCTTTTTCAAATTTAATTTCTAAATACGTTGGTTTGTCTGGCAAATTTTTTGTTTTAACCCAAATGAATGCATCATCAGGAGGTTCCTTGTATGGATCTTCTAGTACTCCACCTTCAATTGCACGTCCCCACAAGTTTTGATCAATACTGAATTTTTTTGCCACAGCATCAATTTCAATTCCATGTTTCTTTGCAAACTTTAATTCAGTATCCCTATCCAAGTTTTTGTCTCGAATTGGAGCAATGATTGGTAGGTTAGAACCAGATTGTAATGTGATATCAAATCGCACTTGATCATTTCCTTTACCTGAACATCCATGTGCTAACGATGTTACTTTTTCTTTTTTTGCAATCTCTAAAACTTTCTCTGCAATTAGTGGTCTTGCAAGTGCTGTTGCAAGACAATATTTTTTTTGATAAAGTGCATTGGCTTTAATTGATGGAAAAATATAGTCTTTGACAAATTCTTTTCGTGCATCAATGTTGTAATGTTTTTTCACACCCAGTTTTTTTGCTTTAGCTGCAATTTTTTTACTATCATCACCTTGTCCAACATCTACTGTAACTGTAATGACATCCATGTCATGTTCTTCTTGTAGATATTTTACAACCACTGAAGTATCTAGTCCTCCAGAGAATGCAAGAATTCCTTTTTGAGTCATGAAACATCTTTCCCGTCGTATTTTGGAATTTATCTTTTGTGTTAGGCTGGAATTTAATTTTCTGAAAAAAAAATTTCAGCCTAGCTTGAGCTAAAATTCGATGATTATTTAACCGCCAAATATAACGCTGTTTTATGAAAACCAGATCGTCAATTTCTGTAGGTATTGCAGGAATTGTGTTACTATCTGTATTGGGAATTACTCTTTCTAGTGATTCTACGCATGATCCTAAACTTCGTATTGCCTATTTTCCAAACATTGGCCATGCCATTCCAATAGTAGGAATAGAAAAAGGATTCTTTGAAGAAAGCATTGGAGATCAAGCTAAAATTGAAACCAGAGTTTTTGATAGTGGACCACAGGCAATAGAAGCCTTGTTTGCTAATTCTATTGATGTTGCATATGTTGGACCAGGCCCTGCAATTAACGGATTTTTGAATTCGGAGAATCATAACGTAAAGATTCTTGCTGGTGCTGCAAGTGGTGGTGCTAGCTTTATTGTTCATCCAAACTCTGAAATAAATTCTGCTTCTGACTTTGCAGGGAAAAAAATTGCTACCCCTCAAATTGGTAATACACAAGATGTGTCACTGCGTCATTATCTTTCTGAAAATGGATTAAAACCAGCAGAAAAAGGTGGGTCTGTAATAGTTTACAATATTTCAAATCCTGATATCTATACACTATTTGTAAAAGGAGATATTGATGGTGCATGGGTTCCAGAGCCTTGGGCTACAATTTTAGAAACTGAGCTTGGTGGAAAACGATTATTCCATGAAGAAGAACTATGGCCAAACAACGAGTTTGCTTCTGTTCTTATAATTGCAAATGCAGATTATGTTGAAAAAAATAAAACATTAATGAATAATTTTTTAAATTCTCATCGTGAAACAGCAATCTGGATTAATCAACATCCAGTTGAAACTAGAATTGTCTTTAATGATTTTTTAAATTCTTATTTAGGTCAGTCTTTGTCTGATGATGTTGTAGATATTGCATTATCTAATCTTGTAATTACCGCAGACCCATTACCTGATTCCATTTTTTCCTTTGCTGAAAGAGCTGATGCGCTAGGATATCTAGGAAGAAATGGATATGATCTGTCTGAAATTTTTCTCTATTATGATATTAATCTAGTAGTGGAGGAAGATACGTAGATGACTAAGTTAGAGGCAAAAAATATTGTAAAGTTCTTTAGCCATGACTCTCACAAACTCGAGGCACTTGGTGGTATTAACCTAAAAGTTGAGGCTGGCGATTTTGTATGTTTAGTAGGCCCATCAGGTTGTGGGAAATCGACATTTTTACGCATAATTGCAGGCTTGGAGAAACCCGATACGGGTGAAATCATCTTTGATGGTCATCCCGTTACTGAGACTAGTCCAGAGAGAATTATGGTATTTCAGGAGGGTGCACTATTTCCATGGCTTACAGTTCAAGATAATGTAGAATTTGGATTAAAGATGGCAGGTATTCCAAAGGAGGAGAGAGCAAAGATATCGAATAGATATCTGGATATGATGCAACTAACAAAATTTGCAAATTCTTACACTTACCAACTTTCAACTGGAATGAAACAGCGTGTAGCTATTGCTAGAGCACTTGTAATGGATCCTGATGTGTTACTAATGGATGAACCATTTGCAGCACTTGATGCACAAACTCGTGATTTACTTTTAGTTGAAATGCAACTAATTTGGGAAAAGACAAAGAAGACAATTTTGTTTGTTACTCATAATGTTGCAGAAGCTACAGTTCTTGGAAATAAAATTGCTGTTTTCAGTAATCGTCCATCAATAATCAAAAAAGAATTTGAAAATAATTTTCCACGACCTAGAGTTACTGAAGATGAATCATTACTCAAACTACAACAAGACATCTTAGCAGAACTTAGACCTGAGGTAAAGAAAAACAAAGAGTGATTGCGATGGGAAAAAATTTTACACCACATAGAATTGCATTTTACGTTGGAATCATTGTAATTTGGCAAATTATTTCAATGGTTGGAGTTTGGCCTGATAATATCTTTCCATCTCCATATGAAGTAGCTGAAGACTTGGCATATAGTGCAGCAGATGGTAGCTTGTTTTATGGAATTGTAACAAGCATGTGGAGATTAGCAATTGGATTGACAATTGCAATTAGTGGAGGAGTTGTCTTAGGAATTTTCATGGCTAGAATTGAGGTAATCAACCAAACTGTTGGCTCTTTAGTTTTAGGATTACAATCAATTCCTTCAATTGCATGGGTTCCACTTGCAATTCTTTGGTTTGGATTTACAGCTGGTGGAATTATTTTTGTTACTGCAATTGGAGCAATCTTTGCAGTTACTATAAACACCTACACTGGAGTCAAAAATATTGATCCTCACTATATTGAGGCTGCAAGAAATATGGGAGCAAAGGGAAGTCAGCTAATTACAGCGGTATTGATTCCTGCAGCATTTCCATACATGATTTCTGGCTTTAAACAGGGTTGGGCTTTTGCATGGAGAGGCGTAATTGGCGCTGAATTGTTATTTTCTTTCCTAGGACTTGGATTCCTACTTAATGCAGGACGTTCCCTAAATGATGTCTCACAAGTCATTTCAATAATGATTGTGATAATGATAATTGGTCTTGTAATTGATAGTCTTGTATTCAAAAAACTAGAAAACAAAGTAATGTCCAGATGGGGATTACAATAATTTTAGATTCTAACTTTTAGTGATACTACAAAAGCAACCACAATAATTGCAATTGCAAAATACATGACTGCAATATAATCAAATGCAAATGCGATACTTCCTGCAATTATAGGACCAATTACTGTGGCAATTGATAATGTAGAACTAAAAATCCCAGTTGATGTAGAGCGTGGGTTGTTCTCCATAAGATGAAAGTTTCCTCCAATGAATAAAAATGCCCAAGTTGCTCCAACAATCGCCATAAATGGCATTGCCATCCACCAATCTGTAATTACTGCTAGTCCTACAAATACAAATACAGTACACCCAATTCCAATTTTGAATTTAGTTATATTAGAAATATTAATTCTGCTTGCCATCAAATTCATCAAGACAAATGCAGTCAATGTATTTGCAACATAGATGATTGATATTTGATAAAGTTCAGCACCTAATTTCTCTATTAACATTAATGGAAAAATAGTCCATACAGCTGCTCCTCCAATATGTCTTAATAATAATGATAAGAATAGAAACTTGTTTTTTAGAATAATTTTTTTTGTAGTTCCTGGTTCTAGCTCTTTTTCTTGTGATATATTTGGTAATTTTATTGTAAACATTAATCCAATTAGAAATGAAGCTGCACTAATTATGAAAATTAATTTTAGATCATTTGCAAATCCCGCAGCAGCAATTCCTGCAAGCCATCCTAATGCATGAAATGAAATTATTGTTGCTGCTCTTTTTCTCTCGACATTTATCTCATATGCATAAGCAATCATTGCAGGAATCATTATTCCAGTTGCAATTCCCGCAATTATTCTTGCCAGAAATAAAAGAGTAATGTCATCTGCAAAATAATGCAATCCAAAGGCTGCAGCACACCCAATGAAGCCAATTCTGATAAATTTGAGCCTAGTTCCCTTCTTATCTGAATGTCTGCCAAAATAGATTTCAGATAAAATCTGAGCAAAACTAAATGAGGCTACAATAAGCCCAATCTCAAGAATAGAATCTGTAACACCTTTTGCAATAATGGGCATGAATACAAAGACAATAGCTATTCCAGCATGCTGAAAAAAGGTTGCACTACGAACTCGATTATTTACTTGAAAATTTTGCATAAATGTACATGTAATTCATCTTTTACCTAATTTCAACATACGTATCAATCACCTCAATGTTTGTGGATTTTTCTGAAAAGAGTTAAACTGTGCAAGAACATTTTGAAATTAAGTTGACAGAAAAAGAACTGTTTTTAGATGCATTACAAAATAGAATTTTACTTTTTGATGGTGCAATGGGAACTGAGATTCAAAGGCATGATCCAAAACCAGAAGATTTTCCAAACAATCAAGATGGTTTTAATGATGGTTTAATTATAACGCATCCAGAATGGATTAAAGAAATTCACAGAAATTATTTAGATGCAGGAGCTGATTGTATTGAAACAAATTCTTTTGGTTCAAATAAAATTAAACTAGATGAATATGGTTTTGGTGATCAAACAATTGAATTTAATAAAAAAATTGCACAACTAGCATCTGAAGTTTGTGAAGAATATTCAGATACCACTCGATATGTAATTGGTTCTATGGGTCCGACAGGTTTTCTTCCTAGTTCAAATGATCCTGACTTGGGGCAAAAACCACTTGATGAAATCAGAGAAGCATTTGAGCTACAAGCAGAAGGCCTAATTCTTGGAGGTGTTGATGCTTTACTCATTGAAACAAGTCAGGATATCTTGGAAGTGAAATTAATTATTGAGGCATGTCATAATGCCATAGAAAAGACTGGTAAGAAAGTTCCAATCATTTCTAATACTACTTTGGATCAATATGGAAAAATGCTACTTGGAACAAATATCCAATCTGCATACACTACTGTTTCTGATATGGGAATTGATGTTTTTGGATTGAATTGTTCAACTGGTCCAATTGAGATGAATCCAAGTATCAGGTGGCTTGATGAGCAAAATGAACACAGCATATTGGTAGTACCAAATGCTGGAATGCCTGAAAATCAAGGAGGAAAAGCAGTTTACAAAATGACTCCTGAAAAGATGGGTGATGCGTTAGGTGATTTTCTTAATCAATACAAAAAGGTACGAATCATTGGAGGTTGCTGTGGAACAAATCCTGAACACATCAAGGTTCTAAGAAAAGTAATTGACGAAAAAGCCAATTCTCTCAAGGGTTAGGTATTTAGAAAAACTGAGGTGATTTTACAATATTGACTATTCCTAGAGTAAGTTCTGCACTAAAAGCAGTTGATCTAAAACAACTTCCAACTCCTTTAATCATTGGAGAGCGAATTAATACACAAGGTTCTCGTAAAGCAAAGAAGCTAGTTCTTGCTGATGATTATGATGGTTTGATTGATTTGGCAAGAATTCAGGTTGAAAATGGTGCTCATTGTCTTGATGTTTGTGTTGCAACCACTGAACGTTCTGATGAAAAAGAGTTTATGTTAAATCTTGTAAAAAGATTAAGTTTAGAAATTGATGCACCACTTGTAATTGATTCAACTGATCCTGAAGTTGTTGAAGCATCAATAAAACAAATTCCTGGAAAGCCAATTATTAATTCAATAAATCTTGAAGGTGATGGTAGTAGATTTGAAAAGTTAGCACCATTAATGGCAAAGTACGGATTACCTTCTATTGCATTGTGCATTGGTCCAAATGGTATGGCCAAAACTCCACAACAAAAAGTAGAAACTGCTGAACTTCTTTATGAAACTGGAAAAAAATATGGATTAAAAATTGAACAATTCATTTTTGATGTTCTAACATTTACTTTAGCTACAGGTGAAGATGAATTTCTTGATGCAGGAAAAAATACTCTAGAGGGAATTCGTCTTGTTAAAGAAAAATTTCCAAACTCATTTACCACATTGGGTCTAAGTAACATCAGCTTTGGTCTTGCTTCATATGCAAGAAAAATTATCAATTCAGTGTTTCTGTATCATGCACTAAAATCTGGACTTGATACAGTTATTGTAAATGCTAAAGAGATTATTCCTTATGGTGAAATTAGTGAGAAAGAACGAAAACTTGCTGAAGATTTAATTTTTAACACTCATCCAAATGCATTATCTGAATTAATCACCCATTTTGAAAATGTAGGTTCTCAAAGTACCACTGCTGTCAAGCGAGTTGATGTTGATCCTTCTTGGCCTCCAGGAAAACGTGCTTACTTTAGAATTTTACACAGACTCAAAAATGGAATTCAAAATGATGTTGTCTCTGCAATCGCAGACAAGCTAGGTAAAACTGAACTAATCAAAGAAAATGATGGAATTCTATCTTTGGATGCTACTCAAGAAATTACACATGATGGTGCAATTAGAACCCTCAATGAAGATTTACTTCCTGCAATGAAAGAGGTCGGCGACAAATTTGGTGCAGGAGAATTGATCTTGCCATTTGTTCTCAAATCAGCTGAGTGTATGAAAGCAGCAGTTGATGAACTTGAAAAATATTTACTTAAAAAAGAGGGAGCAAGTAAAGGCAAACTTGTTTTGGGAACAGTTTATGGCGATGTACATGACATTGGAAAAAATCTGGTAAAGACAATCTTTCAAAATAATGGTTATACTGTCTATGATTTAGGTAAACAAGTTCCATTACAAAAATTCTTAGATAAAATTGATGAAGTCAATCCTGATGCTATAGGTTTGTCTGCATTGTTGGTTTCGACATCAAAGCAGATGCAGTTTTTTGTAGAACATGCAAGAAAAAATAAAATGAATCTTCCAATTTTATGTGGAGGTGCTGCAATTAACACTAACTACATTAATAGAATTGCAAAAATTGATGGAATCTACGAACCTGGTGTATTTTATTGTAATACCATGTTTGAAGGACTCAAAACAATGGATGTTTTAGTTTCAGATGAAAAATCAAAACTTTTGGCTACATGGAAAGAAAAAATGGAAAACTGGAAAGAAAAATCTACTGTTACAGTAGATTCTGCAAACCTTCCAAAGAGTAACATTAAGCCAGTTAAATCTCCAGTTCCTAAAAGTATTGGAGAACCAATTCGTCTAAAGACTGATCAAATCAAGATGGATGAAGTTTGGCAGATGATTGACAAAAAATCATTATTCAAACTATCCTGGGGTCTTAGGGGAAAAGCAGGTTCTGAATCAGAGGAAGAGCATGAAGATTTGTTAAACCAATGGAAGATTCGAATTATTCGAGAAAAGCTCTTTGAACCAGAGATTGTCTATGGATATTTTAGATGTCACAATAAAGATAAAAAATTAATTGTTGAAAATCCTTCAGGTGGTAGTGTAGAATTTGATTTTCCACGTTCTACAAAACAAGACCATCTCTGTTTGACTGATTATTTTGGTGAAGATGATATTGTTGCATTCCAATCAGTCACTGTGGGTAACAAAGTCGTAGAAATGATAGAACAATGGAATAAAGAAGACAAGTATACTGATGCTTACTATTTGCATGGATTAGCAGTTGAAGTGGCAGAAGCCTTGGCAGAATGGATTAATCAAAAAATTAAATCTGAACTGAACCTTGAACAAGGCGGACTTAGATACAGTTGGGGTTTTCCTAGTTGTCCAGACGTATCACAACATCATTTAGTTTGGAAACTTTTGCAACCAGAAAAATCTGGAATGGCGCTAACTGAATCCGGTCAGATTATTCCTGAACAATCAACTGCAGCAATTGTTGTTCATCATCCAAAAGCAAAATACTTTGTACTTTAACTCAATGATTTTTCTAAAAATTCATTCAAGCCATTAAAATCATTGGGTGATGTAATCAACACATCACCTGTAATTTTATGTGCATTTTTTACAAATTCTTCAAATACTTGGCTGTATGATGCTAATTCTAAATTCAAAAATTTGGCAGATTTTTCATTTTTTTCAGAAGGGAATAATATAATTGGAATTACTGAAAATCCTTTTAGATTGTCAAAGAGATTTTGAACTTGTTGTATATTTTGAACTACTTGTGTCATGAATCCTTTAGGATTTGCTTCTAATTTTTTTGTAATTTTAGAAAAATTAGGTTCATTTGAAATTGAGAGATACAAATCAATTTTTGAATCTATACCTTGCTCTTTTAGTCTCTTTACAGTTGCACTTGGAATCTGACCAGAATCTGGTTTTCCAGTTTGTGATGGATCACCCATAAGTACCAAAATTCCTGAAAAACCTATGGTGATACAATTCTCTACAAACTCAGAAATCTCTTTTTCACTCTTGTCTCTAACTCTTAGACTAACTGTAATTGGCATCTGTGGAATTTCTTTTTTAATAATTCTTCCAACTTCTATAGGTGATACTCTTTGATATCCTAAAACATTTTCAGTAAGATGTATTGCGTTACATTTTTCTGAAATATTTTTTATTTTTTTAATAAATTTTAAAATTGATTCATTTGTATCTACATTAGGTAAAATCTTTGGTGGATTAGCTTCATATCTGATTGTCATATTGTCATTTTTTCTATCCTTGGTTAAAACCTTTGAATACCAAAACCCATGTGTAATAGTAGGAAAAAAACAAGATGTTCTTAGATGAATTAAAATCAATATTTTCAAGTCCCATAAATCCTATGATAAAAACTGATGGAGAATTCAGATTGGCATCAGTACTTGTAGTAATTTATGGTAAAGAACCAATTGTTGTAATGACTGAAAAACCTAAACATATGAAATTTCATGCAGGTGAAATTTCATTTCCTGGTGGAAAATTAGATGTAAATGATTCAGATCTTTTACAAACAGCATTACGTGAAACTAGTGAAGAAATTGGACTTACAATTTCTAGAGAACAAGTAATTGGTCAACTAGAACCTGTTGTTACTTTGAATTCTGGTTTTATGATTTTACCCTTTATCTCAATTATTGATAAAATTCCAACACTTGCTGCAAACTCTGAAGTTGAAAAAATTTTTCATATTCCACTAGAACCATTTTTAAAAACAATGGCAAATGATCCAGATCCATCTCATAATCTAATTAAAGCAATGTATACTTTTGAGTATCAAAACCAAATAGTGTGGGGTGCTTCAGCAAGAATCCTAAAACAAATTAAAAATCTCACAAAATCCTGAGATTCATTTAAAAAGAGCTCTCCGTGCCTGAAATTCTATGGCTGCACGTAAGTCCTCTCCAAGAAAAATTCGTCTGTTAAAAAAGACAAGACAGGCAGTACCAGTTCCAGCTTGGATAATTCTCAAAACAAAGCGAGCAGTTAGAACAAATCCAAAGCGTAGAGCTTGGAGATCAACTGATGTGGAGGTAGGATAGATGTCTCAAGAATTAGAAAGAGTCTATACAATTAATCTAGGTAAAGTTTTACTTTCACAATCACAACATAGAGCTGTTAGAGCAATTAACATGATTAGAGAATTTGCTCGTCATCACATGAAAGTTGAGACAATCAAAATTGAAGAAGAACTGGCTCATCAAATTTGGGCAAGGGGAGTTCGAAGTCCTCCAAGAAAAGTTAGAGTTAGAATGACTAAAACTGAAGATGGATATATCCTTGTTTCTCAATATGTTGAAGAAGAATCTAAAGTAACTCCTGAAAAAGAAACTAAGAAAGTTGAAGACAAAGTAGAAACACCAACTACAGAAACTAAGAAAGAAGCTCCAAAGAAAGAAGCTCCAAAGAAAGAAGCTCCAAAGAAAGAAGCTCCAAAGAAAGAAGCTCCAAAGAAAGAAGCTCCAAAGAAAGAAGCTCCAAAGAAAGAAGCTCCAAAGAAAGAAGCTCCAAAGAAAGAAGCTCCAAAGAAAGAAGCTCCAAAGAAAGAAGCTCCAAAGAAAGAAGCTCCAAAGAAAGAAGCTCCAAAGAAAGAAGCTCCAAAGAAAGAAGCTCCAAAGAAAGAAGCTCCAAAGAAAGAAGCTAAAAAATAATTACTTTGAAAAAATTATAGTTTTAAAAAATTATTTTATTCTAATTGGTATATGTCTAATTTACAATCGATGCTACAATCTGGCGTAGCCCAATCAAGTGTGTCTTCTTGTGGGATCATTCCAAGTGGATCATAATTGTCAAATTTTGTCATTCCTTGAATGGAAGATAACATTACTACTTTAGATTCCTCAGAAGATGATGTCATATCTATTTGTGAATTACTTTCACTTAGAATTCCACTTGTAAGATTTGAAATTGAATTTAATACTCCTACAGGAATATTACTTCCTCCAACTACATACAACATTGAACGTTTTATTGCATTTGGTGGAGCGTTTTCATAGAGCATTTTGAGTGAGTCTCTTAGTGAATCTTCAATATTTTGTCCATCTTTGCTTGTTGTGAGTATGTTTGTCTCAGCAGACATTTCAGATGAACTAAGCGATTTAACTACGTGCATAATTGCAGAATTTGCAATATCATAACATGCTTTAGGACTCAAATCTGGATTACTCTCAAGTAATGAGTCATTATCAAGTACAATTGTACATTCAGAGTTTTCTCTAACTCTTTTTAGGGATATTCCGGAATTGAAAATTCTATCTTTTTCATACTTGAAAGGCATAATTGCAAATGAAATCAATCCTTTGTCTGATTCTTTACACATCTCTGATATTACAGGAGCCATAGCTGAGCCTGCTTTTCCAGCCAAGTTGCTCATCATAACTATTGTAGAGTAACCTTCAATCTTTGATCTTATTTCATCTGCAACCTTGTAAGTTGAACCTCTGATTAATTGAACAGATGGATTGACGACTGAATCTGTTGAAACGTGAATAGATGGATTCTCTGATGAGAAATCTTTTGCATCATTACTAATTAAAAGACAATCAGAATTAATGGAATCTTTGGCCTCAACTGCTAATTTTGAGCCTATTCCCCCTAAACCTATGACTAGAACTGGTTCTTTCATTTGTACACTCATTTCAGATCCTACTCTTTAATTAAATAAAAAACCTTCTTACGTTTTTTTAATCAAATTTTAGATCTAAAAAATTTAGCTTGCGATCTTTCCTAGAAGACTGTTTACGGTAACATCTGTAATTTCTACTGTATGGTATTGACCAATGTCTACTTCATTTCGGACAAAGACAGGCTTGTATGCAAAATTTCTGCCTTTGATTCCCTCGTTTGTTTTTTCATCAAATAGAACTTTACCTGTCCAACCGATCCACTTTTTGTTGTTCTTTATCGATGTTTTGTTGATCTGTTCAAAAATTATCTTACTTCTTCGCTTAACTTCTGCAACATCAATCTGTTCCCATTCAGCAGCTTCTGTACCTGGTCTTGTACTATACTTTGAAAGATTTACCACATCTGGTCTTACTTCATCAAGTAGATTTACTGTCTTTTGAAAATCTTCTTCAGTTTCTGAAGGAAATCCAACTATGATATCTGTTGAAATGGTAAAGTCTCCAAATCTTTCTTTTACTTTTTTTACAATTTTTCTAAAAGTACCAACAGTGTGACCTCTTTTCATATCATGAAGTACTTTGTCACTTCCACTTTGTACTGGAATGTGGAGAAATTTGAAGACTTTGTCATTATCAAAAGATTTTACCAATTCTTCTTTGATTCTTGGCATGTACATTGGATTCATCATACCAACTCTAATCATAAAATCATCTGGAATTTCTACAACTGCATTTACTAGTGATGGTAAGTCAGTTCCAATATCAAATCCATAACATCCATTATCAGTTGATGTTAACCACACTTCTTTACATCCTTCCTTGATTTCTGTTTGGACTTGTCTGACGATATCTCCTAATCTATAACTTGAAAGATCTCCTTTGGATAGTTTGGTCTGACAAAACGTACATTCACTCATACATCCACTCGCAATCTCTACAATTCCGACTACTGGATTTAGTCTGACCTTTGGAAGTCCTACCTTTGATAAATCCGAGTCTTCTAATGCAATCTGTTTTTTTCCATTTAATGTTGAATCAATCACCTGAAGTGTCATTCCTAGTGAGTTTGGTCCAAGCAGACTAGCATTTTCTGAAAATTTTTCAACAGTACTCTGTTCTGCTTTAGGAAAGCATCCTGCAACAACTAATGGTTTTGATTTTAATGATTTTATTCTATGAATCATCTTGTTTGCAGTTGCATCTTTGACTGAGCATGTAACTACAATATTTAGATCAGATTTTGAAGAATTATCAACCAAAGTATGACCTCCATTTAAAATCAGTCCCGAAATCATCTCTGAATCAGCAAAACTTGCTGAACATCCGTAAGCCTCTACGAAAATCTTTGCCATAATCTACCCAAATAGAGAATCAATTTCTTTGTTACTCATTAGCTTCTTTGAGACAACTAACTCTCTGATAGTTTTTCCAGTTTTTAGTGATTCTTTGAATAGCTCTGCAGATTTTAGATATCCTATTTTTGGAGTTAGCAATGTAACAATCACTGGGCTATTTTCAATGTCTTTACGTAACTTGTTTTTGTTTGCACTAAGTCCATCAATTAGATTTGCAGAAAATATTGGCAAGAAATTTTTGAGCATATCTGTTGATTCTAGCATACACTTTAGCATTCCAGGTAACATGACATTGAGTTCAAACTGTCCACTTTGTGCTGCATAAGAAACTGCAGTATCATTTCCAATTATGTTAAAACAAATCATATTCATACATTCAGCTAGAGATGGATTCACCTTTCCAGGCATGATGGATGAACCTGCATGGACTGCAGGAATTTCAAGTTCTGCTAATCCTGCAATTGGACCTGATGCCATTAGTCTAATATCATTTGAAATCTTTCCGATTTCTAGTGCCAAGTTTCGTAAAGAACTTGACATGTTAGAAACTGCAAACTTGCTTTGTAAACCATACTGCATATCTTTTTCAGGTTTTAGTAAAAGTTTCGAAATTTTTCCAAGTTCAGATATTACAATCTTTCTGTAACCTTTTGGTGTGTTTGCACCAGAACCAACGGCTGTTCCTCCAAGAGCAATATTTTGTAATTCTTTCTGTGCTGAGACAATTTCATTTCTTGCTTTGGTAATTGATGTAACGTAAGCTGCAAATTCACTACCAAGCGTTATTGGTAAAGCATCCATTAGATGTGTTCTTCCTATTTTTTTAAATGAAGAAAATTGTTTTGCTTTTTTAGATAGTGACTTTATCAAAATATCGATAGCTGGGATTGTATCTTTCAGGTTCATCAAAATTGCTACATGCATAGCAGTTGGGTATGCATCATTACTTGATTGTGACATATTGACATGATCATTTGGATGTAAGAATTGGTATTGCCCTTTCTTTTTGTGAAGTATTTGTAGTGCAACATTTGCTATTACCTCATTAGAATTCATGTTAAATGCAGTACCTGCACCAGAATTTATCATATCTACTACAAATTGATCAACATATTTTCCAGACAATATTTTGTCACATGCAGAAACTATGGCTCTTCCGCGCTTTGTATCAATGGCTTTTGTCTTCATGTTAGCTATTGCTGCAGAACGTTTAATCATAACAAATGACTTTATCAGATTTTCATGGCTTTTGTTTCCTGTAACGTGATACTGTTTGATTGCTCGTCCTGTAAATGCCCCATAATATACGTCAGCTGGGATTTTGACTTTACCAAGTGAGTCTTCGTCTAATCTAAATTTCATGTTGACTTTATACAAAATTATCTCCTATTATTCATTTTTTTTAGATGATTTCATATTCTCATAACATGGGGAATGACAATTATTATATAGGAATCACTATCCACGTTGGATTATGAATAAGCGTGTTAGTATGCTCTTTACAATTGCAGCAGTAGCTGTAATGGGAGCAACCTTATTCGGAAGCACATACACACAGACCCAAATTAGCGGACAATCTATCGACATATCTCAAATGGATATGGATATGATGGATCAAATTCGTAATATGGGCGGTTTACAGCTAGTAATGCCTCAAGCATTCGCAGAAACTGATTGTGGTGCACTTGCAGATACTGGACGCAACGTAGTTGAGTTCAATCTGACTGGTGAAAGTGTTGAACTTCCAATTATGGGGGGAAAAACATACAATGCAATGACCTTTAGTGAACAAGTCCCAGGACCAACACTAAGAGTCACACAAGGCGATGTTGTTAAAATGACACTTTCAATTCCATCAGATGAAGTTACTGGTCACGGTAACGACATGCACGCATCACAAATATCAGCATTGACTTTTGACTCTGTTAATCCTGGAGAAACAAGCCAATACTGTTACATTGCTGAATCCGCAGGTGTTTTCAAATACCACTGTTCTGGTGTCCACCTAATTGGAATGGACCAACACGTATTTTCCGGTATGTACGGAATTGCAATTGTTGATCCAGCAAATGGATACAAGAAACTAATGGTAGAGAAGACAAGCGGTAGCGGTGAATTAGACAGACAGTTCTACGATGCAGATGCATTAGAGTTCACACTGCAATTCAACCAATTGTATTTGAACGACGATGGCAACTATGATGCAGGAGCAATGTTCCAACATCATAACTCTGCAACAGTCGTTAATGGAATGCAATTTGCTTATGTTCCAAACATGTTACACAACATCCTTCTAAAGGGTGATGCAGACAAAAACATCTTTGTAGCACAACCATGGAATGGTCTTGAAAACAAGCAGTACCAATCACAACTATTGTATGTTGAAAATGATCAACACGTGAGACTCTTCATTGAGAATCATGGTAACGAGCCAGTATTCTTCCACATTGTTGGAGAAATACTAGATAGAGTTACACAGGGCAATAGAGTTCAATCAGCAGCAACTGAAACATGGTTGCTTGGTGGTTCACAGAACATGATTGTAGACTTGGTATTTGATGAACCAGGAGCTTACGCACTACTAAACCATGACTACGCAGCAATTTACACTGGCGGAATTGGTCTTTTCATTGCAGGTGATCCATTTGGATTGAATCCAAGATTGGTCGATGCAGGTATCCTAGAGGCACCTGTACCATCATATGCATATGTATTAGGTAATCCAAGCGATGCTGTCCCACCAATGGGAGCAAATAGTATTGCACATCCAGCAGTAAATGTTCACGGTCTATACACTGATAAAGTGGCTTCTGAAATGATTGATGCTGGTATGATTCCTTTATGGGAAGTAATACCAACATTACCACCAGTACCATAGATAGGTACTAACTTCAATCTTTTTCTATTTTTTAGTTTTCAACTCATAATGATTATATTCAGTGAATAAAGGCAAACATGCATGGGTTTTGATGAGTCTGTTTTAATTTGTGATGAGGTGGATCCAATACTAAACAAAATTTTAATTGACAATGGTTTGAAGGTTTCATACGAACCTACAATTACATCTGAACAGATAATAGAAAAGATTTCTAGTTTTAGTATTGTAATTGTTAGAAGTAGAACAACTATTACCAAAGAGATGATCGAAAAGGCAGAAAATTGTAAGATTATTGCACGTGTTGGTGTTGGACTTGATAATATAGATCAAGATGCAGCCAAGGCAAAAAATATTCGTGTCATTAATGCAGTAGAAGGCGCAATGAATGCAGTGGCTGAATTAGTTTTAGGTTTAATGTTATCTTTGGCAAGACAGACTGCTAGAGGTGATAGAGAAATTAGAAATGGAAAATGGCTCAAAAAAGAATTGAAGGGAACCGAACTTAGAGGAAAATATCTTGGAATTATTGGTTTAGGAAATATTGGAAAAAGATTGGGAAGACTTGCACGTGCACTTAACATGAATATTATTGGATATGATGTAATTCCTATTGATGAAGAATTCTCAAAAGAAGTCGGTTTAATGAAAGCTGACTTGAATACTCTGTTGCAAAGTTCTGATTATATCTCAATACATGTCCCATTGTTGGATTCCACATATCATCTTCTAGATGCTCAAAAAATGTCTACAATGAAAAAGACTGCAAAAATTATCAATACATCTAGAGGTGGTGTTGTTGATGAAGATGCTCTTTATGATGCCATTAAAAATAGGGCTTTGGGTGGTGCAGCTTTGGATGTATTTGAAAAAGAACCAGCAATTGGAAACAAATTGGCAGAATTAGATAATGTAATTTTAACACCACATATTGGTGCTCAAACAAAAGAGGCTCAATCTTTAGCTGCAAATGTAATTGCTGAGAAGATTATTCAAATACTTCGAGGCGTAATCTAGCTTTTTGGTATCATTTCTGCCTGAACTTTAAAAATAAGCAACAAAGCTTGACTTGTACGTGATTTATTATCGTCTCATTCTTTTTAACACCCATTTGGAGGATTTCATAC
Organism: Candidatus Nitrosopumilus sp.; assembly: GCA_963667665.2. Lineage (GTDB taxonomy): Archaea > Thermoproteota > Nitrososphaeria > Nitrososphaerales > Nitrosopumilaceae > Nitrosopumilus. The sequence goes on from OY763927.2 coordinate 118,798, forward strand.
TGTGTTAAGTAATCTCGATATGGGTAAACTAGAGTCTGAAAGACTAAAGCATTTTCCTAATGTTAATTCTTTATTAAAAATCTCTCTTGGCTTGATATTGTTTACATTACTTTCTTCAGCATTAGTCTATGCAGAAACTGTTTCTGTAGATGTTGAAGGAAATTCATTTGATATTGACTATACCACAACAGGAATGTCTGTATCAGGAATTGATGCTGATTTGGACTCTGTTTCATTAATTTTAATTGTTGATGTAACTGGTTCTCCTGGAATTTTAAATATAACATTTGACAGATCTTTCTTTGATTCTACTTTTGAAGGAGTTGATGAAGATTTTTTTGTTTTAGCAGATGGTGATGAATCAACTTTTACAGAAACTGAGACAACTGCTCAAAGCAGAACTTTGAGTATCAACTTACCATCAGGAACTGAAGATGTAGAAATTATTGGTTCTATCTTTGGAGACTCTGTACCAGTTGTAGAAACACCTGAAGAGGAAGAACCACCAGTTGTAGAAACACCTGAAGAGGAAGAACCACCAGTTGTAGAAACACCTGAAGAGGAAGAACCACCAGTTGTAGAAACACCACCCGTTGATGAAACACCAAAAACTCAATGTGGTCCAGGAACTGTTCTCAAAGATGGTGCTTGTGTTCTAGATGAAAGATGTGGTCCAGGAACTGTTCTCAAAGATGGTACTTGTGTTCTAGATGAAAGATGTGGTCCAGGAACTGTTCTCAAAGATGGTACTTGTGTTCTTGAATCAACTCCGCAATCATCTTCTGTAACTATTCCAAAAGGAATTGGCTCTGAATTAGTTATAGGAACAATTACAGCATTTGGAGTTGCAGCAGCTATCGGAATAATTTTGGCTCTAATATCTAGAGCTGATACGAGAAAAAATTAATCACAAGACAAATCTTCTGCATTCATCATTTTATCAAATTCAAATCCTGACATCTGAGTTGTAGAAGAATAAGGAATAATTCCTAAAATTGGGGTATCTGCAGTTATTAGAATAATAAACTGATTAGGATCAAGTCTGATATTTCCACCATTAAACATAAAATCAAAAGTCATAAAAATATGCTGAGATTCTGAAATCTCTTCGGATGAAAAAATTCCTTCTTGAACTACTGAAGAATATGGATTGATTGTTAATGGTTGAACTACAAATGAACCTAGAATATCTGATTGATAAAATGTTGATATCTCAAACTTTTGAAAGGTAATCCAAAATGGTATTGCATTGCAAAATTCCATTTCACCTTGATTTAACATTGTAAAAAAAGTAAATTCCCCAGGATTGTCCCATCTGTATTCTAATTGTTGTACTCCAACTATGCTCAATCCAGAATAAGCAAATGGAATAACTATAACTATTATTGCAATTATTGTTATGATTGAATGTTTATTCATATTTCATTTTCCAATACTATGGGTAAAGAAATTATCTTTTTATCAATTAGATAACTAATAACTTGAGCAAAGTCTTTGTCTGAAATTATTCCTTGAACCCACCAATATCCTACATTCTTTACCCAATATGGTATGTCAATTTCATGAATATTTTCATCATTAATTTCAAAAGGTATGTCAATTAATTTTGTATCTACATATTTCTGAAATGCATCAATTAGATATCCATCTGGCATTTTATCATTAATCCATTCAATCATAAATTGTTTAATTGCTTGTGGAATACAAATATTATCTGAATCAATTAAATTAAATTCTGCAGTAAATTCTGCACCTGAATATTCTACATCTATGAAGTATTTTCCTAGCGGAAATATTTCTGCTTCAAAAGCAATTAGTGATGGAATTGGATTTTGTAAATTTGCTATTTCAATTGGAATTGCACTACTTCCTTTACCTAATTCATCTCTAATGTGAATAATTGCAGACTCACCTGTAACTTCTGAAACTTCAATTATGTAAAATAATCTTTCACAGTAACTGTATGTTGTTTTTTCTATTATGATGTTGACTGAGGGTTCAGCATATGCAGCTGGTAAAAAAACAAAACTTAATGCCAAAATTATAGGCGAAACTGTATTTCTGGCTCTCATCTTTTTTTTGCTAGTGTTGTTCAATAAAAATCTCAAACCCATACTGAGAAATCCTTTTTAACGGCTTTGGAGTACTTTATTTATCGAGTTTTCTTGCGGAAGCAAATTCTTTGGGTGTGTGGGTTGTGAACCATCACTCAAAGAGAATTTTAATTGATTAGTGATATCTGGGTTTTACTCGATTTACAGTTATTAAAGGGGATTTTACTATGCCCGATATGCCTAGTCATCAAGACAAGATATGGATCAGACTTTGGAAAGAAAATGCTCCTGAACTACGTGAGCGTGTGATTAAATGGCGTAAACAGAATGCCATTACCAGAATCGAGAGACCAAGTAGAATACAAAGAGCTAGAAGATTAGGCTACAAGGCAAAACAGGGAATCATTGTTGTCCGTATGAGAGTTGGAACTGGTGGTATGAGAAAACAAAGACCTACTGGTGGAAGACGACCAAAACATCTTGGTGTTACAAGAATCAAGGCAGATGACGACATGAAGACAGTTGCTGACAGAAGAGTTCTTGAGAGATATCCAAACATGAAACTTTTGGGCTCTTACTTTATTTACAAAGATGGAAAGCACTATTGGTTTGAAGTTATATTGGCAGATCCAGAACATCCAAGAATTGCTCAAGATAAAGAATTAAACAAACGAGTACCTCAAGCTGCATAAATTGAAAATATTTTTATTCATTCCAATACTTTTAGTTTTAATAATTACACCCGCATTTGGTGCACTTTCTGATGCTACTGGATTGGTAAATCGTTTAGATGTTGATGTAGGTGGTTATACACTTGAAGTTAAAGTTGTTTCAAATTTTAATGTAATAGATCATGAGTTTGATAAAGATGAAAAACGATTGACAATTTTTATTGATAGCGGTTTGGAAAATAATTTAGGTGAGATAATTATTCCAAAATTATTACTTGATGGTAATTTTACTTTTTATCTTAATGATATGCAGTTCAATCAAAAAATAAAATCTAATGACAGGATTTCGTTTATCACACTAAACTTTACAGGTACAGGTAACAACAAAATTGACATTTTTGCAACTAAAACTATTACTAGTATAGAAAAACCAGAAACACTTGTTATTGATAAATCACAATCTGAAGGTGGTGGTTGTCTTATTGCAACTGCAACATATGGAACAGAACTAGCACCTCAAGTACAACAACTAAGGGAAATACGTGATCAAAAATTAATTAACACAGAATTTGGACAATCCTTTTTGAATTCATTCAATGAATTTTATTATTCAGTTAGTCCATACATTGCAGATTACGAACGTGAAAATCTAGTTTTCAAAGAAATAGTCAAAATTTCTATCACGCCAATGATTAGTTCTCTATCTATCTTGAATTACGTTGATATGAATTCTGAAGTGGAAGTTTTAGTGTATGGGATTAGTTTGATTACACTTAATCTAGGAATGTATATTGGAATCCCAGCTGTAGTGATTATAGGAATTAGAAAGAAATTCTAGACTCTTTTTGTTTTCTAACTAAAGTTCTAATAGTATGCTATATTTTGAGAATAATATGGGCAGTATGGCAGAAGGACAAGTATACACTTGCTCAGAATGTGGTCTTGAACTAAAAGTTACAAAGCCATGTGATGAAGAAGAATGTGACCTAATTTGTTGTTCCAAACAGATGAATCAATCATAAAATCGTACGTAATACAATCAACAGATGTTGTATTAGCTAAATTGCTTTAATTTTCGTTAAGTAATTTTTGAATCATTGCCTCAATATGCCCTGATTGTCCAAATGACACATCTTTGAGAATTCCTTTTCTATCTACTAAAATGGCTGATGGTGTGCCTTGCAGAGAAAATTTTTCAAATGTTTCAGCAGAATATTCTTTTGATTTCATGTGGTTTTTCACTTTTTGAATAATCTGATTTCTGTAATCTTCTGGCTGTGAGTCAAATTCAGGAATCTGTGGACGGATAAATTCCATGATTTTTTCTTGGCTAATTTCACCTGAAGTTTTTGTTAAATTATCCATTCCTAGTGGAAATGGAATTTTATAATGTAACTTGTTTCCTTCTTGTAATTTTCCATACGTTGAAAGTACATTCTTTGTTTCTCCTACTACTTCACCAGTTTCTGCAAGCATCTTCAAATTATCTAATGTATTTTTATCAAAATCTTCAAAAGCAGTGGCAAGACCTAGAACTCGAACTCCCTCATCTTTGTATTTGTTGTAGATGTTAATTGCCTCTGGAATTGCATTCATAAAACATCCTGGACAATTGACTTGAAAAACTTCTACTAAAACAACATGATCTTTTTCTTGATCAAAATTAGTTGGAGCTCCTTGTACCCATTCTGAAACTCCAAAATTTGGTGCTTTTTCACCTATTACTACACTCACAATAAATTCCCATATTTTTTCCATTAAATACATACCTCATCAAATTTTGGATTTTTTCTCAAGTAACCTAATATAGGACACAGAAAATCTCAAAACAAATTGCAAGCAGTAACTTCTGATCGATTAGCACTTTTTGTTGAAATGGAGTCAAAATATGAACAAAAAGATACAGAGTATTTTATTTCTCTTTTAAAACATCCTGATTATGTGGTTAGAACAAGAGCCACCTGTATTTTGGTTGATTTTGGCGGAGAGGATAAAATTCCCTATATTGCCAACGTTTTAAAAAATGATAAAAACGAATTGGTACGTCATGAGGCTGCATTCTCATTAGGTCAACTGTGTTACTCTAGTGCAATACTTTCACTATCTGATGCAACACTCAATGATCCAAGTATATTTGTACGACACGAAGCAGCAATTGCCTTGGGCGTTGTTGGCTCCAAAGAAGCAAAAAAAACTCTGGAAGCTGCATTAAAAGATCCTGATAAGGCAGTAGTTGAATCTGCAATAGTTGCATTATCTAATATTCAATTTATGGAAAAGTTAAGTAAGAATAAAAAGTTTGCAAAGTTAACAGGTGGATGAGATGAATTTTCCTTTAGGTGTAATAATAATAGTTGGTGTTCTCGCTGCAATAATTTTAGGATTGATTGCATCATCTCCAGATGATATTATCCAACCAAGAATGATTTCCGATGAGAAAATGGAAATTAAATCAGAACCAACAGCAGTTGTCCAACCAGAAGCAGCCGAAGAAGAAGTCATGGAAGAGACTATGATGGAAGAAGAAGTCATGGAAGAGACTATGATGGAAGAAGAGACTGAAGAGCCAGAAGCAGAAATATCAACAATGGCATTAACAGTTTCAATTCCTAATGGTGTTGGAGCTCCAGGATGTGAAAAAACTAATGAGTGTTATTTACCCTATGAACTTTCTGTTGCAGTTGGTACAACAGTAACTTGGAGTAATGATGATCTTGCTGCACATACTGTAACCAGTGGAAATTTTCCAGAAGATGATGGATTGTTTGATTCTAGTGTTTTCATGTCTGGTGATACTTTTGAATTTACCTTTAGTGATGTAGGAACTTTTGATTACTACTGCTTTGTCCATCCTTGGATGGCCGGAATTGTTAATGTTAGTTAAGATTAATGTCTTTTAACAATTAGAAAAACAATATTTCATTATACTTTATTGCAAGAATTATCTGTCTCAGTGGTTTTAATATCCAAATAATAAGAAGTCAGTATACATCTCCTTATGATCATCCGATTTATTCACCTTAATGTTGGTAAATCATTGGTTCATCATCTGTATCATCAAATTCTCTTATGATTCTAGGATACCATTGTTCTTTCATGGATTAATTAGAAAAAAAAAACTATTAAATACTATCAACATAGTATGCTTAATGAACATACTAAAATGAGTAAACATGCACGATTACGTATACATATTGCCCCATTAGGTTTTGAATCTGATAGAATAGTACTTCCTGCTAAAGAGATGAGAGCAGATAAGGTTTGGATCTTAATACATAATGATGAGAAACAAACCCAAGCAAAATCATATCTTGATAACACCAAAAGCAGATTAAAGAAAGAAAAAATTGAATTTGAAATTATGACATTGAATCGATTAGATTTGTCAAGCACCATCAAAGGTGTAAGAACTATTATGAGTGAAGGAAGAGATAATACGTATTATGTTAATGTTTCATCAGGATCTAAAATTCAAGCTATTGCATGTACAATGGCTTGTATGATGTTTAATGAGAAAAATAATTTAATTCCTTATTATATTCAACCAAAAGAATATTTTGATTATAATGGGAAGCAGATGTCAACAGGATTAGAAAAAATAATCTATGTGCCACAGTATGAAATTAAAACACCTGATAAAAAACTAATACAATCTTTACAAATCATAAAAGAAAATGATAATCGAATTACAAAAAGTAATTTAGCAAAAGCTGTAGATAGCAACAAAATCATTGAGATTGGTGCTAAACAAGAGAATTATGAACAAGCAAGGTTTACAAGTTTGGATAAAAACATAATTCAACCTTTAAAAGAGAATTGGAAATTTATCCAGGAAAGCAAGATTGGAAGAACAAGATGGATTGAGATTACTCCTGAAGGAGAAAATGTATTGGAAATATTAGATTAGAATGAATTGCCTATTTGATGAAAATTGTTCTACATCTAATTCATTCTAGAAATTTTCGATATCCCATCTTCTTTTGAAATCTGGAAAATATTATCTACATAGGTTTCAAGCTCTCTTTCATGAGAAACAAGCACGATTTGTTGTGATTTTAACTCATCTAGAACTTCTCTGATTTTACCTAACTGATTTTTAGAAAATCCATCAGTTGGCTCATCTAAGATCAACAAGTTTGATTTTAATGACTCTGTCTCTTTTCTCATAAGTGAATTCAGTGTTAATCTGTATGCTAATGCAATACTGGTCTTCTCCCCTCCTGACAAATATCCAATCTCTTGTTCATATCCATCTTGAATTACAATTGGTGTAAAGTTCTCATCGATTCTAGATTCTTTAGTGGGGTCCTCAACTAGAATAGAATACCATCTATGATAAGTTTCATTAAAGCTCTGTAAAATTGATAACAATACCTGCTTTTCAATCTGAGATATGGCAGGAATAAAAAATACAGTTAACCACTCAAAATACTCTGAAAATTTAATATACTCAATTTTCCATTTTTGAGATTCAGCAATCTTTTCTTTGTTAATTGTAATCTTTTCTTGTTCATTTTCTAAATTTTGTTTTGATGATGCATTCAAAGCAGAGACTTTGTTGATCTTTTCATTATTTTCTTTAAATTCTTGCTCAGTTAATCTTATTTCATTATCAATATCTGTAAATGATTTTACTTGTTTTTCAATAATTTGAATCTCTTTTTTGTTTTTTGCAATGTTACCCTCTAATGATTTCAAACCATTCTGATACTTTGAAATTAATTTCAGAGTTTTCTCATACTTCTTTTCTGTCTCTACTATCATAACTATGGAATTCTCATATTCTACTAGAGCGTCTTTAAGTGCAGAAAGATACTCTACTGGCTTGCTAGATTCATACTCGAATTTCTCTTTTGGAACCTTATTTTGTATCTGTAATTCCTTAATTTTAGCCTCAATTTGTTCAAATTTTGCCGATTTTTCATCAAACTCTTCAATTTGAGGAATCATCTGTTGATTCTCTGATATTTCAGATTCTAGTTTTTCAATCTCTTTAGATAGTTCTGTGTGATGTTTTTTTGTATCAAAAAATGTGTTTACAATCTTTTTTAACTCTGCATTTAATTTAGCTAGTTCTGTTTTTCGCTCATTTTCTAATTCTTTCAGATGCCCTGTTGTAATCTTTTGTTCACATACAGGACATTTTGTTCCAAGTTTTGCAAATTTTCCAATATCTTCTTTTAAGTTTTCTATATTTGTTTCATATTTTGTTTTTTGTTTTTTTAAATTCTCTACTTCTTTTTCACTTTCTTCAAATGTTTTTGAAATATTTTCCAGGGTTTTTTCTTTACTAGTTGTTTCTTTTTGTATCTCTTTTTTATTTTTACTAGATATTTTACTTAATTTTAAAATTGTTGATGACAATTCTGAGTAAATTGTCTTTGATTCCACAAGTTCATCCTTGATTTTTTGAAATTTTTCAATCTCTTTTCTGATTTGTATCACTGTTTTTGTTGTTGGCTTTTTAATTTTACTTAATTTATCTAACTTTTCTTTAAATTCATCAACTTCTTCTTTTGCATCATCAATATCTATTTTCGCTGATTCAATAGCTGATTCATCATCTGTGATTTTTTCTTCTAGTTTATCTTTGGTACCTTCAAGTTTCACCTTTTCTAGATTCTGTTTTTGTAATTCTTTTGATCTTTTATCTACTAAGATATTTTTTGACTCTAAATCCTTTCTTTCTTTATCTAATTGAATAATCTTTGTATTAATCTCTACAACTAAATTATCTAATGCTTTATTTTTATCTTCTAATTGAGTAGTGTCACTAAATCTTTCTTTAAATCGCGCTACCTGTAGTTTTATTGATCCAGCAATCTTTATAGCATTGGCAACTGCAATGGCATAATCTTCAATTCCAAATGCCTTTCTTATCGTCTCTAATCGAGTTTTAGTATCTACAAGAACTTTTTTCATCTCTTCCTGAGGTGTATACACTGCATAACGGAAGATTCTACTCACCGATAGTGGATTTCCAGGCTCGTTGAATTTAAGAATCTGAAGTATTCGCTGCTTTAACTCTGATGGTGAGAGTGGCTCTTTTTCATCATTTGTTTTGATGTACGAATTTTTTGGATCCTGATTTACTCCAGCTGATTTTCTTTTGAGTGCTCGCTTTATTTCATATTTCTGATCATCTACCGTAAACTCTAAAATTGCATAGCCGTCATCTACTTTTTTTGCAAGAAGGGATTCTGCTTTTTGTGAACCCAAACCAAATAAAGCAAATTCTATTGCCATCAATACAGTGGATTTACCAGAGCCAATATCTCCTTCAAATAAAGTAATTCCACGTGGAAATTCTACCTCTTCATGAGAGTAACTTCGAATATTCTCCAACACCAGTGAATTAAGAATCATCTAACTTTAACTCCAATACTCCTAGCGCATCTTGTCCTATTCTTGATGCATAGTCTGTTTTCTTCTCGTTTTCAAGTGCTGGCTGTTCTAACTCTGATAGTAATTTTTTTGCAAGAGCAACTCCCGCATCACCAACCAGATTCTTTTCTTTGAATCGTAATTGGCCAATATTTTCACTAAATACATTTGTCTCAATCTCTACTTTGTTTTCGCCTTTAGCTTCAGTAATGCTATACTCTAGAGATGTCAATCTGTTTTTACTAATTTCTACTGCACTGGCTTCACGTTGATACAGCGATTCTCTAATTACAGAAATATCTACATCCGATGTCTTTCCTGATGTCATCTCTCCATCTATCTTTATTATTACAATTTTGTTACCAGGATCTATTCCTTGTGTCTTATCTAGCAGTTCTTTGTTAATTGAATCTGCTTTTCGATTGTTTGCATCAATCTCAATGATCTCATATGATGTATTTTCTAATTCAACAAATGATATATCCTTAATCCCATCTTCAAATTCAACAAGAACGAATCCACGTTTTTGCCCCTTTGAATTCTCCTCCAAATCAGAATGATATCCTGCAAATAGGGTTCCAGGATATACGACATGAGAATATTCATCAAATGACTGATGGTTCCATTTGTGCATATGACCTCCTGCATAGTATGAAAATCCTTTAGGTAGCAATGATAGTGGCATATGCTCTCCATCTATACCTGATTCAGTCTTCATATCTGAAATTCCACTATGAAATAGGAATATTTTGAAGCCAGATTCAGCCTCAAGTGAGCCTCTATCTAGTTTTTCATAATATTCTATGTCTCTTCCAACCTTGAGTCCAGAAAATCCACAAATTTTAGCCCCAGTCTTTGGATCTATTAAAAAATCTAGGACTATCTTTCCATCATCAGAATTTTTTACTTTGGTGACTTTGGTGATGTAACCAATTGCAGCTAGCAGATCAATTACAGAATTAGAAACTGGAGAAAAGTCATGACTTCCATAAACAACGTACACTGGAATTCCAGATTCGTACACCTGACGAAACTTTGCAAATGCAAACTTTTGTATTCGCATCTCTGGAATATTTACATGAAACATATCTCCTGGAATTAAAATAAAATCAACTTTGCGAGAAATGCATTCATCAAGTACTTTCTCAAATACATTCTGCTCTATTTTCTGCAGAGCTTCATGCTTTTGAAAACCCAGATGAATATCTGATAAATGGGCAAATAACAAACTAGAACACCTTTGTCTTTTCTGGTTTTACCTGACTACTTTTCTCTTTTACAATATCTTCAAACAAAGGAATTTTGATTGGCATTGCAAATGGAACAAAGATGCTTGTAATAATTGCTTCACCTTTATCCAGGCTTGCAATATTTTTGTCATCATTAGACAAATCTTGAGAAGCAGACGCTATTATTGCTTCTCTTTCTTGTTTCATTTCATTTCCTAAAATTATCTTTGTATTCATGTTTGCAAGAATTGTTTTTGGAATGACACTTGATAACTGTGTAATTGCAGTTAGCCCAACTTTAAATTTACGTCCTTCTTTAGCAATAGTTGAATATATGTTGTCATTTCTTGATGTTAACACATCTATTCCTATAACTCTTGGTGCTTCTTCAATTACTATGGTAGCTACTGGCTTTCTATCTAATTCGCCACTTGCTTTTGCATCCTTGTATTTTTGTAATAATTTTGATGCAATGATGTTTCCAACAAGTAATTCAGCTTCATTGCCTAATCGTGAGGTATCGAGAACCACAACCTTACCTTGCTCGATGTCTTTTACAATGTCATCTACTGTGTTCAGACCTTTAGTTGTAGAGTCAAAAACCTCATGTCTTGAGAAAACAACACCTTCTTCATCTTTTTCCAGGCTCAAAAGTAAGCGTAATTTCCTTTGAACCACCATCATTGTGGCTACTGCAAACTCTCCTTTAGCTCTTTCAGAACCCCTCATCTCTGCAGTGGTTGGATCAGTTATCATTAATTCTCGAATCCAATTTCTTCTGTGCTGTCTAAATGCCATTCTGATTGCCTGGAATTGAGGATCTGAAAAATCTACAATTCCTTCAAAATGTTCAGGTCTAATTGTTTGCAAATTAATTGTTAAACGATTTGTACCAACTGGGGGATTTGATGGAGTATAATACATCAAATTGTCTTTAGCTTTATTATGATCTTTGAGTCCAATTCCATTTCGTCCAAAGTATTCATCATGTGCATCAAGCACTAACGCACCAACTTTGTTAGTGTCTAATACGTGCCAAAGAATAGTTTTCACTAAATTTGATTTACCACGACCAGTAGTTGCAGGAATTAACATGTGATGTGAAAATACATCTTCAGCAGGTAACCACACTTCTGCTTCTTTGATTACTTTACTTCCACTACGAATGTATCCAACAAAGATCGAATCTTTTTCTTTTTGTAAGAATTTTAAATCATCTTTACTGATTAATCGTAGTTTGTTGAAAAACGAAGGTAATGATTTTGGAATTTTCACCTCTCCTCTCTCTTTGAACACTCGAGCAAGTGGCTTTATTCTAGCCAAAACATAATTGACAAATTCTGGTTCGTAAAAGTGTGCATCAACTACTCCTTGCTCTAAATTGACACCGGACATCATCTGCTGCATTCTATCTTGAATTTGACTACCATACTCTAATGCAAATACTTGGAGAATCAAAAATGAACCATTTTCTTCTGAAACCATCAAATCCCCAATCTCTAAATCAGTTCCAGCCTTTTGACGAATTATAATATCGCCAAAACTTCCACCAACTACTTGTCCTACAATTGACAGCTCATCCATTAACTAGTCACTCCATTTAGAGCATCATGTGCTGTCAAACTTGCACTATACTTTTGTAGTCTTTTCCATTCTGGATGACGCATCTTTTCTGACATGATAAATCCCTGATACATGTTCAGTTCATCACGCCTAACTTGGGCAAATCTGTCTGCATCAATTGCACCATATGGGTAGCCAAGCATGGCTATATCCTGGGAATTCTCAACCAAACTGGCAAGAACGGAATTTAACATTTCTTTATCCATCTTCTCAAACTGTTCTCGTAATATCTCGAATCTAAATACAAATCGTGATTTTGCATGAAACTTTACTGCAAGCATGAATCCTCTATCCTCGGTTGATATCTCTTCAGATACTTTGACATACCATTTCTCATGTGGAACGTCTTCTGCAATTTCGGCAATCCTTGCAAGTAATGGATCCCCTGATTCTGTAATTAGTCTACTGGTTTTTGCCAATCCACAAACAATTACTCCTTTTTTAATTGCCAAATCGTATAGTCTCTTTACATATTTTATTTCATTTTTAAAATTAGTTTGTAATGAACCATCCATTACAATCATATCTCCTTTCTCAAGTTCTGATTCAACAACATGAATTGCTAATTGCCATTCAGCAAATCGTCTACCTAAAGAATTCAACTTTGCACCTTGTAGAACTGTGGTATTTTCGGTGCTGGATGTTAAATCTGACTCTGCCGGCAAATATTTTTTATCTTCTGCAGTATGCGGAAATAATTTTGTACTGTACCTGACAGTTTTCTTTCCATCAACGGTTTCAATACTTGAAGTTACACTGGAATAGAATTGAACTCGGGGATTTGCTTTGGGTTTGATTCTTTTTTTACCCTGAAATATTGAAAAGTATACGCGATTAATTGTGATTAAAAAATTTGGTGACTCTTCTAGTGACCCATCACCCCCATCAACAAATGCAATCTTTCGAGGATTATTCACTGATTTAATTTCAGAAAACTCTGAAGGTGCAATTAGAAACTGTTTTCCTTTTCCATTATTTAGTACTATATCTGAATGCTCTGTTTGTGATAGATGAGCACCTAATTCTTCAATCAAACTTTTTACTGGGTCTTCAATCATGTGTAATTTCTCACCTATTTGCCTCATTGTATACAGTGTTAAGCACAACAATGGTTAGCTGGATTGAATAAATTCTTTAGGTTACACTAAACCTTGACAAACCTGTCCATCTAAACCATAATTCTATTTTGTCTTAGGACTACCTAGAATTAATTAAGTGATTGTTTCTAGTATTGTTGATTGAAAAAAATCGGTTTATTGGGTTGTGGAGCAATAGGTACTCAAATAGCCCTTGCAATTGATTCAGGTAAGATTCCAGCTATTCTAACTCATGTTTATGACAGTTCTAAAGATGCTGCAGTTGAGCTTGTTTCAAAATTAAATACAAAGCCCGAAATTGTAGAAAACTCTCATCTTTTATCCTCACATCCAGTACACATTATAGTTGAAGCTGCTTCTCAGGATGCGGTCAAAGATGTAGCACTAAGTGTTTTACAAAATAAACGTGACTTGATGATTATGAGTGTCGGTGCATTACTTGATGAATCAATTTATGATATTTTGTCAGATGCATGCAGTGATTTTAAAAAAACAATTTATCTTCCTTCAGGTGCAATTGCTGGATTAGATGGAATAAAATCAATCAAAGATGAGTTAGAATCACTATCTATTACCACAACAAAACATCCACGTTCTCTTAAAGGTGCAAAGTTTTTTGAAACATCTGAAATTGATTTAGATGCAATTACCTCGCCTACAACAATCTTTGAAGGAACTGCCAAAGAGGCTGTTTCTATGTTTCCTGCCAACATCAACGTTGCAGCACTTTTATCATTGTCTGGAATAGGTAGTGAAAAAACCGGTGTAAAAATTATCGCTGATCCAAATACTGACAAAAACACTCATCATATAGAAGCTTCTGGAAAATTTGGAAAGATGACCTTTACAATTGAAAATTTTCCAGATGCTAATAATCCAAAAACAAGTAGGTTGGCAATTTTATCTGCAATTGAAACTTTAAGAAAATACTGCTCAGATGATATTCAGATTGGTACCTAATATGGCAATAATTGCCACATTTGCTAGTTTTTTAGAGAATTATAGACTACTTCCTATTCTTTAAATCCCTACACCGGCAATTTTTTGTGGTTTATGCTAGTACAACAATCTTCAAAACTCAAAGATGAGATTCTGAGACTCAAAAAAGAAAAAGGTGTGATCATTTTGGCACATAATTATCAGATTCCAGATGTCCAAGACGTATCTGATTTCACAGGTGATTCTTTGGGTCTTTCAAGACAAGCCGCAAAAGTCAAACAAAAAACAATTCTATTTTGCGGTGTAAATTTTATGGCAGAAACTGCAGCAATAATTAGTCCTGAAAAAAAAGTGTTGATTCCAGATTTGGAAGCTGGATGTTCATTGTCTGACTCTATTACTGTTGATGAATTACAAAATTGGAAGAAACAACATCCCGGATCTATTATAGTGGGTTATGTCAATACCACTGCGGAAATTAAAGCAGAACTTGATTATTGTTGTACATCATCAAATGCTGTAAATGTTGTAAAATCAATCCCTGAAGATAAAGAAATTTTGTTTTTACCTGATATGTTTCTTGGTTCTTATGTTGCAAAAATGACTGGAAGAAAAAATATGCGCATATGGGCAGGTGAATGCCATGTTCATGCAGGAATCACTCCTGAAGATATTACAAAAAAATTAGATTCAATGAAAGATACTGAATTTGTTATTCATCCAGAGTGTGGTTGTACTACTCCAATAATGTATGATGTTGCAGATGGAAGTTTTGATGATAAAAAAGTTTCAATACTTTCTACAGAAGGTATGTTAAAACATGTCAATAAATCAAAATCAAAAAACTTTGTTGTTGCTACTGAAACTGGAATATTGTATAGAATGAGAAAAGATAATCCTACTAAAACATTCATTCCTGCATCAGATAAAGCTGAATGTCAATACATGAAGATGATAACACTTGAAAAAGTGTATGATGCATTAGTAAATGAAAAATATGTTGTCACTGTTCCTAAAGAAATTGCTGACAAGGCTCGTTTGGCAATTAGTAGAATGCTTGAAATTAAATAAACTGTGTAATTATTTTGGTTGGATTATTTAGTAGAACGACAAAAGATCCTCAAGCAAAAGAAAATATTCAAAAATTTAAAGAAATCAAAAAACTCATCAAAGAAAAAAAGTATGTAAATGCACTAAAATCAGGCACAGAATATTTGAAAAAAAACCCTCATCATCATGATGTTTTGTTTATGGTGGGTGGAATTTACTATATGGAAAACAAGTACAAAATTGCTATTTCTTACTTTGATAAATCTCTAGAAATTGGTTCTTATGATATTGATGTCTTGCTTTTGAAAGCATATTCACATCAGAAATTAGATGAAAACAAGCAGGCAATTCAATGTTGTAGCAAAATTCAAGAAATTAATCCAAAAAACAAAAAAGTTTCTGAATTATTAAAACAACTTAATTTTTAAATTTCTAAACTCATGTCAATTCCTTTGACAGAATTAGTAATGCTGCCTACTGAAATAATATCTACTCCTGTTTGACCATATTTTGATATGTTTGTGGGATTTATTCCTCCAGATGCCTCAAGCATAACTTTGTTTCGTAATTTTTGATTCTTGAGAACTCTAATTGTGTTTTTGATTTGATATGGTGAAAAATTATCTAACATAATTATTGTTGCTCCCTCTTTTGCTGCAAGAACTGCATCTAAAGTATTTTCAACTTCAACTTCAAATTTTTTATATTTTCTCTTTGCTTTTTTAATTATGGATAATAATGAATCTTCAACTGCAATGTGATTATCTTTAATCATCACCATTTCATCTAACCTGAGTCTATGTTTGTTACCTCCTCCTATCTCAACTGCTTCTTTGTCAAAATATCGAAGACCAGGGGCTGTCTTTCTTGTTGCATACAATTTAACTTTCTTTGGAATTTTATTTACAAGTTCATTTGTTTGTGTTGCAATTCCACTCATTCTGGTTAGAAGATTTAGTACCGTTCTCTCACACATCAAAATCTTTCCTGCATCTCCTGTAACTGTCATTATAGTTTGATTTGGTTTTATTTTAGAGCCATCTTTTTTTAAAATTTTAGAGTTACATCTCTTGAGTTTGAAAATTTCTTTTGCATAGGCTGTACCTGCAACAATTCCATTTTCTCTTGAAATAATTTTAACTGAAATTCTTTTTTTAGATAAAAGATTGCTTGTAATGTCTCCCTTACCTATATCTTCAGCAAGAAATTGCAATAATTGTTTTTTAGAATTAAATGACAACATGATGATAAAATACTAATGTGATTTTAAAGATTTAGAAATATTTTATGTAACTTTGATTGCGTACTTGCCTTTCTGGGTAATGCCGAGAGTTTTTGAAATTTCTGAGTTTGTTGGATCTACTACAAGTACAATTCCATTCCAGTCTGGTGTCAAGTCTGATGATTTGCAAACAGGACAAATTTTTCCAGTTGTTACAGCTTTGCATTTTCTGCATGCCATTTCTCGTACCATCTTAACTTGCCTCTACTTTAGCTTCTTTTGCAGGTTTATCTGAACCGCTATCAGCTTTCTTAATCTCTTCAGCAATCCATGCATCTGCACCAAGGAATGGTTGTCTACATGTAATTCCAATCTTGCCCATTGAAGCAGCTTTACCTAATGAGACTGCAGTTATTCTTGCACGAAGTGTAGAACCAACTTTTAGTGTTCTACCACTTTGATTAGCTAAAATCATTCCAGATTTTACATCACTCTTTAGATAATCATCCATCACTTGTGACAAGTGAAGTAGTGCATCAGTTGGACCAATTCTTACAAATGCACCAAAGTCTGTAATATCTACAATTTCTCCTAGAACAATTTCTTGCAATTTTGGATAAAATGTTAAAACTTCAAATTCAACTTTGTGGAATGTTCCACCGTCACCTGCAATCATTTTTCCCATTTCATCAACTTTAGCATCTAAAATCATAATGATGTAACCCAAGTCTGCACTAATCATACTCTCGTATTTTTCTTTGAGAATGTTCATTCCTGCCTTTTTGAGTGTAGTTCCAAACAAGCTTGGAGGAATCCTAACGACATCAACTAAGGTAGATATAGAAAACAAGTGTGATATTTTTTTTGAATTTCAATTTATGAATCTTTGGATGATTTAGGCTTAAATTTCCAAAGATTTCACTAATTTCTCAAATAATTGACGATTTTTTTTATTGGCTGACTTATGTTTAAATAATGCAAACAGACTTTTTCTCATAATGGTTGGAATCGATCAAGTTCTTGAAAAACTCAGCACCGTCATTGATCCTGATTTGAAAAAAGATATCGTATCGATGGGTATGATAAAAGACCTAGAACTAAATGATGGTAATCTGAAATTTACTTTAGAGCTAACTACTCCGGCATGTCCTTTCAATGTAGAAATTGAAGAAGATGTTAGAAAAGCAATCGGTGAAATTTCTGAGCTGAAAGATTTTGATATGAAAGTAACTGCCAAAGTAATGGAAGGACGTTCACTTGATGCAGATACTGGAATGGCAACTGTCAAAAATATTATTGGTGTTGCAAGTGGAAAAGGAGGAGTAGGAAAATCAACTGTTTCATTGAATTTAGCTTTGGCATTATCTCAAACAGGAGCTAAAGTTGGATTATTAGATGCTGATATCTATGGTCCTAGTATTCCATTGATGCTTGGAATGAAAGATGCATTCATGGAAGTAGAAGAAAATAAACTTCAACCTGCTGAATCAAATGGACTAAAAGTTGTTTCATTTGGTTTCTTTGCAGAACAATCACACCAAGCAGCAATTTATCGTGGTCCAATTATATCGGGAATCCTAAAACAATTTTTAGTTGATACTAATTGGGCTGATTTAGATTATCTTATTGTAGATCTTCCACCAGGTACTGGTGATATTCCTTTAACACTTGCACAAACAATTCCAATTACCGGAATTCTAGTTGTTACAACTCCACAAGATGTTGCAAGTAATGTTGCAGTAAAAGCAGTTGGAATGTTTGAAAAACTAAATGTCCCACTTCTTGGAGTTGTTGAAAACATGAGTCACTTTATTTGTCCAAACTGTGATGAGAAACATTATATTTTTGGTGAAGGAGGAGCAAAGAAAATTAGTGAACAATTTAACATGCCTTTCTTAGGTGAAATTCCATTAAACTCTGGAATCATGTCTGGTTCTGATTTAGGTAAACCAATTATGATTACAGATCCTGAATCTCCAGGTGCAGTTGCTTTTAGAAAAAGTGCAAAAAATATTGCAGCACAATGTAGTATTCAAGCAGCAAAACTACAAGAAGAGATGGCATCTGAAAGTTCTGGTACAGAATCTGAAAGCTCTGAAAAAGAAACAACACCAGAGGTAAGTACTTCTAACTAGCCACGATTCCTGTGAAATTACCTGATTCTCTAAGAGACCAATTGAAAATTCCTTTAGGAATACTCTTACCTGAAAGTGAAACTGATAAAACAAATATCCAAAAACATCTTTCAGAAAATTCCTATGTAATTACAGTTGGAGATAGAACCACTGAAAAGATGATTGAGTTTGGTTTGATTCCATCTCTGCAAATAATTGATAGTAAGGAAAAAAGATCAAAAAGAGAACCACCAAAACTAGAAAATGCTACTGAATTGACAGTAGATAATCCTGCAGCAGAAATTACTTCTCAAAGTATAGGCATAATTCAGCAGGCCTTTACTATGCGGCCTCCAGTAAGAATCAATGTTAATGGTGAAGAAGATCTTTTAGTGATACCTGCTTGCGTTTACGCTCCTGAAAATGCTATAGTTTTGTATGGTCAACCAAATGAAGGATTAGTAATAGTCAAAGTCACTCCAGAAATTCGAAATAAAACACAAAAATTACTTGATTTAATGGAATAATTGGGGTGTGATGAGACGGTGGCTGTATGATTAATGATTACTCTACTAAAACTCTGACCCTGTTAATTCATAATTTTGAAGAATCAAAATAAACCAAATATCTCACAACAATTGACATTTCCAAATAAACACATATTTTCTGATATTTCTTTGTGAAGCTAGATCCTGATCTTAAACTGCAAATTTTAGAGAAGGTTGGAATTTATTCTAATAGATTCTCTATTCCTGAACCAAATATCCTGTTTATTACAAAAGAGGTACTTGACATGCCACGTGAAATGACAGAGGGATTAAGAACATCTGCCTACAAGTATTATGGAGTTTCATATCTTCAACACAATCTGGTTTTCATTAATGTCAGAAAAATCCCAGATGAAAAAACTCTAGAAAACACTATTGTTCATGAATTGATCCATATGAGATTTCCATATCTTTCTCATGGTAAAAGATTCAACAAATTGGTAAGGCAAGGACTTGGAGGAAAAACATTTTCACCCTACAAAAAAAGAAAAGAAATTTCCCCTCATTGATTTATATTTCCTAGACTAAGGCAAGCAAAGTATAACATGGAGATCCCAGAAATTCTGCCATTTGTTGCAGGTATTGTATCATTTTTAGTCGCTGGGGGTCTGGTTTTTTGGATTATGAAGCAACCTCCTGGTACAAAAGAAATGACAGATATTTCAGATGCTGTCAAAGAAGGCGCAGCAGCATTTCTAAAACGTGAAATGAAAATTATAATTCCAGTTGCTATTGCTATGACCATAATTATTGGTGCATTCTTGACTCCTTCAAACGGAATTGCATTTGCAGTAGGTGCAACACTTTCAGCAGTTGCAGGAATAGTTTCATTAAAAATTACAGTAAAAGCAGCAGTACGAGCTGCAAATTTGAGTGGTAGTGGATTAGGAAAGACATTTGTTATGGCCTTTAGAGGTGGTGCTACAGTTGGACTTGTAGTTCCTGCTATGGCGCTATTAGCAATTACTGGTCTTTACATGATTTATCCAGATCCAATCACAATAGCAGGTGTTGGAATTGGTGCTAGTCTTATTGCACTATTCATTAGAATTGGTGGCGGTATCTTTACAAAGGCTGCAGATATGGGTGCAGATTTAGTAGGAAAAGTTGAGGTAAATATTCCTGAAGATGATCCTAGAAACCCTGCAACTATTGCAGATAATGTAGGAGATAATGTTGGAGATGCTGCAGGAATGGGCTCTGATATTTATGAATCTTATATTATTACAGTACTTGCAGCATTACTAATTGCAGCATTAATTGGTGCACCAAACTTTTTCCTTTATCCACTTCTAATTGGTTCATCTGGAATGATAGCATCAATTATCGGTGTTGTAATTGTTGGCTCTAAGAATGTTACAGATGTGATGAAGCCTCTTAATCGTTCATTTTATGTTTCAGCAGTTATTGCAATTGCATTAAACTTTGTATTCATTACACAATTCATCAGTGAATCATCTATATCATATGCTTTGTTTGGCTCTACAGTAATTGGTGTCATTCTTGTACCAGTAATTCAAAAAATTACAAACTATTACACCAGTTATCAAAAAAGTCCTGTAATAGAAATTGCAGACTCTGCAAAATGGGGTTATGCATCATTAACACTAATGGGAATTATCAAAGGCATGCAATCAACGGGACCATTCATGATTGCATTAGTTGTTGCAATTATAATTTCATACAGTCTCGGATCTGGTGCAGCACCAGAAGGTGAAGACCCAGTACTCTATGGAATCTTTGGAACAGCATTGACTGCAATGGCAATGTTGAGTCTTGCAGGAATTGTTCTAAGTATTGATGCATTTGGTCCAATTGCAGATAATGCCGGTGGTATTGTTGAGATGACTGGAATGGGTGAAGAAAATCGTAAAGTCACAGATGAAATTGATGCAGTTGGAAATACTACTAAAGCAGTTACAAAGGGATTTGCTATTGCAAGTGCTGCATTAGCTGCACTTGCCATGATTCAAGCATTTCAGTTTGAAGCAGCTCATGTCTTTGAGGGTGTATTGGATTTAGATTACAGTTTAACTAATCCTGCAATTATTGTTGGTTTGCTAATTGGTGGGTTGATTCCATTTATCATTACAGGCCAACTCATTAACGGTGTGTCAAGGGCTGCAGGAAAAATGGTAGATGAAGTAAGACGACAATTCAAAGCAGATGCTGGAATTCTTGAAGGAACATCAAAACCAGATTATGCTAAATGTGTAGATATTGCTACTGTGGCATCAATTAAAGAACTCTGGAAACCCGCAATTGTTGCAATTACTGCTCCAATAATTTTGGGAATATTGTTAGGTCCAACTGCAGTAGCAGGATTATTGATGGGTGCAGTGATTACTGGAATTTTGTTGGCATACCACTTGGCAAACACTGGTGGTGCATGGGATAATGCAAAGAAACTAATCGAAATGAAAGGAGAAAAAGGCTCTGAAGTACATAAAATTGCAGTTGTAGGTGACATTATTGGTGATCCTTACAAAGACACTGCAGGACCTGCACTAAACACTGTCATTAAATTACTAAACACAATTGCTATAGTCTTTGTATCTGCATTTGTTGCAATACTTGCAATCTAATCTTTATCTTCAATAAGCAAAGTCATATCTAATTCATCTACTTGAGCTTGAATTGCTTTTTTCAAAGTTTCATTATGTGTATCGCAGAATTTGAAATAGTCATCTACTGTTAAAAAACAACCACAAATCCATTTTGTTTTCTTGTCACCTTCAATAGTCCACTTTGAATACTTGTGATCTGACATGTAATCCTCAATTAATCTAAAAAATATAGTCCTTTTGGAAAAAGGAAAAAAGTGTTTAAGGACAGCCTTCCATTTTTTGGATAAAATAGCCTTTTTCCTTAATTGCCTGCTCTACAGGCTCTGGTGCGTTTTGTGAATGGCAGAATTGACACTCATTTGTTGTCATCTCTGCATTTTCCTCATTAACTGACTTTAACCACTCTTTGCCATATGTGAGGGCTTTATCGTGATCTTTTTCACCAGTAATAACGTCAAAGTGCATGGTATGACCATCTTTTGCTTTGACATAGGTATCGTATACATGAATTTCCATACTGTTAGTTAAAAAAAGGGATATTTAATTCAAAGATCATCCAAATTTATGAAACATTCAGTCCAAGTCAAAACTCCAAACGTATCCCTAATTATTTTAGAATTAGATGATCATAACTCACCCAAAACTGTTAATGACTTTATTGAAAAATTACCTTTTACAGTTGATCTGAATGTCTGGGGTGATGAAATCTATACTTCAGAGTCTCCAATTATACAACCCGAAGAAAGTGCAAAGTCACTGGTTCAACTAAATGATGTTGCATATTGGCCTACTGGAAAAGCAATATGCTTGTTTTATGGCTCTACCCCTATTGGAAAACCAGGGGAAATTACTCCTGCATCTCCTGTGAATATACTTGGCAAAATTATTTCTCCAGACAAATCTGTTCTAAATAACGTAGATGGTAAAAGTGCCACTTTTAGCTTAAAATCTTGAATTATTTCTCTTCAATTGGAATTTCTATAATATCTGATTCAAGAAAGTATGCTTTGAAATCCTTGTTAATCCCAGAGTAAATTATCCATACTACAGGGTTACTGTCCATGAATTTTTTGTCTGTATTTGATGGGTATGCATCTGAATTAGGATGCGAATGAAATATGCCAATCACTTGTACCTTTTTTTCTTCTGCAATCTTGTATACTTCAATTAGTTGTTCATTTGAAATTGTAAAATTTACTGATGACTCGTCAATGTTTTTAGTTAAAAATACTTCAGAGACCAGATTATCTTTTCCAAATAGTATTGCACATGATTCATTGGGTTTTTCATTTTCTGCGTGTTTAGTTAGAATTTTTTTATCTGATTCTGATAAAATGATTTTCTGCAACTCTATTCTACGTTAACAGTTCCAAGCATCCATGGATGAAATGTACAATAATAATCCTGACTTCCTACTTCAGTAAATGTAAATTCATACATGTCACCTACTGCCATCATTTCTGAATCAAATAATCCATTTGCTCCTCCTGTAGGATCACCTGAAGTTGCAGTATGTATTGTGCTATCTAGATTTTCCCATACTACTGTTGTTCCAACTGTTACATCAATTACTTGAGGATCAAAATAGATTTGCCCATCTTCTGGAATTTCTGCTCCTTCAGGAATTCCTGCTCCTTCAGGAATTCCTACCTTGACTGGTTCTTTTGGTTCTTCAATGACTAATGTTGCAACCGCCCAATGATGTACAATACACAAATATCCATATTCTCCTGCTGCTAAATTAGTTGTATCCAAACTAAAGACATCCCCTTCACTCATTAAACCAGAATCAAATGTTTCTCCAAAGTCTACTGCACTAGTTACTGTATGTGTTACTGTATCTTCATTAGTCCATTCAACTGTATATCCTTGCGTAACAACTGCTATATCTGGCGTGTAATCTGGATTTCCTTCTTCAAATGAATCTTTTAAAATTTGAATTGCAAAGATTGGTCCTGTTGGTGTAACTTCAACATGTTCTTCAACTTGTTGTGGAATCATGTATGTATCAGGACTTACAAATCCAAATGCAAACCACATGATAATCCCAGTAGCTGCTGCCATTGCAACAATGGATCCAACTGGTTTTACTATACTTGGATGCTTCATTGCAAGATATGCTATGATGATTGCAGGGAATCCAATTGCCATTAAAAGTCCTGCTAGTGTAACTGTAAAGGCTGATGTGTTGTTAATTGCCAAAGCATACATTCCAAACGATAATGAAATTCCCAAAACTACCAAAGTTGTTGCCTTTGCTTTGTTACTAGTTGAAATTCCTCCATCTAAGATACCTACTGCTAAGAAAATCAATCCTACAAACATGACAAGTCCGCTTAGGGCATGTAAACCATCAATGAATGTATGTGCAATACCTGCATAAGATAACACAACGCCAGCTAAGCCTATGGCTGTTAATCCCATTCCTGGCATCATGAGGTCCCAATTACTCATTCAAGATAGATGATAGGACTGAGATACTTATTCCTTTTGAAACATTATAGATCGTATAGACGAAGAAATTAAATGGCTTTGGACTAGGATAGAGTGAATTGGGATTTAATGAAATAATGGAGATATCCAAACCCCGGATAGTTGTTCTTCTAGTTATTACTGCAGTAACTTCCATGTATGCCGCAAGTAAACTAGTCGATGGTGTTCCTGAACTTGATTATTGGTCATATTTGCACATAATTATTGCAGGAACATTAGCATCTGCAGGATCTAGTGCACTAAATCACTATTATGACAAAGACATTGATCCAAAAATGAAGCGAACTAGTACAAGACCTATTCCATCTGGAAGAATGTCAGCATCTAATGTTTTGATTTATGGCGTTGTTGTGAGCTGCATATCTGTAATCTATGGATTTTTTGCATTAAATGCAGTTACTGCTTTCTTTATTGCAGTAGGAATTTTCTCTTATGTTATAATTTACACAGTCTGGCTGAAACGTCGAAACTCTTCAAACATTGTAATTGGAGGAATTGCTGGTAGTGCTGCTGCTTGGGCTGGTTGGGCTGCAGCCACTGGTAGTATGGATTTGTTAGGATTCTTAGTTGGTTTCTTGGTCTTTGTTTGGACTCCTTCTCACTTTTGGTGTCTTGCAATGAAAATTAAAGATGAATATGAACAAGCAGGAGTTCCAATGTTGCCTGTTGTAATTGGTATGCAAAAAACATCAAAGTTCATTTTAGGAAACACAATAATTTTAGTTCCTTATTCTTTGATACTTTCATTTATTCCCGATGGAATGGGAGTTGTTTATACCGTAATTGCACTAATCTCTGGTGGATTAATGCTTGTATATCATTACAAATTAACAAAGAATCCTACATCTGAATTTGCTTGGAAAGCATACAAAGTTACAGCACCATATCTTACAATAATTTTTGTAGCAGTTGCATTAGATGCAGCATTCCATATGCCTTTATTCTAAAAAATTATTTTTCAAAACCTGGGAAACTTGCTTCGTAATCTTTTTCCATTGCTTCCCTGTTTTGTTCTTCAACTTTGTTTATCTCTTTTTCAACAACGACAACTTCTATTCTACGCTCCTCTTTTGTAATCCATATTACAGTAATGAGTCCAAGAATCTCTAAATCCAAAAGTACTTTGTTGAATTTGTCTTCAGGAAGTACATATCCTTCTTTTACTAAGATTTTAAAAAGCTTAACATCCGTTAACGAATTTGCTTCCTTAATCTTATCATATACTGTATTTCGTAGTGGAATTGCCATTTTTATCCGTAGAATGTTTTATCTCCTGACTTGGGTACCACGTTAGATATACTTTCTCTTACCGTGTTATACCATTGATCAACTTCTTTAGTAATAGATGGCCTAACTTTCTTCAAACTATTTGCAAAGTCTTGGCTTGAAATTTTTGCTGAACTGCTTCTCATTGCTAAAACTGCTGCTTCTCTACAAAGTGCTGCTAAATCAGCACCTGTATAATTTTGCGTGGCTATTGCAATCTCTTGTAATTTAACATCATTTACCAATGGCATCTTTTTTGTTAAAATTTTGATAATCTCTAGTCGTCCTTTTTCATCTGGAGGTTCTACATATAGGACTAAATCCAGCCTTCCTGTTCTAAGCAAGGAATTATCTAAAATGTCTGGTCTGTTTGTAATTCCAATAACTACTACTCGTGCAGAAATACCTTCTTCGATTTCTGTTAGCAATTGACTTAGAACATTTTCACTTGCTCCGCTGTCTCCTGTTCTGTTCCGTGCTAGTGAGTCTAGTTCATCAAAGATTACTACACATGGTGCTGCTGCTTTTGCTTTTCTAAATATCTCTCTAACAGCTTTTTCAGATTCTCCTATCCATTTTGAAAGAATTTCAGGTCCTCTAACTAAAATCATATTTGCGCCAGTTTCAGTTGCAAGTGCTCGTCCAAGAAGTGTTTTACCACATCCTGGAGGTCCATAAATCAAAGCTCCTCTTGGTGGTCTGATTCCCATCTTTGTGAATTTCTTTGGCTCTTTCATTGCTATAATGAGATTGTCTGTTAATGCTTTTTTGACATCATCTAGTCCTCCTACATCTTTCCACCACACTTTTGGTCTTTCAACATAAAATTCTCTCATCGCTGTAGGGACCACTTCATGCATTGCATCATAAAAGTCGATTAACTTGATCTGCATTGATTGTAATACTTCAGATGGAATCTTTTCTGTTTCAAGATCTATGTCCGGCAGGTACCTTCTAATTGATTTCATTGCAGCTTCCCTGCAAAGTGATTTAATGTCTGCACCAGTATATCCATGCAGTTCTGAACTCAAATCTTTTAGATCAATGTCCTCGTTTAATGGCATTCCTCTAGTGTGAATTAAAAGAATCTCTAGTCTTCCATCATCATTAGGTACCGATATCTCAAATTCTCTATCAAATCTACCTGGTCTTCTTAGTGCAGGATCAACACTGTCTGGTCTATTTGTGGCTCCAAGTACAATGACATTTCCTCTGTCATCAAGACCATCCATTAATGCTAATAATTGAGCAACAACTCTTTTTTCAACATCACCGTAAGCTTCTTCTCTTTTTGGTGCAATTGCATCAATCTCATCAATGAATATTATACTTGGGGAATTGTCTTTAGCTTCTTTGAAAATATCTCTTAGCTTTGCTTCTGTTTCACCATAATACTTGTTCATAATTTCTGGACCGTTAATAGGAAACATGTTGGCTTCTGATTCACTGGCAATAACTTTTGCAAGTAATGTCTTTCCACATCCCGGAGGACCATAAAGTAAAATTCCACTATGTGGTTCAATTCCTAATCGTACAAACAATTCTGGATGCTTTAGTGGAAGCTCTACAATCTCTCTCATTGCTTTAACTTCTTGTCTTAGTCCACCAACTTCTTCATAAGTTACTCTAACTTTTCTATCAACTGCAGTTTCTGTAGAAATGACAAGAGTTGTGGAACGATCCATCTTGACTACTCCTTTTGGAGTAGTCTTTGTAATTTTAAAGTCCATGGAATTTCCTAAAATCATTACAGAAATTTCATCACCATGTGTAATTGGCAATCCCTTCAATCTATTTTTAACAAAATCTGTAAATTCTTTGTCAACTGTAACTGAATCATTTACTGGTATCAGGGAAACTGATTTTGCAAATTTTGTTGCCACTTTTCTAATTTTTACGATATCATTTAGTGAGCCACCAACATTTTTTCTTGTTTGTCCATCAACTCTTATGATGTCTGGAAACTTTTCATCTTCATCAACTGGCCATACAACTGCACAACTAGATCTTGAACCCATTACTTCAATAATATCACCGGGAGTAACTTTGAGAAAATCCATGGCTTCAGGTCCAATTCTAGCCCGTTTTTTACCTACATCTCTTTGCTTTGCTTCTCCAATTCGCATTTGCAAAGGCTCTTCTTTGCGTACCAAAAAATCACCTATTTCATGTCAACTGACATTCTGCTCATATTGAGAACTTCAAATTCACTGACGCCCTCAGTTTCTTTAACAGAATTTTCTAATGCATCCATTTGTCCTTCTTTGTCTTCTAAAACAAATTCTGCCTTTAGAAATTCTAATCCAAAAGCTAATGGTTCTTTGAGATGTCTTTTCATTGTAATTCCTTCTTTTAGTGATGACTTGATAGATTCTGCTAATTTGTCTAGGTCTACTTCAATATCCTTAGGAAGAATTTTTGTAATTAGTAGTAACTGTGCCATTTTTTTATGGTCCCTGAAAATTACATGAAGAACAAATATAGTTTCTTGCTGCTTCTCTGCAACTTTGACATCTCCATATTAGATCAACGCCGCAATCAGGGCAATTGAATTTTACACATTTATCATTAGGCATAATATATCTGTGACAGCAACTACATGTTGGTAGTGAAATAGTAGATGACATACCCCGATTTTCTGTAAACATCATTTATACCTTGCTTAGAATTTGAGCACATTTTAGCTAAGTAATTTTTTTAATTCACCACCGATTAGGGTTTGTGCAGTTTTAATCGATCCTTTCATTCCTAGTAATTTTATAATTGAGCTAGTATGAAAATCAAAATCATCTTTTTCTGAAATCTCTTTTATGATCTCTGGTGTAATTGATTCAAATAATTTATTGATTGTATTGTTATCTATTCCCTCTAAAATTTTTCTTGCAAATACTTGTTTTTCAAATTCTTTTCCAAATCTTTGTGTCCATTTTTTTTGATATTCTTCAAGATCTGTTTTGTTATTTGTTTTCAAAAACTTGGATATTGCTTGTCCTGCATAAACTCCTCCCA
Source organism: Candidatus Nitrosopumilus sp. (assembly GCA_963667665.2). Classification (GTDB taxonomy): domain Archaea; phylum Thermoproteota; class Nitrososphaeria; order Nitrososphaerales; family Nitrosopumilaceae; genus Nitrosopumilus. The sequence continues at coordinate 147,064 of OY763927.2, forward strand.
TTCCACTAGTAAAAATTCCACCTGCAGTTGTTGGTTTTGCTTGTCCTGCAGCATCACCAATAATTACTGTTTTTCCTTCAACAAACTTTGCAATAGGTCCTTTTACCCATATTGGAGCAAAAATTTTTCTAATTGTTGAATAATTTCCTTTTTCTTCAAGAATTTTTTCTAATGTTTCAGAGATATTGATTCCTCTTCCTGCAATTCCTACTTTGCCTTTACCTTCATTAGATGGAATTATCCATGCAAAGAATCCAGGATATTTTTCTTGGTCAAAAATCACTTCTACTTTACCCTTCTTAATCCAATCTGCATAAATTTCGTATTGTGCTGATAATAAAATTCCCGTTCTATCTTTGTGTATAAGTGATGAGACTCCTCTTGCATCAACAAAGATCTTACAATCAATTATCTCTTCATTTGTTCTAACTCCTGTGTCGGTAATTTCTTGAAAACTTGTTTTGACTTTGATTACTGCCCCATTTTTCTGAGCTTGAAACGCTATCTGTTTATCTAATTCTCTTCTACTAATTTCAACTACTTTTTGTTTCTTTGAATTAATTGTAAAACTATTTCCATTAGGTGCTGTGATTTTAGCAGATTCTATCATATGATCAAAAGTTTTTCTAAATAGGATTACTCCTAGTTCTTCCAAGCCTGCAATGCTGACTAATCCACCACAATGTTCAGGAGTTCCTATCTCATAGTCTTCTTCAATTACAAGTACTGAAAATCCCTCTGAAGCAATTTCTCTTGCACATAATAATCCTGCAACACTTCCTCCAGCAACTACAGCATCAAAGTTCACAGATTTTGTTTCTTTGTCAATTATTTAACTCAAAAGTTTTACATCAAGCCTGTATTTGATTACAATATGGGAGATATCAAACAAGTAATTATTGTTAGAACTGATCTAGATATGGGCAAAGGAAAGATAGCAGCACAAGTAGGTCATGCTTGCGTTCTTGGAGCAGAACATGTGAGAAAATCTCATCCTGAATGGTATGGTGAATGGCTGGAAGGGCAAGAAAAGGTTGTACTGAAAGTTTCTGGCATTAAAGATTTACAAGAAATAAAAAGACATGCAATTGATTTGAATCTTCCATGGTCTGAAGTCACAGATGCAGGACATACCCAGATAGCCCCTGGAACAACAACATGTATTTCAATTGGCCCAGCTCCTGAAAATCTAATTGATAAAATAACTGGTGATTTGAAATTACTATAACTTGGAAACTTTTTTGGAATAAGATATAACAAGGCTAGATATTTTTTGAGATATGAAGAAAAAAGGACTCATAGTGGTTTTCTTTTTCGGTGGAATCATGATTACTTCAGGTTTTGGACTGCAAAGCATGATGTCCTCACCTCCTTCAGATAATCCGGATTTTACAATCACTGGAACACCTGCTGATAATTTTCCTGATGAACAACGTGCTCAGTTTTGTGGTTCTGGTAATGCAAAGTCTACTGATTATGTTAGAGAATTCTCAATTCCAACACCCTGCACAAATCCCTTGGCAGTAGTTACAGATTATGATGGAAATGTTTGGTTCACTCAAACAAATACAGGTAAACTTGCAAAATTTGATCCTATCTCTGAAAGATTTACAGAGTATGATAATCCTTTATGGCCACCAGGAGGACGTTCTATGATGTGGGGAATTGATTATGCACCAGATGGTTCTGTGTGGTTTACTGATGAAGCATATGATTCAGTATGGAAATTTTCAACCATTGTTGAACAATATGAAAGATTAGAATATCCTGCTGAAGGAAACTCTTTACCACAAAAACTCCAAATTGAAGGTTCTCAAATTATAATTAATGATTTTACTGGAAACAAACTTACATTTTTGGATCCATCTCAATCTAGTGATGATGTGAGTTATCTTAGTATTCCATCTCCTGTTGATGATTCTGTAACTGCAGATTTTGCTATTGATGCCAATGATAATGTCTGGTTTACAAATTGGGTATTCCAACAAGGTGGAGTTTTAGTTAAATTTAATCAAAATGGATATTTTGATACTGTTGTAAGTAATAACGAACAATTTCTTCCTTTACTTGATTTTATTGAAGTCTATGCATTACCTCCAGAATTACTCACACCAAACGGAGCTGTGGTAAATACTGATGGCACTATTTGGTTAGCAGATACTACATCCTCATTCTTCTTTAATTTTGATCCTTCCACTGAACAATTCACTCATTATGTTACATCTGATCCACAGCTCAGTACCTATGGTAACCAAACAGGAATTGTCAAATCACCAATTTCTAGACCATATTGGATTGATGCTGATGATCAAGGACGTCTTGTTTTTAATGAACAAACTTCAAACAACATCGCTGTAATGGATCCAAAATTACAGTCTCTTGTAGAATATCATGTCCCATCAAAGAATCCTAATTGGGCTGACTGTGATCCTGGAACAGGTATGATAGATAATTGTGGCTTAGCTCAAATCTTTGATTTTACAATAGATGGTGAAAAAATCTGGTTTACAGAATGGGTTGAAAATAACATTGGAGTAGTTGATACATCTGTTCCATTGCCAATGAAAATTCAACTAGACTCTGATGCCTTGATTCTTGCATCTGGAGAAACACAGAATTTCAACTTTATTGTCTCACCTAACTCCCAACAAGATATGTTGAATATTTCATTAGTTATGTCTACGACTCATGAGTTTTTGGATGTCAATCTTGTTGATAATTCTCCTAGTACATTCCAATTAGATTTTGATGCTCCTAGACCAATTCATACAACTATCTCTGCATCTGAAGATGCTATATCTGGAACATACAAAATTTTACTTGGAGCACAATCTCCTGATGTTACAATTAGCAAATATGTTACAGTGACAATAGAGTGATACCAAATTTAGATTCTCAGATTGGTATTACAATTTACAGTACAGACTTTACTGGAATTGGTGGAAAAATTAGGGTTGAACCTGAAGATTTTCAAGTAACTGAAATAATTTCTCAAAGAGCACAAAAAGCCATAAATGATTCAGAAGGCTATGCAGTATACAAACTAAAAAAGAAAAAAATTGATACTAATCATGCTTTATCTGATGTTTTTAGAAAAAAAGGAATTCGCTTAAAGTCACTTGGACTAAAAGATGCATCTGCAATAACAGAACAATTTGTTTGCTCTGGAAATAAAGGAAAAGCAATTGAAAATTTTTCAACTGACAAATACTCTCTTGAAAAAATAGGTTTTGTAAAAAAACCATTATCCAAAAAAGACATGATATCAAATCATTTTAAAATTAAAATCTCAGAGTGCTCTGACTGGCTGTCTTCTTTTTCTGAACATGATAAAATTCTGAATTTTTATGGTTATCAGCGCTTTGGCTCAAAAAGACCTGTAACTCATCTTATTGGAAAGGCAATTTTGCAGAGAGACTTTAAAAAAGCAGTTGAACTGATTTTGTCTTTTACATCTCCTTTTGACTCGAAAGAAAATACTGAGATTCGTGAAAAACTCTCTGATGATAAAAACTATGAAAAATACCTTGATCAGGTTCCATATCAAATGGATATTGAAAGAGTTGTTCTAAAAGAAATGATAGAACATGGTGATGCACTTCGTGCAATTCGCTCTATTCAGATATCTTTGCGAAGATTCTACATTTCGGCCTATCAGTCTTTTCTCTTTAATCAGTCTCTAAGTTTAGCTTTTTCTAATGGTGAGGATCTATTTGATTCACAATCAGGTGATGTTTGTTTTGATCTTCATGGAATAATTGGAAAATATGTGAAAGGACTAGATCAGCATCTTGCATTACCCTTTGTTGGTTACTCTTATTACAAAAAAACTAGATTTGATTATCAAATCTCCAAAATATTAAAACAGGAAGAGATTACCCCAAAAGACTTTTTCATAAAAGAGATGCAGGAAGTAAGTAGTGAGGGTGGTTTTAGACAAGCTGCGATTCATTGTTCAGATTTTTCATCACATGATAGAATAGTAGAGGTTTCGTTATCTAGAGGTTCATTTGCAACGATCTTGTTAAGAGAAATAATGAAACCAACAGATCCAATTATTGCTGGTTTTTGAGATCAATTTTCATATGATAATATTTTAGATGTCTTTAAGTTAGTGTATTTTTTAGAAAATGTGATTCAGATGGATATAGCTTACATGCTAATTAGTTGTAAAATTGGAGAAGAACAAGCGCTTTATTCCCAACTAAAAGAGATTCCTGAAGTCAAAAGTTGTTTGATTACTTATGGTAGTTATGATATTGTTGTAGAATTTGTCACAGAGACATCTTCACAAATGAATGAAATAATTATATCTAAAATTAGGAAACTACAAAAAATTAAGAGCACTATCACTCTTCGTGTGACAAACTAATTTCTTTTAATTATTTTAATCCCTACTCCTACTCCAATAATTGTGATTCCTACTATTGAAATTTGAATGCCATGTGTAATCCAATCCGGATTCGAATACATGAAAGAGGATTCTGGTCCTATTACTGAGTGTCCTTGAAGATGAAAAATAAGACCAAAAATAAAGACAATGGTGCCTATTAGGACTAGTGGCTTTACTTCCTTCATGAAGAATCTATTTGATTTCTGTTAAAAAGGGTAAACAGAATTGATAATTTGACCAAATGATTTTTCGATTTAGCCTTTAATGATTTCTTGAAGACTTGATAAAATGTACAATTGGGATCGTCTCACAGAGTCCACTGATCACAAATATCTAGGTTTGATATTGTTTGGTGCTGCAGCCTCTCTTGCAGTTATTTTATTTCTAATTTTTCACCCTCAAATTGAGTCTATCAACAAAGAATCCCCAATTTTGATCAATATTATGTTCATTCCCGCTATGGCTGTAGGATTTCTTTATGGAGTGAAAATTACAGAACGAGCAGTTAGCCCTTCAAAAATCCGTAGCGCATTTAAAAGATCAACCATGAAACTCTTCTTGTTCTTTTTTGTTATTGGTGGCATGTTTAGCTCTGTGAACTTTGCCATAAATGGTGGTAGTGTAATGCCAAACATGTCAATTTTGGAAGATGGGCTTTTAGTTTGGTTAAATAATTTTGTTATAGAAAATGGTGGTGCTACTTTTCTAATTATTACTAGTATTACATTGATGGCAGCAGCTACTCGAAAAATTGTTGGAATGAATTTTGGATTTTTAAATAGAATGGTAACATTTGTTGGGACATTTGTATTCTTTACAATGCTTGTTCTAAGTTTTACAAAATCTGACCCTACATCATCCAGTGTTTTCTTGTATACATTTTATCAAGCAGGAATTGTTGGTGGGGCATTTTATGCAATGAATAGACTAACAAAAAATAAAAATATGCTAGAAGACTTTACAAATGGATACTAATTTTACTCATCTAGGTCTACATAAATTCCTGAGATTTCAGTGTTGAGTCTGTCCCAGTATATTTCACAACCATCCGTTTTGAAATCGTTTTCCTTACACTCGTTGAAATGAGCTGTAGCGTCTCTTTGCATGTTATCTGCAAAGAGTACATCCTCCCCGATTCCTAATCCTATAAGACCAATTGCTGCAAGACTTGCAGCAACTACAATCATACCAAATCCTGCTTGTGCATGATTACCATATTTTGCCATTTACGAAAAATCCATGACTCTCGAATTTAATCTTTTCAAGTTTGATTTTTGCGATCAAATTTGTGATACTAGAGTAGTTTTCTGAGAAAAAAAGAATAGAGAGTACTTGAAAATACCTTCATTGAGCATTCAAATTCTGCAATATGAGTTTCTTGGACCAATTCTACTTGATGAATGGGGCCCTCCGATGGAAAAATTGGTATTTTTGATCTTGTCTAGAGTCAAAGATAATTTCAACATAGTCTATGTTGGTGATTGTGAAAAGACTGATGACAAGTCTTTTTTTGTTCAGCATTCAGAATTCAAATGTTGGATCAAACAATCAGGATCTGAAAAATCCTTATATCTTGCAATATTACCTTTGTTTGAATCAAATGATAATTATAGAAAAAATGTTCTCAATAAGATCATAACTCACTACAAACCTCCTTGCAATTCTAATGATATTACTAAAGCAGCACCTGATTATGTGGTTAGAAAAACAGAACAACCAAGTTTAGAACCTAAAAAATTTTCTTGTGCTTGTTGTGGTTCTGAAATGAAATCTGAAAAAATTCTTGAAAAATCTACTCTCTATCGCTGTACTGGTTGTGGAATAAGTGATACCAAGCTTAACTGTTGACTTTGTTTTGTATATCAAACAATTGTAACATTAACAAGTCCATTCCTTTTTTCAGATGTTGAAATTCATTAATTGAGTGCATTTGACCCTCCACTAGTGCCCTCATGATTTTAATTGAATTTTTTTGAAAATCATCTGATGCAACAATTTCCATCGCATTAAGTTTTGATAGAATATTATCTAGATCTTTAATCATTTCATCTGATGGCTTGTGTTTGTCCATTACTAATCTGAAAAGATTTTGATATATGAATCGTTACAACAGATCTTCATCAATCTTTTGGATTGGATCTAAATACTGTTGGCATGTACAGGTTGGGATTTGACATTTACCTACTTTGATGATTGAATCACTGTTATCATTTGGGATATGTACTTCATCTGTATGGTGGCACCTCTTACAATTCATAGTAAAAAATCTGTAACTCCAATATTTAAGCCAAAAGTTAAGGAATTAAAACTGCTCTGGCCTCAATTTCTGAATCTTTTAGTTTTTTGAGTACTTCATTTGCACTCTCTAATGGAAATATTTGAGAAATTACTTCGATATTTTTTTCATCACAAATTTTGATTACTTGTTCCATATCTTTTGTTGTACCTATCAGAGTTCCTCTGATTGTTTTTTCTTCAAATGCCATAAATGCTGGATTTTCTCCAACTGTTGCAATCACAATCAATCCTCCTTTCTTTACTGACTTTATCGCAGTATCAGTAACAATGTCTGCTGGTGCAAAAACTATGGCAGCATCAAGCATTCCATGTTTTTCTTTTAATTTATCAAGGAATTCTTGTTGGTTTTCAGAAAAAGTCATTGCATCTATTACACCTAATCTTTTTGCAACATCTAGATGATTTTGAGTTCTAGAAAATGCAATTACATCACAATTTTCTACTTTTGCAAATTGTACTGCCATGTGGCCAACTCCACCAATTCCAAAAATTCCAATTTTTTTATTTAGTTTTGGTTCTGCAGCTTTGACTGCTTTGTATGCTGTGATTCCAGCACAAAATAATGGTGCTGCATATTCTGGTTTCATGCTTTCTGGAACTTTTGTTGCAAAATCTTCTGTTACTGTAATGTATTCTGTATATCCACCCTTGAATGATTCTCCTGTAATTGTTGATGATTCGCAAAGATTTTCTTTTCCTTCTTTGCAATATTGACACTCTCTACATGATTCTAGCAGTGGAGTAATTCCTGCCCTGTCTCCAACTTTGAATTTGGAAACGTTCTCTCCAATTTCAACTACTTTCCCAACTAGTTCGTGACCTGGAACTGTTGGAAGAGTTGGTGGAATTCCAATATCTTTCCAATCTCCTTCAATTCCGTGAAGTTGTGAGTGGCAAACTCCACAAGCTTCAATTTTTAGTAAAATCTCATTTGATCTTTGAATTTCGTGTCTATCTATCTCTGTGAGTTTCAATGGGTTGGTCTCTATTTTAGCACATTCAGAAAGTACCATTGCACGCATTTTTACCATAATATTCAAAATCAAGCAGGAAATTTTAAGATTCGCTAATTCAATTTTTATCTAATCTAATAATTTTCAAAAATTTTATTAATATTTGATAAAGTTTTTTGCATCTAAATTAAGATCTGAGAATAATCCTTCTTTTACAACCATGACATTATCAAGCATGTATTGCTCTTCAACCCCATGTTGATCTTTCACTTTAACTAAAATATCTACTTGATTCATTTTAATTTGTGGCTGTAACTTTATCTTCATAGTTGAAAACATACCCTCACCAGAATAATAGGAATGACCATTAATTACTTGTATTTTTGAAAAGTAATTGTTTTTGTCATATGTTCCCTTCATGCCAAATTCATTATGAATTTTGACTTGTGCATTAGTAGATTTTACATTTTTACCCTCAGGAAAAATATACAATGATATATCTGGTATTTTCTGATTTATCACAGGAAGTTCAATATCAATATACACATAATCACCTATGAAATATGTTTTTGTAGTGTGCTCTTCTCCCAAGGTAAACTGCAAGTCAATATTAGAATCATCAAATCCATTTGGGTAAGATAGAAGAATTTCTTTAATATCTGTGATTAAAATTTTACTTGAATCAAAATCTTTTCCCATTAAACATTGACAAGACTCTATGTCTGGTGCACCTAACACATGACCAATTTCATGCTTTATTGTTTTGCTTAATTTTTTATTTGATAATTGAGTATGTTTTGAATTTAATACTATATCTTCCAATTCTTCTAGTGACATAATAGGCTGATTTTTTGTTAGTGTTCTCTGATAGTTATCCGTAAAAATTGTAATAGTTGATGAGGCTGCATTGACATATCCTGCCATTCCAATTAGGAATTGTTTTGAAATAGTTGGTGTTTTTTCATACTTTATAATTACATCACACATTTCTTCTGATGCAGGGTTTACGTACATTGACATATCCCAAACATCATTTCCTGTCAATCTAACCAAGGAATCATGCCATTCTCTTACTGCTTGTCCTGCAATTCTGTTTATATTAGAATCATTACTAAATGTGCAAAAATCTAATTGTGATTCAGCAAATATGTTTTCTCGTACACCACTAAATGTATTGAATGCAATGTTGATTGGGTCTGTTAATTCAGCTGATGCTTCGCTAATTCCAACTATTAACAGAACTGAAAGTATCCCTAGTAGTAATTTCACATATTTTTTTCTCAATTTTCAGTATTATCTAGGCGTGAGTATCAAAATATTACACATTGATTCTCAGGTATGAATTAGAAAAATAAAGGCCTAATTCTGTATAATATCATATGCCTGAAGTTACAAAGGACGATCGTGAAAGAGTGAAATTATTACGGCTTATTACAAGCTCCAAAAATGAATTCAAGAAACTTACCTTAGATCAATTAAAGCGATTGCAAGAACTAGTTGAAAAAAAAGACTATAGTCATGACAAGAAAGCCCATAAATCAAAAGTGAAATTACTTAAAAAAATTAATGTTAGGATTTACGAAATTACTGAAGGAAGAGGAATCTGGTAATAATCTCAATTAGGTACAAATATTCTAACGATTATGATTAACTATGGCAGAAAATAACCTCATTAATGAAACAAGTCCATATTTGCTTCAACATGCAAACAATCCTGTACAATGGTATGGATGGAATGATGAGGCATTACAAAAAGCAAAAAATGAAAACAAACCAATTTTTCTAAGTATTGGATATAGTGCATGTCATTGGTGTCATGTAATGGCACACGAATCATTTGAGAATGAAGAAGTTGCAAAATTCATGAATGAAAATTTTGTAAACATCAAAGTAGATAGAGAAGAAAGACCAGACATTGATGATATTTATCAAAAAGTTTGTCAGATAGCAACAGGTCAAGGTGGTTGGCCATTGAGTATCTTTCTTACTCCAGATCAAAAACCATTCTATGCTGGAACTTATTTTCCTGTATTGGATTCTTATGGACGTCCAGGTTTTGGAAGTATTTGCAGGCAACTCTCACAAGCATGGAAAGAAAAACCAAAAGATATTGAAAAATCAGCTGAGAAATTTCTTGATACATTAAACAAAGCAGAGGCTATCAAAGTTCCATCAAAACTAGAACGAATAATTCTTGATGAGGCTGCAATGAATTTGTTTCAATTAGGTGATCCAAATTATGGTGGATTTGGTGGTGCTCCTAAATTTCCTAATGCTGCAAATGTTTCATTTTTGTTTCGTTATGCAAAACTTTCAGGTCTCTCAAAATTTAATGAATTTGGGCTCAAAACTCTTAATAAAATGGCAAAGGGTGGAATTTTTGATCAAATTGGAGGTGGTTTTCATAGATACTCAACTGATGCAAAGTGGTTGGTTCCTCATTTTGAAAAGATGCTATACGACAATGCTTTGATTCCAGTAAATTATGCGGAAGCTTATCAGATAACTAAAGATCCTTTCTATCTTGATGTATTACAAAAAACACTTGATTTTGTTTTACGCGAAATGACTTCCCCAGAAGGAGGATTTTACTCTGCATATGATGCAGACTCTGAAGGTGTGGAAGGGAAATTTTATGTTTGGACAAAAAGTGAAATCAAAGAAATTCTTGGTGATGCTGCTGATATCTTCTGTCTTTACTATGATGTAACTGATGGAGGAAATTGGGAAGGAAACAGCATTCTGTGCAATAATATCAATATCTTCTCTGTTGCTTTTAATTTTGGAATAACTGAAGAGAAGATTAGAGAGATTTTAAAATCATGTTCTGAAAAATTATTAAAAGTTCGTTCTATGAGGGTTCCACCTGGTTTAGATGATAAGCTTTTGGTTTCATGGAACTCATTAATGATTACCGCATTTGCAAAAGGTTATCGTGTAACAAATGATCCTCGATACCTTGATGCTGCAAAAGCCTGTATTTCTCTCATTGAAAACAAACTTTTTGAAGGTGATTCACTATTACGAACTTACAAAAATGGAACAGCAAAAATTGATGGATATCTTGAAGATTATTCCTATTTTACAAACGCATTACTAGATGTCTTTGAAATTGAACCAGAATCCAAATATCTTAAACTAGCTTTGAAACTTGGATATCATTTAGTAGAACACTTTTGGGATTCTGAGAACAATAGCTTTTTTATGACTTCAGATGAACACGAAAAACTAATCATTCGACCAAAAAGCAATTATGATTTATCTTTACCCTCTGGAAATTCTGTTTCTGCTTTTGTTATGCTTAGATTGTATCATTTGTCTCAAGAACAAAAATTCCTTAAAATTACCACAAAAATTCTAGAATCTCAGGCACAAATGGCTGCTGAAAACCCATTTGGATTTGGATATCTGCTTAACACTCTTTCTATCTATTTAGAAAAACCATTAGAGATTACCATCATCAACCCTGAAAATTCTGAACTATGCAAATCACTTCTTACAAACTATTTACCTAATTCCTTTATGATCACAATTCAAAATTCTACTCAGTTAGAAAATCTATCTGAATATCCTTTCTTTGCAGGGAAAATTTTTGAAAACAAAACTTCAGTTTTCATTTGTAAGAATTTTTCTTGCTCTTTACCATTACATACCCTTGATGAGATAAATTCACATCTTTAGATTTTTTTCATATCTATCCCAATAATATTTCCAACTTGAGGTCTTCCCATATTATCATATCTTGATTTTGGCATTGCTATTGTGATTTGTGTCTGTTGATATGTTTTGATATTTACAGTTGGTTGAGATTGTAATATCGCTTCTAATAATGGCATTACTTGTTCTTTAGTTTCAGAATCAAGCTTTTTTGCAACATTTTCAATGATCAATTGTTTTTGTGAAATTGGCTCAGTTGAGACATTTTCAATTAATGTCAATTGAATCATTTGACCATTATCAACTATCTGTGAAATTTTGAATTCATTTGTTGCCGACAATGCTTTATTCTATTTTCTTAATGATTTATCTTTAACGAATTGAAAAATATAGCGCAAATGCAGCTATTGCCACAGCTGAGGACACACCTAGCCCAAAGATGATTTTGCTTCCATCCACATTCATAATTCTTATTTTTACAAATACCATTAAACTGTAACTAATTTCTATTTCTTGAAAATCTCTTTACTGATGATTCCTACGTAAGTGTTTTAATAGATTATTCGTAATTTTTCATATCGCAAGCCAACACGAATTGTATTCAAATACCTGCGATGATACGACCACGTCCAACAGGAGAGTGTCCAATTGGACACTCTTTCTAATTAAAAATCATTCATCACTTTTTGTTGAATTTTCAGGCTTTCGTCTGCTTTGTTTTTCTTATTTTGCAGCCCAGATTGAGTAAGTAAGGATTTTTTGATTAGTGGTGCTCGCTCTTTAATTATCTGATTGAATTCTTGCATATCTTCCAAACTTGGTGTTTCTCGCTGGTTTTGGTATGTCTGTAAAAATCCAGAATACACACATCCTGTGATAATTCCAAATGCTGTATCTGGAACCGATTCTATCTCTGGTACAAAATTCTCTGCAATTTGTCTATATGACTCTGATTCACTAATGTAATAATCAATTAAACTATCAATGAACTCTTTATTCTCATTAGAAATTACCATGACTTTTTCTCCTTTTCCTAGTTTATTTAACTGTCTTTGATTAATTGTTTATTTATTCATAAATTATTTCCTAAATGTTGTGGAAATTAGAATTAGAAGAAATTTTTTTTCATATATATGATTCCAAAAAATTGATTGCAGGATATTTTGATCCTGATTACGGTGATCTTCACCCAAAAGAAAATTCAGAAGAAATTATTTTATCAATGTTAAAAAATCACGACAAAATTTTAGGCGGATTGATCATGGTTCCTCTAGTCAAGTTCAAATTGTTTGACACTGATTTAGAAACTAGTATTTCTGAAGTAGAAAAAAATGTGATTCGAGTAAATGAGCATTTACAGAAATGGAAAAATTTCTTATCTCAAACTAATCATAAAATTCACTCTGTTAGAATATCTCATACTGATCAAGATATGTTGACAATTACTTTTCCGATGAAATTCTCAAAACCAACACCCCTAGAAAAAACAAAATTACTTGAAGAAATTTTTCCTACTTTAGATTTGTTGCAGAAATCAGGTTTGCTGTGATTTTACCTGAATATCTTGTAATTCCAATGTATACAGATAATGCTCCAACTAACAAAACAAGTGCTCCTACAGGAAATTCTGGAACAGCTGCATATTCTTCTGATTCTGCAATCAATGTGTAATCATTAATCCCACTAGTCTGGATTTTATCAGGTATTGCTATTACAAAAAATACATTATCTTCTATTCTTAGGTAATCTGGTTCTGGGTGAACTCTAGATACTGCTGCAACATTTCCTTCTTTGTCATAAAGTGTAGCAATTACTGCCACAGTATTAGCTGTAATGTCACCCTTATTGGTAACAGTTCCAGTTATCATCAAATTATTGTAATTATCTCTAGATAACTCTGATTCAATAATGTCTATGACCTGATTTTTTGGAGGGCTAATCTTGTAATCTAGCTTCAATGAATATGATTTAGTTTTTTTTGCTTCATCATTTGTTAAAACAAGATCAAATGGGCCTTTCATTCCTGGCATGATTACATTTACTAAGGAATTTGTTTCCATTGTTTCAATAATGAAATTATTTTCATCAAGTAAAGTTACATGAACATTAATTTGATTTAATGGAAATTCTAAATTGTTTTTAATTTCACCAACAATGTGTAGTGCACCATCATCGCCAATGTATTGTTGATCATTTTGGATAAACACCTCACCAAATGCTAAAGGTGTGATTCCAGCAAAAATAATCAGAATTATGAAAATCTTTTCCACAATTCATTCATGTTATATTCTTTAAAGAAGTTTTTGTTAAATGTATGTTCAAGGCAAATGCTCAGTCTTCCATTCTTCTGCCTCATTGATACAATTGAACCAATCAACTTCTAATTTATCTGAATCAAATTCTCCTAATTCATTTTTGAATTCTTTATCACATTGAGTTTTCATATTATCTGATACTTGAATGACTTTTTGTGTTAATCCTACTGGCGGTGCTTCAAACTTTTCTGGTTCTTCATAATTTTTTACACCTGTTTTAGCTGAATAGAATTCAACTAGTCCTAACATTTCATATTCTAAAGCTTCTTGAATTTGTGTATCTGATCTTACTTTTGCAGATTCATCTCCTGTTTTAATCCATTCAATGAATTCTGTATCACTTTTTAACTGTGATTCTGAGGAGATCTTTAACAATTCAACTGAACTCTTGAAGAGTTCTGGTGGTGCTAATTCATCATATCTTGAAATTGTTTCTTTAAATTTGATTAAATGTTTATCATAGAAATCAAATAATCCTTCTTTTGAAATATCTCCTTCTTCCCATCTATTTTTCTCAGAATAGAATTTTATTTGTAATTGATTTACATCCTCTTGAATTTGGTCTAACTCAATTCCAAACTGTAGTCCTTTTTGTTTGGTTTGCTCTACTGAATAATTGTATCCTATAATTGATCCAATAATGAGAATGACAATAATTACAATTGTGATGTTTTGAATTTTCTTTTTTTTCAAAGATAATCTATATAATTTCCATTTTCGTCTAATTTTAATTCAATTGTGAATTCAGTACTGCTGATAAATGAATCATTACGAGTTGTTCTAACTCTTGCTATGACTAGCTCATATGGCCAAATCTCAACTACTATTGCACCCACTTTTGCAGTTGGTGTTTCAGTAATTTCCATATCTTCACGCTTTACTCCGTGTTTTTCTAACATGTGAATAGTATGGTCTAATAGTGGTTGAGGATTATTGTTATTTAGTACCCAAACTGTCCCTTCATAATCTATTTTTTGCAATTTGAAATAATCCTAATTAACTCATATAACAATTATTCGGGAACAATCACATTTAATGTCATTGTGCTTACAACTCTAGAGAGTTTTCTAATTGTTGCAATTACTTTTGCAAATTCTTCTGGGTCTTCTGTTTGAATCTCTGCAATTACATCATATGCCCCAAAAGTAAGATATGCATTACTGATTTTATCCATCTGTTTTAATTCATCAACAATATATTCTTCAGCTCCAAGATCACAATTTAATAAAATGAATCCTTTGTGCATTACTTTATCTTCAATTAATTTACCAAGTTCAAGTCTTTAAGTTTTACAATAATTACCATCTACTGCGACCGCCGTAGCTATTTTTACCGCCTCTGTCGCTGTATCTTTTTCTACCGCCGCCTCTATCATCTCTTGAATCGCCACCACTACGTGATCTTCCATATCCTCCAGAGCGTCCTCCTCTAGAGTAGTTTGATCTTGATTGTCCTCCATATCTTCTTGATGGCATTTGTCTTTTTAGAGGATCTGGAATTGAAATTTGTATTCCCATTTTTTGATTCAAATCTTCTAGTGGAACTTTGATTTGACGTTTGATAAGATTCCAATCTCCAACAGATGAATATGACACAAATGTAATTGCTTTACCTTTTGCACCTGCTCTAGCTGTTCTTCCAATTCTATGAAAGTATACTAATTCTTGATTTGGAACATCATAATTGATTACTAGTTCTACTGTTGGAACATCTATGCCTCTTGAGGCTACATCTGTTGCAACAAGAATGTCAGCTTTTCCACTTCGGAATTTTCCCATTGTTTGTTCTCTTCTGTGTTGCGACATGTCTCCTTCAATTGCTACTGCGTTGTATTTTTCCTGATGAAGGAATTTTGCAACATCTCTTGTTCTGTATTTTGTTGAACAAAATACAATACATTGACGTTTGATTGGTTTGATGAAATCAATTAGATACTTGAATTTGTCTCGGTCTTTAATTACTAAATATGATTGATCTATTCCATCTCCACTAAGATCATCTGCACTTAACAGAAACTGTTTTGGATTATTTAGATATTCTTCAGAGAGTCTTAGAATCTCAGTTGGCATTGTTGCTGAATACAACGACATTACTCTGTCTTCTGGTGCTAAATCTAAAATAAATTGAATATCATCAATGAATCCCATATCTAACATTGTATCTGCTTCATCTAGAACAATATGGGTAATGTCTCTTAGTTCTATAGATCCTCTTTTGAGATGATCTATTAGTCTACCTGGTGTTGCTACAACAATTTCTATTCCTCTATCAAGAGCATCTAACTGGATTCCCATTCCCTGTCCTCCATAAACTGTTACAACTCTGATTTTGGTATATTTTCCAAATTTCTTTATTTCCTCTGTAATCTGGATTGCCAACTCTCTTGTAGGTGCCATGATCAACCCTTGAATTCCATTTCTTGGTTGGATTTTTTGTAACATTGCTAATGCAAAAGCTGCAGTCTTTCCAGAACCTGTATGGGCTTGTCCCACAACATCTCTTCCTGTAAGTAATACTGGAATTACTGCTTCTTGGATTGGAAATGCTTCCTCATATCCAAGATCATTAATTCCTTTCAGTATGTCGTCGTTTAATCCTAATTCTTGAAATTTTGTCATTTTTGTTTTCTTCTCTTAAGCAACAACGAAAAAGCTCATTGCTTACTCGTCGTTATTCCGATATTTGCGAGTCTCGATTAAGGTCTAATAAACGCTTGTTATTTTTGCACATCTAATTGAGCATCAATAACTTTTTTGAAACTATCAAATGGTTGGGCTCCCTTTAACTCCACATATCCTAGTTGATCATTTCCTATAAAAAATCCAGGTGTTCCTGAAACTCCATAGTCCCTTCCATCATTAAGATCTTTTTTGATTTCTTCAATATACTTTCCATTGATAAGACATGAATCAAATGTTTCTTGATCTAATTGGATTTCTGTAGCATACTGACTAAACATAGATAACGCATCAGCAGTTTCTTGTTTACTCCATTGATTTTGATTGTAAAACAACATGTCGTGCATTTCTTTGGCTTTACCTTGTTCATTTGCACACTCTGATGCAACAGATGCTGGTACAGCATTTGGATGAATACTTTGAATTGGGAAATCTCTAACTACTAGTTTGACTTTTCCTTGTTCTATGTATTCCTCAAGAATTAATGGAAGTGTTTGAGTGTGGAATCTTGCACAAAATGGGCATTGAAAATCTGTAAATTCAATTATTGTAATTGGTGCATCTGGGTTTCCAATAACTACATCATCATCTGCTGAAATTTTCATTGGGAGTTCTGGTTGGCTTGTAGGTAATTGATTTTGTAATACCTTGAGTTCTAATTTGGCAATTGCATCTTGCAGCTCTTCTTCAGAAATTTGATTAGAATTAAGATTTGATGTATACGAACCTGCAAAAAATGCAGCAACTCCTACTGATATGATTAATACTATGATTAACCCACGAAATGTTGATTTTTTTACAGATATTTCTCCATTATTTTGATTCAATTCGTCTGAACTCATTTGAATTTGTTCCAAATTCTAGCATACTTATTCGTATTGCCAAATTATCTAATGATGCTCATTTTTGAGAAATTTAAAAGCCAATGACGGGATCCGAACCCACGACCTGCTGATTACAAATCAGCTGCTCTAACCAGGCTGAGCTACATTGGCACAAAGTAAAATGAAATTTTTCAGGTTTAAAATGTTACCAAGATAATCTAAAAGACATTCACTTGTTCTATTATGTTTGAATTAACCGTCAGTTTATAATAATCCACAATTTTGATACCTTTGATGAGAATAAGATACATCGAGCCAAATAGGTTAAAGGTTTTGATGATGATGTTTCTTGGAACAGGCATAATAGGTTTGATTATGGGGCTACGATTTGCTCCTCCCTCAATGACTATGATTCTTACTTTCATGGGAGTAGTAAATATTGGATTGTGCGCATTTTTCGCATTTACCTATTTGACACAGACACGAAGTGAACCTGATAAAAGAAAGAAAAAGAAAAAACACGATTAGAATATTTACTTTAAAATACCTTTTACAAGAATTGTTATTTCCTTTTTGTTGAAAACATGTTTGAACAGGTTATGATATTATGAACTTTTTAAATCAATTATGAAAAATATTTCTCTACATTAAAGTATAAATAATAATGCTCTTTCAACAATTCAGAAATGCTAGATTTAATGGCCAAGAAATTGTTTCTTACAAAAGGTAAGGGTATTCATGAAGACAGATTAACAAGTTTTGAATTTGCTTTAAGAGATGCAGGAATTGCTGGAACAAATATCGTGTTGATTTCTAGTATCTTTCCACCAAACGCAAAATTAGTTTCTAGAAAAGAGGGTCTAAAACAAATTAAGCCAGGCCAGATTCTATTCACAATTTATTCAAAGAACCAAACCAATGAACCACATAGAATGTGTGCTGCATCAGTAGGTATCGCACAACCAAAAGATAAGGGCAGATATGGTTATCTCTCTGAATACGAGTCTTTTGGTCAAAATGAAATACAAGCAGGTGACTATGCTGAAGATATTGCAGCACAAATGCTTGCATCATCCTTGGGAATTCCATTTGATGTTGACAAAGCTTGGAATGAAAAAAGACAACAATGGTCAATTTCAGGTGAAATCTATAAAACTCAAAACATTACTCAATCAACTAAAGGTGATAATGATGGAAAATGGACTACTGTCTTTGCCGCAGCTGTACTCTTACTGTAATTATTTTTTATATCCTTTAAGATAAAATAATGCAGCAACAATTGCAACTATGGTAATTATAATTACTACAACAATTGATTCATCAAATTCCACTTTTTCAACTTGAAGTTGAGTTCCTCCAAGTGAAAATTTTAATTCTTCTTTGTTTACTGTTGTTTTTTCACCAAAAATGTATTTTCCTTGAATTCTTTGCCCTTCTTCAGGATCAAAAATCCATCCTTCTTTTGTAATGTCTGTAGGAATCTTTTCATTATCAATTATTTGTGTTGGAACAATATTTCCATTGATATTTGAAACATTTGTGTTTTCAAATGATAGAACTACAACCTGAATTAAAGAATTTAGAGGATAAAATCCTGCTGAAAAATAATCTGATCTCTTTAGATTTTCAACTTTGAGAAATTCTAGTGGACTAATCTCAGAAATTGTTGGGGCTATATTTGGATAGTCAACTGATAATTTTAACTGCAAAAGCGATTTTGAATCTAATGGGATTAAAGAAAATGTAATCTTTGAGTTTTCATCATTTGATAAATCCTTTGCAACACTGTAGAATCCTCCTCCATCTCTAATTATTTTGGCAACAAGTATTGCTGAAATCTTTTCATACATTGAATTAGTGTCTTCCATAGGCATTGTGTATACTGCTGAAACCATACCTCTACCTGAGACAACTCCTGATGTTTCAAGTGCCACATTTGATTCATCATTAGTATGAACGTAAACTGAATGGAATTTGGCATCTGTATCAAATGCTTGGTTAATTCCATCAATGTATAATTCTGCAATCTCTTTTGTTGCATCTTGAATAGCAATGATACCTTTATCTTCAGGATTTCTTTGTACATTTATCATAATACATGATTGGTCTACCACTCCTAGGATACACTTTTCTTGGTTAGTCAAAATTATGGCCTTTACTCTCTTGTCTTCTCTAATTTCTTGTTCTAATTCTGCAGGAATTTTGATTTCCTGAATGCTAGTACTTTGTAATGTGATTGATGCTGTGACATTTTGAGTTATGCTTTTGTCTATGATTACTTGAGCAATTTCCTGAAAAGTTGCATTTTTCACCTCTTGTGAATAGGCATAATTTGTTGAAATTCCAACTAACACAATTAATGCTATAAAAAATATCTTTTTTTGCATAGGTTGCTACTCTAAAAATGAAATTATTAAATTTATTCTTCTTTCATAAATTTTGAAACACTGATTTGATAAACTTTTTTTGTTTTTTTACAAAAATACATTATCACCTAGCTAATATTGCCACATATGAAAATCTTCTTTGCAGGGGGCTTTTGTTGGCCTTTAGTAATGGAGTATTGATTATATGACAACATACTACGAGGTGCTACGCCCCGTGACACCTGCCGATCTCGATACGCGTCCAAGGTTTGTCGAGGTATTGAAGCTGATCCCATCGCAGGGACATGTGACCTCTGAACTGTTCAGACATCTTGGAGAAAGCCGTGCAAGCAAGGGCATAACGCATGCATACTCACGCGGAATCCTCAAGAGAATCTCGCCGCACGATCAAATATTGGGACTGAATTCCGTAAAATTCTGGCGCACCCAGCTCAACGAGTCGGGCCACAAAAACAGCATATCCAAAAACGGCACCAAGTCTTTGTATCTGCAGGGCCTCTCAAAGTTCGATGCGGTCTGCCAGCCATTTGATGCCACTCCCATTTCTGCCTTTGCCACATCCACACAAAACCTGCAAACCATCCAAGATCTGTGCAAATCCTGTCATCTAGGCGGTGTTTGGGTCCGTTTACTGTGATTTTTTGGCAGATTCGCTGACACTTTTTATTTGACATCTGATGCTGCATATTTTAAAAGAACTGCCAAATGTTTCAATGGTCTGTGCGACAGTGACAGTCTTTAGAATGCCTGCATATGGCCGTACCATATTTTAGTTAATCTTGAGTTGACTGTTAACTGTAGTGCAAATACCTGACAGTCTGGTGTAAAGTGTTGTAATTACAACTTATATTGGTAATTAAGACTGTAGGATCCTGAAAGTAGTATACCAATTTACCTGACATTGTATTCCTCACCTGTTTGCCTGTCTGTGATATCTTCCACTGCCAGTAGCATCTTGCGGGAGAATGCTTACGCAGGAATCTCCTGATTCTCCCAGTCAAGAGAACGGTGCGCCTGATCATGGTTGTACCAATCTATGAATCGATATATGATATTCATCCTTGGCAATGCGTGAAACGGCCTGGCCCATCCTGAGCGGATAGGTGATGCTGCACGTACGGTTTACGTATCGAAACCACAGCTTCTTGACCCGGATCACAGGCACGTTTATGGATTTTGCGATCTGCGCGTCAGTCATGCCGCCTTTTCTCTTCTTCCTGACTATCCAGTTTATTTGATTCGTCCAGCTTTTCATGACGCAGATACGGTGCTGTCCCACATGCCTTTACCGTTCTGCACGATGCTGCCATCTTCATTTTTACTCTGCGCCCAAGTCAGCCATGGTACGTTCCTCCCACAGTATACGGGGTGCGGTATACTACTTTTCGGACTATAATCAATAGACATAAATATTTTATAATAAAAAACAGGTCATTGATTTCTAGTCATAATTATAACGTCATTTTGCAATCGGATCGTCTAATGTCATCTTTTGGAGACACGGGGGGGGGGGGGGGTGACAGCACTTGAACCGTCATTTATACCCCCAGATTCGCACCATACACGTGCTGTCAGTCATTGTAGTGTTTGCCATATCTGCAGGCATTCTCCTGGCTGCACAGTCAGGATGCATCGGTGCGACTCTGGCCGGAACAGACGGCAGCTACAACACGCCTGATACAGGGCTGTCTGAGCACGCCCCTGTGCAGGCAGTAACGGCATGGGAGGGGATGTCAAACCTGAGTGTTGCCTGCCAAATTGCAGACACGTTTGCAGATATGTTGTTTACAGGCGTGCTGGATGTTGCCTATGCGGTGCATGCAGTATTGAGTTTGACTGCCGTTGATAATATCACAGATGATGACATCAGCCTGGTGCTTAACGGCGCATCCGACATCACCACATTCAAGTTGGGCAACCACACATACGCCGCAGTTGCAGCATATGCTAATTTAGGCGTTCAGATACTAAATGTCACCGACCCATCCAACATCACCGCAGCCGGCAGCATCATAGATATGGGCGAGGAGACCGCCGATCTGGAGCTTCGTGGTGCACGAGGCATTACCACATTCGAGTCAGGTGGCCACACATACGCCGCAGTTGCAGCATATTCTTCTGACGGCGTCCAGATCCTCAATATTACAAACCCCTCCATCATCACCGCCGCAGGCAACACCGCAGATATCGGCACCAACACCGACGATCTGGAGCTTAACGGTGCACGAGGCATCGCCACATTCGTATCAGGCGGCCACACATACGCCGCAGTCGCAGCACATCTTGATGACGGCGTCCAGATCCTCAACATCACCGACCCCTTACACATCACCGCAGCCGGCAACATCACAGATACCGACACCCTAGAGCTTGAGGGTGCATCCGGCATCGCCACATTCGAGTCAGGCGGCCACACATACGTAGCAGTCGCAGCATATCTTGATAACGGCGTCCAGATACTGGATGTCACCGACCCCTTACACATTATCCCCGCAGGTAACATTACAAAGATCGGCAGCAACACCGACGATCTGGAGCTTAACGGTGCATACGGCATCACCACATTCGTATCAGGCGGCCACACATACGCCGCAGTCGCAGCATTTCTTGATGACGGCGTCCAGATCCTCAACATCACCGACCCCTTACACATTACCCCCGCAGGCAGCATAGATACAAGCACCCTGAAGCTTAATGGTGCACAAGACATCACCACGTTCACGTCGGGCGACCACACATACGTAGCAGTCGCAGCAAATCGTGATAACGGCGTCCAGATACTGGATGTCACCGACCCCTTACACA
This sequence comes from Candidatus Nitrosopumilus sp., assembly GCA_963667665.2. GTDB lineage: Archaea > Thermoproteota > Nitrososphaeria > Nitrososphaerales > Nitrosopumilaceae > Nitrosopumilus. The sequence goes on from OY763927.2 coordinate 169,374, forward strand.
TCGTCCCCGCAGGCAACATCGCAGATATCGGCAACAACAACGACGATCTGGAGCTTAATCGTGCACAAGGCATCACCACGTTCGAGTCAGGCGGTCACATATACGCCGCAGTTGCAGCATTTGAGGATGACGGCGTCCAGATCATAAGAATCGATATACCACCTGACACCACGTCCCCGGCAGATGCGTTTGTGACCACGTGGAGGACGACTTCTGCAGACGAGTCGATAACCCTCCCGCTAGTAGGAACCGACATCACCATTAATTGGGGCGACGGCAGCACCACCGCCGGCGTCTCGACACCCGTTGACCACACCTACAATACTGCCGGCGACTATACCGTCCAGATAACCGGCGGCCTGACATGGTTTCACCTGAACAATGCCGCCGACGCGTCCAAACTGGTCTCACTGGATCAGTGGGGTACCGCCTCATGGGCCTCGATGGAGAACGCCTTTAGCGGCGCCTCCAACATGGTGTACAACGCAGGTGATGCGCCCGATCTCTCAGGCGTGACTGACATGTCCAACATGTTCGATAGCGCCGCCGCCTTTGACGGCGACCTCTCATCCTGGGACGTCTCGTCTGTCACCGACATGAACAGCATGTTCTCAGGCGCCTCCGTCTTCAACCAGCCCCTCAACGACTGGGTTGTCTCCTCTGTCACCGACATGTCTGGCATGTTCTACGAAGCCTCCGACTTCAACCAGCCCCTCAACGACTGGAACGTCTCCTCTGTCACCGACATGTCCAACATGTTCCGGAGCGCCTCCGACTTCAACCAGCCCCTCAACGACTGGAACGTCTCCTCTGTCACCGACATGTCTGGCATGTTCTTCCGCGCCTCCTCCTTCAACCAGCTCCTCAACGACTGGAACGTCTCCTCTGTCACCGACATGCACAACATGTTCGCCGTCGCCCGCTCCTTCAACCAGCCCCTCAACGACTGGGATGTCTCGTCTGTCGCCTCCATGTCCAACATGTTCCACATCGCCTCCGACTTCAACCAGCCCCTCAACAGCTGGAACGTCTCGCGCGTGACCAACATGGATGACATGTTCAATTTCGCCACCGCGTTCTCGCAGAACCTCGGGAACTGGTATGTCGTGGCAAACGCCACCTCGATTGCAAGGGCGGACGTGCCGAGGGTGGTGGCAGAGATCTCCGCGCAGAACGATCACCTCAATGGCCACAAACCGACGTACGGTATCAGCAGGGACAGCGATTATGCCTTCTTTGAGATCGTGAACGGCAACAAGATAAACATGACTTCAGTTGGGACAAAGTCCTCCTATAGGGTTAATGTGACTGCCTCGGGTTCAAACGTCTTTGAGGACGGTAACAATTGGCGCCTGCTGGAGATTAAAGTTACAGATCAAACAACTGATACCACACCACCTGTTATAAAACTTGAAGGTTCCAGTCTTGTAACGATCACGGTAGACGAGACTTATACGGAACAGGGTGCAGTTTGTGACGACGATGTAGACGCTGACAAGCCAGCCACAGTGGGCGGTGATACTGTCGATACCAGCACGGTTGGACAATACACAGTAACATACGACTGTACGGATTCATCAAACAATGAGGCGACACAGGTGTCAAGAACTGTGAATGTACAGTCAGCACCTGACACCGACGCACCTGTCATAATAATTACAGGCTCTGCAAATATTCAACTCACGGTAGTCGAGACTTATACGGAACAGGGTGCAGTTTGTGACGACGATGTAGACGCTGACAAGCCAGCCACAGTGGGCGGTGATACTGTCGATACCAGCACGGTTGGACAATACACAGTAACATACGACTGTACGGATTCATCAAACAATGAGGCGACACAGGTGTCAAGAACTGTGAATGTACAGTCAGCACCTGACACCGACGCACCTGTCATAATAATTACAGGCTCTGCAAATATTCAACTCACGGTAGTCGAGACTTATACGGAACAGGGTGCAGTTTGTGACGACGATGTAGACGCTGACAAGCCAGCCACAGTGGGCGGTGATACTGTCGATACCAGCACGGTTGGACAATACACAGTAACATACGACTGTACGGATTCATCAAACAATGAGGCGACACAGGTGTCAAGAACTGTGAATGTACAGTCAGCACCTGACACCGACGCACCTGTCATAATAATTACAGGCTCTGCAAATATTCAACTCACGGTAGACGAGACTTATACGGAACAGGGTGCAGTTTGTGACGATGATGTAGACGCTGACAAGCCAGCCACAGTGGGCGGTGATACTGTCGATACCAGCACGGTTGGACAATACACAGTAACATACGACTGTACGGATTCATCAAACAATGAGGCGACACAGGTGTCAAGAACTGTGAATGTACAGTCAGCACCTGACACCGACGCACCTGTCATAATAATTACAGGCTCTGCAAATATTCAACTCACGGTAGACGAGACTTATACGGAACAGGGTGCAGTTTGTGACGATGATGTAGACGCTGACAAGCCAGCCACAGTGGGCGGTGATACTGCCGATACCAGCACGGTTGGACAATACACAGTAACATACGACTGTACGGATTCATCAAACAATGAGGCGACACAGGTGTCAAGAACTGTGAATGTACAGTCAGCACCTGACACCGACGCACCTGTCATAATAATTACAGGCTCTGCAAATATTCAACTCACGGTAGACGAGACTTATACGGAACAGGGTGCAGTTTGTGACGATGATGTAGACGCTGACAAGCCAGCCACAGTGGGCGGTGATACTGCCGATACCAGCACGGTTGGACAATACACAGTAACATACGACTGTACGGATTCATCAAACAATGAGGCGACACAGGTGTCAAGGACGGTAACTGTAATAGAGACGGGTGCTCCGTTTATCACCACTTGGACTGCCACCGACTCCGACAAGAGCATAACCCTCCCCATGAAAGGCATGTACTCCATCCTATGGGGTGACGGCTCCAACAGCACAAATGTCAGCGACTCCCAGTCGCACACGTACAGCACCGCCGGAACCTACACCGTCACCGTACTGGGTGATGGCCTTGAGTATATCCGCCTGCACGGCGATACTGCAAACGCGCTCCAGCTCAAGTCGATCGACCAGTGGGGCGACACGAGATGGACCACTATGCACGAGGCGTTTTACGGGGCCCGCAACATGGTGTACAATGCGACTGACACGCCGGACCTGAGTCTTGTCACCGACACGTCCTACATGTTCGATAGCGCCACCGCCTTTGACGGCGACCTCTCCTCATGGGACGTCTCGGCAGTGACCAACATGAACCGCATGTTCTTCGGCGCCTCCTCATTCAACCAAACCATCTCCTCTTGGGACGTCTCGGCTGTAACTGACATGCACCGCATGTTCTACGAAGCCTCCGACTTCAACCAGCCCCTCAACGACTGGGATGTCTCCTCGGTAAGTGAAATGGGCAGCATGTTCTACCAAGCCGCCGACTTCAACCAACCCCTCAACGCCTGGGACGTCTCCTCTGTCACCGACATGTCCGACATGTTTGACTTCGCCACCTCCTTCAACCAGCCCCTCAACAGCTGGGACGTCTCGAAGGTGACTAACATGTTCGGCATGTTCAGCAGCGCCTCCTCCTTTAATCAGACCCTCAACAGCTGGGACGTCTCCTCTGTCACCGACATGTCCTACATGTTCTTTGGCGCCTCCTCCTTTGATCAGCCCCTCAACAACTGGAACGTCTCCTCTGTCACCGACATGACCAGCATGTTCGAAGGCGCCACCTCCTTCAACCAGCCCCTCAACAGATGGAACGTCTCCTCTGTCATCGGCGTGGGCATGATCTTCATGTTCCACAACGCCGACGACTTTGACCAGAACCTCGGGAACTGGTATGTCGTGGCAAACGCCACCTCGATTGCAAGGGCGGACGTGCCGAGGGTGGTGGCAGAGATCTCCGCGCAGAACGACCACCTCAATGGCCACAACCTGACGTACGGTATCGGCAGGGACAACGATTATGCCTTCTTTGAGATCGTGAACGACAACAAGATAAACATGACTTCAGTTGGGACAAAGTCCTCCTATAGGGTTAATGTGACTGCCTCGGGTTCAAACGTCTTTGAGTCCGGTAACAATTGGCGCCTGCTGGAGATTAAAGTTACAGATCAAACAACTGATACCACACCACCTGTTATAAAACTTGAAGGTTCCAGTCTTGTAACGATCACGGTAGACGAGACTTATACGGAACAGGGTGCAGTTTGTGACGACGATGTAGACGCTGACAAGCCAGCCACAGTGGGCGGTGATACTGTCGATACCAGCACGGTTGGACAATACACAGTAACATACGACTGTACGGATTCATCAAACAATGAGGCGACACAGGTGTCAAGAACTGTGAATGTACAGTCAGCACCTGACACTGACGCACCTGTCATAATAATTACTGGTTTAACAAACATTCAACTCACGGTAGACGAGACTTATACGGAACAGGGTGCAGTTTGTGACGACGATGTAGACGCTGACAAGCCAGCCACAGTGGGCGGTGATACTGTCGATACCAGCACGGTTGGACAATACACAGTAACATACGACTGTACGGATTCATCAAACAATGAGGCGACACAGGTGTCAAGAACTGTGAATGTACAGTCAGCACCTGACACTGACGCACCTGTCATAATAATTACAGGCTCTGCAAATATTCAACTCACGGTAGTCGAGACTTATACGGAACAGGGTGCAGTTTGTGACGACGATGTAGACGCTGACAAGCCAGCCACAGTGGGCGGTGATACTGTCGATACCAGCACGGTTGGACAATACACAGTAACATACGACTGTACGGATTCATCAAACAATGAGGCGACACAGGTGTCAAGAACTGTGAATGTACAGTCAGCACCTGACACTGACGCACCTGTCATAATAATTACTGGTTTAACAAACATTCAACTCACGGTAGACGAGACTTATACGGAACAGGGTGCAGTTTGTGACGACGATGTAGACGCTGACAAGCCAGCCACAGTGGGCGGTGATACTGTCGATACCAGCACGGTTGGACAATACACAGTAACATACGACTGTACGGATTCATCAAACAATGAGGCGACACAGGTGTCAAGAACTGTGAATGTACAGTCAGCACCTGACACTGACGCACCTGTCATAATAATTACTGGTTTAACAAATATTCAACTCACGGTAGTCGAGACTTATACGGAACAGGGTGCAGTTTGTGACGACGATGTAGACGCTGACAAGCCAGCCACAGTGGGCGGTGATACTGTCGATACCAGCACGGTTGGACAATACACAGTAACATACGACTGTACGGATTCATCAAACAATGAGGCGACACAGGTGTCAAGAACTGTGAATGTACAGTCAGCACCTGACACTGACGCACCTGTCATAATAATTACAGGCTCTGCAAATATTCAACTCACGGTAGACGAGACTTATACGGAACAGGGTGCAGTTTGTGACGACGATGTAGACGCTGACAAGCCAGCCACAGTGGGCGGTGATACTGTCGATACCAGCACGGTTGGACAATACACAGTAACATACGACTGTACGGATTCATCAAACAATGAGGCGACACAGGTGTCAAGAACTGTGAATGTACAGTCAGCACCTGACACTGACGCACCTGTCATAATAATTACTGGTTTAACAAACATTCAACTCACGGTAGTCGAGACTTATACGGAACAGGGTGCAGTTTGTGACGACGATGTAGACGCTGACAAGCCAGCCACAGTGGGCGGTGATACTGTCGATACCAGCACGGTTGGACAATACACAGTAACATACGACTGTACGGATTCATCAAACAATGAGGCGACACAGGTGTCAAGAACTGTGAATGTACAGTCAGCACCTGACACTGACGCACCTGTCATAATAATTACAGGCTCTGCAAATATTCAACTCACGGTAGACGAGACTTATACGGAACAGGGTGCAGTTTGTGACGACGATGTAGACGCTGACAAGCCAGCCACAGTGGGCGGTGATACTGTCGATACCAGCACGGTTGGACAATACACAGTAACATACGACTGTACGGATTCATCAAACAATGAGGCGACACAGGTGTCAAGAACTGTGAATGTACAGTCAGCACCTGACACTGACGCACCTGTCATAATAATTACAGGCTCTGCAAATATTCAACTCACGGTAGACGAGACTTATACGGAACAGGGTGCAGTTTGTGACGACGATGTAGACGCTGACAAGCCAGCCACAGTGGGCGGTGATACTGTCGATACCAGCACGGTTGGACAATACACAGTAACATACGACTGTACGGATTCATCAAACAATGAGGCGACACAGGTGTCAAGAACTGTGAATGTACAGTCAGCACCTGACACTGACGCACCTGTCATAATAATTACTGGTTTAACAAACATTCAACTCACGGTAGTCGAGACTTATACGGAACAGGGTGCAGTTTGTGACGACGATGTAGACGCTGACAAGCCAGCCACAGTGGGCGGTGATACTGTCGATACCAGCACGGTTGGACAATACACAGTAACATACGACTGTACGGATTCATCAAACAATGAGGCGACACAGGTGTCAAGAACTGTGAATGTACAGTCAGCACCTGACACCGACGCACCTGTCATAATAATTACAGGCTCTGCAAATATTCAACTCACGGTAGACGAGACTTATACGGAACAGGGTGCAGTTTGTGACGACGATGTAGACGCTGACAAGCCAGCCACAGTGGGCGGTGATACTGTCGATACCAGCACGGTTGGACAATACACAGTAACATACGACTGTACGGATTCATCAAACAATGAGGCGACACAGGTGTCAAGAACTGTGAATGTACAGTCAGCACCTGACACCGACGCACCTGTCATAATAATTACAGGCTCTGCAAATATTCAACTCACGGTAGACGAGACTTATACGGAACAGGGTGCAGTTTGTGACGACGATGTAGACGCTGACAAGCCAGCCACAGTGGGCGGTGATACTGTCGATACCAGCACGGTTGGACAATACACAGTAACATACGACTGTACGGATTCATCAAACAATGAGGCGACACAGGTGTCAAGAACTGTGAATGTACAGTCAGCACCTGACACCGACGCACCTGTCATAATAATTACTGGTTTAACAAACATTCAACTCACGGTAGTCGAGACTTATACGGAACAGGGTGCAGTTTGTGACGACGATGTAGACGCTGACAAGCCAGCCACAGTGGGCGGTGATACTGTCGATACCAGCACGGTTGGACAATACACAGTAACATACGACTGTACGGATTCATCAAACAATGAGGCGACACAGGTGTCAAGGACGGTAATTGTACAGACGGCAGTAACACCTCGCATCACGCTCTCGGCAGATGCGTTTATCACCACATGGAGGACCGACTCTGCCAACCAGACGATCACCATCCCTGTGGGCGGCTCTACTGCCAGATACAGCATAGACTGGGGCGATAACAGCCCCGCCGAGACGGACATCACTGGTGACAGTACACACACCTATCGTGAGGCGGACAGCTACACCGTCTCCATATCAGGCGGCCTTGAGAGGTTCTACCTTGACGGTCAGCAACCCAACGCAGGCAGGCTGGCATCAATCGAGCAGTGGGGCGACACGAAATGGACCACCATGAACGGGGCGTTTGACGGGGCGGCAAACATGGTGTACCGCGCAACCGATGCGCCGAACCTGTCCGGAGTCATCAACATGAGCGGCATGTTCGGCGGCGCCTCATCCTTCAACGGCGACCTATCCTCCTGGGACGTCTCGTCTGTTACCGACATGAGCGACATGTTCTTTGAAGCCTCCTCTTTCAACGGCGACCTCTCCTCATGGGACGTCTCGGCAGTGACTAACATGTCCAGCATGTTCGACAACGCCTACGACTTCAACGGCAACCTCTCCTCATGGGACGTCTCGGCAGTGACTGACATGTCCAACATGTTCTTCTACGCCATCTCCTTCAACCAGCCCCACAACGACTGGGATGTCTCGTCTGTCACCGACATGTCCCGCATGTTCGCAGGTGCCATCTCCTTTGACCGGCCCCTCAACTCCTGGAACGTCTCGGCGGTGAACGACATGAGGGGAATGTTCCAGACCGCCTCCTCCTTCAACCAACCCCTCAACAGCTGGAACGTCTCGGCAGTGACCAACATGAAACGCATGTTCAACTCCGCCTCCTCCTTCAACGGCAACCTCGGAAATTGGTACATCACGCTTGACAATGCGTCAGTCACAGGAATCCTGCAGGCAGTTGGAAACATCACACCTCAGAATGAGTTCCTTGCAACCCATGAGCCTACGTACGGTATTGGATCCAGTAGCGACTCGGAACACTTTGGCATAAATGGTGCCGCGTTGGTCCTGATGACCATTCCTGATGCCAATCCTGCCATTGTCAACATAACCTCCACCGGAGACTTTGGCACATCCAATTCCCGCATATTTGAGATAACTATCTTGCCAGGCGTTGCAGACACCACCAACCCAAGGCTTGCATCAATTGAGAGGTCCAGCCCGACATCCCAGAACACGGACAGCCAGTCGCTGATCTACGAGGTAACCTTTAGCGAAAGCGTCACGGGAGTAACCTCATCTGATTTTATCCTGTCCCTAGTTGGAAGCAATGCTGGTATCGGTTCTATCACCGGGATATCAGGCTCTGGCAGCGTGTACTATGTGACAGTCTCTGCCGCGCAGGACGGGACGTACAACCTCGACCTCGTCTCGTCAGGACACGGCATCAGGGACGCAGCGAACAACCTCCTTAACAACACAACCCCCACCACCGGAACTGACGAGACATACACCGTCAGTACCGCAGTTATAGACAACACCAACCCAAGACTTGCATCAATTGAGCGGTACAATCCTGCAACCGAGAATACGGACAACCAGACACTAGTCTACAAGGCAACCTTTAGCGAGGATGTCACGGGAGTAACTGCATCCGACTTTGTCCTGTCTCCTAGCAGTACGGGAAGAGTCAGCGGCACCACCCAAGTCACCGGCATCTCAGGCTCCGGCGACACGTACTACGTTACAGTCTCCTCATCTACTGACGGAACATACAACCTTGATCTTGTCTCATCAGACCACAACATTGTCGATGCTGCAAACAACTCGCTGACCAACACGGCTACTACCGGTGCAGACCAGACATACACCGTCAGTACCGCAGTTATAGACAACACCAACCCAAGACTTGCATCAATTGAGCGGTACAATCCTGCAACCGAGAATACGGACAGCCAGACACTAGTCTACAAGGCAACCTTTAGCGAGGATGTCACGGGAGTAACTGTATCTGACTTTACCTTGTCTTCTGACAGTGCGGGGGGAGAAAGCACATCCACCTCAACTGGACAGTTCACACAGACAAGATCCCCCAATCTTACCATACCTGACCTTGCAACTGTATCTGATACCATCACAGTCCCTGATTCTGAAACTGCCACATCCGTCTCAGTTGAAGTAGACATTACGCATAACTACATCGGCGATCTCAAGATAGACATTATTGCCCCTGATGGCACTTCAATAACACTACACGACAATTCTGGCGGCAGCACCGACAACATAGACCAGCCGTACGCCCCGTTATTTGGAAGCATCCCCATCTCAGGTGTCTGGACCCTGCAGATACACGACAGGACTGCTCCCGATCCAGGAGTCCTGAACAGCTGGACACTTACCATCAATTACGGCACCACCACCACTGTCAGCTCCGTTACTGACATCTCAGGTTCAGGTGATGTGTACTATGTGACAGTCTCTGCCACGCAGGACGGCACATACAACCTTGATCTTGTCTCATCAGACCACAACATTGTCGATGCTGCAAACAACTCGCTGACCAACACGGCTACCACCGGTGCAGACCAGACATACACCGTCAGTACCGCAGTTATAGACAACACCAACCCAAGACTTGCATCAATTGAGCGGTACAATCCTGCAACCGAGAATACGGACAACCAGACACTAGTCTACAAGGCAACCTTTAGCGAGGATGTCACGGGAGTAACTGCATCCGACTTTGTCCTGTCTCCTAGCAGTACGGGAAGAGTCAGCGGCACCACCCAAGTCACCGGCATCTCAGGCTCCGGCGACACGTACTACGTTACAGTCTCCTCATCTACTGACGGAACATACAACCTTGATCTTGTCTCATCAGACCACAACATTGTCGATGCTGCAAACAACTCGCTGACCAACACGGCTACTACCGGTGCAGACCAGACATACACCGTCAGTACCGCAGTTATAGACAACACCAACCCAAGACTTGCATCAATTGAGCGGTACAATCCTGCAACCGAGAATACGGACAGCCAGACACTAGTCTACAAGGCAACCTTTAGCGAGGATGTCACGGGAGTAACTGTATCTGACTTTACCTTGTCTTCTGACAGTGCGGGGGGAGAAAGCACATCCACCTCAACTGGACAGTTCACACAGACAAGATCCCCCAATCTTACCATACCTGACCTTGCAACTGTATCTGATACCATCACAGTCCCTGATTCTGAAACTGCCACATCCGTCTCAGTTGAAGTAGACATTACGCATAACTACATCGGCGATCTCAAGATAGACATTATTGCCCCTGATGGCACTTCAATAACACTACACGACAATTCTGGCGGCAGCACCGACAACATAGACCAGCCGTACGCCCCGTTATTTGGAAGCATCCCCATCTCAGGTGTCTGGACCCTGCAGATACACGACAGGACTGCTCCCGATCCAGGAGTCCTGAACAGCTGGACACTTACCATCAATTACGGCACCACCACCACTGTCAGCCCCGTTACTGACATCTCAGGTTCAGGTGATGTGTACTATGTGACAGTCTCTGCCACGCAGGACGGCACATACAACCTTGATCTTGTCTCATCAGACCACAACATTGTCGATGCTGCAAACAACTCGCTGACCAACACGGCTACCACCGGTGCAGACCAGACATACACCGTCAGTACCGCAGTTATAGACAACACCAACCCAAGACTTGCATCAATTGAGCGGTACAATCCTGCAACCGAGAATACGGACAACCAGACACTAGTCTACAAGGCAACCTTTAGCGAGGATGTCACGGGAGTAACTGCATCCGACTTTGTCCTGTCTCCTAGCAGTACGGGAAGAGTCAGCGGCACCACCCAAGTCACCGGCATCTCAGGCTCCGGCGACACGTACTACGTTACAGTCTCCTCATCTACTGACGGAACATACAACCTTGATCTTGTCTCATCAGACCACAACATTGTCGATGCTGCAAACAACTCGCTGACCAACACGGCTACTACCGGTGCAGACCAGACATACACCGTCAGTACCGCAGTTATAGACAACACCAACCCAAGACTTGCATCAATTGAGCGGTACAATCCTGCAACCGAGAATACGGACAGCCAGACACTAGTCTACAAGGCAACCTTTAGCGAGGATGTCACGGGAGTAACTGTATCTGACTTTACCTTGTCTTCTGACAGTGCGGGGGGAGAAAGCACATCCACCTCAACTGGACAGTTCACACAGACAAGATCCCCCAATCTTACCATACCTGACCTTGCAACTGTATCTGATACCATCACAGTCCCTGATTCTGAAACTGCCACATCCGTCTCAGTTGAAGTAGACATTACGCATAACTACATCGGCGATCTCAAGATAGACATTATTGCCCCTGATGGCACTTCAATAACACTACACGACAATTCTGGCGGCAGCACCGACAACATAGACCAGCCGTACGCCCCGTTATTTGGAAGCATCCCCATCTCAGGTGTCTGGACCCTGCAGATACACGACAGGACTGCTCCCGATCCAGGAGTCCTGAACAGCTGGACACTTACCATCAATTACGGCACCACCACCACTGTCAGCCCCGTTACTGACATCTCAGGTTCAGGTGATGTGTACTATGTGACAGTCTCTGCCACGCAGGACGGCACATACAACCTTGATCTTGTCTCATCAGACCACAACATTGTCGATGCTGCAAACAACTCGCTGACCAACACGGCTACCACCGGTGCAGACCAGACATACACCGTCAGTACCGCAGTTATAGACAACACCAACCCAAGACTTGCATCAATTGAGCGGTACAATCCTGCAACCGAGAATACGGACAGCCAGACACTAGTCTACAAGGCAACCTTTAGCGAGGATGTCACGGGAGTAACTGCATCCGACTTTGTCCTGTCTCCTAGCAGTACGGGAAGAGTCAGCGGCACCACCCAAGTCACCGGCATCTCAGGCTCCGGCGACACGTACTACGTTACAGTCTCCTCATCTACTGACGGAACATACAACCTTGATCTTGTCTCATCAGACCACAACATTGTCGATGCTGCAAACAACTCGCTGACCAACACGGCTACTACCGGTGCAGACCAGACATACACCGTCAGTACCGCAGTTATAGACAACACCAACCCAAGACTTGCATCAATTGAGCGGTACAATCCTGCAACCGAGAATACGGACAGCCAGACACTAGTCTACAAGGCAACCTTTAGCGAGGATGTCACGGGAGTAACTGTATCTGACTTTACCTTGTCTTCTGACAGTGCGGGGGGAGAAAGCACATCCACCTCAACTGGACAGTTCACACAGACAAGATCCCCCAATCTTACCATACCTGACCTTGCAACTGTATCTGATACCATCACAGTCCCTGATTCTGAAACTGCCACATCCGTCTCAGTTGAAGTAGACATTACGCATAACTACATCGGCGATCTCAAGATAGACATTATTGCCCCTGATGGCACTTCAATAACACTACACGACAATTCTGGCGGCAGCACCGACAACATAGACCAGCCGTACGCCCCGTTATTTGGAAGCATCCCCATCTCAGGTGTCTGGACCCTGCAGATACACGACAGGACTGCTCCCGATCCAGGAGTCCTGAACAGCTGGACACTTACCATCAATTACGGCACCACCACCACTGTCAGCCCCGTTACTGACATCTCAGGTTCAGGTGATGTGTACTATGTGACAGTCTCTGCCACGCAGGACGGCACATACAACCTTGATCTTGTCTCATCAGACCACAACATTGTCGATGCTGCAAACAACTCGCTGACCAACACGGCTACTACCGGTGCAGACCAGACATACACCGTCAGTACCGCAGTTATAGACAACACCAACCCAAGACTTGCATCAATTGAGCGGTACAATCCTGCAACCGAGAATACGGACAGCCAGACACTAGTCTACAAGGCAACCTTTAGCGAGGATGTCACGGGAGTAACTGTATCTGACTTTACCTTGTCTTCTGACAGTGCGGGGGGAGAAAGCACATCCACCTCAACTGGACAGTTCACACAGACAAGATCCCCCAATCTTACCATACCTGACCTTGCAACTGTATCTGATACCATCACAGTCCCTGATTCTGAAACTGCCACATCCGTCTCAGTTGAAGTAGACATTACGCATAACTACATCGGCGATCTCAAGATAGACATTATTGCCCCTGATGGCACTTCAATAACACTACACGACAATTCTGGCGGCAGCACCGACAACATAGACCAGCCGTACGCCCCGTTATTTGGAAGCATCCCCATCTCAGGTGTCTGGACCCTGCAGATACACGACAGGACTGCTCCCGATCCAGGAGTCCTGAACAGCTGGACACTTACCATCAATTACGGCACCACCACCACTGTCAGCCCCGTTACTGACATCTCAGGTTCAGGTGATGTGTACTATGTGACAGTCTCTGCCACGCAGGACGGCACATACAACCTTGATCTTGTCTCATCAGACCACAACATTGTCGATGCTGCAAACAACTCGCTGACCAACACGGCTACCACCGGTGCAGACCAGACATACACCGTCAGTACCGCAGTTATAGACAACACCAACCCAAGACTTGCATCAATTGAGCGGTACAATCCTGCAACCGAGAATACGGACAGCCAGACACTAGTCTACAAGGCAACCTTTAGCGAGGATGTCACGGGAGTAACTGTATCTGACTTTACCTTGTCTTCTGACAGTGCGGGGGGAGAAAGCACATCCACCTCAACTGGACAGTTCACACAGACAAGATCCCCCAATCTTACCATACCTGACCTTGCAACTGTATCTGATACCATCACAGTCCCTGATTCTGAAACTGCCACATCCGTCTCAGTTGAAGTAGACATTACGCATAACTACATCGGCGATCTCAAGATAGACATTATTGCCCCTGATGGCACTTCAATAACACTACACGACAATTCTGGCGGCAGCACCGACAACATAGACCAGCCGTACGCCCCGTTATTTGGAAGCATCCCCATCTCAGGTGTCTGGACCCTGCAGATACACGACAGGACTGCTCCCGATCCAGGAGTCCTGAACAGCTGGACACTTACCATCAATTACGGCACCACCACCACTGTCAGCCCCGTTACTGACATCTCAGGTTCAGGTGATGTGTACTATGTGACAGTCTCTGCCACGCAGGACGGCACATACAACCTTGATCTTGTCTCATCAGACCACAACATTGTCGATGCTGCAAACAACTCGCTGACCAACACGGCTACCACCGGTGCAGACCAGACATACACCGTCAGTACCGCAGTTATAGACAACACCAACCCAAGACTTGCATCAATTGAGCGGTACAATCCTGCAACCGAGAATACGGACAGCCAGACACTAGTCTACAAGGCAACCTTTAGCGAGGATGTCACGGGAGTAACTGCATCCGACTTTGTCCTGTCTCCTAGCAGTACGGGAAGAGTCAGCGGCACCACCCAAGTCACCGGCATCTCAGGCTCCGGCGACACGTACTACGTTACAGTCTCCTCATCTACTGACGGAACATACAACCTTGATCTTGTCTCATCAGACCACAACATTGTCGATGCTGCAAACAACTCGCTGACCAACACGGCTACTACCGGTGCAGACCAGACATACACCGTCAGTACCGCAGTTATAGACAACACCAACCCAAGACTTGCATCAATTGAGCGGTACAATCCTGCAACCGAGAATACGGACAGCCAGACACTAGTCTACAAGGCAACCTTTAGCGAGGATGTCACGGGAGTAACTGTATCTGACTTTACCTTGTCTTCTGACAGTGCGGGGGGAGAAAGCACATCCACCTCAACTGGACAGTTCACACAGACAAGATCCCCCAATCTTACCATACCTGACCTTGCAACTGTATCTGATACCATCACAGTCCCTGATTCTGAAACTGCCACATCCGTCTCAGTTGAAGTAGACATTACGCATAACTACATCGGCGATCTCAAGATAGACATTATTGCCCCTGATGGCACTTCAATAACACTACACGACAATTCTGGCGGCAGCACCGACAACATAGACCAGCCGTACGCCCCGTTATTTGGAAGCATCCCCATCTCAGGTGTCTGGACCCTGCAGATACACGACAGGGATGCTCCCGATCCAGGAGTCCTGAACAGCTGGACACTTACCATCAATTACGGCACCACCACCACTGTCAGCCCCGTTACTGACATCTCAGGTTCAGGTGATGTGTACTATGTGACAGTCTCTGCCACGCAGGACGGCACATACAACCTTGATCTTGTCTCATCAGACCACAACATTGTCGATGCTACAAACAACTCGCTGACCAACACGGCTACCACCGGTGCAGACCAGACATACACCGTCAGTACCGCAGTTATAGACAACACCAACCCAAGACTTGCATCAATTGAGCGGTACAGTCCTACATCCCAAAATACGAACAGCCAGTTCCTGATCTACAAGGCAACCTTTAGCGAGAACGTTACGGGAGTGACTGAATCTGACTTTACTTTGTCACCTGGCAGCACGGGAGGGGAAAATAACGGCATCAGTCCGATCATCGGCATCACAGGTTCCGGCGACACATACTACGTGATAGTTTCCTCAACCGTTGACGGGACATACAACCTTGATCTTGTCTCATCAGACCACAACATTGCAGATGCTGCAAACAACTCGCTGACCAACACGGTTCCCATCACCGGAATTGATCAGACGTACACAAAGATCTAAAACCTTGTATAATCGCCTAATATTTTTAACCCCACACGTCCTGTAAGGGGTTATCTATGTCAGAAGTTGAAAATGTGCTCCGTAAATGGATTTTTTGCTCATAATCTCATAATCTAATTGATATTATTTTTTGATATACGATGCTAAATGTTCAAAACTTAACCAGTTAACATGTCAAACCAGAAAAACGAACAAGGTTTCCGGGACATCGTTACGAAAGAAGAATTCAAGGTCTTGTATGACGCGTTGGAATATGTAAATATACCATTTTCAACAGACAGTTTTTTAATCACTGTCAGACTGTCAATACCGCTTCCTTTCTAGAACATATGGACAAGGTGTACAGGGAGGTAGGCAAGATGGTCCTGATACTAGACAAGGCACCGTGGCATATATCCAAGGAGACGAAAAGATTCTTTGCAGAGCGCGACATTATTGTCCTGTGGTATCCTATCGGACATCCATATCTGAATCCCGTAGAGGAAGTATGGAGCGTACTCAAACGTGTAATGAATCATTCCATACGTTATGCAGACAAGGATGCACATCTGGCAGCAGTGTATGAATTTATCAGGGTACACAAGTTTGATTATAATTTTAAGAAATTCTGGAAGAGAAAACCGCCCAAAGGAATCATGCGGCCATTCATAAAGATGGATGATCCGCCAAATCCCGACATTGTATCACACCAGGTATCGTCTAAACCTGCACAAAAACAATGATTGTACGAATAGTTTGATCTTCTGTATGTATCATGTTGGTGCCTGCATTTTTTTCCAATGTGATATGTATAGTCATACATGAATCTGAATTTTAATTTTCCATGCATTTTGTTTTGTGCTTTTGGCATATTCCCCAGACAAGAGGCATTATGCCTATGATGGTCCTAAAATATCATGTACAGAAACTTATGCACGTTGCTATACATGTTGCTAAACGCCGCAGATTATGGAGCACCACAAATTAGAAAGCGCGCATTTATTGTCGGATCAAAGAGCGAAATTCCAATTGAACCCCCCGTACAAACACACGGATCAAAGGAAGATTTGAAAAAGAACCCTGCACTTTTGCGACACCTGAAACTGATTGAGGCAATAGATGACCTCCCAACAATTAGAACTGGAAACATTACATCAAACACTGATGATTACCTCCCAAAATCAAACCCATTTCAGGTTGAAATGAGGAAAAAATCGGCCAAAGTCAAGGATCACATAGTAACAAAAAATTCTTCTCTTGTGATTGAGAGGATAAAGGCTGTTCCACCAGGAGGCAACTGGGAAGACATACCACGAAAGCTTATGCAAGTTGATGGAAAGTATAGCAGGATTGAAAAGGCTCACAGTATGATATACAAAAGACTCCGCAAAAATGAGCCAGCAATTACAATTACAAACTTTAGGAAAGGAATGATGATTCATCCAACGCAGAACAGGTTGTTTTCTGTTAGGGAAGCTGCAAGAATTCAAACGTTTCCTGATGATTATGTCTTCAAAGGAGGACTAAGTTCAAAACAACAGCAAGTAGCTGATGCAGTGCCAGTAATGCTTGCAAAAAAAGTATCCGAATCTGTCTTGAAACACCTCCATCAGGTAATCAAAATAGCATCTGTTTAGATAAAAAATGACTGACATCTTTTCAAAAGAAAAAAAAAGTATTGTGTTTAAGGATAGTGTATGTTGTATTTGTAATGAACATAAGAAATTTCTTGCACGAATTAATGCTGGAAAAAAACTCTATTGCATGCAATGTGAGGCAAAAATTACTAAAGAATATGGTACAAATTATTGGAAATCATGTTCTTTTGAAGAATTTCTAGAAAGTGCATCAGATTCTCATGGGGAAAAAAGAAGTTGGAGAACATCAAATATGTTTTCAAACATAAGAAAAACGTTACAACAATCAGATGAAGAATAAGATGCATGAAGGTAGCCCGGGCCAGACTCGAACTGGCGTCACGGGCTTCAAAGGCCCATATGCTTGACCTCTACACTACCGGGCTGCAAAATCAGAATTTTTACAATTCTGAACCATGACATCTGTCTTTGTTAGATAAATCAGATAACATGAGTTTTCTGCAAGAATTACGAACTTAAGCGTATTGATTATTTTCTAACTTTTCTATAAGCTGCAGTTCTACAATTGTTGTTGGCGCAAGCCGAAGGTAAATTAATTCCACCATCACCGTTAATTCTGGGATACCACTCAGTTCCACAGTTTGTGCATTTTAGCGGTTCTAATGTTACATGGTGCCCTTTTGATTGTGTCCATTTAATCCATTTTGGTAATGGAGTTAGTTCTTTTTTAACCAATATTTGCCTCTAGTTAGAATCTGCCATTTTACGTCTAGTGCCCCATGCTTTATGAGCAGCTTCACTTTGCCTTTCTTTTTCACTGGTAGAATAACTTAGGGTTACATCATAAGCATGTTTTAGGCATTGAAAGATCAAATCTATATTTTCTGGAACGATGTGAATTCTTCTTTCAGAATTTTTTAAAAAAAACCATCCTTTGATTATTCTAATTCTTTCATCATCAATATCAAATTTTTCAGGATCAATTCTAAACGAAATTCTTGCAGTATCTTTTTCACAAATCACTACTGCAAACATACTGCCTCGTTTTTCTCCCTTCATGATGTGCAAATAGTACCATCTGTTGTGAGGCTCCCCCTTGCAATCAAAAGTTTGCTCAATTTTTGAAATTAAATCTGTGACATTTTTTTTATTTTCAGGTGATGCACGTTCTAATTTTTCCTTCCAACCAATTTTTTCAGTTTTAGTATCATCGCCTAATTCTTGATAAATTGTTTCTTCTTTGCCAACAACCATTTTAGTAGATACTAATTTTTGACCATCTCTTTGGTAGAAGTTAAGTTCAACACATTTGATGTCAATACCTCGTACACGTAGATATCTACAAATATCTTCTATTTTTTCATCAATTTTTTCAGCTACAATGTACAGTCGTTGGTTTTGGTTAAATGGTTCAGGAATTTCCTTGTAATCTGTTTCATATTTTTTGTATAAATCTGTAAAACCTGAAATATGTTTTTCTTTTGCAATTCGATTTAGATCTTCATATCGAATATCTTCTGCCCATACACCATATTCTAAAATTTGAGAAACAACTTCACGTGATGAAACTCCTTTTTTAGTTCAATGATTACAACGTTTCCATCTCTATCTAAGCCCATCAAATCTATTCTGGTTTTTGTTGCAGTAGGAACTTGTCTGCCAATTATGAAAATATCTTTATCTAAAATTTTGGGGTGTTTCTCAAGAAATTCTTCAATTTCGAATTCTTTATCAACTGTTTTCTTTTCATATTCGACTACTTTGTCATTTTCAATTAGATGTATTCCCAATGATAATTAATGAAACGAGTATCTAAAAAAGTAAGATCTGGGTCTCTTTTGTGATTTCTAGGATCCAACTTTTTAGTATGAACTTACGAACAGTTTCAGTGACTAGTCTTACTTTCTATGGAGGAGTAAATGAGATTGGAGGCAACAAAATCCTACTCCAAGACAAAGATACCAAGGTTTTTCTTGATTTTGGAATGAGTTTTGGCAAACGTGGGGATTATTTTGATACGTTCATGGGTCCAAGAACTGCCACTGGATTACGTGATTTTATAGAAACTGGGTTGATTCCTGACTTGGATAGAGTTTATCGTAGTGATTTAATGGAGATGATGGGAAAAAGAGAAACAGATACTGACATTGATGCAGTACTGTTAACTCATGCACATGCAGATCATGCTGACTACATTTCATTTTTGCACGAAGATATTCCAATCTACATGGGAGACACCTGTAAACTAATACTGGAAGCTATACGTGAACGTGGACAAAGAAGTTTTGAAAAAGAAATTCTAGCATACACATCAAAGATATTCACTTTAAACATCAATTATCTAACAACAATATTCAAGAACGTCTTAATGGTGAATTTAGAGACAGAGAAAAAACCTTTAGAGGTTTGAAAAAGGATGATTCGCCAGCCATTACAGGAATGAAACTATACCACAATTACATCAGACTTCACATGAGTTTAGATGGTGATACACCAGCTAAGAGAGCAGGAATTGAGATAAAGGGAGATAACAAGTGGATTACTATCATTCAGAATGCTAGTGAAAAATAAAATCTACTTTGGTTGATTTTTAAATTTTTCTTGTATTTCCTCAGGAGACATTATTATACCAAAGAATTTTTCATATTTTTGTAATTCATCATTAAATATGATAGCCCAAGTTTTCAACTGTACAGGTGTTAAGATAATAGTGCATTCTATATTTCTATTTATTGTTGCCTTTGATACTTTGATTTGATTTCCTTTTACTGCGTCTTGAAGATTAAACGAATCATGTAAAACTGTTAATCTTAAACCATCATATCCTAAGTTGGTGATTTGCCCAGTTGGTATTATTTCTCTATAACAATCGCTTTCTCTCACCGTTATATCTGGCTGTTCTGACATACTATTTTTCCCCAAAAACTGTATATAACCTTATCAAGCCAAATTGGTCTCAAAATTTCCAGCTCCCGACAGTTAACACGAATAAGATTTTATGATGACTCACGCTAAGTTAACAGAACCGATTAAACATCAAAGTTATACTGCTGAATCATGGCATAGTAGACTGATGGCAACCAATGACACAGTAATAAGAAATCATTCACAACTAAAAAAATTCAGAAATTCTAAATGTGTAAAATGCGGAAAGCCATTTGTCCTTAATGATACAATTCATACTACTACAAGCACAAGGAATGGCAGAAAGAGATATCATAAAAAATGCTGGGAATCAAAATATCATTAGTATATGGAGAATATGTGTTTGTACCAATATTATCATTTTTGATATCATCCAATATATCATCTACAAACATGAATAATATTCCATCTAATTGTTCTTCGTGTTGATTTTTATCACTTGGGAAATAATCTAAAAGCATTTTGTTACCTCAATAATCATTTAATTTCAATAATTTAATTCAATTTTCTCAAATGGGAAATTCAATGAATAAACATATTCTCCATAAGGGGTATTTTCATTACACAACAAATCTGTGGCTCCAAAATATACAAAAAGAGTGTATTCAGCGTTATTTCTATCGTCATCATTGATTATTTTAGCATGGTATACTTTGGTATCTTTATTTCTCTTTTGCATAAAATCTTTCAAACAGTTATTTTGTTCATTTTTGCTTTCATGTCTTTGCATATTTTCTGCAATATTACCTTGTCCAACATAAATTGCCTTTAATTTATCATCAGATTTCTTTGCAATGACATAAACTCCATCATATGTAGACCAATCATAACTTCCATCTCCACCATAGTGAATTGGTTTACTCCATTTTAATTCCATATCATTTATCTCCTATCACTTTTCTTCCTAGAAGATCCCATAAATCCATTAGGTAGTCCTAATTCTTTAGCCAATCTACCACCAAAAGTTTCATGTTCAAAGTTTCTTTTGTAGCCAGAACCACCTCTAGCACTGTGCTTATCTGAAATACATACGGGAAGACATTACAGTTTACTGTTCCGAGGAATCCAAGCTCATCATGCAGAATTTTGACGAGACTGGAAATGGTGAGCAGTACTTGGATTTGACAGAAAAGTTCCAAATTCATGAAGGCAAAAGTGGTTCTACCAAGGGAAAAATGGTAAAAGAGAAGGGCGTTAAGATTCCAAGAGATGTCCGAGTCTTCAAAAGCGGCGAGGAGATCAATTTGGATTCAATTGTGGTCACCCCGATGCCAGTTGATCATTCAATTTCTGGAGTTCACGGATTCGTCCTAGAAACCTCAGACGGCATGATTGCCAATACGGCCGATCTCAGATTCCACGGACGCCGCAAGAAAGACACAGAAAACTTTGTCAAAAAATGTGCCGAGTCTTCCATCGATATCCTACTGTGTGAGGGCACCAGGATCGACAAGCAGTCCACGATGACCGAGTTTGACGTAGAAAGCAAAGTTACCGAAATCGTACGAACCACGAAAAACCTAGTAGTTTGTGGATATCCAATACGGGATCTGGATCGATTGCAGTCGTTCTATCTTGCCGCAAAGGAAACCGGAAGGTACCTGGCAATCGAGCCAAAACAGGCGTATCTTTTGAAACTATTTGCAGAATCTGAAAACCTCCAAGGGCTGTACCCGGATCCACAGGACAAGCACATCATGGTGTATATGCCAAAGGGAGAATGGGGTCTGATTGACAAGAACCTTAATCACTTTACCGAAAAGCTGCTGAATGAAGATTATCAGGTTTGGGCTCGAGAATTCTTGAATTATGACAACCGTATTGATTACCGGGGTGTCCGGGAGAAACAGGGCGAGATAATGCTATCCCTGAGTGACTTTAAACTGCAGGAATTAATCGACATTCGACCTAATACTGGTTCAAGCTACATACGGTCCTTGACAGAACCCTTCGACATGGAAATGGAGTTGAAAGAAGAGAGAATAAAGAACTGGTTTGAGAGATTCGGACTTTTGTCAAATGAAAAGGAATGGCACCAAATCCATGTTTCTGGACACGGCGACGGCACGCAAATAAAATCCATCATTGAAGGGGCCAATGCTAAAAAACTGATTCCGATCCACACCTCGCCCGAGAATGAAATCTATCATGAAAGGTGGCACGGCAACGTACATTCTGCACGCCTTGGCGACTCTGTAGCCTTGTAATTTCTCGACCAGCATGGCGCACCGATGTGGCTTATCTTCAGGTCTTTATCATGATTTAATCGGGGAAATATCTGCACTGTTAATGTTATAAACGCCGTGGTCTCGCCGCATCTTATTCCACCTGACGGGACTGTCTCCGGCGTACTGGAACCGGAGAAATGTGTCGGCCCTCTAACGTGATACTCCCGCCCTCGAATGCAATACCCTATCAAAATCGATGAAGACTCTCTAAAATGTATCAGTGCATAAAATCGTATATTGTGTTATACTAAGAACTTTGAAGCGTTTTTCCCTTCCTGAGTAATTTTTATCCATCTATTCCTTCCAATTTTCTCAATTTTAATGAATTGCCATTTTTCTAAAGGTCTGATTATATTTTTGTCAAGACTGGCAAATCGCACCATCGAATGATTGTCTCTATTTGTAGGATTGACTGAAATCAGATTCTTTTTTTCTGCAAGTTCTGCCATCTTCTTTTTTGTAATTTTTCCCTTCTCTGTTGTAATTATTCTCAGAGCACCGATCAATTTAGAATCGGGAATTTTAATAGAGTATGTAGGAACATTTTGAATCTCTTTTATCCCTAGGGATAAAGGTTTTTCCGCCTCAAATCCAGGATAGTTTTCTGCCTCTACATAAAACGGGTGAACGTTGGAGTCATCATTGAACATCATGCATGCCATCATTATTCCTATTGCCTGAATCTTTGATCCCGATGCCAAATTGGCATAGATGTCGTTTCCCTTTTCTTCTTCTATGATGTTTTTTACTGCACGAATAATTTGAAACAGATCATGTCTGTCATGTGATTCTTCATCAGTTTTAATTCCCAGTCTCTTTAATTGACTTGTTATCCTTGTGATAAATGGCCCTGCCTTGTCATCGCTTTTATTTTTATGAACCAATAGTCACACCTTGTCTGCTTTTTCTTGTTTTGCAGGAAGGACCACCCTGTCAATCTCAAATCCTACAGGGGCAATCTGCACACGTAGTTTTGCAATTCTAGTCATGATAGTATCTAAGGTATGCACACTATATACATAATATATAATAATTTCTCAAATCTAGATAATTTATGAAGCAAACACAAAATATGGCACTAAACTCTTGTGTCGTAGTTGACATTACAGCGAAACTAAAAGTAGCCCTGAAACTCAAAGCACATGTTAAAAGCAAATCAATCAAGAGCATTCTGTGCGATGCTGTATCAGATAATGTACATCGTGTACATGGTTACTTGCCTGAAAAAATAACTGCCAAAGCTGCTTCTTCATATCTTTTGCATGGTGGTATACAGTGATTTTTTACCGGACACACTCAAAGGAGGTGATAAATATTGGAAGATAAACACGATACAAACATAACAATTCTTATTCGTACGCCACAAAAACCTTGGGAACATGAATTCAAGTCAACTACTACGATAAAGCAAGTGATTGAAGACATTGTAAAACATTTTAGTTTTGCACCAAATGGCACATATGAGCTGAGATTAAAGACGGACGAAGATAATCCGCTAGAGCCAGACAAGACTTTGGAAAATTATGGAATAAAGGATGGAGCCATCGTAATTTTCACCGATCTTGGAGTTGCCGTATGACTGTTCCGCCGGCTACTTCTTTGTTAATTGCACAGCATGAGATTAATGATGCAAAAAATAATCCTGTGTTGAAATTAGTGACATTTTCTGAATTTAACAAAGAAGAACTTGCGCTTACAGTAGAGATGCAGTCAAAAATTGATCAAGAAAGGTACATTCTCAAAATAGAATTTGATAATTACAAGGAATGGCCACTTCTCTTAGAATTTATCGATCCCTCAACCGGGAGGGAAGGAACAAAGCCTGCTTACCCAAAATGCAATGACAGTTTTTTTCACTCCTATCCGTGCATCTGTAACCCGTGTTCGAGAAAATCGTATAGCTCATATTCGGGAATCCACAACAACTGGAATCTTGTAGGCTGGAAACAAAATCCACAAGTTAGCAGTTTAACCAATTTACAATCTATACTTCAAGCAATCTACTTTCGAATAAACACTAAAGGACGCTATAAAGGAAGAATGGCTTGATCAGAGATATGTTGTCAATATCTAAGAAAACGTCTAGACTAAAAGACAGAAAAAAATATCTAATTTCTTCCAAAGTCATCAGGGACACTGAGAAGGTTTTACAAGACTATGCTTGTAAAAGTCCGCCTAATGAGGGCCTGATCTATTGGGCCGGGGAAATTTCAGATAATGTGATTAGTATAACAGCAGTAATAGCTCCAAACACAGAATCTGATTCGTACCGTGTGTCAACATCACACAAAGATAACTTTCATGTGGTAAATGAATTGAATGAACTAAAACTAGTAGAGGTGGCACAAGTTCATTCGCATCCCGATTACTGGGTGGATCATTCCTATGGCGATGACAAATGGGCAGCCTTCAAATTTGGGGGATTGCTATCCATTGTAGTTCCAAATTACTGCAAGGAAGGAATGCTGCCGCTAGAAAAATGCGGCATTCATCGTTACAAAAAGAGAGGGTTTGCCCGTCTTTCAATAAAGTATGTAAAAGAACACTTTCAATTGATTGATCGCACAGACTCAAAATTTGTGGATTTGAGAAGATGAATATTCCTCTAACTCGTGATCAATGGTATGAAACAAGAGATGATAGAACAAGGAGAATAACAACGGGAGATTTTGAGAATCATGCAGTAGGTATTGTGTTAGATCCAAATTGCAAAGATCTGTTTTCCCACCAATGCATGGCCTACATAGTGTGCAATATCATGCCAAGATGGTGCAGAAGACTGGTAATAGACTTGCCTGACGTAGAAAGCATCATACCCCGATATCGTCATCAAGAGTTTAAGGAAGTCATAAAGAACTCTGTAAATTCCATTGATCCGTACGGTGATTTTCAGTTTGATAGAATTGATGATAGCAAGGTTGATCAGATACTAGTGATAGGAGATCATGAAAAAACTTATTCCAAATCCACTGTATGGATAGACGCAAACGGTTGGATTGCAGGATGCGGGGCAAATTCTAACAAATACAAATTAGCCCATAACCATAGCTATAATCCTATAGGTCCTTCTTTTGCATCATGTTTGGGGGCAGCGCAGATATTCGAACAGGCCGTATGCAATAATCGTAGTGTGGAATATCAAAAATGGCTAAGCTTGTTTGACTTTGACACGTCAGAACACGATCCATCCAAACTGAAGAATCCTGAATTTTCTACAGATTTTGATTATGGAACCATATATCAGATAGGATGTGGTGCCGTTGGCTCTTCGTTAGACGCCCTCATCTCCCTGACCGACTGGAAGATGGATCTGAGGTTGATTGATAACGATGCTGTAGATTATTCTAATTGCAATAGATCCCTGCCGTTTTTGCCATGTGATGCATTACAGGAAAAACTCAAAGTCGATGTGTGCAGTCAAGTACTTGAAAATAAGAATCGACATATCGCTGCTATTCCTAAAACATATTACGAGTTTACAGGCGAAGAATCGCTTGAAGGTAATCCTGATATCATTCTTTCACTTGCAAACGAGGGCAATGTTTGGTCAACTATCCAGGATAATTATCCGCCAATAGTAATTCATGCGGCAACTACTCAAAGCTGGGGAATTAATCTTGGCCGGCACATCCCCAGATCCGAATGGTGTGTCATGTGTACTTTCTCAAAACATGTTAATCCATCGTACAAACCCAAATGCGATACAGGAGAGATAACTGCTGAAAATTTGCAGCCTGTTTTTGGCGTTTTGCCATTTTTATCCCCCGCCGCTGCAGTACTAGTATTGGCAGAGATGTCAAAACTCCAATTTGAAGAGTATCCAATTAACTATAATTTCATTGATTTTTCTATGAAAGCACCATTCAATTTTGAACCTGGTCAAAGGAGGCCTGTACAAGGTTGTGAATGTCGTAAACAACAATCTGAAATTTATGATCAGTTACACGGTGATTCAAAATTTTGGAAGTTTTGTAAAAAAATCGAATTTAGCGATATGAAATCGTGAATTTTTGAGCAAGATCTATGTTGCAATTTTTTACAATGTCAGAAGTTGAAAATGCACCCCTATCGTACACACTGTAAATAGTATTCTAATTCCTTGTCTGTTGATTTTATGATCCTCTTGGCCAATACAATGAGCCGCACCAGGAATGCACTAGCTGCCATATTTTTTTTGGCATGCCGCTCAAACTTGATCTTTAACACCTTGTTTATTTTTCGCACTGCCGTATACCACAGGTTGCACACAATCATAGAGAGAAAGAACATAAAGACTCTGATCGCATGATTTCGACTGCATGTGCGGGCACGCATCTGCTCAACTGATTTGAAGTTGTTCTCTATACGCCATCGCTTTTTGTATTCTTCAGGAACATCTTTTATGGTGCGTTTTATGTACCAGCGTTCCACATTTGTGGCATACATCAGATATTCCCATCTTTTCTTACCCTTCTTTTCCTTAAGACGCTTTTTTATCACCAGCCAAAACCTGAACGCTGTTCGTCATTGGATCTCATCTCATATTGAGATATTGCCTTTCTTTTGCCACTGCGAAACTCTGAGACGACCTTTTTGATTTCAGGTGTCTTGCTGACTGCCATCAGGAATCTCTCGCCACATTCGTCCAGAAAACGCATCACATCTACACTGCTAAACTCGCGGTCCATGAGAATTATTGACTTTTTTAATCCCGTCTTCCTTGATTCTGAGAGCAGTTTACGCACAAATTCGATCTTTGAGACGTCCTCTGTGACGCGTACGACCGCTATCGTGGGCAGCTGCTCTTCGGTAACTATCTGCATTGTGGCATACGTCTCAAACCGTGATGTTCCTCCCTTGGGCCTGCCGCTGATTACAAGGCGGTCATTGTGCCTGTCTGCGCCTGTAAATGGGATCAGATGTTTGTCTATGGCCAGCATGTGACCTGTCTTTCTCTCAAGACCGGATCCTTCCTTGATCGTACTTTCTAACATGCGTCTGCACAGGGCATCCATCTTGTCGGGATCCATCGCACCTATCATTCCCAGCAGCCACTGGGATGTTGGGATACTGACGTTCTTGTCATCTCTGAGTGTGATTGACATCTCTGTCACGGCCCTGTTGGCAGTAGTTCCGTTCTTGCACATGTGCAGCAGAACCAGGACGGCATCCTCAAGACCGTACACGGCGTTATGCTCTGTTGAGAAGGGCAACTTTGCACACTTCAACGCATCATACAAGATCTTGAATTCTTTTTTTGTAGCATTGTCTTGGAAACTCCATTCATTTTTCTGGCCTGACATGTTAACCAGTCAAATCTTGATCTTTTGGCCCCAGATGTCAAAAAACTATGTGAATTATCTTGTGAAATTATGCACAAAAAACTTGCTTATGGGGTACATTTTCAACCTCTAATCCCACCATACCTTACAGATTTGCATCACATCTTTTTTTGTCAACCGCTCACCGCAGGCCATTTTGTCTATATCAGGGCCTCCTGCATGACACGCTCACGGGCTATCTGGCAGTATTCTTCCGATATGTCTATTCCAATATAATTGCGCCCCAACAGCTTGGCCATCTTTAGTGTGGTACCACTCCCGCACATCGGGTCAAGCACGACATCTCCAGTGAAACTGAACATTTTCACGCACCTGCGGGCTATCTCGGTTGGCATCAGGGCAGGATGCTCCCGTAAGACTCGTTCCTTTTGTGCGGTACCGAGATATTCCAGACCTGTCTGGTGTAATCCAGCCACTCCTTTTTGGACAGCTTGCTCTGTTCCTTCTCTTCAATGCTACGTTTTTTTGGAATGCCATCCTTGACATATACAGTGATGTACTCGACGGTGTTTTGCGCGTACAGATTCCCTGGAAACGGATAGCTTCCAAGCATGAGGGTTTTTGTCGGGTTTGGGCGGGCCCAGATGTAGGTGTCGTACAAGTACAGGCCAGTATCGTGGATTATGGAATGTTGTATAGCAGAATTTATGTCATAGATGTGGCGGTTGTGGTGCGTGTCAAACGCGTCCTTGGCGATAGGCATTGATGGCGCATTGATTACCAGTTTGCCGTTTGGTACCAATACACGCTGACACTGTCGCCACACCTCCAAAAGTTTGGAGATATAGGAATCAAATACGTGTATGTTGCCGATCTGGTCTTCTTCACTGCTATACGTCTTGACATCAAAGTATGGTGGGGATGTGACTATCAGATCTACAGATTCAGCGGGCATGCCGGGCATTATATCTGCACAGTCGCCACAGATTATCTTATTCATAACTTACCTCATCCTCTGTGTGGCGACAATCAGTGCTGGCCGTGACTATTATGGGTAGGAACAGGCCGGTGCGGATCATCTGCCTACTGCCTTTAAACACGCGTGGGTATCTCTCAGGTGATGCCGCACCATCTTTATTTGCCAGTCCGGATCTGGGACGACCTCTGCGGTGTCTATGCATGTTTTGCCACTTGTCCAATTCGGCGTTTTTCCCAATCCTGCATACGTGCAGGCAAAAATCTTCTGCAGCCTGGGCTTGCCAGCATCAACTGACATTCTCTCTGACACTGGAGAATTCACCATCCCTTTCTTGCTTGTCCATATACATCGAAAATAATTTTTAAAATATAAAACCGTGATTTGATTTATTTGACCGATGGATTTTTCTTATTCACCATACGGGTTCTGTCGGACTGTCGGGAGCTAAAAACCGGGCCCTGTCAGGCACGGGTTCTGTCGGGGTTATCAAGAGATCAATTTTGTTTCATAACTTCGACAGGCGCACCTGAACTTTCACAAGCAGACAATTCTCACACGACGTGGCGTTCTCTGCCAACAGCGTTCATTGCAAAGGTACGAAATCTCCGGGCTGGGAAACAAAGTCCCATCTACGCAAAGGTAATAAACCGGTCATTCCTATACATATATGAGCATGAAGTTACATCCAATGTCAAACCCGTATGTTGCAATAAACCTAAAAAACCCCGCGAAAAACTCTCTACTAAATCTAGTTAGTATTGGCACTAATCCCATTTCTTGTTGATGTTTTACAAGACCCAATAATTCAATTAATTGCAGTTTTGAGCGCTTTTGGTATTGGCATATTTCAAGGAATTATTCTAGGACGAGCCATACTTGTAAGATTTACACGTCTTCAAAATCATGTAAAGACTGTATCAATTTCTTTGTTTATCATATTTTTGGTAAATGCTGTTTTGAGTGTTCCACGTTTTGCTTCTCCTGAGAAAATTGACCTCTCTAATGTGTCTGCAGGTAGTACAGGTGAAATTATTTCTTCTATCTTTTTGATTTTTGGAATGAATACTGGGTTTCTAACTGTGCTAGCTATTTCTGTTACTGTGATGACTTTTGTTCTTTTAAAATATACAGATATTCGTGGAATAGCAAAAGTATTTGTTTTCTTTTTTAGTGCAATTATTCTATTATTTACTGGTCTAAGTAGATTCACGGATCTAACCCCTAGTACGTTTGAGGTGCTTTTGTATTTTCTTTACCAGTTAGGAATTACTATTGGAATTCTTGCAGGTACCATCAGAAAAATTAAACCAAAAAAATGGACCTGAAATAATTTCAAACGTTTAAATCAGATTGTAATTGTTTTGATTTTGACATCGAATTCAAACCGTTCGGGGAACAAGCTGACAGTCCATGCGTTGGACTGTCAGCCCCATTTATTATAAAATCTAGTTCAATGATGATAATGCTTTAACTTGCTCATCTACATAATCAAAGCCTTCTTGCCAAAACTTTGGAGATCTGATATCAAATCCATATTCTGAGAGGAGTTTCTCTGGTTTTTTAGCACCACCTGCTGCAAGAATGTTGATGTATGATGGAACAAAATCTTTTCCCTCTTTTTTGTATCTTTGAAATAGAGATAACGCAAGCAAGTTTCCAAAAGAGTATGCATAGCAATAAAATGGTGTATGATAAAAATGTGGAATACAACTCCACTCTATTGCAAAGTCTTCAGTAAGACTCACTGAATTTCCAAATTGCTCTTTTAGATTTTGTAGATATGTCTTTGAAATCCCATCTACTGTAGTTCCTTCTCCAATTTGCTTATGTGCATCAACTTCAAAGATTGTGAAAAATGACTGTCTAAGAATTGTTGCATACAAATCATCAATTTTCTCTGATAACATGATCTTCTTTTCATCATCAGAAATCTTGTCAGAAAGATTGTCATACAATAATAATTCTGAAAATGTGGATGCAGTCTCTGCTAAAGGTAACGGGGCGTCTTGAACTAGAATTGATCTGTCTTGTGCTGCTTGGCTGTGTACTGCATGGCCTAGTTCATGAGCTAAAGTAAAAACATCTCTTGATTTACCTGTAAAATTTACCAGAACATATGGTGTAATTTTTGGCGTTAAAGTACTACAAAATGCTCCATCTCTTTTTCCTTGTCTTATTGATGAATCAATGTGATTTTCATTGAAGACTTTTCTTGCAAATTCTTCTAATGTTTTATTAAATTTTCCAAGTGACTCAAAGACTAGTTTTACAGATTTATTGTATGTGTAATTTTTTTCTTTGATGTTAGCTGCTGCTGGAGCATACACATCGTATCTTCTCAACTTTTTAATTTTTAACATCTTTGCTTTTTGAATAAAGAACTTTTGAAAAACAGGAGAATTTTTCCTACAAACTAAAAGAAGAGACTCTATAGTTTTATCATCAATGTTATTTCCAATGTTTCTCATTGAAATTGGGGAATCATATCCTCTAATTTCAATACCCTCATCTCTCCAATTAAGAACAATATTTTGATAGATCTCGCCTATCACTCCTTTGTTTTCGGTATATTTTGTTAGAATGGTTTTGTAGGCTGTCTCACGAATCTTTGGGCTAGTGCTTCTGACATAGTTTGTGAGTTCTTCTCTTGTCATTTTTTTGGTCTTGTTTCCAATTTTCATTTTGTATTCATAGACATTAGTTATCTTGTCATAGAGTTTTACAAGTGCAGATATACCTGTAACATCTAGCGTGTTGATAATTTTTTCTTCAGGTTCACTCAGAGCATATTTTGCAAATAGTCTTTTGTGAGCCAAATATTCTGTAAGCTCTCCTGAATCTTTGATTAGTCTTTTAGCGTTTTTTTCATCTACTTGTGTTTTCCACCATAAGTCAAAAAACAAAATCTTGTTAGAAATCTCAGAACCTAATTTTGACATCTTTGTCATTAGGGATGTTGCTTCATCTGATTGAGTATCTGAAGAATATGACAATGATGCATAACCTCCAATTCTACTCATCTTCTCAGAAATTCCTTCCACTTCATTCAGAATACTCATAAATTTCTTTGAGGACATTTTTGGATCTAATTTTAATTTTATTTTTTCAAACTTTTTTGCCTGATTTTCTAATTCTTTAATCTGTTTTTGAAATGCTGGACTCTTTGGGTTCTTTACTAATTCTGATAGATCCCATTCTCCAAGCTGATATTCTACCATTTGATAATATCATTTTCTAACTATTAAAAAATGAATGCGTGTTTAATCTAGATTACACTAAGGACTTGTCAGTTTTGTCCATTATTTCTAAACTTTCAGTAGGTTTTATTTTATTTTTCATATAAGGAATTGCGTTTTCTAATCCCTCCATTGAATTATAAATTGTGTTTCTTTGGTATTCGCTAAGTGAAGAGCCCATTCGTTGTTCATACTCTGAAATTTCTAGAGAAAGTTTTCTAACATCATTCATAAGTTCATTAGCATTTGTAATAGGATCTACATGATTACTCCAACCAAAGGTAAGTTTTGTAATTTTTAATACTAGCTCAGAAATTTGCATATTTTTCAATAGACCTTCTTCATCAATTTTTTGCGAATCCATAAAAGTTGAAAAATGCTGTTTACTACTTAAGCATTTGTGATTAATAGTAAAAAACATCAGGCTCAATCAATAATATTCTTCATGAAGATAGCACCACTTCCAAATGTCTCCTGGAATTGCCTTCATTACAGAATGCCCAGTTTCTTCAAAGTGCTTTGTTGCATGTTTACCAATTGATGAATCACAGCAACCAACATGACCGCATGTTAAACACATTCTAATTGCAACTACTGGTAAATGTTCTTTTTCACATTCCTCACAACTTTTTGTATTTGGCGTGGTTCCTTTTTTTTCTTGAGAAAAATGTTCACATTGTTTTGACATTTCAGTATTTTTTTAGAGTATCTTTGTATCTCTTTACAGAGTCAATGATTACTATTTTTGCCTCTTTTGCTGTTCCCCATCCTAAAATTTCTACTTTCTTTCCTTCCAAATCTTTGTAAACTTGGAAAAAGTGTGCAATCTCTGAGCGATAGTGATCTTCTATGTTTGTAATGTCTGTGGTGTGTAAATATCTAGGATCATTTGTTGAGACACAAATAATTTTGTCATCTGATTCTCCATCATCTTTCATTTGAAGTAATCCTATTGGTCTTGCTTCAATGAGAATTCCAGGATATGTTGGGTTAGTTACTAGTACTAGTGCGTCAAGTGGGTCCCCATCTTCAGATAACGTTTGAGGTACTAGTCCATAATCTCCTGGATAATGAAATGGCGAAAACAATACTCTGTCAAGCTTTATCATGTTGTGTTTTTTATCATATTCATATTTGTTCATGGATCCTTTTGGAATCTCTACAATTACATTGATAATTTCAGGAATATCTGACCCTGATTCGATATCGTGCCAAAAATTTTTACTCAATTTCTAACTCTCCAGTTTACTTATTCGGTATATGTATTCTATGAATGATTTTCTAAATTCGGAAAAATATTTTATCTTGTTTTATTATGAATGTTTATTGGCAAAAATTGTAGTAATCCTTGGCTCTGTAAGATCTGAACGAAATGGAATTAAGGTTGCAAAATGGGTTGTTGGCAAACTAAAAGAAAAAGGCCACCAAGTTTGATTGGTAGATCCTGTAGAATTAGACCTACCATTATTAGACAAAATGTACAAAGAGATGAAATCCCCTCCTGAAAAATTACAGGAACTTCAAAAAATCATTAAAGATGCAGATGGGTACATCCCAATAGCTCCTGAATACAATCATAGTATATCTTCTGCTATGAAAAACACATTGGATTATTTCTTAGAAGAATATTTTTTCAAACCTTCAGATATCATATCTTATTCTGTAGGTCCTTTTGGTGGTATTGTTGCAGGAAATCATCTTCGACAAATATTAGCAGAAATGGGTGCATCTGCTATTCCTTCACAACTTCCAATCTCCAAAGTCCATGAAACCTTTGATGATGGAAATCTTCTTGATGAAAACTATGATAGAAGATTTTCAAGATTTCTAGATGAGTTTGAATGGTATGTTACAGCTTTGGCAAAACAAAGAGAATCTGGGACGCCTTATTGATCTTACACTTGATCATTGGTGTTTGGAATTACTCTGAAGATTTTTACAGTGTAATCTCCTTCAAAGACATTTACAACTTTTCCTGTACTTGAATCAAGACTTGTAACTCTGAATTTGTACTCATAAGAGCCATCTCCTTTCACGTCAACTTGTGTAAAGTGAACTGGATCTTCTCCCTTGTAAAATTGAATGATCACTGGATATCTTTCAACATAATCAGATGCTGCTCCTTTCACAAATCCCCATGGAAGCTTGTTGTCTTGAGGAATACTCATTGTAGTTGTAGTCTGTTGCAAACTTGTCTCCTCACTAATTGGAGTCACAGTTATGCTGTTTTGACTAGTATGGGCTGAAATATCCTCTGGGATCATCATTATGGCAAATACTGTCATAATTGATGCAATCAAAAATATGCTTGATTTTGTATTCATCAATCTCTCTTTTTTTGTAAACCCTTTAAAACTTTGTTACTAATTTGTTCCAACTTTGTTATTATGGTAATTCATCTTCTAAATCTGAACATGCCTTGTGAACCCATTTTTCATTAGAGTTTTTTATGATCTCTTTACCCACTTTGATCTCTCCTCCACATTCTACACATTTTCCATTAAATCTGGCTTTCACAAATTTCAACTGTTTTTATCCAATTTTAACTAACTAATTTGAGATCTTTCTTAATTCTTGTTTTCATTTATCTAAAACACATGAATTGGCATCAGGATCAAAGACGGTTCCTGCACCACATTTTGAATTAGCTTC
Source organism: Candidatus Nitrosopumilus sp. (assembly GCA_963667665.2). Lineage (GTDB taxonomy): Archaea > Thermoproteota > Nitrososphaeria > Nitrososphaerales > Nitrosopumilaceae > Nitrosopumilus. Next base: position 204,299 of record OY763927.2, read on the forward strand.
AGTAGATGTCTCTACCTCACTTGTTGAATCTTTAGACTCTATTACACTTCCTAAAACACATGAATTGGCATCAGGATCAAAGACGGTTCCTGCACCACATTTTGAATTAGTTTCAGTAGATACAATCATCTCGCTTGTTGAATCTTTAGCCTCTATTTTGTCCTCTATGGGATCCTCTGTACTCCGTCTCTCTAGATCATTGTCCAAAAAGCCTTGGCTATATGCACCACCAATTATTATTAAAATTAAAACAGGAATACCAATTAAAATGGGAATTTTTAATCTAATACTTCTTGTCTGATTTTTTGACCTAGCAGATGGCATTTGCACATCTGCTGTTTTAGGTTCTGCACCAACTTCAAAAATAGAAGAGCCACAAACCATGCAAAAATTAGCTCTTGTTGGACTCTTTTTTCCACATTTCCAACAATGAATCATGTCCTTATCTTCAGACTCACTTTCTGTCTTTTCAACAATCTCTGATTCTATATCGGGCTGGTCTATACGATGCTTGACTAGGTATTTCTCTCTTAGTTGTTCTAGGTATCTATCATCACTCTTCCAAATAGTGTTGTTTAGGATGTGTGCTTGTTTGATATGCTCTAGTCTGTATGGATCCCCCACCCCGAGTTTCAATAATGCGTTTACATTATCTATAACGTCTTTGGAATCCATATTCGTTTCTATTATGGACTATTCTAAATTGTTTCCTTTTAGAACAACGAGATACATGGAAAACACATGATTCTAGGACGTTTTTTTAACATGAGGTATTTTCCAGACCTATCATTCTACGACGCAGAACAAAGGCTTCTCGTTATATTGTATATGTCAAAATACTATATAACAATTATTCATACTTTCAGATAACATGTGATTTTTAGATGAAGTAAGACTCTTAATTGATGAACATATGAAATCAAGAGTTCGATGTTCACAGAAATAATGATGATTGGCGGATTATTTTGGTCTGTAACATATATTCTAATTATTAGACGAGGCTTCAAAGATAAAACATTTGGAATGCCCATGGCTGCACTTTGTGCAAATATTTCATGGGAGGTAATATTTGCATTTTTCATTCCACATGATGCCCCTCAGATTTATGTAAATTATATCTGGTTTTCTTTGGATGTGGTAATTGTAATACAATTTTTAAAGTATGGAAAAAAGGAATTCTCAAATATTCCTAAATGGCAGTTTTTTGCCGTATTTGCATTAGGAATAGCAATTGCAATTCCAATGATTTTGGCGATAAATTATGAATTTGAAGATGAAACTGGGGCATATGCTGCATTTGGACAAAATCTTGTGATGTCTATATTGTTTGTGACAATGCTGATAAACAGAAAAGGTATTGGCGGTCAGTCATTCTACATTGCATTATTCAAGATGATTGGAACTGCAATAATCAGTTTAGCGTTTTATCAATACAAGTCTCTTGCTCAAGATTCAATTTTGCTGCAATTTCTTTTTGTATCGATATTTATTTTTGATTTAATCTATACAATTGGAATTTATCGCAAGTGTAAACACAATGGAATTTCTTTAAAGCAATTCTAGAATCTAATTTTCATGTTCTTACGACTTCATATCCTGATACATCCGAGTTCCAGATTATCTTAACATCAGATGTCGATTCAAAATTTGAAATAAAAATAGTCATATCCAAAGAAATATTGTAATCTTTTGCAAGAAATGTAAGAATTATAACATAAAATCACATTTATAAAAAATTAGATTTGATTAAATCTGTTGAGTAAAACAAAAGATGAGGTATTCAGTTTACGATTTACAAAAGAACGAGCAGATGCTATTAGACTGACAGCAAAAGAACACAACATTTCACCTACCAAAGCAGCTGAAAATATAATCATTAACAATATTGATGTTTTGAATAAATGCTTCAAACGTCAAGATTTGATAGTGCAGCGTGGAGAGATAAAAAAACTATACAATAAATTCTCAAAAGAGGAATTAGATGAATGGGTTGGAGAAAAATACGAATCAACACGATCATGTATGCGATTATTTTCTCCAATGTTGCAATTTGAAGAGATGGTATCTACAATGTCTTTATGGTTCAAACAAAACGGCCATCATTTGTATTATGACGATAGTGAAGGAATTAGAACCATAGTGTGTGCCAATAGTGATATGGGACATAATTGGCTTTATGTGAATGGAATGGTATATTTCAAAATGTTCAATGATGCAAACTATTCAACAAGCAATTTTGAATCAAATGATGAAAAATTTGAATTTAAAATAAAAATTCCAAGACATTGATCATAAATTTGAATAAATCAAAGAACAAAAACCTTTTTCACCCTTTTCAAAATCTTGTCCACATTTTACACATCTTGGCATACTTTTTTTTGAAATCTTCAAGAGGAATATAATAATTATCTCTCAGATAATTCCCATTTTTGGGAAGTATTATATTCAAATATATGATATTCATAAAAATAGATTTTAAGAATTGGTTAAGAGAATACAATGTCCTCATTGTAAAAAACATCTAGCTGGGGAATCTAATCTGCAAAGACACATCAAAACCATTCATAAATCTAAGAATTCTTGAAATTTGAAAATACAACCGATTTGGAAAAATTAGAATTTTTTCTTATGAATATGATCCCAACAACAACAATAATTCCATGTACAGTTCTTACATGTTAAAGGTGATGGCGAATTCTTGCATTCTTCAGGAGTACAACCACAATCGGCACATTTCCTTGACATGACTCTAAAAAAAATGAGATAATATGAACATATTAAGTATATGTAATTATTTAAAAAATCTGTTTCGATTTGATAAAATATTATGGTGGACCGAATGGGATTTGAACCCACGACCTTTGCGGGAAATAATTCCTTACGCAGTGTGAGTGCGTCATCCAAACCAAACTAGACGACCGGTCCAACAAATTTACAAAATAACAAGCTTTTCTGTCTTTAGATTTTCAGATATTTCGTAATTACCCAGCCCTTTTGTATCAATTTTCAAAATATCATACATGTCCTTACAGGAATTTGATGCCTTGATTGATAAAATGACTTTAGCATTTGAATATGCAGACAATCTTGGACAATTTGTTGATGCTGCCAAAATTTTATTCCAAATGAATGAAGAATTACCTGATGATATTCAGCTAAATCTTGAGGAATTAGAAAATCCTGAAACTGCAAAATCATTCATTATGCAATACAGTTCTGAGTTAAAATTTGCAATTGTAGAGTATAGGCAAAGATTGATGAATTACTAATTCTATTTCTTTACACCGAGATTTCTGTTCTTTAATCTCAAGTATGGGTTTCTGCATTTTCTGCATCTTGTAGCGCCAATATCATTTCTGCATCCACACTTGAAGCAAATTTTCATTACAAGACGTGCTTGTTGTGCAATGCGTTTTTTTTCAGGATCTGTAATTGGCATTTAATTCACTCCAAAATCTCTCTCTTTTATTCTAATCGGATTTTTCCATCTTTCCTGCTAATAATACAGGTACTTCTGCAGGTCTTTTTGCAACAGGAATGTTTGCCTTGTTAAACATTGATACTTTGGATTCAGCAGAACCATAAGTTCCCATTACAATAGCTCCAGCGTGCCCCATTCTCTTTTCTTTGGGGGCTGCACGTCCTGCAATGTATGCTACAGTTGGTTTGTTAAATCCTGAATCCATAATTCTTTGAGCTAGAATTTCTTCAGAGTCGCCACCAATCTCTCCTACTATTACTAGTCCCTCTAAACCTGGAATGTCTTTTATCATTTCAAATGCATCAATGAGTCTTGTTCCATTTACTGGGTCTCCGCCAATCCCAATTGTAATTGATTGTCCAAATCCTGCAGTAGTTAATGCATCTGAAATCTCATAAAGTAAAGTTCCACTTTTGGATAAAACAGCAATGTTTCCAGCTTTAAATGGCATTGGTGGCATTATACCAACTTTGATTAGTTCTGGAATCATAATTCCTGGAGTGTTTGGTCCAATGACTATTGCACCTTTTTGTTTTGCTAATTCAATTGTCTCCATCGTATCTCTAATTGGGACGTATTCAGGAATTGCAACTAGTAGTTTGATTCCTGCTTCTAGTGCCTCTTTTGCAGCACCAAGGAAGAATTTTGCTGGAACATAGATAATTGAAATTTTTGCACCCGTTGCATCTACTGCCTCTTTCATGTTATTGTAAATTGGAACACTGTCATTCCATGTTTGGCCTCCTTTGCCTGGTGTTACTCCTGCAACAACATTGGTACCATATGCAATCATATTTGTTGCATGTACTGAGCCATATGACCCTGTAATTCCTTGAACAATTACTCCTTTTTTCTCATAATCTGAATCTCCAGGATTTCCTTTTAGTAGTTCAAAAATATCAGTCATTTTTTTACTCCCATCACTGCTGCATTAATTGCCTCTTCAACTGAATCATAAATCTTAGTTTTAGAACCTTGAAGCATCTCTTTTGCTTTTTCAGATTCCGTTCCCTTTAGTCTAGCAAATACTGGAATGTCAATTAGATTATTCTCATATGCTTGCAAAAATGCTTTAGCTACTACTGTTGTTTTTACAATTCCTCCATACAGATTAACTAGAATTCCTTTAACTCCATTTAATTTGTTAATCAAAGTTAAAGCTTCATAAACTGATTCTGTAGTTGCACCACCACCTACATCTAAGAAACATGCAGGCTTTCCTCCATTATCTGATAACATATCAAGTGTAGACATTACAAGTCCTGCACCGTTTCCAACTACTGCAATGTCTCCATCTAATTCAACTAATGAGAATCCACTTTTTTCTGCTCTCTCTTCTATCTTTGATTTCTCTTGATATTTTTGTAATTCATCGTGTCTGAAATTACTATTGTCATCTGTAACAAATTTACCATCAAGTGCAATTATAGAATCATCTTGCATGATTGCAAGTGGATTAATTTCTACAAGCTCAGTCTCTTTTTCAATTGTAAGCTTTGATAATTTTTTCAAAGTATCAATAAAACCATCTGCAGTTTTTCCATCTAATCCAATCTCTTTTGCAACATCACTTGCAATCTCATCTGAAACATCACCCATTCCAACTTCTTTAATGATTTGAGTTTTTATTGACTCAATTTCAACACCTCCTTCTGCTGATGCAATAATTGTATAGCATCTTTTAGAGCGGTTCAAAAATATTGAAAGGTATAATTCTTTTTTGATGTCTGCCATCTTTTCTAATAGAATTGCTCTTGCTTTTTCTCCCTTGATTGTCAAATCCATTACTTGAGGATACTTTAGCTCAAATTCATCATCATTATGGCACATTTGGATACCTCCTGCCTTTCCTCTTCCACCTACTGGAACCTGGATTTTAATCACAAATGGGTATCCTAACTCTTTTGCATGCTTTCTTCCTTCCTCTATATTGGTAGATGATTTACTATCAAGAAGATTAATCCCATATTCTCGAAATAATTCCTTTGCTTGAAACTCTAATAATTGCATGCAAAAATTCTGGATTTTACGATCCTTATTAATTATGATATTATCTTAGTTGCTCCTCAAGAAAATCAATCATTTCTAAAAAGCGATCCTTGCTTTTTCTCAATAATTCTTGAGGATATTCTTTAATTGTAAATACAAATTGTTGATGAAAGCTTGGCACTAAAATTCCTCCTGATACAACCATTTGCTCAATTACATATCCTTTGGTAAGAGTACATACAATTTCTTCATATGATTCTTCTTCTTCTTCTAGGGTTTGTCTGTAAAGAACGATAGGCTTGTTTGTCTTTGCAACAATACTTGATCCCTTTTCTAATAAATCGGATAATTGTTGAATCTGCCACGCATCCAAACTAATCTGCTTTACCATATTCTTAATACGTGATTTTTATATTTAACCGTGATAAAACAATGCATATTCACTATTTGTCATCAATAAAGTAACCTGAGAAATATAAAATAAAGAAAATGATTTGGCATTTATGCCATATCTAGTGCTCGAGAGTGTCTTTTAGTATGTGGTCTTTCTCCAGCATACTTTCTTCGCATGTGCCCTGATGGTCTTCCATAGATTAACTCTAGGAACCATGACTCATGTTCAATTTCTTCTGCTAAGATATCTTTTGCAATGTCATATGTTGTAGGATCTTTTCCTAATGTCATCTGGCAAATTTTGTTCCAGTTGACTAGTGCACCTTGTTCTGCTTTGAGACATTTTTGTAGGATTTCTTTATAATTAGTTGGATTTGCTGGAAGCTGTAAGAATTCACAACCTGACATTTTGATAAATTCAGTTGCATCATTTGGAAGAGTACCTCCTAATTGGTAGATTCTTTCAAGACATGATTCAAAGTGGCTAAGATCTTCTAATCTTGCATCCTCGATAATTCCTTTGAGTCCTTCTCCTTCCATACCTGTGCAATGTGCTCTGAGATTGGTAAAGTAGTAGTATGCCGTAAATTCAACTGCAGCATTTTTGATTAACTCTTTTAACAACTCGTCAACATCAAGGCCATTTTGTTTTAGAACGTTAATTCCAACAACATTTGGGGTTTCTGATTTGGACATTTCCTTATGAAATTTATGATTCTAATAAAAGTATTACATTAATTCTTAAAATCTATTCTACAGATATTCTTATTTTTTGTCCATCAATATCATCATCTTTGTATTCCTTGCATGATTCTGTAAAATTTACTTGCTTTACTCTAACCAAAAATGCCAGTTCATCTGCTCTCTCTTTTACCATTTCAAGTGATTCATCATCCAAATCAAGAATTGATGCAACACCTAAAACATCAGTTGGCGTGTATCCTCTTTCTTTTCTTAGAGTTTGGAGTCGTCTTGCAACATCTTTTACTAATCCTTTTGCCATCATTTCTCTATTTCGTGATGTTGAGATAAATACGATATAGTTGTCTCTTTTTGATACTGCAAAGTTTTCATTTGCATCAAAATCTATAACAAAATCTTCATTATCTAATGATATAATTTCTCCACCAATATCAAAATCATATTTTCCATCTTTTTGCAATGATGAAATAATCTCTTCTGGATTTGTTTCTGTAAATGCGGCAACTAGTTTCCCCATGTGTTGTCTTGCCTTGGGTCCAATTTTCTTTCTTTCTAATTCGATAATTGCTTTAACAGGTAATCCTAATTGTTTTAATTCTAAAATTTGCTCTAGTCCTGATTCTTTTTCTGTTTCAACAATACTAAATTTTTCTATGTTTAACTGGGACTGTAATAATTCAGATAATGATTCGAGTTTAGTTTTCTGATCTTTTCTTACACAAATTTGTGCTTCATTTAATGGCCATCTTCGTTTTAGTTTTCCTTTCATTCTGGCAGCTGATGATACAGAGACAACGTCTTTCATTATATCAAATGATTCCTCAATTTTTTCATTGACTAGTGATTCTTGATATTGAGGCCATTTGTCAAGTAGAATACTTTGCTTTTCATCAAATACTGTTTGGTATAGGTATTCACTAGTAAATGGACAAAACGGATGAATCAAAATATCTAGTGTTTTAAGCACTTTACTTAGTACTGCATAAATTGCAAGTCTTCGGTTTTTCTTTTCCTCACCTTCATCCCATAATTCCCTCCTGGTAATTGGAATGTATACTTGACTTAGATTATTTATGATAAATTCATCAATTGCTTTTGCACCTTCATGGAACTTACATGTTTGAATTTTTCCAGTAATTTCTTGAATCAATTTTTGTAGTTTTGATAGTAGCCAAATATCTGGAGATGTTAACAGATCATTTTGTTTTGCCCATTCAATTGTTTTTGATTGTTCAAAATTGTCGTATTCACTATTTTGCTTAAAGTATAGGTGTAGATTGAATAGTGTGTTAATCACCTGATATGGTCTTGACATTAACTCATCAGTGCTGAAGCTTAGTGGCTCAATTGGGCTTGCCTTCCACATGAAATAGAACCGTATCAAATCTACTGGATATTTTTGCAGCAATTCTGCTCCATCTAAAACATTTCCTTTGCTTTTACTCATCTTGCCTCCTTTTTCATCAAGTACATGTCCTTGAAACAAAAATGACTTGAATGGAGGAGTTGGAGAATTATTTAAAATAACATTTTCAATAAGTAGTGTGTATGCCCATCCTCTAGTTTGATCAATTCCTTCAGTGAAAAATGGTGCAGGAATTTCTTTTGAATATTCTTCATCACTTAATGATGAATATGGTGCAGAACCACTATTGTGCCATGTATCTAAAACATATTCTTCTCTCTTTGTTTTAGTACTGTTGCATTTTTTGCACTTTACAGAAATATTGTCAATCCACGGTCTGTGTAATTCAAAATCTTCTCCATCAGGCAAATTATCTGCTGCATCAACAATTTCTTTTCTTGTAAAGAACCAATTTTTTTCACCACAATCCTCACAATTCCAAACAGGTAATGGACAACCCCAAATTCTTTCTCGTGAAATACACCAAGGGTGTCTTTCTTTTATGATTCCCAAAAATCTATTTTTTGGTTGCTCAAAAAAGTATTCTACACTTTCTGCAGCCTCAATTGCTTTGTTTTCAAGGCGGTCTAGCTTGTAAAACCAACCTCTTCTGGCAAGCCATACAATTGGATGGTGTGATCTCCAGCATAATGGATACTTGTGTTTTATTTTACCAATTTTTACTAGAGCATTACACTCTTTTAGATCTTCTACAATTATTCTGTCAGCATCTCTGACAAACATTCCTGTGTATTTGCCTGCTTGGGTAGTGAACTTTACTTCATCATCAATGGGGCTGAAAATTTTGACTTTTCTTTTATTTGCTATTTTGATATCTTCCTCTCCGTTTGCAGGAGACAAGTGTACCAGTCCACTTCCTGCAGTAACATCAACAAATGATTCAGCTACTGCAACATGATAATTATCTGACTTTGCGTATTCACTTAACTCTGGAACTAAATTCAACAATGGATGGATGTATTTTTTTCCTTCAAATTCTGAACCCTTTACAGTTTTTTCAATTTTATAATCCTCAATTTTCACATCTACCATGAATTCTTCTAGTCTGGTCTTTCCAACAACCCATGTCTCGTTCTCTACTTTGACATAATGATAATCTTCTTTTGGTTGTAAACCGACCATTGCATCTGTAATTAGTGTAAATGGCATGGTAGTCCATACAATCAAAAATGCATCTTCATCAACTAGTTTTACTTTGTAGTATAGTGACGGATCTTTAACTTCTTCATATCCTTGATTTACTTCTGCATGACTCAGTGATGTCTGACAACTTGGACAATATGCAATTACTGTAAAGTCTTCTTCTAGAATTCCATTCTCATATGCTTTTTTTAGAACTTGCCATTCTCTTTCAATAAATTCATCTCTAAAAGTCCAATATGCTTTGTCATGATTAAATGACATACCAAGTAAATCATCAACTTGTATCCATGCCTTGTTGTATTTTTCTACAACTTTTTTGCATTCCGATACAATTCTCTCAATTCCAAATTGTTTAATTAATTCTGTCTTTCCACCAGTAACTCCTAATTCTTTTTCAACTTGTAATTCAACTGGAAGTCCTTGTGTATCCCATCCTCCATTGAACTCAATTTTTTTTCCTTGTAATGTATTGAATCGATACCACAAATCTTTGATGACTCTGCCCCTTAGATGTCCTGCATGTGGGATACCATTCATAGTTGGTGGCCCTTCAATGAATCTAATTTTATCCGGTTTGTCAGATGCAAAAATTTGTTTTTCTAAATCAATTGATTTGATGTATTTTCTTACTTGGAATTCTATTGCTTTTGCATCAAACTTTGTAGAAAGTTCCATCTGGATTTTGATATGTAGGTGACATTATAAAGCTAAATTGCTTTTTCAAGACTTGGAATATATAATTGAGTGAAAGATAATTTTTGTTGGTAAATGTTCTAGTAGTTGGTTCTGGTGGGCGAGAACATGCATTATCATGGAAACTATCTCAAAGCCCTAATGTTGATACTGTATATACTGCTCCTGGAAATGGTGGCACTGAAAATAATGTTCCCATAAATGTGGATGATTTAGATGGATTATCTGATTTTGCTAAAAAAAATAATTGCTTTACAGTAATAGGACCAGAAGCCCCATTGGCTGCAGGAATTGTTGATAAATTTAATCAATGTAATCTCAAAGTTTTTGGTCCTTCAAAACTTGCAGCACAACTTGAATCAAGTAAGATTTGGGCAAAGAATTTCATGAAACGCAATGATATCCCTTCAGCACGATTTGAAATATTTGATGATGCTCAAAAGGCTCAAGATTATGTCCAATCCCTTGATTACAATGTTGTAGTAAAAGCTGATGGACTTGCTGCAGGAAAGGGGGTTATTGTTTGTAATAGTAATGCAGAGGCATTTTCTGCAATCCAAATAATTCTAGTTAAAAAAACATTTGGTGATGCTGGAAATCGTATCATCATTGAAGAGCGAATAGATGGAATTGAAGCTTCATACATTGCACTTTCTGATGGTGAGATTGCTATTCCTATGGCAACCAGTCAAGATCATAAGAGGATTTTTGATAATGATCAAGGTCCTAATACAGGCGGTATGGGTGCGTATTCTCCAACCCCAATTGTTGATGATGTCCTAGCAAAAAAAATACAAGAAAAAATTATTGATAAAACAATTCAAGCAATGAAAAATGAAAATATTTCTTTTAAGGGATTTCTGTATGCTGGAATAATGATCAAAAATAATGAACCGTATGTTTTAGAATACAATGTACGTATGGGGGATCCTGAATGTCAACCAATTACAATGAGAATGGATTTTGATTTGTATGATTATTTTGTTGCATGCGCTGATGGAAAATTATCATCAATGCCTTTACCCTCTTGGAAGAATCAATCTGCAGTATGTATTGTATTAGCATCAGAGGGATATCCAGAATCATATTCCAAAAATGAAGAAATCTCAGGATTTGATTCTGTTTCTGATGAAGCCTATGTTTTTCATGCTGGAACAAAAAAACTAGATGGAAAAATTGTCTCAAATGGTGGGCGTGTTTTGGGAGTTACTGCATTAGGCGATTCTCTAGAATCTGCAATTACTAATGCTTATGCAGCAGCTGAGAAAATTTCATGGTCTCACAAATATTGTAGAAAAGATATCGGTAAGAAAGGTATAACTTATCTCTGAGTTTCTAAAATTCTATCTTCAGTAATTACCCAATCAATTATAATATCATGTTCTGATTTTGGGATTTTTTTTACAATTTGTTTTTCAAAAGTTAAAGATATTGTTACAGACTTGTGTTTTGCTAGAAATCTATCATAAAACCCATGACCATATCCTAATCTAACTCCAATTGGTGATATGCCTACAGTTGGAACTAAAACTACATCAAGATCATTATCTATTTCACAGTCTTCTTTAGGTTCCATGATATCAAAACTGCCTTTTTCTAGGCTTGAAAAATCAATTATTTTTCTAAATTCCATTTCTTTTTCAATCACTTTAGGCAAAAACACCTCTTTTCCATTACTGAGAAGTTCTTGAATAATGTCTTGTGTTAAAATTTCACTTCCAATCGGATAATACACTCCAATCTTTTGAGCAACTCTGTATGAATTAATTTTCTTTATTCTCTTTTGAATTTTTCCACTTGCAATCTTCATAAAATCAAAAGATGTGTTGTCTCTTTTTTCTAAAAGAAAACTTCGAAGTGATTTTCTTTCAGGACTATCTTCCAATTTGAGTACTCAAAGATGCTGCAGTAATTGTATTTTTTAATAGCATAGCAACTGTCATAGGGCCAACTCCTCCTGGAACTGGTGTTGCAAAAGATGCTTTTTGGATAATTTTCTCATAGTCTGAATCTCCAACTAGTTTTTCTTGTAATTTTGAAATTGCAACATCAATTACAACTGCACCCTCTTTAATCATCTCTGGTGTTAGGGTGAACTTTGTTCTATCACCAACTGCAGTAATAATAATATCTGCAGCTTGACATAACTCAGTTAGATTTTTAGTTTTAGAATGACATGTCACTACTGTTGCATTTTTTTCTAATAATAAATGATATAGTGGTTTCCCAACAAGATTACTTCTGTTAATTAATACAACATTTTTTCCATGCAAATCAATTTCATGATAATCAAACATCTCCATTATTCCTAATGGTGTACATGCAACTAGTGCTGCTTTTTTCATTACAAGTAATCCTGCATTATGCGGAGTTAGTCCATCAACATCTTTTAGCGGTGATATTCTTGATGTTGTAGCAAATTCATCTAGTTGTTCAGGCAATGGAAGCTGAACTAGAATTCCATGAACTAAACTATCTTTGTTTAAATTTTCAATAATCTCATCAAGTTGTGTTTGTGAAATATTTGCATCAAGTTTATGATCTTTTGTGATAATTCCTGTCTCGTTGCATGCAGAATGCTTGTTTTTAACATATGTAGCTGATGCTGGATTGTCTCCTACTAGAATTGTAGCTAAGCACGGATTGACTCCTTGAGATTTTAACACATTAACTGCTTTTTTGACTCTATCCTTGACTGATTGGGCAATAACTATTCCATCAATCTTGATACCTGGCATATTCTGCTTTTGATTAGTAGATATTTAATACTTGAATTTCACTGGTTGTACACTAATGAAACTTGATTTTGATGTAAACAATTCAATCAAAAAAATAAAAAAAAGTAGTACGTATTTTCACACCTTTATCAACAAGTCCAGTTTAGCTGTTGGAGTTTTGGTTTTAAAACCTGGAGAAGAAGATACACAAGTTCCTCATGATAGTGATGAGGTATATTATGTAATTTCTGGTGATGGTTTTTTGAAAATTAAAGAAAAAGATTACAAAGTTTCAAAAGATAAAGTATTCTTTGTAGCAAAAGATGTTAAGCATTATTTTCACGGAAATAAAAAAGAACTCAAAGTTTTGTATTTTTTTGGTGGACCAGACACTTAACTGATAATTGTTTTTCTTCCAGAAACTCTGATCTTTTTTCTTGCAAACAAATTAATTGCCTCAGGATAAATTCTATGTTCTTCTTTTAGAATTCTTTTTGATAATGATTCATTTGTATCATTTTCTTTTACTTTGACTATTGCCTGAATAATTATGGAACCTGTATCCATTCCTAAATCAACAAAATGTACTGTACATCCTGAAAATTTTACACCATGCTCTAATGCTTGTTTTTGAGAATCTAATCCTGGAAATGCAGGTAATAATGATGGATGGATATTGATCATTCTGTTTTTGTATTTTTTTACAAATTGTGGACTGATGATTCTCATAAATCCTGCAAGACAAACAAGGCCATTTTTAGGGGTAACTCCATGTTTTATCAAAGATGTCATAACTTTTTTGTCATATTGCACTCTGCTTCCTTTGAAGCCCTTGCTTTCAATGACTTCTATGTTGATTCCTAACTTTTTTGCTATTTTCAGACCCTTTGCATTATGCTTGTTTGAAATCACTATTGCAGGATTAATTGGAATTTTTTTTTTCTTAATTGATTTTAGAATAGACTCCATGTTGCTCCCACGACCTGAGATTAGAATTCCTAGATTTAGCAACTAGTCAATAGTAGATCAAACCTGCAATTAATGTGTGTGTATCGTAGATTAATTACTACTATGCTGTAGACCAGTTGCGCAATTGATACAATTTGATCACAATCTCAATATTTACTCACAACAAGATCCAAAGCTAAGAAATAATCATTCTCAAAATATGTTCAATCACATAAAACTAGCAAAAAAACCAAAACAATTCTTATCCATTACAGGACTAACTGTTACACAGTTTGATTCTCTATCCAAAGAAATACAAAAACATTACAAAATCACAGAAGCAAAACGTCTGTCAAAAAATAGAGAACGAAAAATCGGCGCAGGACACAAGTTTGATCATCCTCTCAAAGATAGAATCATAATGCTGCTAATGTACTACAGAATGTACACAACATATGATTTGTTAGGTATGATATTTGATCTGGATAAATCAAATGTAATGCGAGACATCAAATATTTGGAGCATGCAGTAAAGAAATCCATTCCAATTCCTACCAAAAAATATGCAGATTCAAAAAAGCTCAAGAATTTAGATGACATACAACAGTTCTTCCCTGAATTAATTGCAATTACTGATGGCACAGAGCAACTAATCCCAAGACCCAAAAATAGAATCAAAAGAAAGACACACTATTCAGGAAAAAAGAAAGACACACACTATACAAAACCAAATTACGATTAATCTAAATGGTGAAATAATTCACAAATCTACACATTGTCCTGGGAGTCATCATGATTATAAAATATACAAATCAAAACATCCAACATTACCTGAAGAGTTGATGGTATTTTATGACCTTGGTTATTTAGGGGTAGAAAGAGATCTTCCAAAACAAATCAGCATTTTACCTTACAAGAAAAAGAGAGGAAAAAAGTTAACTGATTCTCAGAAAGAATGGAATAAAGCTCAGTCTAAGATTAGAATTAAAGTAGAGCACATCATTGCACAAATCAAGGGATTCAGAATCAATTCAGACACGTTTAGGAATAGATTGTGCAGGTATGACACAATTAGTGAGATTGTTTGTGGGTTGATCAATTTCAAGATACGATGGAAAGAAAAGTTTGTTGTGATTCCATGACAACATGAATCAATCAAATCTGAATTGAATCAAAGAACCGATTTTGTTAGTAATTGCGCAACTCATCTTGTATATCTAATGTGCAAAGATCCCTTTTACTCTTCCAAAACAGTATTCATAGCAAGGAAACTTTACGAGTTTATCAATACTCCTTGGATAAATTTCTGCAGTACTTCAAACTTCGTGACTATGACAGTTTGGCAACTATGAACTCAAAGATGCTTCAAGAAATGGTTGAAGATTATGTGATGGAGAAAAAGAGTCAGGGTAAGGCACGGAGTACGATCAAAACTCCTATTTCTGCACTGGAATTATTCTGTGATGCTAATGATCTTGCAATTAACTGGAAGAAAATACACCGATTACTTCCTGCACAAAAGAAAAAGTCTGGTTCTAGATCATACTCTACTGAACAAGTACAAAAAATGCTTCAAGCTACAACTAATCTTAGAAACAAAGCGATCATACATTTTCTAGCTTCATCAGGTGTACGTATTGGTGCACTTCCCGAACTAAAGATAAAACATATCAGAAATATGCCACAAGGATGTAAAGTTGTGACTGTTTATCCTGATGATGTTGAAGAATACTTTACATTTCTAACTTCTGAAGCTTCACAGGCAATTGATGATTATCTTGATAAAAGAATACATGATGGTGAGCATCTAGACCCTGAACACCCTCTGTTTAGAGAACACTATGCAATTGGAATTGCAAAACCAAAACATTTGGTTAAAGTTAGTATTCAAGCTATAATTGACAGAATTCTAAGGCGAGCTGGAATTAGATTTGGTAGAGATGGTTCTAGACGTGATGTACAGCTTGATCATGGATTTAGAAAACGTTGGAATACAATTGTCAAAACTACTGATGGTGTTAAGATAATTCTAGCTGAAAAGATGTTTGGACATTCTACCCCTACCATTCCATTGGATGAAACATATGTTGATGCATCAATTGAAAAACTCTTTGAGGAATTCAAAAAAGTAATTCCTGAATTAACCATTGATGATTCTGAACGTCTCAAATTCAAAAATGAAAAATTGGAAAAAGAAAACACAGAGATTGAAATAAGGTCTGCAAGAATTGATGCTCTTGAAAGACGAATGAGAATTATGGAAAAATCGAAATAAATGAAGTATAATATCTTGTCAAAAACTTAATTGTTTTAATTTATCCAAATACCTTTGATTCATATAATCTTCTAATTCTTTTATTTTTTTAATTTCCACATCTGTTAATTTTATCTCTTTAAATTCCTTAAACATTTTACCCATATCTGTTGTAGATAATATGTTATCTATATTCATTGGAACTTTATTTTTCATTATTTTCATAATTATTGTATATGTAATTGAATTTACAAATTCTTCAACACTAAAAACATTGAGCCAATTTTCACCTTTATTCAAGCCAATGAATATGATTTTAAAAAGTAGAGCTGACATTGTCTTTTCCACTTCTTCAAACATCCTATCATTCATTTTAATGAATTCAGGATCTAACATTTTCATACTAAAATTAGTTTGATATTGTGTTTTAATACTCATTTTTTTAAATCTAATGTCATTTAATTTATCCTCTGATATTTTGTATAATTTATTTTTCCCTAATCGTCTAGATGTTATTATTCCATCCTCTGCTAATTGTTTTAGATATCTACTCAATACATTATCTGATAGTTCAATTTTATCTTTGATGGTTGTATATTGTACTTCATCATTATCTGACAATATGGATATTATGTCATCAAATCGTGCTTGTTTATCTCTAGGTCTCATAATTCTCTTTTTTACTTTTTATATAATATCAAACATGTTAACTTTCCTTAACTAAGGTGATTCATAATGTGACTAACAAATGTTATAAATTGTTATACCTTACCTTACCTTAGGTAAGATGATTGAAAGTTCAGATGAATATAAAAATTGAGAAGCGAGATTTAGATCTAATTCAAAAGGCTTCTGGTATAATTGGACAGGATAAGTCTGATTTTGTACGATTATCTGTTAAAAAAGAGCTTGCACGATTAGGTTTTCTCACAAAACAAGAATCCAAAGCTTTAGGAGTTGAAATCTCATGAATCCCAGAATCTGTGCTGATGATAATCCTAAGATTGTTTTACGACGATATAATTGGGACGGCGAAATTGTAGAATTTTCCTTATGTAAAGAACATTGTCAAGATTCTGACTTCTCAAATTTCATTTCTGAAACTCCAATTATGGAGACAAACTAATTGTCTCAACTACAAATATTTCCAATATTACAAAATTACAGTAAACGTACGTTTACCTCTGCAAGGTACCATGTAGAGAAAATATTCGCCAGACGAGGAATCGTATATTTGAATGAAGGTGTGTTGCAATTATTTATTGTAATACACCTTCATTTTTTCATAATTCTTTTTTTGACTAGTTGGATTTTAATTGATAGTTTTAAAAAAATAAGATCTAAAGTTGCAAGTTTGGACACTGAGACTTTAGATTTAACACATAACCGAGGTGTTTACTTTATCATCTAAGATCTTACCAATAAATAATTCCAAAAAATCATATCTTCTTTGTAAATACTGTTTGAAAACAAAGAATCGTTCCAGAAAATTTCATTCATTACATGCTCTGAAATGGCATCTTACACATGAGCATGGAGATTATTAGATTTAAATTAAAAATTAAAACAAAACCTGCTTGGTATCCTGTAATCAAACGAGAATTCCCTGAAGATGAAAAAGATTTTGGAGAGTGGTATTATGATGACTGAATGGTATGATGACATATGTTTAGGGAACTTAGGGAAGATATCTTCTATTGACTGTAATATAATCAGATTTATTTTTAGAGAATGGTATTGTATCTTCCCTATCTTCCCTGTTTGGAGATTTTTCTAATGGGCATCACCAGATTTCAAAGACAACTATCTGATAATGATATTATTGATGGTGATATTGGAGGTCCAGCACAGAAAATAGGTCATGAATTAGTAGATCAAACCTACTTTATCACAATCGCTGATCAAGACCATGAAATGTTCTATTATAACAAAAAAGCAAGGATTTGGCGTGAAAATGGTGTTGATTTCATTTGGAAATTCATTGCTACTAAATATCCTGCACTATCCAAAGCAATGCTCAATGAGGTAATTCACTATATTCAAGGTCAAACTCTTCTACCTAGATGGAAGTTCCAGCCTCCAGATGGATGGATTGCATTTGAGAATCAATGTATAGATACCATTCATAATTATGCAGATGAATTTGATACCCCTGATTTGTACATCCGAAACAAGTTCCCAGTTAGAGTGGATAAAAGAGCAACATGTCCAAAATTTAGCAGATTCTTGAATCAGATATTGCCTGATTATGAGGATCGTTGTACTCTATTGGAAATAATGAGTACGGTGTTAATACCTCATATCAATTTTGAAAAGGCTGGGATGTTTATTGGTACATCATCTACAAATGGTAAATCTACAATTCTTAAATTAATGCGTAAATTATTTGGAGAGAGAAATATTGTTTCAATTCCATTACAGAGTTTAATTGAAAATAGATTCATGGGTCAAAAGTTAGATGGAAAATTACTAAACATCTATGCTGATATTAATGATAAGAAAATTACTGATTTGGATAAATTCAAGTTGTTTGTGTCTGGTGATTCTATTACTGTCGAAAGAAAAAATGGACATCCCTATGAAATCATTCCAAAGACAAAACATTTTTTCAGTACAAACACATTACCTGAAATTCAAGAGGACAATAATGCAGTTTATAGAAGATTCATCATAATTGAGTTTCCAATTTCTTTTGAGGGAAAAGAAGACTTTGATTTATTTGGCAAATTAACTACAAAAGAAGAATTAGAAGGTATCATGTGGTTGTTACTTAGAACTGCAAAACGTTTGGCAAGAAATAGACAATTCACTTTCAAACAAACACCTAATGAAATTCGTATGAGGTGGAAACGACAAAGCAATGCCGTATTTGATATGATTGAAAAGTCAAGAGATTTCATTATTAAGAAAAGTGATGGAAGGATGTCTCGTGCAGAATTTTATACAAAGTATGTTAAATTTTGTAAATCAAAAAATTATACCATACAAACACCTGGTACAGTAACAAGGCAAGTAGAAAAACTAGGTTATGAATCTCAAAAAAGTAATGGTACTTGGTATTGGTTAGGACTTGCAATGCATAATGAATTTACTGAAAATGAACAAGAAATACTGTCTTGAACTACAAAATTATGCCTGAAAATGATGTGATATTGCATAATCTAATCGTAAATTTCAAAAATGGAGTAAATTATGACTAATGATGAAAAACTAGACTTGATTTTACAAGATCTAGAATTAATCAAGAATCATCTCAAGATTGTACCTGATAGAGAAATTACAATTACTGAAAGAAAATCAAGTGTTGAATTATATGAGAAGTTTGCAAAAGACGAGCTAAAATTAAATGAAAAGACAATAACAAATCATCTATCTGTAATATCTAGATTCTTGGTTCATTCAAAGGGAACAATCAACAAAACGACTGTGAAAAAGTTTCTTGACTCTAATGACTCTAATTCTTGGAAGTCAAACCAGTTAAAGGCACTAAGAAAATACATACGTGACTTTCTCAAGCTTGGCAACTGGATTAACGAGTTTAACTTTACTAAAGCCAAAGCTAAGGTAAAAAATGAACTTCCAAATGATGAGCAGCTAGCAGAATTCTGCTCTATACTACCACATGAAATTCAAATAGCTTTTCTCATAATGTATAGTTCAGGATTACGAATAGGTGAAGTTCTATCACTGAAACTATCAAACTATGACCCAGACTCAAAAATGATTGATGCATCTGACATTCACAAAGGAAAAACAAAGGACTCTTGGATTAGCTTTGTAACTGAACAGACTGCAGAATATCTTGAAGATTATTGTAAATCATTAGATGTTGAAAATGGTGATGAATCCCTTTTTACTGTCAGTACAAGATCTGTACAAAATGCATTTCAGTCCGTATCTACTCAATGTGAAATAACAATTAACCCACATTTGTTACGTACCATATTTGCAGAAAAATGCAGAGAAGCTAAAATAGACAAGGAATACATCAATGCCTTTTGTGGTCGCATATCACAAGGTATGCTTGAGCGAAGCTACACAAGCTAT
Organism: Candidatus Nitrosopumilus sp.; assembly: GCA_963667665.2. Taxonomy (GTDB): domain Archaea; phylum Thermoproteota; class Nitrososphaeria; order Nitrososphaerales; family Nitrosopumilaceae; genus Nitrosopumilus. The sequence goes on from OY763927.2 coordinate 224,092, forward strand.
TCACCTACTGCATTACGCAAACAATACGACAAAGTAGAATCACTTCTTACATTACCTTTCACTGAAAGCTAATCACTTTAGTAACCAATCAAATGTGAATGTCCTTAGATATGTTACTTTAAGAAAAGCTATCAAAAGCTCTTTTTTTCACGCCTGAAAAGCTAAGTGAAAGTAGCTAATGTCATGCCTATTAGCTACTAAGAAGCTAGTTTCTGAAAACTGACATGCACAAACTATACAGTTTAGCTACTTTTTTGAGATTAGCTAAGCTTTTAGCTAAATCTGTTTCTTAGCTGATTTTCATGCCTGAATGTATTGTTTGTTATTGCGTAATCTATAGTAGGACTACGAATTAATGGTGTGTTGTTACTGTGAGTGTATTTTGAGAAATTTCAACGACCTTTTTGTAGGATACTTGACATTAAATTAATTCATTTAGTTTTCATCTCAAATATTTCATTGATATCATATACAATGTTATGTAAAATTGTAGATGATGGACTTAGTATGATTTGTTGTTCAGTATGAGCCATACTGTTTCTAAGATAATTACCTGCATGATACATTTGAAATTTCCATTTTGGGATACCATTTTCTATAAGCCAATTCATGATATTTTTCATAGTAAGAGGAAATTTTTTATCATTGACTGTTATGTGTTTTAGTTTCCAACCCTTTTGTCTCATCAATTGACGAACAGAATTTGAGATATCATGATATGATGGATCTGTGTATTCTTGTAGGATTTCTGAATTATGTTTTATTATGGCTTTATTTCCCAATGATTGAATATATCTTAATTTCATTGCAGATTCATGAGAAAATAATGCTGAGCGAACAGATAAAGTATAAAATTCATATTTAAAATAACAAAACACAAACAAATCTTTTGCTCTTTGAAATTCTTCTTGTATGGATTTAGGAACATGTGGACTGAATTGCATATCTGATACTATTTCTTGTAATTTTTCTAGTGATAATGAGGTTCTAACATCTGGTACAAGTAGATCTATATCTGATAATACTGTATCTGATTTTAATTTGTAACGTAAATTAAAATCTACTTTAACCTCTGTGTCATATTGAGCCATAAAATACTCATTGAAATCAGTAATAAACAAATGTCTAAAATCATCATAAAATCGTTTAGGATTGTTCTTAATGTTATAACGTGTAAATCTTATTCTAGATGTTCTACTTGGAAAGAAACCAGTATATTCAAAATTTATTGTAATATCATCTGCAATTTGATTTGAATCATTTTTATCTATTTTGAAATACTGTACTAGTACGTTTGTTAATTCGTCTTTATTTGATGAAATTTTTCCAAAATATGTTGTTTGTTTCATTCCCATTTTTTCCAGATCGTAATGAATTAGTTGGATAATATCATCTTCTAGATGAGGATATTTTTTATTATCTACACTGATGTCTATTATTCCAACTGGAAACGGTAGTTTGCTTAATCCCGTAAGTATTGTTTGTTCTTTTGGAGTTATTTCATCAGGCTTTTTACTATAATAGTTTGTAAGATCTTTTTTTGCAAATTCAAAAGAATTTGTAAATAATATATCCCATTCCACTAATTTAACCAAGAATTAATTGCCTATTAATTATGAATGTATTTTAGTAGATTAACACATAATTTTTATTTAAATTTAATAATATATCGGACTTAGATCTTAATGTTATTTTGAATCATATCTAATACAAATTCTGGTTGAATCTCACCATAACTATTTTTTAACTCATTAATAGTATGCCAACCACCAATTTTAGCTACAAAGCCATAATTGTAATCTGTTTTTTCAAGCCAATAGTGAGCTCCTATATGTCTCAAAGCATGGAATGAATTGTTGTAATAGTATTCTTCTGATTTTTCCAAATGTTTGAATATTTGTCTTAATTGGTTTCTAAGTTTATCTTCTGCATGCTTGACATTTCCTAAATTAGTCCATATCTTGTCTTGTTTTCTATTTTTATGAGATTTTAAACTTTGTTGTGTATTGTTTCTTGTAATGTATTTTATCCATTTACCATCTTTAATGTAAGACGTTTTAGAATGTCTAATTTTTTATCATGTGTAACTAGAGCCATATTACAACATCTTAAAATTTTTGATAAAAGTTAGAATGTTTTTCTTAATTCATTAGATTCGTAATCATTATAGAGATTACACAATATCAGTACCTTACAATCCTTAGGATTGGTAATTATCAATAATGCAAAATACTTAAGTATTTAGAATCAAGGTTTGAGATTAATGCAATTATTTGGATTAATTTTAGCCTCAATTACATTATTTTCAATAATTGGACTGTCTGAATCATTTGCAGAATTTATTCCCAATCCAAGGCAACAATTAGAATCCGGTATTAACCCTGAAGATATTCAATGTAAAGAGAATCGTGTACTTGTCATTCGCAGTAATGGTAACCCAGCTTGTGTTACTCAAAAGACAGCAGACAGAACAGGGTGGGAAATTATTAAACCAAGCTTTGATAAAATAGAAATTCCAACAGATGATGAAAAAATTATTCTACAAAATAAAGTATTAGAAAACAATGAACTCACATTTTCCTCAAATCCAATTGGTTTTGAAATTATGACAATTCCTAATGATGAACCCCTCAACATATCAGTTTCACAAATTCAAGAATTTAAAGATGAGTATGTTGAAACTCCTGATTTTGCATCATGTGACAATAAACTTTCTACCATAATACTAAATTCCTTTGATTTATCAATTGATTTGCATATTGCTGCTAGTTGGTGGTCTGATTCAGATCATAGAGATACTAATTCAGGCATAATCTGTATAATTGAACCCGATAGAAACTTAGACTTAGAATCTAAAGACTCTTTTGATGTAACTGTATGGTCTACATCCGACTCAAATAGAATTAACATCACTGTGACAGAAATTAGCGAATCTAGTGGATTATTTGGAGGATTTGTTCCATTTACAAATCAAAAACAATCATTAGAAAACAAACTGAAAGTCGAAAAAAGCGATACAGTATATGTAAATTATGAAGATGATACATTACCTCAACCATACGGAACAAACGGATTTACAGATAAACTGAATATTACTGGAACATCATCAATTGGTTGGAATGTACCAAAATATCAAATAAATTATAATATGGACATTATTGATGAACTGAAAAAAAAATATAGTGTATTTTTTCACGGTGAAGAAAAAACTGCCATAGACTATGCACTGTCGCAAAAAATTAAAAATGAAAAACACCTAATTGTGTGTGGTGATGAAGTTAACTCCGACCAACCTTATGATCCATTAGATTATCCTTTTGATCTTTTTTCAAGACAATATACTGTGAGAGAGCATCGTCCTGCCCCTCCTCAATTGAACCAGGAATTATACATGGGAGAAAATAAAAATTCTCGAGTCATCACAGATATCAAAACAAATTACAATGATCAAAATTTGTATAGTTTAGATCCGAATAGTCTTATTCCAACGTGTCTTCCTATCGGACAAACAATAAAATTTATTGTTCATACATCAACAAAACCTAATCTTGATTCTCAACGAGTTGAAGTTATGGATATGATAATTGGACCAAATACTCTGAAAATCTCCGAAGACAATATTGTTAATGATTTGTATAACGAACATGGAATTAAAATAAAAATTGATACACTTCCATTTTATTTGGATAATGATTATTCACGTTCCAAACATTTTATGTCTAATTATGGACCTGTAGCTTATTCTGTTATGACTACCAAAACTCTCACATATTGTGGTTTTGATGAGAAAAATAATCAAGTATGCACAACAGGGTTTGGCACATTTAATCTAGGTTCATCTATTACATTTATTGCAGATGGAAAACATATTTCGTTATCCACATATAGATACAATTTAGAAACTTTAATTGATATTGCCTCATCCATGAAGAATCTTAATTTCATTCAAACATCAGATTATCTAGATTCTGTAAAATCTAAACCTGAATTGAGAACGTATGGGGGTCTTTATGGTCATACATTATCTGTAACTCAAAAATGGTCATCCAGTTCAGATACTGAAAATATTGATCAATTAGTAAAACTTCCAAAATATGTTCCAGATGATCTTGAGCTTGTTGTTGTATATGATCATTCAAAAGATACATGGCAAGATGAACATAATCAAATTCAAACATGGTATGTTACAAAAAATTTCAACGCTTCAAGTCTTGTTAATGTAATTGAAAATGGAGTAAATATAGTAATTACAGATTCTGTAGAGTATGATGAAGAATTAGTTTCACAATTTGCAAAGGACAAAGATATGACTTTAAGTGAGTTTAATGGTCACATGTCATTAATTTATGAAATTGATAATGGTGCCTATTTGTTATTTTATGATGAACAAAGCCAAATTGAATTATATTCAAAGAAATACAATTTGGATGAACTCATTAAAATTGGAGAATCATTAATTGGATCAAACTAGATGCGTAATCCTATACAAGATTACGAAAATAACCACTTGTAGAATATTTTAAAAAAATTCGCTTATTTCATGGGTCTTGTTAGTTACTACTTTGATGCCTCCTCCAATCATTTCTGTTTTAACTTTGGTAATTTTCCTAGCTGAATCTATAATGTTTCCTGCACCTTTACTATTTGTGGCAATAATGATATGATATCCAATTTGGTTTCCTGATTGAAAAACTGGAATGTCGTAAACAAATTTTTTAAATTTACTAATTTTATTCTTGTAAATTGTCATTAATTCTTCCCCTTTTGTAGTTGATTCCCATGATGAATCACCATAAAATTCTGATAATGATTTTCCATAACTATTGTCTAAAGTGCAATTTGATCTATGTCTAGCAACTACATGTGTCATAAATGTAAAAATAACATCTGCAGTATCAATTGTTAGAACACGTTGCATTAAGTCCCATTTGATTTCTTTAAATCCAATAGGATCTATTACGACTAAAAATGCTTTTTTGAATCCATTAAGATCTTCTATAATTTTTACTGATTCAGAAAATTCTTTTTTTTCAACTGTTATTATTTTTGGACTTATCAAAGTAGACAGTTTTCCGATCCTCTCTTTTAACGTTCTAATTGATTCCATATCTTCATCAAATAAGAAATACTTGGAAAATGATTTGTCATTACTTTTTAGGAGACTTACTAATGAACTTCCTGGAAATCTTTCTTCTATGAGCTCAGGTTCGCTGAATTTGATTAAACCTGAACCACAATGAGTATCTACATAGTAAAATTTATCAAAATATTTCCGAAAAATTGGAACAAATCCTCCTATGCAATAACTAATTATCAAAAATTTCTTTATTGACCAGACATCTCCTGGAGATAATTTTAATCCGTCTTTTTTTATAATATCTATTTTTGAAATTAAATTTTCTACTCTAATTTTTGCCCATTCGTAAGGATCAAATGACATGCTATTCTCTTTTGAATTCATAAACTATTATTAGAATATATTCAAAAAGTTCACCAATGTTTGATTATTAGTCAACACATCTCTATCTAGCAATGTTTATGATATGGCATGATGGTCAAAATGTATGTCTAATTCTTCGACAATAGAATGGACTGAATCTACGTGGAACCCTAGTACTGGATGTAGTAAAGTTTCTCTTGGTTGTAAAAATTGTTATGCTGAAAAAATGTCTAAACGACTTAATTTAATGGGAGTAAAAAAATATAGAAATATTTTTAAATTTACTGAACATCCTCAGGATTTAGAACTTCCATTAACATGGAAAAAACCAAAAAAAGTATTTGTTAATAGTATGTCAGATTTATTTCATGAAGATTCGCGAATGGAATTTGTTGGAAGTTGTTTCAATACAATGATAAAAGGTGATCATCATGTTTATCAGGTTTTAACTAAACGTCCTGAAACCATGTCTGATTTTTCACAATTATTTGAAAATTATTTTGGAGATATAATACCTCCACACATTTGGATGGGAACAAGTGTTGAGAATGAGGATTTCAAATGGAGAATTGATGCATTAAGACAAGTGAAGTGTTATACAAAATTTCTAAGCATAGAACCTCTTTTAGGTCCAATGGGAAAATTAGATCTAACTGATATTGATTGGGTAATTGTTGGTGGTGAAAGTGGGTCCAATTTTAGACCTGTTCATAAAGATTGGATTGTAGATGTTGTAAAACAATGTAAAAAACAAAAAGTTGCGGTTTTCTTTAAGCAATGGGGTGGATTCAGACCTAAATCTGGTGGTAGAAAACTCAATGGAAGAATATATAGCCAATATCCTAAGATCACCAATATTGAGAATATTTTGAAGGAAGTAGAATATGATGAAAAAGAATTCGCAAAATTCTCAAAAATGAAAATTAAACAAAAAAAATCACCTGTTTTAGAAAAAATAGTTTGAAATTTTATTTCATTATGTGAACTATGCAGAAAGAGGATCATGATGTAAAAGAGATTGATCTATGGTTCACACATACTAAACCTGCAATTTATATCAAATCCAATTGTCTTCATTTTCATTGCCAAGACAAGTCAGGATGACTAAAAATGGAATCCTGTGTGTGGTTAATGAAAAACGTGTTTACTTGGATCCAAAAAAGACAGATGTTACTGGAATTAATTTTGTCTCTCATGCACACTCTGATCATCTCCCATCAAAAAATGGCGGGACTATTTTATCATCACTTGAGACAAACCAAATAGCTAATCTTCGTGGATTTAAGATGGAGAATTATGTTGAAACCCTTGAGGGTTTCTCTTTAATTGATAGTGGTCACATTCTTGGTGCAAAAGGATTACTCTTTGATGATATCTTCTATACTGGAGATATCTGTACTAGAAAACGTGGATTTCTTCAAGGTGCAAAAATCCCAAAATGTAAAACCTTGATAACTGAATGCACTTTTGGCTTACCCGAATTTGTTTTTCCTCAAACTGATGAAATCCAAAAACAAGTAAATGAATTAATTTCTGAACTTTATGGAAAAGGTGTACCTGTAATTTTAATGGGATATCAATTAGGAAAAGCACAAACTATTACTCAACTTTTTGGTCATTGGGATCCACTTTATTTTCATGATTCTGTCAAAGAGATGAATTTACTCCATCAAAAATTAGGAATTCCACTAAAGGATGGAATTGGCCATTCTGAGGCTGAAAAAAATGGTCTATTGAATAAAAAACCTTGGGTGATGGTCGCACCATTAATGTCTGCTAAAAACAAATTCATTCAAGATATGAAATTAAAATATGGTGCAGTAACAATAGGATTTAGTGGATGGGCACAATCATCAAGATTCTCTTTTGGGAGGAGAACTGATTATTCAATTTCAATGAGTGATCATTGTGATTTTAATGAGCTAGTAGATGTGGTAGTACAATCAGGAGCTGAACAAGTTTACACTATACATGGTTTTGTTGATGAATTTGCAAAATATTTAAAAAAAATGGGAATTAATGCACAACCCTTAGTAGAAAATTCTTTAGATGATTTTATTTAGTAAATTCACTACATTCACAATTTGCAACTAGACATGTTTCTGCGTTTCTAATGTGATCATGGGAGAAATGTTTACATTTTTCATTTTTACATATTCTTCTTTGTGCTTCTTTTTGTACAACTTTTTGAGCAATTGAATTTGCCTGATCCTTTGTGTATCCTTTTTTATCGATATAGAAATGAACAATTCTATTGTATAGTAAATCTGGATTGAACTGTTTTTCTAACATTGTTTATCTGGACATAATACATAATCATTCTATTAAAAGATCTTTGTGATTTTTACAAGATTTTGATAATATATAACTAAATTTTGTAACTCAATTAATTTTCTTAAGTTGTTATTTATTTTTTTAAATAACACTGTTTTATATCATAATTTAATAATATAAGATGTTATTACATGGTAAAAGATGTTGATGAAGAATATCTAAAAAGTACGCAGGAGTTATTCCTTGAACTATTTATGGATACAGACAAGATTCTAAAAAAAATCAAATATCGGACACGAAAATAAAGAATAAACAATTTTAACTCAAAATCACGCCTATATCCATAAGATTTGTGTGAGTAAAATCAGTTACAATACTTGCTTTTTGTTTTTGAAAGAATCTACCTGAATCACTATTTTTGAGAAACTCTTTCATTGTATCCAAATCAATCCTAATATTTTCTGTAATGGCTCCAGCAAAAACAGAATTTCCATCTATCCCATCAGTTCCAATTGATGCAATGACTATTTTTTTTAATTTTTGAGTGTTTTTTAAAATTCTTAAAACTAATTCTTGATTTCTTCCCCCCATTCCTTTTCCAATAACTCTGACTGTTGTCTCTCCACCAAAAATAAGACATGTTTTTTGATTCTCTGAAATGTTTTCAAGAATTTTTGTCACTGCATCTTTAATGTCTCCAAAAACCTGTATACTGGAAACTTGATATCCTATTTCTTTAGCTTTTTTTTGCATTGCTTCTAAGCAATCATTATTGTTTGCAATAATGTAATTTTCAATTTTTGCTTTCTTTGGTGTTTCTATGTTTTCTTTTATTTTACCGTTCTCTAAAGTTTGTAAAACTTCATCAGGCATTTTCCATTTTATTTTGTATTTTTCTATAATTTTTAATGCATCTGCATATGTAGTATCGTCCATGTGTGTTGTTCCTGATGCAATTGATGAAAGATCATCTCCTTCTACATCTGACATTATGAGGCCTATTCCTTGGCATTTCATATTTTCAACTAATTTACCTCCCTTGATTTTTGATAGATGTTTTCTAATACAATTAAACTCTTGAATTGTTGCACCTGATTTTAATAACACAGTTGTAACATGAATTTTATCATCAAGTGTTATTTCATTTGGCATTGCAAGAAGTGATGATCCTCCTCCAGAAACAAGAAAAATTATTAATTCGTCACTTCGTTTATTTTGGACAAATTTCATTACTTCCTTTGCTGCCTTTACACTTGTCTTGTCTGGTTTTGGGTGCCTAGAATTAAAAATCTGAAACTTTTTACCCTTAATTATTGACTTTGAGCCTTTTGGAATTACCACAATTCCACTTTTTATGGGAATTATTGCATTAAGTGTCCTTGTCATTGAATCTCCAGCTTTCCCAAATGCTACAGAATAGATATTTGAAAATTTTTCAATATTGATTGATTTGCCCCCAATCTTGATTTCATTAGGTGTAACATACTTTGGAATGATGTTTTCTGGATTTGCTGCTTGAAGACCTGCTTCTAGAATTTCTAAACACTCCTTTTTCTTATCTGTAGTTGCTAAATCTTTGAAATTTTGTATAATCATATTATTTTTTCATAATGTAAGATATAATAATAATCAATAATGTCTTTGACTTATGCACACAATACGCATTCCAAAAGTTATCAACTTTGGAGAAGATGCACTTGGTCAAACAGAGTATCCTAAAAATGCCCTTGTTGTCACAACAGTTCCTCCAGCACTTTCTGACAAATGGTTAGGAAAAATGGGAATTAAGGATTACATGTTGTATGATAAAGTAAAACCTGAACCATCAATTAATGATGTCAATACAGTAATTTCAGAATTCAAAGACAAAAAACCATCTGTTCTAATTGGATTAGGTGGTGGAAGTTCAATGGATGTAGTAAAATATGCTGCCCAGGATTTTGGAGTAGAAAAGATCTTAATTCCAACTACATTTGGAACTGGAGCTGAAATGACAACTTATTGTGTTCTAAAATTTGATGGAAAAAAGAAATTGTTACACGAAGACAGATTCTTAGCTGACATGGCTGTAGTTGATTCATATTTTATGGATGGAACTCCAGAACAAGTCCTCAAAAATTCTGTTTGTGATGCATGTGCTCAAGCTACTGAGGGCTATGATAGTAAACTTGGTAATGACTTGACTAGAACTCTATGTAAACAAGCATTTGAGATTCTTTATGATGCAATAATGAATGACAAACCAGAGAACTATCCATATGGTTCAATGTTATCTGGAATGGGATTTGGAAATTGCTCTACAACACTTGGACATGCTTTGTCTTATGTATTCTCAAATGAAGATGTACCACATGGTTATTCACTATCTTCTTGTACTACAATTGCACACAAGCATAACAAATCAATCTTCTATGATAGATTTAAAGAAGCAATGGAAAAACTTGGTTTTGATAAATTAGAACTCAAAGCTGATGTTTCAGAAGCTGCAGATGTTGTTATGACTGATAAAGGACATTTGGATCCAAACCCAATTCCAATATCAAAAGATGATGTTGTTAAATGTCTTGAAGGTATCAAAGCAGGTAATTTGTAAAAAATTCAAATTTTTTTTACCTTTCTTCTATTTTCTTGAAAAACTGCGAAATGAGTAGCTAATTAAACTTATTTATCCTAATATTCTGTCGTAATTGTACGTGACTGAAAAAAAGCTCAAATTTGGTATTCAAAACGGATTAAATGTTGCTAGAGCAGGATATACTGAAGACCAAATTCTAACAGCTTGTATACTTGCCGATAAAACAGGTTATGATTCTATTTTCTATATGGACCATACCAATGTTCCACAATGGAAAAAAGCAATAGTTTTGGATCCTTGGGTGATGTTGTCTGCAATTGCTGCAGTTACACAGAATGTAGAACTAGGAACATGTGTAACTGATGCCATTAGAAGACATCCATCTAACATTGCACTAGCTGCTATTTCTCTTGATAGAGTTTCAAAAGGTAGAGCTATCCTTGGAATTGGTGCAGGTGAGGCTCAAAACCTAAAAGAATTTTGTATACCATTTGAAAAACCAGTTTCAAAATGGGCCGAACAAATTGATGTTATTCATAAACTGTATGAATCAACACCTGATAATGTAGTAAGTTATGACGGAAAATATTACAAACTTGAAGGCGCATGTTTGCAAGCGCCCCCAATTAGAAAACCACGACCACCAACTTACATGGCAGCTGGTGGTAAACGTACACTAGCATTAACCGGAAAACTTGGTGATGGTTGGCTACCAATTGGTTATACTCCACTACTCTTTGAAGATCATAAAGCACAAATTGAAAAATCAATGAATGAAAATAATAGAACACAAGAAGAAAAAGACAACTTCCAATTTGCACTTGATATTGATGTATATTTTTCTGAAGATGCAGAAGAATCGTGGGCAAAAATGAAAGAAGCAGTTAAAGTAAGTTTATTCAAGCCTGAAATCTTGAGAGTACATGGATTAAAAGAAATTGAGGGATTTGATTTTGTCAAATATTTTACAGAATATTCAATGTCTGATCAATCTTGGATAATAAAGATGAGAGAAGCTGCAACTAAGATGCCTGATGATGTTGCTCGTTCTTCAACTGCAATTGGCACTCCTGAAGATGTAATTCCAATATTTGAGCGATTCATGAAAGCTGGTGTTAATCACTTTGTAATTAGATTTTGGGGAAAGAACTACTTTGGTTCTATTGACAAATTTGCAACTCATGTAATGCCAAAACTCAGAGAAATAGCCAAACAATAGGGCGTTCTATTCTATTACATACAGAAAATCATTTACTTTACTTGTTTATAGTAGATATGATGGATGACGATATCCCTGAGGCAGTAAAAAAATGTCTTGATATTTTAGAAGAAAATGCTGAAATCTTGACAAATCTTGAATTTGATTTAGAATCTGAGAAAGAAGATGAATTGATTCCAAACATGGAACTTCATCAGCTATTTGATTTGACTGAAGATGTTTCTGAATCAGCAAAACTCAAACGTGCAGAATCCAATCTAATGAGAAGACAAACTGAAGATTCTTTTTAATTTATGATTTGTGTGGTCTTCTGTTTTTTGCTTTTGTAAATGATTTAGCTTTTCTTTTGTTTCGTTGTTTTGCTAATCTTTTCCTTGTACGTTCTTTGGATTTTGTTTCACCTTGAATGATTTTTGTTTTGCTTCCATCTCTTAGCATAATTTCTTTTCCTTTGAATCTAAATTCTACATCTCTACATTTGATATAGTATTTTTTGAGACAAAAAAATATTCTATTATTTGTCCCATGCATATCTTTGACTTCTTTTGATTTTTTTAGCTCAGTGATAATATTTCGAAGTAAACCTTTGTCAATATCTGTAATTCTATGTAGTTCTCTAAACCAGATGAATCTTGAATTAGAACCCCATTCTTCTAGAATATCTAAAACTTGTTCTGTTGTCTTTTCTTGTTCCATGTCTATCTTATGCATAAATTGTCTAGCATTATTCCTATATTTTATCAGTTTTCATTAATGGAAAGTTTGAATGATACAAGTCAAGTTTTTGAATGTTCTTCCTTTTTGATTATTTTTGTAATGATTACCTGTGAGCACAGAATTAAAAAATGAATGCACAGAATTGGAATGCAGAATTTTAGAAATCAAAGCATTGGCAAAAGAACTAGATGCCGATAATTAGAATTATTTTTTGATTTAGACAGTTTTCTTCAAGTTTTTGTATGTTTTTTTATTTACTTCCTGTATAATTTTGAGTATTTGTACTCTAGATTTATAAAATGATTTTTTATAATTTAGATGTTGCAACTAATTGGAATCTTAAAAATTAATTCATTTGAAAAAATTAAAGATTTTCTTAATCAAGAACATGTTGGCAGAATTTCAAGCATTGATGAAAATGGGTTTCCTCAAATAATTCCAATGAATTTTGTTTTTCTAAATGATGCAATCTATATCCATTCTCATGTCAAAGGTGAAAAATTGAATAATATTTCTCGTAACAACAAAGTAGGTTTTGAAGCAGACAGAGAGCTAGAATTTCTCCCTTCTTATTTTGAGGATCCATATAATGCATCTCTAGCAGATACTTTGTACATCAGTGTTGTAATCAAAGGAATTGCTTCTTTTGTTACTGATAGAGAAGAAAAAACACTTGCACTCAATGGATTAATGGAAAAATATCAACCTGAGGGGCAATATGACCCAATTAAATCTGATATGCGAGTTTTGGATGCTGTTATTGTGATCAAAATAGTTCCAGAAACCATACATGGTAAATACAAAATTGGTCAAGACATGAATCCTGTAGATAGAATGGATTTAGCACAAAAGATTTTGAAAAGAAATTCTCTATCATCAAAACAAACTTTGAAACTTATGGGTTTTGAAGAAACTGATGATGGTCTAAGAATGGTTGATGAACCTGTATGGTAATCTTTGTTTGATGTTATTATTTTCTAAAATTCTGTTTTACTGAGAATTACTCCTTATTTTGGTATGTTGTGGATCATTTTTTATCACTTGACTGACTATCTTTTTTTAAATCGTCATTGTATTCTTTAAAACACTTCATGGAGCAAAACTTTATGTTATCTCCCAAAAATATTTTTCCACAATTAATACAATCCATATCTTCTATACTAAAAAATGATGGAATCTGTTGTTTAAATTATGATATAATGTCATCTATTGGGTATTTCGATATCCGTTAGCTATAAGTTCAGTTTTTGAGAATCTTATCTATTGGCACAAATATCACAATTTGAACTAGTATCTGATTTTGAACCTACTGGAGATCAACCACAAGCAATTGATGCACTAGTTGAAGGTGTTAACAAAGGAACAATTCAAACTTTACTTGGTGTCACAGGAAGTGGTAAGACTTTCTCAGTTGCAAATGTTATCGCCAGGACTGGCAAAAACACTTTGGTAATATCTCATAACAAAACTCTTGCGGCACAGCTTTATTCAGAATTAAAACAATTTTTTCCAAAAAATAATGTTGGATATTTTGTTTCATACTATGATTACTATCAACCAGAAAGTTATCTTCCTCAAACAGATACCTATATCGAAAAAGATACCCAAATCAACGAGAAAATTGAAAAACTAAGACTAGAGGCAACTGCAATGCTACTTTCAGGAGAGCCTACAATAATTATATCGACAGTTTCTTGTATCTATTCTCTTGGTAATCCTAGAGATTGGGATGATTTAGCAATAACAATTAACACTAGTGATAAAATTAGACGAAATGAAATCATTCGAAAATTTATTGATGCTAGATATGAAAGAAATGATACAGAGGTTGCACCAGGAAACTTTCGAGTTAAAGGCGATACAATTGATGTTACTCCTGCATATTCTGAAGATTTAGTTAGAATTTCTCTATTTGGTGATGAAGTAGAAAAAATTACTATACTTGATCATGTATCGCTAAAAGAAAAGAAAAAAATCTCACAAATTAAAATTTTTCCTGCAAAACATTATCTTATTGCAAAAGATGTTAGAGAAAAAGCTGTCAAATCTATAAAAGAAGAATTGAAAAAATGCTTACCTGAATTAAATGAATTAGAAAATCAAAGACTTGAGATGCGAACAAAATATGATTTAGAGATGATTGAAGAATTAGGTTATTGTTCAGGAATTGAAAATTATTCCAGGCATTTTGATGGAAGAAAAGCTGGAGAAAAAGCATTTTGTTTGATGGATTTTTTTGGAGATGATTATCTTTTGGTAATTGATGAATCCCACGTATCCCTACCACAACTTCATGGAATGTACAAAGGTGATTATTCCCGAAAAAAAGAATTAGTAACTTATGGATTTAGACTTCCAAGTGCATATGACAATCGCCCATTGAAATTCGAAGAGTTTGAAGAGTACATTAAAAATACGATATTTGTATCTGCAACTCCTTCTGAATATGAGCGGAAAATATCCTCAAAAATTGCAGAACAACTAGTCCGACCTACTGGTTTGCTTGATCCAAATGTTGAGATTAGGTCCACTAAAGGCCAACTCGATGATTTAATCCAAGAAATCAACAAAAGAGTGGACAATTCTGAGCGTGTTTTAGTTACTACATTAACCAAAAGAATGGCCGAAGATTTGGCTGAATATCTATCAAAAAAACAAGTTAGAGTGCGCTACATGCATTCAGAAATTGATGGGTTGCAAAGAACTGAAATAATCAGGCAATTACGTTTAGGAGAATTCGATGTTCTTGTTGGAATTAATCTTCTACGAGAAGGATTAGATATTCCTGAAGTCTCATTGGTGGCAATTTTGGATGCTGACAAGGAAGGATTTTTGAGAAACTTTACCAGTCTAATTCAAACATTTGGTCGTGCTTCAAGAAATGTACATGGAGCTGTGATAATGTATGCTGATAATATTACAAAATCCATGAAAACTGCCATAGATGAAACTAATCGTCGTAGAGAAAAGCAAATGAAATACAATCAAGAACATGATATTACCCCTACAACAATAATAAAATCAGTTCCAGAACAAGAAACAATGTTAGATGAATCAAAACTCAAATCAACTTATGATCTTACCACTGATATTATTGATTTAGAAGTACAAATGAAAAAATATTCTGAGGATTTAGACTTTGAACGAGCAATAGAATGCCGAGATAGAATAAAAAGACTAGAAAGGGAGGTTCAATTAAAAAATGCAAGAAAATAAGCTAAAGATTCGTGGAGCACGACATCATAATCTAAAAAATCTAGATATTGATATTCCAAAAAATAAACTAGTTGTCATTAGTGGTTTATCTGGTTCTGGAAAATCAACTTTGGCTTTTGATACTATTTATGCTGAAGGTCAGAGAAGATATGTTGAATCTCTATCTGCATATGCACGTCAATTTTTAGAATTGATGGACAAGCCTGATGTTGATTCTATTGAAGGATTATCTCCTGCAATTTCTATTCAACAAAAAACTACTAACAAAAATCCACGTTCTACTGTAGGTACCACTACTGAAATTTTTGATTACATGAGATTGCTTTTTGCAAGGATTGGAATTCCTTATTGTACAAATTGTAATAGAAAAATTTCTACCCAATCTATTGAAACAATTTGTGATTCTGTTCTCAAAGATTTTAAAGGAAAAAAAATCCTTATTCTATCTCCAATAATTCAGAGAAAAAAAGGAACATATGAAAAATTATTTGAACAAATCAAAAAAGATGGATACTCTAGAATACGCCTAAATGGCGAAATTTTGAGCCTAGATGATGAGATTCCTCCATTAGACAGGCAAAAATGGCATAATATTGAGATTGTAGTTGATAGAATTAAAACTGAAAAATCTGAAAGATCAAGACTCTTTGAGGCAATTCAAACTGCAATTAAAGCATCAAAGGGAGATGTAATGATTGCATTTGAAAAAACAGAAAAAATTTTCTCACAAAACAATGCATGTCCTTATTGTGGATTAACTATAGGTGATCTAGAACCTCGAACCTTTTCTTTTAATTCTCCATTTGGAATGTGCAAAACATGTAATGGATTGGGTGTGAAGATGGAGTTTGATTCTGATTTAGTAATTCCTGATAAAACCAAATCAATTTTAGATGGTGCTATTGTTCCATGGAGTGGACGGTTTTCTTCATTTCGAAGACAAGCATTAAGAGCTGTTGGAAAGAAATTTGGTTTTGATTTAATGACTCCAATTGAAAAAATAAAATCAAAACATCTAAAAATTATATTACATGGAACAGATGATTTGATTGATTTTAAATATAGGTCAAAGTCCGGTGATTCGTCTTGGGAATATACCAATGCATTTGAAGGCGTACTTGCTAACTTACAACGTGTCTTTATGGAGACTGAATCTGAATCAAAACGTGAGTGGTTAAAGCAATTCATGCGAGATACTCCATGTAATACATGTGATGGAAAAAAACTAAAACCAGAATCACTTGCAGTAAAAATCAACGGCAAAGGAATCATAGATGTTTGTGATTTATCCATTGATCACTGTTATGATTTTTTTTCTACATTGAAATTGACTGAAAATGAACAATACATTGCAAGAGATATTCTCAAAGAGATCAAAGAACGTCTTGAATTTCTAATGAATGTTGGATTAAATTATCTTACATTAAACAGATCAAGTTCCACTTTATCTGGTGGTGAATCCCAACGAATCAGATTGGCAACTCAGATTGGGTCTAATCTGACTGGTGTTTTGTATGTCCTTGATGAACCAACCATTGGATTACATCAACGTGATAATGAAAGACTCATTAAAACGCTAACAAAGCTACGAAACCTTGGAAATACTGTAATTGTTGTAGAACATGACGAAGAAATTATACGAAATTCGGACTGGCTAATAGATTTAGGTCCTGGTGCTGGTGTGCATGGAGGAAATATAGTTTTTGAGGGAACAGTAGACAAAATCCTTAATGGACATAAATCAGTTACAGGCGATTACCTAAAAGATAAATCTTTGATACATTTGAAAAATAAAATTCGTAATCGTGCTGGCTCATTAATTATTACTAAAGCATCAGAAAATAATCTCAAAGAAATTGATGTTGAAATTCCACTAGGTCTTTTTGTAGCTGTAACTGGTGTTTCAGGTTCTGGAAAGTCTACTCTGATTAATGATGTCTTACTTAAAACATTGGAAAATCATTTTTACAAATCAAATGTAAGACCAGGAAATCACAAAGAGATTGTTGGTTTAGAAAATATTGATAAAGTAATTGCAATTGATCAATCACCAATTGGTAGAACCCCACGTTCAAATCCTGCAACATACATTGGAGCCTTTACTCATATTCGAGAACTTTATTCAAATACTGAATTATCAAAAGAACGTGGATATGCTCCAGGACAATTTTCATTTAATGTGGCTGTTGGAAGATGTTTTGCTTGTGATGGTGATGGAGTAAAACAAATTGAAATGCAATTTCTGTCTGATGTATATGTAAAATGTGATGAATGTAAAGGAAAAAGATACAACTCTGAAACACTATCTGTCTTATTCAAGGGTAAAAACATCTCCGATATTTTAGATATGACCGTTTATGAGGCACTGAATTTCTTTGAAAATATTCCATCAATTAAACGAAAATTACAGACAGTTTATGATGTTGGGTTGGGTTATATCAAACTGGGGCAATCATCCACTACATTATCTGGTGGTGAAGCTCAAAGAGTAAAACTTGCCTCTGAGTTATCAAAACGAGGTACTGGAAAGACACTCTACATCTTAGATGAGCCTACTACCGGTTTGCATTTTGCAGATGTTCAAAAATTATTAGATGTACTTAACAGACTAGTGAATTTGGGAAATACAGTAATAGTAATTGAGCATAACATGGATGTGATCAAGAATTCTGATTGGTTGATTGATCTAGGGCCAGAAGGTGGTGATGAAGGAGGCAGAGTTGTATGTACTGGAACCCCACAAGATGTTGCAAAGGCACCAGGAAGCTATACTGGAAGATATTTGAAAAAATTATTAAAAAAATGACTTTTCAGATTTCAAAAATTACAATCCCTACTAATCCTGGAATCTATTTGATGAAAGATTCTGGTGAAAAAATTATCTATATTGGAAAAGCAAAGAATCTAAAAAATCGCGTTAAATCATATTTTCTCAAAAACCAGAATTACAAGACTCAGAAATTAGTCGAAAACATTTCAGATATTGAATTTATTTTGACTGATAATGAGAGTGAGGCTTTTCTTTTAGAATCAAATATGATTAAAAAATATCGTCCAAGATTTAATATTGAATTAAAAGATCAACAAAGATACACGTATCTTCGAGTCTCTGATGAAAAATATCCGAGACTATTAGTGACAAGAAGAACTAGGGATGGAAAATTTTTAGGTAAAGGAAAAACTTTTGGCCCTTTCACTCAAGGTAGCTCAAAATTACTCACAATTGGTACATTAAGAAAAGCATTCCAAATTAGAATTTGTAAAACTCTACCAAAAAAAGTATGTCTAGAATATCATTTAGGAAATTGTGAAGGTCCATGTGAATTCAAAGATGCAGAAGAAAGATACCCAAAACATATTTCTGCATTAGAAGAAGTCCTAAAAGGTAAAAATCAGACCAAAATTTTTACAAAAAAATTAGAAGAAGAAATGCATCAGGCGGCCAAAATCCAACAATTTGAGCGTGCAAAAGACATACGGGATACTTTGATTCGACTTGGAAGTCTTCAAACTAAGCAAAACATGGAATATGTTAAAAATTCTGATGAGGAATATTTTGGAATTGGTATTAAAGAACAAACTGCCACAGTTATGAATTTTAGAATGATTAATGGAGTGATTAGAGATAGTGATAAATTCTTTTTTGATCTAGTTGGAGATAATTCTTTTTCAAACTTTCTTTATCAGTATTATTCTACACATAAAATTCCAAAATTTATTCTTGTTAATGTACTTCCTAATAATCAAAAATTATTGGAATCATTACTTTCAGTGCAATCTGGGTTTACTGTGAAAATCTTGAAACCAAATAAAGGAAAGAAAAGAGATATCATAAATTTAATCTTGAAAAACATCAAATTAATTCATTCAAAAGGAGGAGAACCTGGACTAGTTGAATTAAAAGAAATTCTAAACCTACCTGAAATTCCTAATGTCATTGAATGTTTTGATATTTCAAATCATGGTGCAGACTTTGCAGTAGGTTCAATGTCTAGATTTGTAGATGGAAAGCCAAACAAATCAGGATATAGAAAATTCAAAATTAAAACAGTATCTGGACGAGATGATTTTGCAATGATTGGAGAAATCATTAAAAGAAGATATTATAGATTACTAGAAGAGCATTCTGAACTCCCTGATTTGATACTAATTGATGGCGGCAAAGGACAACTAAATGCAGCTATGAAATCTTTAGAATCTCTTGGATTGAAACTTTCGTGTATTTCTTTAGCCAAAGAAAATGAAGAAGTCTATATTCCAAAAAATAAAAATCCAATAATAATTCCAAAAAAGCAATCATCTTTGAAAATTTTACAATATGCCCGAGATGAATCCCATAGATTTGGGGTGGCATATAATAGAACCATTCAAAAAAATCAAATAAAATAAGAAAAAAGGAAATTTTTTTTGGTTAGTTCACTGAAATACTTCCGACCATCCAAGGATGAACCATACAAAAGTAATCGTAGCTTCCTGCCTCATCAAAGGTGAATGCATATACTGCATCTGCCATGACTAGACTGCTATCAAATACGCCTGATGGGCCATTTGCTGGACTACCACCAGTTACTGTATGTGCGGCTGTGTCTACATTCATCCAATGTACTGTGTCTCCAGCATTAATTGAGATGTCTGCTGGTGAGAAACATGAATTAGTTTCTTCACATCCTGGAACTGAAGTTCCTACTGGCATTTCAACATGTACTGTTGTTGGTCCTTCCATAGTTTCTTCCATCATGACTTCTTCTTCCATCATGACTTCTTCTTCCATCATGACTTCTTCTTCCATCATGACTTCTTCTTCCATCATGACTTCTTCTTCCATCATGACTTCTTCTTCCATCATGACTTCTTCTTCCATCATGACTTCTTCTTCCATCATGACTTCTTCTTCAAGTTCTAAAGTTTCTCCTGCAGTTGCACTTACAGAATAACTGACAGTAAATTGGTTTGTATGCATTGTGTGAACAGCTAAAGCATTACCTTCGAATTCCCATGAACCCATTGCATTATCTGGATCAACAAATGTCAATTCAAATATTGTTTCACCATCTGGAGTCCAAGTCATTGCTGGGTTTTCATCAGCGCTAACTGGTCCTCTAAGTGTCACTAGTTGAATATTTTCAGAAGCAGAGTATGAGAGAATTCCTGAATATACATCACTTGATGGTGCAAGTAGTATTGCAATATGATGTGATTCATGACCCATACCTGGATCTGGCATTGACATGGTTGTACCCGTCATTACAGTATCAGACATTCTTTTTTCTGTATAGTCTATTTTGTAATCAACTGTGAATGGTTCGGTATTCATTGTGTGTACTGCTAAAGCATTTCCGGCAAATTCCCATTTGCCTTTTGCGTTATTTGGATCAACAAATGTTAATGCAAACTTTGTTTCACCGTCTGGAGTCCAAATTGCTTGTCCTTTGTCTACACCATCTGCTAATGGACCATGTAGTGTGACGAGTTGAATCTTTTCAGATGCATCATAATTGAGTGTACCTGAATATACTTTGTCACTTGGTGCCAATAGAATTGCTATTTGGTGAGTCTCATGTCCAACACCTGGGTCTAACATAGATGTGGCTCTCTCCCAACCTGATTTTATTGGGTTTCCTGCTTTCTCCCTAATTTCTGCAGCCAAATCTGCACCAAAGCCTTCTGATGTTTTTGGCTCTGAAGTTTCAGGTGAAACCATTGGAGTAGAGACTGTAGGACCTGCATCTTGGATTGAGCCTCCTGTGGCTATAAATCCTAACGCTATTGCTACAATTGCCATTGTTAATACAATTGCGGCTTTGTTTATACTTACCATAATTGATCTATCACTTACTATATGCTAAATAAATCTAATTGTTCCTATTACGTTCATAATTTCAATTTTTCAAGCATTTGGAATTTTGTAATCTGTTTCATTGTTTTTTGGTGTTAATTTTATTTCTGAAATCTTGGGTTTTTGATATTTTTGAAATATTTACAAAAATTCTAGAAATCAATTGAAAATTTCACATGATCGCTTTAATCGAAGATTAAGTGTTGTCAATGATATTAAACAATTCTTTCTTTTATGAATCTGGTATGTAATATCGGTGGCATCGCAAATGAGCTGTCACCATGTAACTACTCGTTTTTGGTCTTAAGCTCTTTTGCATTAATATTTTTTCTGGCGAAAATAGGGGATTATATACAACAGTACACTAGATATCAGGTTTGGTTTCTAGTGTTAAATTGTATGCCAACATGCAGATGATGCCTCAATATGAAAAAATGCAAAAAAAAAGAAGATGTCATGGATCTAATGATGGTGTGAAGAAATTGTCAGTATCGTTGATTGTATCTAATGCGTTTTGTATTGTTTCATTGAAGTTAGGCATAGTGTCGAATGCGCATTTTCATCTCCATGACATCGGACGTAAAGAAAAACAGATATTTGTCGTATTTCAGAATGTCGTTGGTAGTCTTTTGCTGCGTAAAGTCTGTGTGTTGTTAATCCCCATCACCTCCTCATAACCATACTACAAAGTAATACTTTCTCGTTTTAAATATTTGACTAACTGCCGTGGCTCTGGGTCTGCAAAATGATCCCAGGCGCAACAGAAATAAGTCCAGTGTTCGGGTTGAGTTTGGTAATAAAGAAGCGTCTCAAGGAAACAAAGGATGGGAGAAAATGGAAATATCTGACGTATGCCACAAATTTGGAACGCCAGTACATAAAACGAACCATCAAAGATATTCCAGAGGAGTACAAAAAGCGATGGCGTATAGAGAACAACTTCAAATCAGTTGAACAGAACCGCGCCCGCACCGGCAGCCGAAATCATTCGATCAGAGTCTTTATGTTCTTTCTATCTATGACCGTGTGCAACCTGTGGTATACGGCAGTGCGAAAAATAAACAATATGATGGAGACCAAGCGGAGACGACGTGTCAAAATAAATATTACAGCTAATGTATTCTTGGCACTGCTCATTGTATTGGTCAAAAAGATCATAACATCAGTAAACAAAGAATTGAATTATTATCTGCAATGTGTGCGATAGGGGCACATTTTCAACTTCTGACATCCATCCCTGACGGGTCGACGGTCCTACATCACGCCGCGGCTAGTGCATCGTGCACGGCCGCGCAGGCAATCAAGGTGCGCCACGGAGTGCCGTTGATCATGATCCCAGCTGCTTTGGCAGAAGTCATCCCGCCCAATCCAAAGTGCGGCTTGATAAAGTTGTGGTGTACAATGAGCAGCTTGAAAAGAGGCGATTCGCGTTTCTTGATGCCGCGCACACCCTTGAGAACATCTCCGAGTTCGCCATTGAATCGCTCGTGGCCGTTGTTGCTGCAATATTTTTTTGTCCAGTGACAGTCTGCCACGTGCACTGGACGCGGACCCCGGCATGACCAAAAGATCTTTTTGAACGCTTTGCGGAAAGGACGTAGTCCGTCAGTCACAAACACACTGGGCCTGAACCCTGTGGCCAGACGAGCCTTGTCCAGCAGTCCAGTCGCGTCGTAATTCATCTTGCCAGTGGATGTCTCCATGACAGTACGAATCGGGTGGCCGTGTCTATGACTGAAAACAGCCAGCACTCTTTACCTGACACCCTCTTGTACTTTTCATCGGCACTCCACCTGTAGCCTGCCGACGGACGCAATGTGGTTGCGTATCGCTCCACCAGACCCGCGTAGTGCGTGGCCCAGCGCGCAACTGTAGCCGGGTGGACCCGGTTACCACAATTTGCAAACATCAGCGAGATGTTGTTCGGGGAGATGCCAAAGCCAAATGCCATCAAACCGAAGATTATCATGGACGGGTCGTGCCTCCTGTGCTCAAAACCAGGCTTGCCAGTAAACCGACGATTGCATTTCCGGCACTTGAATGTCTGGGTAGGATCCCGGTGCTTGTGGTATCTATTTCCGTTCTTGCAGAATTTGACTGACTTGCAGTTAGGGCACTTGACATCTGGCTTGTCTAATGTCATCGGCTCGCCTGCATCCGGGACGTTTACCTGGGACACCAAGAGCATCTCCACTGCCACGATGTGCTTGCACCTTGCCCATTCCGATTTACATGGTAGGAACACTTGCAGGTGCAACCATTCTCGCTCAGCGATACCACATATTCTTGCCCCTCAGGTTTCGAGCGTACACCCCACCGCCCACTACCGAGGCCCTTGATCTGATCCCCTGCAGATAATATCCGGGTCGCTTTGCACTCGATCGATTTCAAGGAAGACGCGTTCTTCTTCCTCCCTGAACCTTTCTTGCCGTTGTTTCTTTTCATACCTAGTATTTGCAGGCAATGTACTTTGGTGACACATGTAAAATTAATCGCACATAGTGATCAAATCTTGTCTGGATTCTGGAGAACGTGCAGATCACGCGAGTTTGCTAGAAGAACCGAACCCAACGGTAGAGGCGACCAAGCACTTTTCGTGGTCACAGTGTGTCTTGCCTAACACTTGTTGCTTTCTCCAACATCGTCCCACCAAAGAAACATGTGTATGTATCATGGGCGTGTCTTGCCTAACACTTGATTGCTTCTTCCAATCTTGGGATGTCGCCTGTCAGAGTTATGTTTCTTCTGCCTGTCATATTTTCGTCTAGATCGCCATGCGCGTCCGCATTATCTGTTGCTATGATCATGCGGCGGTTACGTAATTTGCCATATTCGCATATCGCGTTAGCCAATTCTAAATATCTTTGATCGTCTCTGTCCTTGAATGTATTATATAGAAATTAATTCCGCTAGTCATTGACATCCTCTTCCATCCATACGGTTGCTCTTTCTGATCCCTTCTGGCATCTTTTTTGCTATGAGGTGCCATCAACGGGGTTTGACCATTCCTGATGTCCAGTGAAAAGTGCGTCCTTTGCTCGTTGTAAAACTCCATGAATTCCTCTACACTATCAAAGTGCACAAACTCACTTTCAAGCGTTCCAAAGAACCGCTTGAGATTTCCATTGGTCTGGGGGCGGTATGTCTTGGCAGTTATCGGCACGATGTTGTTGGCAACGTTTCTCTTCAAACGCGGTGAGCATCCGTCGTCTTTTCGGACATCCAAGCTTTCCTCCTGCAAAGCACTGCCGTTGTCAGAGCATCGGGACAGGTGCATGGTGTACTGGGATATGGCCTGACGCAGCATCGATGCGGCATTCTCAGACGTTGCGTTCTGGAACACGCTGGCCCCTGTAACGCACCTGGATACATCATCCAAAAACACTATCAGGTTGAGCCTTTTCAGGTGTGAATCCTTTATCAGGTGCCAGTCCACATGCCACATCGCATTGGAGTACCTGCACGCATACTGCACCTACTTACATTTCCTTGATTTTGCAGGGAATGAGACGATCAGTCAGTTGGACTTTATTATCTGGTATATGCGCCGATGACATGTATGGGCCCGAGTTCTTTGCGATCTGTAGCACACATGCAACCCAAAGCGTGTACATCCAGCATCGCTTTTACTTCTTCAGGTGACAAGATTGACTGGCAGTCCTGGCTTCCTGCAAGTGGCTCTTGCCGTCATCCCTGCACTCCATCCACAACCGCCAGACGTGCCTAGGTAACTCCAATCTCCTTTGCCACCGTTCTGGCGTCCTTGCCTTGCTCCAACTGTCAGATGGCGTATCGTGTGGATCTGTCTGTCAGTTTTGGTTTCATAGTCTCCTCTGATTTGTGCAGTCTAAAGTAGTCTGTCAGCACACGCTTGATTACGTTATGGCGACATGATTTCAATACAACACAATTGCAACGTGTATGATCAGGTTTGCGTCTGAGAATTGACAAAAGCATCTATAAAATTAGGCTGCGATCATTTTAGACTGCATTTATGCGTAAAAAGCATGGCTAATCTGACATGCAAATTCTACGCGAGGAGGTTAAGCAATACATACATATATTTAATAACGAAAATTGCAATTGTGAAGATTGATGACTTTTACGCATATATTTTTCAATATTTTGCGCACAAATTGTTCTGTACCTCCGACATTATCCTCCGAGGAAGATGACGGTCCTGCCGGCAGCAACGCTGGCAGTCATGCTGGTCATGACGCTTGTGGTAACAGGTGGTGACGGGGCAGTACTGCACGACGGCGGACCCTGGCAGGTGTCTGCGCCGAGCTTGCAGTCCTACCTGCAGGTCAGCGACACCTGGCCGATTCCGGATCCGACTGCATCCGTGCCGCTACCCCGATACGCCTTTGCGCAGGTTTCAGGCAATACGCCCCCGGTGGTGCAGGCAGGAGGCGACCTGACCGTCGGGGAGGGCAATACTGT
The DNA here is from genome assembly GCA_963667665.2 of Candidatus Nitrosopumilus sp. Classification (GTDB taxonomy): domain Archaea; phylum Thermoproteota; class Nitrososphaeria; order Nitrososphaerales; family Nitrosopumilaceae; genus Nitrosopumilus. Next base: position 249,812 of record OY763927.2, read on the forward strand.
CATGCTCTCAGGCTCTGCCACAGATACCGACGGCGATCCCATGACATACATATGGTCGCAGACCGACCCTGTTACCCCTCGCATCACGTTTGCTGATGCTTCTGCATCTTCCACCACCTTTACGGCGCCCTCTGTCACAGGCGACACCACCTTTACTTTTGTCCTTACCGCACATGACGGCACACAGCCTGTCACAGACACGCTGAATGTCACCGTAAAGGAGACGGGCGCCGCCTTTATCACCACCTGGGCTGTCAGCGACTCTGACAGGAACATAACCCTTCCAATGATGGGCACGTACTCTATCCTGTGGGGTGATGGATCCCACAGCCCGAATGTCAACGACTCCCAGTTTCACTCGTACGATGCCGCCGGAATCTACACCGTCACCGTACTGGGTGAGGGCCTTGAGCGCATCCGGCTTTTCGGCGATACTGCAAACGCGCGCCAGCTCATATCGATTGAGCAGTGGGGCGGCACGAAATGGATTACCATGGATGCTGCGTTTGACGGGGCGACCAATATGGTGTACCGCGCAACTGACGCGCCGAATCTGTCGGGCGTTACCAGCATGGGTTACATGTTCAACGATGCCTCCTCATTTGACGGCGACCTCTCTGACTGGAACGTCTCGTCTGTCACCAACATGGTCTTCATGTTCAACGGTGCCTCCTCCTTTGATCAGCCCCTAGACTCCTGGAACGTCTCGTCTGTCACCGGCATGACCGGCATGTTCGAAGGCGCCACCTCCTTCAACCAGCCCCTCAACAGATGGAACGTCTCGTCTGTCACCTTCATGAACGAGATGTTCAACGGTGCCTCCTCCTTTAACAGGCCACTGGGCTCCTGGAACGTCTCGTCTGTCGTCAGCATGAGCGACATGTTCGCTGGCGTCTCCCGCTTCAACCAGAATCTGGGGACATGGTACATCGTGCCTGCCAGCACCGACTTTGATTCAGGTGCCAGCTCGCTTGATGTCACAATCATATCTGCGCAGAACCTGTATCTGAGGGACCAAAATCCGATCTACGGGATGGGATCCGGCGGCAATTCGGACCTGTTTGAGATGCGAGGATCCACCCTTGCGTTCAGGAGCGCCCCGGATGTGGGTTCCTACACGGCCAACGTGAGGGCATCTGGCAGCGACGTATTTGAGAACGGCAACAACTGGAGGATGCTGGAGATAACAGTGCACGACATTATCAACAACCCGCCGGTGGTACAGGCCGGAGGCGATCAGACCGTCGGGGAGGGTGATACTGTCATGCTCTCAGGCTCTGCCACGGATCCCGAAGATAATTCCATAACGTACACATGGTCGCAGACCGGCCCTGTCGCCCCTCGCATCACGTTTGCCAACGCTTCTGCATCCTCCACCACCTTTACGGCGCCCTCTGTCACAGGCGACACCACCTTTACTTTTGTCCTTACCGCACATGACGGCACGCAGCCTGCCACAGACACGCTGAATGTTACCGTAAAGGAGACGCGCACCGCCTTTATCACCACCTGGACTACCAGCGACTCTGACAGGGACATAACCCTTCCACTGGAGGGCGCGTACTCCATCCTGTGGGGTGATGGTTCCCACAGCCCGGATGTCAGCGGCTCCCAGTCCCACTCGTACAATGCTACCGGAACCTACACCGTCACCGTACTGGGTGAGGGCCTTGAGCGCATCCGGCTTTTCGGCGATACTCCAAACGCGCGCCAGCTCATATCGATTGAGCAGTGGGGCAGTACGGAATGGACCTCTATGGATCGTGCGTTTTACGGGGCGAAGAACATGGTGTACCACGCAACTGACGTGCCGAACCTGTCGGGAGTCACCGACATGGGTTCCATGTTCATCAGTAACATTGCCTTCAACGGCGACCTCTCCGACTGGGATGTCTCGTCTGTCACCGACATGGCCTACATGTTCTCCAGTGCCGTCGTCTTCAACGGCGACCTCTCTGACTGGGACGTCTCGTCTGTCACCGACATGTCCAACATGTTCTCCACCGCCGTCGTCTTCAACGGTGACCTCTCCGACTGGGACGTCTCGTCTGTCACCGACATGTCCAACATGTTCTCCACCGCCTTTTCCTTTAACAGCGACCTCTCAGGCTGGGACGTCTCGTCTGTCACCAACATGAGCCATATGTTCTCCACCGCCTCCTCCTTTAACAGCGACCTCTCAGGCTGGGACGTCTCGTCTGTCACCAACATGAACAGTATGTTCTCTAACGCTTCGTTCTTCAGGCAGAATCTGGGTTACTGGTACGTCGTACTGAACAACACCTCCATACGTGCCGATGATACCTCCAACGTAGTTGGAACCATATCTGCGCAAAACCAGGCGCTTGACGATCAAAACCCTACGTACGGCCTCGGCGCGGGCGGTGACTCTGACTTCTTTGTGATCACTGGCAGTACCTTGAATCTAAACCCGACTGCCGACTATTCTAACAAGATCTGGTATTCAGTCAGCATCACCTCGACTGGCGACTTTGGCACCGGCAACCACCGTGTATATGGTATAACAATATCTGACACAGACACCACGATTTCAGACACTGCCCCAACTGTTACGTCAATCAAGAGATATGACCCGGCAGTAGAAAACACCAACAGCCAGACATTGATATATAAAGTGATCTTCAGCGAGGACGTGACGGGAGTAACTGCATCCGACTTTGTCCTGTCTCCTAGCAGTACGGGAAGAGTCAGCGGCACCACCCAAGTCACCGGCATCTCAGGCTCCAGCGACACGTACTACGTTACAGTCTCCTCATCTACTGACGGAACATACAACCTTGATCTTGTCTCATCAGGCCACGACATTGCAGATGCTGCAAACAACTCGCTGACCAACACGGCTACCACCGGGGCAGACGAAACATACACCGTCAGTACCGCAGTTATAGACAACACCAACCCAAGACTTGCATCAATTGAGAGGTCCAGCCCGACATCCCAGAACACGGACAGCCAGTCTCTACTCTACAAGGCAACCTTTAGCGAGGATGTCACGGGAGTAACTGCATCCGACTTTGTCCTGTCTCCTAGCAGTACGGGAAGAGTCAGCGGCACCACCCAAGTCACCGGCATCTCAGGCTCCAGCGACACGTACTACGTTACAGTCTCCTCATCTACTGACGGAACATACAACCTTGATCTTGTCTCATCAGACCACAACATTGTCGATGCTGCAAACAACTCGCTGACCAACACGGCTACCACCGGGGCAGACGAAACATACACCGTCAGTACCGCAGTTATAGACAACACCAACCCAAGACTTGCATCAATTGAGAGGTCCAGCCCGACATCCCAGAACACGGACAGCCAGTCTCTACTCTACAAGGCAACCTTTAGCGAGGATGTCACGGGAGTAACTGCATCCGACTTTGTCCTGTCTCCTAGCAGTACGGGAAGAGTCAGCGGCACCACCCAAGTCACCGGCATCTCAGGCTCCAGCGACACGTACTACGTTACAGTCTCCTCATCTACTGACGGAACATACAACCTTGATCTTGTCTCATCAGACCACAACATTGTCGATGCTGCAAACAACTCGCTGACCAACACGGCTACCACCGGTGCAGACGAAACATACACCGTCAGTACCGCAGTTATAGACAACACCAACCCAAGACTTGCATCAATTGAGAGGTCCAGCCCGACATCCCAGAACACGGACAGCCAGTCTCTACTCTACAAGGCAACCTTTAGCGAGGATGTCACGGGAGTAACTGCATCTGACTTTGTCCTGTCTCCTAGCAGTACGGGAAGAGTCAGCGGCACCACCCAAGTCACCGGCATCTCAGGTTCAGCGACACGTACTACGTTACAGTCTCCTCATCTACTGACGGAACATACAACCTTGATCTTGTCTCATCTGACCACAACATTCGATGCTGCAAACAACTCGCTGACCAACACGGCTACCAACAGACCACATACACCGTCAGTACCGCAGTTATAGACAACATTACTTGCATCAATTGAGAGGTACAGCCCGGCATCCAAGAATAGACATCTATCTACAAGGCAACCTGATAGGCATGTCAAGTAACACTATCACGACTTTGTCCTGTCTCTAGCAGTACGGGAAGAGTCAGCACCACAACACCGGCATCTCAGACGACAGCCGTACGCCCCGTTACGCATCAATTCCCATAGGTCCAGCACATTGTCGATGCTGCAAACAACTCGCTGACCAACACGGCTACCACCGGACCAACACGGCACACGAAACATACACCGTCAGTACCGCAGTTATAGACAACACCAACCCAAGACTTGCATCAATTGAGAGGTCCAGCCCGACATCCCAGAACACGGACAGCCAGTCTCTACTCTACAAGGCAACCTTTAGCGAGGATGTCACGGGAGTAACTGCATCCGACTTTGTCCTGTCTCCTAGCAGTACGGGAAGAGTCAGCGGCACCACCCAAGTCACCGGCATCTCAGGCTCCAGCGACACGTACTACGTTACAGTCTCCTCATCTACTGACGGAACATACAACCTTGATCTTGTCTCATCAGACCACAACATTGTCGATGCTGCAAACAACTCGCTGACCAACACGGCTACCACCGGGGCAGACGAAACATACACCGTCAGTACCGCAGTTATAGACAACACCAACCCAAGACTTGCATCAATTGAGCGGTACACTCCTGCAACCGAGAATACGGACAACCAGACACTAGTCTACAAGGCAACCTTTAGCGAGGATGTCACGGGAGTAACTGTATCTGACTTTACCTTGTCTTCTGACAGTGCGGGGGGAGAAAGCACATCCACCTCAACTGGACAGTTCACACAGACAAGATCCCCCCACCTTACCATACCTGACCTTGCAACTGTATCTGATACCATCACAGTCCCTGATTCTGGAACTGCCACATCCGTCTCAGTTGAAGTAGACATTACGCATAACTACATCGGCGATCTCAAGATAGACATTATTGCCCCTGATGGCACTTCAATAACACTACACGACAATTCTGGCGGCAGCACCGACAACATAGACCAGCCGTACGCCCCGTTATTTGGAAGCATCCCCATCTCAGGTGTCTGGACCCTGCAGATACACGACAGGGATGCTCCCGATCCAGGAGTCCTGAACAGCTGGACACTTACCATCAATTACGGCGATACTGCCACAACTCTCAGCTCCGTCACTGACATCTCAGGTTCAGGTGATGTGTACTATGTGACAGTCTCTGCATTACAGGACGGCACATACAACCTTGATCTTGTCTCATCAGACCACAACATTGTCGATGCTGCAAACAACTCGCTGACCAACACGGCTACCACCGGTGCAGACGAAACATACACCGTCAGTACCGCAGTTATAGACAACACCAACCCAAGACTTGCATCAATTGAGCGGTACAATCCTGCAACCGAGAATACGGACAACCAGACACTAGTCTACAAGGCAACCTTCAGCGAGAATGTCACAGGGGTGGATGTATCTGACTTTATTTTGTCTCCTGACAGTGCCGGGGGAACAGGCGGCGGTAGCAGCCCTGTTACTGACGTCTCAGGTTCAGGTGATGTGTACTCTGTGACAGTCTTTGCATCAACTAATGGGACATACAACCTTGATCTTATCTCATCAGGTCACGGCATCGCAGATACTGCAAGCAACCCGCTGACCGACACGGCTACCACCGGGGCAGACCAGACATACACCGTCAGTACCGCAGTTATAGACAACACCAACCCAAGACTTGCATCAATTGAGCGGTACAATCCCGCATCCCAAAACACGACCAGCCAGACGCTGATCTACAAGGCAACCTTCAGCGAGGATGTCACAGGGGTGGATGTATCTGACTTTACCTTGTCTTCTGACAGTGCGAGGGGAGAAAGCACATCCACCTTAACTGGACAGTTCACACAGACAAGATCCCCCCACCTTACCATACCTGACCTTGCAACTGTATCTGATACCATCACAGTCCCTGATTCTGAAACTGCCACATCCGTCTCAGTTGAAGTAGACATTACGCATAACTACATCGGCGATCTCAAGATAGACATTATTGCCCCTGATGGCACTTCAATAACACTACACGACAATTCTGGCGGCAGCACCGACAACATAGACCAGCCGTACGCCCCGTTATTTGGAAGCATCCCCATCTCAGGTGTCTGGACCCTGCAGATACACGACAGGGATGCTCCCGATCCAGGAGTCCTGAACAGCTGGACACTTACCATCAACTACGGCACCACCACCACTGTCAGCCCCGTCACCGGCATCTCAGGCTCCGGCGACACGTACTACGTTACAGTCTCCTCATCTACTGACGGAACATACAACCTTGATCTTGTCTCCTCAGGCCACGACATTGTCGATGCTGCAAACAACTCGCTGACCAACACGGCTACCACCGGTGCAGACCAGACATACACCGTCAGTACCGCAGTTATAGATGACACCGCCCCCACACTTGAGTCAATTCAGCGATACACTCCTGCAACCGAGAATACGGACAACCAGACACTAGTCTACAAGGCAACCTTCAGCGAGAATGTCACAGGGGTGGATGTATCTGACTTTATTTTGTCTCCTGACAGTGCCGGGGGAGGGAACACCTCTGCCTCCACCGGACAGTTCACACAGACAAGATCCCCCCACCTTACCATACCTGACCTTGCAACTGTATCTGATACCATCACAGTCTCCAGTTCTGGAACTGTCGCCTCCGTCTCAGTTGAAGTAGACATTACGCATAACTACATCGGCGATCTCAAGATAGACATTATTGCCCCTGATGGCACTTCAATAACACTACACGACAATTCTGGCGGCAGCACCGACAACATAGACCAGCCGTACGCCCCGTTATTTGGAAGCATCCCCATCTCAGGTGTCTGGACCCTGCAGATACACGACAGGGATGCTCCCGATCCAGGAGTCCTGAACAGCTGGACACTTACCATCAATTACGGCACCACCACCACTGTCAGCCCCGTCACTGACATCTCAGGTTCAGGTGATGTGTACTATGTGACAGTCTCTGCCACGCAGGACGGCACATACAACCTTGATCTTGTCTCATCAGACCACAACATTGTCGATGCTGCAAACAACTCGCTGACCAACACGGCTACCACCGGTGCAGACCAGACATACACCGTCAGTACCGCAGTTATAGACAACACCAACCCAAGACTTGCATCAATTGAGCGGTCCAGCCCGACATCCCAGAACACGGACAGCCAGTCTCTACTCTACAAGGCAACCTTTAGCGAGGATGTCACGGGAGTAACTGCATCCGACTTTGTCCTGTCTCCTAGCAGTACGGGAAGAGTCAGCGGCACCACCCAAGTCACCGGCATCTCAGGCTCCGGCGACACGTACTACGTTACAGTCTCCTCATCTACTGACGGAACATACAACCTTGATCTTGTCTCATCAGGCCACAACATTGTCGATGCTGCAAACAACTCGCTGACCAACACGGCTACCACCGGTGCAGACCAGACATACACCGTCAGTACCGCAGTTATAGACAACACCAACCCAAGACTTGCATCAATTGAGCGGTACACTCCTGCAACCGAGAATACGGACAACCAGACACTAGTCTACAAGGCAACCTTTAGCGAGGATGTCACAGGGGTGGATGTATCTGACTTTACCTTGTCTTCTGACAGTGCGGGGGGAGAAAGCACATCCACCTCAACTGGACAGTTCACACAGACAAGATCCCCCCACCTTACCATACCTGACCTTGCAACTGTATCTGATACCATCACAGTCTCCAGTTCTGGAACTGTCGCCTCCGTCTCAGTTGAAGTAGACATCACGCATAACTACATCGGCGATCTCAAGATAGACATTATTGCCCCTGATGGCACTTCAATAACACTACACGACAATTCTGGCGGCAGCACCGACAACATAGACCAGCCGTACGCCCCGTTATTTGGAAGCATCCCCATCTCAGGTGTCTGGACCCTGCAGATACACGACAGGACTGCTCCCGATCCAGGAGTCCTGAACAGCTGGACACTTACCATCAATTACGGCGATACTGCCACAACTCTCAGCTCCGTCACTGACATCTCAGGTTCAGGTGATGTGTACTATGTGACAGTCTTTGCATCAACTAATGGGACATACAACCTTGATCTTGTCTCATCAGACCACAACATTGTCGATGCTGCAAACAACTCGCTGACCAACACGGCTACCACTGGTGCAGACCAGACATACACCGTCAGTACCGCAGTTATAGATGACACCGCCCCCACACTTGAGTCAATTCAGCGATACACTCCTGCAACCGAGAATACGGACAACCAGACACTAGTCTACAAGGCAACCTTCAGCGAGAATGTCACAGGGGTGGATGTATCTGACTTTATTTTGTCTCCTGACAGTGCCGGGGGAACAGGCGGCGGTAGCAGCCCTGTTACTGACGTCTCAGGTTCAGGTGATGTGTACTCTGTGACAGTCTTTGCATCAACTAATGGGACATACAACCTTGATCTTATCTCATCAGGTCACGGCATCGCAGATACTGCAAGCAACCCGCTGACCGACACGGCTACCACCGGGGCAGACCAGACATACACCGTCAGTACCGCAGTTATAGACACCATCTACCCAAGACTTGCATCAATTGAGCGGTACAATCCCGCATCCCAAAACACGACCAGCCAGACGCTGATCTACAAGGCAACCTTCAGCGAGAATGTCACAGGGGTGGATGCATCTGACTTTATTTTGTCTCCTGACAGCACCTGGGGAGGGAACACCTCTGCCTCCACCGGACAGTTCACGCATACAAGATCCCCCAACCTTACCATACCTGACCTTGCAACTGTATCTGATACCATCACAGTCTCCAGTTCTGGAACTGTCGCCTCCGTCTCAGTTGAAGTAGACATTACGCATAACTACATCGGCGATCTCAAGATAGACATTATTGCCCCTGATGGCACTTCAATAACACTACACGACAATTCTGGCGGCAGCACCGACAACATAGACCAGCCGTACGCCCCGTTATTTGGAAGCATCCCCATCTCAGGTGTCTGGACCCTGCAGATACACGACAGGGATGCTCCCGATCCAGGAGTCCTGAACAGCTGGACACTTACCATCAATTACGGCACCACCACCACTGTCAGCCCCGTCACTGACATCTCAGGTTCAGGTGATGTGTACTATGTGACAGTCTCTGCCACGCAGGACGGCACATACAACCTTGATCTTGTCTCATCAGACCACAACATTGTCGATGCTGCAAACAACTCGCTGACCAACACGGCTACCACCGGTGCAGACCAGACATACACCGTCAGTACCGCAGTTATAGACAACACCAACCCAAGACTTGCATCAATTGAGCGGTCCAGCCCGACATCCCAGAACACGGACAGCCAGTCTCTACTCTACAAGGCAACCTTTAGCGAGGATGTCACGGGAGTAACTGCATCCGACTTTGTCCTGTCTCCTAGCAGTACGGGAAGAGTCAGCGGCACCACCCAAGTCACCGGCATCTCAGGCTCCGGCGACACGTACTACGTTACAGTCTCCTCATCTACTGACGGAACATACAACCTTGATCTTGTCTCCTCAGGCCACAACATTGTCGATGCTGCAAACAACTCGCTGACCAACACGGCTACCACCGGTGCAGACCAGACATACACTGTCAGTACCGCAGTTATAGACAACACCAACCCAAGACTTGCATCAATTGAGCGGTACACTCCTGCAACCGAGAATACGGACAACCAGACACTAGTCTACAAGGCAACCTTTAGCGAGGATGTCACAGGGGTGGATGTATCTGACTTTACCTTGTCTTCTGACAGTGCGGGGGGAGAAAGCACATCCACCTCAACTGGACAGTTCACACAGACAAGATCCCCCCACCTTACCATACCTGACCTTGCAACTGTATCTGATACCATCACAGTCTCCAGTTCTGGAACTGTCGCCTCCGTCTCAGTTGAAGTAGACATCACGCATAACTACATCGGCGATCTCAAGATAGACATTATTGCCCCTGATGGCACTTCAATAACACTACACGACAATTCTGGCGGCAGCACCGACAACATAGACCAGCCGTACGCCCCGTTATTTGGAAGCATCCCCATCTCAGGTGTCTGGACCCTGCAGATACACGACAGGACTGCTCCCGATCCAGGAGTCCTGAACAGCTGGACACTTACCATCAATTACGGCGATACTGCCACAACTCTCAGCTCCGTCACTGACATCTCAGGTTCAGGTGATGTGTACTATGTGACAGTCTTTGCATCAACTAATGGGACATACAACCTTGATCTTGTCTCATCAGACCACAACATTGTCGATGCTGCAAACAACTCGCTGACCAACACGGCTACCACTGGTGCAGACCAGACATACACCGTCAGTACCGCAGTTATAGATGACACCGCCCCCACACTTGAGTCAATTCAGCGATACACTCCTGCAACCGAGAATACGGACAACCAGACACTAGTCTACAAGGCAACCTTCAGCGAGAATGTCACAGGGGTGGATGTATCTGACTTTATTTTGTCTCCTGACAGTGCCGGGGGAACAGGCGGCGGTAGCAGCCCTGTTACTGACGTCTCAGGTTCAGGTGATGTGTACTCTGTGACAGTCTTTGCATCAACTAATGGGACATACAACCTTGATCTTATCTCATCAGGTCACGGCATCGCAGATACTGCAAGCAACCCGCTGACCGACACGGCTACCACCGGGGCAGACCAGACATACACCGTCAGTACCGCAGTTATAGACACCATCTACCCAAGACTTGCATCAATTGAGCGGTACAATCCCGCATCCCAAAACACGACCAGCCAGACGCTGATCTACAAGGCAACCTTCAGCGAGAATGTCACAGGGGTGGATGCATCTGACTTTATTTTGTCTCCTGACAGCACCTGGGGAGGGAACACCTCTGCCTCCACCGGACAGTTCACGCATACAAGATCCCCCAACCTTACCATACCTGACCTTGCAACTGTATCTGATACCATCACAGTCTCCAGTTCTGGAACTGTCGCCTCCGTCTCAGTTGAAGTAGACATTACGCATAACTACATCGGCGATCTCAAGATAGACATTATTGCCCCTGATGGCACTTCAATAACACTACACGACAATTCTGGCGGCAGCACCGACAACATAGACCAGCCGTACGCCCCGTTATTTGGAAGCATCCCCATCTCAGGTGTCTGGACCCTGCAGATACACGACAGGGATGCTCCCGATCCAGGAGTCCTGAACAGCTGGACACTTACCATCAATTACGGCACCACCACCACTGTCAGCCCCGTCACTGACATCTCAGGTTCAGGTGATGTGTACTATGTGACAGTCTCTGCCACGCAGGACGGCACATACAACCTTGATCTTGTCTCATCAGACCACAACATTGTCGATGCTGCAAACAACTCGCTGACCAACACGGCTACCACCGGTGCAGACCAGACATACACCGTCAGTACCGCAGTTATAGACAACACCAACCCAAGACTTGCATCAATTGAGCGGTCCAGCCCGACATCCCAGAACACGGACAGCCAGTCTCTACTCTACAAGGCAACCTTTAGCGAGGATGTCACGGGAGTAACTGCATCCGACTTTGTCCTGTCTCCTAGCAGTACGGGAAGAGTCAGCGGCACCACCCAAGTCACCGGCATCTCAGGCTCCGGCGACACGTACTACGTTACAGTCTCCTCATCTACTGACGGAACATACAACCTTGATCTTGTCTCCTCAGGCCACAACATTGTCGATGCTGCAAACAACTCGCTGACCAACACGGCTACCACCGGTGCAGACCAGACATACACTGTCAGTACCGCAGTTATAGACAACACCAACCCAAGACTTGCATCAATTGAGCGGTACACTCCTGCAACCGAGAATACGGACAACCAGACACTAGTCTACAAGGCAACCTTTAGCGAGGATGTCACAGGGGTGGATGTATCTGACTTTACCTTGTCTTCTGACAGTGCGGGGGGAGAAAGCACATCCACCTCAACTGGACAGTTCACACAGACAAGATCCCCCCACCTTACCATACCTGACCTTGCAACTGTATCTGATACCATCACAGTCTCCAGTTCTGGAACTGTCGCCTCCGTCTCAGTTGAAGTAGACATCACGCATAACTACATCGGCGATCTCAAGATAGACATTATTGCCCCTGATGGCACTTCAATAACACTACACGACAATTCTGGCGGCAGCACCGACAACATAGACCAGCCGTACGCCCCGTTATTTGGAAGCATCCCCATCTCAGGTGTCTGGACCCTGCAGATACACGACAGGACTGCTCCCGATCCAGGAGTCCTGAACAGCTGGACACTTACCATCAATTACGGCGATACTGCCACAACTCTCAGCTCCGTCACTGACATCTCAGGTTCAGGTGATGTGTACTATGTGACAGTCTTTGCATCAACTAATGGGACATACAACCTTGATCTTGTCTCATCAGACCACAACATTGTCGATGCTGCAAACAACTCGCTGACCAACACGGCTACCACTGGTGCAGACCAGACATACACCGTCAGTACCGCAGTTATAGATGACACCGCCCCCACACTTGAGTCAATTCAGCGATACACTCCTGCAACCGAGAATACGGACAACCAGACACTAGTCTACAAGGCAACCTTCAGCGAGAATGTCACAGGGGTGGATGTATCTGACTTTATTTTGTCTCCTGACAGTGCCGGGGGAACAGGCGGCGGTAGCAGCCCTGTTACTGACGTCTCAGGTTCAGGTGATGTGTACTCTGTGACAGTCTTTGCATCAACTAATGGGACATACAACCTTGATCTTATCTCATCAGGTCACGGCATCGCAGATACTGCAAGCAACCCGCTGACCGACACGGCTACCACCGGGGCAGACCAGACATACACCGTCAGTACCGCAGTTATAGACACCATCTACCCAAGACTTGCATCAATTGAGCGGTACAATCCCGCATCCCAAAACACGACCAGCCAGACGCTGATCTACAAGGCAACCTTCAGCGAGAATGTCACAGGGGTGGATGCATCTGACTTTATTTTGTCTCCTGACAGCACCTGGGGAGGGAACACCTCTGCCTCCACCGGACAGTTCACGCATACAAGATCCCCCAACCTTACCATACCTGACCTTGCAACTGTATCTGATACCATCACAGTCTCCAGTTCTGGAACTGTCGCCTCCGTCTCAGTTGAAGTAGACATTACGCATAACTACATCGGCGATCTCAAGATAGACATTATTGCCCCTGATGGCACTTCAATAACACTACACGACAATTCTGGCGGCAGCACCGACAACATAGACCAGCCGTACGCCCCGTTATTTGGAAGCATCCCCATCTCAGGTGTCTGGACCCTGCAGATACACGACAGGGATGCTCCCGATCCAGGAGTCCTGAACAGCTGGACACTTACCATCAATTACGGCACCACCACCACTGTCAGCCCCGTCACTGACATCTCAGGTTCAGGTGATGTGTACTATGTGACAGTCTCTGCATTACAGGACGGCACATACAACCTTGATCTTGTCTCATCAGACCACAACATTGTCGATGCTGCAAACAACTCGCTGACCAACACGGCTACCACCGGTGCAGACCAGACATACACCGTCAGTACCGCAGTTATAGACAACACCAACCCAAGACTTGCATCAATTGAGCGGTCCAGCCCGACATCCCAGAACACGGACAGCCAGTCTCTACTCTACAAGGCAACCTTTAGCGAGGATGTCACGGGAGTAACTGCATCCGACTTTGTCCTGTCTCCTAGCAGTACGGGAAGAGTCAGCGGCACCACCCAAGTCACCGGCATCTCAGGCTCCGGCGACACGTACTACGTTACAGTCTCCTCATCTACTGACGGAACATACAACCTTGATCTTGTCTCCTCAGGCCACAACATTGTCGATGCTGCAAACAACTCGCTGACCAACACGGCTACCACCGGTGCAGACCAGACATACACTGTCAGTACCGCAGTTATAGACAACACCAACCCAAGACTTGCATCAATTGAGCGGTACACTCCTGCAACCGAGAATACGGACAACCAGACACTAGTCTACAAGGCAACCTTTAGCGAGGATGTCACAGGGGTGGATGTATCTGACTTTACCTTGTCTTCTGACAGTGCGGGGGGAGAAAGCACATCCACCTCAACTGGACAGTTCACACAGACAAGATCCCCCCACCTTACCATACCTGACCTTGCAACTGTATCTGATACCATCACAGTCCCTGATTCTGAAACTGCCACATCCGTCTCAGTTGAAGTAGACATCACGCATAACTACATCGGCGATCTCAAGATAGACATTATTGCCCCTGATGGCACTTCAATAACACTACACGACAATTCTGGCGGCAGCACCGACAACATAGACCAGCCGTACGCCCCGTTATTTGGAAGCATCCCCATCTCAGGTGTCTGGACCCTGCAGATACACGACAGGACTGCTCCCGATCCAGGAGTCCTGAACAGCTGGACACTTACCATCAATTACGGCGATACTGCCACAACTCTCAGCTCCGTCACTGACATCTCAGGTTCAGGTGATGTGTACTATGTGACAGTCTCTGCATTACAGGACGGCACATACAACCTTGATCTTGTCTCATCAGACCACAACATTGTCGATGCTGCAAACAACTCGCTGACCAACACGGCTACCACTGGTGCAGACCAGACATACACCGTCAGTACCGCAGTTATAGACAACACCAACCCAAGACTTGCATCAATTGAGCGGTACAATCCTGCAACCGAGAATACGGACAACCAGACACTAGTCTACAAGGCAACCTTCAGCGAGAATGTCACAGGGGTGGATGTATCTGACTTTATTTTGTCTCCTGACAGTGCCGGGGGAACAGGCGGCGGTAGCAGCCCTGTTACTGACGTCTCAGGTTCAGGTGATGTGTACTCTGTGACAGTCTTTGCATCAACTAATGGGACATACAACCTTGATCTTATCTCATCAGGTCACGGCATCGCAGATACTGCAAGCAACCCGCTGACCGACACGGCTACCACCGGGGCAGACCAGACATACACCGTCAGTACCGCAGTTATAGACAACACCAACCCAAGACTTGCATCAATTGAGCGGTACAATCCCGCATCCCAAAACACGACCAGCCAGACGCTGATCTACAAGGCAACCTTCAGCGAGAATGTCACAGGGGTGGATGCATCTGACTTTATTTTGTCTCCTGACAGCACCTGGGGAGGGAACACCTCTGCCTCCACCGGACAGTTCACGCATACAAGATCCCCCAACCTTACCATACCTGACCTTGCAACTGTATCTGATACCATCACAGTCTCCAGTTCTGGAACTGTCGCCTCCGTCTCAGTTGAAGTAGACATTACGCATAACTACATCGGCGATCTCAAGATAGACATTATTGCCCCTGATGGCACTTCAATAACACTACACGACAATTCTGGCGGCAGCACCGACAACATAGACCAGCCGTACGCCCCGTTATTTGGAAGCATCCCCATCTCAGGTGTCTGGACCCTGCAGATACACGACAGGGATGCTCCCGATCCAGGAGTCCTGAACAGCTGGACACTTACCATCAATTACGGCACCACCACCACTGTCAGCCCCGTCACTGACATCTCAGGTTCAGGTGATGTGTACTATGTGACAGTCTCTGCATTACAGGACGGCACATACAACCTTGATCTTGTCTCATCAGACCACAACATTGTCGATGCTGCAAACAACTCGCTGACCAACACGGCTACCACCGGTGCAGACCAGACATACACCGTCAGTACCGCAGTTATAGACAACACCAACCCAAGACTTGCATCAATTGAGCGGTCCAGCCCGACATCCCAGAACACGGACAGCCAGTCTCTACTCTACAAGGCAACCTTTAGCGAGGATGTCACGGGAGTAACTGCATCCGACTTTGTCCTGTCTCCTAGCAGTACGGGAAGAGTCAGCGGCACCACCCAAGTCACCGGCATCTCAGGCTCCGGCGACACGTACTACGTTACAGTCTCCTCATCTACTGACGGAACATACAACCTTGATCTTGTCTCCTCAGGCCACAACATTGTCGATGCTGCAAACAACTCGCTGACCAACACGGCTACCACCGGTGCAGACCAGACATACACTGTCAGTACCGCAGTTATAGACAACACCAACCCAAGACTTGCATCAATTGAGCGGTACACTCCTGCAACCGAGAATACGGACAACCAGACACTAGTCTACAAGGCAACCTTTAGCGAGGATGTCACAGGGGTGGATGTATCTGACTTTACCTTGTCTTCTGACAGTGCGGGGGGAGAAAGCACATCCACCTCAACTGGACAGTTCACACAGACAAGATCCCCCCACCTTACCATACCTGACCTTGCAACTGTATCTGATACCATCACAGTCCCTGATTCTGAAACTGCCACATCCGTCTCAGTTGAAGTAGACATCACGCATAACTACATCGGCGATCTCAAGATAGACATTATTGCCCCTGATGGCACTTCAATAACACTACACGACAATTCTGGCGGCAGCACCGACAACATAGACCAGCCGTACGCCCCGTTATTTGGAAGCATCCCCATCTCAGGTGTCTGGACCCTGCAGATACACGACAGGACTGCTCCCGATCCAGGAGTCCTGAACAGCTGGACACTTACCATCAATTACGGCGATACTGCCACAACTCTCAGCTCCGTCACTGACATCTCAGGTTCAGGTGATGTGTACTATGTGACAGTCTCTGCATTACAGGACGGCACATACAACCTTGATCTTGTCTCATCAGACCACAACATTGTCGATGCTGCAAACAACT
This sequence comes from Candidatus Nitrosopumilus sp., assembly GCA_963667665.2. GTDB lineage: Archaea > Thermoproteota > Nitrososphaeria > Nitrososphaerales > Nitrosopumilaceae > Nitrosopumilus. The sequence goes on from OY763927.2 coordinate 266,690, forward strand.
CGCTGACCAACACGGCTACCACTGGTGCAGACCAGACATACACCGTCAGTATCGCAGTTATAGACAACACCAACCCAAGACTTGCATCAATTGAGCGGTACAATCCTGCAACCGAGAATACGGACAGCCAGTCTCTACTCTACAAGGCAACCTTTAGCGAGGATGTCACGGGAGTAACTGCATCCGACTTTGTCCTGTCTCCTAGCAGTACGGGAAGAGTCAGCGGCACCACCCAAGTCACCGGCATCTCAGGCTCCGGCGACACGTACTACGTTACAGTCTCCTCATCTACTGACGGAACATACAACCTTGATCTTGTCTCCTCAGGCCACAACATTGTCGATGCTGCAAGCAACCCGCTGACCGACACGGCTACCACCGGGGCAGACCAGACATACACCGTCAGTACCGCAGTTATAGACAACACCAACCCAAGACTTGCATCAATTGAGCGGTACACTCCTGCAACCGAGAATACGGACAACCAGACACTAGTCTACAAGGCAACCTTTAGCGAGGATGTCACAGGGGTGGATGTATCTGACTTTACCTTGTCTTCTGACAGTGCGGGGGGAGAAAGCACATCCACCTCAACTGGACAGTTCACACAGACAAGATCCCCCCACCTTACCATACCTGACCTTGCAACTGTATCTGATACCATCACAGTCCCTGATTCTGAAACTGCCACATCCGTCTCAGTTGAAGTAGACATTACGCATAACTACATCGGCGATCTCAAGATAGACATTATTGCCCCTGATGGCACTTCAATAACACTACACGACAATTCTGGCGGCAGCACCGACAACATAGACCAGCCGTACGCCCCGTTATTTGGAAGCATCCCCATCTCAGGTGTCTGGACCCTGCAGATACACGACAGGACTGCTCCCGATCCAGGAGTCCTGAACAGCTGGACACTTACCATCAATTACGGCACCACCACCACTGTCAGCCCCGTCACTGACATCTCAGGTTCAGGTGATGTGTACTATGTGACAGTCTCTGCCACGCAGGACGGCACATACAACCTTGATCTTGTCTCATCAGACCACAACATTGCAGATGCTGCAAACAACTCGCTGACCAACACGGCTACCACTGGTGCAGACCAGACATACACCGTCAGTACCGCAGTTATAGACAACACCAACCCAAGACTTGCATCAATTGAGAGGTCCAGCCCGACATCCCAAAATACGAACAGCCAGTTCCTGATCTACAAGGCAACCTTTAGCGAGAACGTTACGGGAGTGACTGAATCTGACTTTACTTTGTCACCTGGCAGCACGGGAAGGGAAAATAACGGCATCAGTCCGATCATCGGCATCACAGGTTCCGGCGACACATACTACGTGATAGTTTCCTCAACCGTTGACGGGACATACAACCTTGATCTTGTCTCATCAGGCCACAACATTGCAGATGCTGCAGACAACCCGCTGACCAACACGGTTCCCATCACCGGAATTGATCAGACGTACACAAAGATCTAAAACCTTGTATAATCGCCTAATATTTTTAACCCCACACGTCCTGTAAGGGGTTATCTATGTCAGAAGTTGAAAATGTGCTCCGTAAATGGATTTTTTGCTCATAATCTCATAATCTAATTGACATTATTTTTTGATATACGATGCTAAATGTTGGCTCTGTGTCATTGTCGGTTGAGATCTTCTCCTTGTCTCATTTCGGTTGATTTTTGTACAAATTCAGTGCTCTGTTATCCCATGTTTTCAAATGTGTGATTTTCAGTGTAAAACATGGAAAAATTGTACGTGTTTTATGGACTAATGAAATATGAGTGTTTTTCACTGTGAAGGATAAATTATTCTTTAGAATTTCTATTTATAATATGCTCATCTAATAAATCTACACCCTCATCTACAAAAGTCATAGAATTTCCCTTGGTGATTTTCTTAATTTTCTTTTTTAATTTATTTGAAATTTGTAATTTTGGTTTTTTCTTATTTGCAGTATAATGATCTTCAATAGACTGCATAAATTTAGGCAATATGAATAATATCTCATCTGTAGATTCAAACTTTTTTGCGAGAAATGTACCATTAATTAAATAATAACCCAATAAACTAAGCTCATCTGCTGCTTCTGTTCTATTATTTTTATTAATAGATAACCTTTGATATAAATAATGAAAGAAAAAAACAGGTGAAGAAAAAATATCTGTGACAGTTTCTAAATCATGAAAATAAACTATCCAAGGAAGAGGATAATTAGTATCAAATATGTTCATTTCATCTAATATTCTAAGATCAGTACTAAAAAATCCTAAACTTTCCAAAGTGACATCAATAAATAAAATTTCATTTTGAAAAGGTTCATACTCTAAAGTTAATAATTTCTTTTCTTTATTGTTATCCCAAAAAATTATTTCCTTTCCAGAAGTTATAAAATCATAAGCTTTGGTATTTTGTTCATATGCATTTTCAATAAGATTTTTCAATCTGTCTTTTAACTTACGTCCCCCTTCTAATTTTGTATAGGGTGGAAAAGAACCCGATTTTCCTTCAACCAAAATAATTTTATTTGCACAAACAATCAAAACATCAATTTCTCCTTCTTTTCCCTCCTCATTCCAATAGTGTAAATTTTGATAAACATTTTTTTTAGGAAAAATACGACAAAAATAACTATAAATCTGCTCTTCAACAAATTTTGATTTAGTATTAGTAAACTCATCCCAGATGGATGATTGATTGTTTCTATCTTCACTTAGTATGTATTCAACTAAGAGGTCTATTCTTTGGATTAAGACATCTGGTCGCGTAATAAAATATCTATTTTCATCAATTTTTATAATTGGTTTATAAAAAATGATATTAACTGATGATGAATTAACGAATTCATCAAATTGATCACCAAATGTACAACTAAAACAATCTAAATATTTTTGAAAGTGTTGAGGATCAATATCATCAAATATTTCACAAAAATTATTTTTATTGATTATAAGAAAGTGAGGTGCTATTGCATTTAGATATGTATTGGTATAATTATTAAAACAAGTTTCAAAGGTAAGGTCATTTTCCTTCAAAAATTTTTGATAACTAGGATCATTTTCATTTAATTTTGTAGCTTCTTTATAGTTCTTAGATAAAGTTTCAAAAGTTTTGTTTGGTTGAAAATTTAAAGATTCATTTAACATTTCTCCATATTCATGTGCTTCTTTTATTGTAAAGCCATATCTAGTAAGAAAAATATCATTTAATGAATAAAGAACATTTTCAACATAATTCTCTTTTTGATGTTGAAAAATATTTGGATTGTTATCTACAAGCATTTTTTGGTTTTTAGAAATGAATTCAAGTGAATTTCTGGGTTGACCATTTTTAAACATTAATTCTGCATGAAATGTATCAAAATAATCAATCACTAATTTATAAATTTCATTAACAATCTCGGGGGTAGGTTTAGGCCCATTCAAATTATTATGTTTTAAAAATAATCCAAGAAGAAATAATGCATATGGGTTTTCACTCATTCTGTTAGTAGCATCATGAAATGAATAACTTTGTAATAATAATTCGTTTAAAGCGAGTAAAGATAATAATTCAAGATTGCCATACGTTTCTAATTTTTTTTTAATAATTTCTAATTTTTTATAAGATTCTAAAACCATTTATTTTTTTACCATATGTTACTTTTAATATTTTACATTCAATACAATCTTTACTGAATCATAAAACACAGACATTCATTGCATGTTTTTTGTTTAAATCATGAATTAGTTGAAATTTTTGAAATACTTGATAACATAATACCCTTCATTTTTCTAATCTCAAATCACAATTATCCTCATGGGATTTATCAAATGTCTAGAATGCGGAGAAGTTTTAGAAAGTAAATCTGTCCATGATTTTGTGAGATGTTCTTGTGAGAATCAAACTTTCCTTGATGGAGGGGATGAATATGGTCGATATGGAGGCATGGATATGGATAAAATTCAGATAATTGACTCTACTACTATCAATTCATTCATTCAGAGACATTATCCTACATATGATTCAGAAGCAGATGATAGGCCCATACGTGAAGTGTTAGATGAAATCCATAGAAAATTGAAAAAATATACCTGAAATGACATGATGATAAAAGAAAACTATGATGGAGTAAAATATGAAGATCTTTCTGGAAAACAATTCCTACATTGTTAATGTAAAAAAATCTCCGGAGGGGGGTTTTATCGGACAGTGTGTAGAGTTGTCAGTAGCAATAAGTCAAGGTGAAACAATTCAAGAATTAGAAGCAAACATCAAAGAGGCGATAGTGTTGGTTCTGCAAGAACTTGTGGACAAATGATTCATGATTTAGACGAGAAACATGGGGAGATTGTATGTGTTTTGATTCAGCAAATATTGAAGATTAGTTTATAATCGAAGATTTGTTTAATATAAAATCATGGTAAATTATGCAATACCTGATCATATTACTTTGCAAAAACTAACCACTGTTTTCAAAAAATTATTTGATGCAGATTGTTTGATAGCTTTTAAAGATAATGAAGAATTTGATAAAATTTTTGAACGTACTAATTCCATAATGAAAATATCCGAAGCAAAGTTTGTGATACTTCAGGATGATGAATTATTAGATAACTACAAAAAATTTTGGGCAGGTCATTTTATCAATGAATTTGATATTTATAATGATTTTATGCAACAAGCAGCTTCATACTTACTTAGTATGTTTGAACACATTAAGAGATTCTTAATGATGTTTTTAGATCTGAAAAAAATGAAACTACGTGAAAAATCCACGTTAGGTACTATTGTAATTGAAATCAGTAAAAAATGTGGCTATTCTTGGGATTCTTTAAATGATCTATTTGATGTGAATACTAGAAATATTATTGGTCATGATAATTGGTATTACAAAGAAAAAAATTTTGCTTATAAAGATGAGAATGGTGTAGAAAAAGAAATTACATTGAGTGAACTTGTTGAAAAAATAAAATATGTTACATCATTGAGTAATGCAATTGCTATGGTATGGCAACCATATATAGTGAAACTTGAAATCGACAGATACAAAGAAAATAAAAGAAATGTCTCAACATGATTGATCATAAAACACGGACAATTGCACTATTTCAACAAGAATTCCATACAAGATCATGCAAGAGTAGAACACTATGAATCTCTTATGAAAAATCAAGATAATGAGGTAGTTGTCTAGACAACTTTTTTTCTATTTTGAAAATGGTTACAAATGATAACCATTTTTAGATATTTCATATCTATTTCAACAAAAATCCCATACAAGATCATGCAAGAGTAGAACACTTTATGAATCTCTTATGAAAAATCTCAATTATGAATCTGGTTTGGGTAGTAATTCCATTAGTTTTGATTGGGATTATTGGAATGCAAGAAGTATCTGCTTGTTCATGTGCTATGTCAACAATAGAAGAAGCATTTGAAAATACTGAGGTTGTATTTTCAGGACTTGCAACAAACATTATTCATGTTGATGGTATTTACCATACAAATTTTCTTGTTACAGACAAATGGAAGAATATTGAACAAGACATAATTCAAATCAATATATATTCAAATGATGGCACATGTGGTGTTAATTTTAAGATTAATAAAAAATATATTATTTTTGCAGGTGAATATTCTGGAGATGATCCAAAAAAATCAGGATTGTATACTAGTGCATGTACTTATACACAATCAGTTGAGCATGCAGGAATTAACACATTAAATTTTCTAGAAAATAATAGTATATTTTTTCAATCAGTCATGCCTCCATTAAAACAAATATCTACTGGAATCCATGTTAAAGATGTAACTTGCAAAGAAGGATTAGATTTAATTTTCAAATCATCAGATAACTCTCCAGCTTGCGTAAGACCACAAACTGCTGAAAAATTAATACAACGAGGTTGGACAAACAAAGATGTTACTGATAGTGGATCAGAACCTTTGATTCGTGGAGCTCCAAGTCAACAAGTCAGAATTATTGATTTAGATGGCAACTTTCTAAATAATGCGATAGTAAATTCTAGTTCTTTTATTACTGTAGATGTAGCAAATCCAAAATCTACAGATCAACAATATCTTATAATTTTTGAAATTCAAAATGAAGAAAAAATACTAGTTGAACAAATATCTGAAATCGTTACTGTAAAATCAGGAGAATCATTTACACCAAAATTTGAGTGGATTCCTAAGGAAAAAGGAAGGCATTTGATAACTAATTTCTTCTTAGATGCATCTGATAATTCAACTGCAATATGGCCTCCTTATTCCACTACAATGCTTGTGAAATAATTTCAAATTTTCTATCTGCGTCCATTTTCATCCCTAAAAAGGTGGGTGAATCCCCGTGGAGTTGAATCTACATTGTATTTTATTTTGAAAATGGTTACAAATTATAACCATTTTTAGATATTTCATCTCTATTTCAACAAGAATCTAAATTCATCTTGCCATCTTCATCAGTATTCACTGGAATTTTCATTTCATTTCCAAAAAACTCTGTAATGGAGTACTGTTTAGGAATAATTTTCTTACTGGAATTTTGAATCAATGTCTTCCATTTGTCCTGGGTGAATCCCCGTGGAGTTGAATCTACATTGTATTTTATTTTGAAAATGGTTACTAATTATAACCATTTTTAGATATTTCATATCTATTTCAACAAGACTCTAAATTCATTTTACCATCTTCGTCAGTATTGACTGGAATTTTGATTTCATTACCAAAAAACTCAGTTATTGAGTACTGTTTAGGCGTGATTTTCCTTTGAGCGTTTTGAATCAATGTCTTCCATTTATCCTCCCCTAGGATTCGAATCCCTGCAACTTCGGCAGGAGTTTTACCTCCAAGACTAGTATGTGGCCTGAAATAGTTGTGAAACAACTGATATCCTGAAATCATTGAAGAATTTTTTTTCTTTTTATATTATTAGAATTATTGATTATTCCATGTCTATCTACAAATTATCCTACAGTGAAGTGATAACTGAAATAACCAAAGTGGTACCTGGATGGAGTATTACAATCACTCCTAATGACTTTATTGAGAATCCAGAAAAGTATTCACAAATTAAAATTGTTGTAGTTAATGATGAGTTAACCATTACTAGAGATGCAGTACTGCCAATCTTACAACCTCAAAAAATTCCATTTCATCTGAACATTATTAAATTGAATGTAGCTAATCTAATTTGTAAATATATAGAAAAGAATGATTTACAATTATTCCAAGAAATATGTGATCACTTTTCTAAAGTGTATGAGTCGAGATTGAATTAACCGAATAAACTGGAAAGTCTTTTCCATGTACACTTGGATTTGCTGCAACATATGGTGGTGATGGTGGATTCATTACTGCTGGACATTGCTTTGCATCATTATCTGTAGGTGCAGACGCTAAGCATCCAGAATCTGGTTCAAAGATAGGTGATTTAGTAGAAGAGCTTTATGGTCCTAACACATACATCTATTGTGACTGTGCATTTGTAGAATCTGATGCTGGTGATATTCCAAACGGAGAAACATATGGTATGGCTGACGCATCTAGTGTTGGTAGTACAGTTTGGAATAAAGCAGTAAAATCTTCACAATCCCAAGATGGTATTGAAACTGGTAATGTAGATGCAACTTATGTGCATCTTTCAACTGGTGACGGTAGATATTGGATCGGAGTTGTAAGAACTGACATGCCTGGTCAGACTGGTGAATATGTATTCCGTGAATTTGTTGGAGGCCAAGACTAGAGCATGATAATAAAAATATCTGCAATTTTGTTTAGGTGAATCTCCATGAGTTGAACCTACATTATATTTTATTTTGAAAATGGTTACTAATGATAACCATTTTTAGATATTTCATATCTATTTCAACAAGACTCTAAATTCATTTTACCATCTTCGTCAGTATTGACTGGAATTTTGATTTCATTACCAAAAAACTCAGTTATTGAGTACTGTTTAGGCGTGATTTTCCTTTGAGCGTTTTGAATCAATGTCTTCCATTTATCCTCCCCTAGGATTCGAATCCCTGCAACTTCGGCAGGAGTTTTACCTCCAAGACTAGTATGTGGTCTAAAATAGTTATGATACAACTGATATCCTGAAATCACGACTGAATCCTTCTTTTTTACGCCTCGTGTTGTCTTTTCTTTGTCTCGAAATTCACCGTTTAATCTCTCCATCATGTTGTTGTTGTGATTTCCATCCAATCGTATAGTGTTGATGTGGATTGGTAATTCATTTCCATACACTCGAAATTCTTTTCTAAATGCTCTGTCATATACTGGAGAACCATCAGTGATGAATACTGAAGGTGTACTCTGTGTGATTTCTTTTGCATTTGATAGTAACTTTCTTGCATCATGATGAAATTTTGTATCTGCAAGTTCTTTTGATATCCAGAATCTTGTCTTGTCATCCATTGACATGAACAAATATCTTTGACGCCCTTTTATTTTTAGAAAAATCTCATCTGCTCTCCAAATTGTTCCAACTTGCGGAACAATTGTTGCATTGAGGTGTGCTTGTATCATTTGTGTATAGTACGTAACCCATCGTGATACTGAATGGTGTGTAATATCAAGACCTATTAGATTCAAAGATTTTGCAACTCCCCTAAAGGATAATCCTGAAAAATAAAGATGCATTGCATATGTGATCACTTGAGGTTTGTACTTTCTGTTTTTGAATCCGACATTGTCACAATATTTTCTATGACATTCCATACAATCATATTTTTGCTCCTTTCTTCTCTTATTGTATCTCCATCCATACTTTCGAAATTTATCAGAACCACAATACGGACAACTGGTCTTGTCTATTTCTGGAATTATCCATGTTGGTTGTTTCATTTCTACGTGTTTGATCAGTCCTCTAAACTCTAATGCGTAGATGTGCTTGCATTTTTTCTGTTTGTATGAATAATCGTTACAGGTACATCCCCATTCTGATTTTGAAAGATGTACGATATAACCATCATTTGAATTAGTCTGAGACTTTACAAGAAATTTTGTTTTGTTGATTCTTTTGATTTGATCTAGTATCCTTTCTGCAATCTTCTGCCCTTTCTGTTTTCTAGCCTCATTATATACTACCATAATTGGATTATTGCATAATTGCTATTTAACCACAATTATATTTATATGGTATTACCTGTTAGTAATCATGATGGAGTCCAAAAAAACCCCTGCTCGAGTGACTACTTCCCTTAAACTTGATCGCGAGACCTGGAAAAAAGCCAAGATTGCTGCAATTAACAAGGATGTGGAATTATCAACGCTAATTGATTATGCCATTAACTCTTATCTTAAAAAGGAACAGGGTAAATGAGTCAGGCATATGTTGTTAAACGATATAATACAAAACAAATTCTAACTGACAGTTTAAGATTCTGCACAAGACTCTCGATTATTTTTACAACTCTTTTCTCATTGTTCATAAGCGCTGCTGTACTGAATGCTGGTACTTTTGTTGTTCCCTTTGACATTTGGGCTCTTTATGTATATGTCAGTTCAGTTTTCTTGTCTGGAATATGGGTTGTTTTGTTCCCTTCATCAATATTTTTGGCATTATACAATAAATTTGGATTACAAGAAATGGGTATGCATTTATCTTGTTATGTAATGGCTCCTTTCTCTCTTTTGAAAAATGAAAAAGATAGACTTGTGAAAGAACGTTCTCTTAAAAATGATTGTGATTTAACTCCTGAAGAAATTGAACATGATGTAGATGTTGCTCAAATCGTTGCAAAAATAACCAAACTTCTTGTCACTGAATCTCTTCGTTCTACAAAAGCAATTGATGAAAGTGATGCAGTATTTTCTTCTGAAATACATGACGTTGAATCAAGAGTCAATGATAAAATCAATACTACTGACAAACGAGTTGACGCTTTAGAGGATAAACTAAATGGTAATGACAAATAATTTTACCAGTGATATCGATTTACTAAAAAATGCTCTTGTGCTTGCACATGATAATCATGCTTTGCGGGAAAAATCTTTACGATTAAATTCCATCACCAAACAAATTTTCTATCATTTGGAAACCCAGCATCTCATACATGACAAATCTTTTCCAAAAAATAACATAATTAAAAAAATGATGCAAAATATTGATTCCCTTGATGATCAGATATGCTCTCTTGTCATTCACACAATTGATGAGGATATGATAAAACAGGTTAAACCTGGAGTTGCCAGGATGGAATTTGCATTATTTGTACATCGTGAAACTGCAAAATTATACAATATGAATAAAGACCTTTTTGATCTATTGGTTGGAGCCGCATATTGGTTTTTACACTATTCAAGGCAATACCGAATTCCATTACCTGAGGCTGATGAATTATCAGAATTAATCAAAAATGAAGGATTTTTTGTTAATGGATATCAATCGAAAAGCGACACGGAGAAAAATCACACTACAAAGAGACAGAATGTAAATGTTCAAAACTTAACCAGTTAACATGTCAAACCAGAAAAACGAACAAGGTTTCCGGGACATCGTTACGAAAGAAGAATTCAAGGTCTTGTATGACGCGTTGGAAATGTAAATATACCATTTTCAACAAAGTATAACGCCCTGTACGATCTTGAGGATGCCGCTCTGGTTTTGTTACACATGTGCAAGACAGGATCGACTGCCAACAAGGCCGTGGCAGATCTGTCAGTCATGCTCAAAGATGACAAAAACATCTGCATCCCGACAGCTCAGTGGCTCTTAGGGATGATAAGTGCAATAGGTTCAGACAAGATGGACACCCTGTGCAGGCACATGTTAAATAATACGGTCAAGAACGGATTAGGTCTTGAGAAGAAGACAGGTCACATACTGGCCATAGACAAACACCTGATCCCGTTTACAGGTACAGACAGACACAATGACAGCCTTGTAGTCAGTGGCAAGCCCAAGGGCGGAACATCCAGGTTTGAGACGTACGCCACAATGCAGGCAGTCACAGAAGAACGGCTGCCTACAATAGCGGTCGTACACGTTACAGAGTATGTGACCAAGGTCGAATTCGTGCGTAAATTACTCTCAGAGGCGGTCAAACAGGGGTTCAAAAAGCCAGTGCTTTTCATGGATAGGGAGTTTGCCAATGTGGGGATGATGCGTTTTCTGAACGAGCGCGGTGAGAGATTCCTGATGGCAGTAAGCAAGACGCCTGGAATCAAGAAATCGGTCTTGGAGTTTTGCAATGGCAAAAGAAAGGCAATATCAAAATATTAGATGAGATCCAATGACGGAACAACATTCAGGGTTTGGCCGGTGATAAAAAAAGCGTCTCAAGGAAAAGAAGAGTAAGAGAAGATGGGAATATATGATGTATGCCACAAATGTGGAACGCTGGTACATAAAACGCACCATGAAAGATGTTCCTGAAGAATACAAAAAGCGCTGGCGCATAGAGAACAACTTCAAACCAGTTGAGCAGATGCGTGCCCGCACCGGCAGCCGAAATCATTCGATCAGAGTCTTTATGTCATTTCTCTCTATGACTGTGTGCAACCTGTGGTATACGGCAGTACGAAAAATAAACAAGGTGTTAAAGATCAAGTTTGGGCGGCATGTCAAAAAAAATATGACAGCTAATGTATTCCTGATGTTGCTCATTGTATTGGCCGAGAGAATCGTGAAATCGGCAGCAGGGAATTAGAATGTTATTTGCAGTGTGTGCGATAGGGGTACATTTTGAACTTCTGATATCTGCAATACCCTGCAGTCTGCAATGTACATTCTTTTTTTACTTGGATGATATGCCCCTACCGTGTTTCTTTAAAGGCCGTGAAAAGCGACCAATTTGCGTGATTTCTAAAAAAAAAACAAGCCAAGTGTTTTGTCCAACATCATACACACAAAGTGTACGAAACATTTTGTCCGGTACTAGGCGTCGAGCTGTTCGTAAGCGTTATGGAAAGCGTGGAGTTGTGCGTCCAAGAGTACGTCAGAGTGTCCGCGGCATCGCCGTCCGTGACGGTTGCATCAAGGTTTACGGTGGAGCCCTCCCCTACGGTCTGGTCGCCTCCGGCCTATACCGCTGGCTGGCCGTTTGCGCTGTCATGTACCGTTATCTCCAGTATTCTCCAGTTGTTGCCGTTCTCAAATACGTCGTTGCCGGATGCCGTCACCTTGACTGTGTAGGAATCTGCATTCGGGGCGCTCTTGAACGCAAGGGTGGAGCCTGTCATCTCAAACAGGTCCGAGTCGCCGCCGGATCCAATCCCGTAGGTCAGGTTGTGGTTCCCGAGGTACAGGTTCTGTGCCGATACGGTCGTGACAATAAGCGAGTCGCCGCCTGCATCAAAGTCGGTGCCGGCAGGTACGATGTACCATGTCCCCAAATTCTGGTTGAAGGCGACGGCGTCATAGAACATGTTCCTCATGTATGTGACAGACGAGACGTCCCAGTCGTCGAGGGACTGGTTGAAGGTGTATGCGCTGTGGAACATACCGTCCATGTCGGTGACAGACGAGACGTCCCAGCCGTCGAGGAGCTGGTTGAAGGTGACAGCCTCATAGAACATGCTGCCCATGTCGGTGACAGACGAGACGTCCCAGCCTGAGAGGTTGCCGTTGAAGACGTGGGCGCTGGAGAACATACCGTTCATGGTGGTAACAGACGAGACGTCCCAGCCTGAGAGGTCATCGTTGAAGGCGTGGGCGCCAAAGAACATATATCTCATGGTGATGACAGACGAGACGTCCCAGCCTGAGAGGTCGCCGTTGAAGGCGTAGGCAGTATAGAACATGCTGCTCATGTCAGTGACAGACGAGACGTCCCAGCCGGAGAGGTCGCCGTTGATGGCTGTGGCACCGGCGAACATGCGGTTCATGTTAGTGACTCCAGACAGGTTCGGCGCGTCGGTTGCGCGGTACACCATGTTGACCGCCCCGTAAAACGATTCGTACATGGAGATCCATTTCGTGTCGCCCCACTGCTCAATCGACCTGAGCTGGCGCGCGTTTGCGTTATCGCTGTACAGGTGGATGCGCCCAAGGCCGTCACCCAGTACGGTGACGGTGTAGGTTCCGACAGCACCGTACGTATGCGACTGGGAGCCGCCGACATTTGCACTGTAGGTGCCATCACCCCACAGGATGGAGTATGCGCCCTTTATTGGGAGGGTTATGCTCCTGTCAGAGTTGCTGGCAGTCCAGGTGGTGATAAAGGCGGTGCCTGTCTCCTTCACGGTGACGTTCAGCGTGTCTGTGGCAGAATATGTGCCGTCATCTGCGGTAAGTACAAAGGTAAATGTGGTGTCGCCTGTGACCTGGGGCGCCGTAAAGGTGGTAGAAGACGCAGAAGCGTTGGCAAATGTGATGAGAGGGGCGGCGGCAGGACCTGTCTGCGACCATGTGTACGTTATGGAATCACCGTTGGGATCCGTGGCAGAGCCTGAGAGCCTGACGGTGTCGCCCTCCCCGACTGTCTGGTCGCCTCCGGCCTGCACCACAGGCGGGCCGCGCACCGTTATCTCCAGCATCCTCCAGTTGTTGCCGTTCTCAAATACGTTGCTACCGAATGCCGTCACGTTGGCCGTGTAGAAACCCGCATCTTGGGCGCTCCTGAACGCAAGGGTGGAACCTCTCATCTCAAACAGGTCCGAGTCGCCGCCGGATCCCATCCCGTATGTCGGGTTTTGGCCACTCAGATACGGGTTCTGTGCCGATATGGTCGTGACATCAGGCGAGGTGCCGGCAGGCACAATGTACCATGTTCCCAGATTCTGATTGAAGGCGGTGGTGCCATTGAACATGCTACTCATGTCGGTAACAGACGAGACGTTCCAGCCGGAGATATCGCCGTTGAAGGCACTGGCGCCATTGAACATGCGGCTCATGTCAGTGACTCCTGACAGGTCCGGCGCGTCGGTTGCGCGGTACACCATGTTGACTGCCCCGTCAAATGCCTCCTCCATGACGGTCCATTTCGTGTCGCCCCACTGCTCAATCGACCTGAGTTGGAGTGCGTTTACAGTATCGTTGCGAAGGTTGACGCTCTCAAGGCCATCACCCAGTACGGTGACGGTGTAGGTTCCGGCAGCACCGTACGTGTGCGACTGGGAGCCGCTGACATCAGGGCTGTGGGAGCCGTCACCCCACAGGATGGAGTACGTGCCCATCATTGGGAGGGTTATGCTCCTGTCATAGTTGCTGGCAGTCCAGGTGGTGATAAAGGCGGTGCTCGTCTCCTTCACGGTGATGCTCAGCGTGTCTGTGGCAGACTGTGTGCCGTCATCTGCGGTAAGTACAAGGGTAAATATAGTGTCGCCTGTGACCGGGGGTGCCGTAAAGGTGGTAGAAGGCGCAGAAGCGTTGACAAGGCTGATGTCCAGTGTAGAGTCGTGGCTCCACGAGTAGGTGAGATGGTCGCCGTCAGTGTCGGTGGCGTTGCCGTTAAGGCGGATTTTGGAACCTTCTGGGACGACCTGGGCCGGCCCGGCCTCGACTGACGGCGGGTTGTTAGTCTGCGGAACCACGTCCTCGCCCACGGTTATCTCCACTATCCTAGAGTTGCCTACGCCGAAGGAACCGGTTGACTTGATGGTCACGTTGTATTGTCCCTGCGCCACGGTCTGGTCGGCCCTTAAGGCCAGATGGGTCCCGTTCGCTATCAGGAACTTGTCGCCGTTGGTTGCGGCCCCGTCTATCGTGTATATCGGGTTCTGGTCGTTCAGAATCCAGTTCTGTGCCGCTATTCCTATAGAGTCAGTTGAACTGGGCATGGTATCACCATCCAATACGACATACCACGCGCCCAGATTCTGGTTGAAGGATGTGGCTCTGTAGAACATATCGCTCATGTCAGTCACTCTCGAGACGTCCCAAGAGGAGATGTCGCCGTTGAAAGAGGTGGCGCCACTGAACATGCCGGCCATACGGGTGACTGACGAGACGTCCCAGCCGGAGATGTTGCCGTTGAAGGAGGAGGCGCTAAGGAACATGTAGATCATCTTGGTCACCTTCGAGACATCCCAAGTCGAGAGATCGCCGTTGAAGGAGGTGGCTCTGTAGAACATGGCGGTCATGTCAGTCACTTCCGAGACATCCCAAGCGGAGAGGTTGCCGTTGAAGGAGTGGGCTCTGTCGAACATGGCGCTCATGTCAGTCACCCCCGAGACGTTCCAGGCAGAGAGGTTGCCGTTGAATCTGCCGGCTTCGTGGAACATGGCGCTCATGTCAGTCACCCCCGAGACGTTCCAGGCAGATAGGTCGCCGTTGAAGGAGTTGGCGCCGTGGAACATGGCGCTCATGTCAGTCACTTCCGAGACGACCCAGGCAGAGAGGTCGCCGTTGAAGGAGGCGGCATCGTGGAACATGGCGCTCATGTCAGTCACTTCCGAGACATCCCAGGCAGAGAGGTTGCCGTTGAAGCTGCGGGTTTCGAAGAACATGCTGTCCATGTCAGTCACTCCAGAGACGTTCCAAGAGGAGAGGTCGCCGTTGAAGGAGGTGGCGCCGTGGAACACGTTGTCCATGTCCGTCACCCTCGAGACGTCCCAAGCAGAGAGGTTGCCGTTGAAGGAGGTGGTGTCGCGGAACATGCCGCTCATGTCAGTCACACCTGAGACGTTCCAAGAGGAGAGGTCGCCGTCAAAAGATATGGCGTTGAAGAACATGTATGTCATGTCGGTGACTCCTGACAGGTCCGGCACGTCAGTTGCGCGGTACACCATGTTTGCAGCCCTGCCAAACGCCCCGTCCATAGTGGTCCATTTCGTGTCGCCCCACTGTTCAATCGACCTGAGCTGGCGCGCGTTTGCAGAATCGTCGTACAGGCGGATGTACTCAAGGCCCTCACCCAGTACTATGACAGTGTAGGTTCCGGCAGCACCGTACGTGTGCGACTGGGAGCCGCCGACATCTGCGCTGTAGGTATCATCACCCCACAGAATGGAGTACGTGCCCTCCATCGGGAGGGTTATGCTTCTGTCAGAGTCGCTGGCAGTCCAGGTGGTGATAAAGGCGGTGCCCGTCTCCTTCACGGTGACGTTCAGCGTGTCTGTGGCAGACTGTGTGCCGTCATCTGCGGTAAGTACAAGGGTAAATACAGTGTCGCCTGTGACAGAGGGTGCCGTAAAGGTGGTAGAAGGCGCAGAAGCGTTGGCAAATGTGATGAGAGGGGTAGTAGGATCAGTCTGCGACCATGTGTACGTTATGGGATCATCGTCGGGATCCATGGCAGAGCCTGAGAGCCTGACGGTGTCGCTCTCCCCGACGGTCTGGTCATCCCCTGTCTGTACCGCAGGCGGGCCGATGGCCAGCGTGTTAGTGACGGTTTCGGTGACAGTGATGATGACATCGCCACTCCAGTCCCCGGCGGTGCCGGAGTAGCTGGCTCGCACCTTCACATTGTATGTTTCACCAGCCTCCAAGCCGGTGATGGTGTGGGCGAGATCAGTCGGGAAGGCGTTGCCGGTAGAGTCGGTCCAGGTAAGGTATGGATCGCCCACCTTGGCCCAGGATATGCGGTAGTTGGCAGGCGCCTCGCTGGGGGCAACCCAGCTTGCATCTATCGTCCCGGGGGTGGTGCTGGTCAGGATGATCCTGCCTATGTCGCGGGAGCCGAGCGGCTGTTGGGGTGTCTGTTGCGTGACCATGGACTCGGCCGAGGGCACGCCGTCGCCTATGGAATTGGTTGCAAAGACTCGCACAGCATATGTCGTGCCGTTGGTTAATCCGGTAATCGTGTGGCTTGTTCCAGTCGTGGCAGCCTCAGACACGTCAGACGGCACCGTCCAGTCGCCGGAGGCTGCCTTCCACTGGACCGTGTATCCGGTTATGGACGAGCCGCCATCGAAGGCTGGTGCTTGCCAAGAGACATCCAGGGTGCTGCTGCTGCCCGGCGAGACGCCGATGTTGACGGGGGTACCGGGAACAGCAATCGTGTTGGTGGCAGTCTCGGCGATTGTGATGGTGACATCGCCACTCCAGTCCCCGGCGGTGCCGGAGTAGCTGGCTCGCACCTTCACATTGTATGTTTCACCAGCCTCCAAGCCGGTGATGGTGTGGGCGAGATCAGTCGGGAAGGCGTTGCCGGTAGAGTCGGTCCAGGTAAGGT
Source organism: Candidatus Nitrosopumilus sp. (assembly GCA_963667665.2). Classification (GTDB taxonomy): domain Archaea; phylum Thermoproteota; class Nitrososphaeria; order Nitrososphaerales; family Nitrosopumilaceae; genus Nitrosopumilus. The sequence goes on from OY763927.2 coordinate 283,758, forward strand.
ATGGATCGCCCACCTTGGCCCAGGATATGCGGTAGTTGGCAGGCGCCTCGCTGGGGATCTCCCATGTAGCATGGATGATTCCAGAGGTGACGCTGCTCAGGGTGATCCTGATTATGTCGCGGGGGCCGTGCGGGTCTGACATGTTCCACACGACAGTGTTTTTCTGGAATTGGTCTGCGATGGGATCTTGTGAGTCATCGGCGGGGATGTCCAGAATAGAAATAACGACGGCATCAGAACCGGTGGCGTTATGCTTGTCAGTAACAGTCATCGTGAAAGTGATGGTGGCATTGGATGTCACCTGAGGCACTGTAAACGACACGGACACGGACGAGGGGTTGTCCAAGGTGATCTCCAAATCAGAGTCGTGGCTCCACAAGTATGTCAGGGCATCACCGTCTGCATCGGAGGCGGTGCCGCTCAGGGTTAGGATGTCACCCTCGTTGACTGTCTGGTCCTGTCCGGCATCCACTGTAGGTGGGTTGTTGGTAGGTACGTCCTGAATAGTGATGGTTACCTGATCGGTGACATCTGTGTTGGTGCCATCAGAGACGCTCAGCACAAAGGTGACGGTAACATCCGAGTCGACTGCCGGCGCAGTAAAGGTGGTCAACTGCGAGGTGGCATTCGATACGGTGATGGGCAGGACAGAGTCGTGGCTCCACAAGTATGTCAGATGGTCGCCCTCAGGGTCTGAGGCAGTACCGCTCAGTGTGACGGCATCACCCTCGTCGACTACCTGGTCCTGTCCGGCATCCACTGTAGGTGGGTTGTTGGTAGGTACGTCCTGAATAGTGATGGTTACCTGATCGGTGACATCTGTGTTGGTGCCATCAGAGACGCTCAGCACAAAGGTGACGGTAACATCCGAGTCGACTGCCGGCGCAGTAAAGGTGGTCAACTGCGAGGTGGCATTCGATACGGTGATGGGCAGGACAGAGTCGTGGCTCCACAAGTATGTCAGATGGTCGCCCTCAGGGTCTGAGGCAGTACCGCTCAGTGTGACGGCATCACCCTCGTCGACTGTCTGGTCCTGTCCGGCATCCACTGTAGGTGGGTTGTTGGTAGGTACGTCCTGAATAGTGATGGTTACCTGATCGGTGACATCTGTGTTGGTGCCATCAGAGACGCTCAGCACAAAGGTGACGGTAACATCCGAGTCGACTGCCGGCGCAGTAAAGGTGGTCAACTGCGAGGTGGCATTCGATACGGTGATGGGCAGGACAGAGTCGTGGCTCCACAAGTATGTCAGATGGTCGCCCTCAGGGTCTGAGGCAGTACCGCTCAGTGTGACGGCATCACCCTCGTCGACTGTCTGGTCCTGTCCGGCATCCACTGTAGGTGGGTTGTTGGTAGGTACGTCCTGAATAGTGATGGTTACCTGATCGGTGACATCTGTGTTGGTGCCATCAGAGACGCTCAGCACAAAGGTGACGGTAACATCCGAGTCGACTGCCGGCGCAGTAAAGGTGGTCAACTGCGAGGTGGCATTCGATACGGTGATGGACAGGGCAGAGTCGTGGCTCCACAAGTATGTCAGATGGTCGCCCTCAGGGTCTGAGGCAGTACCGCTCAGTGTGACGGCATCACCCTCGTCGACTGTCTGGTCCTGTCCGGCATCCACTGTAGGTGGGTTGTTGGTAGGTACGTCCTGAATAGTGATGGTTACCTGATCGGTGACATCTGTGTTGGTGCCATCAGAGACGCTCAGCACAAAGGTGACGGTAACATCCGAGTCGACTGCCGGCGCAGTAAAGGTGGTCAACTGCGAGGTGGCATTCGATACGGTGATGGACAGGGCAGAGTCGTGGCTCCACAAGTATGTCAGATGGTCGCCCTCAGGGTCTGAGGCAGTACCGCTCAGTGTGACGGCATCACCCTCGTCGACTGTCTGGTCCTGTCCGGCATCCACTGTAGGTGGGTTGTTGGTAGGTACGTCCTGAATAGTGATGGTTACCTGATCGGTGACATCTGTGTTGGTGCCATCAGAGACGCTCAGCACAAAGGTGACGGTAACATCCGAGTCGACTGCCGGCGCAGTAAAGGTGGTCAACTGCGAGGTGGCATTCGATACGGTGATGGACAGGGCAGAGTCGTGGCTCCACAAGTATGTCAGATGGTCGCCCTCAGGGTCTGAGGCAGTACCGCTCAGTGTGACGGCATCACCCTCGTCGACTACCTGGTCCTGTCCGGCATCCACTGTAGGTGGGTTGTTTGCGCTACTGCGCACCGTTATCTCCAGCATCCTCCAGTTGTTGCCGTTCTCAAATATGCTGTTGCCAGATGCCGTCACTTTGACCGTGTAGGAACCCACATCCGGGGTGCTCCTGAACGCAAGGGTGGATCCTCTTATCTCAAACAGGTCCGAATTGCCGCCGGTTCCAATCCCGTAGATCGGATTTTGGTCCCTCAGATACGGGTTCTGCGCAGATATGGTTGTGACATCAAGCGAGCTGCCGCTTACATCAAAGTCGGTGCGGGCAGGCACGATGTACCATGTTCCCAGATTCTGGTTGAAGATTGGGGTGCCGATGAACATGCTGGGCATGGCCGTAACGGACGAGACGTCCCAGCCGGAGAGGTCGCCGTCAAAGGAGAAGGCGCCTAAGAACATGTTGCCCATGTTGGTGACAGACGAGACGTCCCAGCCGGAGATGTCGCCGTCAAAGGTGGAAGCGAAAAAGAACATACTGTTCATGTTGGTGACAGACGAGACGTCCCAGCCGGAGATGTCGCCGTTGAAAACAGAGGTGCCCTCGAACGTGTGGTACATGTTGGTGACAGACGAGACGTCCCAGCCAGAGATGTCGCCGTTGAAGGCAGAGGCACCTAAGAACATATAGGTCATGTGGGTAACAGACGAGACGTCCCAGCCGGAGAGGTTGCCGTCAAAAGAGGCGGTGTTGAAGAACATGTATGTCATGTCGGCGACTCCTGACAGGTTCGGCGTGTCAGTTGCGTGATACACCATGTTGGCCGCCCTGCCAAAAGCCCCATTCATGGTAGTCCATTTCGTGTCGCCCCACTGCTCAATCGATCTGAGCTGGCGCGCGTTTGCAGCATCACCGTGCAGGTAAATGTTCTCAAGGCCCTCACCCAGTACGGTGACGGTGTAGATTCCGGCGGCATCGTACGAGTGAAACTGGGAGTCGTTGACATTCGGGCTGTGGGATCCATCACCCCACAGGATAGAGTACGTGCCCATCATTGGAAGGGTTATGTTCCTGTCAGAGTCGCTGACAGCCCAGGTGGTGATAAAGGCGGCGCCCGTCTCCTTTACGGTGACATTCAGCGTGTCTGTGGCAGGCTGTGTGCCGTCATGTGCGGTAAGGACAAAAGTAAAGGTGGTGTCGCCTGTGACAGAGGGCGCCGTAAAGGTGGTGGAAGATGCAGAAGCATCAGCAAACGTGATGCGAGGGGTAACAGGGCCGGTCTGCGACCATATGTATGTCATGGGATCGCCGTCGGTATCTGTGGCAGAGCCTGAGAGCATGACAGTATTGCCCTCCCCGACGGTCAGGTCGCCTCCTGCCTGCACCACCGGGGGCGTATTGCTTGAAACCTGCGCAAAGGCGTATCGGGGTAGCGGCACGGATGCAGTCGGATCCGGAATCGGCCAGGTGTCGCTGACCTGCAGGTAGGACTGCAAGCTCGGCGCAGACACCTGCCAGGGTCCGCCGTCGTGCAGTGCTGCCCCCCAGCCACCTGTTATCACAAGCATTATGGCCAGTATGACTGCCAGCACAAATGTCATATGGGCCGTCCTTGGAGGTACGCACCATCAGACGATCTTTTTAAAGATTGCCGAAAAATAACACCACAATTATAATCGAAAGTCATCGCTGTGATTGAATCCGCTAAGTATTTATGTTTAGATATTCAGCAAAATTTGCGCGGTGTCCAACAAATAATATACCTCATATTTAGTGTGAATGCATGCAAAAAGTATCCATGTGTGCTCTTTTTAAAGGTTTTCTGGATTTTTGTGTGCCTGTGTACGGCATTTGCCAGAGACAATGTTCCGCCAAGAAGACGGTCGAACGCATATCTGTACAATCTTTGTCACTCAGTACAGCTCTTTACCGGTTCGTTAGGGTTAATCGCAGTTACGCGCCCGAGCGTGAAAACTCAATCTGCATATCTCGCAAGTCCCTGACCTCAATCTCATGACATTCAGTCACATGGATAATCTGGAAGGCTGAAAACAATTAAACTGTCAGTAAAGATTGGTTAGCCTAGTCGTTCACTACACACTGACAGTCGCATCAGGCAGGCTGCAGGAGACGATCAACGAAATAAACGTGCCCATCTTGCTTGGAATCACAATACATCCGGTGGATACTCGTGGAAAAAAGAGCGTTTGTTACAAATTACAGTTAAAACCAAAGTCGCATGTAAAAGGCTGAGTGAGAGCCTCGTGAACCTAACTACGAAATAGTTTTGGCAAAGGGTACCGTCACAGTCGACGAATTCATGCTGGCACTACAGTACGTGCTTGAGCATGTCTGACTGTCTGTCTGTCACGGAAATGCCTGCACGGTAACTGATCGAGCTCAAAGTGAAAATTAGCGACAATATTCAAAATTGCTCAATTACACACACATCCTCAGAAACATTTAGCCAGTTGATGGAATTGTACCCAAGTTTTGACCGACTGCATCCCCAAACTCAAGAGATGTAGTCATGAAAGTGATTATGCCGTACTATACAATTACATGTACATGGAGTACCTGCTGTGTCATTCCTGTTGGAATAAGGAAGATCCGGTACGGATAGACACTGACACAGTGAAGATATTCAGACCCAACCAGATGCGAGCCGTGCTGGTGCGGTGCATGCATTGCAACACCGATGTCACGGCGCAGAAAAACTGCACAAGATGCTTTCAAGACACCAGATGACCATTTTAGGTTGGGATCCAATCAATGAATCATGAGTATGGATATCTGGGAAAGATCCCAACTAAGATCAGTTAATGCGATGTATCCTGCTGAGGCGAAAAGTGTGACAGTTATTGGGATGGAGAATTTCTACGTGTCTTCAATACGTATATGCTATCTGGATACATAATAGAGAAAAGTATGATTATCTCGTAATCGCGTTTGAACCTGAAACATATTGTTTATGCACTGTTTGTAGGGTGTCTTGTTGACATTTTTTGGTAGACCTGGTCTTTGGATCCGGTCTTTGTTGAGATTTTCGAATGGATCCGGTCATTAAACCGGTCTTTGTTGAGATTTTCGAATGGATCCGGTCATTAAACCGGTCTTTATGTCACCATGTCATGATATTAGCCCAAAAAGTACCAAAATAGGCTATTTTACCAACATATTTGCCAATCTCAACCCACTTTTTATGATAGATCCGGTCTTTGGCCTTTTTTCGCATTTTACCTTTCCTCATACTTTTTCGGCTTAATTCCTGATTGGAATTGTGCCAAAACTTCCTTCATTGGAAGATTTTGTTAAGGCCCCAAAATCAAAGAAAGATTTTGGTATTCAAACAACCCTTAGAAATATAGAATCCAAATAAAATTCACATTTCATTCTATATCCCCATAACGTTACAGAACCTTTCATTCTATATCCCCATAACGTTACAGAACCTGGAAATATGTTCGGGGCTTACATACTTGAGTACACGCCTGTGTTTGTTTCGTCATATTGATTACATTTTCGCTGTTTTGAAGGCCTGTTGATAACTGGATTTGATCTATTTTTTATAATTTTCGTTGTTGTGTACTTATGTATATAGGTCTCCGAAAATATAATAAAAGATTTTAACGTATGCTCAATATGGAAACTAAAAACATTGGTTTGCGTGGAATCGAGATTGCAGATACCAAAATCTCAAATATAGACGGAGAGAAAGGCAAGCTAATTTATCGTGGATATGATATTTTAGATCTTACAAAAAATTCGACTTTTGAGGAAACAGCATATTTACTAATTTACGATAATCTACCAAACAAAAACCAACTAAATGAATTCAATGCAAAATTGATTGATGCAAGATACATTCCAAAGCAAATGCAAAAGAACATGGCAAATTGGAGAAAAGATGCAGATCCTATGGATATGCTTCAAGCATTTGTTGCAGCACTTGCAGGATATTTTGATGAAGAATTTTCAACTAAAGAGGCTAGTCATGATAGAGCAATCAACCTCATTGCCAAAGTTCCATCAATAATTGCAAGTTGGCAGAGAATTAGAAACGGATTAGAGATTGTAGATCCTGATCCTTCGTTAAGTCATGCTGCAAATTTTCTATACATGATGTCTGGTGAAAAACCAGCACCTGAAGTTGAGAAAATTTTTGATGTATGTTTAATTCTTCATGCAGACCATACTTTCAATGCATCAACATTTACAGCAAGACAAGTTGCATCAACTAGAGCACACATGTATTCAGCAACTAGTGCTGCAATTGGGGCATTAAGTGGGGAATTACACGGAGGAGCGAATACCGAAGTTATGAAAATGCTAGTGGATATTGGAAAAATAGAAAAAGTTGAAGCATGGATTAAAGAAAAAATGAGTAATGGTGATAGAATTATGGGAATGGGTCATGCAGTTTACAAAACATTTGATCCACGAGCACAAGTTCTAAAAGAACTATCAAGAAAACTTGCCGATAAAACCAAAGAGCCATGGTATGCCATAACAGAAAAAGTTGAAACTGTAACTATCTCTGAAATGAAATTACAGAAAGGTAGAGACATTTATCCTAATGTAGATTTGTACAGTGCTTCACTCTATTACATGTTAAAAATTCCAGTAGATCTCAATACTCCAATCTTTGCAATCTCACGAGTTGTTGGATGGGCAGCACACATTATTGAGGAAAAATTTGCAGAGGCAGCACCAAAACCTGCACTATACAGACCAAAAGCAGCATATGTGGGAAAGTATTGCGGCCCAGAAGGATGCGAATACAAAACACTAGACTTGAGAAAATAATTTTTAATTTCGAGTACTGAGCCACTCTTTTGCTTTAGAGTTTACATCATGCTTGTACAATACTTCAAAAACCATATCATAAAATGAAATGCCTTTTTTCTGTGCCTGAGCATCTAGCCACTTTATTCCGTCTGATAATTCAGGATCATATTCTGAGAATTCTACTAATTCATCGACCATCTTTGAGAAGAATGCGTGGGATTCAAGCATGAATACACCTTTCAATCTATGATCATAAGTGACATATTCAAAAAATATAGACAAAAAAGGTAACTACTACTGACATTTTGCTACCCAAATAGTCTAATATGCCAACTTTTATTCATAAATGAAAATTTTTAATCAGAAATTAATGTCTCCAGCAGAGCGAAAAGAATTGCAAAAATTAGATGATTTAGTACTTGATGCATCACCTGATGAATTAAAGAAAATTCAGGAAATTGACCATCAAACCCAGATGGAGGGATTATCATTTTATGATGTATATCTTGATTCTAGTTCTTTGATTAATCCAAATATCAAAAAGTCTTTTAGAAAATCTTAATTTTTCATTCTTCATTTAAATGAGGGAATAATTTTTCAACCGTATTGGCAGTTTCTAAAACCAAAAAATCTACAACTAAAAAAACTGCTACCAAAAAATCTACAACTAAACCTGTAAAGACTAAACGGACCAAAGTTATTTGCATCTCTCACAAGGAGGATAATGATGGAATCAGTTCTGCTGCATTAATCAGACAAGCCTTTGGTGGTGATGCTATTCTTGTTGATTATCCCGGTCAAATGGAGGCACTAAATCAGGTGGTTTTAGATAAAAAACTAAAATCCTTGTACATTTGTGATCTTGGACTAAGCAAAAAGACACAAGATGAATTTATCGATATAATGACTACTTTACGAAAAAACAAAGTTGCAGTTACATACATTGATCATCACGACATTGATCCTACTGTTGTAAAATCTTTAAAGAAAATCAAAGTAAAAGTTATTCATAATATCCATGAATGTACTGCTGTTTTGGTATATGATGCATTCAAATCCAAACTAGATGATCATGCTTCATTCATTGCAACTTGTGCTGCAATTACTGATTATATGGAAGATAGACCGATTGGCTCAAAATTACTCCAAATTTATGATAGACAATTTGCACTAATTAGTGCCACAGTAATGACTTACAATATCGTTGGACATCAAAAAGAACCTGATTATTTATTATATTTAGTAGAAGAATTAGCAGACTCAAAATTTCCACATGATATTCCAAATACATTCGAGTTTGCACAAATCCAAGTTGAAAAGCTTTCTCTTATGATTGACAAAGTGAAAAAAGGAATGAAAATTATGAAAAATCTTGGTTATATGGAAATTCTAGACGCTGGCGCAAGTGGTGCTGTTAATTTTGTGATGGGATTATCTGGCAAAGATGTTGGTGTTGCATACAAAGAAAGAGTTGATCATGGAATCTATGCTGTATCAGTTAGAGGCTCTAAGAACTGTAAAGTTCACTTGGGGAGAATTGTTAATATTTTAGCAACTGACCTTGGTGGTTCTGGTGGTGGGCATGATAAGGCATGTGGATGTATTATTCCAAAACCAAAAATAAAAAAATTCATTACAGAATTAAATAAAAAAATTAAATAATCACTGTAAAAATCTAGGAATCTTTTTTTGCTATATGTGGGACTGGGAATAATTTTTGGATTTGCAGGATTGACTGCATTGAAACTAAAAAAAGAGATAAAGTTGAAAAAAATTGCTGTCTCCGCAGTCCTCTTTATTTTTAAAAATAGATTTTCTTCTAGTACCTAGATCTGCTGTTAATAAAGTTCTGAAATAACTAATTTGATCAAGTACTACTTTGAGTTCATCATCATGTCTAGGAAATTCTGACTTTTTGCTTTTACTTATTTCTTTTAATCTATCTTTGAGTGTCTGATATCCGTGATCCATAGTTTTACGAGATAACCACATCCCTCCATTTTCATCATGATACCATTTTCTTATCTCTATTAACAATTCTTCACAATCCATTTTTTTTTACATCTATTCCTGTGTTTTGAATTTTTTTTAATGAATGCAATGTCTTCCAAATTTTTTTGTATGGTTCGATTCGATTCTTTTGTAATTCAACATCAAACTTTAATTCTATATTTTTTCGTAGTTTTACAACTGCAATAACATAAGTGACTAAAAAAGTCAAAACAATTGAAATGATACTAGTTATTAATGTAAAATCATGTTCCATAATTTTTCATAATTTATGAATTCATAAACATTGCCCTGAATAATGTCTTAATCTACTTTAATTGAAAACGCCAAGAGCTCACCTTTACCTTTGCTTAGAAACTTGGCAATTTTAGCCATTAGTCCGTACTTTTTTTCTCTCCATTTTACTACATCTTGGGTTTGCTCGTCTGTCAAAATTTCAGCAACACCTGAAATCCATTGACCTTTAATTTTTCCTTTGAAATTACATGTTGCAATTTTTACCTGCTGATTATTTCTAAGACGTTTTACTTTTCCTGTTTGGTCTCGTGTTACTACATAAATCAAATCATCTTTAATTACAAACCAAACTGGAGTTTGAACTGACTCATTATTTTTTCTATAAGTTTCAAGTGAAATACATTTTCCTGATTCTAACTCTTCTAAATTGTTCATGTAATATTATATTTTTTAATTCATTTAGGTTTATTCATAATTTCTTTTTTCGCATTATTTTCTTAATTTGTCTATACCCTAAAACTGGAAGAACACAGAAAACACATCCTATTTGTGATATTGAACAGCAACAAAAACACTGGCATTTTCCTTTTTCATGGTTGCATTCTGCGCAATTCATATTTTTTACTCCTTGGTTTTGTTCTTAGTCTTGTTTTACAGCAAGGACATGAATTTTCTTCGGTAATGAAAAATAATGCACACAATGAACACCACTTTTGGCCAATTTTGTAACGTAACTTATTTGTAAATGAATCTGCTTTTAGACGGTGACATATTCCATTACATGTTTGACCCATGAATGTAATACTCAAAAAATCTATTTAAGAAAATTTCCAAATCTTTTATTCTGAAATCTCAATGACTGCATCAATTTCAGTCATTGAATCTAATGGTAAACTAGCCACTCCAACTGCAATTCTTGAGTGCTTTCCAATGTTCCCAAATATCTCAAAAAACAAATCAGAAGCTGCATTAATCACTTTTGGTTGTGCTGTAAATTCTGAAACAGAATTTACAAATCCTGATAGTCTTACTATTTTGGAGACTTTATCCAAATTACCAACTTCTCTTTTTATTTGTGCTAAAATGTTAATCGCACACATTCTTGCAGATTTTTGAGCAGTTTCTAAATTATCCTCTGAAACCTTTCCTGTAAAGATAACTTTACCATCCTCCATTGGAATCTGTCCTGAAATGTAGAGCAAATTTCCAGTTCTAACTACAGGAACATATGATCCTGCAGGTGTTGGAGGATTTGGTAACTTTATCCCTAATGATTCAAGTTTTTCTTCAATCAAGACTCTTGTGCCTATTTAGTCTGATTTTAGTTTTTTCATGAAATTCTTTATTAAAAAAATTCTTAGATTTTGAGCATTTGATACATGTTTGTTATGTAGTACCAATGAATATTGAATTTCTGATTTTAAAATAGAATGTTATTTCATGATGAAGAACTAAATGAAGAAGAACAGATAAAGTATTTTGAGAAATTAGACCCTAAGACCATTGAATTAATCAAAGAAGAGTATGCTCATGACTAATCAGGAACAATTAGCAAATCAAATATCTGAATTTATTGGAAAAAATCTTCGTGGTAACACTCCATTTGCAAGTACATCTGATTTTATTCTGTACATTGCCAATAAAGAATCAAAGAAAAGAGAAGAAAAATAAATCCTGAATCTAAAATTATTGTTTTAACATGTTTGTAAACTAACTTACAAGTTGTTTTGCATTTTGTATATGGTTACGTGTTTGTTCAAATGAACAAACAAAATTGGTATCTAGTTTTTAGTAATCTTAATGTGGACTTTTTCGCCCTTGTTTTGATTATTTTGATATATGGTTCTTGTTTTGTAGCCTTGTTTTTGAAGGCATTCATCCAAAATTGAGACCCAAGGTAGAGAATGCCCGCTGTTTAGTTTTGACTCTATTGTGATATTTTTGGTGCTTGCCTCAAAGTTTACGTGCCCAGAGCATGTTATCTGCATTACTGCATCCATTATCTCTATAATATCATCAAGTGATTTTGATTTCAAAGATATTCCATTTTGTTCTAATAGTTTGAGCATGTTTGATTCTGGTTTTTTTGATACCATCAGAGAATTTAGAATATGCATCAAACCAGTCTCATTGACTGTCTTGATTATTTTGTAAATCTCTGCTGCTTCTGTTTTTGTCATATCTGCAAGAGCTTTGGTTTTTGTTGCATTCTTCCAAATATTAGAAAATACTTTTTCTTGGTTTATTCCTAGAATTTCAGTTGATGAAAAAATTGCTCCCTTCCCATTAGTGTTGTTTACCAATAATAATTCAGTTTCATCAAAGATAAAGCAATTTTGAGTAATCTCTGATGCTCTAATCTCTACTCCATCTGGAATTGCTCTATATGATTCAGAACAAATCTGTGTTGGTGATACAAGTAATTTAACATCTAAATTTCTACGCAACACTGATAGTAACTGTTCTTTACATTCAGCTAGTAATCCAAAACCCCATTGGTCTACCACTATCTTAATTGATGATTTTGATCCTTCAATCATAATTTGAAGTTGGGCCAATACATTATTTGCACCAATGTGAAAGTATCTTTTTTCTTCAGATCCTCTTGACTTTCTACTCTCCTCACTTGCTTTCTTCAAATTAGATACCAACGTGTTCATTGCATTTACCTTGTTGATTTGCTCATGAATGATTCCATCAAATGCATCTTCAGGTGCAATTGCTGTGCACATTATTGGTTTACTCTTTGAAATTATTGTTAGTTTCTTTTTTTCTAGTTTTAGCAAGGTTGGATAAATTTTAGTTCTAGGAATTTCAGAATAATATGCCAATTCACTTGCAGTAATTGTTCCTTTGGCAATTAGTGATACATATGCCTGTGCCTCATATTTGCTTAATCCAAATTCTTCTAAACTCACTGTTAATGCATGCTCATTTACCATGTTTTTACTTGATTTGTTATTAGGTAAAATTGAGAGCTAAATTCCTTTTAACAAGTACTCAAAAAAAATCAAAATTGTATCTACAGAGAGGTGTAACTGTGGTTACAACACAAATTGTTACATGGCCCTCAAATACAAAATTTTGATCAACTAGATAGTATGGTTGCTAGATGCAATGTTTGCACATTAGAGTATTCAAACACATCACATTTTGTTACTTTGGTTCCAAGATTAGAATATTCTACCAATCTATTAGATGAGATTTCAGAGATTCTAAAGAAAAAAAGAGATGAAATAAAAAAATCAAACAAATCTTTTGTTGATTTTGATGAAATTGATGATATTACACTTGGAGCAATTAAACTAGAACGAACTGTATCTTTTTCTTTGGAAGTACTCACCCTAATTAAAAAAAGAACTAAAAAAATATCTAATGTGAATAACATTCCTGTAGTTCTTCCTGCAACTATCCCAATGATTAGAACAATCAGTGCGCAATTATTTGATATTGTTCCTCATTGTAGTCAAAAACTATCAGAGTTGTCTGTCAATTTAGGTAGTATAGTGTTGGATTCTGCAGCACTGACAAAGGCAAGATTTGATTTTAGCCAATCAAATGAAGAATCCTCAATTATGCTTAATGAAGTAAAATTGATGGTAGACTCTAAAATAAGTAAGCAGTACCCTAATCTTGATTTTTTTAAAGTGTTCAATACTTGATATCACTAAATTCTAAACGTAACTTTTCAAAGGATATTGAACGAATCCGAACTCTTTCATCAAAAATCGACAAAAAAATATCAGATGCAAAACCTTCTGATGATGATAAAATTGATAAACTCACGCTAGAGGAACTGCAAGATTTAAACAAAATTGTTGGAATTGCTGATTTTATGTTATGCAAACACGCTGACAACAAAGAGATGCGTTCAATTCTGAAACACTTTGTATCAATTATTTCAGAGACTGCAAACTCTTTAGATAATTTAGATGATGAAATCTCAGAATTGATAATCTCAGCTGAGGACTCTATTAACAAAGTAAAAGACATGCAATCGCATATCTCTGACAAGTCTGATTTCAAAAAGAAATATCATGATGGGCCTGACTATAGTGAGGCTGAGACTAGTGGAATTAATTTAACCAATTTTGGCACAGCGGTTAACCCAGTCGAATACCAACAAAATTCTCAAGGACATATTCGTAGGTAATTAAGATGAGTTTAGCACCGCAAGAATTAGAGAATACTGCTAGTAAGTACGCCTCTGAGGCCATAAAATATGATTCTCAGGGAGCACGTGGTATGGCAATTTCTCACTATCAGCACGCAATTGATGCTCTTGTAAAACTATTACAATTATACCCTCAAAGCAAACTAAACCAAATTTACAAAGAAAGATGTAACTCTTATCATAATCGAATTAATGCATTACAACAGGCTCATGGTGTAGAACCCGCAGTTGATCCTAAAGCATCTGCAGAAGACCAAAAGAAATCTGTTCAAAGACAAGAAACTGAAAATGACTTTGAAGACCTTGTAATGAAAGAAAAGCCAGATGTTACATGGGCCCAAGTTATTGGATTAGAAGATGCAAAGAGTGCATTACGTGAATCAATCATATATCCTGCTAAAAGACCTGACTTGTTTCCACTTGGATGGCCAAAAGGAATGCTACTGTATGGACCACCAGGTACTGGAAAAACAATGCTAGCAGCAGCTACTGCAAATGAGATGGATGGTTACTTTATCAATGTAGATGCATCATCTATGATGAGTAAATGGTTAGGTGAAGCAGAAAAGAATGTTTCAAAATTATTTACAATGGCTAGACACTATGCAGAAAAAGAAGGCAAACCTGTTATCTTATTTGTTGATGAAGTTGATTCCTTACTAGGTTCACGAAGTAGTGAAGTTGGTGGAGAGGTAAGAACCAAAAACCAATTTCTAACTGAGATGGACGGTGTTAATCAAAAAGGAAAAGACTTGATGCTTTATGTAATTGGTGCAACAAACAAACCATGGAGTCTTGATTGGCCTTTCTTAAGACGATTCCAAAAGAGAATCTATGTTTCATTACCATCCCTAGAAGCAAGAGCGCATCTATTTGAGGAATATACTGCTCCTCTGAAAAAAAGTATCAGAGTACATCCTGCTGAATTAGCAAAATTGTTTGATGGATATAGTGCAAGTGATATCAAAGATATCTGTCAGGCAGCACAAATTAAAACAGTTCATGAAATTTTTAATTCTCCAGATTATCATGAACCAGTAGAAGGCGAAGTGCCAGTACAACCACGAGAACTCACTAATAATGATTTCAAGGATATCATGGCAAGAAGAAAACCAAGTGTTTCAACTGAGATGATTCGTGCTTATCACAAATGGAGCGAAGAGTTCAAGGCTCTCTAAACATTAGATTTTACTGCGATCAAAATCTTTCTGTTTCTTTTCCACACAAAACTTAAATTCATATTCATTCGGACTCTACGAGGGTAACAATAACTACAAAGAAATCAAACCACGCAAACAAGTTTGGAAAGCTGGTTTTTGATGACGGTACTGTTATTGATGGTCAAGGTTTTGGTTATTCTACAACTGTTTTTGGTGAAATTGTCTTTAACACTGGGATGGTTGGGTATCCAGAAGCTCTAACTGATCCATCATATAATGGTCAAATTCTCACACTGACATATCCACTAGTTGGAAATTATGGCGTTCCTGATCCTTCCATCAAAGATGATGATGGTTTACCAAAATTCTTTGAATCGGACAAAATTCAGGTACGGGGTCTAGTAGTTCATGAATTATCCTTGTCTGCTAGTCACTGGAATCTTTCAATGACTCTTGATGAATGGATGAATAATGAAAAAGTACCTGGAATATCCGGTATTGATACTCGAGAACTAACAAAGAAACTCAGGACAGGTGGTGTTATGATGGCAGCCCTTGTGGTATCTGATTCAGAAATTGATGTTGAGGAAATAAAAAAACAACTCTCATCTGCACCTCATTATAATTCTGAGCAATTCATGGATGCAGTCTCTACAAAAGAAGAAAAAATTTACGGTGATGGTGACAAATCAGTTGTAGTAATTGATACAGGTGCAAAGAATGCAATTTTAAGAAACATTTTACACATGGGTTACAAAGTGATTCTAGTTCCTTGGAATACTACATATGAAAAGATAATGTCGTACAATCCTAAAGGCGTTGTATTAAGTAGCGGTCCTGGTGATCCACAGAATTGTCCTGATACAATAGATACTACAAAAAAATTAATTGAAAATAATATTCCTACATTAGGAATTTGTTTGGGTGCGCAAATTATTGGTATTGCAGGAAATACAGAAACTTACAAACTAAAGTATGGACATCGAGGACAAAACAAACCTTGTGTTAATCTAGAAAATAATCAAGTTTACGTTACTAGTCAGAATCATGGATATGGAATTACCCCTGAATCCCTTGAGAAATCTGATTTTAATTTATGGTTTACAAATGCAGACGACAAAACAATCGAAGGAATAAAACACAAAACAAAAAATTGTATTGCAGTACAGTTTCATCCAGAAGCTTCACCTGGTCCTTATGATTGCAAGTTCGTCTTTGAAGAACTAAAACACCTAATGGAGAAATGAACAAATGCCAAAGAATGAATCGTTAAAGAAAATTCTTGTACTGGGAAGCGGTGCTATTAAAATTGGAGAAGCCGGTGAATTTGATTACTCTGGAAGTCAATGCCTCAAAGCAATACGTGAAGACGGATTGAAAAGTGTCTTAATCAATCCAAACATTGCAACAATTCAAACAGATACTCGATTTGCAGATCAAGTGTATCTTCTTCCAGTAAACCCAGAGTATGTAGAATCAATTATCGAAAAAGAAAGGCCAGATGGAATTATGCTGGCATATGGGGGACAAACTGCTCTAAATTGTGGAGTTAAACTAGAGGAATCTGGTATCCTTCAAAAATATGGTGTAAATGTACTTGGAACCTCGATTAAAGGAATTCAGAAAACCGAAGATAGGCAGCTCTTTAAGGATTCTATGAAGGAATCAGATGTTCCTGTTTTGAATAGTAAAACTGTGAGTAATTTTGATGATGCAAAAAAAGCAGCAGAAGAACTATGCTACCCAGTAATAATTCGTGTTGCATATACTCTAGGAGGACGAGGAGGTGGAATTGCACATAATGAAATTGAACTACATGAGATAGTTGAGCGAGGCCTTCGAGCAAGTATTGTCTGCCAAGTTCTAATTGAGGAATACATTGGACACTGGAAGCAAATAGAATATGAAGTAATGCAGGACTATGATGGAAACAACATCATTGTTTGTAATATGGAGAATGTTCTATCTATGAAAGCTCACACTGGTGATAATATTGTAGTTGCACCATCACAAACAATTGATAATCATGAATATCACATGTTGCGTTCTGCAGCACTGCGAGCAACCAAACATGTTGGAATTGTTGGTGAATGCAATATTCAATATGCCCTTGAACCAAACTCTGATACGTATGTTGCAATTGAAATAAATCCACGACTTTCACGTTCTTCTGCACTTGCAAGCAAAGCAACTGGATATCCACTGGCATACATGTCTGCAAAAATTGGATTGGGATATAATTTATCAGAACTAGTAAACAGAATTACAAAAAATACTACTGCATGCTTTGAGCCATCACTTGATTACATTGTATGTAAACATCCTAGGTGGGACTTTGAAAAGTTTGAACTAGTGAATCGAAAACTAGGACCTGCAATGAAGTCAGTTGGAGAAGTTATGGCAATAGGAAGAACATTTGAGGAGTCCCTTCAAAAATCAATTCGAATGCTCGATATTGGAAACGATGGACTAGTTCTTAATCGCGCCAATGGAAAAACCTACACCGAAGAAGAAATTGAAAACAAACTCACTTACCATGATGATCACATTTTGTATAATGTTGCAATTGCATTAAAGATGGGACTATCAGTTGAGAAAATTTACAAACTATCTACAATAGATCCTTGGTTTATTGAAAAGATAAAAAATATTGTAAATGTTGAATCAAAACTAAAAGACTCTGAACTTAATGAATCCCTCCTTTGGGAAGCAAAAAAAATGGGCTTTTCAGATAAGCAAATTGCTCGTGTTAAAGGCAAAACGCCTGATGACGTGCGTGATTTACGTAAGAAATTAGGCGTAATTCCTTCTGTTAAGCAGATTGATACACTAGCTGCTGAATGGCCTGCAGTTACTAACTATCTATATCTCACATATGGTGGTCATTCTCATGACATTGAAATTCCATCAGATGAAAATGGAATTGTTGTGTTAGGAGCAGGACCCTATAGAATTGGAAGTAGTGTTGAATTTGATTGGGGTACAGTCAACATGGTTTGGGGTCTGCAAGAAAATGGTGAAAAAAGTATCTCTGTAGTTAATTGTAATCCAGAAACTGTATCGACTGATTATGATATTTGTACACGATTATACTTTGAGGAATTGACACAAGAAAGGATTTTAGATATTACTGAATTTGAAAACCCTAAAGGAATTATTACATGTGTTGGAGGACAAACTGCAAACAATCTAACTCCTGGTCTTGCAAAGCATGGTGTTAACATTTTGGGAACTAGTGCATTTGATGTTGATAGGGCAGAAAACCGTTCAAAGTTTAGTGCAGAGCTTGATAAACTTCACATACAACAACCACGTTGGCAAGCATTTACAAATCTAAATGAAGCTAAAAACTTTGCACAAGAAGTAGAGTTTCCAGTACTTGTTAGGCCTTCATATGTTCTTTCTGGTGCTGCAATGAAAGTTGTTTGGTCTCAAACAGAACTAAAAACATATGTTAAAGCAGCAGCTGATGTTTCCCCTGATCATCCAGTTGTAATTTCAAAATTCATGTTAAACTCACTTGAAGTAGATGTGGACGGAGTTAGTAATGGAAAACAAGTAATCATTGGTGCAATAGTTGAGCACATTGATAGTGCTGGTGTTCATTCTGGTGATGCAATGATGTGTATACCCCCATGGCGACTAAATAACAAGATCATTGAGACCATCAATGAATATACAAAAAAAATTGCATTGACTTTCAATGTTATAGGTCCGTTTAATCTTCAGTACTTAGTTCATGATGATCATGTCTATGTAATTGAACTAAACATTCGAGCATCCCGTTCTATGCCATTTGTTTCAAAACTTGTTAAAATGAACCTAATTTCTCTTGCTTCCAAGGCTATTTTGGATAAACCCTTGCCTAAAATCCCTGAAAACAAGTGGCAAAAGATTCACAACTTTGGAATCAAAGTTCCACAGTTCTCCTTTATGCAACTGCAAGGTGCAGATATTACATTAGGAGTTGAGATGCAGTCAACTGGTGAGGCTGCTTGTTTTGGAAATAGTTTCCATGATGCACTATCAAAAGGTTTGATATCTGTTGGCTATAATCTACCAGTAAAAGGAACTGCACTTGTAACTGTTGGCGGTGAACAAAATAAACAAAAACTAGTTTCATCTATTGCAAAACTCAAACAACTTGGGTTTAAAATTTTGGCAACAGAACACACTGCAGAATTCTTTGAAGAAAAAATTGGTGAAATTCAAATAGTTCACAAAATTTCAGAACCTGAACGAAAACCAAACATTGCTGATCTTCTATATGACCAAAAAATTGACTTTATCATAAATATCCCAAGTACTACTACATTGGAAAAATATGTTGGAATGCTTGATGATGAATATCAGATTAGGCGAAAATCTTTGGAATTGGGAATTCCTGTTTTGACTACAATTGAATTAGCAGATTCTTTTGTAAAAACTTTGGAGTGGCTAAAAGATAATGAAACAACCAAAGAACCAATTGAACCTTATGATGAATTTGAATAATTCTAAAAAACATAAACGCAAGCAGAATATCAAATATTATAGCAAAAAAATTCTCTGATGCTGAACTTGATGAAGTGTTAAGTAAGATTGAAAAATTTGCTACTGACGGAATTAGATTTGTACATTTGGTAGATAATGTTAAGAAAAATTTTGTCAAAGTAAAGATTGCCGAATTTAAGCTCAAAGATATTTTAGTATTTCTTGATGAAAATTCTCTTGTACAGAGAATCCCATTTGATGATAGTCCTGGATTTCATGATTTGACCCTCTATAGAATCTCAGACAAGGGACGTGAATTGATGAAGAAATTCACACGAGAACCAAGTGAGAGTTGGAATAAGAATAGCTATTCTGCAAATATTTCATGCAAAAATTGTGGCTATTCTTATGAAATTCGAATTGCATATTCTGAAAACGTAAAGATTTGGGCAAAATCTCAACGATGTCCTAACTGTGCACATAAAGCAACATTTGTAACAAAACTTGATTGATCAAATTACTTGATCAATTATTGATTCATCACCAATTATTGTTCCATCAAGCGTGACTATTCTTGCATTGGATATTGATTTTATTTTGTTAATGATTGGCGAAATTGATTTTTTGTATTTTTTTCTATGTGTTGCATAAAAGTACTTGTTAAATGAAGGAATTACAATTATTTCTAATTCTCCTGATTTGTTTGGGAATATATTTTCTTTTTCAGTCTTAATTGATATCCAAACTCTTTGTCCATTAATCACAGAGTCTTCTTGAAAAAATACTGGGTGGATATGACCCATGATAATTTTATCAACGTGAGAAAAATTCTCTGATGGCATTGTATGACCATGTGTAAGCAAAATGTTTTCATCAACCATTCCAGTTGAACTAATCATTGAAATATTATCTGGAACTAATTTCTGAATATTTGCATCATGATTTCCTGGAACTAGTATAACATCACATTTTTCTCTAATTTTTTTAAAAAACATTGGAACTTCATCCCATTCATTTCTTGAAATACTCTTAATGCTTGATTTTACATCTCCAAGTAAAATCACTGAATCTGGTTTTTCTTTATCTATAATTTCTGATAATTCTTGAATTGTTTCATTTATTGTCGAGTTTTTACCTATGAAAATCTCGTTTGATGCTAGAGTATTTTCAAATCCTATGTGAATATCAGTAACTATGAGGCTCTTTTTTTCTCCTTCTAGAATTAATGCTGGCTTTGATGGAATTATTCTTGTTTGTAGCATCAAAGTTATACTACAGATATCTGATTAAATCGTTGTGAACAATGACTTTGATAGGATTGAAACATTAGTTTCTGAAAGACGTGTAAAACTACACATTTTTGAGCCCAGCCAAAGAAAAATTTGGACAGTTGTAGGAAAAGGTGAAGAACACTGGATTGATCCTGATGGTCGTTATTGTGCTTGTCCTGGATTTTATTTTGGTAGCATGAATGGAAAAACTACTTGTTATCACTTGGAATCCGCAGACCTTGCTAAAAAAGAAAATAAAATTGAAAAAATTATTTTTTCTGATGATGAATTTACTGATTTTCTTTCAGGATTGCTTTCTGATTTGTAACTTTGTTCTTCGAATGTGTTAATAACTAGAAATTATATGAAAAATTATGGATGAGGAAAAACATAATTCTGAAATTGAAAAAATTGCAAATCTAATGGTTCATGATAATGTCACACTAGATGAAGAAGATGTCATAAAACTAGAAAAATACAAAAACATTATCAAAGAAGATTGCAGCCTTGATGATGAAAATGCAATGAATTTAGTTTATGAAACTCTTCTTTATCGGAAATTAAAAAATTCAGAATCTGGAGATATATTAGAAAAAGGTAATGATTTCGGTGCTGGTTTTAGTTGACTATAATGGAATAGAATCAATATCGTCTTTTGAAACACCTTTCCAACTACCAGTCACATCAGTTGATTCCACTTCTTCAACTTTGGTAATTTGTTGAATCTTAATGTGGTCCGGATTTGGTGGCATCCATAACATTGCCATGTAATCCCCTACATTTCCAACTTTATCTGGCAAGGCCATGATGACTTTCTCAGCTGCAAATCCTTTTGCAGTAAGTGCACTCATTGCTTTATCTTTCAGATCCATTCTTCCATGTAGGAACAGATAGATTTCTTTTTGATTATCAATTTCTGCCATGAATCCGTTGATTTTTCAAGCTAAATCAATCTTTCCTAAACTAGTGCCTTCCAAAAAGGGTTAAATTAGAATGGACGAAAATTTTAACTATGAAAGTTTTCACTGTTGGCAACAAATCATTTGTAACTAGTTTCCAATTAGCTGGAGTTCCAGGTATCATTTCTGAAACACCACAAAAGGCTATGGATGAAATTAGGAAATTAACTGATGATTCTGATGTTGGCTTGGTTCTAGTTAGTGATGATATTTCAGAATCAATTGATGATGAATTAACTGCGCTACGAGCTGAAAAAGAAACTCTAGTCTTTGCATTACCTTCAATTGGAAGTAAAAAATCTGAAGTCGATTACAGAGTAATGCTCAAGAAGATTCTTGGTGTTTAATTTAATCTACTTATAATCAACATTTCAATATCTTACCATGAAAACAGCATCTGTAAAAGAACCATCCGTAATTTCAGTTGATGATATAGAAAAACCAACGTTGGAATCTGGTGATATTTTAGTACAGATGAATGCTTGCGGAATTTGTGGCTCTGATGTGGAAAAAGTTTTTGGAGAATATGGACAACCCTCCATGCGTTTAGGCCATGAACCTGCAGGTGTAATTTTAGATGTTGGCACTGATGTAACTGATTTTAAAAAAGGTGATAGAGTATTTACTCATCATCATGTTCCTTGTTATAATTGTCATTTGTGTATTCATGGCAATGAAACAATGTGTGCAAAATATTCTGAAACTAATCTATCTCCTTGTGGTTTGTCTGAAGAATATGTTGTACCTGCATGGAATGTATCTCATAGTGGAGTTTTAAAAATTTCTGATTCTCTAAGCTTTGAAGAAGCTGCAATGATTGAACCCTTAGCTTGTTGTGTAAGAGCATGGACTAAATTTCGTTCTTACGAAGGTGACTCTACTGCAATTTTCGGTGTTGGTCCTACAGGAATGATGCATGTAATGTTGGCAAAAGCAAAGAAACTATCAAAAATTATCTGTCTTGATGTTAATGACTTTAGATTAGATTTTGCAAAAAAATTCAACATTACTGAATCAATTAATTCGATGGATGAAGGCAGAAAACAAAAGATTTTGAATCATACTGAGAATAGAGGTGTAGATGTGGCAATAGTTGCAACTAGTAGTATGAGTGCACTAGAAGATGCAATAGATGTTGTACGTAAAGGCGGCGTTGTTATGATGTTTGGCGTTCCATCAAAAGGTGCAAAACTGGATTTGGATATGGGTAAAATCTATTCTAAAGAGATTACTCTTGTTACTAGTTATGCTGCATCAGACAAAGATACCAAAGATGCACTAGACCTCATTGAATCTTCCCAAATTGATGTAAAGCAACTAATCACGCATACATATCCAATTATTGATTCTCAAAAAGCATTTGATCATGCACGCACCGGAGAGAATGCAATGAAAATAATCATTACAAAATAAGAAAGGCTTAAGAAAGGTATTTCAATTCTTTCAAAATCGAAGAGAAATGGACTGGGGATTAAAAAATAGAATATCACAAATCATTAAACCACAAAATAATCGTGCATTAATGTTAGCAGTTGATCATGGATACTTTCTTGGTCCAACTGAAAAACTAGAGAACCCAAAAAAGGTTATTGCACCACTTTTGAAATATTGTGACTCTTTGATGGTTACAAGAGGCGTTCAGAGAACATGTGTTCCTGCAACTACAAACACTCCCATGGTCTTGCGTGTGTCTGGCGGTTCAAGTATTATTGGTGAGGATTTGTCTCAAGAAGAAATTACTGTATCTATTCAAGATGCAATTAGACTCAATGCTAGTGCACTTGCAATGTCTATCTTTGTTGGCTCTAAATATGAACATCAAACTATTGTAAATCTTGGAAAATTAGTAAGTAAGGCAGAAAAATATGGAATTCCTGTTTTAGCTGTAACTGCAGTTGGAAAAGAATTGGGCAAAGATGCAAGATATCTCTCCTTGGCATGCAGAATTGCAGCTGAGCAAGGAGCACATATTGTCAAAACATACTATTGTGAAAATTTCGAAAAAGTTGTTCAATCATGTCCTGTTCCAATTATTGTTGCAGGTGGAAAGAAAATTCCAGAACGTGATGCATTACAATTAACATACAACTCCATCAAAGGTGGTGCAGTTGGCGTTGATATGGGACGAAACATCTGGCAGTCAGAACATCCTGTTGCAATGATTAAAGCAATACGATCCATAGTTCATGGAAATTCAAATGTTGATCAAGCATATAGCTATTACCAAAAACTAGTCAGTGAAGGTCCAAAAAGAAAAAACAAACTAAACAAACCTGATCAAAACAAACCTGATCAAAACAAACCAAACAAACCAAAGAAACCTGATCAAAACAAACTAAACAAACCTGATCAAAACAAACCTGATCAAAACAAACCTGATCAAAACAAACCTGATCAAAACAAACCTGATCAAAACAAACCTGATCAAAACAAACCAAAAACCCCACAAAACAAACCTAACAAATCAAAGAAATAGACTATCACTCAATCTTTGAGAGATGAATGTGTGCAATTTTCCATGTTGGTTGCTTTACTAGTACAAATGTTGCGCGTCCCTTAATTTTCATGTGCTCTCCTGTGAATGCTTTGTTGTCTACTAGCATTCCTTGTTGAATTAACTCTAATGCAACAATTGCAGTATTCCCAAAAATACTGATTTTGGGATTTTTGATTTCATAACTATAATCTGAAATGCTAATGAATCTTAATTCTTCTAATTCTATTGTGGTTTGATAGTCTTTTAGATCATATGGTGGTAAATCACTAAAGCTTGAAAATCTAGAATCATCAAGATGTATCTCTTTTAGTTTCGTCAGATCTTTTGATACTCCTGCTTGAAATAATGTCTCGATAATTTTTATGATTTCTTCACTATCTTGCAAAACAATCAGTTTCAAATATGAAAATTATCAGTTTAAGTCTTCTGTACAATGTGGGCTCAACCAACGATTATTTTTCTGGGAATCTTTATTAATTATCAATTAGATTTGTTTTTGATTTCAATGAGTACAAAATTAACTGGACCAGTTAGCAAGAATTTGCAAATTGTTGTTCTACTGTAAAGTGTGCTCAAATTTTTAACTTCATTAAAATTATGGCGATTGATTTGATAAATAAAATGGAAACTATGACAGGTGCAAAGGCCTTGATGACGGCTATGGAAAAAGAAGGCGTCAAACAAGTGTTTGGTATACCCGGAGGTGCAAATCTTCCGATGTATGATGAATTTGCTAGATGCAATATTAGACATATCTTGGCAAGACATGAGCAATCAGCATCTCATATGGCTGATGGGTTTGGT
The DNA here is from genome assembly GCA_963667665.2 of Candidatus Nitrosopumilus sp. Lineage (GTDB taxonomy): Archaea > Thermoproteota > Nitrososphaeria > Nitrososphaerales > Nitrosopumilaceae > Nitrosopumilus. The sequence continues at coordinate 308,284 of OY763927.2, forward strand.
AGGGTAAGCAGAAAGCCTGGTGTTTGCTTTGCAACATCGGGACCAGGTGCTACTAACATATTGACCGGCCTTGCAACAGCGCAAGCTGATTCTGCACCAATGGTTGCAGTAACTGGTCAAGTACCAGTAAATATGATTGGACGAGATGCATTTCAGGAAAGTGATATTATTGGAATGTCAAACCCTGTTGTAAAATATGCATTTCAACCAAGAACGCCAGGCGAAATTCCAGAAGCTGTTAGAAAAGGATTCTACATTGCAGAAACAGGAAGACCCGGACCTGTATTAATTGATATTCCAAAAGATGTTCAAACAGGAAAAGCAGAGATGACATTTCCTGATGAATTTAAAATTCAAGGATATCATCCATGGGCTGATCCTGATATTGTTGCATGTGAGAAAGCAATTGATATGTTACTTAATTCAGAAAAACCAATCATCTTAGCTGGTGGTGGAACTATTATCTCATCAGCGTTTGCAGAATTGCAAGCTATCGCTGAAACTCTTATGCTTCCAGTAGTTACTACTTTTAAAGGAAAGGGGGCGTTTCCTGAAACTCATCCTTTGTCCTTAGGACCAATTGGAATGCATGGACATGCAGAGGCAAACAAAATGATGACAGAAGCTGACTGTGTATTGGCAATAGGAACTCGATTCTCTGATAGATCAGTTGGAACCTTTGAGGCATTTGAAAAGAGGCTCAAAATCATTCACTTGGATGTAGATCCTGCAGAGATTGGTAAAAACCAAACAGCACAAGTTGCAGTAGTTGGAGATGTTAAAGCATCACTTCGAATAATGATAAAGTTACTTTTGCAAAGAGCAATTAAAAAAACTGAAGAGTCTACTTGGATAAAGCATGTAAAAGAAACTAAAGCTTACTGGCAAGAAAACTTGAAAATTCATCCAGGAGAAATGGGTGCTGCAAAAATTTTACGTAAGCTAAGAGAGTTGTTACCTGCTGAATCAATTATCACTACCGAAGTAGGACAACACCAAATGTGGGCATCATTATTTTATGATGTAATTCAACCTGGTACTTTCTTTAGCTCTACTGGTTTGGGTACTATGGGTTGGGGATTTCCAGCATCAATTGGTGCCAAAGTTGCAAGACCTGATGTTCCTGTAGTGGATATTGCAGGAGATGGTAGCTTTGCAATGACTGAAAACTCACTTGCAACTGCAGTCTTAGAGGATATTCCAGTAATCGTGTTTATCTTAAATAATTTCACATTAGGAATGGTTGCTCAATGGCAAAGAACATTCTATGATAGAAGAATGATTGGAGTAGACCAAAAACACTGTCCTGATTATGTAAAATTAGCTGAATCATACGGAGCTCAAGGAATTAGAGCACAATCAATGGATGAGCTTGACAAAGCAATCAAAGCTGCATTATCAAGTGATGTTGCAACTGTAATTGATATTCCAATTGACCCTGAAGAAGACGTGTTACCATTTGTAGCTCCTGGAACTCCACTTGAGGATATGGTCTTACCATCATAGTGATTAATCATGTGGGCGATAATTTCTCTTTTAGTTGAAAACAAAACTGGGATCTTGTTTAAGATAACTCATCTTTTCAGGTCTAGAAATTTCAATATTGATAGTATTTCAGTTGGGGTAACTGAGAATCCGGATTATTCTAGAATGACTATTACTACTAATAGTGATGAAAAGCGAGTTGCACAAATTGTAAAACAATTAGAAAAAATGATTGATACCGTAGAAGTTAAGCAATTAGACGAGCACAAAACAGTGTATAGAGAACTCTGTCTTTTTATGATAAAACTCAGCAACGCTAATGACAGTATGGAAATTAACAAGATAGTTAATGCATATGGCGGCAAAGTACATGATGTGAAAAAAGAATCACTTATGGTTGAATTGACTGCAACACCATACCAAATCCAAGCATTTGAGGAATTGATAAAGCCATTTGGTATTATTGATGTGGCACGAACTGGAGTTGCTGCATTACAGAGGAGTGGATCATGAAAGTTAGAATATTTGATACAACATTAAGGGATGGAGAGCAAACACTTGGTGTTTCATTGTCACCTGATCAAAAATTATCAATTGCAAAAAAACTTGATGAATTAGGAGTTGATGCAATAGAGGCAGGCTTTCCTGTAATTTCTGATGGTGAATTCAAAGGAGTACAAATGATAACTGCAGAAGGATTATCTGCAGAAATAGTTGGATTAACTAGAACTATCAAAACTGATATTGATTCTGCAATTGATGCAGGACTAAATTCTATTCACACATTCATTGCAACCTCTGATATTCATTTAGAGTATAAACTCAAAATGACAAGAGAGCAAGCACTTGAAAAAGCAATTGAAGCAGTAGAGTATGGAAAATCACGTGGTATCAAAGTTGAGTTCTCAGCTGAAGATGCAACTAGAACTGATAGAGAATTCTTAAAAAAAGTATTCGGCGAAGTTGCAAAAGCAGGAGCTGATAGAATTGATATTCCTGATACTGTAGGATATTCCACACCAGAGTATATGGCAGAAATTACTCGTGATGCTGTAATTGCATCAAAACTTCCAGTAAGTGTTCATTGTCATAATGACTTTGGATTAGCAGTTGCAAACGCATTATCTGGAATTCATGCAGGTGCAGTATGTGCACATGTTACAATTAATGGAATTGGAGAACGTGCAGGAAATGCATCATTAGAAGAATTATCCATGGCATTGCAATGTTTACCATATGAGCAAAAATATGAAACAAATATCAAATCTGAATTAATCTATGATACATCAAGGTATATCTCAAAAATTGCAGGCATCAAAGTGCAGCCAAACAAGGCAATAGTTGGAGACAATGCATTTGGACATGAATCGGGAATTCATACTCATGGTGTATTGAATAATCCATTAACATACGAACCAATCAGTCCAGAGTTAGTAGGACGAAAGAGAAGACTTCGTGTTGGAAAACATGCAGGAATTCATGGAATGAATGCAATGCTTGCAGAATTTGGAGTAAAACCAACTGAGAAACAATCAGAGCAAATCTTGGAAAAAGTCAAAGTATTGGGTGACCAAGGAAAGCAAATCTCAGATGTAGAGTTGTTAAGTATAGCAAGTGATGTTCTTGGAGACAAAGGCATCAAAAGAATTGTACAGTTAACTGGATTCTCAGTATCTACTGGAATTGGAACAATGCCTTATGCATTTGTAAAATTAACCATCGATGGAAAAGAGTATTCAGGAACTGATCATGGTGTTGGTCCAGTTGATGCATCACTTAATGCTATACAAAAAATTACAGGGCAAATCTCAGAAATTCGAATCAAAGATTATTCTTTAGCATCAATTTCTGGTGGTGCCAATGCATTATGTGAAGTAACAATTAGTGTAGAGGATGCACAAGGAAATCGTGTTTCTGCAAAGTCAGTTGGTGAGGATATCGTAATTACCAGTGTTCAAGCAGTTATTGATGGGATAAATAGAATTATGCTCAAAAAGATGCTTAAATAAAAACGGGTTAGCTAATCTTTGATGTATCATGTACAAAATATCATTAATCACTGGTGATGGGATTGGCCCTGAAATCTCAGATTCTGCAGTATCTGTATTAAATAAAATAAATGAAAATTATGATTTAGAATTTGAGATTACAAAATTGTTAGCTGGCGATAAAGCACTTGAAATTACAGGAAATCCACTTCCTTCTGAGACTATCAATATAATCAAAGACTCTGATGCATGCTTGAAAGCTCCAGTTGGGGAGACAGCTGCTGATGTTATTGTAGTATTAAGAAGAATGCTTGATCTTTATGCCAATATCAGACCTGCAAAATCCTATCCGCACATGCCCGCACTTCGTGATGATATTGATATGGTAATAGTTCGTGAAAATACTGAAGATCTTTACAAGGGAGAAGAGTTTCGTATAGACGGTGCAGCAGTTGCATTAAGAACAATTTCAGAGAAAGCATCTACTAGAATTGCTAAATATGCATTTGAGATGGCAACACAACGCGGTAATATGAAAAAAGTAACTTGTGTTCATAAAAGTAACGTAATGCGAATCACTGATGGATTATTTTCTAAATGTTGTGAAGATGTATCAAAAGTGTATCCAGATATAACATTTGAGCAGATGTATGTTGATGCTGCTGCAATGAATTTAATTCGTCAACCAGAACAGTTTGATGTAATAGTAACTACGAATTTGTTTGGAGATATTCTCTCTGATGAATCATCTCAAGTAGTTGGCGGATTGGGAATGGCACCTGCTGCTAATCTTGGAGATAATTTTGCATTATTTGAGCCAGTTCATGGCGCAGCATTTGATATTGCAGGACAAAATATAGCAAATCCATCTTCATTTTTGTTATCAATTAAGATGATGTTTGATTGGCTTGGTGCTAAACATAATGATAAAAAATGTGTAGATGTTGGAGCAAAACTAGAATCTGTAATCTTTGATTTAGTCAAAACAGGCTCTAAAACTAAGGACATTGGTGGTACCATGAGTACTGTAGAGTTTACAAAAGCGATTACTGATAATCTCTAAAATCTATAATTTTTAAATTTATTCTGTGCCTTTTTCCAACTTTATTTTTCTAATAACTTCTTTAACCAAATCCTCATCTTTAATGACTAATTCTTGCAGTTTTTTCTTGTATTCTTCATCACCCCATCTGTCTGATGCAAACATTTCTTTCACTAATTTTACAATTTCAGATTTATTTCTCTGATGGTCACGTTTGGCTATTTCTGCACCTTCCATAACTATTCTCAAATAATTATCAACTTAAGTTCTTCTTTAAATTCAACAACGACGTAATCTATAGTGATATCATGAGTGAAACCTGGAGAGAAAGACTAAGCAGAAGAAGATTAGAAATAGGAATTGAAGGACCAGAATACAATTACATTCAAAGTTACATAGAATTCTACTGCTCAGAAGCTGACCGTCGATGCAAAGAAATCGATATGGAGAAAACCGTAGATGAAGTAATTGATTCTATGAAAGATGAAAAGTTTGATAAATTTACAAGGTCAGTAATTGACTCTGTTCACAAAAAACAAGGATATGATGGGCAAGCTCCTGCTCAGATGACTTGATCAATCTAGGAAAAATCCTCCTTCAACTAGTGTATGATTGTACCAGTAAAGATACTAAAAATCTTGAATCATTACAAAAGCAAATCCAAGAACGAATCTATTTTCTTAACGAAGAAAATATGAACAGTTTCAATGATCCTACCCTTTTAGAATATTATGAATTATACAATCAAATTCAGCAATGTCTTTTTGCAGATCACTCAAGCCAATACTTGCTTTATGCCGGAATTATTCTAAGTGTTTCACTTTTTGTGGGGTTTCGTTGGTATATGATAAGAAAAGTAGAGGCTAAAAAGAAATTAAATTTCAAGGAATAGTCTATGGAAAAAATGATTAAATTATGACTGAAGGCCAAATCATTGTACCCCTAGTGATAATTCTTGGAGTGGGAATTTTAGTCGGAACTAGAATCTGGTTGATGTTTAGAAAATAAAGAGTTTAGATTCTATCGAATCAGTTTGCCCAACCGCGTTGAATTAATTTTTCTGCAGTTTCAGGTTTTACACATGCAGGAGAATTATCAAATGCTTTGAAAATTAATTCAAATCCATTATTACAGGTTAGAGCATCTGGAGTTATGCCATTTTTTATTTGAGTTTTTAGTGATGTCATTGAAGGTTCATTTTTTATTGTGAATGGTATGGTTTCTTTATTTTCCCATGCATCTCTACCTCCAGGGATCTCAGAGCATAGTCTATCGCCACAAACGCGTGGATCAGGTTTGCCCCCTCCACCGCCTCCCCCACCTCCATATCCAAAAGATAGAGGAGTCAAGACAACAGAAAAGATCAAAATAGAAAATATCATCGTGCAAATGATTTTTAGTTTCACAAATTCTCTACACTAAACTAAGAATTAAAAATTTCAAGGAATAATCCATGTAATTTGAAATTACACACGTCTTCTTATGTTTCAAATTCACGTAGTTAATGCACGAATGTCCTAATTCGTGTGTTACTCGTTGTGACAGGATAGTGCATTGTTTCAACGAGATTCTAAATCAACAGTTCATTTCATCAGAAAGTATTCTTTTTCCATTGGATTTTACCTCAAAAGCACGAGAACATCGTTTGCATACAAGTAACATAGATTCAGTTAGTTCTAATTTTATAGAATGTCCATCATGTAGACATAATGGGCACAAATTGGAATTGTTGACATCAAATATCATCGTATAATATTTTACAATTATAGCATAAACCTTTTTCCAAGATTAAGGAGTAAATAGTGCTTCTTGTGATTTTGTTGTTTTCTTTATTTTTCCTAATTTTAGTTTGGTTGCTTTCTTTGCGATTTTACTATGATCTGCATTTTTAGATGTAGTCATATACAATAGGTGATCATTACCCATTGGAATAACAATACGTGCTATCTTGCCGTATTGTGCAATTACAAATTCACCTTTACCAATCTTTGAGGCAAATTCATTTCGTACCGACCAAGCTCGTGTAGCTGATTCAATTGATTTTAGACTTTCTCTATGTGTCAGAAGATTTTTTGCATTTTTTCTATGTTCACTATACTTTACTTCCCCTAACATATTACACACTGTGGCAAATCTAATGTCTGGACTAATTTTTAGGGCCTTTTCTACCAAATCAAGATAAGGAAATCCCATAAGACGGTTATGTGATACAAAAACTTAAAGGATCTTTAAGAGTTAGAAACTAATCTCTTTGCTTTTGTAAATACTGCAGACCATTGCTTCCATGTTAATCGTCCTGTCTGCGTGTTTTGTTTTGATGGGTGATAAGATGTTAGAATCTGATAGTTATCATATCTGAATACTTTGTTGTGTCCAAATTTTTCTTGTTTTATTTGTAGTAACTTACATGTAGCATCATATGCAATTTTTCCAAGACACAAAATCACTGAAATGTTTTTGAGAATTTTTAATTCGTCTTGTAGATACACAAAACAGTTTTCCATTTCCTCTCGTGTTGGCTTGTTTTGTGGAGGAGCGCATCTAACTGCTGCTGTAATGTATGCATTATACAGTATCAATCCGTCATCTTTGTTTAGGCTTGTCGGAATGGAGGCAAATCCGTACTTGTACATTACCCTTGTAACCCAATCTCCTGATGAATCCCCTGTAAACATCCTTCCTGTTCTGTTTCCTCCATGAGCAGCTGGGGCCAATCCTACAATCAATAATTTAGCATTGAAGTCGCCAAATCCTGAAAGTGGTTTGCCATAATATTTCTCATCTTTGAATCGCCTTACCTTGTTTTTTGCAACATCTCTGATGTATACTGCAAGTCTGGGACATTTTTTACATCTTACAATCTTTTTGTTTAGAGATTCAATTGATTTCATATGGACCAATTTTAGTTGGTATCAATAAAAATACTCTACTGATTTTCTTTGATAATCATTCTGGTTCGTCTTGTCCTCTATCCAGTCCACAATGAGGACAGATTCGTTGGTTTTCCCATAATTCTTTCCCACATTTTCTACATGATTGGGGTTTCATGAAATAATTACCACATTATTAGATTTAAGAGATAATCAAAGTAATTAATAGAAAATCTGTTTAATTTTTTTCAATTATCTTTACAATCATTAAGAAATCCAAGAATCAAAGTTATTTTCAATAATATCTTTCAAATACTAATGCAAAATGACATTCGTCATGATATCCTAAAGTTAGAAGATGATATTTTAGAAATAGAGGACAGCATTATAGAATTTTTGAGACCAAACAATGATCTACAACTCAAAAAAGCACTTCATGAATTAAAGATGGATCTGAAACATCTAAGCATTCTTGCAAACGGAGCTCCTCTTGATAAAACTGAAGCCAGAAACACTATGGATTTTTTAAGAACTCATTATAATCATCTGCAAGAACTATCCCTTCTTGCATAGACGGTCTCTTTTTTAGTAATGAATTGTTAATTTTACTACGGAAGCTGACTAGAGGTTATGGTTACCAAAACCTTGATGGCGATTCAACATCCACTTTGCCACACTCAGCTTCCGAAAATTAATCCTGTAGAATATCATTTTTGGAATTAGTAAAACAAAAACAATCCTATAGTCATTAAGAATAATCCAATTATTGCTAATGCTTTTTCTTTATTTGAAATCAGATGTTATACACCAAATCTCTGAGGTCCACATTTTAGGCACTTTAGTCCTCTTGTTTCTTGTCCACACTTTTTACAATGCATAACAATTCCTGCTAGTGCTAGTACCATACATTCTATACTGTATCATTTCTTAAAAATCACTACATAATGTTCAGAAAATAAAATGATATTAACCTGCAAAAAAAAAAATTATTAGTGTTTTATTCAGTAAAAGCCAGATTCATTGAAAACAATATGGGAGAATTTTATCAAAAACTAACTGATGGGACAATTAAAAATCAAAAACCTGATGGTGAGGAGATAATTAACTCTATGAAGCGTGCTAAAATTATTGAACCAAACGTCATTCAATGGTCTGAAATGTGTTTTTGCCCAACTCCATTAAAACATGAACGAGAAACCATATATGATAATTATCTAATAGACATGGAGACTATCCAAATAGATGATTATGTAGAGTATGCAGGCGAGTTTTTTATGGATTTTTTAGCAAAAAATAAAGAAAACCTTAGAGAATACAAATAATGAATCATCAATGTACTCATTGTGGTAAAACATTTGAAAATCTACGACTGCTAAATAATCATTACAATCAACATGGAATAGATAATCTTGAAGAGAAAGGATTTTTTGATGAATACAAAAAAACTATGATTAAACAAAAAGAAGATTATGATAAAATGAAACAAAGAAAAGGTGATTCTGATCTAATCTTTAATGAAAAAGATAACAAGAAAACAGAATCAAACCAGGAATAATTATAATAAAAAATGACTCTGCCTCTAGCATCCGTGTTTGATGGCCCAAGACTCTTCTGCAAATTCACTGGAATCACAAAATTGATTCTCCAAATATCCTAAATCTGCATCAAGTAATTCTTGATTTAGATTCAAGCCATTACAATAAACTACTCCGATAATTCTACCATAACTCCCTTCAGTCTGGCTGTCATCTTCATCAACTATGACATCAGAACCAACAGGACAAATTGTCTCTATAAAATTCCTAGAATCTACTCCTCCAAATCCTTTTAGTTCAGGGGCAGAAGATAATGCAAATCTAACTGATTCCCCATCAACATGAATTGTATCTCCATCAACAATTTTAGTTACCGAACCTTCCACACATCTGGCAATACCTGAGCATTTTCCTGAAGTTACTTTTATCTCTGTATTTGACATGTCCATTTTCATTTCTGGTGTTGACATATCCATTTTCATATCAGAGCAATTCTCCATGAAATGTGTATGAAATTCTATATGCATGTCGATATCTAGTGCAGTGTGCTCTTCAGAGGCACTAAAGTCAAGCATCTCATTACAATCAAGACCTGTCCAAGGCTTTGCATCAACTGTTTCTTGTGAAATTGCTAATCCTGCAGCAACAGCTACAATCCCAGCAATAATTGAGATAATTATGATCTGCTTCACAATAGATGCTGAAATTTTCTAAGAATTAAAATTAATTGATTATCGATAATCTTCTGGAATCCATGGATTCTCATCTGACCATCTATACAGTAAAGTATGCTCAGGCATAAAAAATTCAAAATAATTTACTGCAGCCCTACCATATTTTTCTATGATATGCCAGTGTGCCTCACTAGGTTCCATCTGTGCAATTTTGAAAAACTCTTTTTGTGAAAAATTAGGATTTTTTGGCTTTACTGAATAAGTGAAACCCATATTTGCACTAAATTTCCTCAATGTAAATTGAAAAAGATTATAATTTTTTCACAAACTGGCAAAAAAACTTCAAAGTTTTCAATATTTGAGATGATTGGATAAAATATTTCACTCTGATATCTGAGTCATTTTCTTATCACAATTAGGACATGATACATTTGTAATGTTTTCAGCCAAAGTCATCGACATGTCACAATTTGTACAAATCCAAATAGGCATTAGAAATATGTTATGAATTTTTGATTTAATCATATATGGAATTTCTCAAAAATGGGAAATATTTTTTTTACCAAATTTGGGAATTTTTATTAATCACATTTTTTACCATCATTCATGGTAGTATGTTGTATTTGCAAGGCAGTTCAAGGAACGCTCAAAATTAAAGATGGAAATCCAAAATACAAAGGAAAACCAATTTGCAAAGAATGTGAAGGTTATCGCAAACTACTAAGAAATACAAAATAAAATTCACTTGTTGATTTTTAGAATTAGAATCTGATCTCTAGATTTTAGTCATATTTACTTTTTTGGCTTGTTTTTCTTTGCCCATTCTTCGTACATTTTGATTAGTTCATCAACGTCTTTGCCATCTTCTGAATAAGTAATGATTACCCCAAATTTTCCCTTAGTGTCATGTCCTCGTGCAAAATATCCCCAAAAAGAGTCTGGCAGTTTTACATAATTATTTGAATCATGTGATACTCCAATCAGATTATTTCCAATAACTTCAACTACTTTTTTTGCATCACTAGCTTCAATCATGATTATGGGCTCAACCTATCAGGATCTCTAGGATACAATACAACTTCACGTACATTATCAACACCAATTAGTGTCGTCATTAACCTGTCTAATCCCATTCCCCAACCAGAGTGTGGTGGCATTCCCCAATCAAATGTTTTTAGATGGTCTGTAAATTGTGCAGGATCCAAACCTTGCTCTGCTAGTCTTGACTTTAACAACTCTGAATCATGTAAACGAGTTCCACCAGAGGATAGTTCTAAAAATCCATATTGCAAATCAAATGAACGAGACAATGTTGCATCATCATCTTTTTCTCTAATGTAAAATGGTTTTAACTTCATTGGCCAGTCCATCAAAAAGTAAAATCCTGGATGATTCTTACCAATTATTCTAAGATGCGAATCAAGCAAGTCATCACCAAATTCTACTTTCTCACCTTCTTTTTTTAATTCTTCAATACAATCTTTGTAGGTGATTCTCTCAAATGGAGATGTGGGAACCTCTATTGTGTGACCAATAACTTCTTGCTCTTTCTTACAGTTTTCTGAGACAAACTTGTAAACTTCAAGTACTAAATATTCTAAAATATCCATGACATCCTCATAGTCCATAAATGCAGCTTCAATGTCGATACTGGTAAATTCAGTTAGATGGCGTCCTGTGTGAGAATTCTCTGCACGATAAAAGTTTGAAATCTCAAAGACTCGCTCAAGACCAATTGTCATTTGTTCTTTGTATAGTTGAGGACTTTGTGCCAAGTAAGCTGTTTTTCCAAAATAATCTAATGAAAACAAGTCTGCACCACCTTCACTTGCACTACCGATAATTTTTGGTGTAGTAATTTCCAAGAATTTTTTCTCTGATAGTGTTTTACGTAATGATTGCAATACATGGTGTCGTAATTTAAAAATCGATGCAGTTTTTTGGTTTCGCATGTCTAGTGCTCGATGGTTTAGTCTTGTGTCAATGTTACTTTCTAGTCTACCAATTGGATCAATTGGCAATGGATGGATTGCTTTACCTAAAACTTCAATCTCTTCTGCTTTTACCTCAAATGAAAAATCCCTAGCTTTGGTTTCCTGTACTATTCCTTTTACTCGAACTACACTTTGACGATTAATTTCACCTAGTGTGTCATTTAGTTCCCCCTTGACTATAACTTGAGAAATTCCTGATATATCACGTATGGTAATGAATGTCATCTTTCCTAATTTTCGAAGGTCTTCAATCCAGCCTCCTAATACTACTTGTTTTCCAATTAATTCTGTAGTTAATTCTGAAATATCGTGAGTTTTTATAAAAACCATACCTATCTTGTATCCTCAAATTCTATATCAATGTCAAGGTTTCGGTATGTCGTAAATTTTTAATTCCTAGTTTAGTTCAAAGATATCATGACTTTTCTTTCCGTAAAGGGGTTGTCTGCAAAATACACTTCATCTCAAGGTCCAGTTTATGCAGTTGATGATGTAGATTTCCATCTAGAAGATGGAGAATCAATGGGAATTGCAGGTGAGAGTGCATGTGGTAAAAGTACATTGGGGTTATCCCTAATTCGAATGCTTTCAGGTGGTAAAACTGATGGTGAAATTGAATTTGATGGAGAATCAATCTTAGAAATGAAAGAATCTGATTTTGATGAAAAATATAGGTGGAAAAAAATCTCCATGGTTTTTCAAGGAGCTATGAATTCACTAGATCCTGTTTTTACAATTAATGAACAATTCCTTGAAATTCTAAAAGAACACAATTTTGATGGTGATACTAAAGAAATAATCTCTAATACTATCCATTCAGTTAGTCTTGATGAACAAGTTCTGAAAAAATATCCTCATGAGCTAAGTGGTGGAATGAAACAAAGAGTAGTTATTGCAATGGCATTGCTTCTAAAACCAAAATTTGTAATTGCTGATGAGCCAACTACTGCACTTGATGTATTGATCCAAGCACAGATTGTAAATTTATTAAAAAATCTCAAAAAAAATGACATGTCCTTTATGCTAATTACACATGATTTGGCAGTACTCTCTGAAATTGCAGATAAGATTGGTATCATGTATGGTGGACATATGGTAGAGTTTGGCTCATCACAAGAAATCTACAAAAATCCAAAGCATCCATACACCCAAGGACTCTTAGAATCAATTCCAACACTGAAAGGCGGTACTCCAAAATATATCAAGGGAATTCCTCCAAGCTTACTTGATGCACCAACTCAATGTCGATTTATAGACAGATGTCCTTTAGTAATTGAGAAATGCAAACAAGTTCCTCCAAAATTTAAAACCAAAACTGGATATGTTAGATGTTGGCTTTATGAAGAAGAAAAATAATTCTAACTTCTCAACAATAAATTGTTTAAGAGTGTATTTTTACAATTGGCAAACATGAATCTATAATTCTTAACATTTCAGTTCTTAGAACTTTTTTATCAACTGATATCCATACTCTAACCTTTTTAATTGCAAAAGCAATGATCTGCACTTTACTTCGCTCTTCCCACACAAATTCAATCTCTCCTAAATTCTTATCAAAGAATCCTTCAAGATCCGTCTTTATTGCAATGTGTGAGAATTGATATTTTGTATTTTTGGCATCCAACAGAGGTTCTAGGTCATCTCTTCTTCTATGGGCTAGTAACTCTCCGCTCTCATTAATTACGCCTACAAATCTGACAAATGGGCTAATGCCTGCTATATTTCCACAAATTTTTTCATAGTCATTGTTTGTCATTTAATTTGGTTGCAAAAATATGATATTTTAATGATTGTCTCAATATCTGCGTGAACTATTTTCCTAAATCTTTTTAACATCGACGTTAATCATACATTTTTTGAAATATTTAATCAAAAGACTAATGCGAATCCAGACACTACAGCAATTGTCTTTACCATTTTACCTGTGACCATAAATACAATGAATTTACTAAATTTCATTTTCTTTACACCAGCAGAAATCAAAATAAAATCTCCAATTACTGGAATCCATGATGCAAAAAATACTGCACCCCAACCAAATTTATCAAGCAGTTTGTTGCCTTTCTTTTCATGTTTAACCTCATTTCCGTTTTTCTTTTTTCGTAATTTGTTGATTAGTTTGTTTCCTCCAAATCCAATAAAATAATTCAGCACCCCACCGATTATAGATCCTAGACCCAATACAAAACCAACAAGAAATACATTTTCTCCTCCAATCAATAATGCTGATGTCAGAATTTCAGTAGGCAATGGTATTGCCGTAGCTGATAACAATGAATTAAGAAATAACCCAATTATTCCATAATCCTGAAATACATTGTTGGCTAGGATTTCCTGCGTCATTTGGTAATATTCCATAATTAATTCATAACTCATGATTACTACCTTGTTTTGTAAGAGTCAAAATAAAACCATCTCTGATATTACTTATTTTCAATTGTTTAAAGCCTTGAAAAATATTCGTTTTCAATAAATAATGCCTGAAAATAGTTTGAATATTGAATTTTTCTGATTTATTCCCATTTGCTGCAGGTGATGGTTATCTGATTTTAGCTTTAGTCAATTTCTTTGGGTCCCTTATCCCATTTGTCCCATTACAGGGATTTTTGTTGCTTGCTACAATGTCTGTTGGAAATGAATATGATTTACATGTTTTGGATTGGTATCTGCCATCACTGCTGCTGTCGCAAAACAAATGATCTTTTTTGTTAGCTTTAGCGGTAGGAAAATCATGAATGAAAAAACTCAAAAAAGAATGCGCCCATTTGAAAGATTAGTGAAAAGATATGGCGTAGCTGCTGCATTTGTTGCTGCAGCAACTCCAATGCCTGATGATATAATATTTGTTCCATTAGGACTGGCAAAATATAATCCAAAAAGATTTTTTGTTGCAACCCTTACTGGAAAAATTGTTCTTAGTTACATCATTGTTTTTATTTCTCACTATGTTGGATTGTCTTTCATTGAACCTTTCTTAGAAAATATTGATGATGCTACACCTGTTTACATTGGAATTATTGTTTTTGGAGCAATAATGACTGCAATTATAGTTCTACTTTTAAAATTGGATTGGCAAAGAATTATGGGAAAATTTGCTCCATGGACATTAGATGAAAATAATCCAGAAGAAGATTAAATTTTTATTTTAAAATTCCACAACTTGTCTGTTGCTTCTTTAATTCCTATTCTTGGTGATTTGGTAATCATTACTGGTTTTATTCCATCTGTGATGAATAACTTTGAATGTTTTGTCAAATCTATACCATAATGCTCTTTAGTTATTTTCAATGCTTGAGTTAATTTCGCTGGCCCATTTGTGAGATTTACAAAATTTACCCCTTTTCTGTTTTCTTGAATTAATTTAATTCCTTTTTCGGGTTGGATTGCACGAATTAAAACAGCCCCTGCTTTAATTTTTGGATTTTTTGCTACTACATTAAAACAATAATGCATTCCATATGTAAAATAGACGTAAGCGATTCCTACATCTCCAAACATCACTCTGTTTCTTTCAGTAATTTTTCTAAATGCATGACTTGCAGGATCATCTTTGTGCCTATATGCTTCAGTTTCTATAATGATTCCTGATATTTCATGTCTACCTATTTTTCTGACAATTCTTTTTCCAAGAAGGTTTTTTGCAACAGTTACTGTATTTTTTAAATAAAATTTCCTAGGAAGTATATTCAATATCTACTGTAACCTCTTTGTCATTTTTTAAATCTCTAATCAAATCAAACAGTTTTACAATGTCATTTTTTAGCACATCAATTAATTTTTGATTGTATATTGTAGCTGCTGGATGAATAGTTAAAAAATATAATAAATTATCTTTTCGTACTACTTTACCTCTATGTTTTGTAATCTCTGATCCACCTAAAATTGAATTAAATGCAGTATTTCCTAAAATACAAATAAGTTTTGGTTTGATTGTGGCAATTTCTTGTTTTAGATATTCTTTACAAGTGTCTCGCTCATTAGCGGTGGGAACTCTATTGTTTGGAGGTCTACACTTTACAATATTTGTAATGTAAATGTCGTCTCTTGAAATCCCTGCCTCATCAAGTGCAACTGAGAGTTTTTTTCCTGCAACTCCAATGAATGGCTCTCCGTTTTGGTCCTCATTTTTTCCTGGTGCTTCACCGACAAAGATCACATCTGATTGAAAATTTCCTTTTCCTGGCACTGCATTTATTCGTGTTTTACACAAATTACACTTTGTACATTTTATGACATTTTGTTTTACTATTTCTAATTCTTGGGTCATTTTCTAATTTACACTCTTTACTGTTGCAATTCCTCGAATTGATGGTCCACCATTACCCATTATCATTGATTGCATAGGATCACCTTTCCCACAATTAGTTATTGGTCGTATGGTGAAATCATTTCCACAAGCATCAATTGATTCAAAAAATTCTGGGGCTATTCCCATTACAATTACATCTCTAAGTAAATCCGTAATTTCTCCATTCTCAATTTTTTGGGCATATTGGCATGAAATACTCCAGTTGTATCGTTTCATGTCAATTGAAGGAATTTTCATATTGGATATGTAATATCCATTTTTGACTCCTTTTATCATCTCATTTACGCCCCAATCCCCATTTCCAATACATGTGCATGCCATACGAATTAGAGGCATGAATCTGTAGTTTGTCGCCCTCATATTTCCAGTGGATGGTGTATTGAAAATTTCTGCAGTTTCTCTATTTTGCATATGATTTTTTAAAACTCCGTTCTCAACTAGAGTTGTTTTTTTTGTTTCAACTCCTTCATCATCAAAATAATACCATCCTAAACTTTCTTTGATGGTTGGGTCATCAAACACATTTAATTTCTCTGATCCAATTTTTTCTCCAATTTTTCCTTTCCACCATGCACCTCCAGCCCATGCCATCTCTTTTCCCAAAACTCTGTCTGCTTCTGATGGATGACCTAATATTTCATGTGTAAGTAATGATACAAAATCTGGATTCATTACAACTGTAGCTTTTTCTTCCTTTGCAGGTTTTGCATCAATTAACTGTGATGCTTTTAGTGCAATCTCTTTTGCACTTTGGTGAATCATATTTTCATTGGTAATTTGCTCCATTCCTCCTCTCCCCCCTTCTGTTATGTTTATTGACTGTGTAAGTCCTGATTCATGAGCAGTAGCTATCATGTCTACTACTACATCTGTAAAGTTTTGTATAATTTCTGAACCTTCACTGTTTACAAAATATTTTGAATTAATTGTATACCATGGGTTGACAACTGATTTGATTATTCTTGGAGTGTCTGAAATAATTTTGTCACATTCAAACCCAATCTTCATTAATTCTTCTAGTTCAGGTTTTTTTAAAACTGGAAAATCTATCTTGGTTTTGTTAATTGTATTTGGATATAGTTTGATTTTATTTTTTTTATTTTCTGCATAGTGTAAAGAATTTCTTAGAGCATCATCTATAATTTCTTTTATTTGTTCTATGGACTTTGGATTTGTAATTGAACAAAAACTCCATACTCCATCTTTTACTAGTCTAATCCCAATTCCTTCATCCTTGTTGGTTCTAACATGTTCTATCTCTCCATTTTCTATGAGTGCTGATTTTCTTTCTTGTAGTTCTGCTCTTGCATCGCAATATTGGGCTCCTGAATCAATTGCATATCTTATTACATTATCTGCCAATTCTTGTAGGCGTGAATCCATGATTAATGAAATTCAGAGAGGTTCCTAAATCTTCTGTATTGTACTAATTTGAAATTGCAGGCATTGTAAAGTAGTATTCGTCTTCAAATTCATAGTCTGATATGCCTTTTTTACGCAGAAATTCAAAATACTCTGTGCAATTTTTGTAAAATTCGCTATTTTTACTAT
The DNA here is from genome assembly GCA_963667665.2 of Candidatus Nitrosopumilus sp. Lineage (GTDB taxonomy): Archaea > Thermoproteota > Nitrososphaeria > Nitrososphaerales > Nitrosopumilaceae > Nitrosopumilus. The sequence goes on from OY763927.2 coordinate 325,732, forward strand.
ATTCTTGCGTCATACTTTCTTTCTCTAAATCTACATTATTTCAAGAGAGTGAGAAATTTTAGTTCTGAGAGTTTGTTTTCTTTAAGCAGAATTTATGGCTCATTTTGTTTGCTTTATGATTTAGGAATTGTAAATGAAAATGTGGCTCCTTGATTTAGAACACTCTCCATAGATATGTTACCTTTATGACTTTCAATAATTCCTTTACAAATTGCAAGACCTAGCCCACTTCCCCCTCTTTCTCTTGTAAGTGTAGCATCAACTTGGTAGAATTTTTTGAATAATTCTTTTTGCTTGTCTTGCTGAATTCCTATTCCGTTATCTTTTATGCTGATTTTTATTTCTGAAGGAAGATCTTCCATTGAAATTTCAATTTTACCTGTATTGGATTTTGTTGCAACTAAACTATTTTTGATTAGATTTGTCATAACTTGTCTTATTCTTTCTTGATCATGATCGATTGTCAAGTCTACTACATTGGATTTAATTTTAATATTATTTTCTTCTGCTTCTGGTTTTAATGATTCAATTGCTTTATCTACTGTTTCTTTGATGTTGGTATTTGATATTTTCATACTTAGTTGACCTAATTCTAATTTTTGTGCATCAAGTAAATCTGAAATAATTGATAACAATGATTCAGAACTAGATTTGATAATTTGTATTCTTTCTTTTTGTTTATCGTTTAGTTTTCCTAAATGTTCACCAAGTAAAATATCTGAATATCCTTGAATTGGAACTAGCGGTGTTTTTAATTCGTGAGTGATCATTGCAAGAAATTCATCTTTTGCAATATCAGTTTTCTTTGCTTCTTCTTCTTTCTCTTTGATGGTGTTGGACATTATGTTGAAAGTTTGAACTAATTGCCCTACTTCATCAGTTCCTGAATATTCAATTTTTTCACCATATGCTCCTTCTTTTACTCTAGATAGAGCCTGTGTGATTGTTGCAAGAGGCGATAGTGATTTTCTAATTACAAATAACACCAAAAAGAATACTGCAATGTCCGCAACTAAAATTAACTGAATTATTGTTTCTTCTTCAGAACCTTGTGCTGTGATAATTAAATTCCACTTTTCTAAAAGTTTGTCAATATCAGTATAAAGTAATTCTTTTTGGGCGTTCATCTCCTTTTTTGCAATATTAAACTCAGGTGATAATAGTGCCCTTTCTTCTAGAATTGAAATTTTTACTTGCATTGATTCCCATAATGGATCTAATTGGCGTAATGCATTCGAATTTTCTCTAGGTACTGGAATTAATTCTTCATGTTCTTTTCCTACACTTTCAACGTCTAGTTCCACTGTATCGATCTGAAGTAATTTTCTAATTCCTATTTCAAATTCTAATCTATTTTCTTTTAATTTATTTTGAGAGCCCTCTTCTTCTCCAATTGATATCAGCAAAGTTTGTTGTCCTATAACATTGACATTTTCAGCTAAATCTTTGGCAATCTGTTTATGTTTGTTATAATCTCTTCCTAGATTTTCAAATTCATTAACCATATTATTACTAAGTAAAACTAATTCATTGTTTTTCTCTAAAATATAATTCACAGCTTTTATGGCTTCTGGATCAAAAACTGATGTATTTTCTGCATGCTGAGCTTTTGATTTGTAAGACTCCCATGATGTTACTACTTTGTTATAGTCTGTAGTTAATGCTAATGGAATTTTTTCTAATGATTGACCTTTGATAGATCCTCCATTTTTTATTACATACACTATGTTTTCCACTTCTATAATCTGTTATCTAATTGTTCTTTGTCTTCTTGATTACCACTTGCTACTGATGTAGCTAATGATGAAATAGATTCTGCAGCTACTTTGACATCTCCTACTCTGATAATTGAATATGATTGTGTAGTCTGTGAATTACTATCTTGATAAAATAAGAATAAATTAAGTGCAGCAGCTGAAATCAAAATTGCTACCAATAAGTATGTCTTACTGATTAGTTTCACAATAAAACTCACTTAGCACAGGGTATAAAAATAATAGGTGAATTTTGTTTATACACACATCATGTCTGATGAATTTATTGAAATTGCTACAAAAGAAATTAATGAAGAAATATCTGGGATGGAACAATTATTGTCTGCATGTCAAAATGACGCTGATGTTTTTTCTAGTGCTGGTAAATTTCAAAAACACACTCACAAAATCAAGGGATTAGCACCAATGATGGGCAAAGAGGAACTTGGCAGTTTTTCTGCAATATTAGATTCAATTTTGAAAAAAATGATTGATGGCGTTATAATTGATGGCATTTTTAATGACATGACTGATTCTATTTCTTTAATGAAAAAATCCATGTCTGAGCCTAAGTGTGATTTGGCAGAAATTAAAAATAGAATTTCCCAAATTCTGAATAACCTAAAATAGCTAATATTTTTAATCACTTTTTCTCATATTTTAGAATGGGAAAAATAATGATTGCAGATGATTCTGATGCAATCCGATTAGTGCTCACTGATATTTTGTCAATTGGTGAACATGAGATAGTTTCAGAAGCTAATGATGGTGCAGAAGCAGTTGATTTTTACCAAAAAAGTAATCCTGAAATACTTTTGTTAGATTTGGCGATGCCAAAAAAAGATGGATTAACTGTAGTTAAAGAAGTAATGGCATTTGATCCTAATGCAAAAATTATTCTAATTACTGCTAGTGATGATCAAAAAGTAATCAAAGCATGTTTAGATTGTGGTGCAACATCCTACATTTCAAAACCATTTGATTTTAAAGCTGTCTTAAAAGCAATTAGTGGTATTTTAGCAAAGTAATTTAGGGAATAAATTTATTACAAAATAGATAGAAAACTTGTCAAAAATTGTTACTGATACTAGTGTTATAATTAATGGTCAACTAATTGCACAAATAGAAGCAGGTTCAATTAAAAATTCTGAAATTATTATCCCTCAAGCAGTTTTTGATGAATTGCAATCTCAAGCATCAAGTAAAAAGGAACAGGGTTTTGTAGGATTGGAGAAAATTAAAAAACTTAAAGATTTGTCTGGGAGTTATGGTTTGAATATTGTTTTGAAGGGATCACATCCTTCTACTGATGATATTAGACTTGCAAACAGCGGTAGAATTGATGCTCTTATCACTGATATGGCTAAACAAAATGATGCTGTTCTTTACACATCGGATCGTGTTCAACATCTAGTTGCACAAGCTGAAGATGTAGAAACAGTATTTCTCAAAGTTGTTATTAAAAATGAAACATTAGAATTTCTGAAATTCTTTGATGCTGAGACAATGAGTGTTCATCTGAAAGAAAACCAACATCCTTTAGCAAAAAAAGGAAAACCTGGAAATTTTTTATTAACTACCCTTAGTGATGAAATTCTCTCTAAAGACTATTTGGAGTTAATTTCATCACAAATCTTGAATATTGCGCATGCATCTGATTCAAGTCATATTGAGATCTCAAAGACTGGTGCATCAGTAATTCAACATGGTGACTACAGAATAGCAATCACTCATCCTCCTTTTTCTGAATCATTTGAAATAACCATTGTTCATCCCATCGTAAAGTTATCCCTTGAAGATTATGATATTTCAGAAGAGTTGATGCAACGTTTCACTGATAGAGCAGAAGGAATTGTGATTTCTGGTGCTCCAGGTTCTGGGAAAAGTACTCTTGCATCAGGATTAGCAAATTTTTATTATAATAAAGGAAAAATTGTTAAAACATTTGAATCCCCACGTGATTTACAAGTTGATTCTGGAGTTACTCAGTATGGTAAATTAGATGGAAGTTTTGATAACAGTGCTGACATTTTGTTACTTGTACGTCCAGATTATACTATTTTTGATGAAGTAAGGAGGCAAGAAGATTTTAGAACCTTTGCTGATTTACGATTAACTGGTGTGGGTATGGTTGGGGTAGTTCATGGAAATTCTCCTATAGATGCAATTCAACGTTTTATTGGCAAGATTGAACTTGGTATAATTCCAAGTGTCTTAGATACTGTAGTCTTTGTAAAAGATGGTGTTATTGAAAAAGTTCTTGACTTGGAATTAAAAGTAAAAGTACCTTCTGGAATGACTGAATCTGATCTTGCAAGACCTGTAATTGAAATCCGGAATTTTGTAGATAATGTATTAGAGCATGAAATTTACACATTTGGAGAAGAAAATGTAATTGTTCCTATTGCAAAAAGAATTCAAAAAGTTGGAATTGAAAAGCTTGCTGAAGATAAAGTAAGAGAAACTTTCAAAAGATATGATCCTAATGCAGAAGTTGAAATTTTATCTGCTAATAGAGTTAAGGTACTAGTAGATGAGCAGTGCATTGCATCCATTATAGGAAAAGGAGGCTCAAATATTAGTGAAATTGAAAAATTTCTCAAAGTCCATATTGATGTAGTTCAAAAGGATTCTAACCATTCATCTGCAATGATAAGTGATCTGCCTTTTACTTATTCTGAATCAAAAACTGCTCTGCTTCTAACTGTTGATAGAGAATACACTTCAATGCATGCTGATATTTCTGTTAATAATGAATATGTTACATCCGTAAGAATTGGTAAAAAAGGGCAGATAAAAATTCCAAAACGTTCTGATGCTGCAAGAAATCTTTTGAATTTTGCATCATCACAAAACGATATTCAAATATCTATCAAAGATTTTTAAAATTTTCAATTACCTTTGGATTTGCTTTAAGAAAAGTAATGAATTTTCTTAACTGCTTTATTGTTTTTGGATTAAGATGGTGTTCAATTCCTTCGGTGTCTTGATTTGCAGTATCATATCCAACTCCTAAGATTTCAAAAAATTCTAATAAGATTCCATGTTTTTGTCTAATTCCCTCAGCTATTTGTATTCCTTTATCTGTAAGATTAATTCCATGATATTTTTCATATTCTAAAAACCCATTCTCGTCTAGTCTTTGAAGCATCTTAGTAACACTAGGTGCACTTACATCCATGTATCTTGAAATGTCTAGTGTAGTTGCATAACCTTTCAATTCGACTAGTTCTGATATTATTTCCAAATAATCCTCCATTCTTGTACTTGATTGGGTTCTCTCTGATTGATGAGCAGCTTTAATGGAATCCAATCTTTTGGAATTTTTAGGTTTCATGTAATCTTTGTATCTAAATCAAATCTAGTATAATTGGATTCTCTTCTGTTGATTTTAGTTACTCTTTGTTGACTTGGATGTTACAGTAATTGATCTTTGAATCTTAACTAACTTCTTCTAAATCATAGGCTGGAATGGTTGATCCCTTAAAGGTACGACTTGAAAAATTACAAAAATCTGCTGAATCAGCTAAACGCAGAGCAAATTTGTACACAGATGTGGCTAAAATGAATGAAGGACCTAATACTAGTTCGTTAGGTGCTCTTCAGAAAGCTTCTGCACCTGGTAAAAAACTTCAAAAAATTGGATTTTTGATGTTATGGGTTCCTGAACCTACTGGTGTTACTTGTGCAGTAGGCGCTCCGTTGATAGTTGCAGGTAGATATCTTGACAAAAAATACAATGGTGCCACTATTCATGATATTGGTCATGAGACAAAACATGCCTTTACATCAATACGTGATTTTAAGAATTTTATAATATAACACTATTAGTTTTTAAAATATCTATTACAGACTTTTCATTCCTACTACTGCCCTAAAGCAGGGTAATAGATAGGGTAATAAGAAAAAATTTGTTTTTAGTCATGGCGGTATAGCTCTATCCGTGCCTAGCTTTTGAGCTATTGTAGAGCTACATTTGTAATTCTAGTCGTGGAATGTAGAGCTACAATGGAGCTACATAGTGCCCTACTAATCCCTGCTAAACAAAAAGGCAGAGATGTATGCACTGTCAAATATCTATTAAAAAAATAACAGTGCGTAGCTTTTCTGTTATAGTATAGAGGTAGGAATTAGTAGAGATTAGAATTATCTAAAATACTGGATTGCATTAAAGAAAATTATGAAACCTGTAATAATTATCACAATAGCGTTTGTTTTGTTAATTCCACTATCTGCTTTTTCAGATATATTTGGTGAACCAACGTTAAAGGTTAAAGATCTAGTTGTTGAAAAATATGTGTCAAATTTGTGTTGCATGATTACTACCATGACTTTTGTTGAAGATGATATTTTATTTTTACAAAAAACTGATGGAGTGGTTCGTTTAATTCGAGATGGAGTTTTACAAGATAAACCTGTACTTGATGTAAGTGTTGATTCAATTGGAGAAAAAGGCATGTTGGGAATTACCAGTGTTGATTCATCAGTATATCTCTATTTTACAGAAGCAGAAAAGGACGGAGGTGAATCATTAGGAAATAAAATTTACAAATATGAATGGGATGGGGATTCTTTGTTAAATCCAGTATTACTAAAAGAACTTCCTTCAAATGTTTCTCATAATGGGGGAGCAATGGTTACAGGATTGGATAATCAAGTCTATGCAGTAATTGGAGATACATTACACTATGGTCTTCTTCAAAACAAGCCTATAGAATGGTTGAAAGGAGACGATATTGATTTTAAAGATAATGGAGTAATTTTACAATTAGAAACAGAAAAACCATATTTTGCTATGGGAATTCGAAATAGTTTTGGATTAGCAATTGATCCTGTTACTGGGAATTTATGGGCAACTGAAAACGGTGATGATGATTTTGATGAAATCAATTTGATTCCAGAGAAGTTTAACAGTGGATGGATAGTCATAATGGGACCTGCAACTGAATCAGAACTTGCTAGCCTTCCAGGTTATGAAGATTATGTTTATGGTGATCCGGAATTTACTTGGGAAGCAGTTGTCGCACCAACTGGATTAGATTTTGCAAAATTTCAAGAAACCAATGCTTATGATAATTCTCTTTTTGTAGGAGACTGTAATACTGGGAATCTTTACAAATTTGAATTAAATGAAAATAGAGATGGTTTTGAATTTACTAGCCCATTTCTTCAAGATAATGTAATTAACTTTGATGAAAATATGGATGAAATTATCATAGGTACTGGATTTGGGTGTATCACTGATATTGAACGAGGACCGGATGGTTTTCTTTATGTAGTATCATTAAGTGAAAGTACAATTTTTAGAATTCTTCCTACTGCAAGTGCATCTAATGTAATAGACTCGAATGGAGGAGGTTGCCTAATTGCTACTGCAACATATGGTTCAGAATTATCACCACAAATACAACAACTCAGAGAACTACGAGATAATTCATTACTAAACACAGAATCAGGAACTGCATTCATGGAATCATTTAACGAATTTTACTATTCATTTAGCCCATACATTGCAGATTTAGAGCGTGAAAATCCCGTATTCAAAGAGATAGTAAAGATTGCAATTACACCAATGATTTCATCTCTATCAATTTTGAATTATGTGAATATGGATTCAGAAGAATCAGTATTAGGATATGGAATTTCTTTGATTATACTTAATGGATTGATGTATGCTGGTATTCCTGCAAGTGTGATTGTTGTGATTAGGAATAGAAATAAGATATGAAAATCATCCATATTCATTGAACGCTACTAGAGATAAAGTTAACATCAGAATAATGGTTCAGATAATACAAAAACAAGATCAGCGTACAGGAAAATTAACTGAAGGAATTGTCAAGAGGATTCTCACTTCAAGTAATTTTCATCCTCATGGGATTAAAGTTGAATTAGAGAATGGGAAAATAGGCCGTATTCAAAACATAGTAGAATAGTCTTGTTAATTTGACATTTGGGATTTGCAATTCTAGATTTGAATAATCTATATTGGATTTTGTAATTCTATGTGATTAATTGGGCTCAAATTCATTAATCATTTTTTACTTCGATTTTATTTTTATTAAATTTGTTGTATCCATCTTTGTTGTATCCCTCTTTGTTGTAACCTATGTGATCATATCCAAGTCTATCATACCCCTCTTTGTTATACCCAATACTATCATATCCATCTAAGTCATACCCAATACTATCATATCCATCTAAGTCATACCCATTACTGTCATATCCAAGTCTATCATATCCGTCTTTGTTATACCCGTCTTTGTTGTATCCGTTTTTGTTATGCCCATCTAGGTCATACCCGTCTTTGTTGTAACCCTTTTTGTTGTATCCATTACTATCATACCCATTTTTGTTGTAACCCTTTTTGTTGTATCCATCTTTGTTGTAACCCTTTTTGTTATACCCGTCTTTATCAAAATTTATTTTTGTATCAATGTGAATTCCATCAAGATAAAAACCATGATTATCATACCCATTTTTGTCATACCCCTTTTTGTTGTATCCATTTTTGTTGTAACCCTTTTTGTCATACCCCTTTTTGTTGTATCCATCTAGGTCATACCCATTTTTGTTGTATCCATTTTTGTTATACTCCTCTTTGTTATACCCGTCTTTATCATACCCATCTTTGTTGTAACCCTTTTTGTTGTATCCATCTTTGTTGTACCCATCTTTGTTGTAACCCTTTTTGTTATACCCGTCTTTATCATACCCATTACAATCATACCCATCTTTGTCGTATCCAAACTTGTCAAATTTTTTAAATTTATCAAATAATCCCATATTATTTTCATAAATTGCTAGCAAATAAAACCGATCATGTAATTTTGTATTATGCTCTAAAGCGTGTATGCCCAACCTTCTTGGTCGCAAAATTCTTTATAGTAAATTTCTCCTAAAGAACCTCTTGAGTTTGTTTGTGATTCTAGGTGTAACCAAGGATATACTATACTCACTCCATAGATTCAGGATTTTGTAATCCTCATGTGATTAATTGAGCTTGCTAAATCATGGGTAATTTCACACCTATTTTCATAAATATTATGAATTTCCCACATTAGGAATGAGTCTATGTAATGATCCTAAATGTCCTCTAAATAGACAGGGAGTTACTCATGAAATTCACGAATTAATTGAAAATCGACCAGTGAAAAATCCATGCAATGATCCTCGATGTGCAATGAATAGAATGGGAATGAGTCATGAGATACATGATGGAAAACAAGTTAATGATAGTGAACCTATACAAGAAAAAACATCAAAACAATATGTTGTAGATGATGAAGATACAGAATCAACTAATGAAACTTTACAAGAATTAGGTAAACGGGTTTACAGAGATAATCCAAATAAAATATCTAGAGAAAAAATACTTGCAGAGCGAAGAAAAAGAGGAAGACAAAAAATAGAACAAGAAGCTCAAGAAGTCAATAGAAGACAAAAGATTAAAGAAAAAACATCTACAAAATCTGAAACGGTTTCACAAACAAGAAACAAAAAAGAAATTCCATCAGTTAATCAAATTTTACATTGCAATGATCCATATTTGACATTTAACTTGACACAAGATACAACGTGTGATGAAATTAAATCAACATACAGAATACTAAGTAAAAATTACAATGCATCTCGTGGAAGTGCTAATAGATCACAAGATGAACAAGAACGACTCACCAAGACACAAAGTAAAATAAACATTGCATATGACATCTTAAGAAAAAAACATTGTGGTTGATATGGTAGTTTTAGGAATTGATTTAGGTACTAATAGTTCTGCAGCAGCTGCAATGATTGATGGTAAAGTACAACTCATTTCATTTTCTGATAAAAACTCTACAGATGTAAAGCCATTTTATTCTGTTGTCTCTTTTTTTGAAGATGGCAGTTGCCTCATTGGAAAGCCAGCACTGGAGCAAGCATCATACAATCCAAAAGGAACTGTGTTTAATGTCAAAAGAATGATGGGAACCGGAGAACCCATTCATGTTTTAAAGAAAAGCTATCTTCCACAATTTATCTCAGCATTACTAATTATGGAAATGAAGATTAAAGCAGAGAAACTTTTGAATGAAACTATCACAAAGGCAGTCATTACAGTTCCAGCATATTTTAACGATAATCAGCGTCAAGCAACGAGAGATGCTGGAAAAATCGCAGGTTTGAACGTAATTCAGGTGTTAAATGAGCCTGTCGCTGCATCAATTGCCTATGGTCTAAACAGACTAGAAGAGCCCACAAAAATTCTAGTATTTGACATGGGGGCTGGAACTTTGGATGTATCAATTTTAGAAGTTGATAATAATTTCTTTGAGGTATTATGTACTACAGGAGATACAAATCTTGGTGGAATTAATGCCGATGAAATTATTTCAGAGATGATTTTAGAAGAAATTAAAAAAATAAAACCAAATGAAACAATTGATGAACTCTCAAAGTTACAGATAATGCAGTTAGCTGAATCAATTAAAATCAGATTATCTGAAAATACAGAACTTGATTTTGTTGAAGATATTGCATTAACTGATTCGCATATTGATTTACCAATATCAATTAGTAGAGAAAAGTTTGATTCTATGATAGAATCAATTTTAGATAAATGCAAAGTATGCATATCTGATGCGCTAAAAGGTGCAAATCTTACTTCAGATAAAATAGATAAAGTAGTGTTAGTTGGAGGATCAGTTAAAATTCCTGCCATTAAAAAAATGGTTTCAGAATTTATTCGAGAACCAGAATCAAACATTGATTCTACATTTACTGTTGCATCAGGTGCTGCAATTCAAGGTGCAGTGTTGTCTGATGATCGAAATTTGCCTGTGATTTTTCAGAATTTAGTACTATTAAACAAAACACCATTAGATTTAGGGGAGCATGCCATAAAAAAAAGACAGGAATTTATACAATTAATGATTCCAAAGAATACTACTTATCCAACTGAATTCACTGAAGTATTTTATGTAAATAAAATTATGCAAACTGAAGTCTCAATTAGTGTTTGGCAAGGAGATTTTGAAAAGAATCCAGATTTTCCAGGTAATGTAAACATTGGACAATTTTGGTTACGTGGTTTACGTGAAGGAATAGAAAAAGAGATTGAAGTTACATACAAAATTGATGCAGATGGAATAATTTCAGTTACTGCATATGAGATAGAAGGAAATGCCCATGATGAATTAACCATAGATAAAATGGGAAATTCAGTAATTTCACCACCTGAACTTGAATTTGCGCACGAAGAAATCGAGAAAATTGAGAAAAAGCACAAACGGGACATTATGAGTCCATATGAAACTCCAGTTGATGATTATGAATTTGCATCACCAAAAGTATCTGAAGAATACACCAAGGATTATGGATGGGTTTGCAATTGTTTGGCAAAAGCAATAGAGATTATCAAAACACATCATAACCATCCAGAATATCATCCGGATTTTTTCAAGACTGCAAGATTTGAGATATATCTACAATTAGACATGCAGTATGCTTATGCATATATTCAATTGACAGGTGGACCTGTTTACCCAATTCACATTCATAATGCTCTAAAAGAGAATTCAGAGCAAAATAATAGAATTTTGGTAGTAACATTAGTTCATGAATTACTTCATGCAATACATCCTGATTGGGGACATAATAAAATACGTCCAGCTGAAAGAAGGCTAGCAAACTTGGCAATGTACTTTGATGCATACAGAGAGATGGAAATTAAATTTCTCAGTGGAAAAATGTCTTTGTGTAATAATACTATGACGCGAAGAGACCAAAAAGTTAGAATTCAATGCAAGAGTGAAGACTAGAATTGAGTGGAGAATATCTAATTGAAATTAGAATTAGAGGAGATATTAGAGATTTATGTAAAAAATTAATCTATGATATTTTTTATAAATTTCGTGTTTCTAATGTAGCAAGTAAAAGACCAGTTCCACATATTTCATTGTTTGGTCCATTTGATTGCAAATCAATTAAACCAGTAATTCATGAAATAAAAAAAACAGGAAAAAATTATACAAAATTAGAATACAAAGTAAGTGGCTTTGATTATTTTGAATTAAAGAAAAAATTTCTATTCATTACTACATCTACAAAGAAAAATGTACTCTATCTCAAAATTGAAGCAAGCGAAGATCTTAAAGAATTCAGACATTCATTATCTAAAAAATTACTAAAAATTACAAAATCAGTAAATATTGATAATGATTCTAAAGAAGACTTCAAATTTCATGCAACTATTGCCATGAGGGATATTGATAGAAAATTTGACCGAATATGGGATTATCTCAAAAAATACAAAATTCACAAAAATGGAACATCATATAGAATTACTTTGCTTAGAAAAGGGAGAATTGTGTGTGAATATGACCTGTATGAGCAGAGATTTTTGAAAAGAACTCAAGCATTAAGGCGTAAACCCAGAAGGAGATAATATTTGAAAAACAAAGGAAATCTTAAGTTCATACAAAATTCTAATTAATTGTGAGGCATCGTCGAAGACGAAATTATGGAAGTCGTAGAAGTTCTGGAAAAAGTTTGAAGATTTGGATTAAATTAATAATTGCAGGAATCATACTTTTCTTTGTAGGAGTTTTTTACATTACAGCAACAGGTGGTCCTACAATTGCATCACCTGGCATGATAATTAGTCTCATTGGAGTTATTCTTGTAGTAGTAGGAGTATTATCTGGAATTGCGCGTGGCTTTAATCGAATGATGAGTGAATGACTTCAGAATTTAATAGATTTTTCTCATCAAAAACTCTAGCTAGTACATACAAACCAACATTTGTAAAATGTCTTTTAGATTTAGGAGATTTTCAAAAAGATGAAGGCGAACAATGGGTAAAAAAACATGAAGATTATCTTACAGTTGATCTAAATTTCATAGCAGTAAGATTTCTTAGATATTATCATCCTTTAAAATTCAAGTTTAAATTAAAACAAGAGGCAACAGCAAAAAGAATTGTCATATATAGAATTTTAGAAGATTTTAAAGAACTTGTAGGAATAAAGACTGCTCCATCAAAGAAGACATTATGTTCAGAACATTTTTCTGAAATGCGACAAATAACAATCAAAGAGGGAATCAAACCACAAGTTCTCAAGAAATTATTAAACGATTGTAATATCTATTCTATAAACAAAGGCTCCAACAGTATTGAGATTAAAACAGATGTTGTAAAGTTCATGAAAGAAAACAAAAAAGTTCTTGAATCTGCATTAAATCACATGATTGCAAAATATTTAGAAAATTGTAATGCATCCCCAAATATCTCTACTGCATTAGAAGAAATTATTCCAAGAAAAAAACTTAGTGTACCGATATTTGATACAATAATTGATTTGCAATCTTCTCGATGTTTTTATTGTAACCAGAAATTTGATAGAAAAGAGTTTGCACAAGAACATTTCATCCCTTGGAATTTCATCAGACAAACAGAACCTTACAACATCATTGCAGCGTGTACCCCCTTGTAATTCTAGTGAAAATGATCGATTGGCCAGTGAAAAATACCTTGAAAACATCATTAAACGAAACAAGACTCTGGAGAAACTCCCTATGGGGTATTCTGAAGAGTTCATGAGAAACATGTATGGTATGTGTAGAATAGAATATCACGGAATTAGTGAGAAACTATGGGAACTGTAAATCACAATAAAGCAATCAGAGACAAAATTCCTGAAATAATCCGAGAATCCGGAAAAGAATGTAATGTAAAGACATTATCAGATGAAGAATTTTTGGAGAAATTAGAAGCAAAACTACATGAAGAAGTTTCTGAATACCAAGAAAGTAAATCTCTTGAGGAATTGGCAGATATTTTAGAAGTAATTAACAGAATTTTAGAAATTAAAGGAATTCCAAAAAAGAAACTAGAAGAGATTAGAATAATGAAAAAAGATGAGCGTGGTGGCTTTGAGGAGAATTTGTTTTTAATTGATACTGAAGAAAAGAAAAAGGGATGAAACCATACCATACATTCAAGAGTATTTCGCACATAGTTTATCAAGAAATTAAAGATTTTATCCAATTAAATTACAAAATTCAGATTTCTGCAAAAACTTCACCAGGCCTTGAAGAATCTTTTGACATTTTATCAGAGTCTATCAAAGTTCATTACTATAAGAAAGGAAAATTACTTTTTCAATCAAGCCCAACAAACAAAACATATGCAAATTTGGTTTCTGATATTAATAAAAAATTTTCATTAAATACATTTGATGAAATAGAAGAAAAACCAACTGAAATTCCTTCTGATGTAAAATATTACATCGGTTGTGATGAGTCTGGTGCTGGAGAAACCTTTGGATCAATGTTTCTAGGGTGTGTTATAGTTGATGCTGATAATTTAAAAAATATTCAACAAATTTTTGATATCCAAAATATCAAGATACTTGAAGAGCATGAAATACTTGAAAAATATGATGCAATCAAAAAGTACTGTAAAATTTTTGAAAAAAAATGTGATGCATCAGAAATTGATGAAACAAGCAAAAACACGCTTCTTGATCGAAAATACAAAGAATTGATAAATGATGCAATTTCGGGAAAAGAAAATGTATGTGTAATAATTGATGACTATGGAATTCAAAGAGAGTTAAAATTATTTTTGGATAACCTTCGTTCTCAAGGAAATACAGTAATTATAGAACACAAGGCTGATGAAAAATATGCAGTATGTCAAGCTGCTTCAGTAGTTGCAAGAAAAGAAAGATTTGAAGAAATGAGAAATATCAATAAAGAATTTAGTGTGCAAGATGAAACAGGGGAAAAAATTTATCCAGGATCTGGTAATGCTGGAAACCCACAAACTGCACAATATTTAGAAGCATTCATGAATCTATATCCCGGTAAAGAACTTCCAACTTTTGTAAGAAAGAAATGGAGTAATGCAAAAAAAATATTGAAAGAAAAATCTAATCAGAAAATTTCAAGATTTTTTAAAGAATAACTCTTTTGTTCTTTCAGATGTGATTAATTGGGCTCAAAAACATGGATGTTAAAAGAAATCTTAAGTTCATATAAAATTTAGAATAAAGATGAGAAATAATGTCTGAACAACTAGAAAAAATTTTTACATTTCCAGATGAATTTCCACCAATAACTACAGGATTATTACTCGATGATGGGATAATTATTACAGGTCATTATAATGGATTTGTAGTAAAATGGAAAATTGGCTCAACGAAATATGATATACTTCATGATTGTGGCGATAAAGTAGAAACTCTATCTAAATCTCCTACAAACCAAATTTTAGTTGGTTGTAATTCGGGGTTTCTATTCCATTTTGATCTTAATAATCCTACAGATAAAATTATAATTCAAAAAGGAACAAATACAATATCATCTCGTATTTGGAGATCTGTATGGCCAACTGATGACACAATTCTAACAACTTCTACTTACGGTGGATTAAATTTATTCAATAAAACAGATTCAAAATGGAATAATGAATTATTATCAGGTCATTATCATAGCATTTTTGGAATTACTAATAAAAATGATAGATATGTTGTTTCAGGTGATTATAAAGGAAAAATAATAATTTGGGAAAAACATGATGATGGTTACAAATCTATTGATGAAGTAAATATTCAAGGCTCTGTAGAAGATATTTCATGGATTAAAGAAGAGTCTTTTTCAGCAATTGATAATCTTGGCCACATCAATATTTTTGAATTAGATTCTACATCTGGATTATGGAAATCAATTGTTGGAGCTGATGTAGCTACTAGTAGAGGACATTGCATACATGTTATTAACAATGGAAAAACAGTTTTTGCTGGTACTGATACCGAGCTTATTCAATTTGATCTTGATTCCCAACAAATTCAAACAAGTAATTTAGAAAAAATTAGAAAAATTTTTTCAGAAGGCAATCGAGTTTATGTACTTTCTGTAATTGGACTCTACTCATTTGAACCAAATAAAATACAAGTGCCTGTTGAACTTGTCAAATATCAATATGCTAAAGTTAGCCTCATTGGTCACACAGGAGTAGGTAAAAGTACATTATGCAGTTCTATTGTTACTGGTTCAACGGATAATGTCAAATCTACTTTTGGAAAAAAGATTTGGACATGGAACTTACCCGATAACAATGATGGACCTGAACAAAGAATAATTTTTCATGATCATGGTGGTCAAGAGACAGTTCTGGGTACATTTCTCCCGTTTCTCTCAGATTCAAATATAATTTTGGTATTTTTCAAACAAACAGATAAAACTACATTTGATAAAGCCTATGAAATTATTAACGAATTAAAATCAATAGTTACCAAAAAATCTAAAATTTATCTTGTCCAGACACACATCGATGAAGAGATTATCGATGTTGATGAAAGCCATATAGCTCAACTTATTGAATTAGGAGAAATTGTCAATTGCTTCAAAATATCACCAAAAACGGGTGAAGGAGTAGAAGAATTTTTGAAACAATTACAGAATGAAATTGACTGGTTGGAATCTAAAACGATGGCGCAATCTGAATATGTAGAAGGTCTCATGAAAACTATCACCGATTTATCCATATTCGATGGTACAGTTGTAAGCTTTAATTCTGTAAAAAACTCTTTTCAAGAAAAAACATCTTTGAATATAACTACTGGTCATTTGAATTTTCTTTTAACTAACTTTAGTAATCAAGGATTTATTGAATATTATCCTGATGTTTTGAAATCAGTAATTTTCAATAATGATGAGTATAATAAACTACGAAGTAATGTACCGATTTTGGTAGATCAGGCAAATGGAATTATTTCAATAAAAGAAATTGAATCTGTCTTCAAACCTTCAACGTACTTGCAGATCTTAGATAATGTTTATTTGAGTTATTCTATTGCGATAAAAGATAACGATGTACGAATTTTTCCTGATAAACTTAAAACTGAAGGAAGTACTGTTAAGAAACCTTATGAAGATTTTTTGAAAAAACCTAGTCATCAATTCGAGTATCTCTTTCCATTACAAAAAATAAAATTGTATAATCTAATTGGACCCTTAATTGAATTAAAATTAAAATGCATTGATGCGTCTAAGTTTGATGGATTATTCGCCTGGGAAACAAATGCTTGTCTTTATTACTCAATTGGAGAAGTAGGTAATTCAATTACTGGAAGAAATTCTAAGATATCTTATTTTATAGGGGGAACTGATAAAAAAATTTGTGATAGACTAAACAATGAATTTTCATCTATATTGATGCGTCTCTTTGGTCATAACATTTCTCAAGACACACAAACTAGTACATTAAACTAAAAATGTTTGAATTTGATGTTGCACTTTCATTTGCAGGTGAGCAAAGAGTTTATGTTGAAAAAGTTGCATATTTTTTGCAAAACAAAGGACTCACTGTGTTTTATGATAAGTTTCATCAATCTCATCTGTGGGGTAAAGATTTATCGATATATCTTCATGATGTTTTTTCTAACAAATCAAAATTTTGTATAATGTTTATTTCTAAAGAGTATATTGAAAAAGCTTGGCCTAGTCATGAAAGAGAAGCAGCGCTTCAAAAGCAAGTTGAAGTTGGAGGCGGTTATATTCTACCAGTGCGATTTGATGATACAGTGGTTCCTGGTCTTCCTGACAGTATCTCATATATTGATGCAAATACCTACACCCCAGAAAATATTGCCAAAATGTTTTTAGAAAAATATGAGAATAAAAATACATAATTTTCAATCATTATAATCAAATATCTTTACTAACGAATAATTTCCAAAATTTTCTCAGGTGGAATTTGCCCATAACTTTTTTTTAATTCATCAATGGTATGCCATTCTCCAACTTCTGCAATAATTCCATAGTTGTAGTTAGTTTTGGATAACCAGTAATGAGCACCAATATGCCTGAGTACGTGCGTAGAATGACTGAGAAAATAGTTAGTGTTTTTCCCCAAATGTTTGTAGATTTGAATTAATTTTTTTCTTATATCTATTTGAAATGCATATCTTGATTCATTTGATTCATAAATTTTATTGCAGCCTCTTGCACGAAGTAAATCAATACTTTGTTGTGTTTCTTTTTTTGTGATGTACTTTGTCCATTTTCCTCCTCTAATGTGTGATGTCTTTGATTCAATCGCAGACATAACATAGATTATTTTTTCACGGTTGTTGTATGTGGTATAGTCATTTGTCATTGTATATAGTGCACCAAATCTTGCACAAGATTCTATTCCAATCCAGAACCATCTGTAAATATCAGAATCAATTCCCCATCTTTCTTTGATAAATGAATCAGCTTGCTCTAGTTCTGTAGTTGTTAGTCTAATGTCTGCATACAGTCCATGTGATAATACTTTTTGTGACATTATTCCCCCAACTCCTTTTCTCCATGTAATGTTGTAAAATCCACAAAAGTCTCTTACTGCTTGTACTCTGGTATATACAACCCACTTTATTCCGTTAGGTCTGTTTCCTCTGGGATCTCTTGTATCTTTTTTTTGTGAACATAGTTGTGCAAAACTTCGCATAATTTTTTCAGTATTTCTTTGAGAGACTAACAAATCTGATGGATGAATTGAACACGTATTGCATACTGATTCTAGTGAACGTAGACGAACTTTCCAGTTTCTTAGTGGTTCGACTCCCTTTCGAGTTATCAGATCATCTATCCATTCGGCAACTAGTATCTCTGATGTTATTGGATGATCTTTGTTGAATTGACGGAACTTTTTCTCTGATGGAATCTTTGGTAGAATGAATCTTCCTGTGTTAGTTTTCTCTAACTTCATTCTTTTCATATAGTTGTAGACTGTTTTTCTACACACTCCGAGCATCTTTGCTACCTCTGTCATTGGTATGGGATATGGTCTGGAACCTGTACCGTGAACCATATCTGATATCTCTGTAATTATCTGAGATTCAGATGCTCTCTTGCCGTGCAGGCGCATTCTGGGAACAAACTTCACCTACTTACACCTCAGGCCAAGCCTCGAATTTTTTTTAGAAATTACTTTGTGTGTGCTATTTTCTAGAACCAACGAAAGTTAGTACCCAAATTAACGTATTTTAAAAGGACTTGAGATAAATTAACTTATGACTACTAGAACCCAGGTAATCCTTCCTATTTTCATTGCAGCTGTAATAGTTGGAGTTGTTGGTTTGGCTACTCTTCCAAGTGATATTAAATTAGAATCTGTTGAATTTCCTGTGGGCATCATCAAAGTTGATGATGTTCCTCTTCAAGTACAGATTGCTGATACTGAACCTAGACGCGTTCGTGGATTAATGTTTCAAGATCAACTTCCTTTAGATCAGGGAATGATCTTTGTGTTTCAACAATCTGGTCTTCATTCTCTATGGATGCTTAACATGCAATTCTCTCTTGATATGATTTGGTTTGATCAAGACGGAAAAGTTGTGCATATTGAAAAAGATGTTCCACCATGTAAAAATGCATTAGAAATTATAACCTGTCAAAGTATTATTCCTGAAGGTGAATCAGTTTATGTTCTTGAGGTTACTTCAGGATTTGTTGAAGAAAATAACATTACAAAAGATTCAATTTTGAGTATTATCTCCATTTAGAATTGCAAAAACTTATCATAGAATGATAAAATCTGTATTTTATGAACAAGTTGATTTTAATTTTCGTTATTGTTGGTATTGCAGTAATAATTTCTGCCTCATTGCTTTTAATTTCTGAAAACCCATCAGTTCCTCAATCAAAACCAATCTATGAAGTGGGTTTTACTTTTAATGATGTTGACAAAATTAAAAAATCTCTGTCAACACAAAAAATTTTCATGTCTTCTCCAATCGAAATCACTGATCATACTATAGGTAAATATTGTCCCTCCTTTGCCGATATTCAAAACCCCATTAATCATTGTGCTACTACTGTTATCACAGACATTAATGGAAACT
The DNA here is from genome assembly GCA_963667665.2 of Candidatus Nitrosopumilus sp. GTDB lineage: Archaea > Thermoproteota > Nitrososphaeria > Nitrososphaerales > Nitrosopumilaceae > Nitrosopumilus. Next base: position 345,359 of record OY763927.2, read on the forward strand.
CTCTCGGAAATATCAACATGGGTGGAACTACTGATGGCCCAATTATGGCATTAGCCATTATTGACTCATCTCCATTTTTAGATTCAAAACAAGATACAGTTAACTATGTTTTTCAAACAATGATTGAAACCTTGGTGTGTGATTGCTGGGAAGAAAAACAGCCTGGAGGCTTTGAATCAGTTAGTGCATGGCTAGATGTTGCTGCAGAAAAATATGCTGAATCTCCTCAAAGTACACTCACATCAAAAATTGAAGGCCTAGAAAATATGAAAGTGATTTTGAAGATAAAATCTACAAATGAAAATTATCTATGGACATTAATTGTACTCAAGTAAGTCTAATTAGACATCACAAAGTGTTAGTAATAACGTAACAAAATCTGCCAAAATTGATGGTTTACCAATATGTTTCGAGCCTAAAATGTTTTTCAATCTAGTAGATGTATAGAGGATTTTTCTCTCTTTATTGATCCAAGTTAAGTAAAAGATTCACGTTATTTTGTTGATTGTGAAAATGAGTGAAATTCTACAGTTACTCAATATTGTAAAAGAAGCATCTTGTGATATTTACCAGGACTTAGGAGCTGGATATAATGAAACTGTCTATGAAGAAGCATTAGCAGTATAGTTTAGAGCTCGAAAGCTAAAGTACAATGTAGAAGCAAATGCAGAAATTTTCTATAAAGGTATCAAGGTCGGTATTCATAGACTTGATTTTATTGTAGAGAAGAAATTAGTTGTAGAACTAAAGGCTCAACCTAAACTAACTGCATCCCATGTAGGACAAACTATTTCATATCTGAAAACACTTAATCTACCAAATGGAATTTTAGTTAATTTTCCTTATCCAGATAAACCAAAACCTGTTTTCAAAGAAGTTAATGTGTTTTAATTAATTCTAAATGTACAGGTTATTATGTTCTATTTTAATGGAAGAGTATCAACAATGTGAATTTGTTTTTCTTTCATGAAATATGCACATCGCAAAACGACGTCTTCTTCTTCAACATAGACTTTGAAACCTTCTCCACAAGAATAGTAATTCATTGACCCCATAGATCTTGTCATGTTTCTAATAGCTTCTATCTCTCTTACGTAATACGCAAAAGTTTTTCCGTCTTCTGAACCACGTGCTCGGATCCAGCTGATAATTTGTGAACTGATGTAAACAATCCAACCATTAGATGACATGCAAATTTCTTGACGTTAAGTTCCAGTTAAACGTTATGTGTAATCACGCCAAGTGTATTGACATTTCTGACAACGATAAAATCTGTTTGTAGTAAGATAGTAAGTGTTTAGGCGTCTAGAATTTCTTTTAGATCCCCAGTGTATTTCATTGGAGTTATGGTGCCATTTCTGACTTTTTCTTTGTATGCTTGCATAGCTTTGGTATCCTCATTTTCCCATGTTATGTTTTGTTTTTGCATATTAAATCGAATGCCATATAGCATATAATGATTTAGATTTTAAAATCAGTGAATCTGATCAGATTTCCTTAGGTAGTTCTAGTCGTAAAGTGGTAAAGTGTACTTAAAGAAATCCATAAATTCTTAATTTCAGGATCAACAGTTACTTCGATGCTCTGTTACTCTATTACTACTTAGGCGTTAAGACTACTTAGACACCTAAGTGGTAAGACTACTTAGATACCTAAGAAAAAAGTGGAAGTTTGCCTCTTTGCTAGCTGAGGGGACCTCACTAGAACATCTCTTTGAGTACGTGATTATAATATTTACAAATTTGAGGCTCAATGTCCTGGGTTGGCAATATGTTTTGAGTGTAAATTATTCTTCAATCTAACTAATCCAAATTATTATTATTAACAAACTGTATCTAGTAAGTCTAATTATATACAACAAAATTCTTTGATTGGCGATTACAATGATTGATCATCTGTGGTTAATTCCTCTGGGATTTGTTGCAGGAGTATTGGGTTCTATGATTGGTCTTGGTGGTGGAATTATAGTAGTTCCTGTATTGACCTTTCTAGGATTTTCTCCAACAGCTGCTGCAAGTAACAGTCTTTTTGCTGCATTAAGCAATGCTATTGCATCAACCATTTCCTATTCTAGACAAAAAAGAATTGAATATTCATTAGGTCTAAAACTTGGATTACTTACAATTCCTGGAACCATTCTCGGTGCAGTTATTTCTACTGATGTATCTCCTGATATTTTTAAAATATTATTTGGTTTTGTGTTGATTGCATCTGCAGCTTACATATTTTTGAGAAAAAAAATTGAAACAAAAGAAAAAACACTATCCACACAAATGATGGTTTTTGCGATTGGTGCTAGTTTCTTTGCAGGAATAATTTCTTCATTTTTTGGAATAGGTGGTGGGATAATCTTTGTGCCTTTGATGGTGGTTGGAATGGGGGTGGCAATGAAAAAAGCTGCTCCTACTTCTCAAATGATTTTATTATTTGCATCATTATCTGGAGTGATAGCTCATAGTATTTTGGGGCATCCTGATTTTACTCAGGCAGGATTTTTAGCAATTGGTTCTTTTCTTGGTGGATTAGTTGGTGCAAGATTATCTTTAGATATCAAAGAACGATATTTGAAAATCATAGTATCTGTTGTAATCTTGATTGCAGCTGCAAAACTGTTTTTTGATTCTATATCTGATGGTACAACCATCTTTGGATTTTAGCCTCGAATCCTTTCTTGTGTTTTTATAATAATTTTGTAATGTATGTTGTTCATTAGGTCCTTGACCTAAAGGGCTGGAGAGACCAGTCGGCTCTCCGGTATTTTACTCACTAAAATAACCAATCTCTCTTAAGAATTATTTTTTAACCATTCTAAAATTTCAAAAATATGCTTGTCAGGTGGAAACACTGGATAAAACACTTTGATAATTTTAGAATTTTTAACAATTAACGTTAATCGTTTGTATAATGTCTTGTCCTCTACATTAAACGTTGGAATGTTGAGTTTTTTTTGAAATTCTAATTTATTATCTGATACCAAGATTTGTGATAATTTTCTTAGTGAATACAATTGCTCGAGTTCATAAATTGATTGAGATGTTATTCCAATTGGTGTTGCATCATATTTTTCTAATGCCTTTTTATGTTCACTAAATGAAATATTTTGAGGAGTACATCCACGTGCTCCTGGAATATCATTCCATCCTGAAGGTAAACTTTTTTCTGGAACAGACATCATTGGGAAAAAATACAAAATACCATATTGTCGGCTAATGTTTGATAAATCCAAAAAACTATCATTTGTAGATGGTAAAATGATGTCAGGAATTTGTCGTCCTAAAAGATGATTACATACACCGTCATTATCTGGCTGAGGGAGATCATCTGGAAGTTTTATTATATCTTCGTCCATTTACTATCTGAATATTACTCTTTTATCTATAGAATTGCAATACCAAGATTTGAACTCTAAAGACAAATCTCTATGTTTATATTAAAATAACTAACATTACCAACGCCAAAAATGCCATACCCCAGTCTTCAATTAGTGTTACTTTAGTTAATGGAACTTTAAGGAATGTTCCAAGACATGAACATTGGAATTGTTCTTTCTTCAATAATTTTATTGTAACACCTATACCGCTAAAGGTCATGACAAATAATTCTACAAACAGGAGAGTGCGTGATTCTGGAATTAGTATCATACTTAGACCAAAAAACAATTCAATAAATGGATAAATGTATCCATAGGAGAAGAATTTTTTTGCTAACAAGTCATATGTGAAATATCCTTGTGCAAATCCTTTCAAGTCAAACAACTTGAAACCCGCAAAGGTAAGGAAAAATCCTATCATGAAATAAGATAATGTTTTGTTAATTGTGAAAGTGCCTTCTCTATAATCCCCAATGGTAATTGCTATTGTTGTGAGTAGTAACAAACCAAAAACCACCAATAATGGCGTGTAATCTTTCCATGTTGTATCTTTAGTTTGTGGGGAGTCAGATTCCGCTTTATCATTTGATGGTTTTGATTCCACAAGATCCATCCCACATTTTGAGCACCTAGCAGGTTTGTCTTCTGTTATTTCTGGATGCATTGGACATATGTAATTCATATATCATTATGATCTAATGACATAGTTATAGACTGTAGTTTACAATTGTAAACTACAGAATTGTTGGTCATAATCCTATACAAATTGAATCATTGGGATTTACAAAGTCAAGAATAGTTTCTCTCTATTTTGTGACGGCTTCCATCTGTATGAATACATTGATCTCCAATGTGAATTAGTCTCTTGTGAAAAGAGGCAGGACAATTATCTCCACAATTGCATAAATGGGTTTCATTCATTCTAATTTACATAAATTAAAAAAAATCGGGGCATGATCATTAACTACGTCGCTCTAATTCAGTAACACGGTTTTGTAGATCTGTTATATCAGATCGGAGCAATGATGGTTTACAATCAAATCCGTTATGACCATGTGCACAGGTTTCAGAATATCTAGGTGCAGTTGATTTTTCTGAAGGTTCGCCTGATGCATCAACAAATGCAGTGGATGCTGCAATCATGCTTACAGCAAATATAGCCACAAATCCTGCTATCAAAACTGATTTTTTATTCATTACTATACTATACACTTGGTATTATTTATTATTTCTTAAATTATAGAAATAGTATACTATTTCTAGTAAAACGATATTTTATATCTCATTACTAGATAATGATACATAATGAATTCATTAGATAGAGTTGTGGCAAAAGGTGTAAGATCTGTTTTAGAAGAAGATTTGGGTAAAGTCACGTACAAAAAAATAGAAAAACAAGTATTTGAGGTATATGGAATTACAGTGTTAGAGGCAGTAAGTGATTTTTCTAAACTAGATTTAGTTCTACGAAAGTTCTTTGGCAAACATACTACAAACATTGAATCAAAGATTTTCAAGAAAATATTATCAGTAAATAATGAAACTAAAACTGAATCAGTAATTACAATTAAAGATACTGGTGTTGCAAAAGATGTATTTGAAGCTTATGGAGATCCTGCAAAAAAGATAATCTTAGATTTATTGTTACATGAATCCAAATCAATTCCAGAAGCTATTGCAAAATCAAAACTACCAAAGGCATCCACATATAACAGAATAAAGGAACTAATTCAAGATGGATTGTTAACCATGGTTGGATTTACCAACGCAAGTGATGGTCGAAAGGTAAACGAGTATGCAACTACTTTTAACAAAACAATATTTGAAATTCAAGATGAAAATATTTTGATTAACGCAAATGTACAATCAAAATTTCTTAAAGATAGCTTTGCATACAATTCAATTTAAATGTCGTAAGGTGATATGATGCTAACTTTTTCAAATGAATTAAAAAAGTCATACAAAATTCCTGTAATGATTTTTGCAGCAAGTGTTGTATTCTATATGGTAAGTATTTCAACTGAATCACTTGACTTGTCTTTGATTACTAGAATTGGCATAGTTAACCCCACTTGCAGTATCTACTTCATGCTTTTTAATATCCAAAAACTATGGTAATTCAAAAATATTTGGAAAATCATACCTGATTTTGGGATTAGGATTTCTTGCCACATTTGTAGGCGAGTTGGTCTTTTTTTACTATGTTGATTTTTTGTATTTTGAGGAGTATACGGCCTTGGGAGATATTCTCATATTTTCAGGCTATCCTTTCATGATAGCACACATAATCATCAATGTAAGATATTTTGTAGAAAAACTGGAGATTTTTCAAAAAATCATGCTTGTAATAATCCCTGGAGTAATAATTCTTGGATATTCACTTGTTCTAACAGGAATCCCTCTTGAGGATAGTAGTGATTTTTACTATTATCTACCATTTGTCTCAGCATCATCAATCGTATTGGGATTGGCAACTGTGGCATTTACTCTATTTAGACAGACTGCTTTAACTTCGGCATGGTTTGTATTGTTAATTGGAATTACAATTGGAACAATTGGAGATATTCTGTATAATTATGCAGCAACTTTAGGAGTCTATAGTTTTGGTGACTTTTCAAACGTGTTGTGGATTGCTTCTCCTTTGATCATGATTTATGCTTTGTATAAACACCAAAAATCAATATAGGAATGGAAAATTGGTGAATAGAAAAATTTTGATGATGTTAGTCATTGCAAGCTTTGGATTGCCAATACAATTTGTAATTACTTCTGTGTATCCTGCATCTGAATTTAGTTTTGTATATGGTTTGAGTTTGGCAATATTTGGAATAATAGTTGTAATCATGATTGTGTTGTACAGTAAGGTAAGAAAGGAGATTGGATAATGTCTATACAAGATTTGAGATGCAAATAATCGTACTATGAATTAATCCATAGTTCTAACTTCAGCATCAAATTGTATATTCCATTTCTTGGACCATTTTCTAACCAAATAAATTGAAATAGCATAACTAATTACTATCATTGGAATTTGTAAAGCCCAATCGACAGGATCCATAGCAAAATTCGGATCATAGTTGGCGTTAAAAAACCAAGATTCAGATGTTATTATCATTGAATATGCTGTACCTGCAATCCCCGCAACACCAACATACATTATTAGCAAGTATTTCCGTAGATGTTTTATTTTATATAATGCAATCAGATCCAATACAGGAAATAGAACATAAATTGTTTGTCGAGTTAAACTCACTTTTCCTTTTGCAGGCATGAATTTATGAAATTATAAAGACTAATTAGAATTACTAATCAAACAATTTCAACTAAAACTATCATTACCCCTAAATCATATGTAATAACAGACAAATGAAAACTACAAAACTTAGATGGGTAGATCTATTCATTATTGCAGCGATAATTCAGGGTGCAATAATTGCCATAATGGCTGTAGTCATTATAGCAATCCAAGTAATTAATAGCGATATTAACATAATTCAATATCTTTCATTATCTTTTGGAGGATCTGGCAAATGGTTCTTTTTTGGAGTAATATTTCATCTCATCATAATAGTTGCAATAGCAGTTACTGCATTATTTTACAGTCATCTTGAAATTACTTTGAAGAAAAAATTCTCAAGAAAATCAAATGTGTTGGCTACGATTCACTTGATTGGAATGAATGTTGGAGGTGCAGGATCTATGATGATAATGACATATGCAGGTTTAGCAGGCACTGGATTGCTTACAGTTTTTACTGAAGGAAAACTAGGTCCAAAAGATCTTGCCATTCTAGATTCATTCATAGAACCAATTGGTGGATTTATTGCACTTTTAGCAATTGGTGTTATGTGTGGTGGTTTGGGTTTTGTGTTGGCATACAGAAATAATTCATAAAAATAGTGATAGAAAATTATGGGCCTAACTTATTGCAAAAGGTTGATTGGCAGTCGACTCTCCTGTATTTTACCTAAAAAAGCATACACAGGTGGATGCATTAGTTTTTTTACGAAAGAAAAAATGAAAAAACGTGAAAAATAGTCTGGAATCATCTGAGATCTCATCATCTGAGTGGTTATCCCTAAATCAATTCCTCTACGAGATAAAGCAGATTGATTCATCATGCGTGTCTATCTATTATCCATATGGTAAGGGACAAGAAACAATATCTTTGCTACAGGAAACAAAGAGAAATGAATCATTTGAAAAAATAGAATCAAAAATTGAAATTAGAATTGCCGAACTTAAAAAAAATCCGGTCTCTGTAGGCAAGTTTACAAAAACTCTGTGCATTTTTGGATGGATAAAAAATGGTAAAGTAAACATTAAAGTGATTGGCACCTCAAAAAAACTTCCATATATCTACATAGCAAGCAAAAAACCATTCATCAAACCATTCAACGATATTTTGAAAACCAATTATGATGTTTTAGTTGTTACACTTGATCAAAAATCAGCAAAAATACAGAAATTTCATGGTAGTCAAATAATCCAAGAAGCTAAACTTAGAATTCATCTACAAGGACGACATAAAAAAGGTGGGCAAAGTCAAGGTAGATTTCTAAGAGCAAGACAAACCAAAATCCATGTTTTCTTCAAGAAAGTAGCAAACAAAGTCAGAATGATGGATTCAAATTCTGAATTACTCTTGTTGGGTGGAATTGGACCTGCAAAAACAGAATTTTACGATGAACTTGATTCAGAGTTAGTAAAAAAATGTCGATTTGTAGAAACCTTATCTTTTTCCACTCCAAAAAATGATGTTGGTAAGAAAATAATTCATCATTTGTATCAGCATAGACGAAAATATGTTACAGAAATTATTGAAAAATATGAAAATCTAGTCAAAGAAGGGTTAACTGCAAAAAGAAATAATATTATTTTCAAGGCATTAGAAATTGGAGCAGTAGATACACTAATTATCTCTGCAAACTATCACACTACTCCTCAATTCAAAAATATCATGAAAATGATGGAGATGGCAAAAAACACATCAGCTAAAATAGAGTTTGCAGTTTCTCCAAAAATTATTAAAAAACTAGAAATTAATGATTCAGTTTTAGCCATACTTCGATATAGGGTAAAATAATCTCATCTAACCTGAATTACGTCTAAATGGCTCTATTTCATTCATTAATCACTAGTATGATTTCTACGTCTCTATTAAATACAAATTCTACAATTTATGATTATGACAATATTGTACATTCCTATAAGACCATCACGAAGAAATGATGACGAATATGAAGATTAATCTATTTTATTTTTAGATTTTTTATTCTTATCTTGATTCATCTACACAGAAAACAATTTCTGCTGAAGAACCTGCACTATCTGATACAAGGAAATTAAATGCATCTGCAATTCTTTGATTGTTTGGTTCTGAACCAGTAACTGTACCTGGAAATACTGTAAACATTCTAATTTTTGATTTTAGAACATCACTTAATTCTTGATTAACTGTAGTTGTAAATGGTCTTAGTGCTCCTCTGAAAACTTCTACCTGAGCTCTTTGTGTTCCTGAAACTTTTCTTCCAATTGGAAGGTCTGGACCAATTATCATGATTGCGCCTTTTGCATCTTTGTAAAGACGTGGATCTTTACCTCCACCTGGAACAAATTGTTCTAGTGCTCTCTGAGCTACAGTTGCTGGAGTTGAAATGAATTTTTCAACAAGTTCTTCCCATGCCGTTCTTGACAATTCAGTTAATTTTGATATTTCTGGTAATTTTCCTGTAACATGAACTACTGCTAGGATTTCACCGTGATTAGTTTTAGCAGTGTTTAGCCACTTTTCGACCTCTTCAGGATTTTTGATATCAAAAATATGGGTATGACATTTGCTACTAATGTGCTCTTGAAGTTCTTTTGGTGTAGATTCTGAAATGAAACATGCAGCTCTTCCTCCATTTTTCTCAATATGTTGTGCCAAAAATACTACTCTTTCTGCATCCACTTTATCAGTTGCATCAATGGTAAACACAACTACTTTGCCGCTAAAATCTGCTTGGTGAACTCCAGGTGTTGTAGTTCCAATATGTGGCCTTACAGGATAAAATACTCTATCTCCTGGAACAACTTTTCCATTTAGAATTTTTGCCATTTCATCATCACACAAGTTGAGAACTGATTCTGAAACTTGTCCTTGTGATAGAAATTCTCGATTTGCTATCATATGTGATGTATTTTTTTGAATTTTTCCTGCAAGACTTTGAATTTGTTCTAATAACTTTGTAAATGTCTCAGTTACTTTGGCAACATCCTTTCCGTTTGCTAGTTTTTCAGCAACTTTTGCAATTCCCTCTGTATCTACTCCGTCTTTTAGTATACATTCTAACAATTCTTTACTTGCTTCTTCAACTTCAACTGGACTTAGATCTTCAAATCCAATGACTCTCATAAATTCTGAAGCTGCTTTTGGATAAACAGTCTTGTAAATTCGATCAGAATGAACTGGTCCTGGATTTGTCGCAATAGATATGATTCCTTTGTCTGTTAATTCCCATGACATTGCCTCAGCTAGTCTGTTCTTTGCACCTTGAGATGCAGTGTATGGACTTCTAAATCTGTATGGTCTTTGTTCTAATGGTCTCTCTTCAGTAAAGAATGTTGAAATAGTAATTATCTTTCCTCCTTCTTTCATTACTTTTAGTGCTTGTACAGAGCCCCAAAATGTTCCCGTTAGGTGTATTGCAATAGTACTTTTGAATTCATCAAGTGGCGCATTTGCAAAACATGTAACAGGACCTGAAACCCCTGCATTGTTAATTATGTAATCTATTGTAACGTTGTCATTTTTTAGTGAATCAAACATGTTATTCATTGCAGCTTCATCAGCTACATCAACTCCTGCAAAAATTGTAACTTTTGCTCCACTGTTTACTTTGGATATGGCATCTTCTAGTTTTATTGCTGCTTCTTCTAACACTTCTTTTCTTCTTCCAAGGATAATTACACTTGCTCCATTTTCAACAAATCTTGTAGCAATGGCTAAACCTATACCTGTCCCACTACCTGTAATTAGAGCAACTTTATCTTGAAATTTCAGCATAGATGGACTGTCAAACCTTTTGTGATATTTAATTGGATTGATCCCTGGAGAAAATATTTTCTTGATATCTTTATTTGTGGGTATGACTCTTGATTTTTTATGCATGATGCAGAATTAGATACATTTGTTTCTAAAACATGGCCTGAAAAATTTAATGATATGTTAAAGGAGATCGGAGTAGATTCAGAATCAAAAGAAATTGGAACTGATGATGTTGAAAAAGATGATTACTATAGTAGATATTTTGCTCAAACACCTAGAATGATTACTAATCGAGGATGCCTTGATGTCAAGAATTCTAACATTGATGTAATACAAATTATTCAAAAGGGATAAAGATGCAAGATCCAAATCCAATCCCCTGGGGTGCACAAGACCGATTTCAAGCACATTTCATTGTAAGAAAGGATGCTGGAAACGCAGTTGGAGACTATCTTGCAAAAACAATACTAACAACTAAAGGGCATTTTGGTTCAAAAACTGTTGTTAAAGTTGAATGGAATGGTCCTGGTAGTTTGGCTTCAAAACTAAATGGTGATAACGAACTAAATGAAATGATTGCAAAGCAATCGATCAAAAATGCTACTATCTATGTGGAGCCTACTGAGGAAGCAATCAGAATTAGAAGTAAATGGGATAATCATATTGCCTTTGGTATTACCAAAGAACTTTATGAAATTTATAATAAAATAGCTGGTCACATTAAAGCAATCTAAGCTTTCCACCAGTCTAAAGCAAGAAAATCTACTTTGTCTTTACCTTTTGGAATTGCTAAGATGAATTGTTTTCTTACTGTTGATGCAAGTCTTCCTGCAAGAACAATCCCTGTTGATGAAATTGATTCATTTCTATTGTAAACTTGAATCAGATATGGTGCATGATCAATTCCTGGCCCTTTTTCATAGACTGCAAAGTCACATCCGAATTTTATTCCGGGATTGATGATGTATCCTTTGTCTCTAAAATTTTTGTAAACTAGATATTTTTTATCAAAATCATGATATTCTTGTTTACAAATCTCAATCATTTGATCAATGTTTAATTTTTGTTTTGATTTGGTAATTGTAATTTTCTTATTTTCTAAAAGGTACAGCCCTTCGATAAGATCTAAAATTAATGGAACATCTATTTCTTCAATTTTTGGTTTTGGAATGCCTATTGGTTTTCCATAGTATCCTTGACTGAAAAGTTTACGTGAATCCTCTATATTCCAAACAATGATTCTATTTTCTATTAACTCACTTTTCATAATTCTTGGCTATCATTATGTGTATATGAATTCTTTAGTTGAATATAGTAATTTTGAAGAATTAAAAATAAAGTAAAAATGAAAAATTATGTGTTTTCTTTACAGGCTCAATGCTAGTAATATGAAAGAATCTGAGACTCGTTGGCATTTATCTGCCATCTCTTCTATTCCCTCTATCACATCTTTCATCAACAACAATTCTTTTGTATTTGATATTTCGGATAGAACTTTGATTGTTGCTTGTCTATATTTGATATCAATTTCTCTCTCTATTGTTTGTGTTTCTTGAGCTAATTCAATTGCATTAGCAGTGTTTGTGTTAAGACTTCTAATGATTTCATTTAGCTTGTAAACTTCATCAACAACTAGTTCAATTAACTTTGTGATGTCCTGGTTAAGTTTTGCACTTTTTAGTGTAGTTACTTTGACGTTTGAGAGTTTGAATGCAATACCTGTAATGTAACCTGCAATTTCATCCATTGTGTATGCTGTATTGAGAAGATTTTCTCTATTCATGATTAATCCTCCTACGTCAGCTACTTCACGTGTAATCTTTCTTCTTAGATTTTCTACTTCTTCTTCAATAGTTGAAATTTGTTCTAGTACACCTTTGATTCCTGCCTTATCTTTTTTTAACATAAGTTCAGGTAGTGTTGCAAGTTCTCTGGCAGCGTTTAGAATTCGGTTAATTTCGTCTTGTAAAACTGCTATGGCCTTTCTTTTTGCTTGAACTTCAAGTTCTCCACTATACATAACAGAAATCAAAAATTCCTGAGGTAATTTAAATCATCTTTGATTATTGATGTTTTTTGAGCACGATTATATCAAATTTTTATCATGTGCTACTTTTTTTTGACCTTTGTATAATGTAATTACTTCTTCATTTGTTGATGCATCTTCAACTGCTTTCTCAATTCTGATCTTTCCTGTAAATTTTGGAAATCTTAAAGCAAGACCATACTCTTTTCTTATCTTGCCTCTTGCTGCTTTGTGAATTGGACTTAATGTAATTTCTGATGCTACAACTTCGATTACTAGTTCTGGTTCAAACCACACATCCGCTTCCATTTCACTATCTATGCGAGGATTTTTCTTGATTGTAACTTTTGGATTTAAAATTTGATACAACTGGTCCAAACTTTCATCTGAAAAGCCTGTTCCTACTTTGCAAATGCTAGTGAATATGTCATCATCTTCATCATATGTTGCAAGTAGTAGTGTTCCATAGTTTCCAGTCCTTCTTCCTTTTCCAAAAAATCCTCCTATTACCACAAGATCTAAACTATCCCCTAATTCATTTTGATACTCTCGTTTTAGCTTTAACCAATTACTTCCTCTTGAACCTGCTTGGTATGGTTTATCGAGCATCTTTAGCATCAATCCCTCACTACCTGCATTAATGCTATTTTCAAAAAAGTCATTAACTTCATTTTCATTTTTGACTATTGTCATTGGGATATATTTTGCAAATTCATCTTCTTTTACAATTTTTTCTAATTTTTCTCGCCTATCTTTGTAGTTTAACTCTAAGCAGCTTTTTCCATTACAGTATAAAATATCAAAAAAATTTATTGTAATTGGATACTGAGTAACTGCTTTTTCTATCTTGTATTTTCTTCTCCTATGCATTAATTCTTGAAATGGTAAAAATGCTCCCGTACTTTCTTTAATTGCAACTGCCTCTGCTTCTAAAATTACATTCTCTGCTTGAATTGCTTTTGGAATTTTTTCTATGATATCCGGATAATAACTTGTAATGTTTTCTAAACTCCTAGAAAATAATACGACTTTGTCTCCTTCGATGTGAAGCTGAACTCTTTCTCCATCTAGCTTGTATTCAGCTGCAAAATCATTTCCCAATTTTTCAATTGCCTCTTCTTCACTTTTTACTCTGTCAGCGAGCATTGGTCTGATGGGATTAAACAAAATAATCTCAAATTTTTCAATTCCTTCGAGACCTTTTGTTGCTATAGTTTCAGCAACTTTTCCTAAATCACTTGAAACGTTATATGCGTGTTCCAAAATTTTTCTGTTATCTTTATTTCCAGAAAATGCTATTGCTAATGCATCCATTACTGTGTTCTCTGCAATTCCTAATCTCAAAGAACCTAACAAAATCTTTAAAATGAAACTTGCCTCTAAAGGACTTGCATCATTAAGTAAACTCGAAATATATTTTATCTTCATATCTTGTGATCGAGTTCCTTCTAACTTGGCAATTTTGAATAAAGTTTCATAAACTCTCTCGACTGTGATATCTTCTACAAGAAATGTTGTCTGTGTTTTTTGTTCTAGTATTACTGATGCCGCATGTCCAAGATCTCCTTCTTTTCTATATTCTTCTTCTATTTTCTTAACTGGAATTCCTGATGACTTTGAGATTGCTCTTATTGCAAGTTTTTCAGCAACACCTAACTCAATTCCTTCAAAATCTGGCCTTAGTTTTCCTTGTAATAGATACACAATCTTCGAAATTACATCATGAGGTGTTTTTTCAAATAATTCTACTAGAAACTGTGTTAACTCTAATCTTTTTCTAGTTGATTCCATTTGGTTAAAAGAATCAGCTAAAACAGAAAACTCCATTCTAATCCTCTACGTAATCCTGAATAAAAGTTTGAAACTAGATGTATCTGAAAATTGTTGGTTTGTCTGATTCTGGTTGTTTAGAGACTAGTGCAAAGTTGTATAGTGGATATTCTTTTTTGTATTGTTTCATGAAACTCCAAGCAACATCATGTGTTTTGAATTCAGTTCTAATGCCGTCAATTTGACTCTTATTTCCAAACACATCAAAAATTACCACTGAATATTGTTTTGGGCGATTATGTGGTCTTGCTTTAACTAACCAAAATAATGCAAAAACAAAAACTGAGCCTAAAATTACATACTCCCCAGCCATTTTGAAAAATGTTAAAATGATTCCTGGTATGATTTTACCAAATAAAACAACCATGAAATCTGAAAATGTAACTAATGCTAATACTGTAACCAGATAGGTCTTATAATCAAAAACTTTTTGAAAATAATTATCCATCTATTTTTGAGAGGTCTTTTTTGATTTAACTATTTCTTAAAATTTTGATGACAAACTAAACTGTTAATCTGGATCTTCGTATTTCTCTTTCTTTTCGCCACGTGTGGTGTATCCATCCATTGGCTTCATCTTGCTTTCAAGAATACTCATTCTATCTTTGTAACCTTCAGCATATTCTAATTCTGATGGAACAAGAGTTGCTGGATGAATAAATCCTTGACTTCTAATTGACATTGCTTTCTTTGTTGCAATTTCTCTTATGTAATCCCAGTCTGGAGTTGAGAATCCATCAAATGGACCAGTAAACTTTCCATTATGCATACTAAACACTAGTGCCTCAACAATTGGAATACAGAAATTGATCGTTGCTGGGGAATTTAGTTTTACAGGCATTAGTGGCATGTTATGACTGCCTCTTGTGTTTCCTGCCACATAATGTGGATTATTAAATACACTTCCAACCTCTTCTGTAGCTGGAAAATTCTTTTGTGTTCTAACTAGACATATTGGATCATCTTTTCCAACATATGTTCCTGCAATGTTATGTAGTCTATCTGTTGATGCTGCAAGAATTGGCTCTCCATCTTTAGTATTTACTGAATCAACAACATATCTTCCTGGATACATTAATGCAGCTTCAATAGTTGGTTTGTCTTGCCACAATTCAAGTTCAGCAATTGTGCCTTGTTCTACATCCATTATGTTTATCTTTACTCCACTAGCAAGTGATTTGTTTACAATCAAACCTGTATTACTTAATGCATCTACGAACATTCTGTAAATTGGATAGTTGAATGCTCCCGGTTCTGTTTTGTCTGCTGCAAAAACTGTGAATGCTTCATTTGGTCTTTCTTCAAATTCTAATTCTGCAACGCCTGGACCCATGCCTTTGATATTTCCTGAAAATGAATCTTTTAGCAAATCTTGTCCTGCACCATACAGTCCTTCCTCTTTAGCAACTTCTGTTCCTGCCATGAATGCATCCCAAGCTAGTTTGTGAATTTGTTCGTTTTCCACTCCATGTGTGTGAGACATTACAATGTGAACGTCATCCCCACAATATCCTATGTAATGATCAATTAGTAGATCTGCTGAATTTTTTACTGTATTTCTTACTGCTTCAATTAAAGCATCACTTGGTTTTGTATGTCCGCCAACTCCGCCGACATCTGCTTTGATAACTGAAACTGTAATTTTCATATTTTCTCTTTTTACCTCTTTGATTTATGTGCTTTTGATAAAGTATTAAGATCTAAAATAAATTGAAAAAAACTATACTTTTTTTCAAAAATTCATAACGCTAATAAATGACCTCTGAGAGGCAGTCCATATGGCAAACAAACCCCACTTGAACATGATTGTCACAGGCCACATCGATAATGGTAAATCAACAACTATGGGACATTTCTTGATGGATCTAGGCGTTGTAGATGAAAGAACAATTGCAGCACATGCAGTTGAATCTGAAAAGACCGGAAAAGGTGATACTTTCAAGTATGCATGGGTTATGGATAACATCAAAGATGAAAGAGAAAGAGGTATCACTATTGATCTTGCTTTCCAAAAATTTGAATCTGCAAAATACTTCTTTACATTAATTGACGCACCAGGACATAGGGATTTTATTAAAAATATGATTACAGGCGCTTCTGAAGCAGATGCCGCCATTTTAGTACTTTCAGCAAAAGAAGGTGAAACAGACACTGCAATTGCAGCAGGTGGACAAGCAAGAGAACATGCATTCTTACTAAAAACACTCGGTGTAAGCCAACTAATTGTTGCAATCAATAAAATGGATGCAGTTGACTATAAAGAGGACGCATTCAAAGCAGCCAAAGAAAAAGGTGAAAAATTGATAAAATCTGTAGGTTACAAATTAGAAAATGTAGCCGTTATTCCAGTTTCTGGATGGAAAGGAGACAATTTAGTTAAAAAAACTGAGAATATGCCATGGTACTCTGGAAAGACACTCCTTGAAGCATTTGATGACTTTACAATACCAGATAAACCAACTGGTAAACCACTACGTGTCCCAATCCAAGATGTTTACACAATTACTGGTGTAGGTACAGTACCTGTCGGTAGAGTTGAAACTGGAACTATGAAAGCAGGAGAGAAAATAATTGTAATGCCTTCTGGTGCCTTGGGTGAAATCAAATCTATTGAAACTCACCATACTGAAATGCCATCTGCTGAAGCAGGTGATAACATTGGTTTCAATCTTAGAGGTATTGAGAAGAAAGACATCAAGAGAGGGGATGTACTTGGAACTCCTGATAAACCACCAATGGTTGCAAAAGAATTCAAAGCACAAATTATAGTTATTCACCATCCAACAGCAATTGCTCCTGGTTATACTCCAGTAATGCATGCACATACTACACAAGTTGCAGCAACTGTTACTGAATTTCTTCAAAAGATTAATCCAGCAACTGGAGCAGTTGAGGAAGAAAATCCAAAGTTCTTAAAAGTTGGTGATTCTGCAATTGTAAAAATTAGACCTGTACGACCAACTTGTATCGAAACTTTCCAAGACTTCCCTGAGATGGGTAGATTTGCACTCAGAGATATGGGTGCAACAATCGCAGCAGGAATAGTTAAAGAAATTACCGAAGAGTACAAACCATAGGCAATTTTCATGACACAAACTGCCCGTGTAAAACTTACTTCCGTTGATTTAAAAAAATTAGATGGTGTTTGTGGCGAAATTATGGGAATTGGTAAAAAAACCGGTGTCAAAATAAAAGGTCCTACCCCACTTCCTGTCAAAAGATTACACATTGCTACTAGAAAATCTCCATGTGGTAGTGGTACTGAAACCTATGAAAAATGGGAAATGAGAATGCATAGAAGAATAATTAACATTAACGCTGATGATAAAGCTATAAGACAACTAATGAGGCTTAAAATTCCTGATGATGTCTACATTGAATTGTCTTTGACATAATTTGGTATCCTTAAATTACAGAAATTTTGATGATAAATATGGTTGACGAAAACATAGATTCTATTGAAGAAACCCCTGTAGAGGAGACTCCTGCAGAGACATTTGATGTAATTTACTCTTGTCTTAGATGTGCAACTAATGTCTCTAATGAAGAATTATCTCGCTTACCTGAAATCAAATGCATCTGTGGATTTAGAGTATTTACCAAAGTAAGACCTCCTGTAGTAAAAACAATAAAAGCAATTTAACTATCTGTCTTTTTTATAACTGTGTTCTCTTTGTAAATGAGTTCTCATATCTTCCATGTTTGAAAAATATTTGTTACATTCTTTACAATCATATTGTAAATCTTTCCCATGAAAAATCTGTTTATGATTCATTAACTCTTCTTCTTTTGAAAATTTTTTGTCACAACTATCGCATTTAATTTTATTAAAAAATTTCACTTTTATCCAAACTCTGCTTTCTTTTCATCCCAACAAGTCCTACAGAGATGACCCTCAATCTTCCAATTTCCTTTTGCATTATATCTGAATAGTCCCATCTTTCCTCCACATAATGCACAAAAATTTTTTTTCTTAGTATGGGTTTCTTCTTTTTTGTCAAAACATTCTTTGCATAACAAACCTTCCATATCCCATTGCCATCTCGGTTCCCACAAATCTGTAATCTTTTTAGTTGTTTTACATACTATACATGGCTGTCTTACTGTGCCTTCATAGTATTCCTTTGATTTATCAAAATGACAATCCCCACAAAGTCTACCTTGAATGTTCCATTCTTTTTTTGGTTTGTGTTTGTGAGTTAACTCCTTGTTACAAACAGCACAAAATGAAGGCTTTTTACTAAATAATCCCATAATCTCTATGAGATTTCAAATAATTTAATCTATTAAATGTAAATAAAAAAGAAAGGATTAGAGTCTTAGTAACTCTGTTCCTCGTCTGGTTGAAATGTAGTGTCCTCCTAATTTAGGAAGTATTGTTCTGGGCATCTCTGTAAGATCAATCATGGATGTACCCTTAGCACTTGCAATTTTCAAACTCCCAAATTCGCTAAGTTTTGCTTCTTGAGCTTGTTTGAATTCCTTACCTGCCCAATTCATAGATTTTACTGATTCTATGATAGTTTTGGTACCTTTCTCTACACTTCTGACAACTATTGTATCCACAAAGTCTATTCCTGACATTACACTTCATACACAGAAAAAGTAGATATGGTCTAGTTAGCTGAGATGATAATCTTTTAGCTCAATATACAATTTCATGACCCAAGAAAACTTGCGTTAAGCAGTGAAAATAAAAATAACAAGAATCTCTTATTTGTTTAAGATTTTTTCAAGAGCCTGGCTTGCATTGAGCATACCGTTTCTCTTTGCAAATTCTTCGATCATTTTGAATTGTTTTTCAGTAAAACATACTGGCATTGAACGTCTTTCCATGAATATGATCTGTATAATTAACTAATATCTTTTGCTCTCAGAATCGGTCTCTTTTGTATAATCCCCTTTGTAAAATCATAAACTAGTCTGAGACTTACTAATTGCTCAAATTAAAATATCTTATAATAAAAAAAATAATAGTACCTACAATAACTCCAATTGTTATTAATTTTAAAATACGTTCTTTCTTTCTGATGATATGATGATCTCCGTTATCTCTTTTGAGCAATTTGTATTGTCTAGATGTTTTTATCAATGCATAGGTAACTCCTGCAGTAATTGTAGCAATAATTACTGTCTCAATAGAAATTGAATTTGTTTGGATAACAGAACCTGCAAAAACAGGTAGAATGCCCCACGAAAACACTGTTGATATATTATTGTGAAATTTACCTCCAAACAGTTCTAGACTATATGCAAATAGAAAAAAACCTTCAACAATACCTATTGGAAAAAGCCAAGGAGAATCTAAAAATGCAAAATAAATTCCAACATAAAATGCAATACTTACAGCAAATATTGCTATAATCCCAATCTTCTTTTTTGGCAGACTTCCCCAAGGTTTTGTTTTTCCTCCAACTGCATCAAGCAGGTGAGCTCCTACTCCTAGTGCTAAAATGTATATCACACAAATTGCAACTACTCGCTCTAATTGTAGAGGTCCTGAAATTGCTCCTAATGCGGCAAAGCAAGTAACAATACTAGTGTATGGTAAAAATAAAATTCCTATACTAATTCGAAATTTTTTAGAGCCAAATTTTGGAACAAACCATTCTGATGTTCTATCCCCTTGCAATAATCTTGTTTGGACTTTGTTGCTTATATGATCACGGAATAGACAACTGATATAATTGATAAAATGACTGATTGGCTTGTGAACAAATATCAAAAATTTATCAAAAAAGGAGTCATTGAATCACTTGACAAGGTTCCTTTTCACAATAAGGCCCCAATCAAACGATTATCTATGTTGAACAAAACTTTGATTCCTCAATCAGATACCCATATTGCAGTTCACTTTGTAGATGCTTCAATAGTTCTTCCCAAATATAGTAAATTACACAAACATGATCATGATGAAATTAATTTGATACTCTCTGAAGATTCCAGCTTAACATATGAGATTCAATTTGAAGATGAATCCTATCAAGTAACATCACCTTCAACCATATTCATTCCAAAGGGAACACGACATAGTGCACAGGCAATTTCAGGTAAGGGACTTTTTGTATGTATAATTTTATCAAATAATGTAAATTCTTCTTCTCAAAACAATTGAAACCCTAAAAAGCAAATATCTAATAATTCTAATATGAAAATAACTGAAATAGAAATTGATGATAGCCAAACAGGCTATTGTTGGGTTCAAATATATACTGGGAATAGAAAAAAAGCAATTTTATTAAAACATCAAATTTTATCTGATCAAGCAATTCGGGAAAGACTTGAAAAAGAAATTATACAAAGCCAAAACATATCTACCAATTCCTCGACACCGATGGAAGTTACATTCCAAAGTTTTCTTACCACAAAACTCAAATTAATTCATGAAGGAGAAAACGAATGACAAAGAAACGTCAGATCTTAGTTATTGGTAATAATACAAATGGCTGTACACCAAAACATGAAAAAATTGCCTACGAAGTCGGAGAAAAAATTGCAAAATCTGATTCTGTTTTAATAACTGGTGGATTGGGAGGTGTGATGAAAGCTGCATCACATGGAGCTCATGATGCAAATGGTTTGAGTATAGGAATAATTCCTCAAGAGGATGCTACATTGGCTAATCAATTCTGTGACATTGTAATTCCAACTGGAATGGGACTTGCTCGTGATTTTTTAAATGCATTAAGTGCTGATGGAATAATAATTGTCGGTGGTGGATCTGGTACTTTGTCAGAAGTATGTGCTGCATACATGTACAAAAAACCAATGGTTGCAATCCGAAACATTGGTGGTTCTGTTGAACAATACATTGATGGTTTTCTTGATCACAGAAAAAATATCAAAATCATTGGAGTTGATACTCCTGAAGATGCAGTACAAACAATTTTAGAATTAATTTCTAAATCATTCGACAAAGACACAGAATCATCTGATGCTGAAATCCTTGATGATTTTAATAAAATTAAAAGTGGTGAGGTTTCAAGAATGGCTCAAAAGAATTCTGATTAATATTATATTTTGTGGTGAATTATTCCATTTTGGATCTAGAAATGTCCCCAAAATTCCCTATTCTTTATGGATTAATTTATCGTAATGAAACTATGATTGGAAGTAAGATGAGATTTTTTGTACCTATTAGACCAAGCAGAAGATCATCTGATGAAGACGAATAAGTTGAAAATTCTCTAATTTCCCTAATTATTGCATAGAGACTAGTAATGGATCTGGTCTGTAAAATTCACCATGTTCTTCAGCCAGTTTGTTTAATTCATCAACAATTTTTTTGATACCTATTTCTTTTGCTGTTTCAAACAATGGTTTTTTGAGTCCTAATCCTAATTGTGCTGCTTTTTCAATCTCATCTATGTCACTTGCTCCGTTTGAAACTAACCATGCTGCATTGTTTAGAATGTTGGCAACAATTTGAATTGGATCACATTTTGCTGCTAATTCTTCTGAAAGTGCAACTCTTTCATATTTGTCATCTGCATATTTGTAATATCCTTCTCCAGATTTTTGTCCAAGTTTTTTTTCATCAAACATTTTTTCAACTAGAGGATGAGGATTGATTACTTTTTTGTCTCGTAAATGCATCTCTACTGTAGCTTTGTGAATTACATCCATTCCTGTAAAATCTGCCAACTCAAATATGCCCATTGGGAATCCTAATTTGAATTTGAATGCTGAATCAATCTCTTCTAGTGTTACACCTGTTCTATCTTTTAGATAACATGCTTCATGAACCATTGGTATAAACAATCTATTGATTATGAACCCTGGAACATCTTTTCTACATATTACTGCAATTTTGTTAACTGATTTTACATACTCTTTTGTTAAATCAATTATTTCTTGTGATGTTTTCTCTCCAGGAATTATTTCTACTAGTTTCATTAATTGTGGTGGATTGAAAAAATGAATTCCAATAAATTTTTCAGGACGTGATGTGGTATTTGCTATTTCGGTGATTGGTAATGTACTTGTATTTGATGCAAAAACTACTTCTGGTGCTGCTGCCTTGTCTAATTCAGCATAAACTTTTTTCTTTAAATCCATAATTTCTGGAACTACTTCTATGACTAGTTCTGCATCTTTTACTGCTTCATTCAAATCTACAACGGGTGTAATTCTTGAAAAAATTGCATCGCCTTCTTCTTTTGAAATTTTTTCTTTTGAAACTAGTTTATCTATACTCCATTTTACTTTCTCCATCGCTTTATCCAAAAACCCTTGTTCAATATCACGTAACACTACATTGTATCCTGCAGTTGCTGAAACTTGAGCAATTCCGTGTCCCATAACTCCAGAACCTAAAACTGTGATGTTTTTTACTGCCATAGTTTTTCAAAAATTGAGCATCCTTTATAATGTATTTCAAAATATTATCAGTTAATGGGTCTGTTCAAACGCAACAAAGAGAAGGAAAACATAACAAAATGTGAAAAATGTGGCACAGAATTACATGATCCTGAACGTTTGAAAAGACATATGAAAAAAGCACATGGAAACGTCCCTGAAAAGAAATTAGATCCAAATTCAGGTGATGGTGGCTTATGGTAATATGGAACTTAGTTCAAGTCAAAAAACTAGTTTAGTTTTTGGAGGTGCTTTTTTAGTTGCTGGAATTATTTTATCAACTATGATTTTCCCATTTTGGCATCTAATTCGAGAAGATGTCTTTGAAGATGTGGTGATATTAACAAATGATGATGGTATTTGTTATGTTGAAACTATAGATAATGTTCCAAAGACAATCAAAGATTGTAATCTCAACCCAGGTGATAAAACAACAATCAAGTTTGGGAAGGATCTTGCGTGGGCTAGTATTGTTTCCCCCTAATCGATGATTTAATATTTTAAAAAATCTGATAAACAATGATGGAATGTATTTTTTGTAAAATTGTTGCAGGTGAAATTCCAGCAAAAATTCTTAAAGAAACCTCAAACTCTATCTCATTTTTAGATGCATTTCCTCTTGCAAAGGGTCATGTGCTTGTAATTTCAAAAAATCATCATCAAAAAATTCAGGATATGAGCCCTGAAGAAAATTCTGATTTATTTTCACTAGTCCATTTGATGATTTCTAAAGTTGATGCCTTAACTGGTGCAACTTTAGTTGCAGTACATAATGGGAAAGAAGCTGGGCAAGAAGTACCTCATGTTCATGTACATTTAGTTCCGCGAAGTGTAGATGATTCGGCAGGTACCATTCATAGCATGTTTGATTCTACATTGAAATTATCTGAATCAGAAATTGGAGAGCTTTACAATAAATTAAAAATTTAATCTTAGTAAGGAAACAATATCTCTTTTGTATTGAGATTTTCTACTTTGATTGCTTTTGTTGGACAAGTCTGTGCAGCATTCATTATTTTGTTTATTCCTGCACCTTTTTGATTGATTACAGATGATTTAGGATTTGATCTAGTTTGTCTATTTATTTCAAAAACTCCAGGTGCTATAGTTTCACAGCTACAACAACCAATACACAAGCTTTTATCTACATCCACGAAAAGGTTTGGCTGTTTATTTGGTTCTTTCGCTTTATCGTATTCTCCATTTCTACCGTCTGGACGTATACGCGCATTGTATTCTTTCCAGAATTTATTTTCATATTCTTTCCAAAACTCAGGATCCCCTTCCTCAACTTCACGAGTATATTTACTCCAGTCTTGTTCAGGAATTTTGTCACCAGCTGGAGATGTCCATTTAGGTTTTCTCTTAACGTTTGTAGTATTTGATTTCTGTTGAGTATCTTCTTGATGTGCTAAATTGTCATTTTGATTATAGTTTTTCTTTAGGAAAGTATATGCTTCAGTAATTTTTTTAAATTCAACATCCTCATTTTTATCCTTATTTTTGTCAGGATGTAATTCTAATGCAAGCTTTCTGTATGCTACCTTGATCTCATCTTGTGATGGGTTTGATTTTACATTTAGTACTTTGAGTGCTTGATATGAATTCACTAAATTATAATGACTCGTAATATGTTAAAAACAATTGCATAATGTATGGCATTACAATTTGTCTATTCTAATAAAATTTCATCATCTGCTTTCCATGCAGGTTCAACTATGCATAAAAATTTCAAATCAATTGAGCCTATATTTTCAATAAATTGCTTAGAATTTGGTGGAACATATGCAGAATCATCTTTTTCAAGGTGATGTGTCTCTTCATCGATCTTTAGGTTTCCACATCCTTCCAAAATATAATATATTTCAGATGAACTAATTTTGTGAAGTTTAGATTTTCTTCCTAGACCTAGTGTGAATTGAGCAATGCTATAATTAATTCCATTTAGTGTGTTATGTGGGTGGAAATATTGTTTTATTTTGGTACCTTCATCTCCTTGAATGGAATCAATTTCAGAATTTCTTCTTAATGACATATTGTCTAAATAATTTTTGAAACTTTGGTTTTAAAATCTGATTCGTACCATGTTGTTTTGTATATTTCATTTTTTCTAGGTAGAATGTTTATTGCAATGTGGGAGAATGTTTTTTTCTTGTCAATTGAACCATGGGTATGATATGTCTTTGCTGGAATGTATACTATATCTCCTTCATTGAGGCTGATTTTTTCTGTTCTTTTTATCTTAAAGTTAGTTTTACTTGTTCCATATCTTCGAAAAATCTCAAGGCTTCCCTTACCTTTTGTTGCAATTAGCACTTGATTTCCATTATGTGCATGAAGTTTTGTTCTAGATCCTTTCTCAAAATGTACATGATAGATGTCTTGATCTTTTGATTTTATTTTCTCTGAGAGAACCTTCATCCATGTTTTATTTGTAAACCAATCAGGATTTACTTTTCTTTTATCTCCAAATCCAAAAATATTTGATTTTTTCATTCTAAATTCTATCCAAAATTTTCTTTTTCTTTGCTTGGAATTCTTTTTCTGTAATTACTCCATTGGTTCTTAACTTTCCAAGTTTTTTTAGTATCTCCAAATCTTCTTTGGTATTTGATGTTACATTTTTTGCAGCTGAAATTCCTTCATTAATTTTTTTAATTCCTCTTTTATGTAGAGAATCTCTTTCTTTTTTTGCTTGATTACGAAGTTCTTTGCTTGTCTTGCTAGCTTGTTTTGCAGTCATTGCTCCAAGTTCCACTGCATTATCTAACACTTCATCTGCTTTTTTTACTCCTTCTTGTAGTGCCTTGTCTGCTTTTTTTAGCAATTTTTCAATATAGCCACCTTTTTTTGCTATTCCCATATTTTTTGTATGATTTCAATTCTATTATCTCTTTCTTAGTGGAATTGGTTTAATAGATGGAATCGTATACTTTGTGTAGTTTTGGCAAAGACTAATGATGTAAAGATAATTGTTCTAAGAAAAAAAATTGATGAAGAAGAGGCAATGGAAATTATTCAACAAAAGAAAACAATTCCATTCAAATCTCTGCTTTCACGTCCAAAAAAAGAACAAGTGCATGTTCATTCATTGAAATTAAACTACGAATGCATTTTGATGGTTTCCGGAAAATATGTAGCTGATTATTACCGAAAAGCAACTCACACTATTTCTGTAAATTATAATATTCGTGATGTGGTATTGGGTGGTGGTCTTTTTCTTGTGCGTTCTAAATCTGGATTTGCAAAGACACTTTCTGGAAAACGTGGTAAAAATAAAATTGATTTAAAATTAGAAGAGCATATTTTTATCGAAGAAGAAGATGAATTGATTTTTGATCATCATGGGCATGAAATAAAATTCCCATTTAAATTAAATTCAAAGACTGTTGAAAATTATCCCAAACGAATTTTAGAAAAAAACCTACAAAATATCAAAAAACCAGAAATAACTAATGATTTGGCAATTGAGAAACTTCAATCTCTACTCAAAAAACCTGTAGAAACAGATGTTCGTGATGTAACTGAAGAATTTGACTTGCGAGAAATTACTGAAGTTTATGTTCCAATCTTTGAGGCAAGACTAATTGGTCCTAAAAAGAAGGTTGGAATTATTCGTCTAGATGCAGTGCGAAAAAAGATTCTGTAATTTAACTAATCTAATTCTATAGTTTTACAAGTTTTCTGAATTGATCATTTTCATATAGTTCCTCAAAGATTTTCTCTTCTTTTGCCCATCCGCGTATTACTTTGGGACTTTTAGAGACTGCCAGTTTTAACAACTCTAATGATTCAGGATACATTCCTAATGCTGCTTTACTTCGAGATTTTGCATAAATGACATTTACATTATCTTTGAATTTTTCAAGAATCTCATCAAACACCCTTAATGCTTTTTCATGTTGTCCTAATTCTGCTAACTGGATACCTTTTTGAAAAAATGCATCTTGATTTTTAGGATATTTTTTACAAACATTTTGAAAACAATTTAGAGCTTCTTCATGTTTTTTCATTTTACCTAATACTATTCCTTTGTAGACTAGAGCGTTTGGTTTTCTTGGTTCTATGGATATTGCTTTATCTAAAAATTCTATGGCTTCTTCACGTTCTTGTAATTTATCAAGCAAAACTCCTTTGTTAAAATATGATGCTGCATTTTTTGGATCAGCCTCTATTGCTTTATCATAGCATTCTGATGCTTCTTGAATATTTCCCATCTCTGCCATTGCAATTCCTTTGTTGTTATATGCTTGAGCATCTTTTGGATTAATCTCTAATAGTTTTTCAAAACATGTTACTGCGTCAGTATATTTTTTTCTCTGATTTAGTGCCAAACCTTTGTTAAATAATGCAGAAACATTTTCAGAATCTTGCTTTAGAACCTTGTTAAATAATGCAATGGCAACTTTTGGCTGATTTTCATCCATCATCGAAATTGCATTATACAATAAATCTTCTACATTTTCTTTTGAACCAAATAATCCCATAATTCCTCCAAAATGATATGGCTAATGAAAGTTTGGCTTATCCTAATGACTTGAATTTCTTAATTGCTTCTTTTGCCATTTCTTCTTGCTCTTTTGCTGAAGTATCAATAGGGTCCTCTGTGGCGTAATCCTCTTTTACTTCTTTTTTCTTTTCCATGCTTTTCTTGAATAGTTATTTTATAAAAATTTGAAGATAAGCTTAATTTGAATTAGAATTGAGTTTGATTATTGCCAAATTCTGAAATCAAATATCTATCTGATAAGATTCATGTGCATAGGTGGCCTCAAGACAGTCCAGTTTGGGATGATTTTACACAAAAACAGATAGTTGATTCAATTAACAAAAATCCTGAAAAAAAACAAGTTACAATTAAAGAAAAAATTATTCAAATTGAAGATTTTGAATTTACATCTCTCAAAAATATTGGAATTTCAGTACCCTTTTTCAAAGAAGAGTGTACTCTGATATTTGAAGCTCAATTTGACAAACTTTTTGCCCATGTTCATATCACTATAAAATCTGAAAATTATGTAGATGTCTTTAATGAATTAATTTCTTGGAAGAAAAATTTTGTTGAAAGATTTGGATGATCGTTAGGTTACCTTATGGTTACTAAGTATAGAGTCTATCACTTTCCAATTTAATTACCCCTCATTATGTGATAAGGCATGTCGCAGTTAGAAAAAGTTGCAATTGTTACTGGAAGTTCCTCCGGAATTGGATATACAACTGCTTTGGATCTTGCAAAAAATGGTTTTAAAACATATGCAACCATGCGAGATACAAACAAATCAAATAATATCTTAGCAGAAGCTACAAAAGATAATCTTCCACTAAAAGTGATACAACTTGATGTCAATGATGATTTATCCGTACAACAAGCAATTCGAGAAATACTCAAAGAAGATGAACGTATTGATGTACTAGTAAATAATGCAGGATTTGCAATTATGGGGGCAGTAGAGGATACTTCTGTTGATGAGGCAAAAGAACAATTTGAAACAAACTTTTTTTCGCTTTATCGAATGGTACAATCTGTTTTACCTACAATGAGAAAACAAAAATCAGGAATTATAATTAACATTAGTTCTATTGCTGGGTTTTTAGGAATACCCGGAACTTCAGCTTATGTAAGCTCAAAATTTGCCATGGAGGGATTCTCCGAATGTTTAAAGGCAGAATTAGAACCATTTGGAATTAAGGTTGCAATAGTAGAACCTGGTCCAATTAAGACAAATGTTGGAAATTCTTACAAATATACAAAAAACTCTCAATTGTCTAGCTCTGCGTTTGCAGAACTTAACACAAAAGTAAAAGACATGATGACTTATGCAGTTACTGATGGTGGTAATCCTCCAGAAGTTGTATCAAAAGAAGTGTTGAATGCAGTACTTTCAAACAATCCAGATACAAGATACCCTGCAAGTCCTGAGGCAAAATTACTCTTTGACGCACGACGTTCAAAAAATGATGCTGATTTTGAACAATTCGTAAAGGAACAATTTTCTCCAAAATAATAGATGGTTTAAATTAGAATGTCAAGTTTAAAACAAGAAATTAAAAACGTAAAACAACTTAAAGGATATCCAGATTAAGTGAATTACTATGTGATTTAACAAAATTTTCATTTTTGCTCTTATCCCTCTTGTTCTTTCAATTGGATTAAGTCCAGCTTTATCATTTGATTTTACTCCAGATGCGTTTGCACTAAAAGCAAAAGGTACATCTTCATCTCAATATGGCTCTGCAAATTCTCTAGTATGTGGAGATAGATTATGTTCTGAACCAGAAAAACAAGAAATTCCTGAAGAAATGATGGAAGAGAAAGTTGTGGACGATTCTATGCAAGATCAAAATGTAGTATATGATGATGGAACATTTCAGCTAGTAAAAATTGTAGAAAATATCTACAGTTTTGGTACCTCAATGGGATCTTTTTCTTTAGTTATGGTAACTGACGATGGAATTATCATTGGAGATCCTGTAAATCAAAATCATTCAGAAATTATGCTTAAAGCAATCAGAACAATAACTGATCAACCAATCAAGTATCTGGTTTATAGTCATACTCATTGGGATCACACTAGTGGTGGTCAAGTTTTTAAAAATGAAGGTGCTACAATTCTCAGTCATATTGATGCTAGAGACTGGCTTTTAGATAATCCAAATCCAAATGTAGTAGTGGCTGATGAAGTTTGGAAAGGTAATTTTAAAGAAATTATTCTTGGTGGTAAAACACTTGAGCTTCATCACTTTGGTCCAAGTCACGGTGAAGGCATGACTGTTTTTTATTTACCTGAAGACAAAATTGTTTTCCTAGTTGATATTGTAACTCCTAAAAGACTTGGGTTTACAATAATGCCTGATTTTTCTCCAAAAGGATGGACACAAACACTAATTGAAATTGAAAAACTTGATTTTGATATTGCAATGTTTGGTCACAAGAGAGCATTTGGTCCTGCATCAGAAGTAACTGAGGTTAGAGAATATTTGCAAGATTTACGTACTGAAATTTTTAGAATGATGCAAGATGGTGTTAATCCAATGATGATTCCATCAACAATAGAGTTGCCAAAATATCAAGAGTGGGAATTTTATGATGAATGGTTGGGAATGAATACGTGGAGATTCATCATGGAACCACATATGGGTTGGTAACTGAACTTG
The DNA here is from genome assembly GCA_963667665.2 of Candidatus Nitrosopumilus sp. Lineage (GTDB taxonomy): Archaea > Thermoproteota > Nitrososphaeria > Nitrososphaerales > Nitrosopumilaceae > Nitrosopumilus. The sequence goes on from OY763927.2 coordinate 375,128, forward strand.
CATCTATTTTATCACCAAAAATATTCTAATCCTGCCGGACTTGAATTCTAAAAATTCTGAGATGCTAAAATCATCTTTTTGATATCGTCTTTACTATGTGCGTTAGATATAGCACCTAGTTTTCCAGGCAAAAAGAATATTCCGTCTTGAGCAATCATCTTGAAATGATACTTTGCAAGCATTGTACCATCACATTTTGCAGCCTGTGCTGAGTTTGTAATTTCTGTATTGCCTCCTTTTAGAAAGTGAGTCATAAATAATGAGCCCTTTCCAGTTACTGCAACTTTACCATCAAATGCCTTTCTCATCTCTTTTCTTGCAAATTCTCCAAGTGAGTTAATTTTTGTATAAACTGATTTTTTTGATTTTAGATAATTGAGTGTTGCAAATCCTGATGTCATTGATGCAGGATTGGCAGAAAATGTTCCCCCTCCAACATAGGAGCGTTCTGATTTTTTCTTTCCAGCGGTATCTGCATATTCCATAATCTCTTTTTTACCACACATCACTCCAATTGCCATTCCTCCCCCTACAATTTTTCCTAGAGTTACAATGTCAGGATCAAGTTTCATAGTTGGATAAAGACATCCATATCTAAATCTAAAACCAGTAACTATCTCATCTAAAATAAACAGAGATTTGTTTTTGTGAATAAATTCCTGAATTCCTTTTAGATATTCTGGAGTAGCTGGAATGCATCCTCCACCACCTAAAACAGGCTCAATTATTACCCCTGCTAGGCTCTTTGCATATTTTTTCAAAATCTTCAATGAACCCTCCAAATCATTGTAAGGAATCGAAATAATTTTTTCTTCATTTACTACTCCACTGCTTTCTGATTCTGTAAATGGCCAGTTTACACTTTTCAATAAATCTGAAGTATATCCATGCCATCCCCCATCAATTTTTGCAATCACTTTTCTACCTGTAACTGAACGAGCCAATCTTACTGCATACATTGTAGCTTCAGTTCCTGATGTTACATATCGAATTTTCTCAGCTACTGGAACTGCTTTTGAAATTAATTCTGATAGTTTTATTGTCTGCTCATTTACTGTACCATACATCCAACTTTTTTCAATCTGTTTTTTCAAAGATTCTTTGACATTTTTTGGACCATGTCCTAATATCAAACTCCAATGTCCCATCCAATAATCTGTATACTTGTTGTTATCCACATCAACAAGATTTTTTCCTCCAGATGATTTTACAACAAATGGATATGGTTCATAAAATCTTATGTTATGACTTACTCCACGTACATGAAGTTTTAATGACCTTGCAAACATCTTCTCAGATGTTTTTGTTTTCTTTTTGTATTGAGCTAAGTAATCCAAAACCAACTACACAAAAATATTCCTGCCATTTTAATCCATCAAAACATGCCTACTATAGTGGAGGAGGGGTAGGGGTTAAAAATAAAAATTGAAATTTTTTCAATCGATCAGGCATAATTTCACGCATGGTTTATATGGATTCTGCATTCTTCAATTTCTGCATACGTAAAGCAATAGGCGGCGCTCGTGATGAAGTATGGCAATATGCCAAGTTATGATTCATGGGCCTCCATTTACGCATACAAAATGAGGATATGATCAAAAGATCATTATCTGAAATGTGAAGATTATGTGCATCCGTCAATTCCAATATAGTACAATAATGTACTTCAATAATAAAAAATAATCAAGTAAATCAGAATCCGGTTGATCCTGCCGGACCTGACTGCTATCGGATTGATACTAAGCCATGCGAGTCATTGTAGCAATACAAGGCAGACGGCTCAGTAACGCGTAGTCAACCTACCCTATGGACGGGAATAACCTCGGGAAACTGAGTATAATGCCCGATAGAACACTATACCTGGAATGGTTTGTGTTCCAAATGATTTATCGCCATAGGATGGGACTGCGGCCTATCAGTTTGTTGGTGAGGTAATGGCCCACCAAGACTATTACAGGTACGGGCTCTGAGAGGAGTAGCCCGGAGATGGGTACTGAGACACGGACCCAGGCCCTATGGGGCGCAGCAGGCGAGAAAACTTTGCAATGTGCGAAAGCACGACAAGGTTAATCCGAGTGGTTTCTGCTAAAGGAACCTTTTGACAGTCCTAGAAACACTGTTGAATAAGGGGTGGGCAAGTTCTGGTGTCAGCCGCCGCGGTAAAACCAGCACCTCAAGTGGTCAGGATGATTATTGGGCCTAAAGCATCCGTAGCCGGCTCTGTAAGTTTTCGGTTAAATCTGTACGCTTAACGTACAGGCTGCTGGGAATACTGCAGAGCTAGGGAGTGGGAGAGGTAGACGGTACTCGGGAGGAAGTGGTAAAATGCTTTGATCTCTCGATGACCACCTGTGGCGAAGGCGGTCTACCAGAACACGTCCGACGGTGAGGGATGAAAGCTGGGGGAGCAAACCGGATTAGATACCCGGGTAGTCCCAGCTGTAAACTATGCAAACTCAGTGATGCACTGGCTTGTGGCCAGTGCAGTGTTGCAGGGAAGCCGTTAAGTTTGCCGCCTGGGAAGTACGTACGCAAGTATGAAACTTAAAGGAATTGGCGGGGGAGCACCACAAGGGGTGAAGCCTGCGGTTCAATTGGAGTCAACGCCAGAAATCTTACCCGGAGAGACAGCAGAATGAAGGTCAAGCTGAAGACTTTACCAGACAAGCTGAGAGGTGGTGCATGGCCGTCGCCAGCTCGTGCCGTGAGATGTCCTGTTAAGTCAGGTAACGAGCGAGATCCCTGCCTCTAGTTGCCACCATTACTCTCAGGAGTAGTGGGGCGAATTAGCGGGACCGCCGCAGTTAATGCGGAGGAAGGAAGGGGCCACGGCAGGTCAGTATGCCCCGAAACTCTGGGGCCACACGCGGGCTGCAATGGTAACGACAATGTGTTCCGAATCCGAAAGGAAGAGGTAATCCTCAAACGTTACCACAGTTATGACTGAGGGCTGTAACTCGCCCTCACGAATATGGAATCCCTAGTAACTGCGTGTCATTATCGCGCGGTGAATACGTCCCTGCTCCTTGCACACACCGCCCGTCGTTTCATTGAAGTGAGCTTTTAGTGAGGTGACGTCTGATTGGCGTTATCGAACTTGAGGTTCGTGACAAGGGAAAAGTCGTAACAAGGTGACCGTAGGGGAACCTGCGGTCGGATCACCTCCTTAGACAAGGAAAGTGTACGGATGTACATAATCTTCACAAAATCATCGATGCAATGCATCACGAAAGTGTTGTATGAAGGATGTAGCAGACCCCTGCCAGGGGGTTTGCAATGATCGTCGTGCATAGTCGTGTAATATGTGGCTGAATTTGCCGGTGTAAAGACGGTAATAGGTGGATTGCTAGGCTTGAGGAGAGACGAAGGACGTGGCAAGCTGCGATAAGCTCGGGGTAGGCGCACGCATCCTATGATCCCGAGATGTCCGAATGAGAATCTTACACATTTGTGTATTCCAGTACACTAGTATTGGAAGTCGAACCGTGGGAATTGAAGCATCTTAGTACCACGTGGAAAAGAAATCAATTGAGATTTCCCAAGTAGAGGCGATCGAAAAGGAAAGAGCCCAAACTGAATCCTTCGGGAGATGTGGTGTTTTGGTATGATAATATGGAATCTTGGAACACAGCTGAAGTGATCTGAAAAGTTCTGGCATAGAGGGTGATACCCCCTTAAGCGAAGTGGAAAAAGTCCTAATCATACCCGAGTAGTTGTCCTTGGTAGTGGGCAATGAATATGGGTGAAAGTAGCATCCGAGGCTAAATATCTCTCAAGACCGATAGTGGACTAGTACCGTGAGGGAAAGCTGAAAAGTACCCCGGAAGGGGGATGAAAAGTGCATGAAACCTATTACTTACAGACGTGCATGGCATGAAAGGCGATTTTTTCAAATTAGAGATTCTAGCAATAGAGTTGAAGATTTGATGTTCAAATCATCAGTGTCATGCGTTCCGTCTCGAAACACGGGCCAGGGAGCTAACCGTTATGACAAGTTTAAACCTGTAAAGGTGAAGGCGAAGGGAAACCGAGTTCTCGCAGCATTCGCAAGAATGTCAGGAGAAGCGTGTGAAAGTGCGTAGAGTCATAGCGGCTAGGCTAGAAGCCAGTCGATCTATTCCTGGGCTAGATGAAGGCGGGCGAAAGCCCGCTGGAGGTCTTAAGACGTTCTGACGTGCAAATCGTTGTTGTGACCTGGGAATAGGGGTCAAAAACCAATCTAGACTGGCGCTCGCTAGTTCCAACCGAAGCGTCTCGCAGGGCGTGGTTTGTGGAGATAGCGTTTCCGGTAGAGCACTGATAGAGGGGCGCGGGCGGGAAACTGCTCACCCTTCATTCAAACTCCGAACGGATACGCATCGTAGAAGCAAGCACACGGGTTCATGTGGCGTAAGGCTCATGACCGAAAGGGGTTTAACCCAGACTGAAGTTAAGGTCCCCAAATCTTTGCTAAGTGTCAAGCTAAAGAGTGTATTCTCGCCAAGACAGCAGGGAGGTAAGCTCAGAAGCAGCTATCCTTTAAAAAGTGTGTAACAACTTACCTGCCGAGGGAGGATGCCTCAAAAACGGACGGGGCTAAAGCAAAGTACCGATACTTTAGATAATCATCTATGGATGATTCGTGGTAGGTTGGCGTAGTGATTGGGTCGAAGCAGGGCGGTGACGTCCTGTGGACCGGTTTCTATTGCAGATCCTGGCGGCAGTAACAGCATAGTATGGTGAGAATCCATACCACCGCAAGCGCAAGGGTTTCCAGGCAATGCGTTATCAGCCTGGAGGTAGTCGATCCTAAGGTTTACCTCAAAAGAGTAAATCGAATGGGAAACTAGTTAATATTCTAGTACCTTGCATGGAGCGTTTGAGCTATATGGTTCGCTTCCGGATAGGGGTTGTACAACCATCGTTGTATCTAACTGTTCGAGAATTGGGGAGTGTCGTAATGACGAGAACCAGTTCGAGGCAGGAATGGCTTCGCGTTAGCGAAGTTTTCTCGAATCCAGGAGACCATGAAAGACTGTGTAGTTAGCGAAATGCAAGCTCGTACCCAGAACCGACACAGGTGCGCTGGCTTAGTAAGCTAAGGTGCTACGGGTATACCGTATGGCGAGGGAATTCGGCAAATTAGTCCTGTAGCTTAGGTATAAGGGATGCCTGCGATCTTCATGAGGAATGGGGATCGCAGGTTGCAATGACAAGGGGGTTCCGACTGTTTAATAAAAACACAGGTGACTGCTAGTCCGAAAGGATTTGTATAGTCGCTGAATCCTGGCCGGTGCCGGTACCTAAAACTTGGGTTCAACCGAGCTAAGGGCCGGTTAACGCCGGGAGTAACTCTGACTCTCTTAAGGTAGCCAAATGCCTTGTCGGGTAAGTTCCGACGTGCATGAATGGAACAACGAGAGCCCCACTGTCCCCGCCTACAACCCGGTGAAGCCACATAAGGTGGACGAACAGTCCATCAACTTCCATCGGGGAGAGAAGACCCCGTGGAGTTTTACTGCAGCTTGTGCTTGTGGTATAGTAAGAATTGCACAGGGTATCTGGGAGCCATGCTTAACGTTCTCCGGGATGTTAAGAAGCAACGATGTAACACCAGACTCTTTTTGCAGTGCCACTTATCCAGTGAAGACTGGAGACACGTGCAGGTGGGCAGTTCGGCTGGGGCGGCACCCCTTTGAAAAGATATCAAAGGGGCCCAAAGTTGAGTTCAAACGGGGCAGAAATCCGTTGAAGAGGGCAAAGCCAAAAACTCGACTGAATGGATTTCCAAACGCACGGAATTCATAGACGAAAGTCTGGCTTAGCGATCCTTCGTGTGCCCACTATTGGGGCCCGGAGGTGACAGAAAAATTACCCCAGGGATAACAGGCTCGTCGCGGGCGAGAGCTCCTATCGACCCCGCGGTTTGGTACCTCGATGTCGGCTTTTCCTATCCTGGTCCTGCAGCAGGGGCCAAGGGTGAGGCTGCTCGCCTATTAAAAGGGAACATGAGCTGGGTTTAGACCGTCGTGAGACAGGTCGGTCTCTGCCTGATGGAAGCGCGAATAACTGAGGGGAAGTTGCTCCTAGTACGAGAGGAACAGAGCAGCGTGGCCACTGGTCTACCGGTTGTCTGATAAGGCAGGCCGGGCAGCTAAGCCATTTAGGCTAAGTGCTGAAAGCATCTAAGCACGAATCCTATCCCGAGACAAGTTATTCTTTCATAAGATGAAGGTCGGCAGCAGAAGACTGCGTTGATAGGAAGGTGGTGTAGATCACAAGCTTCGGCGAGTGGTGAGCCAGCCTTTACTAATAGACCAACACATCGGTTCAGCCACTTACATAGAGACATTGGCACCGTATTAGGCGAATAACCTGTACGGTGCTTATGCACGATGATCACATATTACACGATGATTTCAATTCTAATTACAGAATAGGATTTCCTATTTTGTAATTTTATTTTTAATGTCCCTAGCGGATGCTATGCAATCCCGTTGAATAAATATCACTTCAAATTAACCAACTCTGTGACTCCTAGATTGTCTGATAAAGAACTTGGATTCTTGAAAATATGTTATCACTGTTATAACGATGGGAAAAATTTTCTTAGTACAATACGTGATATTCCAATACCAAATTTTACTGTACATGATATGATTAACTGCGAACGAAGTCTAATGCAAAAAGATTTGCTTAGTGGTTCAACAAATCGAACAAATGCTGGTGTCCATTATTCTCCCAATTCTATGACACAAAAAGGAATTAACGTTGTAAAAGAAATTTTAGGTGATCCATTATTTGGTGATTTAGAACCTGCAATTAATACTGGTTTTAACGATAAAGGATATCGTTTTAAAAAATATGTCAAATCACATCTATTCCAAATCCTTGGATTGACTATTGGTGTTATTGGTGTGGTTGCGACGATCTTATCTATATGATTCTATTATGAGTTGGATTTTTGATACTAAATGGAAAAAAACTAGACGAAATGAAGAATCTGGAATCTGGAATCTGGCCATTAAAACCTGCATCCAAAGAACCCCCAAAACCTACTACTTCCCAATTAATCTACATGGTAGTATTATCTTCCGTTGTAATTCTTGTTGGTAGTGCCATGTTAGGTTCTAAACAATTTGTGGAAACTGGATGGATCCTTATTGGGTTAGGGATTATTGGTGAAATTACAATTGTTTTAAGCGCTCATAATGAATTGAGAAATTTAGATAAAAGAATACGAAAATTAGAGAATGAATCTGACAAAAAATAAAACATATTCTAAGATCAATTTAATTAGTTTAATTTTTTATGTTAAGTGGGTATTCAGTATCATTTTTCGAGTGATATAGTCTTCGTGGGCTCGAATACCCTTTTTTGATTTGAATAATTTTTAATCATAGACTCTAGATCTTTTCTTTGACCATATGAAGAATGAGTTTTTCGTTTACAACATCTACTATCACTCGATACATTCCAACCCTGAATTTGTAAAATGGTGAACTTGTCAGACGTTCAAGATATGAAAATGGGTTTTTTTCTACCTCGCTTGTCTTTAAGAGGATTCTTTTTGCATCGTCTTTTGGAAGTTTAGATAGTTTTTTTTCTGCCTTTTTAGACCAAACAGCAGTCCATTTCATATACCATATTTCTTCTTAAGGTCATCATTTGTGATGTATTTACCATTTTTAAAATCATTAATTGATTGTTCTATTTCTAGAATGTCTTTCTTAGATAATAATTCGGAATCATCTTCATTTAGTGTATTTACCATACGATTAATCATGGCCTCAAAGGATTCACTAGGATGGTTTTTCATAGTACTCCACGTTTCTTTTGAGTTTTTAGAAACTTGAATGGATGTCATTAATTCCATAGTTTGCTATAGAATACTATAGTATATAAACATTATACGCAAAGTTTAAGCCAATATGTTTAATAATCACTATGTGTGTATGTGATTATGTCACAAAATGACGAAGTGAAAATTGAGAACAAGACAATTCGTATCCCAGCTGCGATGTACTACAAAGCAGTAGAAATTACAGGTATGTTGTCTGCAATTGCCGGTTACAACTATTCTCTATCAGAAATAGTATCAGAAATGATCACAATGTGTCATACTTCATGGTATCCGCAACTAACTGGAACCATACAAGATGAGAAAGCACGAGCAACCATGAGAGCAGATCTTCAGAAAAATCTTGAATTCAAAGAAGGGTTAGACAAGACTCTCAAGATTAGAAAATAGTACGGCAAAATAATTTGGCACAGGAACTCCGTGAGACAATATCTTCCAAATCGGTGGAATCCAGAAGATATTGCCCCTCTATGTCAATTATACCGATATACTATTCCTAATCCTTTCCAACTAAAAAATATTCAGATGATTAATTTTCATATTATATGCTACAAGAATTCCATACTTTCAGTGTAAGACATGGAATAGTTATCTGTGTTTTACAGATCATTTTTTTTCATATTCAATTTCATATAAGATTAGACCTGATGTAAAAGAAGTTAGATTATGTGCCATGTTAGATGCATCTCTCAAAAGTTCATGACCAATATTTTCTGTTGCGTGTTGAATACGATTTCTTACATCAACGACAGCATTAACATAAGGTTCACGTCTTTCTTTGTCTTTAAGATATTCTAGCTGCTCAAAGATTTTTCCCAGTTGCTTTCTAGCACTAATATTATTTCCTTGCACTCGAAATTTCTCAACAAAATTCTTTTCATCACTATCTAGTTTCTTTAGTAAATTATTGAAAAATGAAGTATAATCTTCATCAGACATTAGTTTCTTTTTAAAATTATAATTATAATAAAACATTAATGATTGATATAGATTTTCAAATCTGTTAATTGGAGAAAGATTTTCCTTTATTTCATTCTCAAAAAATTTATCGAAAAAGTCAGGCATTTTTTCATATTTTTTAATCCAATTTTGTAAGATTCTTTCAAAAATAAATGGATTATAAAGGTATGAAAATTTTTCTCCAGATTCAAGTTTCTTTGCATGCTTAAATCGTCTTTGAAATAAGAACAAAGACAATATGGACTCGGATGGTGAATCACCTTCTTGTCTATCCATATGACAGTAAATGTTCTCTTCTATAACGTATCTTCCTTGTAAAAACATAAAAAAATATTTGATAATCTTATTCAATCTCAAATACTCTGCATGTGGAAATGATTTTCCATCTTTACTTACTATTCCAAAAGTCACGGTCTGTTCTAATGAAATATCAAAATTACCTTGTGTACTACCATAGGAACCTATGTTGCGAATTTCTATTTCAAAATCAAAGGATTCGTTCAATGAGCCCTTGATATTAGGAAATTTTTTCAATAGAACGTTATCATCTTTTTTATCTTCATGATTTAGAGTTGCAAACACAGTTGGTTTGTTTAACCATTCACGAAAATTCGAATAAACAAATCTGACTTTGTTAAATACTAATTTTTCATAATCTGTGATTTGCTTGTCACCTAATACAGCTTCAACTGCGAATGTAGAAGTTCTTGTAATCCCATCACGATTACCGCTAAACATACTTTCCTGAGGAACCAGATTTACAAGGGTACACGAATATGGTTGTCCGTCAACTATTCCTGTTAATATAGAAAATGCTTCATGATCATGTTTGAATGGGAGATTTTTTAAAGTCAAAAAAAGCCCGTTGTTTGGATCATATGAAAATGAACCTCTATAACCTTCATTTTCTATGAAAAACTCACCTGTTTTTGTAAATGATTTGGATAATTTCATTGACATTGTTTTTACATATCTAAATTTAATATTAATTGAATTATTATTCAATCTTTACTGAACCCCAAAACACCGACAAATACGCCATATTTTTCGTCTAAAACATCATTAATTGCTATGCTTAATCAAAATTGAACTTCAGTAAATATTGAACTTCAGTAAATATTGAACTTCAGTAAATATTGAACTTCAGTAAATATTGAACTTCAATGATTATTGAAGATAATAATAATAATTAATGTAAATTAATCACAAATAGATCGAACTCACGAAACCGAAGGTAACTGTGATTAAGGACCTGAGAATGGTTCTTAATCTTTTTAGTTTATTATGATTTTTGGTGCTGTGTCATTGATGGGACATTTTCTTCGTGTTTTCAAGTGGGACATTGTTAATCTCGTCCTTTCCACCATCTTCTAAATAACAATGAGAAAATTGCTCCTGATGGGATTCCTACTATGGTTCCAATACTAATTGTAGGTGCTAAGTAAACATCTCCTATCCATAAACCAGCATTTGACCCCCACTCAAAATGAGTTCTAGGTCTAAGTAGTAAAGAAACTGTTTCTGATTCTTCTTTTTCTTTACCTGCATCATCAGTATACTGAACGATTATTGTAAACGGAATGAATTGTTCATAATCAACATCACCTTGTCCTAAAGTAACAAGTTGGGCACGAATTGATATTGGTGTATCTTTTGGAATTGATGAAAAGGTATGCTGTTTTTCTCCTCTGAATATTATTTCTTCTGGAGGTATAATTTGCACAGTTACATCTCGGATATTGGTTCCCTGTCCTTCAATTTCAACAACAAATGGAAATTCAGCATCAGTGAAAATGGAATCTGGAGTTATGGTTCGTATCACTAATTGTGGTTGATCTGTAACAATGATTGGTATTATTGTATTGTAAAAAATGGGGCTGTCTTTCCCACTAGTGAAATTTAAATTGAAAAATTGTTTACCTTGTGTTGCATTATTTGGCACAATAAAGTCAAATGTTTCTCCATAGTATCCATCAGGTGCTAATCTGTGAATATCTATTCTATTTTTATCAACAGGAATGAATGATTTTTGCCCATCTATTGTAATAACAATATTTTCTTTTTCAGCAGATGAAGATGTATTTTTTACAACAAAAGATACTGTGAATTTGTCACCTAAAACAACCGTTACTGGATATGTGATTGTTGCATAACCATACCTTTCAAATTCAATACTAGTAGTCTTACCATAGGCAAAACTTGGAATGAATAGAATACATACTATGACAATTATTATGATTGTTTTATGTTTGAACATTTTCTTTGATATTTTGTAGATTTTTGAATTAAGGTTTTCCATTTATTATTTCCTTGAATCTCAATACCACATAACTCTGCTGGTGTTTTTCCATTTAATCCCATGTGATGTCTTACGTAGTTGTGGTAAATCTGACATCCCTCAAAGATCATGGAATCTTTTGTTTTTACTCCTCGCATTACTTACTCGCAAACGGTTGTTTTTTAGCCAATAACCTATTTTTCAACCATTCTGGGCATGTTATTTTTGGTGTTTCAACCTCTTGCTTCATGTCCATGAGCCTTTGTTGAGCCTGTGATATAGAGACAATATCCCCGTATTCGACACATAGTCAATACGGAGATTATGCACGATGATCATATATTACACGACTAATCCTTTTTTACCCTAAACTATGTTTTGATTGTGAATTTTTGAAAAACCGTGTGGAATATTGTAAAGTAGGGGATGATAAATGCCCAGATAGAACAGCAGACGACCCAGAGATTGTAAAGTTTGCCAAAGATAATAATTTGATTATAGTCACTAAAGACATCAAGATGATTAATGAGTGTAAATTTGAAAGTGTGAAATATATAACAATTAATGATTTAGACTTTGCCAAGAAGATAATAAATTATAATTCTGGTTCTGTAACGTTATGGGGATATAGAATGAAATATGGATCTTCTAAGGATTGAAAATTTGGCTCTGTCAAACCTGCAGTTGATAAAATAGATGTAAAGAATCGGTTGATTTAGGTTTGAGCGATACCGTATAATTTCAATAGGTTATACTACAATAATCATGCGTGGAGTGGAAATTTGTATGAATTTATCAGAAGGTTCTGTAACGTTATGGGGATATAGAATGAAATGTGAATTTTATTTGGATTCTATATTTCTAAGGGTTGTTTGAATACCAAAATCTTTCTTTGATTTTGGGGCCTTAACAAAATCTTCCAATGAAGGAAGTTTTGGCACAATTCCATTAAAATAATCCAATATGGAATAAATCTGTAATTTGGGATATTTTTCTCCCAATGGGGTTTCAAATATTCCTGCTTTTGCAGCTGCTTCTTTCATCTTTCTTGTAGGTTCTCTAAGACAAATAAACACGCCAAGTTCTGCCTTTTCACTATCCATAGTTCCAATTAAATCTCTAACCATTCCAGGATTAAGACTATCTCCACCTTTTACAGATACTATAATCTTGGCATCAATTCTATTACCATTCTTGTCTTTTCCCAACTGGATGAATCCCCTGCCATCAACACCTTTGTCTCCAACCTGTTTTCTGTTTGGCAATACGTTTGGAATCAGTGTTACCGCCCATGCCTCAAACATGGTCTACAACACTGTCGACTCGCCAAATCTCTCAAGTGTTACTGACATGTCCTACATGTTCTCGCACTCCTCCTTCAACGGCGACCTCTCCAACTGGAATGTCTCATCAGTAACTGACATGTACTACATGTTCTATGGCTCACCCCTCTACGGCGGCATCTCCGGCTGGGACGTCTCATCAGCAACCGACATGTCCTACATATTCCTTCACTCACAATTCACCGGCGATCTCTCCGGCTGAGATGTCTCATCAGCAACCGACATGTCCTACATGTTCAGTGACTCACCCTTCAACGGTAATCTAGGCAACTGGTACATCACACTTGACAACGCGTCAATTGCCGGAATCCCGGGGACGGTCGGAAACATCGCAGCGCAGAACGAGTTCATTGCAACTCAAGTGTTCACATACGGTATTGGATCCGGTGGCGGCTCGGAACACTTTGGCATAAACGGCACCGAATTGATCCTGATGACTGCTCCTGATGACAGTCCGGCAACCGTCAACATAACCTCCATCACTGGCGCCAGGGACTTTGGCACATCCAATTCTTGCATATTTGAGATAACTTTCACGCCAATCGCCACCCTAGACAATATTGCCCCCAGGATTGCATCAATCGAGAGAAGCAGCCCCATAGCCCAAATCACAGACAGCCAGACGCTGATCTACCGTGCGACCTTCAGCGAGGACGTGATGGGAGTAAATACATCTGACTTTGAATTATCCTCTGACAGTACTGGAGGCAGCGGTACCGGTCCTGTTACCGGCATCTCAGGCTCAGGTAGCGTATACTATGTGGCAGTCTCTGCTATACGAGACGGGACATACAACATTGATCTGATATCGCCAGGCCACGGCATTGCAGATGCAGCTGGCAACCCTCTGACCAATACTTTACCTGTAGGTGCAGACCGCACATACACCGTTACCACCCCCTAATCGACTACATAGTGCAGGTACACCTCGTCCCCACAGATGCAGATCACACGAGACTGTCACCACTGCCATTGCAGACAATGCGCTCCTCCAAGACTACATCAACTTATCTGCAATACTACCATCTCTGACGATGCCAAGACTGTATGTTGCATTCTGCGGGGCAGGACACCTACATAACACTGATCGCTGTGTGCCTACATACCAATTCCTCTATCCGCTTTGACACTATCATGGGACAGGACAGAGTCGGCCGTATTCACACCAGTTACTGGCTCTCAAAATGTTGCCCTGAAGAACGTCTTCTGGCCATCGGTGATAACACGAAGAACTGTCTCCGATAACTTGACAAAACCGGCAAACAGACAAATTTTTTAAATGGATGCTGACAGACATGGTGATGTCTGACAACCTTCAAAAAAGAGCTGCCAAGATGCTGTTGCAGGGTGCAGCACTGCTTGCAGAACCATGTCCGTACTGCAAGGGGGTCAGGGTAATGAGCAAGGGATATGCGTTGTGCGTCAGCTGTGGCAGCAAGCCTGAAAAAAAGACTGTCCCGGCAACGAATTTTGATGATTCTTCTCTGAAAGACATCTTACAGCAAAAGATCAAGTCCCTCTCAAAGGAACTGGAATCTGAATCCGATCATAAAAAACAGCAGGACATTCTAAAAATGATAAACTCCCTGCTCGATACTGCAAACAAGGTTCAGGACAACTCCCATGCCAATTAATAGGGCAACACCTGTTCTATGATGATGATGACGTCCCTGCAGTAAGGATGTTTTAAGGCGTGCAAAAGCATTTTGGTTAAAACAACGACTGATGTTTTACCGTCATCGACTTTTTGTAATTGTTGTCTTTACTGTCTTTCGTGTTTTTATCACGTTTTTTGCTCATCGGGTTGGCGCGAGATCCGTGCTCTTTAATCTTTTCGTTGCTTTTGAATTAAAAATTTGAACAACGCCACATGGCAGCACAAGGGCAAAGGAGACGATGACGCAGACGCAAATTTCTTTTCATGCATAACGACATGAAAGAACAAGAAACTGGATTAATTGGCAGAGATTGCAAAATACACCTAAAAATGAGTAAAACCATGTGAGCACTTTTGAAAATTATATTGGATTGTGCACAGAACCCAACGGTAGAGGCGACCAAGCACTTTTCGTGGTCACAGTGTGTCTTGCCTAACACTTGTTGCTTTCTCCAACATCGTCCCACCAAAGAAACATGTGTATGTATCATGGGCGTGTCTTGCCTAACACTTGATTGCTTCTTCCAATCTTGGGATGTCGCCTGTCAGAGTTATGTTTCTTCTGCCTGTCATATTTTCGTCTAGATCGCCATGCGCGTCCGCATTATCTGTTGCTATGATCATGCGGCGGTTACGTAATTTGCCATATTCGCATATCGCGTTAGCCAATTCTAAATATCTTTGATCGTCTCTGTCCTTGAATGTGTTATATAGAAATTAATTCCGCTAGTCATTGACATCCTCTTCCATCCATACGGTTGCTCTTTCTGATCCCTTCTGGCATCTTTTTTGCTATGGGGTGCCATCAACGGGGTTTGACCATTCCTGATGTCCAGTGAAAAGTGCGTTCTTTGCTCGTTGTAAAACTTCATGAATTCCTCTACACTATCAAAGTGCACAAACTCACTTTCAAGCGTTCCAAAGAACCGCTTGAGATTTCCATTGGTCTGGGGGCGGTATGTCTTGGCAGTTATCGGCACGATGTTGTTGGCAACGTTTCTCTTCAAACGCGGTGAGCATCCGTCGTCTTTTCGGACATCCAAGCTTTCCTCCTGCAAAGCACTGCCGTTGTCAGAGCATCGGGACAGGTGCATGGTGTACTGGGATATGGCCTGACGCAGCATCGATGCGGCATTCTCAGACGTTGCGTTCTGGAACACGCTGGCCCCTGTAACGCACCTGGATACATCATCCAAAAACACTATCAGGTTGAGCCTTTTCAGGTGTGAATCCTTTATCAGGTGCCAGTCCACATGCCACATCGCATTGGAGTACCTGCACGCATACTGCACCTACTTACATTTCCTTGATTTTGCAGGGAATGAGACGATCAGTCAGTTGGACTTTATTATCTGGTATATGCGCCGATGACATGTATGGGCCCGAGTTCTTTGCGATCTGTAGCACACATGCAACCCAAAGCGTGTACATCCGGCATCGCTTTTACTTCTTCAGGTGACAAGATTGACTGGCAGTCCTGGCTTCCTGCAAGTGGCTCTTGCCGTCATCCCTGCACTCCATCCACAACCGCCAGACGTGCCTAGGTAACTCCAATCTCCTTTGCCACCGTTCTGGCGTCCTTGCCTTGCTCCAACTGTCAGATGGCGTATCGTGTGGATCTGTCTGTCAGTTTTGGTTTCATAGTCTCCTCTGATCTGTGCAGTCTAAAGTAGTCTGTCAGCACACGCTTGATTACGTTATGGCGACATGATTTCAATACAACACAATTGCAACGTGTATGATCAGGTTTGCGCCTGAGAATTGACAAAAGCATCTATAAAATTAGGCTGCGATCATTTTAGACTGCATTTATGCGTAAAAAGCATGGCAAATCTGATATGTAAATTCTACGCGAGGAGGTTAAGCAATACATACATATATTTAATAACGAAAATTGCAATTGTGAAGATTGATGACTTTTACGCATATATTTTTCAATATTTTGCGCACAAGTTGTTCTGTACCTCCGACATTATCCTCCGAAGAAGATGACGGTCCTGCTGGCAGCAACGCTGGTAGTCATGCTGGTCATGACGCTTGTGGTAACAGGTGGAGGGGCAGTACTGCACGCAGGCGAGCCCTTGCAGGTGTCTGCGCTGAACCCAGAGCTGTACCAGCCGGCCGGCACCCCCTGGCCGATTCTGGATCTGGCTACATCTGCGTTGCTGCCAGGATACGCGTTTGCGCAGGTTTCAGGCAGTGCGCCTCCGACCTTTGATTCATCCGAACTTTACAGTGATACAGGAGTGCTAACAATTATCTTTTCAGAAACAATAGATGTAACACCTACAACAAACGTTGTTCCGACCAAGATCCACATAAGAGAGTCAGGCAGTTACACAGGCGGTATAACATTGAGTGCAGGCGAGCTTGGCACTACTGCTGCTGATGGCACCGCAATCTCATTTACCCTGACTGCATCACACCGCGCAACAGTTGTAGGACTGGCCACGCCGAAACTGACAATCGAACCTGGAGCGGTACGGGACACGTCTGGCAACACTATTGAAGGCACGTTTGATATCTCCACTGCCGTTTTTGTTGATTACACTTTAATCAGATCATGGGAATCTCTTCCATCAGGCATGGCATTCTCAAATGACGGTACCAAGATGTTTGTAGTAGGTACTAGCGGAGACGACATAGACGAATACACGCTGTCTGCTGCCTTTGATGTCTCCACCCTCAGCTTTGTCAATTCCACCTCCATCTTAAACCAGACCTCTTCTCCATCAGGCATGGCATTCTCAAATGACGGTCTCAAGATGTTTGTAACAGGCTTTAATAATAAAAACATAAACGAATACGCACTGTCTACCGCCTTTGATGCCTCCACCCGCGAATTTGTCCGTGCCAAATTAGTCCAAGTACAGGAAAAGAATCCAACAGGCATGGCATTTTCAAGTGACGGCCTCAAGATGTTTGTAGTAGGTACTCGCAGCGACGCCATACACGAATACACAATGCCTGCCCCCTTTGATATCTACCGTCGCGATTTTGTCCATACCATCTCTGTCGCAACATGGGAAGGTGCTCCACAAGATGTAGCATTCTCAAATGACGGCCTCAAGATGTTTGTAATAGGTAATAGCAAAGGCGCCATGATAAACGAATATGCACTGTCTACCGCCTTTGATGTCTCCACTGCCGCCCATGCTGGCTCCTTATCCGTCTCATCAGAGGAGACTAGTCCACAAGGCATGGCATTCTCAAATGACGGCGCCAAGATGTTTGTAGTGGGTACTAGCGGAGACGACATAAACGAATACACGCTAAACTCCGTCTATCCCATTACGGTGACAACCACCAGCGCCACTACCCCCACACTTGCATCAATTCAGCGATATAACCCTGCGACCCAGAATACGAACAGCCAGACACTGATATACAAGGTGACCTTTAGCGAAAATGTTACTGGGGTGGATGTATCTGACTTTGCCCTGTCTTCTGACAGTACTGGGGGAACAGGCGGCGGTACCGGCATCTCAGGTTCAGGTGATGTGTATTATGTAACGGTCTCTGTCACGCAGGACGGGACATACAACCTTGATCTTGTTTCATCAGGTCACGGCATCACCGACGCCGCAGCCAACCCGCTGATAAACACAACCCCCACCACCGGAATAGACCAGACATACACAGTCAGAATCATACCTCCAGACAACACCGTCCCCACGCTTGTATCAATCCAGAGGAGCAGTCCTGCCGTCGAAAATACCGGTAGCCAGACATTGGTATATGAAGTGACCTTCAGCGAGGATGTTACTGGGGTGGATGCATCTGATTTTGCCCTGTCGCCTGGAAGTATTGGAGGGGTAGGAAGCACCAATACTGGCAGCAGCTCTGGACAGTTCATGCAAACGCGATCACCTGCCCTTGCCATACCTGACACGGACACAGTCTCTGACACCATCACAGTATCAAATTCCGGGACCGCCACCTCTGTTTACGTCGCAGTGGACATCACGCATGCACACATCGGCGATCTCAAGATAGACCTCATCGCCCCTGACGGCACTACCAGAACGTTGCACAACTATGAAGGTGGACATGCAAAAGCCATAGACCAGACATACACCCTGTCCTTTGCCGATGTCTCAATTGCAGGCACTTGGACCCTGCGAATACATGATGGTTTTAATGTCTATCACGGTGTCCTGAACAACTGGACGCTTACGGTCAATTATGGTGATGCTGCCACCATCCCTGTCACCGGCATATCAGGTTCAGGTGATGTGTACTATGTGACAGTCTTTGCATCAACTAATGGGATATACAACCTTGATCTTGTTTCATCAGGTCACGGCATCGCAGATACTGCAAGCAACCCGCTGACCGACACGGATCCCACCGGGGCAGACCAGACATACACTGTCAGCATCACGGTTATAGATACCATCTACCCAAGACTTGAGTCAATTGAGCGGTACAATCCCGCATCCCAAAACACGACCAGCCAGACGCTGATCTACATGGCAACCTTCAGCGAGAATGTCACAGGGGTGGATGCATCTGACTTTATTTTGTCTCCTGACAGTGCCGGGGGAACAGGCGGCGGTAGCAGCCCTGTTACTGAGGTCTCAGGTTCAGATGATGTGTACTTTGTGACAGTCTTTGCATCAACTAATGGGATATACAACCTTGATCTTATCTCATCAGGTCACGGCATCGCAGATACTGCAAGCAACCCGCTGACCGACACGGATCCCACCGGGGCAGACCAGACATACACTGTCAGCATCACGGTTATAGATACCATCTACCCAAGACTTGAGTCAATTGAGCGGTACAATCCCGCATCCCAAAACACGACCAGCCAGACGCTGATCTACATGGCAACCTTCAGCGAGAATGTCACAGGGGTGGATGCATCTGACTTTATTTTGTCTCCTGACAGTGCCGGGGGAACAGGCGGCGGTAGCAGCCCTGTTACTGAGGTCTCAGGTTCAGGTGATGTGTACTTTGTGACAGTCTTTGCATCAACTAATGGGATATACAACCTTGATCTTATCTCATCAGGTCACGGCATCGCAGATACTGCAAGCAACCCGCTGACCGACACGGATCCCACCGGGGCAGACCAGACATACACTGTCAGCATCACGGTTATAGATACCATCTACCCAAGACTTGAGTCAATTGAGCGGTACAATCCCGCATCCCAAAACACGACCAGCCAGACGCTGATCTACATGGCAACCTTCAGCGAGAATGTCACAGGGGTGGATGCATCTGACTTTATTTTGTCTCCTGACAGTGCCGGGGGAACAGGCGGCGGTAGCAGCCCTGTTACTGAGGTCTCAGGTTCAGGTGATGTGTACTTTGTGACAGTCTTTGCATCAACTAATGGGATATACAACCTTGATCTTATCTCATCAGGTCACGGCATCGCAGATACTGCAAGCAACCCGCTGACCGACACGGATCCCACCGGGGCAGACCAGACATACACTGTCAGCATCACGGTTATAGATACCATCTACCCAAGACTTGAGTCAATTGAGCGGTACAATCCCGCATCCCAAAACACGACCAGCCAGACGCTGATCTACATGGCAACCTTCAGCGAGAATGTCACAGGGGTGGATGCATCTGACTTTATTTTGTCTCCTGACAGTGCCGGGGGAACAGGCGGCGGTAGCAGCCCTGTTACTGAGGTCTCAGGTTCAGATGATGTGTACTTTGTGACAGTCTTTGCATCAACTAATGGGATATACAACCTTGATCTTATCTCATCAGGTCACGGCATCGCAGATACTGCAAGCAACCCGCTGACCGACACGGATCCCACCGGGGCAGACCAGACATACACTGTCAGCATCACGGTTATAGATACCATCTACCCAAGACTTGAGTCAATTGAGCGGTACAATCCCGCATCCCAAAACACGACCAGCCAGACGCTGATCTACATGGCAACCTTCAGCGAGAATGTCACAGGGGTGGATGCATCTGACTTTATTTTGTCTCCTGACAGTGCCGGGGGAACAGGCGGCGGTAGCAGCCCTGTTACTGAGGTCTCAGGTTCAGGTGATGTGTACTATGTGACAGTCTTTGCATCAACTAATGGGATATACAACCTTGATCTTATCTCATCAGGTCACGGCATCGCAGATACTGCAAGCAACCCGCTGACCGACACGGATCCCACCGGGGCAGACCAGACATACACTGTCAGTACCACGGTTATAGATACCATCTACCCAAGACTTGAGTCAATTGAGCGGTACAATCCCGCATCCCAAAACACGACCAGCCAGACGCTGATCTACATGGCAACCTTCAGCGAGAATGTCACAGGGGTGGATGCATCTGACTTTATTTTGTCTCCTGACAGTGCCGGGGGAACAGGCGGCGGTAGCAGCCCTGTTACTGAGGTCTCAGGTTCAGGTGATGTGTACTTTGTGACAGTCTTTGCATCAACTAATGGGATATACAACCTTGATCTTATCTCATCAGGTCACGGCATCGCAGATACTGCAAGCAACCCGCTGACCGACACGGATCCCACCGGGGCAGACCAGACATACACTGTCAGCATCACGGTTATAGATACCATCTACCCAAGACTTGAGTCAATTGAGCGGTACAATCCCGCATCCCAAAACACGACCAGCCAGACGCTGATCTACATGGCAACCTTCAGCGAGAATGTCACAGGGGTGGATGCATCTGACTTTATTTTGTCTCCTGACAGTGCCGGGGGAACAGGCGGCGGTAGCAGCCCTGTTACTGAGGTCTCAGGTTCAGGTGATGTGTACTTTGTGACAGTCTTTGCATCAACTAATGGGATATACAACCTTGATCTTATCTCATCAGGTCACGGCATCGCAGATACTGCAAGCAACCCGCTGACCGACACGGATCCCACCGGGGCAGACCAGACATACACTGTCAGCATCACGGTTATAGATACCATCTACCCAAGACTTGAGTCAATTGAGCGGTACAATCCCGCATCCCAAAACACGACCAGCCAGACGCTGATCTACATGGCAACCTTCAGCGAGAATGTCACAGGGGTGGATGCATCTGACTTTATTTTGTCTCCTGACAGTGCCGGGGGAACAGGCGGCGGTAGCAGCCCTGTTACTGAGGTCTCAGGTTCAGGTGATGTGTACTTTGTGACAGTCTTTGCATCAACTAATGGGATATACAACCTTGATCTTATCTCATCAGGTCACGGCATCGCAGATACTGCAAGCAACCCGCTGACCGACACGGATCCCACCGGGGCAGACCAGACATACACTGTCAGCATCACGGTTATAGATACCATCTACCCAAGACTTGAGTCAATTGAGCGGTACAATCCCGCATCCCAAAACACGACCAGCCAGACGCTGATCTACATGGCAACCTTCAGCGAGAATGTCACAGGGGTGGATGCATCTGACTTTATTTTGTCTCCTGACAGTGCCGGGGGAGGGAACACCTCTGCCTCCACCGGACAGTTCACGCATACAAGATCCCCCAACCTTACCATACCTGACCTTGCAACTGTATCTGATACCATCACAGTCTCCAGTTCTGGAACTGTCGCCTCCGTCTCAGTTACAGTAGACATCACGCATAACTACATCGGCGATCTCAAGATAGACCTCATTGCACCTGACGGCACTACCAGAACGTTGCACGACCGTGAAGGCGGCACTGCGAACAACATATACAAGACGTACACCCTGCCCTTTGGAAGCGTACCGATCTCAGGCGTCT
The DNA here is from genome assembly GCA_963667665.2 of Candidatus Nitrosopumilus sp. Classification (GTDB taxonomy): domain Archaea; phylum Thermoproteota; class Nitrososphaeria; order Nitrososphaerales; family Nitrosopumilaceae; genus Nitrosopumilus. The sequence goes on from OY763927.2 coordinate 396,922, forward strand.
GGACACTGCAGATAAACGACAACTATGATGTCGATTCCGGAGTCCTGAACAGCTGGACGCTTACGGTCAATTATGCTGATGCTGCCACCATCCCTGTCACCGGCATATCAGGTTCAGATGATGTGTACTATGTGACAGTCTTTGCATCAACTAATGGGATATACAACCTTGATCTTATCTCATCAGGTCACGGCATCGCAGATACTGCAAGCAACCCGCTGACCGACACGGATCCCACCGGGGCAGACCAGACATACACTGTCAGTACCACGGTTATAGATACCATCTACCCAAGACTTGAGTCAATTGAGCGGTACAATCCCGCATCCCAAAACACGACCAGCCAGACGCTGATCTACATGGCAACCTTCAGCGAGAATGTCACAGGGGTGGATGCATCTGACTTTATTTTGTCTCCTGACAGTGCCGGGGGAGGGAACACCTCTGCCTCCACCGGACAGTTCACGCATACAAGATCCCCCAACCTTACCATACCTGACCTTGCAACTGTATCTGATACCATCACAGTCTCCAGTTCTGGAACTGTCGCCTCCGTCTCAGTTACAGTAGACATCACGCATAACTACATCGGCGATCTCAAGATAGACCTCATTGCACCTGACGGCACTACCAGAACGTTGCACGACCGTGAAGGCGGCACTGCGAACAACATATACAAGACGTACACCCTGCCCTTTGGAAGCGTACCGATCTCAGGCGTCTGGACACTGCAGATAAACGACAACTATGATGTCGATTCCGGAGTCCTGAACAGCTGGACACTTACCATCGGTTACGGGACTACTCTCAGCCCTGTCACTGACGTCTCAGGTTCAGATGATGTGTACTTTGTGACAGTCTTTGCATCAACTAATGGGATATACAACCTTGATCTTATCTCATCAGGTCACGGCATCGCAGATACTGCAAGCAACCCGCTGACCGACACGGATCCCACCGGGGCAGACCAGACATACACTGTCAGCATCACGGTTATAGATACCATCTACCCAAGACTTGAGTCAATTGAGCGGTACAATCCCGCATCCCAAAACACGACCAGCCAGACGCTGATCTACATGGCAACCTTCAGCGAGAATGTCACAGGGGTGGATGCATCTGACTTTATTTTGTCTCCTGACAGTGCCGGGGGAACAGGCGGCGGTAGCAGCCCTGTTACTGAGGTCTCAGGTTCAGATGATGTGTACTTTGTGACAGTCTTTGCATCAACTAATGGGATATACAACCTTGATCTTATCTCATCAGGTCACGGCATCGCAGATACTGCAAGCAACCCGCTGACCGACACGGATCCCACCGGGGCAGACCAGACATACACTGTCAGCATCACGGTTATAGATACCATCTACCCAAGACTTGAGTCAATTGAGCGGTACAATCCCGCATCCCAAAACACGACCAGCCAGACGCTGATCTACATGGCAACCTTCAGCGAGAATGTCACAGGGGTGGATGCATCTGACTTTATTTTGTCTCCTGACAGTGCCGGGGGAGGGAACACCTCTGCCTCCACCGGACAGTTCACGCATACAAGATCCCCCAACCTTACCATACCTGACCTTGCAACTGTATCTGATACCATCACAGTCCCTGATTCTGAAACTGCCACATCCGTCTCAGTTACAGTAGACATCACGCATAACTACATCGGCGATCTCAAGATAGACCTCATTGCACCTGATGGCACTTCAATAACACTACACGACAATTCTGGCGGCAGCACCGACAACATAGACCAGCCGTACGCCCCGTTATTTGGAAGCATCCCCATCTCAGGTGTCTGGACCCTGCAGATACACGATAACTATGACGCCGATCCCGGGGTTCTGAACAGCTGGACACTTACCATCAATTACGGCGATACTGCCACAACTGTCAGCTCCGTTACTGACATCTCAGGTTCAGGTGATGTGTACTATGTGACAGTCTTTGCATCAACTAATGGGATATACAACCTTGATCTTATCTCATCAGGTCACGGCATCGCAGATACTGCAAGCAACCCGCTGACCGACACGGATCCCACCGGGGCAGACCAGACATACACTGTCAGCATCACGGTTATAGATACCATCTACCCAAGACTTGAGTCAATTGAGCGGTACAATCCCGCATCCCAAAACACGACCAGCCAGACGCTGATCTACATGGCAACCTTCAGCGAGAATGTCACAGGGGTGGATGCATCTGACTTTATTTTGTCTCCTGACAGTGCCGGGGGAACAGGCGGCGGTAGCAGCCCTGTTACTGAGGTCTCAGGTTCAGGTGATGTGTACTTTGTGACAGTCTTTGCATCAACTAATGGGATATACAACCTTGATCTTATCTCATCAGGTCACGGCATCGCAGATACTGCAAGCAACCCGCTGACCGACACGGATCCCACCGGGGCAGACCAGACATACACTGTCAGCATCACGGTTATAGATACCATCTACCCAAGACTTGAGTCAATTGAGCGGTACAATCCCGCATCCCAAAACACGACCAGCCAGACGCTGATCTACATGGCAACCTTCAGCGAGAATGTCACAGGGGTGGATGCATCTGACTTTATTTTGTCTCCTGACAGTGCCGGGGGAACAGGCGGCGGTAGCAGCCCTGTTACTGAGGTCTCAGGTTCAGATGATGTGTACTTTGTGACAGTCTTTGCATCAACTAATGGGATATACAACCTTGATCTTATCTCATCAGGTCACGGCATCGCAGATACTGCAAGCAACCCGCTGACCGACACGGATCCCACCGGGGCAGACCAGACATACACGTCAGCATCACGGTTATAGATACCATCTACCCAAGACTTGAGTCAATTGAGCGGTACAATCCCGCATCCCAAAACACGACCAGCCAGACGCTGATCTACATGGCAACCTTCAGCGAGAATGTCACAGGGGTGGATGCATCTGACTTTATTTTGTCTCCTGACAGTGCCGGGGGAACAGGCGGCGGTAGCAGCCCTGTTACTGACGTCTCAGGTTCAGATGATGTGTACTTTGTGACAGTCTTTGCATCAACTAATGGGATATACAACCTTGATCTTATCTCATCAGGTCACGGCATCGCAGATACTGCAAGCAACCCGCTGACCGACACGGATCCCACCGGGGCAGACCAGACATACACTGTCAGCATCACGGTTATAGATACCATCTACCCAAGACTTGAGTCAATTGAGCGGTACAATCCCGCATCCCAAAACACGACCAGCCAGACGCTGATCTACATGGCAACCTTCAGCGAGAATGTCACAGGGGTGGATGCATCTGACTTTATTTTGTCTCCTGACAGCACCTGGGGAGGGAACACCTCTGCCTCCACCGGACAGTTCACGCATACAAGATCCCCCAACCTTACCATACCTGACCTTGCAACTGTATCTGATACCATCACAGTCTCCAGTTCTGGAACTGTCGCCTCCGTCTCAGTTACAGTAGACATCACGCATAACTACATCGGCGATCTCAAGATAGACCTCATTGCACCTGACGGCACTACCAGAACGTTGCACGACCGTGAAGGCGGCACTGCGAACAACATATACAAGACGTACACCCTGCCCTTTGGAAGCGTACCGATCTCAGGCGTCTGGACACTGCAGATAAACGACAACTATGATGTCGATTCCGGAGTCCTGAACAGCTGGACACTTACCATCGGTTACGGGACTACTCTCAGCCCTGTCACTGACGTCTCAGGTTCAGATGATGTGTACTTTGTGACAGTCTTTGCATCAACTAATGGGATATACAACCTTGATCTTATCTCATCAGGTCACGGCATCGCAGATACTGCAAGCAACCCGCTGACCGACACGGATCCCACCGGGGCAGACCAGACATACACTGTCAGCATCACGGTTATAGATACCATCTACCCAAGACTTGAGTCAATTGAGCGGTACAATCCCGCATCCCAAAACACGACCAGCCAGACGCTGATCTACATGGCAACCTTCAGCGAGAATGTCACAGGGGTGGATGCATCTGACTTTATTTTGTCTCCTGACAGCACCTGGGGAGGGAACACCTCTGCCTCCACCGGACAGTTCACGCATACAAGATCCCCCAACCTTACCATACCTGACCTTGCAACTGTATCTGATACCATCACAGTCTCCAGTTCTGGAACTGTCGCCTCCGTCTCAGTTACAGTAGACATCACGCATAACTACATCGGCGATCTCAAGATAGACCTCATTGCACCTGACGGCACTACCAGAACGTTGCACGACCGTGAAGGCGGCACTGCGAACAACATATACAAGACGTACACCCTGCCCTTTGGAAGCGTACCGATCTCAGGCGTCTGGACACTGCAGATAAACGACAACTATGATGTCGATTCCGGAGTCCTGAACAGCTGGACGCTTACGGTCAATTATGCTGATGCTGCCACCATCCCTGTCACCGGCATATCAGGTTCAGATGATGTGTACTATGTGACAGTCTTTGCATCAACTAATGGGATATACAACCTTGATCTTATCTCATCAGGTCACGGCATCGCAGATACTGCAAGCAACCCGCTGACCGACACGGATCCCACCGGGGCAGACCAGACATACACTGTCAGCATCACGGTTATAGATACCATCTACCCAAGACTTGAGTCAATTGAGCGGTACAATCCCGCATCCCAAAACACGACCAGCCAGACGCTGATCTACATGGCAACCTTCAGCGAGAATGTCACAGGGGTGGATGCATCTGACTTTATTTTGTCTCCTGACAGCACCTGGGGAGGGAACACCTCTGCCTCCACCGGACAGTTCACGCATACAAGATCCCCCAACCTTACCATACCTGACCTTGCAACTGTATCTGATACCATCACAGTCTCCAGTTCTGGAACTGTCGCCTCCGTCTCAGTTACAGTAGACATCACGCATAACTACATCGGCGATCTCAAGATAGACCTCATTGCACCTGACGGCACTACCAGAACGTTGCACGACCGTAAAGGCGGCACTGCGAACAACATATACAAGACGTACACCCTGCCCTTTGGAAGCGTACCGATCTCAGGCGTCTGGACACTGCAGATAAACGACAACTATGATGTCGATTCCGGAGTCCTGAACAGCTGGACACTTACCATCGGTTACGGGACTACTCTCAGCCCTGTCACTGAGGTCTCAGGTTCAGGTGATGTGTACTATGTGACAGTCTCTGCATTACAGGACGGGATATACAACCTTGATCTTATCTCATCAGGTCACGGCATCGCAGATACTGCAAGCAACCCGCTGACCGACACGGATCCCACCGGGGCAGACCAGACATATACTGTGAGCTAGTTTGTTGCATAACCTGCCACAGTTCTGATCTGATCGTGTAGCATCTCAGCTATACTTTCATCATGCCATTGAGATCACCCTCTGAGTTATGTCTATGAACTGGTTGTAGCGCTGGATCTTCAGCGCTATCTCTTGAATAATGTTATCCATTGTTTTTGCCATTACCGAACTTCCAAATATCCTCTTAAACGCCGAGAAGAATATCTCCACCTGCCATCGTGGACCATATTCTGCGTGTTTTTTCCACTCATTTTGGTTTTCCGTACGTTCCTTGATGTCCATGTCGTGAAATTTGGCGAGGTTTGTAATGCCGCCACCCAGCTGGTCAAGCGCTGCAATGCCGCGTTCTCGACTGACCCCTTTTGCCTTGTATTCTGCATTGCGTCTTATTTTGATGATGGGTGTAATGCCATACTCTTTACACGTCTGAAAATTCTCCCGGCTGTCATATCCTGCATCAGCCCTGATCTCAATCCTGACAGGTTCCGGCGGTGGCCCGGTGCCTGCTTCCATGACTGCTGCGCGCCGTACATCCGGATCGATGCCCATGCTCTTTAGCGCCTGTCTTATCAGGGGTTCAAACTGCGGGGAGTCGCCAATCGTCTCATCTGTTACCGTAAATCCCAGCACCCGCATGGTATCTTGCTCTATCATAACACTGAGTCTTATGAAGCCTGACTTGGTTCTTATCTTGTATTTGTATCGAATGTAGTCGCCCTTGGCAGATGGAGACATGCCGGTGCTGTCTATGATCATCTGCAATATACTGCCTTTACCCTTGATGGTTATGGTTCTGTCTGTAATGGATGCATCAAGGCTCTTCGTTCTTCTCCACAAGGTAACATGATCAGGTGCATTTTCCTCGCCCAGAGCAGCTATTGCCATTCCTTTTGCACATCTAAGTGCAATGCCCAACTGCAGACGTATTCCGATTATGGCCATCACCAGGCACTCTGAATAGACGAATGGATGACCGTTTTTACCTGCATTCATCTGTTTGAGTTCTTCATCCATTTTGTCGGGAAGAGCCAATGTATCATCTTTCCCCGTTCCACATACCTTGCATCATTTTGCGCATGGCTCATATGTAACCGCGACTTTTGTTTGGTTCTGGCACCATCGTGCGTCATGTCTGTTCACCTCTGGAATGTGACATACAACTAATTTCGATTAACTTGATGGAGAAAAGAAACTCACAAGTAACGTTAAATTGCCTTATCTAATTACTAAAATATATTAAATAAAAAATTTTTAAAATATATTTATTATTTAATTCCACGTTTTAGCATGTCATTTATTACTCTTGAATAACTGCATGTATTATTTTCTTCCCTAATGATTTTTGATTGGATTATACGAAGTTTTTTATCTAGGTCACTATCTATCATTATGGTAACTCTTTTTGCCATGTTATTATAATATGATGTTTTTATTTAAGTATTTGGTGTAATTGATCATTTAATACTCTGTCAAAAAGGTTCTGTAACATCTTCGAGGGAAACATGAAATACAGATCTTCTAAGGATTCGTTTATTCTGTAGCCTTGTTTAATGAGGCATTTTGTATGATGGTTTTCCATTTATTTTTTCCATCAATTTCAATCATTGAGGCTTCGGCTGGAGTTCTACCTTTTAGAGCTCCATGTTTTTTTGTGAAATTATAGTAGACTCTCATTCCATCTAAAATTGGAGTATCCATCTTTTTGAGACCTCTGAAAACCTTTTCACGATCTCTAATTTCACCATTAAGGCGTTCCATCTTGTTGTTGTTCATATCACCCTTTAGGTGAATATGTCTGATATGGTTAGTTTTCTTGCCAAACACTTTCTTTGATGACTTCATGTAAGCTGGCAATCCGTCAGTTATGAAATTTCTGGGATTCTTTCCAGCTTGTTTCTTGGTTAATTCTAGTAAATTATCTGCATTGTGTTGAAACTTTGTTGTCGCCATATCACTAGCTAGCCAAAATCTACTATCATCATCCATTGAAGCAAACAGATAACATTGTTTGCCATTTACCTTAATCCATACCTCATCAGCCCTGAACCAGTCGCCAACTCTTGGAACTATACCATTGAGATAAACAAAAGTTAGTTTGGAATAATCTGTTTTCATATATGCTTCTGCAACCCATTCATCTTCTGCTGTTACTTTATGTAGTACACATTCCTCTGGAATTTCCTTTCGTTCACGATAATTCTCAATCCATTTATCTTTAATCTCTTTCCATTTACCATGCTTGTCTATTCTGCCTTCATGTTTTGTTTTTTCAAATTCGTCATTCTTCCAAAACCCAAACCATGTAGATTTTTTTGAATCATGTGGTACTTTGGCACGAAAAACCATGATGCATGTGATTATTCCAACTGGATTAAATAATTCGTTAGGCATACTCATTACCGCTTCCAATGTATGTTTTTTTAACAAATCCTCCTTTTGCGGAGTTGGAGTAGTGGCACAACTAACAGGAACAATTGCTACCACCATCCCATTCTTTTCTATACTGTCAAGACAATTAGATATAAAATTCAATTCATGTAATCCTTCACCTTTTTGAGAATATGGTGGATTAAGAAAACCTACAGTGCACTTGTGTTTTTCAAGTATTGTGCCAGTCATGGAAAAGCAGTTTTTTTGATATATGTGTGTTTTACCGTCTCCCCTCAATATCATATTGGCACATGCCAAAGCAAACATGTTTGACTGTTGTTCTATTCCTATCAATTGAGTTTCTTTGATGCCTTTCTTTTTAGATTCATCATTTCCAGCTTCATCAGTCATTTTTTTCATGGCACTAATTAAAAAACTGGCTGTTCCACAACAATTATCAAATACAACATCGTCTTTGTCTATATTTGCAATATCGACAAACAATTCGGTTATGTGTTTGGGAGTAATGACAATTCCTAACCCTTTCTTGTCTCCACCAGTATATCTTAAAAATTCTCCATAGAACTGACCAAGTATGTCGATTGATCCGTTAGAATCAGCAAAGGGTAAAAACATTAATCTCTATATCATGAATCAAACTATGTAGAAGATGAATTGATTTTCTATCATTATCTTTTTCTTTAGTCAATTCAGGATGTACTTTGATAAACTGGTATGGATATAGTATAGTTTCCATTTTGTTTTCATCTAATTTTCCAGCAATCAACACCTCTTTGATTGTAGTTACCAATAATGTTGCAAGACTTTTTGATGTCTTTTTCTTTGAATAACTTGCTCTGAAACTATCATCCGTCAAAGCTATCAAAATACCGCTTATCAAGAGAGGTTTTTCTGGTTCACTTAATTTTACATTGTCTCTTAAATCATTGTAAAGTTTTTTTGAATATTTCATCAATTTTGAAATATCATTTTTCTCTTTTTCAGGGTCTTTTTTGTAAAGTGAAACATAATCTTCAAATTCACGAATGTCTTTATCTAGTTTATCAATTATTTTTTTAGATTTTAATTGTAAGAATGTAGATACTTTTAATTCAGATTTATTTTGTCCACTTGCTGCAATAGAGATCATCAAATTCCTTTGCCAAATATTCTGAATAAAGTAAAACCCCATCAACTGCATAATCTTTTGGTTTGTCTCTATTCTTACTTTCATGTTTTTTTGTATCTGCCTTGCACTCTATAATTATTATAAGGTCAGGTATCTCATCAAACGTAACAATAAATTCAGGACTCCCCCCCCAAACCGCTTTTTGAAGCATTTTTCAACAATTTTTTAATTCTTGGATTCTGCGACTGTTGTTCTTCTATGGTTACTTTGGAATATTTTTTTTTGATTTGCCTTTAGAATATCACGCACAATATCTTCAGTAATTCTTTCATTCAATTTTGAATTATCTGAAAATTGATCTTTAAGATCAAGGGATTTTTTTGATAGCTTTTTAGTCAAAATTTCTAAAGCAACCATTAGAGTATCTTACCTCGTAGGCAGATCAAGTGTTTGATTTGAATAGTGCTGACTGTGGGTTTAGACTCAGCAGTATTTTTTGAATTTGGAAAAGATTTGTATTTCATGCTTCCCTCGAAGATGTTACAGAACCGTCAAAAAGATCATTTTTATACTAACTAATTCCTGTTAATTTTATGAATAAGTACATTATTTTTTCAGTTGTGGTGGCAGTCGTATTGGTGTCTGTTAGTACTTATTTTCTATTAATTGATTCAAAAAATATGGATACTCAACTAGTTACATCTGAAACATCGCTACCCTTAACTGTCAATATAGGTGTATTATTGCCTATCACTGGAGTCATGTCTAGTCATGGACAAGATAGCAATATTGCAACTCAATTTGCAGCTAAAAACTTTAATCAGTATTTAGAATCAGTTGGTGCTACATGGCGGGTAAATCTAGTTATGGAAGATTCACAAACTGATCCTGTAATTGCATTAGAAAAACTTCAATCTTTAAACTCCAAGGGCATCAAACTTGTTTTAGGACCCGATTCAAGTGCAGAAGTTAAAAGCATAAAGTCTTATGTTGATTCTAATGATATGTTAGTGCTTAGTCCTTCTTCAACCGCCCCAAACCTTGCCATTGATGATAATATTTTTAGATTAATCCCTGATGACACTAAACAAAGTGTAGTTATTGCTAAAATGCTGGATCATTATGGAATTAAAGTTGTAATTCCAATATACAGGGGTGATGTATGGGGTGATGGCCTCTATGAGTCTACAAAATTATCATTTGAGGCCAAAGATGGTATAGTTGATTCAGGCATTCGTTATTCTACTGAAAGTACTGTCTTTTCCACAGAAGTAAAGCTGTTATCAGATAGTGTATCAAAGTATTCTCAGGATTATAGTACTGATCAAATTGCAGTTTTGTTGATAGGCTTTACAGAATCTGTACACATTTTAAATTCTGCAAGTTCATATGATGAACTTAACAATGTAAGATGGTTTGGTGCAGATGGCACCACAAATGATGTTAATATATCTAATGATAGAATAGCCTCAGAGTTTGCCCAGTCTACTAACTTTACTTCAACTCAGTTCTCTCCATCTAAAAATGAAACCTTTGAGCTGGTTCAAAATCATATAATTGACACGGTAGGTTCACCACCTAGTAGTTATGTCTATTCATCATATGATAGCCTGTGGGTGTTGGGTCTGACAATACATCATACAAACTCTATTGATACTAGTATCTTAAAACAAAACATACCTGAAATTGCATCAAATCATATTGGTGCTATTGGGCAGATAAATTTTAACGAGTATGGTGATTTGTCAGTAGCTGATTACGAACTTTGGTCTATTGTTGATGGTAAATGGATTCGTAGTGGACACTATAATGCTTTTACCGATACTCTAGAATTGTTTTGACACTTAGAATATCTGAGATACAAAAACAATTTGGTGGTAATATTATACTGGACAAAATATCAACTAGTTTTTTACCAAATCGTATTAATCTACTAATTGGTGCAAATGGTTCAGGAAAAACAACTCTGATCAACATCATATCTGGATTATTTGGGGCAGATAAAGGGAATATATTTTTCAAAGATTACAACATAACTAATTACAGTTCAGATAAGATTTTTCTTTTGGGTATAACTAGAACTTTTCAAACACCCCGTCTTTTTGCAAATCTTTCAGTTTTAGAAAATATGTTGCTAGCCTCTACTGAAATTGATGAGTCTTTTAGTTCTTCGTTATTTGGTATAAATTAGAAAAAACAACAAAAAAAGTAGAATAGATAAATCTGGAGAAATCAGAATTAATGTTATTGCAACACAAGACGAAGTACCTGAGGGGTTGCGTTTATTATTAAACATAATGAGGGATTCCATAAATGGGTCTACTGACCAAACCAAAAAGACATAAGCTAGTTGATCTGATAGGCAGCACATCCAAAGCCATATCTGATTCGTATGCTCACACTACAAAATCTGCTCTAGAGTATATTGATGAGAGTCTTGAAAATAAAAATCCCAAGACACTTGATTTTAGTATAGGTGGAAAAGATTTTCATTTTCCCATAATTTCATTATACCCTCCACCTGCCCTTACAGTAAAAAAAGCAACTGTCACAATAAAAACATCTATTGTTGATATTGAAAATGGTGAAATAATTACAGAAGAACATGATGCAACCTTTGCTATATCCAAAGTACCATGTAATGCTGCAAGTAATACAGCACAGTGTACTGAGTTGTCAATTAGTGATGTATTGTTTAGAGAGGCAATGTATGATGAGCCATTCCTTATAGAGGCAATTGATATGAAACGTAAATCAACAACACACTTCATGAATGAGGGCTTGTTAATTACTGGCGACTCTCTAAATGATCCTCCTATAACTGAGCTTTCAAAGAAAATCTCATCACAGTCTGGTTTTATTGTCTATGAATTAACCAGAACTGATAAGATAAATAACATATGGACTGACCAGTTCGGGTACACTTGGAGTGAATCCAACCCTGGAAACTGGTTCTATGTAGATGGACCTAAACCAATCGTTTCAAGTGCATGTACTAATACAAACAATAGATACTGTGATGTCTTTGCAGATAAAATCAAATGGCATACTGATAATATGGAAAAGATGAGGGATTCTATCTATGGTGATATTTACACAATTGCAGAGTTTGATGACTTGGATGATCCTGTCACATTAATAGAAACACCTGGTAACTCTAGGACTCAGTTCCTGGAGGATAATGGAATGTCTTGGGTTCGTACTGGATAAATATAAAAAATTATAATCTTATTGAATAGTAGAGGCTCAGCTTACATAACTAAACTATTATACTGTGATTAAAACAATAATGGTAGAAGGCTCAGATATGATTCAAATCATATTCGATGATCGAATCAAAATGTCACGGCTTCATCATCGCCTTCTATTTTTTCATAATATTTTATTAATATCTACTGTTAATCAAACCTTCAATTTTATCTATCTGAGTGCGTTCATGTGGACTTTATTCAACTAGAATTAAAACGCTTTTGACTATGGTCTTTTTTTGTAGAATAACATCCAAAGATTGCACTCGATTTCGTTTAGTGTATAAAAATTAATGGATGTGCCTTTTTGCTTGTAATAATTAAGAATTTTATAATTGATTTTTACCAGAAAACATTTTTATAATTAATAAAAATATAATTAATTCTATTAAATAACATCGTACTAAAAAAAGATTTCAAATTATTGCGTTTCATAAAATAATTATATTTTATTACTTGTTAATATTTAAAATGATGATTGATTAATATATTCTTTGTCTACGATCGTAACGTAACCTAATAAATAAATACTCTATTATTTTAACACAATTCTAATAGTGATGCTAAAAAATATTTTTCTAGTCTTATTGGTAGTTATAGTGTCACTTACTACAAATCATGTATATGGACAGTCTATGAATTCTCAACTTACTCCGACAGATGTAAGTAATCCACCAACTAATCTAATCTCACAATTATTTTTGGGTGATATTATTTTATCTTGGAGTTCCCCTACCAATTATCATACTGCATATGATATACAACGCTACAACACTACTGATAGTGTTTGGGTTACTATTGGCACAACAACTGATGCATCATTTATTATAACAAGTGATAGTAACGATGGGGCTGATACAATTATTGATACAAACAAATATCGTACTATTATTGATAGTGGAACTTCAATACTTGAAACAAATGAGATATCTATTCCTCCAATAAGTAGAGTAGCTCCACATGGCATTACTTCTGTGTTAAGTATTGGGCATCAAAGAACAGTATCTACTGCAGATGAAGAAACACCATACTATACTTCTAATCTTGTGGGTAGTAATACTGTATCATATATCAAAAGTGAGACTACTGTTGAGAGAGGTCATGTTTCATCTGGGATAGATTCACATCCCTATATTTACATTGATGGTCAATATCATTCATATGCTAATTGTCATTCTGATATTGGATCACCTTCAAATGGTACATTTCCATTTTTTTCATTTGACCATATGGTATCTTTTCTTTTTCTTTCATTGGAGGTGATGCAAAAATTTCTTCTGAGATAATTGTAAATCCAAATGTTAGTAGTAACATTGACATAAGAACTGCAGTATACTTTTTCATTTCCTTATCTTGTTATTTTTCAAAATTGTTCTTAAGTTAATGTTAGTTGAAAATATTACACAACTTGTATTTTTTCCCATTTTTGGGATTTGACATAAATTTTGCTTATTGTTCTTCAAATTCAATGTCATTTTGCAGTTCTTCTGGCAGTCCTACCCACCACTCTTTATTGTTATCAGACATACTATCCAAAAAAGATCAAATGTTGCTAATAGATCTGTTGGTTAAATCTTTAAAGTAGTTGTTCAACAAAATCTGACAAAATCTAATCTTTCGAATAACTGATATCTGATGTGTCATCTGAAATCTTAATTTTTACAACAAGTGTATCTCCTAATTTGTTAAACACTCTCTGACGTTTCTCATTAGTTAGAATCCAGCCTAGAAGTACATCTACTGGAAGTAAAAATGCTTTTCCAAAACTACCAATAATGACTCCTTTCAAGCTAGGACTGTTTCCAGATATATTAGTCACCTTCAAATTTAGAATTTTCTTCCCAATTGTTTGACCTGTTTTATACTCTAAGATTATCCAATATGCAAAAAATAAGAGACTTGTTGGAATGTATTGTGTGCTTTTTGCCAAAATTGCATCTTCATCATAATCTATTGTTCCAAATGATGCAAAAATTATGGATGTTGAAATTATTGAAATTATTATAAAATCAATTAACCAAGCAAGGAATCTATCTGTCCATTTTGCAAGAATTATTTTTGAAGATACCCCTGAATCACTCATGAGATTATTGATGATTTCAAATTAATAAAATGTGTTATGGATGACAGGTTGTTATAATTAATCAACCCACTTCTAAACTTCAATACTCTTAAGTTCATACAAAATTTAGATAATTATCATACAATGTCAAAATCAACTACAATAATCCCCATCCTAGTCGCACTAGTTGCAATTGTTACCCCATCTCTCACTTTTGTGGATTCTATCAATCCATTTTCAGCCCCAAATATTGAATATTACATAGAACCTAAAGCAGAAAATTATCTATTAACTTTGAAAAATTCAGGAAACACTCAAGCTACAAATGTAACTGCCATACTTACATCTGAAAAATCTATTTTTGAGTCTAATTAAACAAGGATAGCATTTAGTTCGATAGACTTTGAAAATTTGATTATAACCAATACAACATTAAACATGGAAATTCCAAAATTCCCACCAGGTGATGGTTCAAGAATTAAAATTGAATTTCCTCAAATGGACGGTACTACAGCTGAATCTATGAAGTTTCAGCTCAAGACATATTTTGTATATGATCAAGGCAGCAACTCACAAAATGTGGTTTTCAGTTTCGCTACTATGCTAGGAATTATTCTAGGAGTAGAAATACCTGCAATCTTTATTTTTGGTTCTTACTATCATTCTCGAAAGAGCACCATGAAAATGGTTAAAGAGTTATTACAAATTAGATATCGGTTAGTAAATAGTATCCAAAATAATAATTTATCAAAAATAAACCTTAAACCTATAATAACAAAATATTATAAAAGAACGGCATTAGCAAATCATTCTTTGATACAAGAATATACTACAATGTTAGATTTTGAGCAATTATTAGAAGAAAGAAACAATATGCAAGGAGTAAATTACCAATTCAAAAATAAATCATGTTTATCAAAATTAGATAGCATACTGAATCAAACCAATTGGTCTGCCCATTACGAAATACAAACTATTTTCAGAATAATGTTTTTTAGAATTAGATACAAATAAGATAATAATTAGATTCTAAGTCTTTTTTCAATAAAAAACAGATAATCTAAAATGTCTTCATAATTTTGAATGTATATTGTCAGATGGATAGAATCAATTATTTTCTTATGAGCAGACAAGACATTCTTACTGAAAAAGAAATTAAAAACATTGTAAAAGATTTGAAAGGTCACGTAACTACATAATTTCAAAACTGATTTTTCTATATGATTTATCTGAACATATTCTCGGTAGCTTCATTCACTTTTGGAACTTTTAATGATTGGTCTGCTCCACGGAATAATTCTGCTAATTCCTGTAATACAAAGAATCCATCAATAACTGTATCAAATAACATTTGTGGAGAAAAATTTTGTTGAATTAAAAATTTGAATCCTTCTACTGCCGTAAAATCTTCCGCTATCATCGGAGTAAAATTTCGTTCTCTAAGTGGTTTAGAAAATAGTTTATTGATTTCGATTTTTTCTGCATCAGGTTTGGCTTTGTAATCTCCCTTGAGGCTTGTCCCTACTCCAACAGAAGCTATTATTCTTAACATATCGAATTTAGGAAGATATTCTACGAATACTACAAAATTATCTGCTTCAAAAGGTCTAATTTTTATTGCAAATTTTACATCTTCATTTTTAGACCCAAATTCCTCTACACGTAGTATTTCCAAAGTCTTCAGGATTTTTTTCTTAAGTTTGAGTACGTCAGTTAAGTAAAAATATAATACCCGTCATCACCATAAAAGACTATGGTTACAATACCAAAAAAAGTCACTTTTGGGGATCTTGTCATAGAACAGGATGAAGATGTATTACGTATCCAAGAATTATTTAGAAAATAGATATTTTCTCAAGACAAACCATTCAATTTTGGCATAATTTGTTTTATTATTTACAACATTTTGTATGAAGTAAAATGTGTTACTCATTAGCTAACGCCAATTGCAATACAGTTGCTTTATCTATGTATGAGAATTATAATCCATGAAAGCAAAATTTGCGACATCTTGTATATCTTGTGGTGATAATATTCAGCCTGGAAAAGAAATTGTCAAAAATAATGATGAAAAATGGGTTCACAAGCATTGTGCTGATGATTCAGAAGAATTACCCTAAAAATTAATAGCCTCCTATTTCAAATAAATTTGAAATTATTTTTGGTCTCAATAAATCCACTTGATGTATTTCTATGGACTCTTCGTCGAAACGAAAAAGATGTTGTAAATCTTTACAATGCATTATCTCCAGTAATGCAACTTGCAACTGGAGGATCTATGCTGAATTTTGGATATTGGGATAATGAAAATTCTGATCCAATTTCTGCTCAAAACAATCTGTGTTCTAATTTTGCAAAAATGGCTGAACTAGAAACTGCTAAAACTATAATTGATGTTGGAAGTGGATTATCGGCCCCTGCAATTTTTTGGAGAAATAATTTTGAAAACTTGTCAATTTATTGTGTAAATATCAATCATTCTCAACTTCTTTATTCAGGTAGTCAAAAAAATATAGAATTCATAAACTCGTCTTCTACAAAATTACCTTTCTCTAAACATTCTATTGACCGTGTTTTGGCATTAGAATCCGCACAACACTTCAAACCAATTTCAGAATTTATCTCTGAATCAAAAAGAGTGTTATCTGATTCTGGATTACTTGTTTTGGCAATTCCTGTTACTGTAAATACATCATCAATTTCAAAATTAGGAATTTTAAAATTTACCTGGTCATCTGAACATTATAGTTTAGAACAGATTCGTAAGGTAGTTACTTTAGGTGGGTTTACAATTTCTGAAGAAAAACTAATTGGTTCTTCTGTTTATGATCCTTTGGCTGATTATTATCTTCAAAAAAGAAACCAATTGAAAGAATTAATCTCACAACAATACCCATCATATGTTGAATCTCTTCTTTTCAAATCAATTCAAAAAATGAAAAAAGCATCAAAAGAGAAAATAATTGATTATGTGTTATTAAAATGCCATTTGTAGTGAAATTCTTAAAATCCATAGGCTAGGTTTTTATTTTTGACGTCATAACTGAGTTTATCGTGTCAAATCTAGATGTTACTTTGAAGTTGTATGCTAAAAAATGTACTAGTCTTCTTGGAGAATCTGAAATCCGATTTGCAGGAATTATTAACAAAGATGGTAAACTTGTAGCTGGTGGATTTAAAGAAGGAATTACTCCTTATGAAAACGATGAGACTAAACTACAGTCCTTTTTTGAGTTTGTTTCAAAAGTATCTATTCGAAAAGAACTCGATGAAAGCTTAGGGCCGATTAATTATCTTGCTGCTAGGCGAGACAAGGCAGTTTTAGTAAGTTTTCCATTTCCTATCACACAAATTCTACTGCTGATATCTGCAGAACCTACTGTCAACATTGAAAGTTTGGCTAAAAAAGTTGTTGAAATATTCACCGATGTCAATCAATTCTAATTGAACAATCTGACGAATTATTTAATAATGCCAAAAATTGATTTTTAGAACATGACTCGTTATTTCGCAATAATTTTCTTATTAGTGTTAATCCCTTTGAGTTTTTCTTTAGCATTTGGAAGTGTAGACGATTTCACAACTGACAAATCTCTCTATTATGAAGGCGACACACTGCATGTTTCTGGAACTGTTTCTTCTGAACTTGATTCGCCTAATGTAACTATAGTAATTTTTAATCCTGGTAAATCTACATTCGTAACTCTTGGATCCGCCATTGCTAATTCTGATGGTAGTTTTTCATCTACTCTTCTGGTTGGCGGACCTACTTGGTCTACTTATGGATTCTATCCTATACAAGTAACATCTGAAGGGAGCAGTATGGAAAAATCTATAGAATACAGAGAATCTTCCACAACTACACCCAAATCAACACCTGAACCCGGCTCTGCTCCTGAATCTATTTCTGAACCAACACCTGAACCCGGTTCTACTACTGAATCTATTTCTGAACCAACACCTACACAGTTTTCTACTTTTACCACATTAAAATTTCAAATTTCAAATTTTCCCTCCTTTGATAAATCCCCACAATACTATATTGATAGATACAATGATGAATCTAGTTACAAGTCTTGGTTTGATTCACAGTTTCCTCTTAATTCCGTTGATGATGTAGTGGGTTACAAGTCAACTCCACTTGATGGTTTCCCATCTCTTGATAAATCCCCACAATATTATATTGATAGATACAATGATGAATCTAGTTACAAGTCTTGGTTTGATTCACAGTTTCCAGATATTTCTATATATAATATTTTAGGATATGAAAATCCTGTTCCTACACCAACCTGGATTAAAATTGATGCTAAATTATGGGCAACTGGTGATATAGATAATTCTGATTTTACAACCGGAATAGAATTTATGTTAGAAAATAATATTATTATGATTTCTGACATTCCTACCGAAACTTCAGATAATGAAATTCCAGCTTGGGTTCGAAATAATGCATTATGGTGGTCTCAGGATTTAGTTTCAGAATATGAATTTGTAAACTCTTTGAAATTTCTTATTCAGGACGGAATAATTTCAGTTAATTAAATTTCAATTTGAACAAATAGTTTTAATTTGATATTGATTTACATTCATTAAATTGAAAGCAACATTTGGCGCTGGGTGTTTTTGGCATGTCGAGGATTTACTTAGTAAAACCAAGGGTGTCAAATCTACCAAAGTTGGATATATTGGAGGCCAACTTCCTAATCCAACATATGAAGAGGTATGCACAGACAAAACAGGGCATGCTGAGGCTGTAGAGGTAGAGTATGATCCAGATGAGATATCTTATGAAGTACTTCTTGATGTATTTTGGAATAATCACAATCCCACAACATTGAATCGTCAAGGGCCTGATGTGGGAATTCAGTATCGCTCAGCAATTTTTTATCATAATGATGAACAAAAAGAAATTGCTGAAAAATCAAAACAAACAATTGAAAAATCTGGACAATTTGAAAACCCAATTGTTACTGAAATTGTCCCTACTCTTACATTCTATGAGGCAGAAGAATATCATCAAAAATATTTTAAGAAACACGGATTATCATAAAATTACTTCAACCATTTTAAAGATCTCAAAAGCCCTAAATGTGTTTGATCGTACAATTAACTAAAACTTATCTAGTGATAATTATTGACGATTTAATAGTGGAAGAAAAATTTCTTCAGATTGATGGAAATAAGATCCGTTATCTAGAGTCTGGCAATTCTAAAAAAACACTTGTACTAATTCATGGATTGGGTGCATCCGCTGAAAGATGGGATCAAGTAATTCCTCTTTTTGAAGATGAATTTCGTGTTGTAGTTCCTGATCTTATTGGGTTTGGTTATAGTGATAAACCTCTTGTGGATTATACTTCTGAGTTCTTTTCAGATTTTCTACAAAAATTTTTTGTTGCATCTGATATTAAACGACCTAATCTGATTGGTTCTTCATTAGGAGGACAAATATGTGCTGAATTTGCTGTTTCTCATTCTCAAGAAATTGAAAAACTTATTCTTGTTTCTCCTTCTGGAATGATGAAACAATCAACTCCTGCACTTGATGCATATATTATGGCTGCTTTATATCCGAATGAAAAAAGTGCAAAAAATGCATTTGAATTGATGGAAGGTTCTGGAAAAAATGTTAATGAATTAATTGTTAATGGATTTGTAGAAAGAATGCGATTACCTAATGCAAAACTCGCTTTCATGTCTACACTACTTGGAATAAAAAATTCTGAATTAATCACGTCTAAACTTCAAACAATTTCTACTCCTACTATGATTATTTGGGGATCCAATGATCCAGTTATTCCAATTCATCATGCCGATAGTTTTGTTTCAACAATTCAGGATTGTAGATTTTTTAGAATGGATGGATGTGGTCATACACCATATGTTCAAGACCCGTACACTTTTGCTTCAAAAGTAAAGGAGTTTTTGAACGGCACTTAGATGGATTTATATACCATTTAAATCCGTTGATTACCAATGAGTGGTAATAATTACCAGTATGATCCAACTGAAATGTTCAAAGACTGGATCCAAAAAAGTGGACGTGCTCAAACAGAATTTATGAAAAATTTTGGCTCTTTGATGACAAATCAAAATAGTCAAACATTCAATCCCTTGGATACTCTAAGAGAAGTTTCTGATAGTACTAGACAAACTCAATCCAATCTGATGGAAAACATGTCATCAATGCAAAGTAAAAGTATGGATACAATGTTCAACATCGCACAAATGCTTCCATCATTTATGAATTGGGGTGCTTACAAAACTACTATCAGTAGTAATGGAAGAATCTCAATCCCTGAAGCTGAACGTAATGCACTTGGCTTAGGAGATGGTGACTTGGTTCAAGTCATTATCTTGCCAATAGCAAAAAAATCAAAAAATAAGGAGGTGAAACAATGAGTAACAAAACAACAACAACAACAACAAGAAATTCAAAAGATATATTTTCTGTATATCAGCAAAATGTAGACAAACTATTCAATGGTATTAAACAATCAGTACCACAATATCATCAGTCAATTACTAATGTACAACAGGAATACCTACAAGCATATGAAAACATAGTTGATTCAACTATCACACTACAAAAAGAATATGCAAAGAAAGCAGGTATCGCAACTAACATTCCTGAAGCAACATTAAAAGTAATTCATGATACAACTGAAGAATTTGTCAAGGCAGCTTCTATACAAAATCAAGTAGCACTTGCAACTATCGATGCAACACAACAAAACATCAAAACTTTCAACGATAATGCAAAATCATTCGCTGACCTAAACAGAAATATTCTACAATCTTGGATTTCTGCATTCACCACAAAGAATAACTAGTGGTAAATTTTTTTCTTTTTTTATTTTTTTTATAAAATTAATTTATGATCTTTTAGCTAACCATTGTCCTAGTTCTGGAAGCACTTTTTTCTGAGAAAGTGAACTTGCAATCATTCCAACATGCCCTGTTGGGTACATTCTCAATGTTTTATCTTCACTGCCTACTGCATAATGTAGTGGCATACTACATTCCGGTGATACCAAATGATCTCCTACTGCGACCTGTGTAAAAAGTGGCATGTCTATTTTTTTCAAATCTATGTGATTTCCTCCTACGAACATCTTGTTTTGAATGAGTAAATTATCTTGATAGATGTCTTTAATCCACTGTTTGAATAATGCACCAGGAATGGGAGGTGTGTCACTTAGCCATTTTTCCACTCTGAGGAAACTATCAACATATTTTTTATTATCTATATTTTTGAAAAATTTGACATATTTTTCAATTCCTTGCTCAAATGGTTTGAGAACTGAAAAACAATAATACATGAATTCGGGAGGCATATTTCCAATTGTTTCTACCATTTTATCTACATCCATGTGTTTTGCAAGATTGCTAATTACTGTAGTATCACGCCATCCATCAATGACTGGAGCAGTTGCAACATAGTTTTTTACACTTTCTGGATGCAATGAAATGTATGCAGTTGCTATTGTTCCACCAGTGCAATATCCTTGCAATGAAATTTTCTCAACAGATGATTCATTTTTGATATATTCTACATAAGAATCCAAATATCCATTTACATAATCATCAAAATCTAGATACTTGTCCATACTAGTTGGAGTTCCCCAGTCTAACATGTATACATCAAATCCTTGTTGTAAAAGATTTCTAACCCAACTTTTTTCTGGATGAATATCAAGTATGTGATATCTGTTGATTAATGCATATGAAATCAATAATGGTGTTTTATGTTGTTTTTCTGTTAGAGATCTATAATGTAATAGTCTTGTTTTATCCATTTCCTGCACAACGTCATGTGGTGTTACCTCTAAACTAATTTCATCAGGTGCTGGAACTAAATTTGGTGCATCAATAACATTTTTACTGAATTTTAAAATCTCTTCAATTATTTTTGGGTCTATTTTTGATTCAGGCTGCATTATTTTTTGGTTCCTTTTTCTTTAATTCTAACTCTAACTTTCCAACTCTCTTTTTAAGAGAATGAATTTCTTTGTATACTTCATCCATCTCTTCTTTACTTGAAAGATTAGCTGATTGTAAAATTACATTAGTGATATTATTCCAATGTTTTGTTAATTCAAGCTCTTTTGAAACTAGTTTTCCATAATTTTCACCAAATTTTTTAGAATCAAATAATTCTGTAAAATCATTATCAAAAATATCTATCCAAATTCTTTTGAATGCCTCTATTTGCTCTACATCTTGAGGAACATCCGGGGCTTTTAGATTGACTTTTTTTTGTGCAACAGTCCAAGTGTCTGAAAGTTGTTTGTAATATTCTGTGAGGTATTGACTAAATCCCACTAATACCTCATTAATGTCAATTAATTCAGTAGTGATTTTTTTTGAATTTGCAGCAAATGCTCTCATTGGACCAATTGATGTTAGTGCTTGTGGTTTACTTGACATCAAATGAATGATATCTGTCCAAAAAAGCGACAAATGCTTGTAATAATCGGTCATAGTTTTGGGTGATTCTGGTTGCACAGATTTCTATTGATACAGATCGCAATAAATAGATCGATTGTTTAATTAGACAAATGGTAGATGTAGAAAAACTTGAAAAAATCTGCCAAAAAATCATTAAATTAGATCCTAAGATGCGTTCAGCTAGGATCATCAACAGTAGAGGTCATATGATATCTGGTGGAATGAAGAAGGGCTTACTCTCACTTGAAGCCCAAAAACAAGATGAAATGATGTTCATGGAACTTTCTTTACGTGTGAGAATGAGACATGAATTTGATAATGAATTTGGTATAGTTCACTTTTCCATGTCATATAGAGACAAAGTCATTGTAATGAGTTTCCCATTAACTAATGATGATGTAATGTTGGTATCCTGTGAAAAAGAAACTGATTTTGGTAAACTCTCCTTTAAAATTCTTAAAATTATTGAACCTCTAAAAAAATCCCCAATGAAGACATTCTAATCATTAAGCATTTTTCTCAATCCTGCGCATCTGTTTCTTATAGTCACTTCCGTAACTCCAGATGCAATTGAGATATCTTTCTGTGATTTTGTTTCTCCTATACTAATACATGCAAGATAAAGTGCAGCAGCAGCTATTCCCATTGGATCTTTTCCTGCAACAATACCACATTTTTTTGCTTGATTTAAAATTTGAATTGCTTTTCGCTTGCATTTTTCACTTAGTTCTGCAATACTTGCAATTCTAGAAATTCCTTTTACTGGATCAACTACTGGCATTTTTAGATCAAGTTCTCTGAAAATTAATCTATAACCTCTAGCAACTTCTTTTCTTCTAATGTTGATTCCATTAGCAATATCATCTAATGTTCTTGGAGTTTCAGTATTTCTACATGATGCATAAATGCATGCTGCAACTAATCCTTGAATTGAACGACCTCTAACTAATTTTCTCTCCATTGCTTTTCTGTAAATGTATGCGGCTTTCTCAATTACTGCATTTGTTAATGCAAGTTTATCTTTTAATTTATCCATTTCATTAAGTGCTTGTCTAAGGTTTCTGTCTGCAGAAGAATTTGCTTGTGATCTACTGTCCCATGTTCTTAATCTTTCAATAGAACTTTTTACACCCGAAGATAGGGGTTTTCCTGTTGCATCTTTGTTAGCTTTACCAATTATTGTAGATAAGCCCATGTCGTGTATTGTTAATGAAGTTCCTGCCCCTGTTCTCGCCCTGTTACTTTCATCATTTGAAAATGAACGCCATTCTGCACCTGTGTCTGAAATTTTATCAGTAACTACAAATCCACATCTTCCACAACACAATTCCCCTGTGGTCTCATCTGAGACCATTTTACTGCCTCCACATGATGGACATTTTGGCCCAGATACTGTAGTATTTTTAAGCATAATTACAAAAAATGATGCGTAACCCTATTATCCGTTTTACCTAATTTCCTCAGGTTATTGGTATGTAGGTAAAGCTAACCCTGATTCTAATTTTTTAGAATGTGATCTAATTTTTCTAAATTTAACTTAGAAGGCAATATGCATACGATGGGGTATATGATGGGTACATGATGTTATTTTTCTCTGTTACATGTTTCAGACCTATAGAATGTCCTAATTCATGTGTCATGATTGCATCCACACTTTTTATATCATATAATTGAAAACTTCCATCACAATTGTAATCTCCTAATGTTACTTCTACAACTCCCTTTCCAATGTGTGCATGCCCTAGAACTCCTTCTCCAAGATCTCTAACTACCCATGTTACCCAAACATTTGCTTCATGTTTCAAATTAATAATCTCAAATTTCATTTTGGCTTTTTGATTATTAGTACTCAATTCTTGTTCTTCCCAAAATGCAAAAGAATTCTCTAGTGTACTGACATGATCTAATGGAAGTCCAGTTGGTTGATCATTGATGAATACTTTGTAGTAGATAATGACTGTTCCATTAACTATTTCATATGTTGGATCAGGAAATTTTGCAGATGCTTTTTTGACTTCCTCTTCAAAATTCCATTTTACATAGTCTCTAAGGAATTTTTTTATTACATCTTGGCTAGGATTTGGAAATTCAATGTATCTAGTCTCCATGGAAATATTTTTTGAAATGTCTCTGAGATATTTTTCAAAATAGTAAAACTCTTGATCTAATTGTTCTTGTGATTGAGTTATCTCTTGAACATTGACAACAATTAATCCATTTTCTATTAAATATTGTATGCCTGAAACAAATGCAGTGTCATCAATTTGTTCGTCTGCCCACCATCCTGCATTATTTTTTATCCATTCAGGAATTCTATCATCTGAAACACTCTGAGTTTCTACTGGTGGAATTTGTATTATTTTATTTTCTATTAAATATAGCAAAGCAGAAATAAATTCTACATCATCAATATTTCCTTCTGACCACCATTTTGCTATGGGTTTTACCCATTCAGGTATGGTAGTAGGATATTCTTTTTCTAATCCTTTCGGCTTTTCAGTTGATGTATACGGATATTTCAAAATTACTTTTTCGACGAATTCTTTATAGTTTTTAATTACCGTACTGTCTGGTTTTTCTTCTAGTGCCTTATCAAAATATGATATTGATTCTTGATATTCACCTAAATTTCCAAATCCCACTCCCATACCTGTTAATGAAGTAACATCATTTGGTCTGTATTGTAGTACTTTGAAAAACTGCTTTAATGACTTGTCATGTTCTTCAAGATTACTATGCACTATTCCTTTCATTTTCAGAGTTGAAATATTGTTTGGTGCAATCTCTAAAATATCATCATAGATTACAATGGCTTGTTTGTATTCCCCATTAACAAAGTGGTTATTGGCTTGATTAAACATTAGCTCTGCATCTTCGTTTGTTTGTGCAAATACTATTCCTGTAAAAATGGATGAACTCAACAAAACTATGGTTAACAAATTAGGAATTGTCATTGTATCTTTTTTCATGTTTATGATTTTAGATATAGTTTATTTCTATTTTATACTAAATTCAGGCTCACATTTACTAACTTTAACAATATCTGGCTATTGGACAATCTTTAATTTATTCATAATTACGTATTTTTGTATTGACCACAATTGGATCTGAAGAGTTAATCTATGACTTGCGTAAAAAAATTCAACAGATTCAAGTGGATTTGAATCAATTGGGTGATCCTGTATCTGAAATACCGGAATTGATTTCTTCAGCAAATCTACTACGTGCAAATGAATATCTATCACAGGCAAATGAAAAGAAAACTGAACTATTGACAATATATGCTCAGTATTCAACTGCACTGGAAAAACTGCTTTCGTCTGTTTTTGAAATTCAAAACGATCTAAAAGATATACTAAAACATCAATCTTCTATGATTTCTAAAACAAAAAAAAAGATCAAGAATAAAAAATAAATCCAGAATTACCAAAAGATAACCTATTTTGACAAATGAACAATATCCCCTGCAATTATTCTAATGATTTTATTATTTTCAAATACAAGTAATGCTCCATCCTCATCAATTTTAATTGCTTTTCCTTTAATTTTTCCATCACTGGTATCTAATTCTACATTCTTTCCAATTGTTGATGATCTTTTAGTCCATTCTGAAATAATTTTCTTTGTTTGTTTTGTATTTAATAAATCATAAATCTTTTCTAATTCCACAAAAAATGCCTGGACTAACTGAATTGGTTTGACTTTATTTTTTTGTTCAGAAAGTGATGCCACGCCATAAAAATTTGGTGACCCTTTGAGTGTTTTTTCAATCTGTTTTACATCTACATCAAAATTTATTCCTACACCCAAAACTAGATTTTCAATTCTGTTTGATTCTAGTGATACATCAACTAACATTCCTGCTATTTTTTTGCCTGTTATGGTCAAGTCATTTGGCCATTTTAATTCAGGTGAAATTTTTAATGTTTTTTCTAATGCATTTGATAATGCTAGCGCTGATGCAATAGGAAATAGAGTTGTAATAGAAATATCAAACTTTGGTTGTAAAATTATTGAAAGCCAAATCCCTCCTTTAGGAGAAATCCATTTTCTTCCGGATCTTCCTTTTCCTCCTGTTTGCTTTGTTGCAATTATTACTGCTCCATTATTTGCAGGGTCATCAGCCATTTTTAATGCCTGATTTTGAGTAGAATCAATTGAATCAAAATAATATGCCTGTTGTCCTATTACCTTTGTTTTCAGTTCCGAAGTAATTTCCCATGGAAAAAGAATATCTGAGTTTGATGTTAATTTGTATCCTAGTTTCTGTTTTGACTCCACAGTGTATCCCAACTCTTGAATTTTTTTGATATGTTTCCACACTGCAACTCTACTTATCCTTAAGACATCACTCAAATCTTGACCAGACAGATATTCTGTATTGTGCGATTGTAAAAATGAAAGAACTTTGACAAATCCTGGGTTATCAAACGAATTATACATCAACAATGATCAATTTTTACTTCAAGTATAAAACACACACTAGAATCAAACATCCACTTCTCTCTAATTGTTGACTTAATCCCAACTTTTTGGCATACTT
This sequence comes from Candidatus Nitrosopumilus sp., assembly GCA_963667665.2. GTDB lineage: Archaea > Thermoproteota > Nitrososphaeria > Nitrososphaerales > Nitrosopumilaceae > Nitrosopumilus. The sequence continues at coordinate 424,048 of OY763927.2, forward strand.
TCTGCTGGAACATAGTCTGACATTGCCATACCAATCATTTCAAATGTCTCCGAAAAGATCATCATATCCATTATTCCAAAGAATATCATCATAGGATAAAGTGATTTATTCTCATCCATGAATCGTTTCAGATTTTCTTTGTCTTCTGTTTTATATAATATTGATATTTGATTCCACTTTGTTTTTAATTCATTCACTTGATTGTTTATTTCCTTGTAGCCTTTCTCGGTAATGCTAATTTCTATTTTTATTCCTAAGAATCCTTTTTTTTCTTCTACTTTAACAGACCCTCTTTTTTCTAACTGATCTAATATTGGCTCCAATTCTTTAGGATCAATATGCCTTATTTTTTGAATTTTTTCAAATTTTTTAATTCCTGCTTTAATTGCCCCTAAAACTATCATCTCTTTGGATTCGGTATTCATATTGACTTGATTTTACTATGACTAAAAAATTCTTTGTTTAATTTTAATACTTTAAAATTATATTCTGCATGTTTGTTTACCTTTTATGGAACAAGATGAACACTCTGATGAAGAAATTCGCAATATTCTTTCCTTAAAAAAAGTGGTTGTTATAGGAATGTCTAAACATTCCTCCAAAGCAGCTCATTATGTGCCTAAATATTTGTCTGATAATGGATATGATATTACTCCTGTAAATCCAACAACTAACGAAATTTTAGATAAAAAATGCTATAATTCTGTTTCAGAAATAACTGAAGAAATAGACATTGTAGATATATTCAGACCTTCAGACCAAGTTCTACCCGTTATTCAAGAGGCTATAAAGAAAAAACCAAAAGTGATTTGGTTGCAAAAGGGAATTCATAATTCTAAAGCTGAAGAATTAGCAAGAAAAGAAGGAATCAAAGTTGTATACAACCGATGTATGTTAGCAGAACATCAGAGACTGTTGAGATGACAAACTTTGAAAATTTTTATAATGATTTACTTGATTTAGCAAAAAAATATGAACTGCAAAACACTCCTCTAAAAATTGAAAACGATCTTGAAAATGATATTATCAAAATATTTGGTGAAAAAATTACATCTATATCTAGAGCAAAAAATGGTCTTAATGATGTAGCCGAACTTGCATATGCTACAGCTGAGCATCATCCATATTGGAATTTACTGTACAATTGCTCAGAAATTGCAAGTAGTGTTTTAGAAAAATGGAAAGAATCCCTATCTAGAGATGATTTATCTGATATTGAATGGGCCATCAAAGAACTAAATCAATCCCTTGAAAAAATTAAAAATAAAAATCCTGCCTAATTCCTAGGCAGAGATAAATATTCTAAACTAGTAATTATGGTGTGACAATCAAACTTGGATTAATTGGAAAAACAAATACTGGAAAGACAACCTTCTTTAATTCTGCTACATTGTCTTCTGAAGAAATTTCATCTTATCCTTTTACTACAACAAAACCTGTGACAGGTACAGCACATGCAATAACACTTTGTGTTCATCCAGAATTTAAAATTCAGGATAATCCTAATAACTCCAAATGTGTTGAAGGATGGAGATACATTCCAATTGAATTGATAGATTTGCCTGGGCTCATCAAGGATGCATGGAAAGGTAAAGGACTTGGAAATCAATTTTTGTCCATTGCTGCACAATCTGATGCACTACTTCATGTGGTTGATGCTTCTGGTGGAATTGATTCAACTGGGAAAATTAGCGAAGTTGGAACTGGTGATCCTATTTCTGATTTTGCAGATATAGAAGAAGAATTAATCATGTGGTATCATAAAATTTTAGAAGGAAATAGAGATAAGGTATCAAAATTAATCAGAACTGGTTCTAATATTATAGATGCAATCACTAATCTCTATCGTGGTGTTGGTGTAAACAAAACTCATGTTAAAGAAACACTTTTGGCAACTAAACTTGAAGAAAAAGATTTTGATGATTTTGATATGGTTGATAGCAAAAAATTTTCATCATATCTAAGAAAACTCTCAAAACCCACCTTAATTGTAGCAAATAAAATTGATGTTGAAGGTGCGGACAAAAATTTTGCTCGACTAAGAGAGAGATATAATGACTCTATTGTTATTCCTGTTAGTGGTGATAGTGAATTTAGTCTCAGACGTGCAGAACAAAAAGGATTGATAAAATATTCTCCTGGCTCTGAACAATTTGAAATAATTAAATCAGATGAACTAAATGAAAAACAAACCAATGCGCTAAACTTTATTGAAAAAGGAATTATGGGTGAATATATGCGAACTGGAGTTCAATTTGCAATTAATGTTGCAGTCTTTAAACTACTTAAGATGAATTCAATTTATCCTGTTGCAAATGAGACAAATCTTTCTGATAAAAAGGGAAGAATACTTCCTGATTTAATTCTGTTAAAAGATGGGGCTACAGTAAATGATCTCGCAAAAGAAATTCACTCTGATTTGACTAAAGGTCTTCTTTATGGAAAAGATTTGAGAAATAATTTGAGACTACCAATTGATTATCAACTAAGAGATAGGGATGTTGTGTCTCTAATTAGTGCCGCAAAAAAATAATTAATTACTGTACTTCTTTCTTTAATTTTGCTAAAACATCGTTAGTCATTTTTAACAAACTATCCATTTGCTGGTCTATTGCAAAACTCATTGCCATACAATGTTATTTCCAGAAGTGGATATAGCAGGTAGTATGTTATTTTGTGTAACAATCTATATTTTTGAGCCTATAATGAGTTTTTAATCAAATATTTGAAAATGACTCTTCAGAGACATGAATGGCTTCAAAATTATCTGGCTGGATGATTTTAGCAAGTATTTCCAATCCTTCTATAGTTCTAATACTTGGTTTGCTGAAAAATGAATTTGCATCAACTGCAAAAATTTTATTATTTTTTACAGCCTTTAAAGAATTCCATATTTTATTTTCTTTTAGAATGTTGTTGTATTCTAAAATTGTACGTTTTGTATCAAAGCCACAAGGCATCATGATGATGATATCCGGATCAGATTTGATAACTTCTTGAAAGTCTAGACGTCTTGAATGTTCTCCAATTTTACTTATCATGTTAATTCCCCCTGCAATTTGTATCATTTCTGGAATCCAATGACCTGCAGTAAAAAATGGCTCAATCCATTCAATTGCAAGAACCTTAGGTTTTTTATCATTCTCTATTTTTTTTATATTATGAATTCTTTTTTCAAGTGAATTAATGATCTCTTTTGCTTTCATTTCATTTCCTAAAATTTTTCCCAACTCTGTAACTGAATTTATTATTTCATTCAAGTTATGTGGGTCCATTGAATATAGCATTGGCTTCTTTTGAAGAATCTGCAATGCTTTATTGACTTGATTTGTATATGCTGCACATACTTCACATGTTTCTTGTGAAATAATTAGATCCGGATTAGATTCTATAAGATTTTTTTCATTTAAAATAAAAATATCTTTTTTATCATTTAATAACTGACAAGTCATTGTGTCAATTTCTTTACTGGTTAATTCATCTGAATTAATTACAGAATCTATAATTTTTGGTTTTGAAGTTGCATCTTGTGGGTATTTGCATTCATGTGTTACACCATAAAGATTGTCTTGGACTCCAAACTCGTAAAGCAATTCTGTCGCACTAGGCAAAAAAGAGACTATTCTCTTAATTGACATGTTGTTTTGAACTGTGTTGATCCTTAAACATCATACGTTAACTAATCGTCAAAATCTTTGATTAGGCAAGTTAATAGGCATAATTTAGGCACAAAAAACATGTCTTCTGATTCTCAAGATATACGACGTGCAATTTTGGCAAAATGGCACGAGTCTCTTTCAAAATATGGGAATCTATTTTCTTCTGATTCATTAAGTGGTACTAGCCCCCCATCTGTTTTTGTTGGTTCTTATGATTATCCCAAAGTCTTTGTTGGTCCAATGGTTCCACCAATTCATGGTGATACCAGTCTACTTGACAGTCCTGAAAAATGGAAAGGTAAATCTCTTGAAGAAATTGTTAATTTTAGATTAAACTTGATTCGTGGAATACAGAAAATTTCTATAACTCAAACAGATGGACGATACATTGAAAATCTTCAAGAGGTAACAATGTCATCAAAGCCTACAGATTCTGATTTAATTTTTCATAAAGCTACATCTCCAAGTGTGTCCCTTGATGGTGAAAGTGCCCCATTTGGTCCAATCGGTGAAATAAAATCCGCTAAATTTTCTGGAACTTCTTCTGTCAAATCAATTGAAAAAATATTTTATGATAAAGATTTGAAAGCACAAGATGCAGTTTTGAATTTATATAATTCTGGAATTGAAATTTCTAAAATTCAAAAATGTTTTAGTATTGGAATGCTTGGGCAAAAAAGAAAACTAGTTCCAACAAAATGGAGCATAACTGCAACTGATGATATTATTTCTAAATCTCTTACAGATGAAATTTTAGATTATAATTTAATTGATTCATGTAGAGTTTTTTCATATGAACATCTAGGAAATGTTTTCTCAATTGTCTTGTTTCCTCACAGGTGGATATATGAAATGATTGAAGCCTGGTATTCAAATGGAATTTTGGGATTTGGGTCTGACTCTGAGGACGCTCGTGGGATTAATCATCCTCCTGCTATTGCTGGTGCTTATTTTGCAGCCAAATTGGGTGTTGTAGAATATTTGTCTGAAAAGAAAATTCAAGCCGGAGTTGTAATTCTTAGAGAAATTAGGCCAGAATATGCTATTCCTGTTGGTGTATGGCAAGTTCGTGAAGGAATTCGTGAGGCAATGAAGCAAAAACCTGCAATATCTAATACCTTTGATCAAGCACTCCTTTTGGCATCAAATAAGATGAGTATCAGTAAATCTGAATGGCTTTCACATGGAAAAATCTCACAAATTATTAGACAAAAAACTCTGTCTGATTTCTTTTAGTTTTTAACAAAAAATTTGATGGTGTTTATGCCATCTCTGTAGCAACTTGTTTTTTTGCACGTCTTTTTTTGATCAAACTAAACATTATCATTCCAACATTAATTATTGAAATAATTTCAATCAGGTCTACTCCGTACAAGAACCAATCAATTACTGGATGAATTCTAGATACAATTCCTGCTTCTAACATTATATCTGCGTTCCATATCATATGTGGAATTTGAATGAATTGTATTATTGCAATAATTACTATACTTCCTAGAATTTTATTTTCATACCATAGCCAAAATTTATTCCATGCATTCATGTATTATGTTGCTGAATAATTCTATTAAACACTACGAAAATTAGACACAACTAATTAGATTCACCTAATTTTTTTGGGCTCAAAAATAATTAGTTTGAACTAATTAGTACAAACTAATTTTCAGCTTTAATGTTTTCTTTTTTCATCCAGATTGTTTTTTCTTTATGATCAATTAATTCTATATTCATCTCATTTAGTTTGTCTCTAATTTTATCTGCATCTTCAAATTGTTTTTCTTTTCTAAATTGTTCTCTATTTTTAATTAGATTGTCTATCTTTTTTTTTTTATTTTCTGTCATTACTGGAATGCTTAATCCCAAAATATCTAACATTCTTTGTAATTCTATTTTGATAATTTGTGCATCTTCTTTTCCAAGTTTTTCTTCAGCTGCTAATCTGTTTGCTTCTTTGACTAGTCGGAAAAAAGATGACAATGCAAGATGTGTGTTAAAATCACTTTCCAACGAATTATCAAATTCAGTACTAGCCTTTTGGATTATTTGATTGACATCTTCACGATTTTCACTATCTGCATGAATTAGTTCATAGTAGCATGTCTCAACTTGCCTCCACTTAATGAGATTTTCATTTAACAACTCTTCTGAATAATCAATTGGTTTTGAATAATGTCCTGATAGACAGAATAATCTGATGATATTAGATCCCCAATTCTCTAAAACATGTTTAACTGATTTTATGTTTCCAAGGGATTTTGACATCTTTTCTCCACTAATTGTTACCATTCCTACATGCATCCAAATTTTTGCAAATGTAGAATCTGTGTGAGACTCTGACTGTGCAATCTCGTTTTCATGATGAGGAAATATCAGGTCTCTTCCGCCACCATGAATCTCAAAGTTTTCTCCAAGATACTTTATACTCATTGCGGAGCATTCTATGTGCCATCCAGGTCTCCCTTTTCCCCATGGGCTATCCCACACAGGTTTTGTATCTGAGAATTTCCACACTGCAAAATCTAATGGATCATTTTTTGTTTCATCCACTTCAATTCTTGCCCCTGATTGAAGTTCATCTATTTTCTTTTTTGATAATTTTCCATATTCTGGAAATTTTGATATTGAGAAATAGACACCATTTTTAGAAATATATGCAATTTGTTTTTCAACCAGTTTTTCAATAAATTTGATGATATCTTCAATATGCTCTGTGGCTTTAGGATAGTTTGTTGCACGTTTTACATTTAATCCATCAAAATCTCTGAAATAATTCTCAATGTATTTTGTGCTGATTTTTTCTGCAGTTGTGTTATCTGATTGTGCACGATTGATGATTTTGTCATCTACATCAGTAAAATTTTGAATAAAATCAATTTCTGCTCCTTTTCTCTCTAGATATTTTCTTAATACATCAAAAACTATGATGGTTCTTGCATGTCCAATGTGAGATTCGTCATAAACTGTCACCCCACATAGATAAATTCTGACTTTTTTTGAAATGTCTAATTCTTGCTCTGAATTTGATAACGTATCTTGAAGTTTCATTCTTATTCTCTATCTGGTTTTTGTGCTTGCAATCTTTTATGTTCGCTGTTTATGTTTAATTTGTGGACTTTATCTACAATTGAGTTTTCAATTTGAGTTATTTTTACTGTTTCATCAATAGATAATTTTTTGTCACATAAACAATACAGTATAGAATCTATTTTCTCATATGATACACCTAGTTCTTCTGCTGCGTCATGCTCTTTCCATAAATGTGGACTACTCTTTTTTGAAATAATTTTATCTGGCACTCCAAGATACTTTGCAATTTCTCTTACTTGGAGTTTGTATAGAGATATAATTGGAGTAATATCTGATGCACCATCTCCAAATTTTGTGAAATAACCAATTAGGTTTTCACTTTTGTCACTTGATCCTAAAACTAGATAGTTTTTGACATTTGCATAGTAATACAAAATATTAGTTCTAATTCTTGCACGAAGATTCCCTTTGGCTTTTTCATTTGGTTCAAGATACATGGAGTATTCATTTACAATTGGTTTGATATCGATTAATTTGTATTCTATTCCTGTTAATGAAATCATTTTGAGAGCATCTTCAGTTTCTAATGGTGTGATGGACGTATCTGGCATTATAATTGCTAGTGTCTTTTCTTTTAGTTTTCTTTTACAGATATAAGCTAAAACTGCTGAATCAATTCCTCCACTTAATCCTAAAATGATTCCTTTTGCATTATTTTTTTCTATTTGTTCTGATAAGAATTTCTCAATTGTTTCAGTAATTGAAGCATAGTCGATATTTTTTATCTCATTAATGATATCTTGATTCAATAATTAATTTGAAGAATATATGAATAAAAATTATGCCTAATTTTGATTCTAAATAAGTTCATTTTGAACACACATTATTCCTTATACTAATTTGACATACAAAAATTACAGAATAATCTGTGCCCAACATAACCCATACCTAGCATAAGGGGAGGGAAATTTGTCCCTTCTCTTTTTGCATTTAATTTTTAGAATTTTTACTATTGTAAATTATCTAGAATCATTCACTACTTTTAGATATCCACGTAAATGCCATCATCTCTTGACTCTACAGAATATGTTCCCAGTTTGACATCTTTTAGATAGTCATTAAGTTGACCTGTTTTGATATTGTAATGCCAAAAGTGTAATGGGCATTCTATAATATCTCCGTCTAATTTCCCACCAGCAATTGAGCCATCTTGATGAACACAAAGATCATCTAATGCATGAAAACCATCTTGATTGAATATTGCAATTTGTTTTCCCTCAATCTTGAAGGCTTTGCCCTTTCCTGCAGCAATTTCTCCCTTATCTGCAATTTTCTTCCAAGTCAATAATTTTGCGATACATTTCTCATTTATTATTATTCGCATGATAGGATTTTATAGCCTAATTCAAGAATTTGTTCATTGAGTAAAGTAAAGTCTAGTCCAAAATTAATCAAAGAAGGTAAATTGTCTTACGAGTGGGCTAGATCCCATATGCAAATTCTAGATAATACTATTAATCGGCATAAAAAGTCAAAACCTCTAAAGGGCATCACACTTGGTTTTTGCTTACACATTACAAAAGAGACTTCAGTTTTATTAATTGGGGCTAAAGAACTAGGTGCCACTGTTGCATGTTGTGGTGGCAATCCATTAACTACACAGGATAGTATTTCTGCATTTTTGGTATCTCAAGGAATCCATGTATATGCATGGCATGGTCAATCAGTCAAAGATTATGATTGGTGTATTGATCAAGTATTGAAACACAAACCAACCATTCTAACTGATGATGGTGCTGATATGAATATCAAAGCTCATTTTGATAAAAGATTCAAGAACCTGAAGATCCTTGGGGCAACTGAAGAAACGACTGCTGGTGTTACTCGAATTCGAGCTGTAGAGAATCAAGGAAAACTTCGATATCCTGTAATTTTAGTTAATGAAGCATATACAAAACACATGTTTGATAATCGATATGGTACAGGACAAAGTACTGTTGATGGGTATCTTCGTGCCATGAATTTGCTTATGGCATCAAAACGTGTGGTGATAGTTGGATATGGTTGGGTTGGACGTGGTGTTGCATCAAGATTTCATGGAATGGGTTCAAAAATAATTGTCACTGAGATAGATCCAATTAAAGCTCTTGAAGCTCATATGGATGGATTTGAAGTAATGCCAATGGCACAAGCTGCAAAGATTGGTGATATCTTCATTACATGTACTGGAATGACTAGTGTAATTAGAAAAGAACACATCCTACAAATGAAAGACGGTGCCATTATGGGAAATGTCGGTCACTTTGATGTAGAAATTGACAGTGCATTCTTACTAAAGAAATCAAAATCTGTTAAAGAAGTAAGGCCAAATCTTGATGAATGTATTTTGAAAAATGGGAAAAGAGTCTATCTAATTGGTGAGGGACGACTCGCAAACTTAGTTGCAGCAGAAGGACACCCTCCAGAAGTTATGGCACAATCCTTCTCAAATCAAATTCTATCTGTTTTGTATATTCTCAAAAATCACAAACAAATGGAAAATAAAATCATCGATGTTCCAGAAGCTATTGATAAACAAGTTGCAGTTGATGCTCTAAAGGCAATGGATGTTAAAATCGATAAACTTACTGCTGAACAAGTAAAGTATGCTAACAGCTGGTAATTCTCTAAGCTAATTTTTTAGCAAATCAGCTAACGATATTATATGTATTATTTTTTTTTAAATAATTTTATGGCTTTGTGTGAATGTATTTTATCTGATACTACTCTGGAACACATCCTAATTCTTCAAAAAATTCTTCAAAAGAGCTCTTCTATGTGTGGTAGATCTGAAACTGTAGAGATTTTATTGAAATACATTGTTTCAAATGTTTATGATATCCCTGTAAATGATCTTATTCTTATCGATGATTATTTTTCAGCACATCCTTCATTTCTACATGCATTTTATAATGACTTTATGGTATCTGCTACTTTTGTCTCAAATCCCTATTTTCAAAATAATCGTTGATGATAAAATTGTTAGATAATTTCTTCAAGGGTAATGGAAATCGTCTGATAACTTGCGGGTGTTGTTCAGAAACAATACCTATCAAATACATTGAACGACACTTACTAGCGCATTAGTCTAAAACTTCTTAACCTCAATATTGTTCTTGAGCAATATCAAATGAACAACAAAGCTATCATTACAAGTGCATTACCTTATGCAAATGGAGAGATCCATTTGGGTCATGTTGCATCAACGTATCTTCCTGCAGATGTCACTACCAGATTTTTAAAACTTAATGGCGTGGAGGCATACTATGTTTGTGCATCTGATGATTTTGGAACTCCTATCTTAATTCAATCAGAAAAAGAAGGTAAAACTCCTGCTGAATATGTTGCTCATTGGAACAAGCGTGATTATGAAGATTTTACCGCATTTAATATAGAATTTGATTATTTTTACAAGACTAGCTCTTCTGAAAATATAGAATTTGTTCAGGATGTCTTCAAAAAACTAAATGATGCAGGACACATCTATGAGAAAGAAATTATCCAATTCTATTGTAATAATGATAAAAAATTCTTACCTGACAGATACGTCAAAGGTATATGTCCTTATTGTAATGCAGAAGATCAATACTCTGATCTTTGTGAAAGTTGTAGTCGTGTTCCTGATGAAATTAGAAATCCTAAATGCTCTCTTTGTGGTCAACCTCCAACTAAAGAAAAAACAAATCACTATTTTTTCAAACTCAAAAATTTTGAAGATTCTTTATCTAAATGGCTAGATGAAAATGAACATCTCCAAAAAGATGTCAAAAAATATGTTCAAAATTGGATAAAGTCTGGTTTAATTGATTGGGATATCACTCGAGATATCTCTTGGGGTGTTCCAGTACCACTTGATAATGCCAAAGACAAAGTCTTCTATGGATGGTTTGATAACCATTTAGCATACATTTCAACTGCAGTAAAATTCCTAAACGAAAAAGGAATTGATGGAAAAGAATTTTGGAATTCTGCTGACATTTATCATTTTATTGGAAAAGATATTGTGTATCATCATTTTCTTTTCTTACCTGCAATGCGATTGGGAATAAATAGTGAGTACAAATTACCTGATTACATTCCAACTAGAGGTCATCTTACACTTCAAGCAAAGAAAATTTCTAAAAGCAGAAATTGGTATATTGGCCTAAAAGAATTTTTAGAATATTATCCTGCAGATTATCTTAGATATTATTTGGTATCGATTAATCCATATTCTCAGGATGATTTGAATTTTGATTGGAATGATTTTACTACCAGAATCAATTCTGAATTGATTGGAAATCTTGGCAACTTTGTTAATCGTGCTTTAGGATTTACCAAAAAAGCATTTGATGGAAAAATTCCTGAAACTGAATCCTTTGATGAGAATGACTCTGCAGCAGAGCAAAAGATCAAAACTCTTGCAACTGATGTAGGCTCTCTTATGGAACAAAATCATCTTGATAGGGCTTTGAAGAAAGTAATGGAGTTTTCATCATTTTTTAACCAATATTTTCAACATAAGGAACCTTGGAAAAATGGTCCTGGAACTACAAATTGTGTATATCTTTCAGTTAATGCTGTTAGAAGCATAGCAATTGTACTATTCCCATTTCTTCCAGAATCTGCTCAAAAAATTTGGAATCAATTAGGTCTTGATGGTAATGTCAATGAATTTTCTTGGAATGATATTTCTGTTTTAGGTATTTCTTCTGGTCATACATTAGGTGATGTGTCTCCTTTGTTTGCAAAAGTAGAAGAATCTGATATTGCAAAATATAAAAAACTACTAGGACCATCTGAGTAAAAATGAAACCTGTAACAAGAATTTCTACTAGAGGATACTATGATCTAAGTACTGGAAAAACTCTCAAAAATAATTTTTATTATTTGTATCTAAAAAAAGATTTTAAAAAATTAATTGGATCAAAAGAACTTACAATAATTATTCATGGTTTACAAAATGACCGTGCTGGCGCAGTTGCCAAAGTTGTCTTGGCAAGAAATCGCCTACGTAAATTAGGATATTCTCATCCAATAATTGGTTTTAGTTATGATTCAAACACTACAGGTTCTTATTCAATAATACATGCAAAGCATGCACTTGCAGTTGGTCAAATAATTGCAAAGAAAAATGGACGTAATCTTGGAAAATTTATTGAAGATTTTAAAACTACCAGTTCAAAAACAAAGATTCGATTAATAGGTCACTCTTTGGGTTCTCAAGTAATATTGAGTACCGTTGAATATTTAGCAAAAAAGAAACTAAATTCAGGAATTATAGATAGTGTTTATTTTTTTGGGGCCTCCATAACTGAAGATATACCATCTTCTAAAAAATATGGTAAAATTCTTGAAAATATTATCCATAAAAAAATCATTAATCATTATGCACCCACCGATGATGTTCTTTATTGGTCCGATAAGATGGGCTACGTGAAGGGACCGCTTGGCCTCAAAGGTGTAACTGGAAAACCAATCAGTAAATACCATCAAAAATTAGTAAAGCCCAAAAATCATAGATTTGCCAGTTATGTTGCAGTGCTAAACTCTTACCCTTAATTTTCTATGGACTGTTGGTGTAGTATGATTCGTACGTTAATCTTTAATATGTGATGAAATTCATACTTTATTATGAAACCTAGGGTATTTTGCTCATCTCATAGAAAATCTATCTTGTATCATCTGCACGTTTTGGATGAAAATTCTGAAACTTCAGTTGACCTTTCTGAATATCCTTGCTAAATTTCATAATAATGGAAAATTTTAAGTTCAAAACTTCATAAGGTCTATTTTTCACTCAAAATTATTGGTAAAATCTGTAAACTTTGTAGTTTTAGGTAAACAAGACATTGCATCTGAGTTTGGAAAAAAGGGAACTGAAACCGATCTTACTCTTTATGATCGAAAAGAATCTGATGTAATCAAAACATGGGTTACTCCAAGTGGGTTTCCTGAGAAGATACAGCCATTGTTTCAGGCAATTAATTTAGCAGAATATGTAATTTTTTATGTAGATAAATTAGATAAATTTACTGGAGAACAAATTATTGCACTTGATTCCTTAAAAAAAGAACAAGGAATTTTATCTCATACCTTTGAAGTAGATGAATCAAAGTTAGATTCAATGATCAAAGGAACAGTAGTTGAAAAATATACAAAAGTAGATCAGGACAAAATCAAAGAAGAAATGGATAAACTGGTTCCTCTCTCAAATGATGGTCCATCTGAGATGGTAATTGATCATACCTTTGATGTTAAAGGTGTTGGAACTGTAATTTTAGGTAAAGTAACTCGTGGAAAAGTAAAACAATATGATAATCTTAAACTCTATCCTGCAGGAATTGATGTTCTCATAAAATCAATTCAAATGCATGATGATCCTGTTACAGAATCTATCTATCCTGGAAGAGTAGGGCTTGCAGTAAAGGGAGCAAAACCTGACGAAGTTGGACGTGGAGATGTGATTTCTGAAGAAGGAGCAGTAGATGTAAAAACAGAGATTGAACTTGATTTTCAAAAAAATCCTTTCTACAAGAGTGAAATTGCTGAAAATCAAGGCTGTTTGGTCAATATTGGATTACAAATTAAAGCTGCAAAATTCTCATCAATTTCTCCTCTAAAACTAACATTTGAAAAACCAATCGTATGCAAAAAAGATCAAATTGCTGTGATTTTAAAACCAGAATCTACAACTATTAGAATTCTTGGCAGTGGTAAAATCAAATAATGAGTTAATTCTATTACACAGTAATGGAACCAGTACGTGCTTGTCCTATTTGTCCTAAATGTGGTTCAAAGAAATTTGTTAAATTACCTGGCAAAAAATTCACTGTGAAATGCCGTTCTTGTAATAAAATAATTGAAATCTAAATTCCATAGTTAATATTTGCAATATTTCAGTCAACATCATGGCAAAAACATGGAAAGATAACGATATCAGTCTTGACCCATTAAAGGATCAAACTATTGCTGTAATTGGTTATGGCATTCAAGGTGATGCACAAGCTAACAATATGAAAGACTCTGGTCTTAATGTGATAATTGGTCTTAAAGAAGGTGGTAATAGCTGGAAAAAGGCAGAAGCTGATGGTCACAAAGTAATGTCAGTTGCAGAGGCAACAAAACAAGGAGACATTATTCATGTGTTGATTCCTGATATGATTCAAGCTCAAGTGTACAAAGATGAAATTGAACCAAATCTTTCTGAAGGAAAAGCATTGGCATTTTCTCATGCAGCTGCAATCTATTGGAAATGGATTGTAGCCCCAAAAAATGTTGATCTTATTATGGTTGCACCAAAAGGACCTGGCTCCAAAGTTCGAGAAACATATCTTGATAATTTTGGAACTCCTTCAATTATTGCAGTTGAACAAGATTTTACAGGAAAAGCTTGGGATAGAACATTAGGAATGGCAAAAGCCATAGGCAGTGCTAGAGCCGGATTAATTAAAACTACTTTCAAAGAAGAAGTGGAAACTGATTGGTTTGGTGAGCAAGCAGACCTTTGTGGTGGTGCAGCTTCTATGGTAACAAATGCATTTGAAACTCTAGTTGAAGCAGGATATCAGCCAGAAATTGCATACTTTGAAGTTTTACATGAACTCAAACTCATTGTAGATATGATTCAGAAGTATGGAATCAATGGAATGTGGAGACGTGTTAGTGAAACTGCCAGATATGGTGGCCTAACTCGTGGCCCAATGGTAATGGATTCTGAAAACAAAGAAAAAATGAAAAAAGTTCTTACCATGATTCAAGATGGCACATTTAACAAAGAGTGGATTTCTGAATATCAAAAAAGTGGTAAAGATGCATTTGACAAATACATGAAACAATATGACGAACACCAAATTGAAAAAGTTGGTAAAGAAATGCGTAAAATGATGTGGCCTGATTCCACAGAATAATCTTTTTCTTATATTTTTCTTAATTTAGAAGCACCAGCAGTAATGTTATCAATGATTGTTGGTAGTGGTGTACCTGGACCAAACACATGCTTCACTCCTGATTTAATCAAATCTTTGTGGTCTATATCTGGAATAACTCCTCCACCAACAATAAGAACATCGTTGATTCCTTTCTTTTTTATTGCTTTTACTACTCTGGGAAAAAGTGTTCCATGTGCACCATTAAGTAAACTCATTGCAACTGCATCCACATCTTCATCTTCAGCAATCTGTGCAATTCTTTCTGGTGTTGCAAAAAGTCCTGAATAAATTACTTCCATTCCTGCATCCCTAAATGCTCTACACAATACTAGTGCCCCTCTATCGTGACCATCAAGACCTAGTTTAGCAACTAAAATTTTGATGCTTCGTGATGCGGTTTTTTGCTTCATATTAATAATTGAATATTGTATATTTTAAAACTTTATTTGGTTTTATTATCTGTGAAAATAATCTACAGTTTACAAGAATAGAAAATCTACTTAAAGCGTAACTAAAGTACCTCAGACGTGGATGTTACACCAATTAATTATGAATTAACTTTTGAGCCTGATCTAAAAAGATTCACGTTTGATGGAACTGAATCAATTTCAGTAGTTTGCAACAAATCTACAAGCATAATTACAATGCATTGCGCTGAACTAAAGATAAAATCATGTGTGATAAAATCTGCAGGAAAACTCATCAAATCCACTCTAAAAATCAATGAGAAAAAAGAAGAATTAGAAATCAAACTAGAGTCAAAAATTAAAGGCAAAGCGATAATCAACTTGGAGTTTCAAGGAATTTTAAATGATAGACTACTTGGATTTTATCGAAGTCAGTACAAACAGGGTGGTAAAACAAAATATCTTGCTACCACTCAGTTTGAGGCAGCAGATGCTAGACGTGCATTTCCTTGCTGGGATGAACCTCAAACAAAGGCAACATTTGATATTTCAATAATTGCAGAGAACAAATTTACTGCAATTTCAAACATGCCAGTAAAGTCAAAGAAAAAAATTGGAAATAAAACAATTTACAAATTTTTCAAAACTCCACTAGTTTCAACATATTTAATTTATCTTGGTGTTGGGGAATTTGAATATCTAACTGGAAAGGCTGGTAAAATAAAGATTAGAGTAATTACTACAAAAGGAAATAAATCTAAAGGAAAGTTTTCATTAGAATTAGGAAAAAAACTTCTTACATCTTATGAAAAATATTTTGGAATAAAATATCCATTACCTAAACTTGATTTGATTGCAATTCCAGACTTTGCAGCAGGTGCAATGGAAAATTGGGGTGCAATAACTTTCCGAGAAACAATTTTACTTTATGATCCTAAAACATCTTCTACTAGGACAAAACAATTCATTGCTGAAGTAATTTCTCATGAGATTGCACATATGTGGTTTGGAAATCTTGTTACAATGAAGTGGTGGAATGATTTGTGGCTAAATGAAAGCTTTGCCACTTTTATGGCTACAAAGTTTGTTGATAAATTCTATCCTGAATGGAATCTTTGGGACCAATTCATTGAAGATGCAATGAATGTTGCCATGGGATTAGATTCACTAAAGACAACTCACCCAATTGATGTTAAAGTAAATTCTCCTACAGAAATTAGAGAAATTTTTGATGCTATATCTTATGATAAAGGAGGTTGTGTCTTGAGAATGCTTGAAAATTATGTTGGTGAGACTAACTTTAGAGCAGGACTCAAAAAATATCTCTCTTCTTTCAAATATGATAATGCCACAGGACAAGATTTGTGGAATGCAATTGGCAAAGCATCAAAAATGCCAGTAAGTGCTATGGTAAATTCATGGCTAAAACAGCCTGGATTCCCTCAAGTGGATATTTCCCAGAAAAATAATACTTTGATCATGAAACAGAGTCGATTCCTAATGGAACCCACAAAGAAAACTCAGAAGGGATTATGGCAAATACCAATTACATACGGATTGGGAAAAGAAACTAAAACCAAACTAATCACAAAAAAATCAATTACTGTAAAATTACCAAAAGGTCCAGGGTTTGTTGCAAACATTAACCGAACTGGATTTTATCGTGTAAAGTATGATGATGGAATTTTACTTGATCTAAAAATGCTAGTAGATCAAAAACAAATTCCACATGTAGATAGATGGGCAATTCAAAATGATTTGTTTGCGTTATGTGTTGCAGGAAAAGAGGATGTTCTAAACTATCTTGATTTCTCTGACGCATATTTTGATGAAGATTCATATCTTCCACAAGCCAATGTTGCAAACAATCTTAACTTTTTAGCATCATTAACATTTTTTGAAGATTTTGCTGATGAGATTAAAGAATATGCAATTAATTATTTAAGAAAAATTTTTTCTCATCTTGGATGGGAACCACAAAAATCAGACAAACATACTGATGCATTTATGCGTGGATTTTCAATTTTTGCATTAGGCAAACTTGGTGATGACTCTATAATTGAACAAGCAGAATTAAAATTTAAAGCATTTTTGAGAAAACCATCTACATTACATCCCGATATTCGTGAACCTGTATTTTCATTGATTGCATGGAATGGAAACGCAAAGACTCATTCTCAATTTGTTTCATTATACAAAAAGGCAAATACAATGGAAGAAAAACTACGATTCTTAAGTGCATTATGTAATTTCCGATATGAAAAACTTTTGATCAAGACCTTACAATTTTCATTGACATCTGAAGTTCGCTCTCAAAACATGCAATTACCTATTATGAGAATAGCTGGAAATCCCTATGGAAAAAAGATTTTGTGGTCATGGCTAAAGAAAAATTGGGGTAAGCTAAGCAAAAAAGTAGGTAGCGGTAATCCATTATTTAATAGAATTGTGGCAAGTATTTCATTAATTGCTGATGACTCTATGGAAAAAGAAATTATACAATTCTTCAAATCTAATCCTACTCCTGGAACAGAAAGAACACAAGCTCAAACACTAGAAAGAATTCGAATTCACTCTAAATTCTTAAGACGTATGAAAAAAGAATTCAAAAACCAGCATGGCTAGAAAAATTCTACCTGTAGTTTCTCTTGTCATAATTACTGTTTTTGCACTAGTTTTTCTTATAGGTGGTGGAACAGATGATAAAGACATTCTTCGCCAAACATTTCAGATAGATGCAGTATACTATGATTCTGGACATGTTGAGATTTCTTATTTTGATAAATCTGGTAAAACAAATTTTGTTGTTATGGAAATTCTTGGAATGGAGGAATCTTTCCAAAAAACGTTTTCAGATTCTGAATTTATTGAAATTGTTCCATTTCCAAATATACCAAAATATGGTTGGCCAATTCATCCGGTAGTTTTAGAAATTGATCATAAAGAATTTGGTCACATTCAATTAAAAACTGAAATTCATCCGCTTGGTGAACCTGTTCCTCATGTAATCTATTCTAGACCCTAGATCGTACACAAGACTTTATTGCTGCTCTGAAAACTTACTGTGTATTGGATTTGCTTGTGGATCTAAAAAAAGGAAAACGTGGTGCAATTGCAAAAGCAATCTCTGTCGTTGAAAATGATCCAAAACAAGCAAGAAAACTCATAAAGAAAATTTTCAAAAATTCTGGTAACTCTATTGTGATAGGAATAACCGGACCTGCAGGTTCTGGAAAAAGTTCTTTGATTAACAAAACTGTAATTGCTATGAAAAAATTAGGCACAAAACCAGCTGTATTGGCAATTGATCCAACTAGTCATATTACTGGCGGAGCAATATTGGGTGATAGAGTTAGAATGACTGAATCAACTGATTCAGGTACCTATATTCGAAGTATTGCCTCACGTGGAGCATCTGGTGCAATATCTAATTCACTAAGAAACAGTATTCGCATTTTAGAATATTCTGGATTCAATCCAATAATTATTGAAAGTGTGGGGGCTGGGCAAACTGAAGTTGAAATTTCAAAAATTGCAGATATCACAGTTGTAGTTTTTAATCCTAACACTGGTGATAGTATACAAACAATCAAAGCTGGCCTGACTGAAATTGGTGACATATACATTGTAAACAAAAGTGACCTTAGTGGAACAAATCAGCTATTTGATGCAGTACTAGACTATATCGGAGGTACAGAACGAAATCCAATAGTTCTAAAAACATCTGTAAAAAAGAATTCTGGAATTACAGTATTTGCAAAGACTCTCAAAGACATGATGAAATCCAAAAAGAAATTCAAGAAAGATAAAAACCAAGAACGACTTGAAGCAGAATTAAAAGATATTGTTTTAAATAACTTCAAAGGAAAGATTGATGATATGTTAGATTCTGATAAAATATTTTCAAAATATCTTAAAAAATTACAATTAAAAAGCATTGACCCGTTTGAAGCTGGAGATAAAATTACAAAATCTTTGTTAAAGTGATAATATGGTAACAAAAAAATCAAAAGCACCTGAAAAGAAAATATTTACCGACTCTTCATTTCTAGTTAAGAGAATATATCAAAAATCTTCTAAAAAGAAATCTGTAGAAGATGCAGGAACATATCCATTCACTAGAGGAATTCATCCTGGAATGTTTCGTGAAAGATTTTGGACTATGCGACAGTATTCTGGTTTTGGTGATGCCAAACTTACCAATGAGCGATTCAAATTCATGCTTGAAAAGGGTCAAACGGGTCTTAGCATGGCCTTTGACTTACCAACTCAGATTGGATATGATTCTGATTCACCACAAGCAGAAGGCGAAGTAGGTAAAGTTGGCGTATCAATAACATCCATTAAAGATATGATGACTGCCTTTAATGGAATTCCACTAGGAAAAGTTAGCTCTTCTATGACCATCAACTCTACTGCATCAACACTACTTGCATACTATATTGCAGTTGGCGAATCACAGGGATTCAAAAGTCATGAACTTCGTGGTACTACTCAAAATGATATTTTAAAAGAATACATTGCAAGAAATACCTACATCTATCCTCCTCAACCATCAATGCGATTAATTGGTGACATGATAGTGTATTGTGCAGAAAAAGTTCCATCTTGGTACCCTGTTTCGATTTCTGGTTATCACATGAGAGAAGCTGGTTGTACTGCAACACAAGAAGTTGCATTTACATTGGCAAATGCTATTGCATATATCCAAACTTGTTTGGATAAGGGATTAAAGATAGATGATTTTGCACCACGTCTTTCATTCTTTTTTTGTTGTACTATAGAATTCTTTGAAGAAGTTGCAAAGTTCAGAGTTGCACGTAAAGTTTATGCTAAAATCATGAAAGATATGTTTCATGCAAAAAATCCACGTTCTTTACAGCTAAAATTCCATACTCAAACTAGTGGTGAATCATTAACTGCACAACAACCAAATAACAATATTGTCCGCGTTGCAATTCAAACTATGGCTGCAGTTGCTGGCGGTACACAATCTCTTCACACAAATTCTAGAGATGAAGCCCTTGCTTTACCTACACAAGAATCTGCAAAAATTGCTCTAAGAACCCAGCAAATTGTTGCTCATGAAAGTGGAATTACAAAAACTGCTGATCCATTAGCAGGTTCATACTATCTAGAAGATCTATGTGATCAAATTGAGGACGGAGTATGGAAATATCTCAAAAAAATTCAAAAAATGGGTGGCTCTGTTAAAGCAATTGAGAAAGGATTCTTCCAATCAGAAATCAGACAGAATGCATATCGTCTAAAAAAAGAAGTTGATGCTAATGAAAGAATTCTTGTTGGCGTAAACAAGTACTCTGAAGAAGAAAAACAACCGGATTTACTTCGAGTTGGGGGTGAAGTTGAGATTCAACAGAAAAAGGCACTCAAAGCATTACGTACATCACGGGACAAGAAGAAATGGGAAAAAGCGCTTTCTGCCATGCAGAGTGCAGCAGAAACAGAAGAAAATCTAATGCCTTACATAGTTACAGCTGCAAAAGCATTTGCTACAACTGGTGAAATTAGTAATACATTCAGAGAAGTGTTTGGCGAGTATCGTCCAAAAGAGGTCTTTTAGATGAAGATTGATCATATTGCAATTGCAGTTAATGATGTAGAAGAATCAGCCAAAGTATACCAAGAAGCACTAGGTATTGACAGTGTAGAATTTGAAACAGTAGAATCTGAAGGTGTCAAAGTTGCAATCATTCATTTAGAAAATGGTAGAATAGAGTTAATGCAACCAACTAATGATGTTAGTCCAATTAAAAAATTCCTAGATAAAAAAGGACAAGGACTTCACCATATGGCATTAGAGACAGATAACATTGAAGGTGAAGTAGAACGAATGGAAGGATGTGGAATACAATTCTTAGGTAAAATAAGACCTGGATCTGCAGGAACCAAAGTTACTTTTATTCATCCGAAATCACTTTACGGTGTATTGACTGAACTTTGTTCTCATCCTAAATAATTATTCCATCATTTTCAAAGTATCAGAAGCTGTGATAATTCCTACAATTTTTGATTTTTTTGAAACTAGTATGCATTTTGAATATCTAATTAATGGAACAAGTACATTTGCTGGAGTATCATAGTCTACTATTGGTGGAACTGGTTCCATTGTGTCTGCCAGTTTAGCTTTTTTTAATTCTACTTCTCCTCTGTCTGCAAGATGTTTCACAATTCCATCTTCAGATACAACACCTACAATTTCTGAATTATTAAAAACAGGAATCTGACTAATTGATAACTGATTCATCTTTTTTATTGCATCCTGAAGTGTGTTTGTTGGCTTTAGTTTTACAATATCTTTACTACAAAAATCCCCTGCAATATGTGAAGAAGATTCACCTTCCAATTTTGTAAGATTATCAAAAATTTTCTTTGCTGTTTCATAGCTTGGCTGACTTCTTCCTGATTCTATCTGGTTAATCATTGAGGTGCTAACTCCAGTCATTGTGGCAAGTTTTTTCTGAGTAATGCCTAACTTTTGTCTTATCTGTTTAATAGAGTCAATTCTGGGAAACAATTCGTTTAGGATAGATCTAATTAGTTTTAAAATCTATAGTTTTATGATTAAATTTCTCAAAATTCTAGATTCAAATTATTTGTTATAGTTCTGTAAAGGAATTTTTATAACAATTTGGGTTTGCTTTGAGTTGATCTTCCACAATTTTTTTAGAAAATTTGTGTACTGTCATCATATGTTTTGGAATATCATCACATTTTTTCTTACAGGTTCTGCACATGTATTTCATTACCATTAGGTTTCTGATGTTTTGCTGGCACTATTAGAACTGTTTGTTTTATTCAATTATCCCGTAATTGAATAAATTCCAGGCACGAATCTATATAACCTAAATGGGAAACAAACTGAGCCTAGTCTTTTGATTCGTCAGTCTTTTCATCAGAATCGTTTGCTCGGTCTCTAACTTTTTTTATAATACAAAATTTGCTTAGACTATTTAATAATCCCATATTTTTTTATATATTGTATCAACTTAAGGGTATTGGTACTAATAATTTTAGAATAGTCTTGAATCTATTGATGATGTACTCTAAAAAAAGAAAAAAACTCTTAGCTGAAGTTGATGATGTTATAATCCAGAGAAAAACAATGATGCCAAATTAAGAGGATGAATGATAATTATATTTTGATTAATTGTTATATGAATAAAACTTATTTTAAAATTTTTTATAAAAAGAGTTTAGAATCTCGATTTAGATCGATACTGTTTTTGACAATAACTCTTGAATTCATGTTTATTTTAGATGTTCTATGAGTTGCAAAGAGGGGTTTATTCATTATTTTGCATGGTTTGAGATACTATCAGAAAAGAGATGCATTCATTGCGGTAATGCAGAAACATAAGAGTTTCAAATCTATAGTTTATCCTAAGCAATAATTCCTCTTTGCTTTTTTATTAATTTTGATTATTTTTTCTTTGATCTTGTCTTTCTTGGTTGTTCAATTGCTGCTTGTGCTGCGGCAATAATAGCAATTGGAATTCTATGTGGTGATGCACTTACATAAGTAAGGCCTTCACCATGGCAGAACTTGATAGAATTTGGATCTCCTCCATGTTCTCCACATATCCCAATTTCCATGTTTGGTCTAACTTTACGTCCATGAGCAATACCTATTTTCATTAAACTACCTACGCCATTTTCATCAATTGACTGAAATGGATTTCTTTCAAGCAGTTCTTTTTCCATGTATTCTGGAAGGAATTTACCTTCTACATCTTCTCTACTAAAACTAAATGTTCCTTGTGTCAAGTCATTTGTACCAAAACTAAAGAATTCGGCTGTACTTACAAGCTCATTTGCAGTTAATGCTGCTCTTACTACTTCGATCATAGTACCAAAGTTAATTGTTAGTTTCATTTTGTGTTTAGTTTCCATCTCCTTTTTGATTGAATCATAAATTTTCTTGATGTGGTTTAGCTCTGCAATACTGCTAATCTGTGGAATCATAATTTGTGGATGTGCCTTTACTTTTCTTTTTGTTAATTCCACTAGAGCTTCAAAAACAGCACGAATCTGCATCTCATAAATTTCTGGATATGTAATTCCAACTCTTACTCCTCTATGTCCCATCATTGGGTTTATTTCTGCAAGCTCTCTTGCTCTTTTTAGAATATTTTTTGCTTCTTTAATTTGACTTGTTGCATTCTTTAATTCTAATTTATGAATTTTTTCTGCTAGTTCTTCAGGATTTGGCAAGAATTCATGCAATGGAGGATCTAACAATCTGATTGTAACTTCGTATCCTTCCATCGCCTTTAGAATTTCAATGAAGTCACTTTTTTGTAGATGGCCTAATTTTTTTAGAACTTTGGTTCTCTCCTCAATGTTTTCTGCCATTATCATATCCACAAACAAACTAATTCTATCACTTGCATTGAACATTCTTTCTGTTCTACACAAACCAATTCCTTGACCTCCAAATTTTCTTGCAAGTTTAGCACCTTCCGGTGTATCTGCATTTGCTCTAATTCCTAATGTTTTTGTTTTTTGTGCCCATTCTAAAATTTGCTCAAAGTCTTTTGTGACTTTTGGTTCTACAGTTGGAATTTCTCCAACAAAGACAGTACCTACACTTCCATCGATAGAAACTGTTTCTCCTTCTTTGATGGTTATTCCATTTGCGGTGCATGTGTTATTATCATAATCAATTTTTAATTCTGCACATCCTACAATGCATGGTTTTCCCATTCCTCTTGAGACAATTGCTGCATGAGATGATTTTCCTCCTAAACTAGTCAAAATCCCTTCTGCTGAGAAAAATGCAGGAACGTCTTCTGGTTTTGTTTCTTTTCTAATTAGAATAACTTTTTTTCCTGCTTCTCCTAATTCTATTGCTTTTTTTACGTCAAATATTACAATCCCACTTGCTGCTCCTGGAGATGCTGCAATTCCTTTTGCTAATTGTTTATAATTTTTAATCCTTGATTCATCCATTGTTCTATGAAGTAATGCTTCTAATTGTTGTGCAGGAATTCTTGTGAGTGCTTTATTTTTATCAATTAATTTTTCTTTTACCATATCAACTGATGTTTTTACAAGTGCAGCTGCACTCATCTTTGCAGTTCTTGTTTGTAATAGATAGAATTTGCCTTGTTCAATAGTAAATTCAATGTCTTGTGGCTCTCTGAAATGTTTCTCTAATTTTGTACATGCATTACTTAATTCTTTGTAAGATTTCCCCATATCTTTTTTTAATAAATCAATATTCTTTCCAGTTCTAACTCCTGCGACAACATCTTCTCCTTGAGCATTAATTAGATATTCACCTTCCAACTCTTTTTTACCATTACTACCATTTCTTGTAAATACAACTCCTGTTGCACTATCATCTCCCATATTTCCAAATACCATTGTGACAACATTTACTGCAGTTCCATTAGCAATGTTTTTTGTAATGTTGTTTTTTTCACGATAAACTATTGCTCTTGCTCCCATCCAGCTTTTGAATACTGCCTCTATTGCTAATCCTAATTGTTCGTTAGGAGCATCTGGGAATTTTCTCTTTGTATGTGTCTCACAGATTTTTTTATATTCTGATACAATTTTCTTTAATGATTCAACGTTTAGCTTACTATCCTCTGTTACTCCCTGTTTGGTTTTTGCAGAGTCTAAGACATGATCAAATTTTTCATCATTTACTCCAAATACAACTTTGCCAAATAACTGAATAAATCTCCTATACGAATCCCATGAGAAGCGTGGATTTTTTGTCTGTTCAGCAAATCCTTCTACTGTTTTCTCATTTAACCCTAAATTCAAAATCGTGTCCATCATTCCTGGCATTGAGATAGCTGCACCAGAACGCACTGAAACTAATAGTGGGTTTTTTGTTGAATTCCATTTTTTACCTGTCTTTTTTTCAATTATTGCAATATTTTTCATTACTAATGGCATCACATCTTTGGAAAGTTTTCTATTGTTTTCATAATACTTGTTACAAACTTCAGTTGTAATGATAAATCCTGGAGGTACTGGAAGTTTTAGTCTAGTCATTTCACTTAATCCTGCACCTTTTCCACCTAGAAGCATTCTATTTTTACTATCTGCATCTTCAAATGCATAAACTGGTTTTGTTTTTGACATACAAATTTTTGTAAATTTTTTGGCTTTTTAAACCAATGCCTCAGCAAACTCAGAAATTATTTTATTCCAATTTTTTGCTTTGATAATTCCACTTGCAACTAGAATTCCTTTTGATCCTAGTTCTAATGCTTTTGCAACATCTTCTCCAGAAACAATTCCTGCACCACAAAGTAGTTTTGTATTTGTATTCTTTACTGCCTTTGCAGCTTTTGCGATTAACTCTGGTTTTTCTTTAGAAACTGCCTTTCCTGAACCAATCAGTTCTGGTGGTTCTATTGCAATATAATTTGGATTTAGTTTTACATACTTTCTAACTTCTGCAACATCTTTCACACATACAATTGATGTCATCTTTAATTCTTTTAATTTTAAAACCAATTTTTGTATCTCTTTGCTTGAAATTCTATGTTCACTGTGATTGATTAATGATCCGTTAACTTTAGATTTTTTTAATAATTCTGGAATTACAAAACCTGTTGTACTTCCTACTTTAGAATCATCAATATGTTGTGCTAAAATTTGTATTGAACTATTTGCAACTAGTCCGATAAGATGTTGAGGTGGAGATATGGCAATTTTTACTTTATATTTTTTAGATACTTTTTCTGCTATTTTTATAAATTTAATAATTTTTTCTCCTGAAATCTCTTCATAATTCTTACAATTTATTACAAACATCTTTCTTTGAACCTTTTTTCATTTATTTAATCCTTGATTAGACTTTGGGTGTTTTTGTTTGCATGTCATATTTTTTCTTCATTGTAAGTACTATCATCATCAGAACTATTGCTACAATATTTGTGCCTATGATAAACACATCTGATACTATGATTCCATAAATTAACCACAAGATTGCTCCAGCAGAAATAAAGATCATTAGAAATTTTGAAACATCTTTGAGACTTTTTGTTTTATATCCCTTGTAAATTTGCTCTACCCATCCAGTAAGAATCAACACTCCTGCAGCAGTTCCAAGTAGGGTGAGTAAAATTCCGTCAACTTCCATGTCTTATACTAGCTCCAAAAGAATTCGTCTAGTCCCGTTTGTTTTGGCTTTCCTAAAATTGTATCAAAATCCATGTCCATTGATGCTGTTATTTGTTCTAGTGTTGATTCTAAAAACTCCATGTATTTTTTAGAATCAATCTCTTCTTTTTTTGCCAACTCGGCTGGTTTTACTCCTGGTTTGTTTTTAATTTTGATGAATGAAATAATATCTCCTTTCTTAATTTCTCTAATTGTTTCTAATTGCTTTGCAGCTCTAATATGTTGAGGAATTGTTTTTACATATTCTGATACTGCTTTGCTAAGCATTACATTGAATGTCAGGTCTTCTATTGGAATTTCTTTTGCTTCTAGTTTTTTAGCACATATTGCAATCTTTTTTGTAATTTCATTTTTTGCATTTGTGAAATCATCCATTGTTTGAACATTGGATAGTATATCTAACAATTCATAAAATAGTTTTTTGATAAATGCTGGTGTATGGGATTTCTTTCCTGTAAGTCCTTTAACATCTACCTTTCCTTCTTTTGTTACTCCAAAATAGTTTTTCTTTCTATCACTTAATACACAATACCTGTATGTTTTATCAATCTCTAAATCTACTCCATGATCTTTCTTTGCTTGCTCTATTACTTGCTGAATTTGTTCTTCAGTTGGCTTTTTTATAAATAATGAATCTGTATCTCCATAAAGAACTTCAATTCCTGTCTCTTCACATTTTTTGATTGTCTCTAAAATTGTATGTCTACCAATTGCAGTTGTTGCTTCTGCTGCTGGAAGAAAATACAATGGAAATATTTCTGCACCCATTACCCCATAACTTGCATTTAGAATTACCTTTAGCGCTTGACTGACTACTGTATATTGCTGTCTTTGCTCCTCTGTTAATGTCTCTTTTTTTGCTAGACTCTTGTAATAATTCACTCTCAAGTCTCTTAGCGAACCAATAATCATTGATGTAAGTCCATTTTTCTTTGAACATGCCCAATGATTTGTTTGTGGGATTGTATTTTTCTTACATTCTTCATGAGGACATCTTACTGTCTCATATGAAATGTTTCTAACTTTGATGATGCTAGGATATAGACTAGCAAAATCCATTACAACTACATCAAAATGAATTCCTTTTTTAGGGTCAATTACAAGTCCTCCTCTGAATTTTTTATCTTTTATTACTGCATCTGATAGAACTCCTTCTGACCTTCTTTCAAGTTCTTCTCTTTTTGGAATTAAACAATTTCTTTTTCTATGTTCATAATAAAATAAACTTCTAATCCATTGAGAAACACCCATTCTTGCAATATCATCAATTGGCATTCTGCCAATTCTTGCAATAATTACAAGCATGTTCATTAGTAAATCATTGTTAAAACTGGTCAATTCGTATGTCAGTAAAGCATCATTGTAACAATAATTTGCAGTTTGGTTGAGGGTTAACTGATCAAACTCTAATCCATAATCTATCTTTTCTTTTCCCAGCAAAGCCTTTGAAACACTGTTTAGTGAAAAATTTGTATATTTTTGACTAAATACATAGATTTGAAATGCTCTATTAGAAAAAGTTCTGTACAAATCAATATGAACACCTTGTTTTAGTGTTGCAGAATTTCTCATCATGTATAGTGGGTTAGATGAATTTTTGATTCCAAGTCTTTCTGCTCTGTTGTATAGATATGGCAAATCAAATTCATCTCCATTGTATGTAATAACAAATGGAAACTCTTTGATAATATCAAACGCATCTTGTATCATCTCTTTTTCTTTGTCTAAATCATAAAAGATAATTTTGATATTTTTCTCTAATTCGTTGTTTCCTTCTTCAGTTCCCTCTGTTTTGAGCACAAAAATCTGATCAAATCCGTCAGTTCCTTTGAGTCCAATTGCTGTTACTTTTTTTTCAGCAACTTTAGGATCTGGTATTCTTCCAACAACTGCTTCTACTTCTATGTCTACACTCAATCTCTTTATTTTTGGAATTGGTTGATTAAGTAAATCTGCCCACTCTGAAATGAATTTCTTGAATTGTTCTGGATCAACCATACTTTCACTATCTACCTTGTCCCATAGCAAACTCTTCAGTGCAATTTTAACTTCATCTGAAATTTCTAAATCATGTGGTTTTATTTTTCCATCTATAATTTCATAATACTTTCCAACGATTAATTTTCTGTCATAAAGATAGGTTTCATAATATTTGATATCTGATTCCCATGTTTCAATTATGTTTCTAATACTTTTATCACCTGCTGTTCCTCCAATTGCTAGGGGATCTGCTACAGTAATTTTTGACATGTCAATTTCTTTATCTTTTATCAAATCATATCTTTGAACTGTTTTAATTTCAAGAACATCGTCTCTTTCTCGAAGAAATTCTAATTCTTCTGGTGCTAATCTTGAATAACAATATGGTTTGTGACCTGTTTCATCTTTCCATAATATTAATTTCTGTGATTTTGGTTCATAGAATTTCAAAACAGCAGATTTTGAAATGTTGTCATATGTAGCTGACACTAACATTGCTGGTGGCATTGATTCAATTTTTCCAGTCTCTTCCACATTTACTTGCATTTTCTCACACAGATTTTTCGTACTTGCTTACTAGTTTTTTTGCCCATTTTGCAATATTTTCTTTATCTAGATGAATCACTTCTATTCCTGCTTCTTTTAACAACCCAAAATCAGTTTCAGGATAATTATCAAGGCAAACAAATTTTTTAATTCCTATTGTTATTGCCATTTTGGTGCATTCTAGGCATGGAACAAATGTGGTATACAATATTGCACCTTTCTGACCTGCTTCAATTCCTAAAATGGCACAATGCATTATGGCATTTGCTTCTGCGTGATTACAAAGACATCTATCTAGTGATGCCCCGGATTCAATTTTTCCATCCATTCTAAGTTGACATCTCTCACATCCTCCATCAAAACAATTTTTGATTCCTGGTGGGGTTCCATTGTATCCTGTTGCTAACTGTCTGTGATTTCTAACAATTACTGCACCAACTTGTCTTGTCATACAATTTGAACGAAGTTTTGCCAACTCTGCTTGCAGCATAAAGTATTCATCCCAATTTGGTCTATCAAAAGAACTACTCACACCAATCTTGCTTGCCTGCTCAATATATGGTTCGCGCTAGTTACAATTTTGTTGTTTTATTGATGTTGATAGTTGAGTAATAGATAGCATTTTGCTATACAAAAGCATAAAATCAATAAATTCTCATTTTTCTTTGTAGAATGACTCAATACATTGAGAAAAAATATGTTCAAAAAAATTCTATAGAAAAACGAGATTATCAAGTAAATCTTGCAAATCAAGCAATTAAAGAAAATTGTATTGTGGTATTGCCAACTGGTCTTGGAAAAACTGCTATCGCATTACAAGTTATTGCAGAATACTTGTCAAAAGGAACAGGGGGTGCATTGTTTTTGGCTCCTACCAGAGTTTTGGTAAACCAACATTATGAATTTCTTAAAGTAAATCTAACTTTAGATGATATTTCATTAGTTACTGGGGAAGATCCTATTCAAAAACGAACCAAACTTTGGGGCAATAGTGTGATTTGTGCAACTCCTGAAATTACAAAAAATGATTTGGATAGACAAATTGTATCTACTGAACAATTCAATCTTGTTGTATTTGATGAAGTACATAGAACAACTGGTGATTATGCTTATTCTGGAATTGCACAACGATTCGAAAATTCTTCTGCTAGACTTGTTGGGATGACTGCAACTCTTCCGAGTGAAAAAGAAAAAGCAACTGAGATTCTAACAAAGCTAAGAATTTCAAGTATAGCTGAAAGAACTGAAGATAGTTCTGACGTTAAACCATATATCCAAAAAACTAATACTGAATGGATTAATGTTGAACTTCCCCCGGAATTAAAATCAATTCAAACATTATTGAAATTAGCATTAGATGAAAGATATGACACTTTACGAAAAAATGGTATTCATCTAGCAGAACAACAATCCCTTTCTGCTCTACTTAGAATTAGACAATTTGTGTTAAATCAGAACAGGCGTTCTGCAAAACCTCTTTTTACTGCTATTAGAATTCATTATGCGTTAAACATACTAGAAGCTCATGGAATCACTCCTTTTCTAAAATTTTGTGAACGCGCCAGGGCAAAAAAAGGTGCAGGAGTCAAAGAATTGTTCGAGGTTGATCCTAATTTCACAAGAGCAGTACATCTTGCCAAAGAAGCACAGTCGCGAGGAATTGAACATTCAAAGATTCCTAAACTAAAAGAAATTCTTGAATCTGTTCCTGGAAAAGCTCTGATTTTTACAAGTTATCGAGATTCTGTTGATTTGATATACAATAAACTAACTGAGATGGGCGTTTCTGCAGGAATTTTAATTGGTAAAGCAGGTGAATCTGGACTAAAACAAAAAGAGCAAATTGAAACTGTACAAAACTTTAGAGATGGAGTTTTCCAAGTACTTGTTGCAACACGTGTTGGTGAAGAAGGATTAGATATTGCTGAAGTTAATCAGGTTATTTTTTATGATAATGTGCCAAGCTCTATTCGATTTATACAAAGAAGGGGAAGAACTGGACGAAAAGATACTGGTAAATTAGTTGTGCTTATTGCCAAAAATACTATTGATGAGAAATACTATTGGATAGGAAAAAGAAAGATGTTATCTGCCAAAACTATGGGTGAGAAGATGACCAAAGTCTTGGAGAAAAATCAAGGAATTGAATCTGAAAAAACAGGACTAGATGCTTTTCTCTAATTTTTGTATTGTTTAGAAATTTGCTCAAAAATCATTTGCTTTCTCTGAATTATCTTATTTTTCATTCCTGATTCTAAATGATGAATACCGCTATTTTTTCCAACAAGTAAATTTTCTAATCTGATATCATATTGGTTTTGAAGAAATTCTTCTGCATGTGATTTCTCATCAAATTCTAGATTCTCAAATGTCTCTTTTGCCAAATTGTTAATGGATTTCTCCAAATATGATAAAATCTCTTCTAGTGTTTTTTCTGTTATCACTGTCATGATTAATCATATTTTGAAACTAAAAAAAATGTTGTGTATTTTTTTTCTGTGTTTTAGGTATGAAAATTGATAATTATCTTCTAAACTGTTACTTGTGAATATTCTTTTGTTGGCCTCAAATATTGATAAATCAAAAGAGATGAACGATTTGCTTCAGAAAGAAAAAGAACTTTACAAAGAAATCCGTGCTGATTATAAGAAAATCAGTCAGAAAATTAATGATGATTTTGAAAATGCAAGAAAATTAAAATCTCAAAAATAAAACTATCCTAATCTTTTGATAATGTGATATCCAAATTCTGTTTTTATTGGGTCTGAAATTTCTCCAATTTGGAGTTTGAATGCAACTTCTTCAAACGGTTTTACCATCATACCCTTTGTGAAATAGCCCAAATTTCCGTCTTTTTTACCACTACCTGAGTCAATTGACAACTCTTTTGCCAATTTTCCAAATTTTTCACCATTTTTGAGTCTCTCTACAATGGCAAGTGATTCGCTTTGTTTTGCAACTAGAATATGAGAACATTTTATTTTGTTAGACAATGGATTTGATCTTTTTTAATCTCTTAATTATCTTTCTTTAAATATGGTTTCTTTATCTTAAATTTTATTGCCATTTACAAAACCAATAATTGAAATTGTAAATGTTGTGGCATCAGCTACAATAGACCAGAAATTAGATCTATATGATATTCAAAAAAAATTCCCTGCTGTTGAATATAATCCTGACCAATTTCCAGGTGCTGTCTTTCGTCTCAAAACCCCCAAAACATCAACATTACTATTCAGTACTGGTAAGATGGTTTGTACTGGTTCTAAATCCTCTGAACTAGCAGTAAAGGCAGTAAACGCAGTTGTTGTAAAATTAAGAAAAGGTGGAATTAAAATTAAAAAAAATGCAGTTGTAACTATACAAAATATTGTCTCATCCATAAATCTTGGAGGACGCGTTCATCTTGAACGAGCAGCTAGAACATTACCTCGAAGCATGTATGAGCCTGAACAGTTTCCAGGTGTAATTCATAGAATGTTAAACCCTAAAACTGTAATTCTGATTTTTGCATCCGGAAAATTAGTTTGTACTGGTGCTAAAACTGAAAAGGATGTTTATCTTTCAGTAAATAATCTTCATAGTCTTCTTGAAGAAAAAGACTTGATGCTATACGATTAGATCTTTCTTCCTTCATAACAAATACAAAATTTCTATAAAATAAGTAGTAATGCTTGAATACGATAATTCTCTAATTTTTTAGATAAAACTACAATTGAATATTTTTTGATAAATCTTCTAGTTTGTTCAAATGAGCAAACTTGCTTTTATCAATTCTAAGTTGTTTCATAACGTATGAGAATACTTCATGTTGAGGATGTTCCAGAAATCAGTAAAGTCTTTGCAGATATTTTGGCGACTAAAAATTATGATTTTGATAGTGTTTCTGATGGTAGGGCAGGATTAGAATTAGCAGTTTACAAAGACTATGATCTGATTTTACTTGATATGTGCATGCCAAAATATAGTGGTGTTGATTTTCTATTAGATTTAAAACATAGGCGGCCTTCACAATTGTCTAAAGTAGTAATTGTAAGTGGATTAGACATGAATCTTTTACAAGAACGTGAATTGTCAAAATTAGGAATTCGTTCTATTCTGAAAAAACCTATTTCTGTTCAAAGCTTACTTTCTCAAATTGACCAAGAAATTACTTTCTAGTTTAAACCCCAACTAACTTTGTTAGTTGGAACAATCTTCAAAAATGCCGCCTCGTTTTCTTTCCATGGTTCTTTTCTTACCCATTCGAATTTTTTATAAAAAATTTCATAAAACTTGTTAAATTCTACTCCATTTTCAACTATCTCTGTTTTTCCTTGAATGCATATTGCTTTGTGTTCTCCTGATTTGTAAATGTCAATGACAATACTTGTATGTGGATTTGACTTTATGTTGATAAATGTTCTAGTGTCATAATCTGTAGCAACTAAAATTACGTTATCTACAAATACAAATGATACGGGTTTTACATGCGAAATATTGTCATGAGATGTAGCTATTCTTGCCTCCTCTAGTAATTCTAGAAATCCTATCTCTTTTTGATTGAATTCTATCAACTGAAAATTCGTTCTCTTATTTCTGGT
The DNA here is from genome assembly GCA_963667665.2 of Candidatus Nitrosopumilus sp. Lineage (GTDB taxonomy): Archaea > Thermoproteota > Nitrososphaeria > Nitrososphaerales > Nitrosopumilaceae > Nitrosopumilus. The sequence continues at coordinate 457,368 of OY763927.2, forward strand.
ATGTATTTGTATACAATATCCCTGACTTTCATTTGGTCTTCTGTAGTAGGTACTTCTTTTTGTGAACTAAGAATTACGCCACTCACACCGAGTGCCATTCCCATAATAATCCCGTAAACAAATTCTTGGGGATTTTCTACTTTTAATGTCTCTTTATTTTCTTTGATTTCTTCAAGATAAGATGGAATTGTTGTCACTGCGCTATTGATAGTTTGAGTTATTATTGCCTCTAGTTCTTCATCGTTCATACTACTTTTTCTGAAAGAATTCTTAATAAATTTGTGCCTAAGATTTTTAATTGAGGATTTTTGAGTAGATACATGTTCTCGTTTTTTACTACCACAGAGGCAAATACTGCACTACCTGATGTGATAAAAAAATTTGAGTATGCATTGGCAAAAAAGAATGAGGTATCAAAACTAGAACAACAATTACAGACGAGTCTCTCTACTACGAATTCTTTTGAAGAATATGTTACCCTAAAACAGAATCTAAATTCAGCAATAACTAAATTCTATGAATCAGTTGAAATTCTTGAAAAAACTGGGGTGCTGGTAAAAAGTATCGAACAAGGTTTACTTGATTTTCCTTCAAAGAGATTTAATGAAGAAGTATGGCTGTGCTGGAAATATGGTGAGACTGAAATAAAATTCTGGCATGAAAAAGATTCTGGTTTTATGGGCAGAAAACCTGTAGAAGTTAGTGATGAATCGCTAGTGTGACTATTTGATTATGTGATCTGTTCTAAGATCATTCTAACCATTTACAAGATGGTTACAAAATTCATCTCTACACTGTGTAGCATATCCACAACTACATCTACTCATTCAAAATCATCCTCACTTGATTTTGTCTTTATCCAGATGTTATCGAACAATAATGCTTTTGAGTAAATTATGGTTTCAGAATTTGTCCATATTGCTCTCATTTCTTTATTATTTCCTTCATTTTTAATGAAAAATAATACCTCATCATCATCTTTTAACAAAAAGCAAAGATTTTCTTTCACTGATGAACAGAGCTTCTTAATTTTTGATTTGTCCAGATCATCAAAGATATATTTTGATTTTTTTGAAATTGGTGTCAAAAGTTTGTAATCAATTTGATGCTCTTCTAATGCGTTAAGAAAGTTTGCATGATAAAATTTCATAAAGTCTTTTTCAGAACCTAAAATTCTGCATTCATTTTTGGCATTTAAAATCATGTCAAAAATCTTACTATTAACCTGATTTCCACCTTGCAAAACCTTGAATTTTTCTTCTTCTTTTTCCTCAGTTTCTGATGTATTTCCTGGAATCTTTTCCCAGATTGCTTCTAACTCTGGACCTGATTTTTTGAGTTTGTTTAAGCGCTCAGTTTCAGTATTTAGTAGAACCTGTATTGTTTTTTTAATTGGAATTGCTGTGAATTTTATAGGATGTTGAAATGATGCATCAACTATCCCTTTGTTCTGTAGGGCTGTAAGCAAATGATATGTTTCACTTCTTGGAATGTTGACTGCTTTGGAAATTTCAGAGGCAGTCTTGGCACCAATCTTTCCAAGATAGAAAAATACTTTGATCTGATTAGGGGTTAAACCAAAGGTGGTAAAGTACTCTTTTACCTGTTCATATTCCTCTCTATCAACAGGATACATGCCTAATTGGAGTGTGTTTGGTGCTATTTCCATTATTGGAAATAGTAATTTTTTTACATAAAAGCCTGATCGTGTAAATGTATACAAATTACTACAAATACATACAATTGATTTATTTTTGATGCCTATTGTAAATTTAACGCGATGTTATTTTTTAGAATTCAAATTTGAATAATTTGAAAGATTGCACTATTTGTTAGCAGATGTTTTTTGAATTGTATCTTTACAATCATACCATTTTCTTGAATATCCATTTTGATGTTTTGAAAAACTGTTTCATATTTTTTTATTTTTTTATTATCGTTTGATAATTCAAATCCATTTGAAATTAAAATTCTATTTAAAATCATTGAATTAATTTTTCTATATCCTGATGTTTGTAGAATTTTTGATTCTTTTAAAATGTCTGAAACAATTAGTGATTTGTTCAAAACTGTGCCTAAAATCGCCTTTTTATCCTCATCTCCAAGCGTATCTATGATTATTTTGGATAACTCTTTATCTTGAATTGTAATCCATTCTTCTTTCTTCTCTGTTCTTTCTACTTCAATTACCTTAAGCAATGATTTTGTTTCAATCTCGTCTGCATCTGTTCCAGAAAAAATATTTGATTCCATTGATTTAGAATTACCTGAGTGGATTATCTATATTGTAATTGGTGGAATTTTGATGGTCGGAGTTGTTGTATTCCTGTTCTTAAAGAAATCCAAAGGTGCTTTGGAAGAAGAATGGGAAGAAGAAGAAGAAATTTAGTTTTTATTTACTCTTTTTCTGTCTCTACAAATACCACAAAGATAATCTTTCTTATAATTTTCTAATTCCACTTTGAATTCTTTAGTTTGAGAATATTTTTGCCCAGTTACTACTCTTCCTGGTACCCTTTTGTTACAATCTGTACAACGAATTTCTACATAATATCTGATCCTTTTCTCATTTTCTAAAATTTTACCGATTATCATAGGCATGTTTTATTTGGTTTTGATATAAACAATAGCCTAAAATCAAAACTCATGAATATTATACCGAAAAACTAGTACTATTTTTAATGCTCTCAGTATGGCTTCGTGTAATTAGAGTAAGATTTCTTCTTGCATCTGTGATTGCAGTTTCTGTTGGGTTGTCACTTAATTGGCAGCAAAATTCTTCAATTGATCCATTTGATGCAATTTTGATATTTGCTGGAGTGATGGCACTTCATGCAAGTGTGGATTTACTAAATGACTATTGGGATTTTAAAAGAGGAATTGATACAAAAACTAAACGAACTAAGATGAGTGGTGGAACTGGTGTTCTACCCGAAGGATTACTTAAACCATCATCAGTATATCGTGCAGGCGTTGCATTTTTAATTATTGGTTCTGTAATTGGGGGTTATTTTGTAATTACAGATGGAATTATTGTTGGAATAATTTTGGGATTTGCAATTTTATCAATTTATTTTTATTCAACAAAAATTGTTGATTCTGGTTTAGGTGAATTCTTTGTTGCAGTAAAAGGCTCAATGATTGTAATTGGCACATACTATATTCAATCAGGAGAAATTACACTAGAATCCATTCTTGGAGGAATTGTTGTCGGAGTTTTGTCTTCTCTTGTACTTTTCATTGCTTCTTTTCCTGATCATGATGCTGACAAGTCTAAAGGTAGAAAGTCTTTAGTTATTGCAGTTGGAAAGGAAAAAGCTGCAAAACTTTTTTGGATTTTTCCACTATTGTCATATTGTGCAATAATAATTGGTGTTTCTACAAATTTATTTCCTATTTTGTCTCTAATCACTCTATTTACAATTCCATTAATGATAAAGTCTGGATTGGGGTTACGGAAAAATTTTGACTCTATTGATAATCTGGTTCCATTCATGTCATCAACTTTGATGTTTAGTAGAATTACTGGTGTTCTATTTGTTGCAAGTTTTTTGATTTCGCTGTGACACTTTAAACATAAATTTGGCAATTTATGAGAATTTGTATGATTTCAGGCTTTGCTACTTTAGAAGGAACTAAAAGATTTGCTCAAAATTCAGGCGTAAATCAAAGTAATTTCAACGAGTTTGCAAATCTTACTTTTTCTAATGTTGGTATTGGGACATATCTTGGTGATCCTGATTCTAGAACTGATGAATTAGTTACAAATGCTGTAAAACAATCAATTACTTCTGGAATCAATGTTGTAGATACTGCAATAAACTATAGATCACAGAAAGCTGAGCGTTCTGTTGGAAAAGCTATTTCTGAATTAATTCAAGAAGAAAAAATTTCGCGTGATCAAATCTTTCTTAGCACTAAAAATGGATATGTAACAAATGATGCTGATGTCAAGCTAGGTTTTTGGGAATATGTCAAAGAAGAGTATTCACAAAAAGGTGTTATCAAAGAAGGTGATGTTACATCTGGGTATCATTGTATGACTCCAACTTATCTTTCTGATCAACTAGATCGTAGTTTAAAAAATCTGGATTTGGAATGTGTTGATTTGATGTATCTTCATAATGCAGTTGAAGGACAAATTAAGGATGTACCAAAAGACAAGTTTTTGGAAAATTTAAAGTCTGTTTTTGAATTATATGAACAAAAACGTGATGAAGGAAAAATCAAATTCTATGGAATGGCTACTTGGGAATGTTTTAGAGTTTCAAATGATAATCCACAATATCTCTCATTAGAAGAAACTGTCAACATGGCAAAGTCTGTTGGTGGGGAAAATCATGGATTCAAATTCATTCAATTACCATTTAACATGCATTATGATCAAGCACTACTTGGAAAAACTCAAACAATTGGAACAGACTCTATATCTATTTTAGAAACAGCAATTCGATTAGGAATTGGTGTTTTTACTAGCGTTCCATTTATGCAAGGACGTTTGTTGACTCCAGGTGCAATGCCTGATTTCAATGAACTAAAACCATCTTTACGTGCTTTACAATTTATTCGTTCATCGCCTGGAGTTTTGGCTCCACTAGTAGGTCAGAAATCATCCGAACACGTGTCTGAAAATCTTGAGATTATGAAAATTCCTCCAATACCTGAAGATGAATTTTTATCACTAGTAAAGAAACTTACTTCTTAACAAGATATCTTGTTTGAAATTTTGTAGAAAGATATTAAACGAGTTATCATTAGTAAGAAAGAGTAATTTGTCTGCCAAGATTTATGATTATGCTAAAATCTGTAATTCTATCTTGTCTATTGATCCTAAAATTAGATTTGTAGGTGTGATTAACGAGCGAGGACGTTTGGTTGCAGGAGGAATGAGAGAGAATGTTGAACCTTTGGAAAGTGAAAAAGATGATGAAATGATTTTCATGGAACTAGCGTTACGTGTCAAAATGAGAAAAGAATTTGATAAACAACTTGGGGCTGTAAATTTTGCTATGGCTTCACGTGAGCGTGCACTTGCAATAAGTGCAATAATTAATGATGATATTTTGTATGTAGTATCTGAGCCTGATACTGATTATGCTATTCTTCCAAAAAAAATTCTTGACATAATACATTCTGACTAAGTTCCATTTCCATTTCTGTGACTTTATGATCTTCTTAATTAGTAATAAAGATCCAGAATTTTTGACATGGATTGCATTGAGAAAATAGATTCTGGATATTTAGCAATGTCTGAATTAACTAAAGAAATTGGTTCCTTGGTTCAAAAATCTGTCAATCAAGGCAATGAAGAATTAACTCCATCTGATATAGAACATATTTTAAAAATGACCACTGATGTTACACTTCAAATAAAATCAAAGTCAGTTGAATTAAGAATATGAATACTTGTTATGATAGACATGATCCTAAATACAAAATAAAATACAAATCATCTAGACTTGGAGGCTTTTCTTCTATGTGGCTTGTGTGTGAAAAATGTTTTGGAAAGCCTGAATTTTTTGGATCAATAAATGAAATTGAATCCATTATATCTTTAGAACATTCTCAAGAGATTAGATTTAAAATTGAACACATATCTATTATGACTGAAAAAATTGGAGAAAAGATCCTAAAACATCTAAGAATCCATAGCCGATAGAATTACCCTTTAACTCAATCTATAAATATAATTTACATCTGGAAAATTTGTGCCAGTAGATCCTGTTTGCGGAATTGAACTTGATGAAGATTTAGCATTAATTCATGACCATGGTGGAAAAAAATTCTATTTCTGCTGTAATGGCTGCAGGAAAATTTTTGTCAAAAAACCTCGTAAATACAAAAATAATGTTTAGATGGGAAAGGCACCACACATTCTACAAAATTTTGAATTTTTAACTTCATGTTTACAATAAGGACAAGTGTTTTTTGCACTTTCATCTACTGGGGAACCAAATAATTTCTTAAAAATTTCATAATAGTGCATAGATTCTCTACTTCTAATTATCACACCATCTTCTTTCTCTGTGATTAGTTTTTTTCCTACAAATTTTTCTTCGTTAATTACTGAATCAAACAAATTTGTTAGCCCTGCAGTACCTGATCCATCCTGCATTGCTGATTTCTCTCTCCATGCAATCTGATGTGGAATATATTTTTCAAATGTTTTACGTAGTATCCATTTCCCATATCTTTTTCCATTCTCATTTTTTACTTTCATATTTACAGGAATTTCTTTAGCTAGTTTTACAACAATATCATTTAGAAATGGCGATTCAATTTTTATTCCTAGTGCCTTTCCAATTTTTTGTGTTGGAAAGTGCATTATTGAGCAAACTCTTTTGATCTCTTCTTCTAATTCTTCTTCTGGTTTGTTTATTAGAAAACTGTATCCTGCAAATAATTCATCTGCCCCATCTCCTGTGATGATGGATTTCTCACCATTTTCTTTGGCCCATTTTATTGCAAGATACATTACTACGTTGTTGCGAATTTCAATATCGTTAAAATTTTTTAAAATTTTGATTGTTTCTTCAACTGCTTCAAGAATTGTGGCAGTTTCAACATTGTAAATTGATAGAGGTAATTGCATTTCTTTTGAAATCATTTGACAATAAGTCAGATCTGTTGAAACATAATCCTCTGCAATGATTGCAACTGACTTTGGTTTTCTTTGTTTTAGAAAATATGCTATGATGGAACTATCTAATCCTCCTGACAGTGAAATTAAATTTGATTTACATTCATTACAAGATTCTTCTAAAATTCTGTATAGATTCTTGGAAACTTTATCCAACATTCAACGTATAGAGTTGAAATTAAAATAGCTATGCCTAATGATCTTCTTCTGGGTACTCAATTTATCATTGTAAACTTTAAATTCATTATTGAATGATTAAGAATTAATGCTACTTCCAGCTGAAATAGAATCTAAAAATCTAATTCCTGCATTACGAGCAATTCTTGCTAAAAAACTTGCAGAAGATCATAATATTAGAGAAGATGAAATTTCAAAAATGCTTGGAGTTACACAAGCTGCAGTTAGTAATTACATTCGTGGAACAAGAGGTGATCCATCATTGATTGCAAAACTTTTAGCAGAAAAACAAGTTGCAACTATGATAAAGGAATTAATTGATAGTCTTTCATCCGATATGGCCTATACTCCATCTAATCTTTCAAAATTTATCGGTCTTTGTAATTATATTAAATCTAGTTTGCTAATATGTGAGATACATCACAATCTAGAATCTGACATAGATGAACAAGTCTGCAAAGAATGTGAAAACATGCTTCTTAAAGGCCCTGGAAGCGTTTACTAGATTTTATTTAAAATAATCTCAATAGTTGATGTCATCCTACCAATACCTGCAGCTGATACTGTGTCGAGGGTAATTTTTTGAACTTTGGAATTTCCTTTTAGCATTTTTTCTGTAATGATATTTGCAGTTGCAACAGCATTTGGAATTGAATTTCCTCTGGCTTTGAGCATAACTTGATTTTTGCTTCCCAGAATTGATAATACATCAATAGCTGATTGCATTACCGGTTCATTTCCAATAGTTATTATGGTATCTTCAGACTTTTTGGTCTGCTCTTGACCATATGGTTCATTTGACTCTTCCATGAGCATTATTCAACAACCAGCAATTTTTTGTTCTTTTAAGTTTTATCGATCAATGATTCATTTATCAAAGTAATCAATTGGGATGTTCTGAAAGTCCCCATTTGGAAGTACTCTTCTAATTGTAATTGGAATTACTCTTTGTTCTAGTTCTTCCATTGAAATATCTAATGAAATTCTTGCAGTTTTTGGAATTGGAATAAATGGTGGTGCTCCTAAAGATAACTGCAATGCCCTTGCACCCATAATTCTTGCCTTTTCAAATTTAGTTAATGTTGGTGGCCCAATTGTGATTTTACCTTTTTCACAAGGAATCTCCACTGAATCATGCTCTACTATTTTATCAACAACATCTCTTGCTTCAATAGTATCAATTCTTTTTTGAAGATTTTCTAGTTCTTTTTCAGATAATGGGTCTGCACCTTTTTTCTCAAATAATTTACGATAAGTGTCTAGTGCTTTGTTTAACCCTGCATTTTCTTCTGTTGCTTCACTTGTAACTTCAGCTTCTGGAGATTCTACCACTCGAGTTTCTTCAGTTTTAGACAAGTAACAAAATTTTCTTAAAACGTTATATAATCTAACCATTTTAAAGTACGAATTGAGTACAAATTCAGTCTCACGAAAACAATTAATTTTAGAAATTCGAGGAAAAGCAAAGATCACATGTGATCTTAAACGTCATCTATCTCCGAGAACTGTTGGAAGCATAATGAGATCATTACCGCTAGAAGGACATGCTCATCTATTGGGACAAAGTATTTTGTATTTTGAAACTGCAGTTGATTCTGGAATTGAGAGGGCTAGATCTGATTTCAAGAAAGGCGATGTTGCATTTTTACCATCATCTGGAAGCATTTGTTTTTTTATCAATAATGTAACATCTGGAAAAACCATGACGCCTATAGGAAAATTAAGTAACAATATTGATGCATTAAATGATGTTAAATCTGGAGATGTATTTTGTATCTATGAGGAAACTACTTGATACAGATGATGTCCTGAATATCCGCCAACTCTTTTTACAATTCCTTTATTGGTTGATTCTATAAGAAATGCATTTGCTGCAGAAATTTTGACCCCTGTTTGTCTTGCAAGATCTTGGACTGTAACTACTTTGGAATTTTGAATAATTTTCATTGCTTGTTGCTCGTTTACCATAACTGTGATCTCTGCCTTTCTTGGACCACTATCCCCCCTGTCTTTCTTTTTCTTAGAGTCCTTTGAATTTGTTGGCTTGTTTTTCTTTGCTCTAGTTGGTTTCTTTGCTCCACCCATGATTTAAGAAAAAAATATTCCTCTTATAAACGATGAACCATCTTTTTGATTTACTAATTTATCAGGGATTTTAAAAAAAATTCTGTTTATTTTCAAATATAAATAACATCTTTGTAATTTGATTATATGGGACTTGTCTCAAAAGGTGCAAAATGCAATGTTGATGGATGTGATAAAGATGGTGCTCGATCATTGAACACTGTAAAAGTTGAACGTGCAGGAATTAGAGTAAATTCTTCAGGTAAGAAATCTGTTCTTTGTAAAGAACACTATAAAGAATGGAAAAAAGAATCTAAAGATGATCGAGATCTTGAACGTGCTCGCTATGACAAGTTTTAGTTTTTCTTTTTTGATTTATTTTTATTGAATGATGGATTTTTGATATAGTCATCTCTTAATTTATCATATAGTTTATCTAATTTTTTGTATAGCCGTTTTGGTTTTCTTGTTTTTTGATTACTAAGTACGTATAATGCCAAAATTGGAAATGCAATTGTTGCATCAGCATAAACTGTTATCAGTCCGTCATGTGCATCTTGAACTTTGCCCCAACTCTTTCCTTCTTGCAGTGTTGCACCAGATAATCCACCTGTGTCTGGTCGTGCATCTGTAATTTGAATAATGTAATCTTGTCCTCCATCACTTCTTCGTAGAATCTGATCTAATAGTGGACCTGTTTGCTGAGCTGTATTCTTTGGTACTCCTCCACCTAATTCTAAAATTCCTGATTTCTTTGAACCATAAAGAATCGCTGCTTGTTCGATAATTTCTTTAACAAAATCATGATTGTATATTTTTCCTTTCAGTCTTTGAATTGATAAATTCAATGCCAGTGAAGAATCATTCATTGTAGAAATGTATACAGGAACATCATATTCGTATGCAGTTGCGATGAAACTCTTTTCAGGATATTTTGCCTTCTCTTTACTCATCTTTCCCATCAAATTACAAAATTCTGCAGATGTAAATGGTTCATCAAGAACATCTTTCCCAAACATTTTCTGAATAACTTGATCTTCTGCTTCTAATGTTTCGTAAAACTTTATGTATACATCTCTGATTCTAACAATCTCTTTTTGAAATAATTTCATATCATCAACAACAGAACTTCCTTGTTTGATAGGTAATCCCCATGCAAAATGATCTTCATGATAAACGTTAGCCCCAGTTGTGATAATCCAATCAACAAATCCACGTTCGATTAATGTTTTAATGATTCCTCCAAATCCAACTAGTGTCAATGCACCAGATACTGTAAGACAAATAGTTGCATCGTCTTTGATCATTTTTGCATAAAGTTTTGCTGCTTCACCAAGTTTTCGTCCATTAAACCCTGAACTCTCAAATACATCAACTAAATTCTCTATAGTCATGTTTTGATCTAATTTTATGTGAGGGATATCTCTACCATGAAATTTGTGTGGGTACACTTTTTAAAAATAACTTTTAACTGTAATTAATGCTTACGCAAGGATTCTTTGATGTGTAATTCTGAATTTACGTAAACATTACTTATCTAGGAATGACATGTAATGATCCTAGATGATTATTGTTGATCTGCATGATCCGCAGCGAGTAAATAGGGCGCCTGATAAAGTTGAGGTTTTATTATCTTCTGGGAGTTTTGTTCAAGATGAGTTTAAAATTTCCAAAGTTGAATTGCGTCTTTATTATGAAAGAACTGATGACAAATTAGGCAAATATTTTTTGATTACTTCTTTTGTTGAAACTGATAATGGCTCAATTGAAATGATATATGATGAAGGATTTCGTGGAGAAGAACCACTTTCCAGGGCAGCTGAATTTCTTACTTCTAATTTAGGAATATCTGGTCTAGTTTTACGCTCAGTAATTTCTATACGTGAGAAAACATAATTCTATGAACCTCTAAAATTTGTCATTCCAAATACAAACAACATGTTTTATTCTATTTTTCTCTAATAGATATGAAATGAGCCAAACTTCACAGGTTACAAAATCTGATAATTCGTATGAGCGCGAAGCCCACAAATTAAACACTGAACTCCAAGTTGCATTATTGAAATGGAAGTTAAATTCCATGGAAAAGAAAACTAAATTTAGTTTTTAGTCGTATTTTAGAAATTTAATTGTAATTTAATTTACTGACACAGAGAACTCTTACTGATAAATCCTGCTTGTTCCTTAAGTAGAAAGTTTCCATTTTTTATCATATGAAACAAATTAGCAAAAAACATTCGTTGCTATTTACAATACCTGTATTAACTGCACTTGTTTTTGGTTCACTTGGAACAACTGATGTATTTGCAGAATATGCAAACATTAGTCTAGTTCCTGACAACGTTTCATCAGATAGAACTGATGCATTATTAGATGTATCAGTTGAATCACCAGACAGACAAGCTGAAGTTGAATTTAGAGGTGGTACTGACGGATGGGCAATCATCGGAGGTCAGGCATATGCATCTGAAATCGGAATAACTGGAAATGCTGTTCGTCAAGATAATGGTGTATGAAAAGTAAAATCTGAAGCAAAAATCATTGTGGGGGATAGACATGCAACATTAGATTTGAAAGGCAAAGCAGTTAATGGAAAACTTAGACTTCATGGAACTGGAACATTAGATAGTGGAGATTCTTTTAGAATAATTCTAAGAGGACACTATGCACCAATTAATGGCCAAACAGGAGACTTTGCACTTGATTGGTCAACTGCAAAAATCCAAAATATGGAAAATGGTATTAGAATTCCATTATTTCAAGATGGAATGGTCCATGTCCAGCCAGTAGTTCCAATAGTTGATGTCTTAAATGATTCAACACTGAACTAAACGTTGAGGAGTAATACTCCATTTCTTTTTTCTTTAAAATTAGTTCATTTTCAGGTCTCATATCCTAAGGATTTTAAAGTAAACTATTGAGTTGAATTACATGCGAATATTACAATTACACTGTGACAGCATAGAGTATACTCCAACAAAAAAAGAGATCAAAATGGCTGAAGATATAGAAAATCCTCAACTCCAAAGACTTGAGGAGGTTGTAGTTGCATTTGTTGCAATAGAAGATGGTGATGATTCTTCAGTAGCACAAAATGCCATATCTCAAATAAAAAATTCAATGGAAAAAATTGGATGTAAAAAACTATTACTATACCCATATGCTCATCTTAGCTCTAATCTTGCAAAACCATCTATTGCAATTACATTGCTTGGTGAAATGGAAAATAATGCAACTGATCTTGAAGTATCTCATTCTCCATTTGGCTGGACTAAATCTTACAAAATACAAGTAAAAGGACATCCACTAGCTGAAAGCTCCAAAGTTGTAACTAAAGATTCAACAAATTCTAAAGATGAAGAACTTACATCTGAGGCGTTAAAAGGAGAATCAAACATTCGTTCTTACTGGAAAATAATGTCTCCTGATGGAACAATGACTAACATTGGAGATTTTGATTTCTCAAATCACAAAAACTTGGAAATCTTAGCAAAATACGAATCAGCAAAACAACGTAGTGTAGATGAATCGCCACCACATGTTGCATTAATGAAGAAGATGGCAATTGCAGATTATGAACCTGCATCTGATTCTGGTAACATGAGATTCTATCCTAATGGTCGTCTAATCAAATCTTTGATTGAACAATATGTTACTGAAAGGGTTAGAGATTATGGTGGATATGAAGTTGAAACTCCAATCATGTATGATTCAGAGCATCCAAGTATGGTTAGTTACTTTAACCGATTTCCAGCAAGGCAATATAATATTGATTCAGAAGGAAAAAAACTCTTTTTGAGATTTGCTGCTTGTTTTGGACAATTTCTTATGGCAAATCAATATCAACTATCATACAAGAATTTACCATATAGACTCTATGAGCTTACACGGTATAGCTTTCGTAGAGAACAATCGGGTGAACTTGTTGGCTTGAGACGACTCAGAGCATTTACAATGCCTGACTGTCATGCATTTTGCAAAGACCTAGAGCAGGCAGTTGATGAGATTATGTTACGATTTGATCTATCCCAAAGTGTTCTTCATGAACTTGGTATTGATAAATCTGATTATGATATGGCAATTAGATTCACTGAAGATTTTTACAATGAAAATAAATCCTCCATTGAAGAACTAGTACGAAAAAATGGTAAACCCGTATTAGTTGAAATGTGGAAAGAAAAATTCTTTTACTTTGTTCTAAAATGGGAGTTTAACTTTATTGATAATTTAGGAAAGGCATCGGCTTTATCTACAGACCAAATTGATGTGGAAAATGCAAATAGATATGGAATTGAATTTGTTGATGAGAATAACAACAAACAACATCCTATAATCTTGCATAATTCACCTAGTGGTGCAATTGAGAGAATAATTTATGCCTTGTTAGAAAAAGCAGCAAAAGATATCAAAGAAGGAAAAAAACCACAATTCCCATTATGGTTAGCCCCAACACAAGTTAGAGTAATTCCATTAAAAGAAGAATTTAATGGCTTTGCTGAAACTTTGGCTGATAAAATTTCAAGTAATAATATTCGTGTGGATATTGATGATAGAAATGAAAGCATTGGAAAAAGAATACGTGAAGCAGAAAAGGAATGGATACGATACATTTTGGTAATTGGTGAAAAAGAAGTAAATTCTACAAATCTAAGTATTCGTGATAGAAAAACAGGTGATGTTAAAGAACTATCCTTTGATAATTTCTTAAATGAAATAAACGAGCAAATTAAAGGAAAACCATTCATTGGTTTGAATTTACCAAAACATCTCTCAAAGAGACCACAATTAATGGTGTAGTGGAAATGAGCTTTATTGATTTGTACATGAACAGAAATCCGTTGATTACTGGTTCTGATGAGGGTTCTGAGCCTGTAGCAACTGTGTTTGGTGTTCCTTTTGATGCAACGCATTCTTACAAACCTGGTTGCAGATTTGGACCTGATGCAATTCGTGATTCATTTAATAACATTGAAGTTTTTCATCCTGAATTCCAAATAGATTTAGAAGCAGTCAACATTGAAGATTTGGGAAATACTCGTCATACGGTAGTTGCATCTGAAATGATTGATATGGTAAAAAAAATTACTATTGAGCTTGTAGCAAAACAAAGACAACTATTCATTTTGGGTGGTGAGCACTCAATTACGTATGGTGCCTATACTAGTTTTCCAAAAGAAACAGGCTATGTTGTGTTTGATGCTCATTATGATTTACGAGATGAATTTGCAGACACAAAATTAAGTCATGCATCTTATCTTCGAAGGATTGTTGAAGAAAGAGGTGCTGAAAATATTTTACATGTTGGAGCTAGGGCATTTATCGGTGAAGAATTAGAATTTCTAAAAGAAAACAATATCAAAACAATTTCTGATAAAGAAATCAGAGAAGGAAAAGGACCTCAATTATTAAAAGATCATGTGTCTACTTTTGATACAATTTATTCTAGTTTTGATCTTGATGTACTGGATCCTGCGTTTGCACCAGGTGTGGGAAACCCAGAAGCTGTAGGTATTTCTTCTCGAGAATTATTTGATATGATTCATTCTTTTGAGAATGCAAAAATTATTGGTGTGGATATTATGGAACTAAATCCATATCATGATAATGGCTCAACTGCATCTCTTGCAGCCAAGATAATGTCTACTATGGTTGCCATGAATTTATCTCAAAATAGATAACAATTTCTTCCGTTGATTTCAGTCCAATTTAATGATGAGGCTGATTTTCTAAATTATCTGTGTTTTATTTCTGTTCACTTTATTAGCTAGTATTGTTGGGGTTATCTCGTGTTAAATAATCTCCGAGAATCACTCGCTCCAGCACTTGAAAAGATTGGAAAGGGATTTGCATCAACAGGTCTGTCTCCTAATTTTTGGACTTGTGTTGGTCTTGCATTTGCATTGATTTCAGCAATAGTGTATGGTATGGGAATAGAATTTGGATTGATAATTGGAGGAATATTGTTACTTGTTTCTGGATTTTTTGATATGGTAGATGGCCAAGTAGCAAAAGTTACTGGAAAGACCTCAAAAAAAGGATCTTATTTTGACTCTATGTCTGATAAAATTGCTGAAGTTGCAATATTTTTAGGAATTTTAGTTGGTGGATATGCAGAACCTTATCTTGTATTACTTGCAATTACTTTATCACTTCTAGTTAGTTATGCAAGAGCAAAGTCTGATGCCCTTAACATTAAACTTCAAGGGGTGGGTATTGGTGAAAGAGCTGAAAGGCTTTTGGTAATTGCTATAATTGGAATAATTGGTTTCATGGAATATGCAGTAATAATTGTGGTAGTAATTGCTGGAATTACTCTAATTCAAAGAATGGCAGTAACTGCAAAAAACATTAAAGAATAATACTATCGAAGTTTTTCGCGTTTTCTTCTACTGTCTGCTGATCTAATTTTGAGAATCTTAAAGTGAATTGCACATGAAATACAATACGTTTTCAAAACTGTTGCTGAAGCAATGTATGCACCTTGTGCTCGTAGCTCTTTTGCTAATGTATGCTCTACTAGATTTATTCTACCTGTGACTTTTTTTGCCTTGTCTTTTGGAACTGTTTGTCCACAGTTTGTGCACTGAACAGTTCCTGATGATCCTTTTCCTCCTTTAGTACGACCTCTACTTGCACGTTTTAGTGGCATTATCATAAAACCCATTTGCCTACTTATATTCTTGAGTATTTTCTAAAATATTCATTTGAACCTGAAATGAGTTAAAATCACCCAAAAAATATCAAGATTTAATCAAAAATAATATTCTATTCCCTTTTGAGTTAGTTGTAAAGAGAAATGGTGATTATAGTTGCTAAGTGAAGAGGATCTAATTGCTCGAATTCTAAAAGTCAAAGATCTTAAAGAGAACTGCTTCAAATATCTTGAAGAAAGCTCAAAAAAATTACTAACTCAGAAAATCCTTTTTGCAATGGCAGAGTTGACTGCTGAAAAGATGAGTCCTGTAAAACTCTCTGAAATTGCACAAAAGACAACTGGACAAAGTGACAAATCAAAGCAAGACCTAGTTCGACTTACAATAGAAAAATCCCTCCTAAAATGTGGGCTAGCTGAGAAATTAAAATATGCTCCAAATGATGTCCGATACATTTTGACTGCATATAGATTCCAAAAAATTAAAGAGATTGATAGTTTTAGAGGTGAGTCCTCACAACCAATCGGGGATGTATTTGAATTGCCAAAATCCTCTTGGCCAAAAAATATGGATATGAGCAATCACTCAAAAAACTGCATTCAGATTACGACGTTGACTTGATTCCTCGTGGACAATATGAAACTCTAAACAGTGATTATACAAAATCTCTTAATCAAATTAATGAGAAATTAGATTCAAAATACTCTTCTCTTGAAACACTGGTGGTTTCAGAATCATAAAGTTTTTGATAATCTTTGGACTAGTTTTGTCGGGATTTGTCTTTGTAAGTCTTTTTGATGAAGATTTGGCTTTTGCACAATCTAATCAGAATACCCTTAAACTAAGTTTTGAAGATAGTATTCTTCCATCACATGAAGTACCACTTGTTGCAGGAAATTTTTTTAATCTGATTCAAAGCTATTCTTGGGTTCGAGATGAAACAAGCAGGTATAATCTTGTGTCTTATACTATGGATGGTGAAACAGTAAAAATATCTAGAGATTCCAGAGGCGATTTTACATTAAGCATTCCAACTGATTCCTCTCATACTGTAATGTTTTCAGCTGTTTTACAATATGCTCTAAGTGTAGATGGGACAAATGATTTTTCATATCTTCCTTCTTCTCCAACCCAGGATAACTGGTTTGATGTAGGAACTGAAGTATCAATTAATGTACAAAAAATAACTGAAATTGAAAACAACAAAGTACGACAAGAAATTACTGGACGGTCGCTTGACAAAGCAGAGTTTTGGAATATTGAAGATGATTCTACATCATTTACTACTCCACCTATTGTAATGACTGAATATCATCAAGTGGATTTCTTTAATACATATAAGTACAAACTTAACGTTCTATCTGATTCTGGGGTAACTACTGGAAGTGGATGGTATGAGCAGGGAGTTACTGTTCCAATTGGAGTTGATGTAGGTGGAGATGGTCTGATTCTAAATACTATATCTGAATGGGAGGGTGCTGATATAATTTATGATGGAAACACTGCCCTAGTATTTGTTGATGGTCCAGTAACAGTTTCTGCAAAAGTTGAGAAAAATTATTCTCTTCTAATTGGAGTAATTGTGATACCTATTTTGGTTATTGGATTTGTTGCTGCTAAAAAATTCAAGAGATCTCCTATTGTTGAAGAGAAACCTGTAGAAAAAATCGTAGAAAGAATTATTGAAAAGATTGTAGAGACACCTCAGAAAAAATATGAAGATGGGTATGATCTGAAACTCTCAGTATATCTTTCAGTGCAAACTCTGGCAAAACTGGATGAGATGCATTCTTCTAAAATTATTTCTGAAAGTAAATATTCAAAAATTGTAGAGACCCAAAAATTCATCCAACAAAATCTCTAAAAAAAATCTTAACCTAATTCATAAAAATCTAAATTTGATGAATAATTTTAGTAGATTTCAAAAATAAAATTAATGTTGTGATTCCTTAGAATTATTTTCTCTATGGAATCACTGTGATATCTAGCGTGGGTTCTGTTGCATCTTAGTGATATGAAATATGGATCTTCTGAGGATTGGCTTATTGGGTGCTAGATTCGGTTCTGTAACGTTGTCAAGTGGTATTAGGATATGATTCCTATTTTGGTCAGTTTTGCCTTTAGTTCTGTTGTCGTCATCCTGTTTCCCTTCATGGAATTGCAGGACACACAAAAGCTGTTTGTTCTCATCAATATCTGCTCCACCCTTTGAGGTAGGTATGATGTGGTCTATTGTCAAATTCCTATATGGAAAGTGAACATCACATCCAGCACAATGCCCGTGCTGTTTACCGTATAACATATCCTTGATGTTCTTTGACTGTGTTTCTTGCAATACTGGTGCTTCTGTAAGCGATATCAGTTGAGCCTCTTTTTTTGTGTACTAGTCAAGCAGATACTCATCATGTAGTCTTCTTTTAATCAGGTTTAATGCAGTTTCAGATATGTCAATTCCTATCCATTTGCGGTCAAGTTTTTCAGATTCGATACAAGTTGTTGCACATCCACAAAAAGGATCAAGTATGACATCCCCCTCATCTGATGAAGCTTTGATGATTCTTTCAAGAAGTCGAAGTGGTTTCTGTGTAGGATATCCTATTTTTTCTTTCCCAGATGTTATGTTTGGAATATCAATCCATGTATCACCTATTGGTTTTCCCTTGTATTTTTGGGCATATGATTTTCTTAGTGGTGTCTTACCATCACGCCATATTATCTCATTATTAGAATCCATTTCCTTTAGGCGTTCTAATGATATACGCCATCCTGAAGAGTGTGGGTTCTTAACGCCTTTATACTCATAACAAAGATTGGGTCTGGCACCCATTGCAGGGGCACAGAATATCGGTACATCCGTATTATAATGCCCTTGTTTGTATTCGTGTGGGAATTTTTTCTTAAACTCATTTTCTGTAAGGTCAACATACGTGCCATTAAAACAATACTCTTTTTGTTTTGTGTAAAACAATATCACGTCATGATCGGAGCCAAATGTCTTGGGGTCATACTGACTACCCTTTGCACGACCTGATGCTTTCTGCCAGATGATTTCATTTCTGAAATTATTTGACTCATATTGCATCCAGAACGATTTTCAGATAATGACTTGCAGTGGGATCACAATGAAGATACAAACTTCCCGTATTTTTCAGTATCCTATGCATTTCTAACAGTCTGATTGCCATGTAAATTGAATATGACATAAGGTCTTCACCTGCTATCTTGTTGATGGCATCCAATACTATGTATAATGCCTCGTTTCTGTTGGCAATCTCACCCCACCAAGCTATGTCGACATCACTTAAACTCCATGTATCCTTGAACTCGACACCTGCAGCTTTTGAGCCAATTGGTGCTGAGAAGTTCTTATTTTTGTTAAATGGAGGATCAAGATATATCAGGTCAACTGAATCATCGGACATACCTCTCATTACGTGTAAGTTGTCTGCAATGAAGACAGTTCTGTTTTTGATGGTCAAAAACGACCACCTTTAGCATTACTGTCTATGGATTGTGGTCTGTCTGTCCTATGACATAAAGAACCGTTTCTGTCATCTTATTCTCTCCTTATTCCAATACGGAGAATTACATTTTTTATTATTGCAATTCTTGGGAGATTCGTTTCTACTATACCAAATTGCATTACAACGATTACATTCATGTCTCCAGTATGCCCCATCTACTTTCATATTCATACAAATTCTATAAATTTAATACTATATAATTATTTACTACATATAGTTAAAAAGTATAGTATATATGTAGGTAAAAAGTATAGTATAATATGAAAAATGCAATGATGAAAAATAAAATCAAAGGCATGGGAGTGCCAATGATGTGTTTGATAGGCTCTGAGTATTCTTTCATCTCCCACTTTATAATTTTTGAGGTGTCTCTATGAACGCAAGACAACAAAGAGCCAAACAAATTATGGAATTGCCAGATTATGCAAAGTTTATCGGAAACAACAAAATCAAGATTAGTTCCCAGACTGACTTGTCAAAATCATACATCATTTCAAGAACTGAAAACGGATTAATCTGTGTGTCCAGATCACACTACTAGAAAATCAGACTGCAAACACATCAAGACAGCACTTGAATTAATCAGGAATAACGAGGGTCAAAAACAGACATTTAGAATTATTGAGAGATCACTAATCAAGGTATGCAAGTTCTGTGATTCAGGCAATATTGTAAAGGCTGGACTAAAGAAAAACAAAAACTCTACTTTGCAGATGTTCAAGTGTCAGGACTGTAAGAAAAGATTTACTACAAACTTTGGATTTGAAAAGAAACAATTTGATGAGAACACTATCTGTGGAGCATTACAAATGTACTATTCAGGAATGAGTGTAAGGGATATTTCAAACCATTATGAGATGATGGGAACTGATGTCAATGAATCTACTGTTTATCGCTGGGTTGACAAATATTCCAAAATGACTGCAAAGTATCTAAACGGTATTGTTCCAAGAGTTGGTGATTGGTTCAGGGCTGATGAGGTATGGATTAAAATTAATGGCAAACAAAACTATCTATTTGCTTCAATGGATGATGATACGAGATATTGGTTATCTAGTGATATTGCAGATAACAAGTTTCATCACAATGCAGATAATTTACTACAATTAACAAAACTCCAAGCTGGTAAGAATCCTAGAAATTTCATTACTGACGGACTATCAGCATACAAGAAATCATCCAAGAAAGTATTTGGACCAAAAACAAACCACGTTAGACATATTCATCTCAAAGGAGATATAAACAACAACAAGATGGAACGCCTAAACGGTGAGATAAGAGACAGAGAGAAAGTCTTTAGAGGTCTTAAAAGAATGGATACAGGCATACTTGATGGAATGAGAGTTTACTATAATTTCACAAAAAAGCATGGAGCATTGAAAGGTAAGACTCCTGCACAGGCTTCAATGATAGAAGTTGATGGTAAGAATCGTTGGAAAACTATCATTCAAAATGCCAGTCTAAGCAAGGATTCGGAATAAATCTATATCACTAAGATGCAACAGAACCAAAATTAGAAATGAATTAATCAATTTTGGTCTTACCAAAAGTCAGGCAAAGGTATTCATCTATCTTGGAAAGTATGGATCGAAGACAGCATCTGAGATAGCAAAAGCATTACAATTGCCTAGAACTGAGACCTACCATCTAGTCAATTCACTTCAAAACATTGGTTTGGTTTTGGCAGAACTGGCACATCCAACCAAATACACTGCCAAGGATATGAAAGAGGCAATTTCTACACTGGTAAAACAAGAGCAAGAAAGGATTGACAATCTAGCTACAAAGGAATCATCTCTTAGTGAAATGTGGAACCAGGTTCCATTTTTTGCCGTAGAAACTGATGAATCAAAATCTGAGAAAATGCAGTTGTTACATGGGACTGGTCCAATTATAAATAAAATCAAGGATATGATACATTCTAGCACTGAAGATTTCAGAGTTTATGGAAGCATTTCAGATTTGCAGAGAATGTACCATTCAGAAGTATTTGATTGGGTTGATGGTTCTCCAACAAATCTCAAAATGATAGTTTCACCATTAAACAATACCCCCGAATTTCTATCTGAACTAAATTCAAATAAAATTAAAGCAATTCCATCAAATACTGAAAACAAGTGTTTCATTGTAAATGACGCAAAAGAGGTTCTCATCTTTATGTGCAATGCGACACATCACTCAAGACAGACTTTTGCATGGTGGTCAGACTCTGAAACACTAGTAGATATGATGACTTCCCTATTTGACCTATCTTGGGAAAAAGGAGAGACTCTATATTGAATAGTCAAGTTTTAGTCCTCCAATGTCTACAACAAGAGGTCTCTTTTTTGGCTCAACATTCCATTGATGAAGGCCGAGAACATCTTATTGATCTAGAGATTGAACACCTAATCAAAATGACAAATGATGTTGTCATGAAGATCAAACAACAAACAAGGGAGTTGTCATAATGGACGTATGTGATACTAGACACGATCCAAAATATCAAGTTAAATATTATTCTGCTAAAGGTAGTAACTACAATCCTTTATGGTTAGTATGTGATTCATGTATGGAAAATAAACGATGCTTTAGTGATAAAGAACAAATAGTATCAATAGAGGCATTGGTATGAAGTTCTGTAAAACTGCTCTAAATCATTTAATTTTGGAAAAAATGATTGTTGTTCAATTGATTACTATTTAGAGAATCTACAATTCAGACTAGCAGAATGCTTTAGAAATGATACTAGTCATACCCAAATTCTCTCATACACATGAATAAAATCTTCTTCAGGTTTTAATCTTAGATTAAAGCATTTGATTTTGATATCTGATGATTGGGTTATGTCATATTTGTCTTAGATCTGGTGTTGAACTAGTAATTTCAAAAGAAGAAATAATTTGTAAATATTGTTATGATAAAAACAATGCAAAAAACTAAATCTGTTATATTTAGAACAAAGAGAAATGAAATTAGCAGTTTTTGCTCATTGTGCAATTGATACTATAACAATTGATAATCATAATTATGAACAAATTGGTGGTTCTGCCTGTTATTGTGGTATTACTGCGAGACAGTTCAAATTCGATGTAGATTTATTTACAAAATTTGGACCTGATTTTCCAAAACAATATCTCACTGAAAATAAAATAAATTTTATAAATGCTGAATCAGAAAAAAAAACTACTAAATTTGCTATTTCTGTAAATGGTTCTGATAGAATTCTTACACTTGAAAATGAATGTGATCCAATAGATTATTCTAGTGTTGATGCTGATGGACATATTGTAAGTCCCATATATCATGAAATTTCTAATGATACTTTGAAAAAAATCAAAAGCAATTCTAATTTTCTTTTAGTTGACCCTCAGGGTTTTATGAGAAAAAAAGATTCTCAAAATAATATTATTTTAGAAAATACTAATCTTGATTTATCAAATGTTAATGCAATAAAGGTAAACCCTGAAGAAGCACAACACATTGTTAATGGCACTAATGATGAAATAATGTTGGCATTGCAGAAAAAGGGAATTGAATACGTATTACTGACAAATAAAACTGATGTATCACTTTTGGTAAAAGACAAAATTTATTCTATTACTCTTCCAAATAAGCAAATTTATGATACCACGGGAATTGGAGATATTTTTTGTTCAGCGTTTTGTTGTACTATGCTTAAAGAAAAGGACTTTTTATGGGCACTTTGTTTTGCCGGTGGTGCAGCACAAGCTGCACTTGAATCAAAGAATGTAGGCTTGCAAAAAATTCCTAAAAAGGGTGTTATTCAGACAAATGCTTCTTATTTTTACAATTTGTTAAAATTCAGAGATTTGTAATACGTTATTTTTTTATTGTACTGAATAGTTTGTTTCATCTGTGCAAATAGGAATTTATGGTTCTGAAACGACAGGAACTGCAGCAAAGACAATTAAAAAAATTCTAGAGGAATCTGGAATCAAAACCTTCACAATTACAAAATCAAATGGTACACAAGCTGATTGTATTATTGTTTTAGGAGGAGATAAGGGAGTTAGAAATTATTTTCATAGAACTATTGATACTGTTTCACCTGTATTGGGAATTAGTGAAGGTGAGGCTAGTGGATTTTTAGCTCAAATTGATCTTCGAGAATTCTCTTCATATGTTAATATCTTAAAAAAACAAAAATACACTATTGAAGAAGTTCCTAGACTTGGTGTAAAAATTGATAAAAAAAATGTCTATCCTGTTCTTAATGATGTTGCTGTATTTTCCTCAAAGAGTGCTATACTGATGGAACACACATTACGAGTTAATGGTGAAGAAGTTTGGCACGATAACAGTGATGGAATAATCATATCTACCCCAATTGGGTCATCTGCATATTCCATGTCTGCTGGTGGGCCTGTTTTGTTTCAAGATTCAGCAGTATTTGAAATAATTTCTGTAAATTCACTTGATGTTACTCGTAGACCAATTATTGTATCCAATGAAAGCACAATTGAGATTGATGATATCTATGCAAGATTACATTGTGAAGTTGTTCTTGATGGTTTGGAAAGATACAAGGTAAACAAAATTGTTGAATGCACTAAATTTCTTCCCTCCGCTAAAATTATACGACTCAAAAAAGATTTTACTGCAATTTCTGCTCTTGCAAAAAAAGTGCATCTCGCTGAAGAATTACTTAGTATGCCTCCAAGCTCTAAATTACTTTTAAAAACATTAGAGTATGAAGGAGCATTAACACAAAAAGATCTTGTAAATAAAACATTACTTCCTGCTAGAACTGTTAGATTGGCATTAAGTCATCTATTGAAAAAGGGTTATGTCAAAAAGAAAGTCTCTATTAGAGATGCTAGACAAAAAATCTATGAAATATCAAAAATAAAATAATTTTTTTTTAAGAACTGTTCTTGATAATTTTATTTGTATGTGATGTGTCATTTTCTGTTATTTCGTTAATTCTTTTTTGAATATTTTTTTTAAAACATTTCTCAGAGCAAAAATCTTTAATTCCTGTCTCAAATTCACTATTACACTCATTACATTTTGCCAATTTTTCTTCCTGTTGTCCATGGACTAAATTGTATCTTATTTAGACGAACGCCCAAAGTTCCATTTTTGGGATTTTTGTCATCTGAAATGATTACTTTTCTGAGGCTGCTTTGATAAATGCAGTAAATGATTCTTCAGGAAATCCTGGTCTACTGTTAAATTCTGGGTGAAATTGAACTCCTAGATAGAATTTGTGTGATGGGATTTCAAGCATTTCCATTCTTTTTCCTCCATCACTTTCAGCTGAAAATATCAATCCATTTTTTTCAAATTCAGGAATATACTCTTTGTTGATTTCATATCTATGTCTATGGCGTTTACTGATAGTTATTGAGTTGTAAATTTTTTGTGCATTTGTATTCTCTTTTATTGTTATTTGATTTGCACCTAATCTGAGCGAACCACCCATATCTGAAACATCCTTTTGTTCTGGAAGTAAATCTACCACAGGATTTTTTACATCAGCTTTAATCTCAGCTGAATTTGCATCGTCTAAATTCAAAACATTTCTTCCAAATGCAATTGCTGCTAACTGAAACCCAAAACATATTCCAAGATATGGTATATTTTTCTCACGTGCATAATTTGCAGTTTGAATAATTCCTTCAGAACCTCTAGTACCAAATCCTCCCGGGACTAAAATTCCATCATAGTTTGATAGTTTACTATAGTCTGTTATTGATTCAGAATCTATCCAGTCAACATCTATTGATTTTCCTATTTGTGCACCTGCGTGTTTTAATGCGTGATTTACACTTACATAACTATCAGTCAGTGTAACATATTTTCCAACCATTGCAATCTTTACTTTTTGATCTTCGTGATTAATCATGTTATTTGCAATCTCATTCCATTTATCCCAATTAGCTGAAGCATTTACCATTCCAACTTTTCCAAACTTTGTAAATATTGAATCCATTATTCCTTGATCATACAGAATTTGTGGAACTTCAAAAATTGATTTTGCATCGTGACATGATAAAACGTCTTTTGTTGAAACATTTGTAAACATTCCAATTTTTTTCTTTGTTTTTTCTTCTAATGGCAATGTACATCTAACTGCCAAAAAGTCTGGTTGTATTCCTATTCTTCTTAGTTCTTGGACGCTATGTTGAGTTGGTTTAGTCTTTTGCTCTCCAACTACATCAAGTGATGGTGCTAATGTTACATGAACAAAGATTACCCCTTGTGGCCCTTCTTCTACTCTTATCTGCCTGAGTGCCTCTAAAAATGGCAATGATTCTATATCTCCAACTGTTCCTCCACATTCTACTATCAAAAAATCTAGTTTTTCATCGTCTGAAATCTTTCTAATTCTTTTTTTAATCTCATCAGTAACATGTGGAATTATCTGAACACATGCTCCAAGATATTCTCCCTTTCTTTCTGCTTCAATTACTGAAGAATATACTTGAGCAGTTGTAATGTTGTGGCTTTTTGGAATATCTTGGTTTAGGAATCTTTCATAGTTTCCAATATCCATGTCACATTCCCCTCCATCTTCTGTTACAAAGACTTCACCATGTGCAATTGGATTCATAGTTCCTGCATCAAAGTTCAGATAAGGATCTATTTTGACGCAAGAGACTTTTTGATCAGATAATTGTAATAATTTTGCAATCGAGGAAGTTGTTACACCTTTTCCAAGGCCAGACATCACACCACCTGTGACAAAAATATACTTCGCCTGCACATTAATGAAACAAGTATCTGTCTTTTGTATGTTTTGTCTGTTATTGCTTGAAATTGAGGACCAATAGACTATTCAAATTCTTTACATTTTAGATTTTCATTAATTTAGATTATCGCGATCTTTACAAATGTAAAAAAATCTTGTGTATTTTTAACAGGTTTTAGAGATTTTTGACGATATTATTTTATTTTTCATTGTGTTTTGTATTATGAGAACCTCTAGTATGGTGGTCATCCCTGAAATAGAACTTCCCCTCCATGGCAGTTATTATGCATGACCCCATTCTATGACGTTGGTTAGTATATTCTAAAGAATTGTTTGTTTCTTTAGACTTTTTGTAAATGTTGCAATTTTAGTTTCTAGTTTGTTTTGTGGAGTTTTTTCAATTAATTTCAAATATGCACTACCTACAATTACTGCATCTGCTCCTACTTTGATGTACTTTTTTACATCATTGGGAGTTGAAATTCCAAATCCTACACCGACAGGAATTTTCCCATTGGTTTGTTTTTTAATATCTTTGATTGCTTTTATTGTATAATTTTTAATTCCTGTTTTAACTCCAGTTGTACCATAAACTGCAACAAGATACAAGAATCCTGTTGATATTTTTGAAATCTTTTGTATTCTTGTCTTGTTAGTATTTGGAGACACTAAAAAAATTGTATCTGCATTATTTTTGGCAGATTTGATATATTCTTTTGATTCTTCAATTGACATATCCGGAAGAATGAATCCATCTATTCCAGCTTTCCTTGCTTTTGAAATAAATTTTGCATATCCCATATTATACAAGATGTTGGTGTAAGTCATTAGTACTAGCGGGATATCTGTCTCTTTTCTAATTTTTTTTACAATGTTGAAAAACTTGTTAATTTTTGTACCTTTTTTGAGTGAGATTGTACTTGCATTTTGAATTACTGGTCCATCAGCTATCGGATCTGAAAATGGAAAACCTAATTCTATAATGTCTGCTCCTCCTTTTACTAGTCCTCTTACAGCTGAAATAGTTGCTTTTTCATTTGGGAATCCTACCATGAGGTATGAGATCAGGGCTTTCTGATTTTTAGCCTCCAATTCGGCAAATTTTTCTTTAATCCTTGACATTTCTCTTTAAATAATTTTGTACTTCTTCAACATCTTTGTCTCCTCTTCCAGAAAGTGTTACAACTATTGATTCTGATTTCTTTCCTTTTCGCGCCACTTTGATTGCTTCAGCTATTGCATGAGCTGATTCAAGTGCTGGAATAATTCCTTCAGTTTTAGTTAGCATTAGGAATGCATCAATTACTTCCGAATCAGTGGCTGAATGATATTTTATTCGTTTAGTGTCTTTATAGTATGAGTGCTCTGGTCCAACACCTGGATAGTCAAGTCCTGCTGAAATACTATGAGTCTCTGTAATTTGTCCCTCGTCATCTTGAAGTAAATATGTCATCATACCATGTAACACTCCTTTAGTTCCAGCTGACAATGTTGCTGAATGCAATTTTGATTTTAATCCTTTTCCTGCAGCCTCTACTCCAATCATTTCTGCATTGGAATCTACTAAAGGATAGAATGTACCAATTGCATTTGATCCTCCCCCAACACATGCTATCACACTATCTGGTGTTTTGTTAATTTTTTTCATTTGTGATTTAATTTCATTTCCAATTACACTTTGAAAATCTCTAACCATTACTGGATATGGATGTGGACCAACTGCTGATCCTAACAGATAGTATGTTGTCTCTACATTAGTAATCCAATCACGAATTGCTTCATTAATTGCATCTTTTAGTGTCTTTGAACCAGAATTTACTGGATAAACTTTGCAACCAAGCAAATCCATTCTAAATACATTTAGCTTTTGACGAATTGTATCTTTATACCCCATGTATACTTCGGCTCTCATTCCTAATGCAGCGCATGCCATTGCAGTAGCTACGCCGTGCTGCCCTGCACCTGTTTCTGCAATGATTCTTTTCTTCTTCATCTTCTTTGCAAGAAGGGCTTGACCTAGTGTATTGTTGATTTTGTGTGCTCCCCCATGTAGCAAATCTTCTCGTTTTAGATAGATTTTAGCACCACCTAGTTTTTCTGACAAATTTTTAGCATAGTATAATGGAGTTGGTCTTCCTGCATACACTTTGAGATAGTAATCTAATTCTTTTTTGAAATTTTTATCATCTTTAAATTTAAGATAGTTCTCTTCTAATTCTTCAATTGCCGGAACTAGTGTTTCTGGAATATATTTTCCACCAAATTCTCCAAATCGACCATTCTTAGGATATTTCAATATGCACTCACCAATTTTCTGACTTGCTCTTCGATATTATCGCTTTTCATAATACTTGATCCTATTAGAAAAGCATCTGCACCACACTTTTTTAAATATTGAATATCATCTGCAGTTTCAATTCCACTCTCTGATAATATTAGCCTTGATTTTTCATATCCTTCAAGAACTGTCTCAGTAGTTTTTAAATTAATTTCCAACGTGTCCAAATTCCTGTTGTTAATTCCAATAAGATCAGCTTTTGTCATTAATGCATTTTCAAATTCTTGTTTTGTATGAACTTCAAGGAGAATTTTTAATTCTTTTTTATGGGCATACTCAATAAATTCATCAATATTTTTGAGAAATCCTTGATCAAACAAAGACTGAATCAATAATATGTAGTCTGCACCTATTTTTTCTGCCGCATCAATCTGAATATTTTCAATCATAATATCTTTCATCAATAATGGAACATTAACTGCTTCTCTTACTTTCATGAAATATTCTGGAGAACCATGAAACAGATTTGGCTGAGTAAGAACTGATAATGCTTTTGAGCCTCCTGCAATCATTTGTTTTGCTATGCTTGCAGGATCTGTTAGAGTTCTAATTTTTCCTAAGGATGGTGATGCAAATTTTATCTCAGTTAGAAGTGTTGGGTGAGAATTAGTCTTTATAATCTGAATTAGGTCTTTATTTGATTTTTCCAGATTTGTATCAATATCGTATGTTCCATCATCAATTGCTGTTTGAGAATTAGTAACTAATCTTTTTAAAATATTTTCAGCCATCATACTATCTCCTTTAATTTTGAAATATTTCCAGTATCTGCCACAAAGTTCTCCAAAGTCTTGAATGCTTTTCCATCTTTAATTGTGTTTAGTGCAAGCTCTACTCCTTCTTCAAAATTATTTATAACGTTTGCAATAATTAATCCACCAGCTGCATTTAGTGCTGTGGTTTCAATCATTGCCTGATTTGCAGTGTTATTTAGAACTCCAACAAAAGATTTGATTGCTTCTTCTTTTGTTTTAATTTGAATATCTTTTAGTGATGATTTGTGCAATCCTACAACTTCGGGATCAATTGCATTCATCAAAACTTTGTCTTTTCTTAAAATACATACACGATTAATTGCACTAGTAGAGAATTCATCCATTCCGTCATCTGATCGTACAGTCATTATATTTTCTCCACCTTTTCTTTTTAGGATTGCAGGTAATCTATCAAGGAATTCAATTGCAAATACTCCAATTAGTTGATTTTTAACTCCAGCTGGATTTGATAATGGACCTAAAAGATTGAATGCAGTTCTTTTTGCTAGTTGTTTTCTAGCTGGACTAACATATTTCATTGCTGGATGAAACTTTTGTGCAAACATAAAACAAATTTTATGTTTTTCTAGAGTTTGTACAATTTGTGATGGTTCTTGATTTAGATCATATCCAAAATACTCAAAAATATCTGCACTTCCAGATACTCCAGAACTTGAACGGTTTCCATGTTTTGCAACTATTCCTCCAGCAGCAGCTACTACAAATGATGCAGTAGTTGATACATTGAAGGTTTGAAGCTTGTCGCCCCCAGTACCACACATATCAATAATGCTTCCAGCATTTTTAGGCTCAATTTTTAGAGATAACTCTTGCATTTTATCAAGCATTCCTAATAGTTCATCATCTGTTTCTCCTTTCTCTGCTAGATGGGATAGAAAATCAGAGTTCTCTTGAATATCTGTATTTCCCGAAAGAATGTCTGTCATTACATTGTTTATCTCATCATATGTCAAATCTGTCTTTTCTTGTAATTTTTTAATTAAATCTGAAATCATTTTTCTTTCACCTGTCTAATGAAATTTCCTAGAATTTTTTTACCCTCTTCAGTCATTATTGATTCTGGATGAAACTGCACTCCTTCAATTAGATATTCTTTATGTTTTATTGCCATGATTTCACCATCGTCAGCTGCAGTAGCAGTTACTTCTAGTATGTCTGGGATTATTGTTTTATCACCTACCAGACTATGATATCTTGTAGCTCTAAATGGATTCTTTACATCTTTGAATAACTCTGAATTATTATGATCAACTGGACTTGTCTTTCCATGTCTTACACATCCAGCGTTTGTAACTTTGCCTCCAAATGCATGAATGATTCCTTGATGTCCAAGACAAACTCCCAGAATTGGTGTAGTTGGTCCCATGTTACTAATCACATCTGAGCATATTCCAAAGTATTTTTCTTCTTCAGGAGTTCCTGGACCCGGAGAAATTATTATTGCATCATAATTTTTCTCTTTAATTTCATCTAACGTGATTTTGTCATTTCTAATAACATCTGATTCCACTCCTAGTTCTCCAAGGTATTGTGCAATGTTATACACAAATGAATCGTAATTATCAATGATTAGAAATTTCATTTTGTTGCCTCCTTTAATGCTTGAAGCATTGCACCTGCTTTGTGTTCTGTTTCTTTGAATTCATATTCTGCAATAGAATCCGAAACAATTCCTGCTCCAGATTGCACAAATCCCTTATTTCCATCAATGAAGATGCTTCTAATTGCTATTGCAAAATCACAGCATCCATTGTATGAGAAATATCCAACAGCTCCTGCATATGGTCCTCTTGCTTCTGTTTCTAATTCATCAATGACTTGCATAGCTCGGACTTTGGGTGCTCCTGATACTGTACCTGCTGGAAATACAGCTTTGAAGGCATCAAACATGTCGTTTTCAGGCGCCAAATTACCTACAACATGTGTAACTATATGCTGAACATGACTAAATCGTTTTATTTGCATTAGTGATTCTGGATGAACTGTTCCATACTTACATACTCGACCGATATCATTTCGCCCTAAATCCACCAGCATTGTGTGCTCTGCTAACTCTTTTTCATCATGGAGTAATTCATCAGCTAACTGTTTGTTTCTTTCCTCATTGTCAGTAACTTTTCTAGTTCCCGCAATTGGAAAAGTTTCTACTTTGTCATCTGTAATTCTAACTAACATTTCAGGTGATGCCCCGATGATTGTTTTAGAGCCTTGTTTTAAATGATACATGTAGGGTGATGGATTTAGCTTGCGTAATGTTTTGTATAATGTTAGATTGTCTCCATTATTCTCAAATGCAAATTTTCTAGATAAAACAACCTGAAATATATCCCCATCATGGATTAATTTTTTTGCCTTGTTTACAATTCCTGAGAATTTTTCTTCATCCATGTTTGGTATTACTTCTGATGAATGAAAATCCCCAAATGTATCATTTCCCATCTTTAGATTATCAAATCTATTTTCATCATGATAAAAGTAGAATAATTTCTTATGTAAATTATCATATAGAATCCCATCATCATAAATTCCAAACTCCATTAACGGTTGTGGTGAATTATGAGTATCTGCAATATCTTCAACTAGTCTGATTGCATCATAATTGACAACACCTACTGCTCCCCCAAGATATCGATAACTTTGATCAGTTGATCTTCCCAAGAGTTTTTTTAGTTCTCCAAATGGGTTTGTGGTTTGTATGGTTTCTATTTTTCCATCTTGAATAATTTCTACTTTGTCAGAATACCCTTTAAGAATTATCTTTGGATCAAATCCCATAACTGATGTTTCAGCTAGAACTTCAGGACCAGTTAATGATTCAAAGAGAAATGAATGTGAATAGTTTCTTGAAATTTTATTATAAATTTGAAATTGGTTTTCAGATAAATCTAGGGGTATTACTTTTGCTTGAGAGTCTCCAAATGTGTTCACCCATAGACAAAATTTTAGTGGTTTATTATTTAAATTGAATAGTAGGTTTCACTGGCACTGTTTTTGTCTAAAATGATTGATTTTGTAGGCATGGAAAAGTTACGGTATAGTACGGTACCTTTATAGCATAGTTGATCATACTATAATTACCATGCAGGGGGCAAATCAGGCAATTATTCAAGATACGCAGATTCTCAGAAAATCACAGAATGTAATATCATCAGTTAGTAAGTTAGAATGCTATGTTTGTGGAAAAGGACTAGAAGATGGTCATAGTATTACTGCCAAGACATTACCTCATGGAATAGTATTGTTTTGCGATGTTCATTATTCATTACAATAATTGACCAAAATGGACTAGAAAATATCAGAAGAATTCCACTCTTCTTATGTTTCAAGTTCACTTAGTTAATGTACGAAAGTACTAATTCGTGTGTGTACTCTCGTTGTGGCTGGGTTTGTTTCAACGAGGTTTTTTATCCTTCAACAAATGTAACATTTAGGCTTAAAAAAATGGTAATTACACAAAATTACACACAGGCATTCTAGTATGATATATTTGAAAATAATCTATTGGAAGATATACATCTTGACGAATGTGTGCGCTGTGGAGCGGGACTTTTAGCTGTTAGTGATATTTGTCCACAATGTGGGTTTCTAAAAAGTAAAGGCAATGAGCTTATTGAAGCACGAGAAAAGGCAGCAAATGACATTGAGCTTGATGAATCTGAAGAAAAACCAAATAATGTTGTAATTGAAAACTATGAAGAATTTGTTGAAAAGGTAGCAAATGAAATCAGTAATCCAACGCCAAAAAAACCAACTGTAATTAAAAATAAAATATATCGTCCAACTGGAGTGAGACTATTTGGTATTTTTCACATGCTTTTAGGAATTTCTATGGCAACTTTTGGAATAATTTTTGGTTCAGCAGTAATTTTTCTTGTGATGTCAAGTGGAATGGGCAGCTTAGGTGATATTGGTGGTGGTATGGGAAACATGATGATGTTGCCAGGAATGGGCGGTATAGATGCATCAACAATGTCCTCCATTGATACTATTATTGGATTAAATGCAATTGCAGGTTCACCTAGTGCAAGCGACATTGAAGTAAGGATGAACTCTTCAGGTATATTGGATATAGATTTAATGATGGAAATAATTACTGAAACATCTGTTATTGCACTAATTGAGATCTCTTTGGGTGTATTTGTTTTTGTAGTTGGAATAGGTTTGTTTAAAGGTAAAAAATGGGCCAGACCTGTAACTATTGTGTATTCAATTTTTTCTATTCCACTTGTTGTGTTGCTTGTTGAAAATATTAATAATCTGATTCTTCTTGGGATGGCTGCTTTTGATGGTATACTTCTCTATTACATGTTCAAATCAAAAGTTAAAGAATACTTTAATCAACCTTCAATGAAAAAACCCAATAAAAAATCCAAGATTAACAATTCTCGAACTGTTAAAAAATCTCAGAAATAACAATGCTTAATTGCTTGATTTTAATCTAAATATCTTAATGACAAAATCAATACCGATCACAGCCCTTATAGCAATTATGACAATAAGCATAACACTCTTCTTTGTAGGAACAAGTACATCTGCAGAAATTACTCATGAAGCAAAAGTAGTTTCTGGTACTATGGAATCTATGGTAGATCCTGGCGTTGGACATGAATCACATCAGCTGGCAATATTATTGCCACCAAGTGAGAATGTTTACTCTGGTACACTAACGTATTCTGCATCTGAACCAATTCAACTAGTTGCACTACATGGTCCTCTAGCTGAAGGTGAAGACAATGGTCAACCAATCTGGACACCAGATGGTGAAACAAAGTTTGCATTGACATTTGTAGATAATGAAGCATCTATGGGAACATGGAAGTTTTCAGGTAATGCACTTGCAGTTCATACAATGAATACTGATCCATTTACTGTCAGTTATTCAGTTACTGCAATGCAAAAAGAAGCATCTGAAACTGTCATGTCTGGTACTATGGAATCTATGGTAGATCCTGGCGTTGGACATGAATCACATCAGCTGGCAATATTATTGCCACCAAGTGAGAATGTTTACTCTGGTACACTAACGTATTCTGCATCTGAACCAATTCAACTAGTTGCACTACATGGTCCTCTAGCTGAAGGTGAAGACAATGGTCAACCAATCTGGACACCAGATGGTGAAACAAAGTTTGCATTGACATTTGTAGATAATGAAGCATCTATGGGAACATGGAAGTTTTCAGGTAATGCACTTGCAGTTCATACAATGAATACTGATCCATTTACTGTCAGTTATTCTGTTACTGCATCTGCAACTGGTGGAGACATCATATACCTTGAAGAAGAAGTTATGATGTATGATGATTCTACAGTAGGTGAAACTATGGATGATGATTCTACAGTAGGTGAAACTATGGATGATGATTCTACAGTAGGTGAAACTATGGATGATGATTCTACAGTAGGTGAAACTATGGATGATGATTCTACAGTAGGTGAAACTATGGATGATGATTCTATGATGGATGAAACAGTGATGAGACCTCTACAACAGATGAAATCTGGAGTTGATCCTCAAGATGTTGTATGTAAAGAAGGACTTGTTCTTATGTTGAGGACTTCTGATGGCTCAGCAACTTGTGTTACAGAATCAAGTTCAACTAGATTGCTTGATATGGGTTGGGGAAGTTTAGGTTAGTAATCTAAACACAAAACCATTTTTTTCTTTTTTAATTTTTATAACTAGATTTTAAACACAAACAACTTGATAGTGAACTTTAAAGATCATTAATACTGAAAAAATTACATGGTAGATCATATTCATACTTGGAGAAAAAAACTGAGACTGCAAGAACTTATGGATATTGCAAATCAAGAATTAGAATCAGGCAAAGAAATTACTGTAATTAATGAAATATTAGATAAACAAATGCAAAAACGATGGAACTTGGTTAGTACAACTAGAAAACAATACCTTGCTGATATCAAGAAAATATTGGCAAATCAATATGTTTTAGTGATTTAAAATTCTAAATTTCTCTCATACAATAAAATTCAAAAGATTGAAGTTTTTGGGTTGTCCTTTACTCTGTCTTGCCGTATGCATCGACATGTAAAACGACAATAGGATATTATGGAATCTTCAATCTTCATTAATAATATGTCATATTCAATGATAAACTAGATCAACAAAATTATGTATATTTATACATATATAACATAAATTATAAACAAATATTTGGATTATTTGATATATGCTTAAATTTCATTTCTACCTATTTGGTATAACGAGGATCTATCAAACTGTTAAGAAAATCCATCAGAATTTGAAGGTTAGATCATGTTCTTCAAATATGGATTCTAATGGAAAACTTTGAAGATGCAGAAAGATAGGAAAAAAGGAAAACACGGAAAAAGATGGAAGCATCTAAAATTCAAAGTGTTTTCCAATTAATCCTCGTTTCCTAATTCGTTATTTTTTTACAAATTTGCAACGAATTGATAAATTACTGCAGAACCTATTATCACACCAATTATAGCTCCAATAATTATCACAATCTTTTTGAGTTTCTCTTTTTTTTCAAATTCAATATTGGCTTTACGTTTTGTTTCTGTGTGATGTTTTTCACAACGAAATTTACCTTCATACTCCTGAAATCCTTTTTCATCACATTCATCACATTTTCTCTCATTCATGATTATTTCTGAGTTTGATTCACATTAAT
The DNA here is from genome assembly GCA_963667665.2 of Candidatus Nitrosopumilus sp. GTDB lineage: Archaea > Thermoproteota > Nitrososphaeria > Nitrososphaerales > Nitrosopumilaceae > Nitrosopumilus. The sequence goes on from OY763927.2 coordinate 492,902, forward strand.
ACATCTCGGATTTTGATATTTGATTAAATTATACTAGTATATTGGAGATTTTACTCTATTATTTCATAAAATTGATTTAGACGTTGAGTGAGTAGTTCTTTATAATCATCAGTTTTTTTAATAAACTCCATTCTTGTGTTTTTCTCACTACTTACTAGAATCACAACTTGTTTTATCTCAATTCCTGTTAGTTCTTTGAACATTTCAGAATATGCCGTACCTTGAATAAAATGATCAGTCATCCATTCTTCTTGCTGATTACTTCTCTTTGTTTTGTAGTCTATTATTGATAATTCTCCATCGTATTTGCCAATACAATCAGACATTCCAGCCAGTTTCATTTTATCACTGTATAGTCTTAATTCAATTCCATGAATATCATTGATTTTCTGCAAATATGGAATTAGATTATTAAAATGGGCAACTGACAATAGTCTAACCTCGTCTGTTTGAGGAACCTCATTTAGGTGGTTTTCAATTAATTTGTGCGTTTGTGTGCCTATAATTGAGGATTCTTCTGTGATATATTGAGTAGCAACCTCTTGTTCTTTCCAATTTTGTAAGCTTTGCTGTTTTTCTGCAGGCATAGTTTTGTGTAAAATAGTAGTAATTGACGGATAGATTTCACCATTTGGAGTTTGATAATAATGTGAATCATCTTTTTCAATTAATTCTGCTTGCTGAAAACTAATTGGAATATGCTTGAAGAAAGACATCTTGTATGTTTGTTATTTTATTGTAATTTTAAACTCTTTTAATTTGTTTAAAGTTAGTTTTTTCTAAAAAACTAAGTTACGTTTAATACATGAAATTTAGTATATTGAATATGGGGATATCATTTGTTTTAGTTAATTGCGATATGGGATTTGAAATTGAGACAATTGCAAAAACAACAACAAACCCTTCAAACAATGTCAAATGTATCTAAAGCGCTTCATGACACTGCAAAGGCAATAATCTCACACATGAGAGCATAAGCCACAATCTTTTTCTTTTTTATTTTCTAAACTTTTTTCCAATACGCTTAAAGTTCATTTTTTTCTAAAAGCATACATGGATAATCCCACTGAAATTAACTCTGTATTTTGGAATGAATCTAAAAAATCATGGGATCATAAAATGATTAAAGTTGATGAATATCATGGATTTGAAGAATGTCAGCAATGTAGAAGACCAATGTCCCATAATATCAAAACAGATGGTGAATTCAAAATAGTTTATGTAGAATGTGGATGTTCAAGGCGAAAAACTGCCTAGTTCTGCATAGTTAATCGTGCTTCATAATTCGGCAAACTCATCATAACTAAGAGGAATCAGAGAGAACACCTTGATATAATCATCAGCATATCTGTTGAAATTCTCAAATTATAAAACGCTTTGAAAAAAATAAAATCAAGCATAATTTGATCGCAGTTTCTTTAGGCGTAAATTACAAAAATTTCTTTAAGTAAAGTGTGATTATTTTTCATTCTGATTTTTTATCTCATACACAATTCTAGTCCATTTATTGAGTCAGGAATATCTCGCGGTGTTAGCTGGAAGAGCCCAAATGCTCACATAAACTAGTTAATGCATAACAGAGTCTCCAAAATAAGGAGACTGACTTTTTTTTCAAATCAAAAAATACTGGATTGATCTTTGTTCTAGGTTTATTTGTCTCCTATGAAGTAATCCCAATCAGTGAATGTAAAAATTATCATAATTACGTTGGTTGTTGTAATGTTTGTAGCATTTGTGTCTCCTACTTTTGCACAACAATTCAAAGAACCAATTTATGAAATACGTGGAGGATCCATTTTAGGCTTTGAGATAGATCCTGAATCGACATCGCTAATTATTACACTTGATGCTAGAGCACGTGGAGAATTAATCATAACTTTACCTAGAAATTTAATTGATGCTAAAACTGGTTCTGTAGATAGTAATTTTGAGATATTTGTTAGTGGCTTGAAACTAAACTCCTATGATGAAATTTCTACATCTTATGATAGAACAGTTACAATTCCATTCAAAAGAGCAAACTCTGAATTAATTATAACTGGAACAAAGATTTTCAATCAAGTATCTGCTCAACCAATTACAAAACCACAACAAATAGAAAAAATAATAGAAGCAGAACTAGCAAAAGAAATACCTGAAGATAAAGCAAAACTCTTGATATTTTCTGATACTCAATGGTCTGGTGCAATGGAATCGTCAAGTTTTGAGTATGCCGAAATTAGTGGACAAGGTGACAAGAGTGTCATTTTTGCATGTGAATCATCTTTCGGAAGACAAGGCGTTTTTGGTGCAAAAATTGAAAAACTAACAAATGATGGGTACTTGAGACTTGTTGCAATACAGCATCAAAAAATATTATCTCAGGGTACAACTGTAGCAGAATTTGGTGATGTACTAATCAATGGTGATTGTTTTTCAAGTTTTAGTGCTGCACCTGGTGGCGGATGTCTAATTGCAACTGCAACATATGGGACAGAGCTAGCTCCACAAGTACAGCAACTTCGAGAACTCAGAGATAATAAATTACTTCAAACAGAATTAGGAACATCATTTATTGAATCATTTAACGAATTTTATTATTCATTTTCACCAATTATAGCAGACTATGAACGTGAAAATTTTATTTTCAAAGATATGGTTAGATTAGCCATTACTCCGATGGTCTCATCTCTATCCATTCTAAACTATATTGATATGAATTCAGAATTTGAAGTGTTAGGTTATGGCATTTCATTGATTCTACTAAATATTGGAATGTATGTTGGAATTCCTGCTATTATGATTGTTGGAATTAAACGAAAATTCTAAACTCTATTAATAGACTAAAGTTCATTATTTAGAATGATGAGAAATGGGTAAATCATTAGGAGAATATGTAATTGAAAGATCTTCTTCATCTAATATTGAGAATATCAAATGGACCCAAAAAAATCCTAAAGATACTACAAAATCAAAAAAGAAAAAATCAAATAAAAAATACAAAAACTCTTCTGCATCAAACATCATTTACACTAAAAATACCAAAAAAGCCTCACCATATGCTGCAAAAGCTCTCAAAATTGAAGTTGTAGATACTGAGAAATCAAAAAAGAAAAAATCAGATAAAAGACACCAAAACTCTTCTGCATCAAAGTGTAAAATTAAACCAGAATTCAAAAGACCTGCAAGATAGGTGTGAATACTCTGGATACCATAGTATAATTATCCCTAATACATGACAAATATTGTAATTTGTCAAGATACGAAACCCCAAAAATCAATGTGAATATGGGCGCAGCCAAAGGAATTATGATTGGCATTGTTGTATTAATTATAATTGGAGTAATGACTGCTTCTGCAGTACAAATTGTAGATGCAGGACACAGAGGTGTTTTACTTCATTGGAATGCAGTTGATCTTTCAGTTCAACCATTATCAGAAGGACTACACTTTGTAATGCCATTTGCAGACTCTGTAGTCCAAATGGAAATTAGAACATTGAAATTTGTAAAAGCAACATCAGCTGCATCAAAAGACCTTCAGACAGTATCTACTGAAATTACAGTAAACTATCATCCAGCAGCAAACTCTGTTAACACTTTATATCAATCAGTAGGATTAGACTATGAAAATAGAATAATTACCCCCACTGTAGAGGAAGTTGTAAAACAAGTCACTGCAAACTATAACGCAGAAGAATTAATCACAAAAAGACCTCAAGTAAAGTCTGACATTGAAGCAGATATCAGTTCTCGTCTTAATGAATTCGATATAGTTACAGAAATTGTATCAATTACTGACTTTCAGTTCTCAGCATTATTTGCTTCAGCCATTGAATCTAAAGTAGAAGCAGAGCAAAAGGCATTCAAAGCAGAAAATGATCTTAAAAGAATTGAGGTAGAGGCAAGACAACATGCAGCACAAGCAGAAGGTATTGCACAAGCAAACATTGCACAAGCAAACGGTGAAGCCCAAGCTATTCAAATTATCAATCAAGCCCTATCAACTAATCCACAATATCTGGAATGGCTAAAAACCCAACAATGGGATGGAAAATTACCCCTAGTAGTTGGTGAAGGTGGAACACCATTTATCGCAATACCAACTCAGTAATTTAATTAAAATTTTAAACTAATTCTTTTTCTCAGTATCTGTTCCGTCTCTCATAGAATCATACATTGAAAGAAATTGATCCGGTTCACGTTGTCTGTAACGTTTTTGGAGAAATAAGATTTCTTTTTCTGAAATTTCTTTTCCTTTGAAAGCATGATATTCTTTTATGATTTGATATTGAGTTTTTTTAATATTGAATTCTCTAAGAGTGGCATTAACTGATCTATTGCACAAAAAATCATTAAGTAGAAAACGATATACCAAATAGCCCGAGATTCCTAAAATAGAAACTAATGCTATGGGTATAATGTAACCAATTACCATATTTTTTTACTGATTTACTTGGTATTTCATTGTATTTATTTTCAATAATTTGAGGCTAGAATTATTTTTTTAATTAATTAAAAATTAGATAAAGCTAATTAGTTTATGCTAATTTTCATACAGTTTAAATCAATTATTCACAAAATTTCTACATGAAAAGTAGTTCATGCAGAATATGTGGTGAAGAATTAGAAGTAAAGAAGAAATGTGATATTTGTAATCAAGCTAATCAATTCTTTTGTTATAGCTGTGGATATGTAACTGAGGAACAAATTCATAATCAATGTATTATGACAGGTTTTAGTCATACATTGCTTAATCTAAAATAAAAAATATCTCTATATTGTCTCATACAGAAATAAATTAGATAACATATAGTATATTTCATGGCAGAAAAAATTTCTACAAATGATTTAAAATCCAAAAAAAGTGATTTTGTAATTATTGATGTGAGAGAAACTGATGAACTAGACGGTGGAGTAATTGATGACTCTATTTCCATGCCTTTAGGACTAGTTATACGAAATGCAAAGAAAAAACAGATTGAAAACCTAAGAGATAAAAAAATCTGTACATACTGTGGAACAGGTTATCGAGGAAATATTGCAGCCGATGAACTAGTTAAAGAAGGGTTTGATGCAGTTACTCTAGAAGGCGGATACTCTTCCTGGAATCAATAATTTTTTTTATTCATTCCATACTGGTTGTGTTTTAAGCCATGCAATCAAATCTACATATAATTTACTTTTCTGCATGCTTAATGCTGCAATCTCAAGATTAGTTGATGATTTTACAGTTTTTGTATATTTTTCATATTTTGTAAAAACTATCTTATCTAGATACATCTCATTTTGCATCTCTTTTTTTGCCAACTCTTCAGATTCACTCATGGCAAAACTTGCAAATAAAACTCCGTCAACCCAATATGCTGTACTAGCTTCTAATGATGACATCATACCTATGAGATCATCAAGGCTTAGTTTTACCATGTCACGAACAAAAATCCGATCATATGGTTTGTGAATAAACTCTGTCATGAAATTTGTTTTTTATAGAGTTTAATGAATATTTGGAAATTTAATAACTAGTTTTTCAGAAATCACCCCATGACTGAAAAATCTGATGATTCACTCAATGATGATCTGTTTGTAACAGAATTTCCAAAAAAGGGCCTTGGCATAGTTGATTATCTTCAAGGAAGAGTACATTTTGCTTTACTTGATCAAATGAAATTAATGTCAACATCTGGGATGACGCTTGAGAAAATAAAGGAAACAATCATTGATAATGTGAATGAAATAATAGAAAATTTTGATCCACAAAAAGAATCAAAAAGTCGTTGATTCCATTTTTGTTGATTCTGCCATAATGATTTTGTGGCATTTACAATAACAGTTAGTATGTGGCATATCGTTATTGTTTCTGTATTTGCATTCTTTTGTGTGCTCAATCATTGACAATTTTTAGAAACCCACGATATGTTATGCTAAAGTTGGGTCACGGCTCAATATGTTTAGTATGTGTTCAACAATTTGTTTTTGACCTCCTCCATGAAGTTCCATTCGTGTTTGTTCAGAACCCAAACTAACAAAAATTAGATTGTCATCCCCTAGAGGAAAAGTCATTCTTGTAATCTTTTCAAATGCTGCTATAGCATACAGACCCTTTCCAATTTTTGGAGCTAATTCGCTTCTTCCTTTCCATGCAACTGCTGCTCTTTTTAGTGATGCTGCAGTTTCTTCTGGCGATAGATGGTTTGCAATCTCTGGACGATGATTTGTGGCAATTATGTTTCCATCACTATCTGCAATTATACTGTGTCTGATATTAGGATCTGAGTCCATAATCTTCTTTAAGAGATTTCTAAAATCCATCTTATTACCTATGATCAGATATTACTTAAGGGATCTCCAATTCTTGTAAAAATTTACTTTATGAATATTATAAATTAAAAAATAATTACCTTAGAAATATCTAAGGTAATTCATTACTGTTTTTTGATTTTTCTTTACACCAGCAATTGGGACTGCATTCAGAGGTAAAATCTGACATTTCATTCATCTGAAATGAGCCAAGAAAGTCCAATTGCTTCTTCCCATGATGGTTGATAATTTTTATTTTGCATGTATTGGTTTGTCAAATTTTCTATTTAACAAATGTGAACGATTTATCAGTATCAATACTATGAACAAATCAGTAGTGATTCTTTATATTGAATTTGAATTATTTTTAGTACCCGACCATAAATGGTGATGATTCATACTTCCATGAGTTTATGAGTCTCACCATTTTCTAATTTTAACCAAGTAAATTTGCAGTTTTTTCATAAAAAAATTCTTGTTTCTTCAAATCTTTTTCATAAATGATTCTACATTTTCTCATGGGGACTAGTCTAGAAATTTGTTCATATGTACTCACATCTATCATATCTGCTGCATAAGCAATTTGTAATAATGGTGGGCCTTCTTCAATCATAGGTTTTACTTGTTCGTATCCACTACTTTGCCTCATCCCGGTTCTGAATAATCCAATGTTTTTCTCACTTTTTGATATTTGAGGATCTTGATAACAACAAATTGCATATTCATCATCCTTTTTTTCAATAATTGTCAGTCTTGTGAATTTCTCACTCCACTCTTCTATTTTTTTAGCAATAGAAATAGCCTCATTTTTATCTTCAAATACGGCTGTAACTACAAATCTCTCTTTTTCATATGCCCATAAAATTCCAAAATTTCCATACCATTCAATTTCAAATGTCATACTGTTAATCAAAAAATTATCAAATTAATGCTTTCGAATTTTATTTGTATTGACCTAAATAAGAAAGAGAATTAGGGCTAACTGAAATTCCAAAAATTAGTTTTATTTTTAATTATTTATTAAACAAATGTTTGAACATTTATGGTAATTTCTTTTATATCTTGAGGCCTACATAGTTGTGACGCCTTCGTTTAGTGGTCTAGGCATGCTATAAACGATCACTACTCCAAGACGTCGTTTAATCTTGTTTTTTCAATAGTGCTTCTTCAGGTGTTTTTTGCTTGTTTGATTCCCAATGCCAACTATGATGCTTTTTCCAATGCATGTCTAATTCTTCTGTAGTTGGTTCTTTTCCAAGTGGACTCCCACATAATTTACATTGTTTCATTTTTTGAATCCTTTATTTTTTTCTTTTTTGGTTTAATTACTGGATGACACTACAAGAAAATTCTCATCATCACCCATCAAGTATATTTGTAAATTATACAAAATTAAGAGTTTTGTTATTTTCTTTTTTTCTTAAACGAACTAAATTTTTCTCTTTTTCTTTTTCTTTCTAAACCCATAATAGAATATATTTTTCCAGGTTCACAAAGTTTCATTTCTCCTGTAAATTCATCATGAATTGATTCTAGTGAACCATTGGACAAAAATTCTCCTACAATATCCCATGTTCGGCTTTCTGAAATTTCAAATTTATATGGAATTGTTGAAACTTTGGTAAAAAAACCACTCTTTGAATTTCTTAAAATAAAATTTTCAATTTTTTGCTCTATGCTCAAAGAAGGCTCTCTTCTTTTGAATCTCTTGAATGGTTTTCTCTCTGACAATGTTTTTCTCAATATTTGCTAGTATTTTAGCTAAATTATTTGGAATGTATTGTATCTGGATCATTATTTCCAGGCAAATACTTGTCTCCTAGATTATTTTTCATTTTTTCATCAAATTCTTCTTGTAGTCTTGTTAGATAAATTTCAGCTTCTGTCTCATCATCTGGAATTCCTGTATCAGTATCATAATTGAAACCAGTAGCTAAATGATAAAATTCCTCAAAGAATTCTTTACAGTCAATTACATCTGCTTTGATATCTATTGACATCACCAAAAAATCATTTTCTATTCTAAAATCGAGACAAACCTCTTCATCAATCATAGTATCTACTAACACTGACATGAGATATGGTATGTGTTGTTCCTCTACTTTCCTTTGACCTTTATTTGCAATCCATAATTCATTACCTTCTGATAAATGATCAAAAGTTCTAACTGTAAGATCTCTGATATCTGAATCCGTATATGCTAATTTTGAATCCCATGATTTTACACTATAATTTTCTGGTTCTGCATATAATACATCAAATCTTAAATTTTCATTTTTCTGTTCAAATTCCCATACCTGTTTATTAGTCCACATGGGTGAAAATTTTTCTATTAATTTTTTTGTTATTTGGTTCAATGATTATTTCTTATCTATCTGCTGTTTAATCTTTATCTTGAATTAATTATTAATTCCTGATTTGAGAAATTCTAGTGTACATTCTGCAAGTTCTTTGTCAGAATGTTTTTTGATTTCATGTTTACAATTAGGACAAATCCCGTTCTTTTCTTCTGCAAATTCTTCTCCTACTTGTTTCATACAGCATTCCATTAATTCTGTTGTTGAATGAGACTCCATTGCTAACTTACAAGTAGGACATTCTGTCATCATTTTCTTTCAATTAGTTATTGATAATATGTATTTAATTTATTGAAAACTTGTTCTATTTTTTTAAATCAGTAAAAAATAATCCTTGCTAATTCTGGCCACAGATAAATTGGTAATCAATGCCGTTTTGAGATTACCAACATCCCTTCAATACTATGGCAATATTTTATCTTGAGAATAACTTTTAAAATTAAAAAAGTATGTAAAAATTGATTTAACTAATCAAAAAATTCAATCCAGCCTACGTTTTGTCTTTTTGATAGAAAGTTTTAGTTATTGATAAATTCTTATCTGAATATTGAAGGCAATTTTTGTTATAATTGTGGTAGTAGCAATATTTGGCTATATGTGGTATTCTGATTCTTTACCCTTTGATTTTCAAAATCCAACAACTGTATTGTCTCCCATTCCTGAAAAAATTCAACAAATTTCAAGCGTAATTATATCAAGTGAAAATGAAATAGTCTATTACTCTTTTGAAGATGTACCTTCAATACCTGATAAACAAATTCCTGTTGATGCATTAAAAAAAGCAATAGAAACCTGGGAATCAATCAACCCTAATTTAGAATTTATACAATCTGAAAACTCTAACATTGAGATTAGGTGGCAAACATATGCATCCTCAACACATACTGGACTGGCCACATGTAGTTCTGTATTATTTGGGATTCTAAGTAACTGTGTATTGGATATCTCTGTTGGCGTTGAGGATTGTAATGGTAATTTTGTTCAAGATGATGAAAATATGGTGACCAATATTTTAATGCACGAAATTGGCCATTCACTAAAACTTGGACATACTAGTGAAATTGGTCATTTGATGTATTCTACTCAATCACCTGAAATAATTTTTGATACTAAAGGATATGCAGTTCCTGACCGATTCGATGAACTTTATGTTGGTCAGCAAATATTGGTTCAACAAGAAAAAGAAATTAGAGCAGAACTTGAATCACTTGATATCAAAATATCCAGAGAACAATCACAATATGATGAATATTATAAACAATACGAATACTATGAAGGAAAAACACTTTCCCCTTCTGATTATAAAAAGGCAGAAAGAGCATTTGATAATCTAAATTCTCAAACTGAAAAAGTCAATACAATGATTAATCAACAAAACCAACTAATAGATCAATTCAATGAAATTATCATACAACTTGGTTGTAATCCTAACTTTCAAATCACATAGTGATTATCCAAATAATAAAATAAATCCAACAGCTAATGCTGCAACTGAAATTCCCATAGTTACATAAAATTTCATATTCATAATAATGACTAACATCATCTAAAATTAATACCTAATTGAGGCTATTCTTCCAAATGAATTTCTAAAATAATAGAATAAGAAAGAAAATTCATGTCTAAAAAAGTGATATTGATAGCAACAATTGGAATAGCTTTATTGATGATTGGATTATTATTTTTTTACTAGAAAAAGTAGATTCTAAACTCCAATACGCTTAAGTTAACACAGAATTTAGAAATACATGAACTGTCATCAAAAAAGTGAAGCTCATCTTTGGAGATATTCTAAGACCAATAAAACACGTAGATGTCTAAAATGCAAATCTTTAATCAAAATTACCAAAGAAGAATTCGCCCTTAAATGGGGTATGGAAAAAAGAAAATAGTCTAGTTGACTATGCTTTTTTCTAAGTTATGCTAATTGATATATCCTATGTACGGGTATTGTTTACCATGACTAAATCAAAAAATAAGATTAGGTCACAAAAAAACAAGAACAACAAAACAAAGCCTGAAAATCTAATGAAAAAACAATACTTGGAATCTTACGAAGAATTAAAAAAATCCATAAAAGACCAGCAAACATAAGAAAGAATCTAAATCAAAAAAATAGTTTATTCTCCTAAACTTGGTTAATTTGAAATTGTTTTAGTGGTACGTTACAAGCTTTAGATTCTAAACTCTTTTTTAATCAAAATTAACAAAAAATGGCTCAAGACTACGTACCTGTGCGTACTCTCGGATCAAAGTCAAACAGTAAACCTTTATCCACTTACTCGAAATGTTTGACTATGGCAGTAACTCGAACACAAAGACATTATTGTAACAAGTGTCATCTAAAACGCCCTAAATGTATCTGTAAAAAACAGTAAACGAGATTAATAATTCTTAGATTCTAAACTTTTTTGAGCCTGATTTAGAGTAGTTTAGAAGGAATTGTGTTAATAAAATTAATAGTTTAGAAATTGGAAAGCAAGCAAGTATGACATCTTTTTTGCATCGACTCTTTGGGAGTTACATCCAGATATCAGACCCGCAATCCTCTTGCTTCCAATTTTTTTGATATTTTGCATTTTCAATTTTTTTTTAAAATTTAACGTGTCTTGATATTTGATCAAAATGAGTTAAAAAAATTATCCAGTTTTGATTTTTCAGAAAAATTGGGCCTAATTTTCATTGAGAATATTATCTTAGGCATGAATGTTTGTTCAGTTTGCACAAACAATTTGTTATAGTTTATCTATTCTTACCTAAATCGAGTCATCCGTTTGACGGCATTCCTACGTTTGCCTTAATTGACCATACCCTAGAATTCATTAGCCGTCAAACATCCTTTTATTAACAAAAAATTTTTCAATTCCAAAAACTATCAAAGATTACTTGATCATAATCTGTAAAGGCACTCAAATTAATCATAGATTAGAAAAATGTACTTTTCTTCATGATGGTAATTGGGAGGATGTAGAATTAGTTGAACATCAAAAGTACCATGAATCACTTGAAAATGAAAACCAATCATGGTTAGGATTTGATGTACCACAATCTTCTGGAAAACTCAGTGGTCGTGATGGAAAAAGAATTTAATTCTCACGATGAATCTGGTTCAATATGAGTGAAAATAATAATCTAGTTTGGTCAAATGACTTTTTTCTTAGATGGTCTGATTTTAACGCAGAATCAAATCCTGCAGCATTTGAGGATTCTCATAGTGTAATTAAATATCGCTATACATGGACAGTAAATTCTGATGAAAAAGAAAGTCAAATTATATTTTTCATTGATAATATTCAACTTTTTGTTGAATTTCATCATGTTTTATCATGGGTTCGACTTTCACAAGCCACTGATAATTTATTAAAACATGAACAAGGACATTTTGATCTAGCTGAATTAATAAAACGTGAATATCTTGAAAAATTAAAGAATAAATTTTATGAAAAACAATTTCCTACAAGAGGTAAAAATGAAGATCAAAGAAAGCAGTTTGCAAGAGAAGATTCTGGTAAAATGATTGCCGACGAGGTTCAAAGACTTGAAGTGATTTTATCTCAACGACGTAAAGAATATGATGAACAAACAAATTTTGGTCAAAATTTAGAAAAACAATCTGACTATGACTCTATATTTGATAAATTAAAATTATGATTCTTTTACATATTGTAGGGTTATCGTCCAATAATTTTATTTTCTGGAATTGAATTAATGTAATTAACCAGACTTCTATAGTATTTTAAATGAAAATCTAAATCTCTAATCTCTGTTTGTTTTAATTCTTCAAGTTCTGGACCAAAATCTCTTTTGTCTGTTTGAATGTGATTTAATGTGTCTTCATTTATTTCAATCATGTGAAAAAGACTATGAAGCACTTCTCCTTTTGTGAGTGTTTTATCACATGATTTTTTTAATAACGTCTCAACCCAGTCCATATCAATTCAGAACAGAATTATTATATCCACTCCTAAATGTGAAATTTTCAACCTTTACTCTAATTTTCTTTAGTGTTTTTAATTGACAATAATTTTATAAAAAATTAACTCTCTTTTTCTTTTTTCTTTCTTTCTGTTATTTCCTTATTTCTCTCAATATCTGAATGTACTTCAACATGTTCAAAGAGCTGCTCTTTTGAATCAAATAATTGTTCACAGTAGTAACATTGGTGCATTGTATAATTACATATATCTTGAATAATTACTTTTTGTGTAAAATTCAAGATTTTTTCCTAAAAATTGGTTTTAGATTAATTTTTCAACAGGTCTTTAATTAAATGATGATTTTCAAAGTGTCTCTAATTCAATTTCAGAATTACATGTTGGTAATTTACCTGATTCATTTTTGAATTCTTCAATTAATTGTAGTTGGCGTTCTTTTGGGTTATCTGTAAATTCTCTTTGATAGAATTGGGTTTTTTGTTTACATTCATTTTCTTCAAAATCATTATCAACATATTTTGTAAATGTCTCTTCCAGATTTTTTGTTTCTCCAATGAATATTACCTCTTTGCTTCTATTATAGAATACATATACTCCTGGAACTGGCTTTACAAATTTGGCACTATCAATCCAAACCCTCATTTTGTCATCTAGTAATTCCATGATCTGAGATAATTTCACTACATATTAAACTAGATTATGAAAATTTTGAAATTACAATAACCTTCATGCTTTTAATATTAAGAAAATAGAGCAATTACCCTGTCACTTTTAGAAAAATTCCCTGAGCATTTCTCTCCACGTGAAATCCAAAAAGAGATTCTAGCTGAAATTGAAGAGAAATTCAAATCTGGATATAAAAAAATTATTTTATGTGCTCCCACTGGAGCTGGAAAATCTCTTGTTGGGGCTACTGTTTCTAGTTATTTTGATAGCTCCTTTACTGTAACTGCATCAAAACATCTTCAGGATCAATATATCAAAGATATTCCATTTCTAAAACCAGTTAAGGGTAAACAGAATTTTTCATGTCTAAAATTAATGTCTTCTGAGAAAGTTGATAATACTAGAAGAGCCATGAGGTGGGGTCTGACATGTGACAAAGGACAATGTCAAGAAAGAGTAAGTAAAAATGGTAAAGAAGTAATTGAGATTTGTAAATTCAAGCCTACAATAAAACAAGTTGAAGAAAATACTCAGGACTCACAGTCTTGTCATTATTATTTGCAAAAATATGATGCTCTTGTATCAAAACATTCTCTATGGAATTATCATGCATTTTTTCAAATTATGAAATTTAACAAGAAACTCTTTGAGGATTACCTTGATAGAAAAGTGTCTGTCTTTGATGAAGCACATAAAATTGAAGATCAAATAATACAATTTATTGGATTTGATATTTTTAGTGGGCAAGTAGATGAATGTAATCTTAATTCTGACAAATATGATTTCACAGATTTAGATTCTATGATTCAATTAACTGATGACATTGCTTATTCATATGCAAAGAAAATTAAGGATATCAAAGAAAGTTCTGCGTTTCAAAATAACCCTGATTTTGAGTTAATTACAAGACTAGAAAGACGTTTTGATAAAGCTGCCCAAGCAAAAATTGACATCATGTCTGATAAAGATAATTTTGTGGTAAATGATCCTGTGAAAGATTTGAATGGAAATTTCAAAACCATTTCTGTAAAGCCGATTGATGTTTCAAAATTTGCAAATACTTTCTTTGAAACAGATTATCAAATTTTTATGTCTGCTACAATTGACAAATCAAGTTTTTGTGAAAATATGGGATTAGATAATGATGCTATTGCATTTGTGGATAGCCAAAAATCCCCATTTCCAATTGAACATAGAACAATTGACCTTCTTAATATTAAACGACTGAGTTATGGCTCTACTGAAGATGATGAAGTGGAAGTAATCAAAACAATTGATAGAATATTAGATGAGCATGCAAATGATAGGGGTTTGATATTGACATCTTCTATTCCACGATGTCAAAAAATTCTTCGATATCTTTCTCCAAAAAATACTAGAAGAATTAGACTTTGTCATAGTAGAAACAAAGATGGAAAAACACAAGATGAAGTAATTTCTGAGCATGCAAATGATCCTACTGGTGTATTACTATCTTCATCACTTTGGGAAGGTGTTGATCTAAAAGATGATTTGTCTAGATTCCAAATTATTGCAAAGGTACCTTATCCTAATTATAAAGAAAAGAGAACCAAGGCAAAAATGGATAAATTTCCTTTATGGTATACATCTCAAACCTTAACTAAATTACTACATGGATTTGGTCGCTCAATTCGTAGTGAAGATGACTGGGCAAAAACTTACGTTCTTGATACAGCAGTAAATAATGTATTTTTCAAAGCTCAGTCAATAATTCCAAAGGCATACTATGATGTTTTAGGAATAGAAAACCTGTAGTAGATAACAGAAATTTAATTATTATAATGTAATTTTTTTCTGCCTGTTATCTCTAAAAATAATTTCTAATCGTGATCTATAAAGCTTATGGACAAATTGTTCATTGTTAGAGATTTGGGCTGGTGACTGCACCATTTGCAGCAGAACCTACAAGTGTTGCATATTTAGCAAGTGCTCCAGTTGTGTAGTTTGGTTTTGGTTGTCTCCATTGATTCCTTCTAGTTTCTAGTTCTTCTTTAGATATGTTAAGATCAATTGCATTGGATTCAGTATCTATTGTTATTTCGTCACCATCTTTTACTAGAGCAATAGGACCGCCAACATATGCTTCAGGTGCAACATGACCCACCATGAATCCACGTGTCCCTCCAGAGAATCTACCATCTGTTACCATTGCAACTTTTTTTCCTAACCCTTGACCTACCAGTGCTGCAGTTGTGGATAACATCTCTCTCATTCCTGGACCTCCTTTTGGGCCTTCATATCTAATTACTACAACATCCCCCTCATCAATTTCCCCTTTTGATACTGCATCAAATGCAAATTCCTCTCTATCAAAAACACGCGCTTTCCCAGTAAATTTTGTCATCTCTACTCCTGCTGTTTTAATTACTGCACCTTCAGGTGCTAGACTTCCTTTGAGAATAACTGCAGTTCCAACTGAGTGGAGTGGGTTTTCAATTGTTCTTACAATGCTTTGCTCTGCTTCTGAAAAGTTTATTGAAAGAAGATTCTCTTTTAAGGTTTTTCCAGTAACTGTCATACAGTTTTCATTAAGAAGTCCTTTGTCAAGTAATTTCTTTAAGACAAATGGAATTCCTCCAATTTTATCAAGTGAATTCATTACATAATTTCCTCCTGGTTTCATGTCTGCTAAATGGGGCGTTTTTCTTCTTATTCTTTCAAAATCATCATAACTCAAATCAATACCTACTTCATTTGCAAGTGCCAGTAAATGTAATATTCCATTAGTTGAACCTCCAACAGAATTCAACATTACAATTGCATTTTCAAATGCTTCAAATGATAAAATTTCTTTAGGTCTTATATTTATCTCAAGTAATTTAGCACATGCTACTCCTGTATCATACACCATCTTTTCTCGTCTATCATCTTCAGCTGGTGGACTAGCACTTCCAGGTAACGCAAGACCAATTGCTTCAGATATTGATGCCATTGTGTTTGCAGTAAACATTCCTCCACAGGAACCTTCATTGGGACATGCTGTATTTTCAATATTTTTTAGATCTTCAAGAGTTAATTTACCAGCATCATATGCGCCAACTGCTTCATAAACATCAACTACTGTTAGCTCTTTTCCATCAAGCATTCCGGGCATTATGGTTCCACCATACACAAATACTGATGGAATATTTAGTCTGGCCATTGCCATCATAGTTCCTGGTAGACTCTTATCACATCCTGCAATTCCTACTAGTGCATCATATTGATGTGCTCTAACCATTAATTCAATTGAATCTGCAATAACTTCTCGAGAAATTAATGAGGATTTCATTCCTTCATGACCCATTGCAATTCCGTCACTTACTGCAATTGTTGAAAATTCTCTTGGTGTAGCACCTGTATCTGAAACTCCTTCCTTAGCTTTTAGAGCTAGTCTAGGAAGATGAATGTTACATGGTGTTGCTTCATTTCCTGTGTGGCAAACACCAATGAATTGTTTTGCTAAATCATCATCAGTTAACCCCATAGCTTTGTACATTGCTCTGTGTGGTGCTCTGGCAGTTCCTTCTACAACATTTCTACTAGAAATTTCCATAACACGTAATTTCCTGATTGCTATAATTTAGACTTTATTGAATAGCTGATAGTTTTATTATAATACAATTGGAGTTTAGATAACTCATGGGGGGGTATTTACCATTTACCAAACCAAATTTAGATTCTAAACTCTATTTGTCCTACTGGATGTTTTGAGAGTTCCTTGTGTATTGTAGCAATGGATTTTTCTTTGAAAGTTAAATCACATCTGTAACACTTCCATGCTATGGTGTTCATGTATAATCTACAACTTTGAATATAATAAGGAAATGGGTGTAAAATAGAAAAGCTACACGTCTGGTAAGGGGTCAGGGGGAAGACAAACGCTTCCCCCAATAAAACATCAACCGATGTTAGTTTGTCTATCTACATACTTGAGTAACTTTTCAAGATGACAGATTATTTTCTGAAACATCATTCACGCCATTGATCATGCATTATAAACCTAGATAAAATTAGTTGGAACTAAATCTTTTATTCAAAACTTTTTGGCTTGTCTATTTTTTGACTTTTTGTGGTTTGTAGTGTGCTTTAATCATATGTCGTAGAGTTCTTTCGGAGTCTGTAAATTCCATTTTACATATTCTACACACTAGACTTGTTTCTTGAGTTCTTTTTCTAAATAAATTCATAAAAAAACGAATATTTTCTGTCTATATAATCTAATGTTGTCAAAAATAATATTTTATTGTAAACTATCTGACTAGAATCTAGACTTTATTGATATTATTATTTGACTAATTCCTGGTTTTCTAATTGTAACAAATATCCATCTATTTCTTCAGGAGTCTCAGCACCAAATATGATTAGGACTTTGTCGTCTTCATTAATTACATGATCTATGATATCTGGGACTGGCTCTTCATTAATGAAGAATTTGAGTGAGTAATCTTCATTTGTACAATAAGATTTTCCATCTGGAAATACATAACACTGATCATCAAGACCTATACTCAATGTATCAAATAGATATCCTAGTGTAACTCCTGTGGCATGTTTGTGAATTGTGGAGCCATCTCTTCCTTCAAAATGAATCCAAGGTGATTTAATTTGAAAAGCTGGACCGTCAAAGGAAAATGTGTCTCCAAAAATCTTTACTAATATTCCTGCATGGTCATGTGCGCTGCCCATTGCACCAGCATTTTCTGGACCGCCAGGTGCAGTTTCAGTCATGGTGAGAAACAAGTATCCTGCATATCCTACAATTACTGCAATTACTGCAATTACTGCAACTGCAATAAGCGTCTCTTTTCTTTTTTCTACTGAATGTTTTGTAGCATAATTTTCACGTTTTGCTTCACGTTCTCTTCTTTCTTTTCGTCCCATGAGATGAACTGATTCTAAAATTTGCCCTAATTAACCTTTAGAGAATACTTTTCGTCATCTTTATTTAGCATAATTTTAAAATGTGGATATGCGTGAAGAATACAAATACAAAGTTATTTCCAAAATTGAACATAAAAAAATCCACCCAAAATTAAGAGATGTATTATCTAAAATTAATGTTGGTGAAACCATATCTGTCAACACATTATTTAACAAATACATCTCAGTTTTGGGTTTCAACAGTAAAGTGACTGCTAAAAATTACATATCTGAGGCAATAAAGACAGCATATAAACTAGAGGCAATCGCTAGAATAGATAACATAAGCGTTTCAGCTTGGTTTATGGGACTAGAGACAATTTCATTTTGGCAATCACAATTACGTGGCAACAAACTAAAAAATATAAAATCAACCAATATCAGCACTACTAAATCCCAGTATTTGTTACAGTTGTGGCATTTTAATAAATGGCTTTTGGGTAGACAATTTACGATTAATTCATTTGAATCCAATAATAACAAATTTATCCTAAAAACATACAAAAAAGAGTTTGTAAATGTAGAAGAATTGCTAAGATTTTCAGAACAACCCTTCATAGATCATAAAAACATTACAAGAATCATCAAACAATATCTCATGGATGAATCCAATGCAAGAAAAAAAGCAACATCAATGACTGTTATCAAAAGTGCCATTATTTCATATTTTGAGAAAAATGACTGTGATATCCATGTAAAATACAACCCAAAATCAACTCATGATACAGAGACAGAAGACCAAAGTATGTCTATCTCAGAACTAATGGAGTTTTTAACAACTGGAAAACCATCAATAGTAGAAAAAACATTATTTTTGTGCAAGTTTCATAGAGGACTAGACGTATCAACACTGGTAGATAGATTCAACTATGAAGCATGGGAACAAATTACAAAGTGGTTTAGGTCTGAGAATCATAATTCATGGGATTTGGAAAAATGCCCTGTTCCAATTGTATTGACAAGAATCAAAACAGATTACAAACATACTGGATTTTTAGACAGAGATGCTATTGATATGATATGCAAATATCTTGATCATAGAAAGAAAAAAACAGGGTCAGATATGAGCAATGGGGATGCATTGTTCTTAAATAAAATGAATAAACCTGTATCCCGTTCATGGGTTTTTTGTAAGTTTCGTAACATGGCAGAAAGAGCAGGAATTCAAAAAGTGATAGGCCAAAATATCCGTAAACAATACAAGATGGACTCGCATGAATTACGTGATTTATTAAAATCTACACTGATTGATTCTGGATGCAGAATAGATGTTGCAGATCATGTCATTGGGCATAAGCCAAAAGATTCCTATGAAAAACAGGCAAAACTATACCCTGAAACTTTGAGAAAGGAATACTCTAAAGCCTCAAAAAGACTCAACATATTTACAAAATTCACAAGTGTAGTTAATGGAACAGATGATGCAGATGATTTGAGGATATCCCTCAAAGACAAACTAGATGAATTAGAAAAAATAAAACAAAGAAGCTTGGATGATGAAGCAGAAAAGATAAAAAATGACAAAATGGCTGAACAAAATGCAAGGCAAATGTCTCAAATGATGGATATGATAAATGAACTAAAAACTCAGATAAACTCTACAAAAAACAACAAATCAGATGAGTTGGAATTTTGCTGTATCAAATGCAGTACTATTCACAAGAATCAAAAATGTCCTGTATGTGATTCCAAACTAAAGAGAATTTATGAATAGAATCAAAACCTCACACAGTTGATACAAACTCAGAACTTTATATAATAAAAATTTACAATAAACCATTAAATTTATGAAAAAAACTCAAAAAAAAAAACAGATTATAATTATTATTTGAAATATTAAAAAATATTGTAAATTAAACACGGATCAGTTTTTATGGATCAATACCGTACTATACATCATGATAACCGTACTTTTTTCAATTGAGGAATTTTTGACTCTGTTTTAAAAAGATGATCGCATCTTTAAATATAATTTTCATATGGAAATTTTGGCTTTTAATCAAAATGTTCCATTATAGAACTAGTAATGTCTGAAGGGCCTCGAATACAAATTGCGAAATATGACTCGAAAAGAGGGTTAATCCTCCAAGACCACATCAGACAGTATTGTTATGACACGGTGTGTTATAATTTATGCCAATAGCCTGCCAATAGATTTTCAGTTCGTCTTTTATACTAGTATTTCATAATTCAAGATGCGAAATATGAAATTTGAAAAGTGGGGTGTAACACCTGTCAAGTAAAGGAGATACTGGAATCTCAGGATGGATTAATCAGAATTCAAACCTAATTATTGATAAAATAATTTCTGAGCATCCTGTAGTTTCTTTTCTCAAAGAAGAAGGATATCCTACCAACAAAAACATGTTTACCAAATGTGAAATAATCTCATTTTTTGAAGATCCAACAACAATTAGTCCGGAAATTTTCCGCAGAACAAGAAACGGTGTATCTACTGATAAACTACTAACGGAAATTATTCGTTTGAATTTACCAAAAATAAAACTAGAACTAAAAAACGAGAAAGACAACAAACCAACAACTGCATCTGCACAGTTTACTCTACAAACCATAAAAATTATTGATAAAATAATGTCATCTTCAAAGTTCAAAAATAGTTTATAATTATCTGAGGAAGGAATTTTGACAGACAATCAAAAAACGCCAATTACAATGGCGCATCTTATACGTGCAGCCATATGTAGCATTCTAAATAGATTAAATTTTCTAAAAGAAAATCCTTCCATATATGAGAGAGCAACAACACTACAGTCTTGTGAAAATATTCTAGAAAAAATTTACAAAGAAAAATATATGGGTTCTAAAAAATGAGCGTTTCACAATCGCAACAAACAACCCAGTGTTGCCAAAACAAAAAGGCATACACCATAACATACTCTCAAAAAGACACAGATGACACAATCACATCTGTTTGCATTACTTGTTTTAATTTAGAGTTAAAATCAAAAAATTATCCAGACACTCTAATCAAACCTTATCAGAGAAATACCATCAAAATAATCTGCAACTCTTGCAGTAACGATGTAACAACATCCGTTGGATGTGATGTATGTGATCCAAAAGGAGGATTATCATAATGAGCCAAACAATTCAAAACAATTCTTTTGATGGAGAACATTGCTGCGATACAACAAATCCTGATTACTACATTACATACAAAATAAATGATACAATCAGAACAAACGTCATCTGCAAAAATTGTATTACATCACAGGTAGTCTTTGATGACAAATATGGAAAACTATTCATCTTACAGATAAACATCAAAAAAATAATCTGTATTCATTGCGGGAATGAAGTAACAAAATCCAAAGGATGTACTAAATGCAAGACAGTTTTTGTAGAGGGGAAAAACAATGAAACATAATTGCAAGTTTAATGGTAACAAGTTTGGTCATGTTCGCGGCCGACAGGTCGCATGCATGTGGTGTGGATTCGTGGAAGTTGATAAATAATGAGTAACAACACCAGTGTAATTCCATCTGAATTTCAAATCATGGACGAAGCTGATAATGCACAAATTCTCAAAGCAGAATCATACATTAAGCAGGCTTTGGCATATGACGTCAGGGGCAAAAAACAGCTCTCATACATGGGAATAAAATGGCTAGTCCTCAAAATGTCACAAAAAGAGCAACCATTAGAGATTCTAGACATGCCATTAATCGAACTCTCCATGATTGACCTGGAGGATAAATCCACATGGATATGGTATTGTACTATAAAGGCAAGGAATCAAAAAACAGGTCTAGTAACAGTTGGAGCTTCTGAATCTCCGTGGTTATCTGGAGGAAAATATGACACTTTTGGCAGAACCAAAGCCATCAGCAAAGCAGAAAGAAACGCATACAGAAAACAGATTCCTGAAATTGAAATAAATGCAATGTTAGAATCAATATCTCCAGAAGATATAGAGTCATTACCATCTAGTTCAACTGGTTTGCCAAACAAACCATCACGAAAACAACTAGACTATCTCAAAAATCTAGGATACACAGGAATTACACCAAAAACATCATTTGATGCATCTAGTTTAATTGAAAAATTAAAGAACAATTCCCAAGAATCAGATTCTGAGAAATACTGCTCTTGTGTTTCACCAATTCCTAATAGTATCACTAACGGCAAGACATGTCAAACATGCAAGAAACTATTGGATGAAAAGCCATGACTTGGATTGCTAGAAAAATAAAGTATCACATTTTGGATACACATTACTATTTAGGATTAACAAGTCTTTGCGGTACCACACATCTTGATGAAAAACAAAACATCTCATATGAACCTAGGATATTACATAGTGCTAGTTATTGCAAAATATGTCAAGACATGCTAAAAACAAAAAACATTCACAAGAAAATAAAACTGCAAGAGGCAAAACTAAAACTCTGTCAAGACAGACTGAAAAGAAATCTAAAAACTGACATCAAACTACAAGATATGGTGTTAAGATATCTAAAACATCCAGACACAAAGACGCCAGTAAACATATCAGAGATGAAAAAAATATTCCAAGATGATTGTCTTGTAGAAATTTTTGAAGATGTCTTGGTTCCATTAGTTATATCACAGAAAATTTCAATTTTTGAAGATGGGATAACCCCATGTTTTATGGAGGAACAATATGTCAAGTAAGATTATGATCAACTGTATATCTGAATTACCTCCTGCAAAGAGTAATGGTACAGATACACAGTTGATGCATGGTCTGAGGGGAGACCATGATATTTCTAACATATTATCAAATATTAAAAATTTCACTAATCGCTTCATACAGTGCCGTCAAAATACTGTTGTATCCCTGATGGGGAGCATCCAGCACTGTATCTTTTGGAATAAAACTGGCAGGATTTTGTACACACCTGTGGACGATAGACCGTGCAGTCAAGGAATCATACATGCCAAAAAGAATGAGAGAAATATTCATGAATATCTGACAAAACTCAGAAAAAGTGAAGAAAACCTCCAATGTTCTAAACAGCACACTATGATAGAAGCTGACATGAGAAATAATTGCAATAACTTCAATAACGCAAAAAAACGTAAACGACTATTACGTGTGGAAAGGCAAACTATTTTTTTTACAATTTCGGAATTATGTAATTGCTTCTTTCATCCATGCCGAGAAATTTTTTATAAATTAACAAAATGATCAAAAACATATGGAAAAAACATTACTGCTTACCTCAAGTTATGTTAATTATAGTTCTCATGATAACCATTGCATCTATTTTACATGTTGTCAGTTTGAATGTAATTCATGAACAGGATATCATAGAGGATATTATCATAAACAATGATGATATAAAACAACTTTTTGAAACACTGATTTGATAAACTTTTTTTGTTTTTTTTACAAAAATACATTATCACCTAGCTAATATTGCCACATATGAAAATCTTCTTTGCAGGGGGCTTTTGTTGGCCTTTTATAGTAATGGAGTATTGATTATATGACAACATACTACAAGGTGCTACGCTCCGTGACACCTGCCGATCTCGATACGCGTCCAAGGTTCGTCGAGGTATTAAAGCTGATCCCATCGCAGGGACATGTGACCTCTGAACTGTTCAGACATCTTGGAAAAAGCCGTGCAAGCAAGGGCATAACGCATGCATGCTCACGCGGAATCCTCAAGAGAATCTCGCCGCACGATCAAATATTGGGACTGAATTCCGTAAAATTCTGGCTCACCTAGCTCAACGAGTCGGGCCACAAAAACAGCATATCCAAAAACGGTACCAAGTCACTGTATCTGCAGGGCCTCTCAAAGTTCGATGCGGTCTGCCAGCCATTTGATGCCACTTCCATTTCTGCCTTTGCCACATCCACACAAAACCTGCAAACCATCCAAGATCTGTGCAAATCCTGTCATCCAGGCGGTCTTTGGGTCCATTCACTGTGATTTTTTTGGCAGATTCCATGACACTTTTTATTTGACATCTGATGCTGCATATTTTAAAAGAACTGCCAAATATTTCCAGATTTGCGTCATGCGGCCTGATCGGTACAGTGTAAACGATCATTTATGGTACGATTAAACTTGGACAGAACTAATTTCTGTACAATAGATGACTAGTACAGTGTAAAATAATCCTTTATGGTACAATTAAACTTGGACAGAACTAATTTCCGTACAACAGAACTATAAAGGCAGATATAAATACTTAATGGTATAAATAAGGACAGTGACCTTTAATTACAATTTTAGTGCCCCTTTTCGATATTTGTCCAGCGATTTGTCCCGCACCGCCGACAGGTACCATCCGTGAAGATATTCCTGCTGGTAGCCGTATTTGCCGTGTCGCTCATGGTGATTGGGGTGGGGGACGCAGAGGTGCAACACACAGTCAAGCCGGGACAAATAGTTGCATCAGACCCCGCACCGTACCATCTGACCGGTAACACTTGGTCAATTCCGGACTTGTCTGCGTCACAGTCAGGATACGCGTTTGCGCAGACCCCAGACAGCACGCCCCCGACCTTTGTTTCATCCGAACTTGACACTGCGACAAGGGTGCTAACGATAACCTTTTCAGAAACAATTGATGCAACAAACGTAGATGCGGCCAAGATACACATAAGGGAGTCAGGCACCTACACGGGCGGCATAACCCTGACTGCAAACGAGCTTGTCACAACCACAAATGCCAGTACCATATCGTTTACCCTGACTATGCCACATTTAGAAACAGTCAAGGGACTGACCACGCCGGAACTGACAGTCGAGCCCGGGGCGGTACGGGACACGTCTGGCAATCTCATCGTCGGTACCTTTGATGTCTCCACTGCCTCTTATGCCGGTAATGGTGAAAGATTCTCCGTTTCAGGACAGGAAAACTCACCACAAGGCATGGCATTTTCAAATGACGGCGCCAAGATGTTCGTAGTAGGCTGGTTCGGCGAGGACATAAGCGAGTACACCCTGTCCACCCCCTTTGATGTCTCCACCGCCTCTTATGCCGGTAATGGTGAAAGATTCTCCGTCTCAGAACAGGACCCAGCACCACGAGGCATGGCATTTTCAAATGACGGCGCCAAGATGTTCATAGTAGGTGATCATGGAAATGACATAAGCGAATACACCCTGTCCACCCCCTTTGATGTCTCCACTGCCACCTTTGCTAATGTCGTCTTCTCCGTCTCAGGACAGGACGAAACCCCAACAGGCATGGCGTTTTCAAATGACGGCACCAAGATGTTCGTAGTAGGCTGGGACGCAGATAACATAAACGAATACACCCTGTCCACCCCCTTTGATGTCTCCACTGCCACCTTTGATGATGTCGTCTTCTCCGTCTCGATGCAGGAAACAACCCCAACAGGCATGGCGTTTTCAAACGACGGCGCCAAGATGTTCGTAGTAGGTACTGTGGGAGATGACATAAACGAGTACACCCTGTCCACCCCCTTTGATGTCTCCACCGCCTCTTATGCCGGTAATGGTGAAAGATTCTCCGTCTCAGGACAGGAAAGAACCCCAACAGGCATGGCATTTTCAAACAACGGCGCCAAGATGTTCGTAATAGGTACTGTGGGAGATGACATAAACGAGTACACGCTAAGCTCCGTCTATCCCATCACGGTAACCAGCCCGCCTGCCGGGGCCTTTGTCACCACCTGGAGGACGACTACTGCAGACAAGTCGATAACCCTCCCGATATCAGGATCCGGCATGACTGTCGACTGGGGCGACGGCAACACCACCGCCTCGGGATCAGTCAACCACATCTACAATACTGCAGGCGACTATACTATCCAGGTAACCGGCGGCCTGGAAAGGTTCCACCTGAACAATGCCGCCGACGCGTCCAAACTGGTCTCGCTGGATCAGTGGGGGAACACCACATGGACCACCATGGAGAACGCCTTTTATGGTGCCGACAACATGGTCTACATGGCAACCGACACCCCCGACCTCTCCGAAGTGACCAACATGAGGGAGATGTTCAACGAGGCCTCCAACTTCAACGGCAACCTCTCCACCTGGAACGTCTCAAAGGTAACTGACATGAGCTACATGTTCGCTGACGCCACCTCCTTCAATGGCACCCTCTCTGGCTGGGACGTCTCGTCGGTCACCGTCATATACAACATGTTCGAGGGAGCCACCTCCTTCAACCAGGACATCTCCGGATGGAACGTCTCGGGCGTCACCGACATGGACGACATGTTTAAAGGCGCCACCTCCTTCAATGGCACCCTCTCTGGCTGGGACGTCTCGGGCGTCACCGACATGGACGAAATGTTTAAAGGCGCCACCTCCTTCAATGGCACCCTCTCTGGCTGGGACGTCTCGTCGGTCACCGTCATATACAGCATGTTCGAGGGAGCCACCTCCTTCAACCAGGACATCTCTGGCTGGGACGTCTCGTCGGTCACCGTCATACACAGCATGTTCGAGGGAGCCACCTCCTTCAACCAGGACATCTCCGGATGGGACGTCTCGGGCGTCACCGACATGTACGACATGTTTAAAGGCGCCACCTCCTTCAACCAGGACATCTCCGGATGGGACGTCTCAAGTGCCAACAGCATGGAATCCATGTTCTTCGGCGCCTCCTCCTTCAACCAGAACCTGGGCAACTGGTTCATCGTGCTGGATTCCAACACCTTCGCCGCCGACGTCGACATGCTGCACATATCCACGCAGAATGATTACCTAGACCAGGCCAAGCCCTCCTACACCATCGGCGACACCCAGTTCGTCATAGACCTGGACCCGGTCATCACCCTGAACTCCTCGGCGACGGTTCCTGATGGTTCCTACCAAGTGACCATCACCGTGGACATGCTCGACTTCGGCCCCGCGACCCACTCCCTGAATACGGAGATCCACGTCCAGGTAAACACTCCCCCGACCGCCTTTGTCACCACCTGGAGGACGACTGCTACAGACAAGTCGATAACCCTCCCGATATCAGGATCTGACATGACCGTCTACTGGGGCGACGGCAACACCGCCACCGGCGTCTCGGCACCCGTCGATCACACCTACAATACTGCAGGCGACTATACTATCCAGGTAACCGGCGGCCTGGAAAGGTTCCACCTGAACAACGACGCCGACGCGTCCAAACTGGTCTCGCTGGATCAGTGGGGCAACACCACATGGACCACCATGGAGAACGCCTTTTATGGTGCCAACAACATGGTCTACAACGCAGCCGACTCTCCAGACCTCTCCACAGTCACCGACATGTCCGGCATGTTCGGAGACGCCTCTTCCTTCAACGGCAACATCTCCGGCTGGGATGTCTCAAAGGTGACTGACATGTCCGACATGTTCATCTTCGCCTACGACTTCAACCAGCCCCTCAACTCCTGGAACGTCTCGTCCGTGAAGAATATGGGCTGGATGTTCAACAGCGCCACCTCCTTCAACCAGACCCTCAACTCATGGGACGTCTCCTCTGTCGACAACATGGTTCGCATGTTCCGCGGCGCCGACTCCTTCAACCAGCCCCTCAACAACTGGGACGTCTCGAAGGTGACCAGCATGGTCAGCATGTTCTTCGGTACCTCCTCCTTCAACCAGAACCTCGGGAACTGGTACGTGACGCTGGATCCGGACACCATAGCAGGCACTGGCATACCAGGTGTGGTCGGGACTATATCGGCACAGAACCAACCGCTCAAAAACCACTCCCCGACATACGTAATTGTAGACGGCTTGGACAAGAACCACTTTGAGATAGCCACTGGAAATCAACTCAACATGACATCCGGCGTCTCTGGAAAGGCCGAGTACAGCGTCAACGTGACTGCCTCCGGCGGGAGTGTCTTTGAGTCCGGTAACAATTGGAGACTGCTGGAGATTAAAGTTACAGATCAAACAACTGATACCACACTCCTGGCAGATGCGTTTGTGACCACGTGGAAGACGGCATCGGCAGACCAGAGCATCACCATCAACTTTGTGGGAGACGACATGAACATCTCCTGGGGCGACGGCGCAACTGAGACGAACCTCTCGGGATCCCAGACCCACACCTACACAGAGGCAGGCAATCACACGGTCTCTGTGACCGGCGGCCTGACAGGACTCACACTGGACAGGCCTGATTCCTCTGGCTTACCCGGCCCCGTACCCGAGCTTGCCTCGATAGACCAGTGGGGCGGCATATCCTGGACCAACATGAGTAACGCCTTTACCGGGGCCTCCAACATGACCTACATGGCCACTGACACGCCAGATCTGAGTCTTGTCACCGACATGTCCGACATGTTCCGGAGCGCCTACGACTTCAACGGCGACCTCTCCTCATGGGACGTCTCGTCTGTCACCGACATGAGCCGCATGTTCCGTGGCGCCACCTCCTTCAACGGCGACCTCTCCTCATGGGACGTCTCGTCTGTCACCGACATGTCCAGCATGTTCCGTGGCGCCACCTCCTTCAACGGCGACCTCTCCTCCTGGGACGTCTCGAAGGTGACCAGCATGGCCACCATGTTCTTCGGTACCTCCTCCTTCAACCAGCCCCTCAACGCCTGGGACGTCTCCTCTGTCACCGCCATGGACGACATGTTCGGAAACGCCACCGTCTTTGACCAACCCCTCAACGCCTGGGATGTCTCGTCTGTCACCGACATGACATTCATGTTCTTAGGCGCCTCCTCCTTCAACCAGCCTCTCAACAACTGGGACGTCTCAAGTGTGACCGACATGAGAAGCATGTTCGCCGGCGCCTCCTCCTTCAACCAGCCCCTCAACTCTTGGAACGTCTCGTCCGTGACCACCATGTTCCGCATGTTCGCAGGCGCCAGCTCCTTCAACCAGACCCTCGGGAACTGGTACGTGGTGCAGGACCCTCCCGTCCTGACTGCCAATGCGACGTTTTCCATCAGGGCGCAGAACAGTTACCTGGACGGCCTTGTGTCCACATACTCTATAGATGACACCAGGTTTGTCATGGACGACAAGACACTCTCGCTTAACTCTACAAACCTGCCACCTGCAGGCATGTATCCACTGGACATAACTGCTCCTGCCGTACTGGGCGAGCCCAACGCAGACACCCACACACGAACCATTACCATCACCGTAAGTGATCCCCCCGCCATGCCGTTTATCACCACATGGAGGACCGACTCTGCCAACCAGACGATCACCATCCCTGTGGGCGGCTCTACTGCCAGATACAGCATAGACTGGGGCGATAACAGCCCCGCCGAGACGGACATCACTGGTAACAGTACACACACCTATCGTGAGGCGGACAGCTACACCGTCTCCATATCAGGCGGCCTTGAGAGGATTTACCTTAACGGTCAGCAACCCAACGCAGGCAGGCTGGCATCAATCGAGCAGTGGGGCGACACGAGATGGACCACCATGGACAGAGCGTTTGACGGGGCGACCAATATGGTGTACCGCGCAACCGACACGCCGGATCTGTCGGGAGTGACTGACATGGACAGCATGTTCTTCGAAACCCACAGCTTCAACGGCGACCTCTCCTCCTGGGACGTCTCGAAGGTGACTGACATGTCCGACATGTTCATCTTCGCCACCTCCTTCAACGGCAACCTCTCCTCATGGGACGTCTCGGCAGTGACTGACATGTCCAGCATGTTCGATGGCGCCACCTCCTTTGACCAACCCCTCAACGCCTGGGATGTATCCTCTGTCACCGCCATGTCCTACATGTTCGCAGGCGCCACCTCCTTCAACCAACCCCTCAACGCCTGGAACGTCTCCTCGGTCACCGACATGTTCGGCATGTTCAGCGCCGCCTCCTCCTTCAACCAGACCCTCAACTCTTGGGACGTCTCGTCCGTGACCGACATGACCGGCATGTTCCGCGGCGCCTCTTCCTTCAACGGCAACATCTCCGGCTGGGACGTCTCCTCTGTCACCAACATGAACGGGATGTTCCGGAGCGCCACCTCCTTCAACCAGCCCCTCAACTCTTGGAACGTCTCGTCCGTGAACAGCATGAATGGCATGTTCGAAACCACATACTTCAACCAGACCCTCAACTCATGGGACGTCTCGTCCGTGAACGACATGTTCCGCATGTTCAATGAAGCCTTCTCCTTCAACCAGCCCCTCAACTCCTGGAACGTCTCGTCCGTGAAGAATATGGGTTGGATGTTCAACGACGCCACCTCCTTCAACCAGCCCCTCAACTCCTGGGATGTCTCGTCCGTGACCGACATGGCTCGCATGTTCAACAGCGCCACCTCCTTCAACCAGCCCCTCAATTCTTGGGACGTCTCGTCCGTGAACGACATGTTCCGCATGTTCAACGACGCCACCTCCTTCAACCAGCCCCTCAACTCTTGGAACGTCTCGAAGGTGATCAGCATGTTCCGCATGTTCACCAACGCCGACTCCTTCAACCAACCCCTCAACTCCTGGAACGTCTCGCGCGTGACCAACATGGACGACATGTTCAATTTCGCCACCGCGTTCTCGCAGAACCTCGGGGAATGGTACGTGACGCTGGATCCGGACACCATAGCAGGCACTGGCATACCAGGTGTGGTCGGGACTATATCAGCACAGAACCAACCGCTCAAAAACCACTCCCCGACATACGTAATTGTAGACGGCTTGGACAAGAACCACTTTGAGATAGTCCTTGGAAATCAACTCAACATGACATCCGGCGTCTCTAGAGAGGCCGAGTACAGCGTTAACGTGACTGCCTCGGGTTCAAACGTCTTTGAGTCCGGTAACAATTGGAGACTGCTGGAGATTAAAGTTACAGGTCAAATAACTGATACCACACTCCTGGCAGATGCGTTTGCCACCACGTGGAAGACGGCATCGGCAGACCAGAGCATCACCATCAACTTTGTGGGAGACGACATGAACATCTCCTGGGGCGACGGCGCAACTGAGACGAACCTCTCGGGATCCCAGACCCACACCTACATAAATGCAGGCAACCACACGGTCTCTGTGACCGGCGGCCTGACAGGACTCACACTGGACAGGCCTGATTTCTTTGGCTTACCCGGCCTCGTACCCGAGCTTGCCTCGATAGACCAGTGGGGCGGCATATCCTGGACCAACATGAGTAACACCTTTGCCGGGGCCACCAACATGACCTACATGGCCACTGACACGCCAGATCTGAGTCTTGTCACCGACATGTCCGACATGTTCCGGAGCGCCTACGACTTCAACGGCGACCTCTCATCCTGGGACGTCTCCTCTGTCACCGACATGTCCGAAATGTTCTATTACGCCACCTCCTTCAACCAGCCCCTCAACGCCTGGGATGTCTCCTCTGTCATCGACATGTTCAACATGTTCTCAGGCGCCACCGCCTTCAACCAGCCCCTCAACGACTGGGACGTCTCCTCGGTCACGGAAATGGACGGCATGTTCGCCATCGCCTCCTCCTTCAACCAGCCCCTCAACGACTGGGATGTCTCGTCTGTCACCGACATGGCCGAAATGTTCTATTACGCCACCTCCTTCAACCAAACCATCTCCTCTTGGAACGTCTCGTCCGTGAACAGCATGGATGGCATGTTCGAAGCCACCTCCTTCAACCAGCCCCTCAACTCATGGGACGTCTCGTCCGTGAACAGCATGGATGGCATGTTCGGAGACGCCACCGCCTTTGACCAACCCCTCAACGCCTGGGATGTCTCGTCTGTCACCGACATGTTCGGCATGTTTAGCTTCGCCGACTCCTTCAACCAACCCCTCAACTCCTGGGACGTCTCCTCTGTCACCAACATGGAAGACATGTTCGGAGACGCCACCTCCTTCAACCAACCCCTCAACTCCTGGGACGTCTCGCGCGTGACCAACATGAATGACATGTTCTATTTCGCCACCGCCTTTGATCAGAATCTGGCCAACTGGTACGTGGTGCAGGACCCTCCCGTCCTGACTGCCAACGCGACGTTTTCCATCAGGGCGCAGAACAGTTACCTGGACGGCCTTGTGTCCACATACTCTATAGATGACACCAGGTTTGTCATGGACGACAAGACACTCTCACTCAACTCTACAAACCTGCCACCTGCAGGCATGTATCCTCTGGACATAACTGCTCCTGCCGTACTGGGCGAGCCCAACGCCGGAGAGGAAGGCCACACGCGGACACTCAGCGTCACCGTCAAGGAGGAGCACCTGCCGTTTATCACCACGTGGAGGACGGAATCGGCAGACCAGAGCATCACCATCAACTTTGTGGGATCCGACATGAACATCTCCTGGGGCGACGGCGCAACTGAGACGAACCTCTCGGGATCCCAGACCCACACCTACACAGAGGCAGGCAATCACACGGTCTCTGTGACCGGCGGCCTGACAGGACTCACACTGGACAGGCCTGATTTCTTTGGCAGCCCCATCGGCCCCGTACCCGAGCTTGCCTCGATAGACCAGTGGGGCGGCATATCCTGGACCAACATGAGTAACACCTTTGCCGGGGCCTCCAACATGATTTATAATGCAACTGACACGCCAGATCTGAGTCTTGTCACCGACATGTCCGACATGTTCCAGAGAGCCACCTCCTTTGATGGCGACCTCTCATCCTGGGACGTCTCCTCTGTCACCGACATGTCCAACATGTTCCAGAGAGCCACCTCCTTTGATGGCGACCTCTCATCCTGGGACGTCTCCTCTGTCACCGACATGCACCGCATGTTCGATGGCGCCACCTCCTTCAACGGCGACCTCTCCTCCTGGGACGTCACGAAGGTGACTGACATGTCCTACATGTTCATCTTCGCCACCTCCTTCAACGGCAACCTCTCCTCATGGGACGTCTCGGCAGTGACTGACATGTCCAGCATGTTCGATGGCGCCACCTCCTTTGACCAACCCCTCAACGCCTGGGGTGTATCCTCTGTCACCGCCATGTCCTACATGTTCTCAGGCGCCACCTCCTTTGACCGGCCCCTCAACGCCTGGGGTGTATCCTCTGTCACCGACATGTCCG
The DNA here is from genome assembly GCA_963667665.2 of Candidatus Nitrosopumilus sp. Lineage (GTDB taxonomy): Archaea > Thermoproteota > Nitrososphaeria > Nitrososphaerales > Nitrosopumilaceae > Nitrosopumilus. The sequence goes on from OY763927.2 coordinate 525,998, forward strand.
GCATGTTCTCAGGCGCCACCTCCTTTGACCGGCCCCTCAACACCTGGGACGTCTCCTCGGTCACCGACATGTCCGGCATGTTCAGCGCCGCCTCCTCCTTCAACCAGCCCCTCAACACCTGGGACGTCTCCTCGACAACTGACATGACCCGCATGTTCTCAGGCGCCACCTCCTTTGACCGGCCCCTTGATGACTGGAACGTCTCCTCGACAACTGACATGACCCGCATGTTCTCAGGCGCCACCTCCTTTGACCAACCCCTCAACTCCTGGGATGTCTCCTCTGTCGACAACATGTCCTACATGTTCTATTACGCCACCTCCTTTGACCGGCCCCTCAACACCTGGGACGTCTCGTCCGTGACCACCATGTTCCGCATGTTCACCCACGCCGACTCCTTCAACCAGCCCCTCAACGACTGGGATGTCTCCTCTGTCACCAGCATGGCCGACATGTTTAGCTTCGCCACCTTCTTTGATCAGAACCTCGGGGAATGGTACGTGACGCTGGATCCGGACACCATAGCAGACACTGGCATACCAGGTGTGGTCGGGACTATATCGGCACAGAACCAACCGCTCAAAAACCACTCCCCGACATACGTAATTGTAGACGGCTTGGACAAGAACCACTTTGAGATAGCCCCTGGAAATCAACTCAACATGACATCCGGCGTCTCTGGAAAGGCCGAGTACAGCGTCAACGTGGCTGCCTCGGGTTCAAACGTCTTTGAGGACGGTAACAACTGGCGCGTCTTGGTAGTCAAGGTGTCCGGCGACATCAACGCTCCCCCAGTGCTGAATACCATCGATGACCAGACTGTGAACGAATTTGTAGAGCTCACCTTTACTGCCACTGCATCTGACGATGACTCTTTGACATTCTCATTTGATGGAACATTCCCATCAGGTGCTGCCATCACAGATGATGGTAATTTCACGTGGACTCCGACTGAGTTGCAGGACGGAGACCACACCATAACGGTTCAGGTGACAGACGGCAGCCTGACAGATTCTGAGACGTTGACGGTGACTGTAAACGAGGTCAACGTGGCTCCGGTGCTGAATGCCATCGGTGACAAGGGCACAAGCGAACTTGTAGAGCTCACCTTTACTGCCACAGCCTCAGATACCGATGTGGTGGACAATGTCGTTAACACTTTGACATTCTCATTTGATGGAACATTCCCATCAGGTGCTGCCATCACAGATGATGGTAATTTCACGTGGACTCCGACTGAGTCGCAGGTGGGATCCCATGACATAACGGTTCAGGTGACAGACGGCAGCCTGACAGATTCTGAGACGTTGACGGTGACGGTGCGTGATGTTAATGTGGCTCCGGTGCTAAATACCATCGATGACCAGACTGTGAACGAATTTGTAGAGCTCACCTTTACTGCCACTGCATCTGACGATGACTCTTTGACATTCTCATTTGATGGAACATTCCCATCAGGTGCTGCCATCACAGACTTGCAGGACCGGATGGTAATTTCACGTGACTCCGACTGCAGGACGGAGACCACACCATAACGGTTCAGGTGACAGACGGCAGCCTGACAGATTCTGAGACGTTGACGGTGACTGTAAACGAGGTCAACGTGGCTCCGGTGCTGAATGCCATCGGTGACAAGGGCACAAGCGAACTTGTAGAGCTCACCTTTACTGCCACAGCCTCAGATACCGATGTGGTGGACAATGTCGTTAACACTTTGACATTCTCATTTGATGGAACATTCCCATCAGGTGCTGCCATCACAGATGATGGTAATTTCACGTGGACTCCGACTGAGTTGCAGACGGAGACCACACCATAACGGTTCAGGTGACAGACGGCAGCCTGACAGATTCTGAGGTTGACGGTGTAAACGAGGTCAACGTGGCTCCGGTGCTGAATGCCATCGGTGACAAGGGCACAAGCGAACTTGTAGAGCTCACCTTTACTGCCACAGCCTCAGATACCGATGTGGTGGACAATGTCACACTTTGACATTCTCATTTGATGGAACATTCCCATCAGGTGCTGCCATCACAGATGATAATTTCACGGATGACAGAGCCTGACAGATTCTGAGACTGTTGACGGTGACTGTAAACGAGGTCAATGTGGCTCCGGTGCTCATACCATCGATGATCTGAACGAATTTGTGCTCACCTTTACTGCCACGATGACTCTTTGACATTCTCATTTGATGGAACATTCCCATCAGGTGCTGCCATCACAGATGATGGTAATTTCACGTGGACTCCGACTGAGTTGCAGGACGGAGACCACACCATAACGGTTCAGGTGACAGACGGCAGCCTGACAGATTCTGAGACGTTGACGGTGACTGTAAACGAGGTCAACGTGGCTCCGGTGCTGAATGCCATCGGTGACAAGGACACAAGCGAACTTGTAGAGCTCACCTTTACTGCCACAGCCTCAGATACCGATGTGGTGGACAATGTCGTTAACACTTTGACATTCTCATTTGATGGAACATTCCCATCAGGTGCTGCCATCACAGATGATGGTAATTTCACGTGGACTCCGACTGAGTTGCAGGACGGAGACCACACCATAACGGTTCAGGTGACGGAGACGGTGACTGTAAACGAGGTCAACGTGGCTCCGGTGACAAGGGCACAAGCGAACACGGTCACAACCAGCCTGACAGATTCAGGTGAGAGCCTGACAGATTGACGGTGACTGTAAACGAGGTCAATGTGGCTCCGGTGCTAAATACCATCGATGATCAGACTGTGAACGAATTTGTAGAGCTCACCTTTACTGCCACTGCATCTGACGATGACTCTTTGACATTCTCATTTGATGGAACATTCCCATCAGGTGCTGCCATCACAGATGATGGTAATTTCACGTGGACCCCGACTGAGTCGCAGGACGGAGACCACACCATAACGGTTCAGGTGACAGACGGCAGCCTGACAGATTCTGAGACGTTGACGGTGACTGTAAACGAGGTCAACGTGGCTCCGGTGCTGAATGCCATCGGTGACAAGGGCACAAGCGAACTTGTAGAGCTCACCTTTACTGCCACAGCCTCAGATACCATCGGTGACGTTAACACTTTGACATTCTCATTTGATGGAACATTCCCATCAGGTGCTGCCATCACAGATGATGGTAATTTCACGTGGACTCCGACTGAGTCGCAGGACGGAGACCACACCATAACGGTTCAGGTGACAGATACCGATGTGGTGAGACGTTGACGGTGACTGTAAACGAGGTCAATGTGGCTCCGGTGTCGGTGACAAGGGCACAAGCGAACTTGTAGAGCTCACCTTTACTGCCACAGCCATCTGATGTGGTGACAATGTTTGACATTCTCATTTGATGGAACATTCCCATCAGGTGCTGCCATCACAGATGATGGTAATTTCACGTGGACTCCGACTGAGTCGCAGGACGGAGACCACACCATAACGGTTCAGGTGACAGACGGACAGATTCTGAGACGTTGACGGTGACGGTGCGTGATGTTAATGTGGCTCCGGTGCTAAATACCATCGATGATCAGACTGTGAACGAATTTGTAGAGCTCACCTTTACTGCCACTGCATCTGACGATGACTCTTTGACATTCTCATTTGATGGAACATTCCCATCAGGTGCTGCCATCACAGATGATGGTAATTTCACGTGGACCCCGACTGAGTCGCAGGCCATCAGGTGACAGACGGCAGCCTGACAGATTCAGACGTTGACACTGACGAGCCTGACCAGATTCTGAGACGTTGACGGTGACTGTAAACGAGGTCAACGTGGCTCCGGTGCTGAATGCCATCGGTGACAAGGGCACAAGCGAACTTGTAGAGCTCACCTTTACTGCCACAGCCTCAGATACCGATGTGGTGGACAATGTCGTTAACACTTTGACATTCTCATTTGATGGAACATTCCCATCAGGTGCTGCCATCACGTCTGCAGGTGTATTCACGTGGACCCCGACTGAGTCGCAGGACGGAGACCACACCATAACGGTTCAGGTGACAGACGGCAGCCTGACAGATTCTGAGACGTTGACGGTGACGGTGAAAGATACCACAGCACCTGTCACCACACTCCCGGCAGATGCGTTTATCACCACATGGAGGACCGACTCTGCCAACCAGACGATCACCATCCCTGTGGGCGGCTCTACTGCCAGATACAGCATAGACTGGGGCGATAACAGCCCCGCCGAGACGGACATCACTGGTGACAGTACACACACCTATCGTGAGGCTCAGCTACACCGTCTCCATATCAGGCGGCCTTGAGAGGATTTACCTTGACGGTCAGCAACCCAACGCAGGCAGGCTGGCATCAATCGAGCAGTGGGGCGACACGAGATGGACCACCATGGATGCTGCGTTTTACGGGGCCCGCAACATGGTCTACAACGCAGCCGACTCTCCAGACCTCTCCACAGTCACCGACATGTCCGGCATGTTCGGTGACGCCATCGCCTTCAACGGCGACCTCTCCTCCTGGGACGTCTCGAAGGTGACTGACATGTCCGACATGTTCATCTTCGCCTACGACTTCAACGGCAACCTCTCATCCTGGGACGTCTCCTCTGTCACCAACATGAACGAGATGTTCGCAGTCGCCACCTCCTTCAACGGCGACCTCTCCTCCTGGAACGTCTCGAAGGTGACTGACATGTCCGACATGTTCATCTTCGCCACCTCCTTTAACGGCAACCTCTCCTCATGGGACGTCTCGGCAGTGACTGACATGTCCAGCATGTTCGATGGCACCACCGCCTTCAACGGCGACCTCTCCTCCTGGGACGTCTCGTCCGTCACCGACATGAACAACATGTTCTATTACGACACCTCCTTCAACCAGCCCCTCAACGACTGGGACGTCTCCTCGGTCACGGAAATGGACGGCATGTTCTTCCATACCCCCTCCTTCACCCAGAACCTCGGGAACTGGTACGTGACGCTGGATCCGGACACCATAGCAGACACTGGCATACCAGGTGTGGTCGGGACTATATCGGCACAGAACCAACCGCTCAAAAACCACTCCCCGACATACGTAATTGTAGACGGCTTGGACAAGAACCACTTTGAGATAGTCCCTGGAAATCAACTCAACATGATATCCGGCGTCTCTGGAAAGGCCGAGTACAGCGTCAACGTGACTGCCTCGGGTTCAAACGTCTTTGAGGACGGTAACAACTGGCGCGTCTTGGTAGTCAAGGTGTCCGGCGACATCAACGCTCCCCCAGTGCTGAATATCATCGATGACCAGACTGTGAACGAATTTGTAGAGCTCACCTTTACTGCCACTGCATCTGACGATGACTCTTTGACATTCTCATTTGATGGAACATTCCCATCAGGTGCTGCCATCACAGATGATGGTAATTTCACGTGGACTCCGACTGAGTTGCAGGACGGAGACCACACCATAACGGTTCAGGTGACAGACGGCAGCCTGACAGATTCTGAGACGTTGACGGTGACTGTAAACGAGGTCAACGTGGCTCCGGTGCTGAATGCCATCGGTGACAAGGGCACAAGCGAACTTGTAGAGCTCACCTTTACTGCCACAGCCTCAGATACCGATGTGGTGGACAATGTCGTTAACACTTTGACATTCTCATTTGATGGAACATTCCCACTAGGTGCTGCCATCACAGATGATGGTAATTTCACGTGGACTCCGACTGAGTCGCAGGACGGAGACCACACCATAACGGTTCAGGTGACAGACGGCAGCCTGACAGATTCTGAGACGTTGACGGTGACTGTAAACGAGGTCAATGTGGCTCCGGTGCTAAATACCATCGATGACCAGACTGTGAACGAATTTGTAGAGCTCACCTTTACTGCCACTGCATCTGACGATGACTCTTTGACATTCTCATTTGATGGAACATTCCCATCAGGTGCTGCCATCACAGATGATGGTAATTTCACGTGGACTCCGACTGAGTCGCAGGACGGAGACCACACCATAACGGTTCAGGTGACAGACGGCAGCCTGACAGATTCTGAGACGTTGACGGTGACTGTAAACGAGGCACGTGGCTCATCGGGCTGAATGCCATCGGTGACAAGGGCACAAGCGAACTTGTAGAGCTGATGCCACAAATTCAGCACAGACTGATGGTCAGCACCAACGAGGCACTTTGCGTGAATTGATCAGGTGGCCATGACCCGACTGAGTCGCAGGACGGAGACCACGACGGTTCAGGTGACAGACGGCTCCGGTGCCTGAATTCTGAGGCACGTTGACGGTGACTGTCAGGTGCTGCCAGGCTCACAGTGCTGAACTGTAATTTGTAGAGCTCACCTTTACCACTGCAGTGACTCTTTGACATTCTCATCACCATCAGGTGCTGCCATCACAGATGTGGTAATTTCAGGTCGCAGGACGGAGATGTTCACACCATAACGGTTCAGGTGACAGACGGCAGCCTGACAGATTCTGAGACGTTGACGGTGACTGTAAACGAGGTCAATGTTTGCTGAACCTCCTTCCGGGCACCTCTCCTTGTAGAGCTCACCATGACTGACATGACTGTTCATTCTCATTTGATGGAACATTCCCAGCCCTCACCTGGTAATTTCACGTGCCACTGAGTCGCATCTGACGGAGATGATCTTCAGACGGCCCCTCGGTGACTGATGGGACGTCTTCGTCCAATGAGTGGCCGGTGCTACCATACCAGGTGATGACCAGACTGTGAACGAATGATCCACGTGCATCTGGTCTTTGACATTCTCATTGATGGAACATTCCCATCAGGTGCTGGCATCACAGGTGATGGTAATTTCACGTGGACTCCGACTGAGTCGCAGGACGGAGACCACACCATAACGGTTCAGGTGACAGACGGCAGCCTGACAGATTCTGAGACGTTGACGGTGACTGTAAACGAGGTCAACGTGGCTCCGGTGCTGAATGCCATCGGTGACAAGGGCACAAGCGAACTTGTAGAGCTCACCTTTACTGCCACAGCCTGACAGATACCGATGTGGTGGACACACTTTGGTGTGTCGTTAACACTTTGACATTCTCATTTGATGGAACATTCCCATCAGGTGCTGCCATCACAGATGATGGTAATTTCACGTGGACTCCGACTGAGTCGCAGGACGGAGACCACACCATAACGGTTCAGGTGACAGACGGCAGCCTGACAGATTCTGAGACGTTGACGGTGACGGTGAAAGATACCACAGCACCTGTCACCACACTCCCGGCAGATGCGTTTATCACCACATGGAGGACCGACTCTGCCAACCAGACGATCACCATCCCTGTGGGCGGCTCTACTGCCAGATACAGCATAGACTGGGGCGATAACAGCCCCGCCGAGACGGACATCACTGGTGACAGTACACACACCTATCGTGAGGCGGACAGCTACACCGTCTCCATATCAGGCGGCCTTGAGAGGATTTACCTTGACGGTCAGCAACCCAACGCAGGCAGGCTGGCATCAATCGAGCAGTGGGGCGACACGAGATGGACCACCATGGATGCTGCGTTTTACGGGGCCCGCAACATGGTCTACAACGCAGCCGACTCTCCAGACCTCTCCACAGTCACCGACATGTCCGGCATGTTCGGTGACGCCATCGCCTTCAACGGCGACCTCTCCTCCTGGGACGTCTCGAAGGTGACTGACATGTCTGACATGTTCATCTTCGCCTACGACTTCAACGGCAACCTCTCATCCTGGGACGTCTCCTCTGTCACCAACATGAACGAGATGTTCGCAGTCGCCACCTCCTTCAACGGCGACCTCTCCTCCTGGGACGTCTCGAAGGTGACTGACATGTCCGACATGTTCATCTTCGCCACCTCCTTTAACGGGACCTCTCCTCATGGGACGTCTCGGCAGTGACTGACATGTCCAGCATGTTCGATGGCACCACCGCCTTCAACGGCGACCTCTCCTCCTGGGACGTCTCGTCCGTCACCGACATGAACAACATGTTCTATTACGACACCTCCTTCAACCAGCCCCTCAACGACTGGGACGTCTCCTCGGTCACGGAAATGGACGGCATGTTCTTCCATACCCCCTCCTTCACCCAGAACCTCGGGAACTGGTACGTGACGCTGGATCCGGACACCATAGCAGACACGCATACCAGGTGTGGTCGGGACTATATCGGCACAGAACCAACCGCTCAAAAACCACTCCCCGACATACGTAATTGTAGACGGCTTGGACAAGAACCACTTTGAGATAGTCCCTGGAAATCAACTCAACATGATATCCGGCGTCTCTGGAAAGGCCGAGTACAGCGTCAACGTGACTGCCTCGGGTTCAAACGTCTTTGAGGACGGTAACAACTGGCGCGTCACAAGGTGTCCGGCGACATCAACGCTCCCCCAGTGCTGAATATCATCGATGACCAGACTGTGAACGAATTTGTAGAGCTCACCTTTACTGCCACTGCATCTGACGATGACTCTTTGACATTCTCATTTGATGGAACATTCCCATCAGGTGCTGCCATCACAGATGATGGTAATTTCACGTGGACCCCGACTGAGTTGCAGGACGGAGACCACACCATAACGGTTCAGGTGACAGACGGCAGCCTGACAGATTCTGAGACGTTGACGGTGACTGTAAACGAGGTCAACGTGGCTCCGGTGCTGAATGCCATCGGTGACAAGGGCACAAGCGAACTTGTAGAGCTCACCTTTACTGCCACAGCCTCAGATACCGATGTGGTGGACAATGTCGTTAACACTTTGACATTCTCATTTGATGGAACATTCCCATCAGGTGCTGCCATCACAGATGATGGTAATTTCACGTGGACTCCGACTGAGTCGCAGGACGGAGACCACACCATAACGGTTCAGGTGACAGACGGCAGCCTGACAGATTCTGAGACGTTGACGGTGACGGTGCTCCGGTGATACCATCGATGACCAGACTGTGAACGAATTTGTAGAGCTCACCTTTACTGCCCGACGATGACTCTTTGACATTCTCATTTGATGGAACACCATCAGGTGCTGCCATCACAGATGGACCGTGGAGACTGTGCAACGGAGACCACACCATAACGGTTTTGTGACAGACGGAGCTCACTTTACTGCCACTAACATCTGACGCCACAGCCTCAGATACCGATGACTCTTTTAACACTTTGACATTCTCATTTGATGGAACACACAGGTGCTGCCATCCCACTCACGGTGCTGCCATCACAGATGATGGTCAATTTCACGTGGATGCATGTTGGCAGGTATTAAGGACTACATGTGTGCGTAATTTCACGTGGAGTGGGGCTCCTGACATGACCTCATGGTGCTGCCATACGGATGAGCCCGCAACATGGTACGACTGAGTCGCAGGACGGAGACCACACCATAACGGTTCAGGATGACAGACGGCAGCCTGACAGATTCTGAGACGTTGACGGTGACTGTCAAATGAGGTCAACGTGGCTCCGGTGCTGAATGCCATCGGTGACAAGGGCACTGTGAAGCAAACTTGTAGAGCTCACCTTTACTGCCACCGATGTGGTGGACACTGTCGTTAACACTTTGACATTCTCATTTGATGGAACATTCCCATCAGGTGCTGCCATCACAGATGATGGTAATTTCACGTGGACTCCGACTGAGTCGCAGGACGGAGACCACACCATAACGGTTCAGGTGACAGACGGCAGCCTGACATACACGTGGATTCTGAACGAGATGAATGCCATCGGTGACATTTGTAGAGCTCAGGGCACAAGCGAACTTGTAGACTGAGTCGCAGGACACCTTTACTGACACAGCCTCAGATGAGACGTTGACGATGACTGTGGTGGACAATGTGACAAGGGCACAAGCGAACTTGTACACTTTGACAGCCTCTCATGTTGGATGTCGAACACTTCCCACTAGGTGCTGCCATCACAGATGATGGTAATTTCACGTGGACTCCGACTGAGTCGCAGGACGGAGACCACACCATAACGGTTCAGGTGACAGACGGCAGCCTGACAGATTCTGAGACGTTGACGGTGACGGTGAAAGATACCACAGCACCTGTCACCACACTCCCGGCAGATGCGTTTATCACCACATGGAGGACCGACTCTGCCAACCAGACGATCACCATCCCTGTGGGCGGCTCTACTGCCAGATACAGCATAGACTGGGGCGATAACAGCCCCGCCGAGACGGACATCACTGGTGACAGTACACACACCTATCGTGAGGCGGACAGCTACACCGTCTCCATATCAGGCGGCCTTGAGAGGATTTACCTTGACGGTCAGCAACCCAACGCAGGCAGGCTGGCATCAATCGAGCAGTGGGGCGACACGAGATGGACCACCATGGATGCTGCGTTTTACGGGGCCCGCAACATGGTCTACAACGCAGCCGACTCTCCAGACCTCTCCACAGTCACCGACATGTCCGGCATGTTCGGTGACGCCATCGCCTTCAACGGCGACCTCTCCTCCTGGGACGTCTCGAAGGTGACTGACATGTCTGACATGTTCATCTTCGCCTACGACTTCAACGGCAACCTCTCATCCTGGGACGTCTCCTCTGTCACCAACATGAACGAGATGTTCGCAGTCGCCACCTCCTTCAACGGCGACCTCTCCTCCTGGGACGTCTCGAAGGTGACTGACATGTCCGACATGTTCATCTTCGCCACCTCCTTTAACGGCAACCTCTCCTCATGGGACGTCTCGGCAGTGACTGACATGTCCAGCATGTTCGATGGCACCACCGCCTTCAACGGCGACCTCTCCTCCTGGGACGTCTCGTCCGTCACCGACATGAACAACATGTTCTATTACGACACCTCCTTCAACCAGCCCCTCAACGACTGGGACGTCTCCTCGGTCACGGAAATGGACGGCATGTTCTTCCATACCCCCTCCTTCACCCAGAACCTCGGGAACTGGTATGTCGTGGCAAACGCCACCTCGATTGCAAGGGCGGACGTGCCGGGGGTGGTGGCAGAGATCTCCGCGCAGAACGACCACCTCAATGGTCACAACCCGACGTACGGTATCAGCAGTGACAACGATTATGCCTTCTTTGAGATCGTGAACGGCAACAAGATAAACATGACTTCAGTTGGGACAAAGTCCTCCTATATGGTTAATGTGACTGCCTCGGGTTCAAACGTCTTTGAGGACGGAAATAATTGGAGACTGCTGGAGATTAAAGTTACAGGTTAAACAACTGATACCACACCACCTGTTATAAAACTTGAAGGTTCCAGTCTTGTAACGATCACGGTAGACGATACTTATACGGAACAGGGTGCTACATGTGAAGACAATGTGGATGCTGACAAGCCAGCCACAGTGGGCGGTGATACTGTCGATACCAGCACTGCCGGACAATACACTGTAACATACGACTGTACGGATTCATCAAACAATGAGGCGACACAGGTGTCAAGAACTGTGAATGTACAGTCAGAATCTGACACCGACGCACCTGTCATAATAATTACTGGTTTAACAAACATTCAACTCACGGTAGACGAGACTTATACGGAACAGGGTGCTACATGTGAAGACAATGTGGATGCTGACAAGCCAGCCACAGTGGGCGGTGATACTGTCGATACCAGCACTGCCGGACAATACACAGTAACATACGACTGTACGGATTCATCAAACAATGAGGCGACACAGGTGTCAAGAACTGTGAATGTACAGTCAGCACCTGACACCGACGCACCAGTCATAATAATTACAGGCTCTGCAAACATTCAACTCACGGTAGACGAGACTTATACGGAACAGGGTGCTACATGTGAAGACAATGTGGATGCTGACAAGCCAGCCACAGTGGGCGGTGATACTGTCGATACCAGCACTGCCGGACAATACACTGTAACATACGACTGTACGGATACATCAAACAATGAGGCGACACAGGTGTCAAGAACTGTGAATGTAGTCAGCACCTGACACCGATGCACCTGTCATAATGCTTACTGGTTTAACAAACATTCAACTCACGGTAGACGAGACTTATACGGAACTAGGTGCTACATGTGAAGACAATGTGGATGCTGACAAGCCAGCCACAGTGGGCGGTGATACTGTCGATACCAGCACGGTTGGACAATACACTGTAACATACGACTGTACAGATACATCAAACAATGAGGCGACACAGGTGTCAAGAACTGTGAATGTACAGACGGCAGTAACACCTGTCACCACACTCCTGGCAGATGCGTTTATCACCACATGGAGGACCGACTCTGCCAACCAGACGATCACCATCCCTGTGGGCGGCTCTACTGCCAGATACAGCATAGACTGGGGCGATAACAGCCCCGCCGAGACGGACATCACTGGTGACAGTACACACACCTATCGTGAGGCGGACAGCTACACCGTCTCCATATCAGGCGGCCTTGAGAGGATTTACCTTAATGGTCAGCAACCCAACGCAGGCAGGCTGGCATCAATCGAGCAGTGGGGCGACACGAGATGGACCACCATGGATGCTGCGTTTGACGGGGCGACCAATATGGTGTACCGCGCAACCGACACGCCGGATCTGTCGGGAGTCACAGACATGCACCGCATGTTCGGAGACGCCTACGTCTTCAACGGCGGCCTCTCCTCCTGGGACGTCTCGAAGGTGACTGACATGTCCGACATGTTCATCTTCGCCTACGACTTCAACGGCGACCTCTCATCCTGGGACGTCTCCTCTGTCACCAACATGAACGAGATGTTCGCAGTCGCCACCTCCTTCAACGGCGACCTCTCCTCCTGGGACGTCTCGAAGGTGACTGACATGTCCGACATGTTCATCTTCGCCTACGACTTCAACGGCAACCTCTCATCCTGGGACGTCTCGTCCGTCACCGACATGAACGACATGTTCTATTACGCCACCGCCTTCAACCAACCCCTCAACGCCTGGGATGTCTCGTCTGTCACCGACATGTTCAGCATGTTTTTCTATACCCCCTCCTTCACCCAGAACCTCGGGAACTGGTATGTCGTGGCAAACGCCACCTCGATTGCAAGGGCGGACGTGCCAGGGGTGGTGGCAGAGATCTCCGCGCAGAACGACCACCTCAATGGCCACAACCCGACGTACGGTATCAGCAGGGACAACGATTATGCCTTCTTTGAGATCGTGAACGGCAACAAGATAAACATGACTTCAGTTGGGACAAAGTCCTCCTATATGGTTAATGTGACTGCCTCGGGTTCAAACGTCTTTGAGGACGGAAATAATTGGCGCATGCTGGTAGTCAGGGTGCCTGGCGACAACAACGCCGACCTTGGCGGCCTGACGATCAGTTCTGGCACGCTGAGCCCGCAGTTTTCCAGCTCTGACATCACGTATACTGCCAGCGTGGATAACTCTGTCACCCAGGTGACAGTCACCCCCACTGCCAGCGACAGCTCGGCTACAATAGCAGTCAACGGCAACACCGTGACCAGCGGCACTGGCTACATCGTCACCGGCCTAACTGTGGGCACCACCACCGTCACGGTAATAGTTACTGCCCAGGACTCTACGACTAAGACCTACACCATTACTGTTACCGTGCGCGATGTGCCCATAACGGTATCGTCTGCCGCGTACAACCCCGGCAATGGACAGCTGACGATTACATTCAACCAAGATATTGCCACCGTCGACTATTCCGGGCTGCACGTGCGCAGCAGCGCAAACCCTGATACTGGCGGCATTACGCTCTCAAGCGTAACAGGTGCAGATTACTCGGGCCGTACCATAACTGCAACACTTGACTCTGAACAACAAGATCAGTACGATGCCCTGCAAAGCCCGCATCTTGTTGTTGAGGACGGCGCTGTAACAGACACTGACGGTGACCGGACAACAGATGTGCCGCCCCAACCCATAAGGGACGCCTCTCAGAAAGGATCATCATCATCATCCAAGGCATCAATAGTGCACATAAACGCGCTGGCACAGTCAAGGCTAGTTGATATTCCACCACACATCGCAGAACAAGTCGAATCCCACGATGCATCTGACCCGCTGGAACCTATCACACCTGATGGCACATTTGACCTTCCGCTTGTGATAAACGGCTACGGCTACCTGCTTGATGCTTATGAAAACACATTAATACCTCAGACTGTCACGGCAGGGGACAATCCAGTACATATCACGTTTACCGTATACACAGAGAAGGAGTTTGTACACTTTATATTGTATCTTAACTTGCAAGGCAGGAACACAAATTATGCGGACAGCGACACATACATCACGTACAAAGACGACGGTACAACCAGTATCACTGACCCGCACGGATACATCGGCAGTGCCACAGTTACTGTAACACAGGAGGACGACTCGATACCTGAAAAGAGGACCGTTCGCATAACCATAGAGTTTGGAGAGGAGCCGATGGGCCCCACCAACATGGTCGCATACATGTGGAATACGGACAGAGAGGCCTTATTCGTCAAGATAATTGACGCCCTTGAGGTGGTAGCAGCATCGCCGGAATCTGCCATGCAGGCAGCAGACCCCGAACCTCTCGAACCTGACTCCGTACTCCCAGCAGACCCCGAACCTGTAACACCGGACTTTGCAGATGATGCCGCAGATCCGGAACCTGTACCCTATGACATACTGGGGCCCGATGATTACGATGACACACAGATTCTGCAGATCATACGCATGTGGTCAGGCTTTGAGTCAGAATCCATAACTGATGCGCAACTGCATGAGCTTTTGGGTCTTGATGACCATCAGGGCGCCGACATACCGGACTGGATGATGACAGAGCTTGGCGTCCTTGTGGCAAAGGGTACCGTCACAGTCGACGAATTCATGCTGGCGTTACAGTACGTGCTTGAGCATGACTGACTGTCTGTCACGGAAATGCCTGCACGGTAACTGATCGAGCTCAAAGTGAAAATTAGCGACAATATTCAAAATTGCTCAATTACACACATCCTCAGAAACATTTAGCCAGTTGATGGAATTGTACCCAAGTTTTGACTGACTGCATCCCCAAACTCAAGAGATGTAGTCATGAAAGTGATTATGCCGTACTATACAATTACATGTACATGGAGCATCTGCTGTGTCATTCCTGTTGGAATAAGGAAGAACCGGTACGGATAGACACTGACACAGTGAAGATATTCAGACCCAACCAGATGCGAGCCGTGCTGGTGCATGCATTGCAACACCGATGTCACGGCGCAGAAAAACTGCACAAGATGCTTTCAAGACACCAGATGACCATTTTAGGTTGGGATTCAATCAATGAATCATGAGTATGGATATCTGGGAAAGATCCCAACTAAGATCAGTTAACGCGATGTATCCTGCTGAGGCGAAAAGTGTGACAGTTATTGGGATGGAGAATTTCTACGTGTCTTCAATACGTATATGCTATCTGGATACATAATAGAGAAAAGTATGATTATCTCGTAATCGCGTTTGAACCTGAAACATATTGTTTATGCACTGTTTGTAGGGTGTCTTGTTGACATTTTTTGGTAGACCAGGTCTTTGGATCCGGTCTTTGTTGAGATTTTCGAATGGATCCGGTCATTAAACCGGTCTTTGTTGAGATTTTCGAATGGATCCGGTCTTTAGACCGGTCTTTATGTCACCATGTCATGATATTAGCCCAAAAAGTACCAAAATAGGCTATTTTACCAACATATTTGCCAATCTCAACCCACTTTTTATGATAGATCCGGTCTTTGGCCTTTTTTCGCATTTTACCTTTCCTCATACTTTTTCGGCT
This sequence comes from Candidatus Nitrosopumilus sp., assembly GCA_963667665.2. GTDB lineage: Archaea > Thermoproteota > Nitrososphaeria > Nitrososphaerales > Nitrosopumilaceae > Nitrosopumilus. The sequence continues at coordinate 541,719 of OY763927.2, forward strand.
CAATTCCTGATTGGAATTGTTCCAAAGAACTATTATCATTAAGACGAGCATAAGATCTCTTCTTTTGGAAAACTAAAACACGGTTTTACTGACAATACATATAACATTATCGGAAAAATACGTATATCATATTTAAGTTTCTAGTGACGAGTCTAGTGACGACTGTTCAAAAACAGGTCAAAACTCGTCACTAAACGCCCTTTTTTCCAACTTTTTGAAAACATAGTATTTTTTATTTTTCAAAGTTTTGTATTGGGTGTGATAATATCTGCAATTGTAATTTATCTTACATGTATGTATGATCCAAAACATACCAACAAAGAACCAAAAATATAGGGTTCTGGTCTTTTTTTATAAAATACAATACCTAACACTTGCCATGTACAGTCAATTCCAAAATCAGTTATAATAATATCTGTAACATCACAATTTTATAAAAATTCCATAAATACAAAAATGAGTCAAAATCTAATATCTTCGTTTGATGGTGATGATGGCACCCAAAGAATCTGGTATGATATGGATTCGTTGGCTGACGTCACATTAGATGGGGCAAGTAATGCAGTAGGTCTAAGATTGATTAACGAGGTATCAAAACCAGTCCAGTTCTCACTTGATAATCGCAAGAAAATAAACGAGATTATACAATTCATCAACAAGAGGTTTTCTTAGATGAGTAAAAGAATTATCATAAGTTCATCCAGAGTTGATCACATACATTTCAATAAAGACTCTGCAGGACCAGAAAGATTTGTAGTTACAATTGATGTGGATTCCATGAAAGATATTATTCGTTTAAAATCACAATTACTCAAAGAGAATGACAATTATTCCAAACTTGCACAAATCAAAACAAGACTGGAACATGTCATAAAAGAGAATCAAAAAACCCAAAAATCAACTAAAGACAAACTTGATGAAACAGATGATATTCAGATAAAAAACAAGAATGCAGAAATGGATGGTCATCTGTATGATATACTTGAAGGTTATCTAGATGAATTAGCAGTAGATGAACAAGAATTGTTATCCATACTAAATAATCCAAAAAACGAAATTTAAAATTGAATTATTTCTAAAATGAAAAAAGATTCCAAACTAGAACCATTCTCACACAAGAGGTATGGATTAATTACTATAATATGTCCCAAATGCCATCAATATCAGGGATGTTATTCAAAAGACTCTGCACCTCAAAGCAGAAACTGTCTAAAGTGTAACATTGAGATAGAGTTACGATAAATGGAAATAAAAGAATATCAAATTTTACTCTTTAACAGATTAATCCAAGTGATGCGTAAAGGAGCAGATGTATAATGAATGGAGATACAAAAACAAAGATGATTGGTTTGTTATGGAATGATGATGTTACTGATAAAGAATGTCACATGTTGTTTGACATACTTTGTAAAATCATACCTTCAAAACAATGACAATTATGAAAGAAAATAGTTTAATCTCCAAAAAATGGGATAAAGAATATGATGCTGGACGATATCAAAATGAACCCCCAATAGAATTTATCAGTAAAATCAAGCAAACTATTCGAAAGTATCAAAACATAGAACAAGGAAATGGCCTATACGTTGGATGTGGTAATGGCAGAAATTATATTCCTCTTGTGAAATCTGATTTGAATATTGTGGGAATTGACATATCTAAAGTTGCCATAAAACAACTAGAAGAAAAAATGCCAGCACTATCCAAGAAATTACACTGTGTGGATTTTGTAAACTACAACAACAAAGAACCATTTGATTATATCATAGCAATACAAGTGTTTCAACATGGTACAGAAAAACAAATCAGAGAATATTTTGAAAAGGTATCTCAACTACTAAATCCTGACGGTCTGTTATTTTTGCGAGTCAATTCTGCATCTACTGATATCTATTTCAAACATCATATCATAGAGACAAACAGTCTTGGCGGCATAACTATCAGATATCTCGAAGGTCCAAAAAAGGATCTGGACATTCATTTTTACTCTATAGAAGAATTAGATGTGTTGTGCAAGGACTTTGATTGTATAATTCTACCATACGAAAATATTACAAAAAGAGATCCTCCAAAGACTGGAACATGGTCGCAGTGGGAATTGATTCTACAAAAAAAATAACATGAAAATTATTTTAGCAATACAAAAAAAATATCCAAACTCACTTGAAGGAAAGAAAATATTAGTTTGTACACATGCAACTGATGCAACAGTATCTTTTCTCAAAATAATATCTGATCTTGGTGCCAAAATATTTTACATTCCAATTTCATACAGCAAAAATCAGATATCCATTAACAATATACACAAAATCAATAATCTTAGAATTATAGAACCAAAAACACTAGATAGAATAATTTCAGATGTGGATATCATAATAGAAGATGGTATGAGAATCAGTCAAGAAATACACAATAATCATAAACTAAAAGATACGCTATACTCTATAGAGCAAACAACAAGTGGTATTAGAAAGTTTGAGAAATCTAATCTACTATATCCTGTGATTAATGTGGCTGAATCCAAACTAAAACTAGAGATTGAAAATTCAATAGCAACTCCTGAATCAATATTAACATCATTACTCTTTGAATCAAGAATATCACTAACTCAAAAAAATGTGCTTGTTATAGGATATGGAAAAGTTGGAAGTGGTATTGCCAAATTATGTCATTGTCATGGAAGTAATGTCACAATAGTTGATAATGATGTTTTAAAAAGAGCGATTGCCAAATCTCATGGATTTCACACTGTTAATTCTAATACGATTAATGAAAATCTCAACACTCAAGACATCATCATATCCTGTACTGCAAATCGAGATGGATTTTGTTTGGGAGTAGAACAATTCCTTTTGATGAAAGACAAGACAATGCTTGTCAATGCAGGGAGTGGTAGAGGCGAGATATCAGAAATGATGCTAAATACAGGGAAATTTAATAAGAATAAGGCCAAAATAAACATTACAAAAAACAACGATCATCTGTATTGCACATTAACCAAAATGGGATTAAAAAAGCAAATCACCATATTAGGTTCTGCTCATCCAATAAACTTGAGATGTGGTAATGGCACACCCACAGAAATGATGGACTTTGTTTTTTCTGTGATGTTGTTAACTGCAATAAAAACAAAACCTGAATCCTTGGAAACAAGCATATGCCTAATATCTCAAGACATACAAAAAGAAATAGTTATCTTATCAGAACATGTAACTGATTTATTACAAGCAAATTTGATTCAAAATAACAAACTATCTGGCGAAGACAGGCCATGGGGCAAACTATTTCGATTTTCATCCAGTCAAGACCTAAAGAATTTTTCACTTGTAAGGGCAACATTTGAGCCAAACTGTACCACTGAGGGTCACTATCATGCAGTTTCAGAAGAGGCATATGTTGTAGAGTCAGGAACTGCAGATATTTTTACATGGAATCCCAAAAACATTGATGATAAAACAACCTTTAATGTAAAGCCAGGCGACTATCTATCCATTCCAAAAGGAATGGCTCACAAAGTAATCGTTACATCACAAGAAAAATTCTCATGTTTGGTAATTGCATCTCCTCCATTTTCATTTTGGGATCAGTTTTTCCCCAAAGTTTCCACACTACAAAAAGTCTAAAACTAATATGACAAATGGCATGATTTCCATCAGGCAAGAAAGAACAATTTCAAGAATTCAATTTGTTGTGAATAAGAAATTTGAAAAATAAAACAATTCAGATTCAAATTAATGAAAAATATTTGAATCTAGTTCCCAGACCTGAAGATAGTCAGATTAATAGTTTGAAAAATTCCATACAAGAAGACGGTCAGCAAGTAAAAATAATTGTAAATTCAAAAGGCATGATTCTTGATGGCCATACAAGATTCATGATTTGCGATGAACTGGGAATAGTACCAGAATACGTAATCAAGAAATTTGTTTCAATTGAGAAGGAAAAAGAGTTTGTGGTTTCTGCAAATCTAAACAGAAGGCAATTGACATTATTTGAACGTGGAGAGATTTTATTCGCCTGGTGGAAAGAAGAGAGACAGCGAAGCAACAGTAAGGGAGGATATGCAACTCATGCAACTAGGAGAACCGGAGTGACTCATGGTGGCACTGTTACAGGAAAGAAGGAACGGCTTTTACAGAGATTTGCCAGAATTATTGGAACTAATGCAACTAATGCTCATGAATTAACTTGGTTAATGCTTCATGCACCTGAAAATACCAAAGTAAAATTAAGAAAAGAAGAGATGACAATTCGTGCTGCTTACATAGAACTTGCAAAGCCCATTAGAAAATCCAAACAAGACTATATCAAAGAAGACAGAATCTATCTTAAATATCCAAACTGTCTAAACTGCCAAGCACCTACTGTAGATGTAAAAAATGACAATTGTCATGTTCACACAATTCTATGCTGTACTAAATGTGGGTGGGGTAACTAATGTCAAAGACACAACTAGAACCACGAATAAACGCAGCTTATTATGATTTCATACCTAGACCAAATCAAGAAGACAGAAAAAAACTAAAAAACTACAACTTGTCACATTCTACATTTGATAGTTTTAATTCAATATATTCTGAACTTGGAAAAATAATATCCTACAGGATCATGCCCAATTGCAAACATGAAACTCTTCTTAAGGTGCTAAAACAACTAACAATTGACGTAAACAAAAACAAGGAGCGCATACTTGATGAAGAAATTTTCAAAGTTTTAGAAAAAACAGGAAAGCCAATGACAGGTCAGGCAATCACATATGAAATCAATTCAGTTTATGGTTTTCCAATAAGAAAAGTTTCTGATGTCAACATCACACTTTCTGGAAATCGTAAGGTGTTTGAGAGTGATCAATATTTGACAAAATGGTATCTGAAAAACTGGATCAAATCACAATGAGTTTACAGAAATTCAACCCTAGTATTTACAAAATACTAGAACAAGAAGCAAAAAAACTACCGAAAACATCATGTGATTGCCCATGCCATGAATATGGATTGTTCCATCATAATCCCTGTTTGAGTATTTTATCCAATTTACAATGTCTTGAATGTAAATGCAAACCCATACCATTCAACGCTAGTGAAATAACAATCTTACAAAGTCATGTTAAAAAATACTGGAAAAAATTAAATGGTTATGCAAATAACATGGTTGTTTCATCATATCCAGATTGGATTGGAGAAGACATAATATTCATGAGAGTTTTGCTTGAAGCAAAATTAAACAATTTATTATAACCCCGAACCGATAACCGGATAAAAGATCATACCAAAAAATTTGAATCACCTGACTACAATAATTGAAGATGCTACAACAGGTGAGCAAATATGCGCTTGTTGTGGAATGATATTAGATGAAAAACCCAACATTCGTGGAATATCCCGTATTGAGAACCATGAGAACATCCACTGGAAAAATACCATTCAGCATCATCATGACTATGCACTAGGAAGTATCGCAGACACAAATGACAAGAATTCAAGAAACATCAACCTATGGCAAAACAGACTCAGGGCATCAAACAGTTTGGAGAGAAGAATCTATAGTAATTTCATCGAACTAGAAAATATTTTTGCCAAAAAACAGGTTCCCAACACAATCAAAAAAATAACACACTACTTGAGTAGAAAGGCAAGCAAATCTGGAATTGATATAGGCTCTAGAAAAGAAATGTTTCAGGCAGTCTTGTTGTATTTTGCTTTTGAATTATCACAAAATAAATACCCACGAAGACAATTCATTAGAGATTATACGTTAAAGACAAAAACATTCAACAAATATGTCTGGCTGATCAAAGAAGAATTCAAGATAATCTCAAACTATGAAGACATTTCAAACAAACTATTATACAGACATGCAACAAATTTGAAATTTCCAAAAAAGACAACAACTCTTGCAAATGCAATAATTGAGCATGCAAGAAAAAAGTATCTGTTGTCTGGAAAAGATATTGGAGGAATAGTTGCTACTGCACTATATATTGCATATTATTCCACATCAAAGAGAAAACCAAAGATAAATGAAATCATTGCCAAAGAATGCGGTACCAGCATAGCATCAATGAACTACATAAGAAGACAATGGTCTGAGATACTTGAAATTCTCAATCTACGAAAACAAGTAGTCAATAATTGCAAATTTATTTAGAAAAAAATTGTTTCCTGATCAAATCATAATAATTAAAGAATTTATCTTGAAATTTGATTCTATTCAAAATCATATCATTGAATTTGTCCGTAAGAATCGACTGTATGAGAAAGGAGTGGAAAATAAGCAGTGCTGTACTGGAATTCATTGTATGAAAATTGGACAGACTGCATATGTCTTCAATGGAGAGCCATTTGGTTTGAAGAGTGTTTATTGCTCTAACTTGGAATGTTTCCTAGAAAATCTGAATTCTGAATCTGTCAAAAAATTTCGTGAATCAATAAAGAAAAAATGAAAATAGCAATAGATTTTGATGGCGTACCATCAAATACAATAAAAAATAGCATCCATAGTAAAACCAGAAGAACTTTTCTCAAATATCGTTCATTAGTGATTTCTCATTTGACAACTGCTACTTTAGATGAATTTGCATTGAAACAAAACGTACAAAATTTTTGTGAATATGTGGACAGGTTGACAAATGAACGATTATTAAATCCATGATCAAAGAAAATAATAAAAACTAATTTTGCAAAAACAAAACAATTACACAAGAAGCTCAATGTTGTACTGGTATCCTAAAATAAAGTACTTGCCAATACCTCAACCTCAAACAGAAATCATACAAATCCCATTTGAGAAATTCATTAAATTGATTAATGGCAATTCCACACTATCAGAGTATACAGAACAATTCTCGCAAATCATGGAATTATTAGAGCCATTTCCAATATTTCTTAGAACTGACAACTCCTCTCAAAAGCATTCCTTCAAGAAAACATGCAGGCTTCCAAATGAATCATCATTATTTGGACACATTTTGGAACTAGTAGATTCCAACATGGCCTCAGATTTGACAGATAATGCCCTGGTGTTTAGAAAATGGCTTGATTTGGATGCGGGATTTTTTGCATTTGATGGCCTACCGATTAATGTTGAGGCACGAGTGTTCATTAATGATAGTGTGATACAGTGCATTCACCCATACTGGCCTGAAGATGCCATAGAATCATGGTTAAACCAAAGAGAATCCTTTGAGAATCACTTTGGTGAGAAACTACCGGGTACAATTAATAATTCATGGAGGAGAATCCTCAAATCCCAAAATAAGATAGTAGAAGAATCAACTTTAATTCTAAAAAAATACACAAAACTAATCATAGATTCAATTGGTAAAGATTACTGGAGTGTTGACTTTGCATTAGGTAGAGATGGACGATGGTATCTAATAGACATGGCTGCAGGTGAAGTGTCATATCATCCTGACTGCAAATTTGTAATGAATAATTAAATGAAGATTCTCCAAGTTCCAATTTTGTATTGTTTCAGATGTAAAAACAAATTCACTCCAAAAATTAATGCTGTGGATGAATCAATTGTAATACCCAAGGCATGCCCAAACAGACATTGTCGTTCCCAAACATGGAACATTCCTGATTCAGAACTAGATATGATTAGAAAGACTCAGAATCGTAATTTACTATTATCCCAAAGGTCTCACACCGGTATAAAGAAAAAGATTCTAGTACTTGATAAATACACACCAAAAAAATCAGAAAAAAAACCATCAGTGATATGCCTTGACTGTGAGTTATTCTTTCATGATCTAGATGGTTTGAAAGCACATCGACATAGAAGGCATCATGGAATGTGTATGAAATGCCATGCAAGTAATGTATATGTGATTAGAGTGAATAATACTGCAATTTGTAAAATCTGTTTTGAATCAAAGAAAAATGGGTGAACAATTTCACACACCTGACGAATCCATGTTAATTCATCTAAAACAATCACTAGTCAAAGAACGTGATTCTACACTGTCTGAAGTTTCTGATGACTTTTACCAAAAATTACATGTAGAGATGAAAAATCTCGAAGGTAAAGAATTACAGAATACAAATGATTTACTAAATGAGTTTGTACGAATCAGACACTCCAAAATAGTCCAGTTCGCATCTGTATTAAAATCAGGAAATATTATAGAAAATAACATGTCTGATGAGGAGAGAGATCTGTTTTTTATGATGCAGTATTGCACCAAATTGTTCTACAAGAAAATAATTCTGTGATGAAAAATGATGTTTGGGGAGTTTTACAAAATGCCTGACTGGATACTGATTCAAACTAATTTCCCAAACAAATGTGTAGAATGTGAAGAACAAATTGATATTGGAGATTCTGCATACTGGAAAAAGGGAATTGGTCTGAAATGCTATCCTGAATGTGCAGCAGGATTTACAGAAGACAAATCAGAACTAGTAATAATAGATGGTGACTTTGAGGATTATCTGAAATGAGTTTCTGGTCACTTGATAGATCATCATACAAAGCATTTGAAAATACAATCAAAGATGTATTTGGAAAGACAACTGTACAAATCAATATTGTAGATATCTTTAACTCGGGATTTTTGTTGTACAGTGAGCTAGAACCAAAACCAACAATAACTGTAAACATAAACGACCAATTTTTGTTAAAAATGATGATAAGGCGATTTCTAAGACCCACAATTGAGCACGAGTTTACACATATGTTTGGCAAGGGAAAATGGAGTTCTGTCACAATAAACTATCCTGAAGCAGTTCCTGCAACGCTGAGAAAAAATGTCTGCGACATACTAAATAATGACCTTCAATCCTTGATTAATTGTTGCCTGTGTGTATCTCAGCAGAAACTTGCGATACACTACTTGGATTTTGAATTTGAGAAATTATTATATTCGTTAAGAAATGACAATGGATTACTAAGAGCGTCAGTTCTTATCAGATTGGGTTACTTGACTGCCATTGGAAACCATACAAATTTGCAAAAACCACTGGGACATGTAGCATCAAAAATAATAACTGATTTTTTTGATGGTATAATTATGGAGAGGGCAAAAAATATCTTTGAGTGTGTATGTCAGCATGATTACAATAAGGAGGTTCAAGTTGACTTGGCTTTACTATGTTTTGAGCTTGACGAATCCATACACCATCAGAAAAACTATCTCATCACAAAGGAATAAAGAATGACATTGATGAATTTGATCTGTTGTACTATTGATAAAAAGTTATTTTAAGATCTTGTATACTATATCTTATAATGAGTTCAGTTATGAATAAAAAAACATACACCGTATTAATTGAGCAAGATGAAGACGGAATGTATGTTGCCAAAGTTCCAGATATAATGGGTTGTCATACACAAGGAAAGACTATCTCCGAGGCTATGAGTAGGATAAAAGAGGCAATCAAAGTTTGCAGTAATGATAAAGTTGAACCCTTGAAATTTGTTGGAATACAACAAATCCAGACAGAGTAATGAAACTAAATCTAATCTCTGGTAGAAATATGTGCAAGATACTTGAAAAGTCTGGCTTTAAGAAAATTAACCAAGTTGGAAGCCATATCAGATATGTTCATCAAAACGGATACAAGACAGTAGTCCCAGTTCATGGAAATGAATTGTTGGGACGTGGGTTGATTAATGAAATCCTAAAACAATCAAATATCTCTAGAGATGATTATGAATTGCTAAGACAAAAAATATGAGAAAACTTTTGATATTATAATTATGACATTTTTAGATAACTTTCCACTACAGTACACTCCACGAGATACTCAAAAAGACGTGATTACACAAATTGAATCTGCTATATCATCAGGGTACAAAAACATCCTGCTTTGTGTCCCAACTGGAGTTGGTAAATCCCACATTGGAGTGACTGTTGCAAAATCCTTGGGAACATCATTTGTTATCACAGCGCAAAAGATTCTACAAGACCAGTATACTGATGACTTTGCATTTATTTATTCCATGAAGGGCAAGTCTAATTTCCCATGTATCAACCTGTATGATACATCACAGATTTCATATGATATGGCAAGAAATGATCCTCAACTATTATGTAATATGGGACAGTGCTCGTGGGAGGAAAACGTAGGTGGAAAAAAGAAGACCATATACTGTAAACACAAGCCAAAGTTAGAGTCATTTACCAAACACAACATGAGAACAGAGCAAGAAAAAATAGCAGAACCCGACGAGCAAAAATGCTATTACTATAACCAGAAATTCCAGGCATTGCTCTCAACTCACGCGCTATTCAACTATGCATCATACTTTCAAACCAGACTGTACCCACAAGGAATTGAAGAACTATTGAATAGAGACTGTATCATTGCAGATGAGGCACACGAGATTGAAGATCAAATTATTGGATACATCGGCTATGACATCAGACCCAAAACACTAGAGGATGTCAGGATGAATTTACATGATTACATCACAAACACAACTGATGGAGTCTTGGAATTGCTAGATATTTTAGGTGATGAGTATACAAGAGAAATAAGAAGGCTGCAAAATGCAGAAGACAAACGATATCAGACCTACAAGAAAAGGCGTGATAAGATTGATGATATAAAATATGAAATCAAGGATAATCCCGATAACTTTGTAATCCAGGAGAATAAAGATGTCTCAGGGGACATCACATCCATATCAATCAAGCCAATAAGTATAGGAAAATACACAAAGCAGTTCTTTGATAGACCGACTCAGATTTTCATGAGTGCTACAATTAACAAGATGATGTTTTGCAGAACCATGTCAATTCCTGAAGAACAGTGTGCATACATTGAGGTGGAACAGTCTCCATTCCCTGTGGGTCATAGAACAATACAATTTCATAATATTAGAAAACTAAACTATCATTCCACTGAGGATGATTACAATACAGTGTATGAAAAGGCAAAAGAGATTCTCAAGTTTTACGATAAAGAAAAAGGTTTGATTCTCACCACTACAAAAAAACACTGCTCAGATATTGCAGAAAAGTTGGGATGCAGGATAGTAATTGCACATGAAGGAGTGCAAGGAAAGAGAGAAAAGATTCTAGAATTGCACAAAAATACAAAAAAGCCTGACGTGTTAGTATCCCCATCATTTTGGTATGGTGTGGACCTCAAAGATGATTTGTCAAGATTTCAGATTATTCTCAAGGCACCATATCCATCAATGGCAGACAAGAGAACCAAAGTAAAATCAGAGCGTGACCCATTATGGTATCAAAATAAGGCATTGGAGAAATTGTTACAGGGTTTTGGTAGGTCTATTCGAAGCGAGAATGACTATGCAGAGACTCATGTACTAGATGAGTCGTGTTATACCTTACTATCCAAGATGAGGCGATTTGTTCCAAAGGCGTACTGGGATTCATTGGGATGGAATGATGACTGCTAGTTTCAAAAATAAAGAAAACTCTCAAAAATAAAACAAATCAGAATTCCTAGCGGTAAGAATTAGATCATTTCCATGAATTATTGAATAATCTAATGAAAAATTTTACTACCCAGAATCTTTTTGACTGACTGCAAGCGCTGTAACATTACTCTTACTTTTGAGAATAACAAATGCTTTGATGTTAATGGAATTCCTCATAATATTAGAAAATGCAAGACTATACCAGGATATGTTTGGTGTCCTACACATTTTGAGAAATTCTCAAAAAGACATCCATGTGAGCATTATGTACAATATGGTTATGAACCTGATTCTAATGAGGAATTTTTCATCAAATTAATCAATGAGCACTATCAAAAAGGTGACTGGTTCACAAGAAGAAACCGCATGAAAAAAAGTGGTGAGAAGATGAAAAAATCTATCTGTACCAAATGTAATACACCGATACACAATATGACAGAACCACAACAAAAAATACATGAACAAATGCACAAAAACAAAGAAAAACACCAGAATACATTACCATCATTTTTTAATTGAGTCAAAAATCAATTACAGTAAGAATAGAAAACATCATCATTTTACATATGATGTATCATTGCATGACTGTCTCTGATATGGTTTATCATGTACAAAACAAGTATCCTGGAATTCCAGATGATGTAATTACTGAAACTGTAAAAATGATGATTGAGGAAAATATCATTAGAGTATATGCTACTATTAACAATGTAGACTTTTATTCTCATTCCAAAAATCCAAAGCTAGTACAAAAAATCTGGATATATCTAATACAGATGAACTATTCTGCAACATATGATGATGTGATTGATGCATTTGGCATGACTGCCAAGCAAGACATTGCAGAAGCAATAGGAATAATGGTTGCAAAAAATATCATAGTAAAAAATGGCGATTCAATAAAATTGTCTGCAATTGAGCAAAAAAATATTCTACACAATGATACAACATTAAAGTTCTTGTTGAAATAAAATAACTGAACAAACATGTATTCATATTTTTAGAAATGGGTAGAAATTCTAGCGCATTTGTGGTTTTTTAGTTAGATAAAATTTGAATTGTTAGATCTTTTTAGAATATTGTTATCTCCAGAGTTTTTATGGATACCTGGTATGATATGTTGTGTAATTGCGATGAGTGATAATTTTGGAAAACGTACCAGGACTATCTCTCTCCTAATTGCAGCAATTATAGCGACATCCATTATTTCACAAAATGACTATATCGGGATAAATGCAATTGAGAATCTATATGAGAATAACAAAGATCATATTCTGTTTGATCTGTTGACAATAGTTGGTGCCATTGGATTTATTGTAATTCCTACCATCGGGATAATTCCAGCTATCATGCTTGTATTTTTTGTAAGAGATAAGATACAGAAAAAGAAACTTTTTGTATCCTTGCTGAAAAATTCAAAATTATGTCCTGGGGGTGTGATGTACTTTGATGTGAAATATTCAGGTAGTATGACTATGGGATTTTTTACTGCAGATATAATCAACCATTTTGATGATTATTCCATAAAGTCAAAACATTACAATGATGCAAAACAATGCGGTACCCTTTCAGGAAAAGACGCCAGTTCTGGACTAAGGTGGAATATTCCTGATGATCTTATCCCAGGAAAATGCAAAGTTATCATAAAGGCAAGATGCACGATAAAATTATTTGGATTCTTTTTTCCAGTATCATATACTCTAAAGGAGCAAGAGTTGGAATGTATGATTTATGAAATGCCACAAGACAATGAAACTTTTTAAAGACTATAATCATACAAATATCATAAACCCATCAGGGATGGGATTCGAACCCATGAAACCGAGGCACTCGATTAGAGATTTTCAATCTCTCGCTATACCGCTATATCGCTATATCGCTATACCGCTAAGCGACCCTGACGAGTTTATTATTATTCATCATCATTAAAAGTATAACATTAAACACGAACCAGTCAAATTTTTATCAAAATATTTTATTTCTGAAAAATTCTAAAACAAAATTATAATGTTTGATTTAATACAAGATACAATCTCTGCCCTGTTGTGGCCTGAAAAGTCATGTTTTACTACTGGAGAGTTTTTGGGTTTTAGCGCAGGCATCATATTGGTGTGTATTGCATTTGTGTTTGGAATGGTACTACTGCCAGAATCAATCCTTGTCGTAATTGTTGTCATTGTATCATCTGTAATTGGTCTTGGTACCTTTATGGCCAAATTCTCCAGTCATTATCTAAAGGCAATATCGCTTCGTGGGTTTGGTTTTTTGATCTTTGTTGTATTGGCGTATTTTATGGTGCAGATAGAGTCATTTCCTACAGAAGATACAATTGTAAACTGGCTGTAATTTTTACATCACCGTTATTATAAATTCATACTGTCTATTTTTAATTCTGGCATTTCATATAATGTATAATTCTGGTTTAATTCTACTTTTGGATTCAAAAACTTCATAAAATTTTCATGATGTGCCGCTCTTAGTATGGAGCTAGGCATTACAAAACCTATGTGCCCTTTATCTTTTAGATATAGATCTACTACTATGCAAAAAAATAGAGTTGCTAACTCCATATGGGTATAAAGATATTTTTTTGATTTATCAAAAAGACCATACTTTTGACTACCCTCTTTTAGGAATTTTTTATAAGTTTCATTTTTCATTTTTTTAATTGTAATCCATGGTGGATTTCCCATAATGATATCTACTTTATTTTTTGATAACGCCATAGGTTTTGTAGCATTTTTAATGATGTATGGCCATATGGAATCTCTATCTTCATCAATTAACTTGATGAGTAATTGATAATTTTCAATCCATAGTTTCCTTGTTGGTTCTGATGAAATATTTTTTACTGCATTTCTAAAACCTTTTAAAAGATTTTCTCTATTCATTGCCAAAATTCTATCTCTAGATTCCTTTGGAACATTTTCATTTCGGAATTTTGCATCTTGGTAAGATTGAGCATGATCATGCATTTTTTTAATAACGTCATCTGTATTTGCTGTTTTACTAATTGTATCAGTTGGAATTTGGAAAAAATGTTTTTCTGTTGCTTGAATATCAAAAACATTTTTGCCACTAAATAAACTAGATTTTTCAGATGGTAATTTAACAGAGTCACAAAGATATACGGGAATTTCTATGGGGTGTTTTTTATGATAGGGTAATTTTCCCAAAGCCAATAAATAATTTGTTTTTGCAATAATTACTGCTAAAGGGTGTATGTCGAATCCTTTCACCGTTGAAAGTACATGAGTTAAGAGATCATTATCATCAGGAAATTCAGATCTTAGTCTGTCAATTTTATATTTTATTGCTGAAAATAGGAATGTTCCAGAACCGCAAGAAGGATCTAAAACACTCTGTTTTGGATTATTTTTTAATAATTCATCAATACTCATTTCTGCTAGCCAATCCGGTGTGTAAAACTCCCCTAATTCTTGACGATATTCTGGATCAACCAACTCCTGATAAAGTTCTTTTAATACATCCTCGTTAATTTTTTCTAAATCATAAACCTCTACAATCTGATTTAATAATTTGAAAAGCATTGGATTGACCTTTTTATCGAAATGAGGATATGTAATCCATGTGAAAAAATCTTCTTCAACAAAATTATGTATTCCCCAACCATGAAAACTATGACCATGTAAAATAATTGGCATGTCTTTTTCTTGGAAAACTTTTCCTCCTGTTAGACGTACATGTACCATCAATTTTACTAATGTTGATAGGTAGGTATGCCTAATGAAAAGATCTAATTCTTCTATGGAATCCCCGTAAACTATTTCTAAATATTTTGACCAATTTTGAAATTTTGTTTTAAAGAATTCAGTATCCTCAATTAATTTATGTAATGTCCATAATTCATCTTTGAATGTATTGTATGTAGCACTCTTTAATCCAAATCTTTTTTTTATATCGTCAGATGTTGGAACAATATGTCGTTGAAGAAATAGATACGAATCAAACCAATTATAGATTTGTTGAGCATCATTTGTTTTATTCAGATTTAAAGAATCAGTTTCACGAACACCTATGACTTTAATTCGTTTTCCTGTTTCAGTATGAGAGAAAATAGGTTTGTAGGCCTTGAAGAGTATGCCGTCGTTTGCTATTCCTATGAAATCAGTTCCGGCATATTTTTCATGATAAGTTTGAAAATATTTTAGTAACTCCTCTTCTGCAACTTTAATTGCAGTCGATAAATTTTTTTTAAATTCAAAAATCACATTTCCAAAAACTGCATCTATTCTTCCTCGTTTTTTCATATACACAGTTTTTACTCCATATTCCCATTCTATTTCAGCAGGATCAACTTTGAAAATATCATAGAGAAAAATTGCTGCAAAATATGTGGCTTTACTATTTTCTGATTCTTTTTCTTTAACTACTCTGCGATATTTTGATAAAACCTGTTCAATGATTTTAACAGGATTATGTGACAACAAGTAATGAATTGTATCCTTTAAGATAAATCAATGTACTTACTATATCACAATTTTATTAAAAACTGTTTTAGAATAATCCTATCATACATAAACACCCTAACGTAACGATTAACCAACCGAATGTAACACCAGTTTGAAATTGGAGAAATTAGTGAAATGCACCTAAGATGTAACAGTGTAAAAATGTTGTCTTAATTGATTTTAACGTGCACGACTAATGCACGTTAAGATTTTAACGTGCACAATGAGGTGGTTATTGAAACAAAATCAAACTCAACAGGAATCATCTGCAAACTCAAAAACCCAACCAAATCCTAAAGGTAAAAAAATCTTAAGATATTCGTTGGATCAAACTTTAAAGATTGGAAAGTCAATAGAAGAGAATAATGCTGGAAATTCATATAATCGAATAGATCTATGCAAATCATTAGACTTAGCCCCAAACGGTTCAACCTTTAGACTATTACTTGTAGCATCTAACAGATATGGTTTAACAAAAGGTAACTACAGTGCAGATAAAATTGAATTGACTGAATTAGGAAGTTCAATAGTTGCACCAATCAATGATGAAAATCAATCTAATGTAATCAGACAAGCCCTAAAAACCAACATATTAGGAAAGATAATTGATTATTATAACAATAAACAAATTCCAAGAATCGAATTATTCAAAAACACATTAAAAAAAGAATTCCATGTTGATCCAAATGATGTAGATTTATGTTATGATGTTTTTATGGCTAATGCAAAAGAATACAACTTAATTCAAGAAATAAAAGGGAAACGATATCTCAAATTTGATGATGTTTCTGTTAAACCACGAAGTCCAGAAGAAAAATTTGAATCGTTAGAACAATTAGAAAAAGAAGAGCCAAAAATAAATGATGATGTAATAATTACAGACAAAGAGTTTCAAGAAAAAAAGAAAAATTTTTTAGATATGATCTAGTTTCTGCTTTTCTAATGGCTTTGTATGTGCAACCTGTTGAAGCATAAGATAATCAAACATTTCACTTTAAATCAAAACCTTTCTGTACATGTTATTGAACCGCAAGGCAATATTTGCAAAAATATGTGACAAGATAGACTGTGAGAAAAAAGTCCTGGCAGATATGATTCGTGATGCAAAGCCTGCAGATGAGTTTTACTTTGGAATGTATAGGCTGGTTTTTAATAGAACTGATAGTTCGTCAGGAAAAACACTATACTTATTGTCCTTGTATAGGAATGATTCCTTGGAGACTCGGGTATTAGTAGACATGTGTTGGTTTTAAATCTCAGAGCATTATTTTTGTCTGAAATAATCCCTAATAAATTCAGAAGGAATGTTTTTGTGTTTTTCTATCAGTTCATTATATTTCAGGTGATTCTGTCAAAACAGAGTTTCCATTCTTGGTGTTTTGGAATTGTGGCATTATAAGAAAAATAAAAAGAGATTAGCACGCTGGCCTAACCTAACTAAGAACTAACATTGTTACTTTGTATTTTATAATAAACTTTGTGGGCCTGTAGCATGAGGGTCATACACCTAAGTAAGAACTAGGAGATTTGGGTTCAACTCCCAACAGGTCCACACTACACATAATGTACATTTAGGTAAAAATTATTCAAGGAAATTTCTGAAATACCTAGCAACAGATTCTGAAACTTTGACTAATATGTCATTAGATTTTGGTTTGTCTTTCTCCAAATATCTGAAATTTCTTGATTTTATTTCCCCTTTAATACAAATCATTCTTGTATAGTTGTGCAAGTATTAGCAATAACTAGCAGATCCCTATTTAACACAAAGTGGATAAACCTCTCAATTAAGACGTTTTCCCCGCGCCAGTTCCTATGCGGAGTAATTGGAGGGGTCAGTATTATTACGGCAATAATTGGAAAGATACATCCAATATTTGCAATCTTTGGAATTTTGATAATACTGTTTGGATTTACACCATTTGGATTTTTGCCCACTGAAAAAAAGATTATCGCATTTGTGTCATTTCATACAAAAAAAAATGCCACTGCAAAAAAATCAAAAAAGCAGTACTCTACACTTGTAGGAATTGGGAAATTGAGTGTCGAGGAATCTTCTGATGAGAAACCACCACAGACAAAGAAAATACAAACAGTATATGTCGATGACTTGGATGTGCCATATGTGCTAAATCTATCAACTACTGCCAAATCCCAGTTCATTCCAGTTACGATATTTTTCTCAGAAGGTGTAGATGAGATTCCCATTGCAAGCACCACAACTGGCAGACATGGCAAGGTATCATGTACAGTTCTTCTCGAACAGTACGGGCAGAGACGTGTGAGGGTAACTGGTGATGATGACGGTACAACATACTATGACGATACGGTAGTGTTTGAACGAAGATGAACAAACCCATCCAAACAAATCTCATTCCATTGCTTTACAAAAAACTAAACTCGCCATTGCCTGCAATAATTCCCGGAGCTGATGCGGGAATATTAATTATAACTACAATTCTTTACACGCTCGCATATGTAGGTGTAATGTTTGTTTTGATTAGCGAGATTGCCGTGGGCTTTGTGGGAATCATAACTGATGTACCAAGCTTTGAGTTTGATATTGTAAACGGGGTGGAGACTGGCAACTTTTCATATCTGCTGCATTCAATCTTTGCCGAGATTGCACTTTACTTTTTTATTTTTGTGTTCTTGATTTTTGCAATCTTACTATTACTAAAGCAGGCCGAACTTGTCACATCTGATACGCTAAAAAACATGATAAAGTCGGCAGGTATTGGAATTATAATAATTATGATATTTCCATATCTCTGGGATTCAATCTCTGATATCTCTGAAATGTCTGCCCTCTGGGTACTAAACCCACTGTATTCATTTGATGAAGATGCTCCATGTATATCATCCAAGGATCCGCGAGCTGCGCAGCTTGCAGATTGGCAGAGAACCATGAAACAAAATTCCGTACCTCCGCTTGTACAATGGGATCCTAAAGAGGAATGTCTGCCGTCATTGAGACCCGACTATCTGTTCTCAAAGGCAATCTATGGGGCGACAATTGATCTGGACTTTGAAGATGAAGCAGAGGGTGACTGGTGGAACATAATTGACAAGCTCACTGCATATACTACGGTAATAGCTCAGGGAATATTTGGGATAATATTTGAGGGAGTAACTAGGGCTACAATACTGTTCTTTTTGGCATCAATGTCAGCACTTGTCGGGTCTGTGAGACATCTGCTCACTGATGTTATCGCAATAGGGCTTCCAATATTACTGGTGTTGAGATGTCTGCCATTTGGTGGAATAGAAAAGATGGCAAACACCTTGCTATCGGTGTTTGTTCCTTTATTGTTTGTGCCATTTTTTAGCGCACTAATAATTACTGCAGGCAGTGCAAGTCTTCTTGACCAAGAAATTGAGACAGTCACCATATCCAGTGGAGATACAGTCATAAACATTGCATCTGATAGATATCTGTTTTGGATGTATAGTATAGCTACTTTATCTCTGGCAGTAATGACTCCTGTAATGTTTGTCCCGATGCTGGGTTCGGTATCATCCATGATGGGAAAGATGGTAATGACATCAACTATGACTGGTGTGATGGGCGCTACCAGCGCTGCACAGGGAATGATGCAGGGAGGTGCTGCCGCATTCTCTGGACTTGCTGCTGGAGGAGCAGCTGGTGGAATTGGAAAGATGGGTGCCCTCAAATCAATGTTTACCAATCCCCGTTCCATGGGTGCAGCAATTGGAGGAATTGGAAGCGGTGGAATGGCTGCATCCAGGGGTGTGCTTGCAGGTAACTTGTCAGGTGCAGGCAAGATAATACCTGGTGCTGGCGATGCCAAGGGATTGATTGGAGCTAGCCCAGCTGCTGGCGGTGCGGATAGTACTGCATATGCAAAGGGTAAGACACAGGCTGAGAGCATTGTATCAGACGGCAATACAAATCCAGAAGAAGATGAACACCACTTTAGCAATACTCCTATTAGCAGCACTAAGGCTACAAAGGGCAGTAATGGTGCCATGCCAAAAAATAATGATAGGAAATCTTCAACAGTATGACAGAATCTTTTACGCCTAAAACGATTAAATCCTTAAAAGCTCAGAAACCATATTATGTCATGTTAGCAAGACAGGAAAACGAAAAACCAATAATTGAGATTCCCTTAAAGAAACACAAAACAATGGAGATCACGAATCTCAAACTGGCAGTATTTGATTCTAAAAATATAAAGTTGCGCATTCCAGTACAGAATATTCGCTCTATTGTACCGCTAAAAAAAGACAAGATACGAATCCAGTATTACGAGCAGGTTCAAAACAATGATCCCATAGTGACATTCAAGCGAAAATATGTGGACTATGATCTGGAAAAGCCTGAACTTTCTGCCTTACAGTTGTGCCATAAAATAAAAAGTGGGCATGAACGACTAAACACATGGAGCAAAAATGACAAGGGACTATTGTTACTACAGCCACAGATTTTGAAGACGCTGCAGATGTATGGAACTCTGTGAGTAATTCATGGTGGGACTTTACAAGAGATGATTCAAGTAATGATGTAGAAATTGGCGCATGGTTTATGGGTTGGCATATATCAACATTAGCTGAAACCACATGGTATGACCATAATGGTTCTATGTTATGGGCTTTTGTAGATTTTAACAATGCTAAAGATTTTAGAGATGTTAATGTCTCTCAAGGGTGGTGGTCTTTTGACTATGAAACTGTTGCCATCCATGAAATCGGACATGTAGCTGGTATCCATGATCATACAACAACAACAAGTTCTCCAATGAAAGCCTCAATTCCATCCAATAATGTAGATAGAACATTGAACAGTCATGATAAAACAACAATTAGGGGTATGTATTAAGATGAATAAAAAACTATTACTACCTCTTTTGGTACTTGTTGTAATTCCTGTTCTTATATTTAGTCAACCAAATGCTGATACAATAGGGAAACAATTTGCAATTGACAACCCAGGTATATCTATTGGTGTTAGTACTTCAGAAGAGGCTTTAACAGAAGAGCAAGAGATAAACAGAGCATCTCTTATTATTGAAGGAACTATCCTAGAAGCCAAACCATTCTGGAAGATTATCCATAATGATAAACCACCTAGAATTTACACCGAATTTACTGTTAAAGTAGACGATGTCATCAAAGGTGATATAAAATCTCAAACTATCACATTTGTAATTGGTGGTGGTGATTTAGATGGAATAATTTCTAGAACAGAGTCAGTAGATCTCACTGTGGGAGAACAAGTAATCTTATTACTTGGAAAAGATATCCATAGTATATTTGGGGACACATATAACCCAATATCTATCTCAAAATCTATTTACAAAATTGAAGATGGTCAAGCAATAAACAAACTAGATGATAGAACAGGCAACAAAGACGACGTAAAAGAGAGAATATCTGATCTATTAAGATAGATATCCTTATTTTTTTTATGAATATTAATCAAAGAATTATAACATCATATAATAACATCTAATCATGCGAATTGACTGCTGCAGGAATTGCAATCATGTTAATATCTGGATGTTTTGCAATAGCTGATATATTCATACCTGGTTCAGATGATGCTCCAGACGAAAAGCCATTGTTTGGCGATTTTCTAATTGGTGCAATAGATGAGATAATATACTATCTGAGATGGGCCGTATATCTGGCAATTATTGGTGGTGGAATGATGATAGGCATTTCACTGAGGCTGACCAATACAACACACATGATGAAAACAAAGTAATCATGTTGTCCTCTTTTTTCTATACATGTATCACTGCCGTATCTTCTACATTTGCAGGAATATTTGTAAATGTGTTTTTCAATGATTTTGGAATCATACCTGCCATAATATTTTATGCTTGTGCGTTCTTTACAGACTATCACTCTACAGTCAGGGTAAGAAATTTTACAAAACATGAGACAAACCCGCTGTTTTGTATATTCTCAAAAAGACTCTCCTCTGGAATGTCATTTGGAATAATATTTGCAATAGGCATTGGAATAAACATCATATCATACGCTGTACTGGCAGACCCAATAATATCATACGTTCTTGGCATGTGTCATCTGTGTGCAGCAGCAAACAACTATCACATATCTAAAAAAATCATACTGACGGATAATGTATCATGATCCTAATGAATATCATAAACGTGAATGCAAAGGCTAAAATATCCGGGTTTGACACTGATGCAATTATTGATGGCATTACTAATGCAGAATACAGACCAAACGGATTTCCAGCTATTTGTATTGGCAGTGACTCAGGAATCACTATCTCGTTGTTTGATTCAGGCAAGATAAACTCAAAGCGTGCAAAGTCCACTGATTCTGCCATACTGGCAATCAATAATTTTGTCAAAACATTAAAAAAACTTGGAATGAAAATATCCATTCTCTCTAAGCCTTCCATATATCTAATTGTAACAAATGTATTCTATGAAAAAAGAATAAACATCAAATCCCTCAAGAGTTTACCGGAATTCAAAAAGGAGATAAAACGATTCAGCTCAATCCAACTTGTATTTCCTAACAATGTCAATGTTCTGGCATACGAGAATTCATTGAGGGTTTCAGGGAATGACATATCACATATGATGCAGGTGGTAAACAGCCTGAAAAAACACACAATTCCTGCGGTGAAATAATAATGGATGCAACATATGAACATATTTCTATTCACCGGAGTAATTACTGCAACGGCAATTACCCTATTGTTCTCTAGCGGTCAGTTTGATACAACCAGACTTGCATTTGAGAGTGCCATTACAGCAAAGCAGACAAACGGCATGATATATCTCACATATTCCATTTACAATACCGGTACGACAGACATTGTCTTCATTGAAGTTAATGCTGACTGTTGCAGCACATCCCCCAATACCCCTACAGACTATCCAATTTTTCCAAGAAGCGATACCGGGCAGATATCTACCATGCTACAACTTCATGGAACCATATTGAATTACGGTGATGCTTTTTTGGTAACATTTCAGGTGGAGGACAATCTTGGAAATACCAAAACCAGTATAGAGCCAGTCAGGATTGGTTAATAATGATAACTTTGATGTTTTTACACCGTTTAATCTCAGAATAATTGTGAAATTTATGGTTTATAGTGAAAAATCCCTATCTCATACCAGAATTGTTTCTTATCCTGACTGTCAATTTTACATTGTACTTTCTGTGTGTCCTGTATAATTTTTCATATTCAGAATTGAATACTAGGAGCAAATGTCCCGAGTTTGGAACAGTGTATTAAAATCTTAAAAAGAAGAACAGCATAAGATGTCCATGAGTGACAGTGCAGATACGCCAGTTGAACAAAAGTCATATCCAAGTAAGATATGGTATGTGGGGCATCTCTTTTTCGGGATAATAACCGGATTGATATGTTATATTATTTGGCAAGACAAAAACAAAGAAGCTGCAAGAAAACACTTGATTCACAGCATCTGGATTGGATTCATTCCTGTTTTCATTATGATTTTAATTGCATTTCTGGTTTTCATTTAATAGTCAGTAAAGATTTTGGCTATAAAGAGAACATTGGAAAAAGACAATGGTTTTTCTGAGATCAGTAGATAGGAAAGTGTTATCCAACATAATCTAGAAAATAATTTCTTTAATTAGAAGGATATTCCCAACCACAATCATAACAGCAAAATATGATCCTGTTGCATGTCTTCATTTCACTCTAGAATTTCAAAAAATTCCCCTTTAATACAAAAACTATTCTACATTACAGTGAAAACAAAGCAGATAAAGTCATTCAAACTGGACCCATTTAATCTTGAATTTGCATTAGTCTCTACAGATGTTGCAGGAATATCAGAAAAAGAGCTATCCATATTATCATTTCTCTCATTCTTTGACAAGTTTACAGAGCCATTCTCCATTGATGTAGTGCGAGACTATGAGGATTTGCTATTCTACAAAACCATAAGGAGTTGCAGATTTGATAATGTAATAATTAACACAAGCCAGGAAAACCCTGAAAACATCCTACCTGGCGTATCATCTGCATCTACCAGAAAGTGGGAAATAACAGAGGAGCATCCTGATTATTGTATATTAAAAGATGGATTATACTGTAAAACATACACGTTATCCATGCTTCATGATGACTTGCCACCTGGATGGATTTACGGGTTGTATCAATATTCTGATGCAATAAGAATATTTGTAGAGCCTATACCTGACGGAAAGACACAATCAACAATTGCAAACCACAAGTCAGCTGCTGCCACAATGTCATCAGCCACTGGCATGAACTCGACTGATAATATCTCAATAATAAAAGAGTTGGTCCTAAACAAGAAAAACCAGAAACTGTTCTTTACTAGAATAAACATTGTACTACTTGCAGCGGATGTCTCATCATTGCGCTCTAGAGAAAAAGAGTTTCTACAAAATACAAAAAACATTCCAGGTATTGAGACTGCAAAACATGTCCAGAAAAAATTACTCCACGGAACAGAAGGTCAGAGAATTTTAATGGTGAGCAGTGCGTTTCACTGTCTTATTCCGTTTGTAACATCAGAATTGTACGAGGAAGGCGGCATACTGTTGGGGGAAAATACAATGACAGGAAATCCAATCAGATGGAACATCAATAACCGTATCAATAGAAACACTGTACTTGCATCTACTTCTGGATCTGGCAAGACAACACTTGCAATGATGATAATTCATGCCTTTGAAAAGATGCATCATAACGCGTTTATCTTTGGAGTTGATCCTGAAAACGAGTATGCAGTACTGGGTCAGAACATGGGATTTACCTGTGTGGATTATTCCTTTGGAAAAAAGATGGGTCTTGATTTATTCAAGATGGTCCCAGATACTTTTGCTGCAACTGAAACATTGTGCAATGCGCTAAACGTTCCAGAAGTGGACAGAATCATTCCAAATATGGCTGCAACCACCCTTGCAAATCTTGACATCTCGCACAGAAGCTTTACAAAATTCTATGAGATAATGGAAAAAAACGAAACAGACAATCACGCCCTAAAATATTTTAAGATGTTGACTATTCCTCCATATTCTGACTTTTTTGAAGGGGAACCACCAAAGTCTAACAAGATAATTCTATCGCTAAAAAACATCGGCAGTGCTGGTGGAACAGTACACAGACTAATCACACAGATTGCACTGTCTTATGCAATGGGCAGGGCATTGCTAATGCCCAAAATAATTCCGAAACTATTCATGCTAGATGAGGTGTGGATGTTACTACAACACGACTCTCTTGGTAATTATATTCAGAACTTGTCAAGACGTGGAAGAAAATACAACATCAATCTCATGATGGCAACTCAGAACATTGAGGATATGACAGATAATGTATCTGCTCGAAACGTCCTGGTGAACAGTGACACTGTTATGTTTCTCAGGCAAAGTGAGGCTACTGCAAAATCACTCAGAGAACACTTTGTACTCTCTGATAATGCCGTCTCCTATATGATGAGATTAAACAGGGGACAGGCACTGATAAAATACGGAAATAGCATGGTTCCTGTAAATATCTTACCTGATGATGAGCAGTTAAAACTGTTCAGACCGAGATGATATCTGTGCTAGATTGTTTTCTTTGATTTTTTATAGACATTCCTTACAACAAGATCACACCATTAGATTACCGCCAGTTAAATTCATGACAGAATCAAAACATATTCAGATTTTGATTATGTATGAGGATAAATAAAAAAGAAACAATATAAAATCAGGGTTTTGGCAAACCTTTGATTTTTTCTATTTGTTGTACCATATCAGGCATTTGTGCAGGAATCTCAAGAATATCTATTCTTTCATCTGTATTCGAATCATAGCTTAGTGGATCATATTCATAATGCGATATCCATACTGGAGGTTCTAGTACGACTTTTTTACCGTTTATTGAAGTTATTTTTAGTATTTCCATATGATCTAGTTTTTTGTTGTATACAATTTGAAACCCAACTGTTGTCAAATCATCATGATCATGTACTGTTTTTGCAATTTCCTTTATGGTATATGTAAAGGCACTAGTCATCACTTGTTGCAATCTCTCTTCATCTGATTCTTTGGAATGTTTACTCATTATAGCATCCAAACAATTTTGCATAAAAAGGAAAAAATTTACCCAGTCTCATCTATTGAAAGTCATCTTCCATACACGCTTAAAATTACTTGTTTTGTAGGTCATGTGATCTCTTCTATGGATTCAGTCATGAAGGTTCTGGTAAATTCTAATGATCTGATCACCAAAATCTACCAGAACCTATGTATGCAAACAAGATGAAATGATCACCATATTTTTATATATAAATTATTTATGATCGCATATGAGAAAGATTGTATTCATATTTGTGTTATTATTAATTGGTATTGCTCCATTAATCATTTCATCATACTCTGATTATGTCTCCCCAAAAAAACAGCTAGAATCTGGAGTATTGCCTGAGGATATACAATGTAGAGAGAATAAAGTACTTGTGATCAGAGATAATGGAAATCCAGCTTGTGTTAAAGAGGAAACTGCACAAAAAACAGGGTGGGATATCATTGCAACAGAGTTTGCACAAAAAATAGTTCCATCAAACCAAGAAGTTCAGATTAATGATAAAGTAGAAAATAATTTGATAGAACATGAATCTACAGTAGATAATGAGACAAACAATAATAATGAACAAGAATTCATAGTATTAGATTTTGGCTCTGATGTAGAGTATGTAGATGACGGTAGAGAACAATATAGAGCTAAATTACAGAAATCCCCTGCACCAGGGGATATGTTTGGCTATATTGATGAAGCTCTGGAAAAACATCCAGTAGATGCTGCTGGCCTGTTTAGAACACCAGCAATATCACATGAAAGATACTCTGTTAATCCAGGAGTTGGATTTTATCCACAAGACTGGATGCCATCACATGTTCCAGATGGATATAGATTGCTGTATATTGATAATAGGCATTATGAAGAATTTGGTACTTATTGGATGAGAATATATTTTGTACCAAACACGTTTGAGTTAACGAAAGACATCACAAACCTTGATTTAGATATGTCTCAAGGATTCAAAATATTTGTTGAGAAAAAAACACACCCATTAGATGAAATTGAAGATGAAATTGAGAATTATCGAGAACGTATAGAATCTGATTATGGATATGTAGGTAGATTCTTAGACTTGGAACGTGATGGAAAAACAGTTTGGGCATCAGAGACACAATCTGATTACAATCACTATCATGCAACACTTAACTATAACTTTGATGAATATACCATAGTAGGAGTATCATCAAATTATCATACTCTAGAGGAATTACAACCAATATTTGATAGTATAATGAAATGAAATACATCCCCAACTTATCCTAAAACTCTCCAGTACATCATAATTGATGCCAAATACACAAACCCAAGATAATTATCACAGTTCTTCTCATATCTGATTCTTGTTCTATGAAATCCATTCTTCAACCATGCAAAGAATCTCTCAACAACAAACCTTGTCTTGTTGTAATTGTTCTGCATGTTATTTGGTACGATGAATTTGGAATTATTCCTGTATGGAATGCAGCATCTGATAGAATGATTTCTCAGATAATTCCTGATGTATTTTGCATCATAGCCCTTGTCTGCATACACTGATACGATCTCTTCTATCATAGAATCATCTACAAAATCTGAAATTGATTCCATGACATCGATAAATTTCGTACTATCATGTTGATTTGCAGGACTGCATACAATTGATATTGGCAATCCATTACTATCTACGGCAACATGTATTTTTGTACCTAGAATCTTCTTGAAACCATCATATCCAGTTACGTTGCCCCTTTTTTATTGGAAATTGATGATGAATCAACTGA
Source organism: Candidatus Nitrosopumilus sp. (assembly GCA_963667665.2). Classification (GTDB taxonomy): domain Archaea; phylum Thermoproteota; class Nitrososphaeria; order Nitrososphaerales; family Nitrosopumilaceae; genus Nitrosopumilus. The sequence continues at coordinate 569,435 of OY763927.2, forward strand.
TATCTTTTGCAGATTAATCTTGTTTTGTTTGTAAGCTGATTTCATTATTCCAGAAAGAATCTTTTTCCATACTCCTTTTTGCTGCCAGTCTTGTAATCGTAGATGTGTAGTTGATTTGGAACCATACTTTTCTGGTAATTCTTCCCATCTGCATCCAACAGTTAGAACAAATAGAATTCCATTAATTGTTGTTCTATCATCACATCTTGGTCTGCCTGTTCTTGCAGGTTTTGGTAAATGTGGTATAATTGATTTCCACTGTTTGTCTGTTAGTTCTTTATGAATCATAGAAATGATTTGATAGATGTTATTGTTAGATCTATACTATCATCAAATGTTTACAAAATGATCTGTTTTAGGATGAGTTGGGTATCATTTTTGATATCTGATATCAGTTTTGGAATCAAGGCACCACCTCCTGCACAAACTACTGGGATTCCGGGATAGTCAATTACGACTTTTTCCAGAGAATCTGAAATGTTTGCGGCAAGGATTTTTCTTGCCTCATCGAGTTGCGGGGTGTTCTTTGAGAACAGTTTTTTATCCACATAACCTGATTTAGAAGACGTAATGGATCTTGTAATGTCGCCAACACCATGCAAAAGTGTTTGGCCATATGCTATTGTATCGTGAGTTACAGCCATTATCTCAGTTGTACCCTGTCCTATATGACACACTATTCCATCTTCTAACCCTTCATGATCAAGGGTTGCCTTTGCCTGAAACATCACACCAAAGAACTTTGGTGCAAATCTATCTTGAACTACATTCTTGATTTTTTGGACGTAATCTTTTGCATTGTATGGAATGCCTGCAACGATTACACATTCTGAATAGTTTTGTGGACCGCCAGGCAATGCATCTTTTTGCAATACTATGACCTTCTCTAGTGCATGTTTTACCAACTCCATATAATCAGTAATGGATGTTGGTGCTCCCCTATACACTGGAGTCTTTAACACCATTGATTTTACTGACTCTTGTTTTGCTGCTTGCTCCCCGACAAGAACAGTTTTTTTTGATTCCAAGTCCATGCTTTTGCCTCTTGCAATTATTGATGGGAATGTAAATGTGCCATGTATGGTGGCAACTTTTACCAAACCCGTTCCAATGTCAAGACCGATGCAATTTTGTTTCATGCTAACACCAGAACATTTTGAATTTAAGGTGCCATTTTACTATCGTGTAATTACACGATAGTAAATCCCAACTATCGTGTAATTTGACGATACCCAAAATCCCTCCAAAAAAGAGGTTAACAAAACGCCCTTAATACAAAAACACTACTAGTAATTAAACAAAACCCAAAAAACACCAAAAACACACTTTACAGCATAGATAAGGAAAAATCCCAAGGATTCATACCAAATTCCAAAAACGCAATTTTTTCACAAAAACCAACCAAACTATCGCGTAATTACACGATATCAAAACCAACAAAATTTCTACAAAAATAAAATAGAGGGCTATGATGAGACAGGCGTTGATCTGACACCAATATGATGACAGGCTTCTGTCTGAGCCCTCTACAAATTTTTTGTATCAATGCTGTTAAAAATGTTAGCACAGTCAAAGGTTTTGTCAAACTGAGATATTATCTCCAACCCTGCAAAGAAATCGACTCAGCGAGTAGGGATTAAGAGATTAAAAGAATTTTCTCAAATACAAATACATCAAAGAGAACAACCAGTCCGCACAGCAGTATCATTTGGTTTATTGTAAAAAGAATAAATCAACAGGAATAAATTCCCGACATTGAATGATGAGGAACTATTCACACCAGAAATTATTTTTTTAACCCTAGCGCAAGCTATACTCTGGTGACGACATCAACTATCTACGGACAGACCAGTTACAATCTGCATTAGTTCAGCATTTGAGAGAAGACCACCATTTAGGTGAGGTAAAATACTATGATGCGAAAAACACAAAGCAAAAAAATTCAAAACACAGGTACAAGTGTAATAAACGTACAAAATACATCCAGCCAGAAACTACTTTTGGCAAAGAACTACCTTGAGCAGAAACTGGAATCTCAAGGATATAGAGGTCATGTAAGATACGACCAAACCAGTCAAGGCTCTAATCCAGTACAGAGTCAAAGAGGGAACAGTAGCAGTTCTCAAAGACGGCAAACTCTGCATATTTGAGATGCCAATGAAGAAATTCAAAGGAGCATATCCATTGGAAGTACAATCAGTGGACATGGATTCAATCCAGACACAAAAAGCCACTTGCTGCAAGAGATGCCATACATGGAGACAACAAGCAGACATAACACGATGTTCCTGTGGGGGATATCTTGTTCCAAGAAAGAGATTCTCTGTAGATACAGTAGAGTCATGGGATGAGCAATTCCTAGAGATAGAATTTGCAAAAAAAGACATCAGAGCAGCAATAAGAACTGACAGAATTCTATCACGCAGACCAAGAAAATACCAAACAACAGGTATCACCCACAAACTCGCTGGAATATCATCTACAGAAATAGTAGATTCCCACAAAGAGGAATTGTTACTAATTCCAAGCGGTGATGATGTAAAGACTGTTCAGGTCAAACCAATACTATCATGCAGTCTGATTTTTGTTGCTGCAATCAGTAGAGAAGACAAACCAGTTACAGACACAGACAAACTAGAGATTCTCAAAAAATACAACCTAGAGCCTGTAAATGATGATGCAAAAGACAGACAGTTCAAGTCCGAGGCAAAACAATTCATCAACCACACAACACCAATCCTATCTGAACAACTGATGGATTCATGGAACCATTCTGCATCTAGAAGACAGTCCAAAGTGTATAGAAGAAAGGTAAACTCTCTTGAGAAGAAATGGGACGGTACAGAATTGAGGAGACTGGACTACAAATATGGTCATCTATCAACCAAAAAAGACCGCAAAGAAAAGAACCAGCATATAACACAATCCTTTGCAAGCTCGATTCCTATCCCAACAGCAAATCAGAAAGCATAGATGATGACTGCTGAAGAATCTGCATTGAAACAATTCCAGGACGAACCATTTTTTGAGGTTCTGGTACAATCAATATCAAGAAAGGCAACAGCATATGCATATGCACAACTTGTACAGAAATCAAATCTGGGTTCTGGAAACACAGTTGACTGTATCATAAAAGAGCAGGTACAAAAAACAATCCACAAACTCGAAAAGATTGGACAGTCTTAAAAGCAAGAGAATTCCAACAGGAATAATGTCTAAGACAAAAACTGACTTTGACTGAGTCTATCGCTCCAACTCCGTTATTCTGGTATAATAATACCAGCTGACTCAGCAGAACGGATGTGTGAGTTGATCCTTAAAGGAGGAAAAAAATGGCAAAACAATTTATCAAAAGAACACTCATGGCAATAGTATTTACCATGTTGATTGTCATTGTAGCATCCCTTACATATCAGTATGTGGTTCCGATGGTACTTTCGATGGATACATCAAATGTGTCAGACGGAATAAACATTGGAAAAGGAATGTTGTACAATGCAAAAGAGCAGGTTATGAATGTCATGGGACAAAATGAAAAGAACTCTCAGGGAACACAAACTGATACTGCAAGTCAAGATGTAGAATTGTGGTACCAGAACAAAACAGTTGAAAAATCTCAAGGTACACAGACTAGTACAGCAAGTCAAGATGCAATACCATATGGTACAGCACTTGGAGGCAAAGTCACCAAAATCGTAGACGGTGATACTCTAGATATTGATGGTACAAGAATCAGACTTGCGCTAGTCAATACACCAGAAAGAGAAGAAACAGGATATGCAGAAGCTACAGAATTTACAAGATTACACTGTCCAGTTGGTAGTACAGCAATGTATGATATGGATGATGGACAGAGAGATGGTTCTTACGGCAGAGTCATCGCAAAGGTGTGGTGCTTTGGATATCCAGTGGAGACACCAGACACATCATTGAATGCAATGCTGGTTAATTCAGGACATGCAGAAATATTTCACAGATTCTGTAATACCAGTGAGTTTAGCAGTGATGAATGGGCAAACTGTTAGAGAATTTTCACACAAATATTTTTTTTGACCTGACAATCCTCTCAAATCCAATACCAGTGCAAATGCACCTGACAGGCAGATTGGATGTGAAGAAGGTTATGATGCTTGCAGCATTACAAAAAAAAAAATCATGACTGAACAAAACAATTCAGAGAAAATAAGAACCAGTCTAATGCGACGACAAAACGTGATATTTGTGGCAATGATAATAGTTGGGTTATTCCTGACCATCACGAGCCAGCTAATAGACAAACGACTGCTAAGTGAAGGCATAGCCTTTATTATAGTTGGATTCGTAGGTATGTTAATGTCTTGGACTACAATGGATATTGGCGCAAGTATCAAGGAGGTAATCTATGATGTCGGCAGACAAAACCTGACAGTATTAGAATCCATTGCAAAATCTCAAAACGAGATGGTAAAATCTCTAAACGAGATGGTAAAATCTCTAAACGAGATGGTAAAATCTCTAAACGAGATGGTAAAATCTCTAAACGAGATGGTAAAATCTCTAAACGAGATAAAAGAAATCTTACAAGACAAATAGACTGAGTTTTTCAAAAACCCACAATTTTTTTTGACTGAGTCTACTGACCCAAACCCATTATTTTCATCAGTATGATGAGCCGACTCAGCGGATGGGTGTGCGATTGATTGGAAAATCAAAGATTTTCAAGTTCCTAGAATCATTATACAGAAATATCCCAAAGGGATGTTTTTACAAATGAATTCGCATAGGAACCGTTCTACTGAAAACGTTATTTCAGAAATAAGGAGGTTGAACCGAATGGTCCAACAACTACAATACAAAAACAAGGTTCTGGAAATTAGCCAGGATGAAGACCCAGAATCCCCAAGAGAATGGGATAACACTGGAACAATGGTCTGCAAACATACCCAATACACACTGGGAGATGTACAGACACTTCTCACCTCATATGATGAATACCTGGAGTCAAAAGGACTTGCACCAGAAGACATCGCAGTGATGTTGCCTTTGTATCTTCTTGATCACAGTGGCATCAGTATGTCATGCGGAGAGCGTGTCTATCCATATGATGACCCATGGGATTCATCAGCAGTTGGATTCATCTATGTGACAAAAGAAAAGATCAGAAAGGAATGGAATGTCAAGAAAATATCCAAAGTCATCATAGGACATGTTACAGAAATGCTAGAAGCAGAAGTGGCAACATATGACCAATACCTCAGAGGAGATGTATACACATTTGTTCTGTACACAAAACATACATGCAGTCTCAATGAGATTCATCTGGAAGTAATAGATAGCTGTTCTGGTTTTTACGGAGATCATGAAGAATCAGGACTGACAGATAACATTGAGAACTTTGCAAAGTTTGAGGCAACACAATAGGAATGTCTACACAAAATACAATTCCTGCATTATACCAGACCGATGGCATTCCATTTGATGAGAAACTAATTCATCAGATATGGATTATTCCATCAATCAACTTTGTTTGGTGTGTGGCAGAACTAGACATTAAGACAAAAGAGGCATTCGGATATGCAAATCTGAATGATGATGACATGGCAGAATGGGGCTATATTGATATCGTAGATATTGAGAAAAATGGAGCCAAACTAATATCCTCGCAAGCCATGTCGTTTAAGGAAGTACTAGATATAGTACGACCCAAAAACGGATGTCCAGAATGTGGTTCTGATCAGTACAAATTTCAGAGCATCAAAAGAGGAGATCCTACTCTAAGTGATGACACCTTTGAGCTGTGGATTTGCAGAAACTGCAACTATCAGCCATTCACAAATATCAGAGGACTGGTCTAAAATGACATCCATTTCAGTCCTAACCCTGGACAGTGACGAGATCAAAGGACATCTAGAATGCAATGAAAGGAGAGTACATCAAATCATGGGAATGGCAAAACAAGGAAAATTTGCAGATATCATCATGGATTCTTTTTGGGAAACCATTGATGTATGTAATGATATCCTTGACTGTGAGGATGAATCTGGAAAAACATTCTATGAGAAACTAGGCCGAGAGTTGGAGGATGCAAAATAATGTCCAAATGGAGCATTACCCTCTCACGAGAAGCTGGAATATACACAACAGAGGAGATACCATGTGTGTAGGAACAGATCTTCTAGTACATGTATTTGAGACGTTTGCGGCATACCATACACCACAGAAAACATTCAGACGTCTTTACTGTGAATCAGGACAAGCTGCAAAAAAGGCATACAGATACGCAAACAACGACACAGAACAAAACCTTGATGAGATAATTCCAAAATGTAGTGACTGCCAAAAACCCAGAATGAAGACAAGTACCATAGTTCTAGTCTTTGAGGAACTCACAAAAATCAAAGAACCAGAACTGCTCAAAGAGATGTATGTCAATATTGGTGGTCCGTCAAGAAATGCATACCTAGTATGCAACAAGAAAACACAACGTATAATTCAGAAACTAGAATTGTACAAAAAGTGAAAGAACAATCACTCTAAAAAAACAACTATTAGGGAATTCCCCTGATGATTCAGTGATATCTCAAATGATCCTCATACGAGGTGTTAGATATCATTGATGCTCAATTACTATTCTTGAAGAATTGTGATTGGGTTGGCTTTATCGCTAGTCGGTATTGCCGAAACCATGAAATGTCATATCATATGACTATACAGTACTGTACAGCATATCGTACTTTGCTATTCAATCATGGTCGGGGAAAAATCAAAATTTTAAAAAAATAATAACGATGATTCTTCTGACCATTCTTCACATGTGATACGTTGTCAGTCGTTACTGACAATTCTGAAAACAAGGCGATTAAATTCTTAAAAAGAATGTTACCAATTACAATACAACCACAATGCAGGTTTGGGCAATGACCTCTTCTATTCCATGACATTCACGCACCAGGAAGCATTGATAACGGTCTGGCTGTAGATGCCAGCTACAGTCTCACTTGGAGGTGAAAAATTACAAATACTGGCAATCAAATTATTCCATTAAATACAAATTTTCCTTGATGGTATGATGTATTCACCATATCATTATTTTGAATCAAAAAAACAGACCTGCACCAAACATTTGACAGATGCTCAAAAACACTGTGAAGATTAATATTTTCAATGATGTCAAAAAAAACTGTTAATGGAGAAAAAGAAATTTCTCATTGTTGGAAGCGGAGGACGTGAAAGTGCTTTTGCCATGCAACTCATGCAAGACACGCAAGTTTATGCTGTCATTTCTCACAAAAATCCGCTCATCATAGATTGTGTGATACAGTCAGGTGGCAAATATTTGGTCGGTGATGCAGATGATCCGCAAACAGTTCTGAACTTTGCAAAAGAGAACAACATAGATTACGCTTTTGTCAACGCAGATCAGCCATTGGCTAATGGTGTTGTTGATGTTCTACTTGATAATAATTTCAAGGCAATTGGTGGAACAAAGGATGCAACACGCATAGAGTGGGATAAAATTTACTCCATTCAAATGATGCAAAAAACGTGTCCAGAGTTTACGCCATTTTACAAAGTTGTTTCAAAAACAGAAGAACTATCCGATGCAATAGAATTATTTGAATCAAAAAGACTAGAGATAGTGGTAAAACCACAAGGACTAACAGGAGGCAAAGGTGTCAAAGTAATGCCTGAACATCTGTCAACATATCATGACTGCATTGACTATGCATCTCTTCTTCTTGAGAAAAACCCTGACCAAAAGGTTCTGTTGGTAGAAAAGCTGCAAGGCATAGAGTTTACAATCATGGGAATCACTGATGGTACAAACTTGGTTGTATCTCCTGCAAGTTATGACTATCCGTTCAGACATGAGGATGACAAGGGTGCAGGAACCGGAGGCATGGGATGCTTTACCAACTCAGAGAAAAAACTTCCATTCATGACAGACCGTGACTTGGATGATTGCAGATACATCATGCAAAAAATAATTGATGAGATGAAATTGAATCATCTGTTTTTTAACGGTGTTATCAATGGTGGCTTCTTTAAAACTAAACATGGCATAAAATTCATGGAGTTTAACGGACGCTTTGGAGATCCTGAAGGATTAAACATTTTAAGCATTCTTGAAGGGTCATTCTCAGAACTGCTGATTCATCTTTGGAACAAGACACTATCTGATGATGTGGTTTCGTTTGTAAAAAAAGCAAGTGTTGTAAAATATCTGGTTGCACATGAATATCCAGAGCGAAGCGACAAGGCAATCTCTTTTAGCATTAATGAAAAGGCAATTAATAATCTTGGCGTAAAAACATTCTTTGCATCCTGCATAAAAACAGGAGCACAGCAATATGAAACCCTGAAAAAATCACGGGTTGTCGCATTTAGTGCGCTTTCAGACAACATAGATGAAGCTTCGTCTTTGATAAATAAAATAATTGAAATGCATGTCAATGGTGATTTGGAGTACAGACATGATATTGGTTCTCAAAAGAGTCTGGAAAAATTAAAAAAAATCAATGCTGAATTAACTCATTGAGAAACCATATTATTTTAGAGATTCAAAAATACAGATAATTTCAGTCCTTTAAATTCAATTTTAATCCATATGTATAATGCCAAAACTCCAAGTATTCTCTAAAACAAAAAAAGAGAATTACGGGATACAAAGACATGATTCTTACAATGTTATCATACCCTACAAAGTAGTTCAGGACATGAATATGCAAGACAACATGTTGCTTTATGCAACAACATCAGTAAAAACTGGAACCATACGATTGCACACAAAACCACTCAAAGACTGTGTCACAGTCAAGATTCGTCAGAGACTAACCAAAACATACAGGAATCAGAGGTATTATTCCTCAAAAGTGACAATCCCAATCGAATTTGCAAGACTATTACATCTAAAAAAGAATGACAATCTAACCATTAATTGCAACAAAGACACCATCATAATCAAGAAAATGCATCAAAAAAACCATATGCGAAATTCATCATAGTCCGAAAATTGTATAATTTTCTGCAACCGTCCAATTAACTTTAACCATACACTTTTTTTTTCTCTTCTTTTAATTTTCTGCTACCGTAGTTTAGAACTGTATTAGTTTCATAATTGTTCCATAATTGTTCCAATTAAAATTAAAATTCAGAATACGCCCCCCCATGAATAAATTTAAACTCTGAGAGAAAAATCATCGAATCTAAAATTCAACTTTTAAGATAAAATTCAAATTTAATTTCATTCCAGGAATCATTCAAGCCAGGCCCCCCATGACATATTCAATTAAAAGTTAATTTTCATGAATTTTTTAAAACTAATCTAGATTTAATTTTTCTCTCAAATCTTTTTGTTTCATCAAGCCCCCTATGCTTAGTTTGAAGTTAATTTTTCTCTCAGAGTTTAATTTTTTCAGGAAAGATAAATTTTCTACGACCTGAAGTACAACAACACGTTCAAAATACTTTTCATCAAATTAAAACTCATAACGAATATGTTGATCTAGTGTTAAAAATGAAGGATGAAGTCAATATAGAAAATTATTTGTAATGGTAATTAAATATTGATTTTAGATTGACGTGTGGGGATTATAACCAAATATTATTTTTATTAAATAAAAAAATATTCTTTGTTTGGATTATTAGAAAGCACAAGATCGCTTAACACTATTTATCATAAATCTTTACTCTAAATTATTCAAAAACACACAAATTGAGATAAATGAAATTTGATAATCTACTATTTAAAAAATAATTGATCGCCAAAAATACAAATTCTGATCTATACTTAATAATAATATATTTTTGTAAAATCTAATGACTACAAAAACAATGTTAGGACTAGTAGTTCTGGCAATCGGATTATCAACAATTCCAGCATTTGCAGAATCAGATACTATCTTATCACCACATCAACAATTCAAAAACGGTACACCAATAAACCAAATTCAATGTACAGATTCTAAAATTCTTATGGAATCACCACGAAATACACCAGCTTGCGTTAATGAATCTAGTGTTGAAAAACTAGAGAATAAAGGATTCATTCTAGTTGATGTTGTAAGTGTTGTTGAATTAAAATCAAACTCTACAACTTCTCCAACTCAAAAAGAATCTCCCCAAAAATTGGAAGAAGATTTAATGTTTCAAATATCATCTAATGATGAATTCTCTGGAGAACTATATGGACATTACAACCCCACACATTTAAGGAAACCTGCACCATATAATGCATCCCAAAATTTTTCATCTGATCATTATGATATGCAAAGTATTTCCGCTTTATCTTCTGGTAAATCCATTTCATCTACTGTACTATCTGAATTTGTTACATCATCTTCTGATCATCCTAATGCAATTAATTTTATCCAATGGATGCCGACACACATTCCAGATGGATTTGAATTAAAATGGATTGAGATTTCCCAACCCGAAGTTTTTGGAGATGATATTGGTCGATTACAATTATGGTATTACCCAAATATTATTGAAGTTTCAGGAGATATGTTGAATGTTGAACTTGCAGATATAGCTTCTATGGGTGTAGGTGTCACTATTTATCCATATAAGGAAGTTCCATTTAAACAAGAAAGAATTGATCGGATAACAAAAGATGGAACAAGCACTCAAGTATTGGTTGAAGAAAAATATGGTGGAACACTTGTAACCATTGTAGAATCTCCACCAGCTCCTGACAAAAGAGGATTTGAACTTAACACTAACACATATCAATTAGATGTTGGTGGTGGTGGTCTCCCCTTAGAGGAATATGAACGCATTTTACTACATGTTTTAGAGCGTCAATGAAAATTCTATTTTTAATATTACTAATCTCTGGTGCAACAATTACATTTTATGATGTATCTGCTCTATGTATTGACCCTCACTGCTATGCAATAACTATTACAAATGAACTAGACACAAACTATCAAGGGTTACAATATGTCATTGAGATTCCAGCATTTGCAGAATCAGATACTATATCACCACATCAACAATTCAAAAACGGTACACCAATAAACCAAATTCAATGTACAGATTCTAAAATTCTTATGGAATCTACTAGAAACACACCAGCTTGCGTTAATGAATCTAGTGTTGAAAAACTAGAGAATAAAGGATTCATTCTAGTTGATGTTGTAACTATTACAGAATCAAAAACAACACATGCAGATTCTATAATACCAACTAGTGATAATTCAATTAATTATGATGCAGAATTAATGTCTATTTTAGAAAAAGACTTAGTTTTTACCAACAAGGAAACAAATCCAAATGCATTTTCTGAGTTGGGATCTGGTAATGGAATACACTGGCCAATATACAAAGTAACATACCCATCTACAGCACAAGTTGGAGTTCCTTTTGATGTTATCTATGATTATTCCTTTGTGATACCTGATGAGGAAACTGGAAGTTATGTGAATAATAATGAGCAATGTTCTGAAAATAGTTGTGGACGAATGCACCTCTCTGCTAAAGTATCTAGTTATGTTAATGCAACATCAGATAATTTGGAGCATGTTCGTGATCATAATGGTGGCGAAACGGTTCCAATGACAAACAGTACTGTGTATTATTCTTATCCCGAATTTGATAACACACAACCACTTGAAGAAACATTTACTTTTGTTATCAATGAACCTGACATAGACTATAGAATTGGTGAAATCAATGTAAATATGAGGTTTAACAATAATGATTTGGTTTACTTTTATGTAGGTGCAGATGGAAATATCATTTTTGATCCAATGATGAAAAAAGAAACCTTTGAAAATAGTTCACTTGCAAAGTCTACTGCTCCATCTGTTATGAATACTGCATCTGTAATTCGAACAGAATTAAATAAACTACAGGAACGAACCTATGATGCTACTCAACCTTCTATTCCAGCTCCTGTTGGCTTACGAGATGGTCCTCCTCCTGAATTGTATGGATACTTTGCAGAAAGACTATTGCGTGAAAATCCAGATGTAAATTATGAAGAGTTTTTACAATTTCATAATTTCACTCAATCATGGATAGATGACTTTCTAAATGCAATGCCTCACCTAAAACCAGATGATAGTTTGACTTCTCAGGTAATTGACTTTCTGACATCCTATATGCTTCTGCCACCAGCTTATGGTGCAGAAGCTACCACCACTATTTTTGGTCAATTAGTAAATACTGATGAGAATGGCTCTTCTGTTTTTGTTCATGGTGGAACTGTCTGTGCTTATGATTCAGATAGTTTTGGTCTTAATCCTATTATTGTAAATAATGAACATGCATGTTCAGAGACTGTCCAATCTGGTACTTTCGTTTTTGATGTTCCCACAATTGATCCTAATGGTTCTGGTAATACTGATTTAGTTTTAAAGGCATTTGCAAAAAATTCACATTTTGAATTTTTTTTAAACAATAATGAAGATGAAGTAACAGTTACCGATTCTACAATTTTTTTAGGTACGGGCAGTTGAATTGTAGTTTGTGAGTATGAATTTTCATCCTGATCTGGTTCTATAACGTTGATTGCTCCTTGAATCCAGGGGTGATATTTACAATAAATGTAATATGCCCCTATGTCTAATCTCTGAGAATTTATGGTATTTTTTTCATTAGCTGTTAACACTCCTGTTGAAAATACACTTTCTCCATTAACATCTAATCCTTCAATGTAATGTGTGTCTGTATCCCTATTTTGAAATTCTATCAGCATTGATTTTTCAATTGTAATACTTGATGGATTAAAACACTGATCTTTTCGTTTACAGTCAAATGTTGCTGCACCTTCATTAATTTTGATTATTTTTTTTGTTGCATCTTGTTTGGCTGGGTCAAATACCCAAAATGCAGTACTTGTAAATAATGTCTCTGTCTTATTTTTAAACCACGCTTGAATATTATATGTTCCTTCACTAATCCCATAATCATCGATTTCTAAAATGTATGGAATGTAGAAATTTCCTTTATCATTTGTTAGTGTTTTTAGATTGATTATTTTTCCATCGGGGTATGTTACATTCAAAAATATTACCATATTCTTTGATGGAATTTCACTTGGGATTTCACCGTAGATTTTTACGGCATCTAAATTAGTCATTGGAAATCTACTAGGATCTGTATAGATTGAAAATTTTGTTTCTACCTCACTTATTCCAAAATACTCTTCAATATCTTCAATTTCTTCTAGTTGGCCATATGCCGTATTAGCTGATATTACAAATAATCCTAAAATTGCGAATGCTATGGCTAATTGGTTGTTTGACACGAGCAAATTTGAGTTAAAATCATTTAAGACTGAATTTCATACTAATTTTTTATTTCATTAAAATTATCTTTATTAATTTTTTTCAATATTATCATGCTGATTTTCTAATTTTTGTTGCAATTGGTTACTTATTTTTCAAGTATTTGTGACCAATACTAAAAAACAATGATCCAAAAAACAAACCAACTGAACTTTATAATTTCTACGATAAACATCCAAAGTTATTTGTCTTGACAGTAATTTTGGCATTGCTTGGAATTAATGAAGTGTTTAATATTATTGGCGGTATCTTTGGGTTTATCTTTTTGCCTTGTTATCCTGACGATGACACTATTAACATATCATATTGGTTAAAATCAGGATTGGGATTTGTTTGATTAATGTCGTATTCCATTCCCTAAATACTTAGTTCAAAGTAATTCAAGAAATTCTTTTTTTGTCAATCCACAATCAGAAACTATTTGCAATATCAATCCTTTACCTAGTTCTTTTTTTCTAGGAATAGAAGTCCATAATCCATTACCGTTTTCAACAATAATGTGACTTCCAGTTTGTCGTGTAGGATAAAAATCTCGTTTCCGTATTGCTTTGAGTATTTCTCTATACCCAATAACAGGAAGGCTCAAAGAGACACAGTAACTAATTTTGATGCTAAATCTTTCTTTTTATCTTCAAGGTAAGATTTGCATAGTTTGATCGCTTTTTTGGTATCTGTAATTGCTTCTTGTTTTGTGTTTCCTTGACCTTTGGCTTGCTGTATTTCCAAACAATAACCAACATAGAATTCTCCATCTTTTTTGACTAGAATATTGTAATCTTCTTTTTTATTCATATTTTTCATATAAATTTCAAATTATATAAAATAGATCAAAATGTTGTATCAAATTTTTTTGAGTTTAACTATCGTCTCACAACAGTTAACTTTGTGTTTATAATCGAATCATTTTCTACTAGGTTCACATGTGTAAACGTTAAAGATTAGACAACTTTTATTCATTCTAACCATAAATTCTCGATATTTAATATAAATTCTAACCTGAGATTATTTGGTTAAAATAGTTCCGTTTCCCATACTATACCATGCAAAGAAGCATGTTAATTTTTGAAAATTCCATGATAAAATCAAATTCGTGGATAACCCATTAGAACAGATGGCAAAAGAGATTGATGATATTGTCACTCATCCTGAAAATCCATCTGATGATGAACTACAAAGAATTTCTTCGTTGTTTTACTTTGTAAAATGTAGTGATTCTAATTTCAGAAATAATGTTAGATTTGACTCTGTCTTCAAGTTTTGTCAAAAAAAATATCCCAAATCAACAGAAAAGGGAAATTTCTTCAAGATTTGTAATTATAGATGAGATAACTAATTTGGATATTGGTATTGAGAAAGAAATAATATCGGCTGTAAAACGTGTTGTTGGACAATAACTTAGAGTCTGTATAGACTGTTTCAAATGGTTTATTTAGAATATGAAATGATTTTAGAGATAATAAAACCATAACATATTGTAATAGTTATAATGACAGCCAAGACAATAATCATTCCAGATATTCACAATGATTATTTCACAGCAGAAAAAATAATCAAAAAAGAAAATCCAGACAAAATCATATTTCTGGGAGATTATTTTGATGATTTTGATGATACTGTAAAAGATTCAGAAAATACACTTCAATCATATACCGTTAATGACCTGTATTATCACAATTATGTTATATCCACGCATGCCAACTGATCTTCCAAATCTTGAATGCGTTGTACCAAACCATTATACGTATTCGTATTGACATCAAGTGCCTCCGTGTCTGCGGTATTCTTCAATGACTGACGCTGTACCGACACCTGCTCAAGATCATCGTTCAACATATCTATCTCAGCCTGGACTCTCATTCCTGCCACAGTAGAAATATCCGGTCTTTCTACGTGAGGTATGCCAAAATTCCTGTCATCATATACACGTATAGAATCAACATTAAAAAAATCGCCAGAGTGCATCAGGTGTGTTTTATCATCCACGTGCCTGAGTCCAAGATAGTGCCCTATCTCGTGTGCAACAATGTATTGAATAGTTTTATGCGTAAACGGTTGATATGTAGAATGGCAGTCATCGATTCCGAGCCTTACAGTTATAGAGTGTCTTTCCCTGGTGCCGTCATCAGTAACTCTTGCGCTGTGCAACCCCAATGCAGATCCTGGCATGTACCGTGCCCACTGAATATTCACATCTGCATCGGATTCAACTATGGTAAAATCTACATTTGTATTTGCCATGTCCCAGACCCGCGTTGCATCGCTAATAGCCCTCTCTACCGTGGGCTCATCTGCATATACAGGTACGTCATCGTATGACACGGTGTGTATATTTGATGCATATTCACTCGTAGTCAGAATCTCTTGCGGTTCTGGATCCACATGAGTCGTATCCAATTCACTTGATGCGTCTTGAGCGTGTCTCTCGAGGATAATAACATCTATTTCCGGTATGGTCACCTTCTGATCGAATGTTGTGGTGTACTCTGCAAGCCCCTTTGAGATGCCCCAGAATGCGATCGTCTCACGACCATCAGTCATAAACGGCGGAAGTTCATTCTCAGCCCTATCAAGCCAGTCCTTCTCCCCCTCTGTTACGGGCTTGTAATTGAGCAGTATTATGTCAGTTGCTGTAAACCGTTCCTGAGTAATTCCTACTCGCAGTATGTATTCGTCGAATGATTGTTTTTTCACTTGCACCAGAGTACCCTCGTACCGCACTATCTCGCCTGTATGAATTTCACTTTGATTTATGAGCGATTCGTACGGTATAGTCACTGCCTGTCCCTTTATCTCTTCATCGGTGTACTGTGCAACCGGTTCCGTCTCAAAGGTGCTCGCAGCTAACATGGGCACAAGGAACAACATGGTAATTCCTACCCCCAACCCAAGCGTCTTGTAGGCCATACTTTTATTTCTCCTGCGCAGTTTTGCGTAGGCAATCAAACCTCCCAACGCCCCCAAAAATATCGGAAGGACATACCATGCCTTGCTTGGGTGTGAGCCATTTACTGCTTCACTAGAAACGGACTGCTGGTCAGGTGGTAGGCTTGTGACACTATCCTGAGATGTATCGGGTTGTTCAGATTCATCCTCAGATTCACTGGTTATTTCCTTGCGCAACTGCCCAAACTTTTGCCGTACGTATTGCTCATCGCTGTTGTATATGGGGCGACCGCTTTCGATGCGATCCATGATGTATGCCAGTCTCTTTTGGTCGCCCATTTTAGCATCTTGAAGATCCTTTACAATATCTTGCAAGGAAATATCATCATCTAACTTGGATCACTTAGAAGTATGGTGTCGTCATACTATTTTAAACCTACTTTGGAATCAGACACATGCTGCGCAAGGTAGTGATATACCGCAAGATGCGTCAAAAGATGGTGACTATCGGAGAGAAGATCACGTTCGGCACCATAATGACATGTCTATTCACGTGGGACAAGTTGGGGCTGAACCGGTTCGAAAAACTGTCAGAGGCGTTTTGGGTAACCTAACCTCTTGCTTACCGGACGCACATAGGCTTTAATTGAATTACAATAATTGCATGAATATGAGCCAACATATTCCAGACTATGTCTTTCCAGAAGAGATAGATCAGCAGGTACGTGACAATATCGCTGATCTATATGATGGTGCTTACGATGGCATCCTACTAAATGAAGTGTTTGGAGCAGTTGAGATTCTAATAATCATAGCTGTTTGGATTGTTGGCATCTCTCTGCTATCGGGTTTAGCAATTCTATGCGTTCGGAGAATATTCAAGTTTGCTGGTGCTGGCAATTTATCGCTTATTGATTTACTCAAGAAAGCTGTGGGGGAGGTAAAGAATGAAAAGCCATTCATCTTACACATGTTATGAATTACCATAGTAGCTGAGAGCCTACGCGGTAAGATCATGTTCTTGTTGCTATTGAGTACCTTGATTGGAAGTACTACTTTTAATTTGTTTGGAAGTATCACAGGAGGATCGCCTATTCCAAACTTTATTGAACCCTAAGATGCATCTTCTTTGATGACAAGGTTTTGCACTTGAAATTCTTGGAGAAAATCTAAAATTAGGATAACTTGAACTCACTCTGTTAGCAATAATCCAAATTACAGTTAAAACCAAAGTCGCGTGTAAAAGGTTGAGGGAGAGTCTCGAGTCACTAATTGCGAAATAGTTTTGGCAAAGGGACGAAGAATGGTAGTGAGAGAGCGCTTCGAATGGATACGTCAGAAGTTGAAAATGTGCCCCTATAGCAATGCGCATAAGTTTCTGTACGGCCAATTTCTGGGCATCGTCGTCCCTTGATCATCACATCTTTGTAAATCATCGTCTCCTGCATTCCGAACAGCATCTGTATACCTTCAACGTATTTTTTTCACACAAATTTGTAAGCTAGAACTATCTTGGCATTTCACACGAACGTCAATTTAACCGTACTGTTACTAAATAGGAAAAGTCAAAAATTTGTTTCACTAAATGTACACATGCATGGACATAAAATGCTAAAACAAGTGCAAAAAGTAGAACATGTAGGCTGCATATCACGTCGGTTATCCATGCTGTTGGCATTTATGGTAATCAAAACATTTGTCAATACTGCCAAAATATCTTGTTGTGATCGTCGTACTGTTGCCATGTAACATTGCAGGTTTGCATGTGCTGCAAAATCATTTCATGGAATACGACAGGCTCTCTCAGACAGATTTGTGGAATTTTTCAAGACGTTCAAGAACGAATCAGGCATCTATGCATATGTAGAACTGATTGACAGCTCCATCTATCCGCCCCATCACATCAAGATTGATTTTGACGAGCTGACTGAAGAACTGAAGGAGATTGTAAAAAATGAGAGCGAGATCAGGTTACACTTTGCCATCTACCGCAGCATTGGCGAGATATTTCAGGCAAGATATGGAGGTGCGGAACTGCAGGTTTTTCATGACAATAATTTTTTCAAGTTTGAAATTTTGAACTTTGAAAACTACAGCTCGAAAATTTTTGAGAGCCCACAACTGATCTACTGGAATAATGCGGATGATGGGTGGTTCAATGACGAAGACAAGATTGACAACGCTGCAATCCAGCTCCAAAAAGACAATCGCTTTTGTACACTGAGGAAATCAAACGAGATTCTGATGTATGATGGAAAAATCTATGACGATGTTGCAGCGGAGACGGTAATCAAGGAGGAGACGGAGAAGATAATTCCAAACTGTGGAATCAGAAACAGAATCGAGGTGATAGAAAAAATAAAGGCGCAGACATACACGGACCTGGAACTGTTTGACAGCGACCCCAACATAATCACGATTAACAGCGGAATCCTGGACCTGGAGAAGGTCGAAATCAACGAGCACACCCCACAGAACCAGAGCCGGGTACTGATTCCACGGAATTTCAAGACCCCCGAATTCAGGATTAATGACAAAACTATTTTTGAAGACATTGAAAAAAACCTGAGGGCTACCGAATTCTGGCAGTTTCTCATAAGATCATTCACAATCAATGGGGAACTTCAACAGAAAAGCCTGGAGACAGTTCTGGAAATTTTGGCCGCACCACTGGTGAAGCACCAGATTGACGACAAGGCCTTCATGAATCTGGGCAGCGGTGACAATGACAAGTCCGTCTTTCTGGGATATATCGGGGAGATGTATGGAACCAGGAACGGGTCAAACATTGCGCTGCAAGACATCGCGGATGACAAGTTCTACCGCGCAAACCTGGACGGAAAAAGCTTCAACATATTTCCTGATCTGGAGAAGAACGAGTTGAGACATGGCTCTGGTAGGTTCTGGTAAAAAACGGTGATCAAGATCACCAAAATTTAACAGCAGGGTTATGATAGATAATTTCGAGAAAATTACCAAGTACTAATTATCCCAGGATTTCAAAGAGCGATTCGGAGAGGATCTATGTCTGATGATTTATGGTGCAGATCACCAGAATTTACCAGAACCACCAGAACCAACCAAAGCGCGTGGCATGGTGGAAAGGATCCGTGGTATGGATGCTTGAAGCGTTTGGAGGTGTCTGTTAAGTTGTCGTCGTGCCTAGAATTGCGTTAACTTCCGTCGCGCGGGTGTTCTAGGGTATAAGACGAGTGGGGTTGGAAAGGGGGGATACTCCGGTGGCAAAGTGAGCACGACTGGATTAACCGAGATTTGCCATATCTTTGCGTAGTGTTTGATGAGCATCCTTAAGAAACCGATTCGCGTGCAGTTTGATTGACTCTGCATTGTGTGCATCAGTTGGGTCAAACCTATCAGCATCTAGTTTGAGCCCGTCATCTGACGTTAGCGGGTAGTATTTCGCGATGCCTGTTTTAGTGACATCATTAGGATCCTCTGAATGCACCACGAGGTTTCGTAGATGCTTCAGCTGTTCGCTCTTAAGATGTTGCTCACAATAAAGATACTTGATTGCGGATGCCCAGTCTTTGGAGCGTTCTGCCCGCCTTGCATCTCTAAGGTATCCCAGTCTCTTATTCAGTGAATGGTTGCCACTCAGTATTTCCTGTAAAACATTATCTGAAATGTTCAATACAGCGTTGTTGCGTATAGAATAAGCAATAGACACATCCCTACATATCCTGCCGTCACTTGATTGCTTTCCATGAAAAACCCACTCTGAAAAAGTTCCTGATGTGGCTGAAAGAAGGTCTGTCAGTTTGTCCGCTTTCCTTTTAGCCATGAGCTCCGCTTCTTCCTCACTATCTGCCTCAACCGTGATTTCAAACCCCTGAATTGTAGTTTGCTCTTTGTACTTACCAAACTTAAATTCGACATCTGATCTATTTGCCGTGTCGTGTTCGCAATGTATGGGTTCAGTTAACCCAAAGTCAGTTATCCATTTCATGACGCTGTCACAGAACCGCAACTTGTCTTCGCCAATGACCCAAGGCATGGGCTGATATTCTTGGTCAAGGCCGTCTTTAGTATGACCGACGATCTAGAGGGAATTATATAAAAGCTCGGCTGAGCGGGGCTGCGTCTTACAGACATAACCAACTGTTCAGCCTCATCAGCGACAATTTCGCTTTCCGGTCCAAGAAACCAAGGCTCAAAACCAGTATCTTCTGCAAGTTTTGGAAAAACATTCTGTAGTAGGTACATCTCTTTTTGAAGGTGAATAGGACCGGGAATAGATTCTGAGTTTTTGGCACCTAACAGTAGCAAAATGAATCTATCCACCTCATTCAACTGTGCAATTTTTTCATTAATTTCTGTCATACCACTTTCATTTTCTTTGATAAAAATTTCTTTGCCATCTGTTATAAATGTGATAATAGGTTCTGGTAAATTCTAGTGATCTACATCATTAATCATTAAATATGGATCTTCTTCAAATTCGATTTCATTGAATCAGATCCAGATAATGAGGATGACAAAAAAAGGTTCTGGTAAATTCTGGTGATCTGCACCATAAATCATCAGACATAGATCCTCTCCGAATCGCTCTTTGAAATCCTGGGATAATTAGTACTTGGTAATTTTCTCGAAATTATCTATCATAACCCTGCTGTTAAATTTTGGTGATCTTGATCACCGTTTTTTACCAGGGTTCTGGAAGATTTTGGTGATCAGATCATTAGAATTTACCAGAGCCTAATGATGTAGATAGGTTAGCATGATCCAAATGTCATCATACCAATTTTAATTGGAACTCTTGATGATATGATTATAAAAATAAAAACACCTTTAGCTTCAACATAGTCAAAATGAATTGAATACTTTCTTAATAATAACAACTTTAAGATTGCTTTAATGACAACAACAACGAAAAAAATGTTGATGCTAACTGCCGTACTGACAATGGTTATCATACCTGGTTCAGTTTATGCAGCTGGTTTTAATGAACATCAAGTAGAAAGTGTATCTGGCAATATAGGAAAAGTTGCTGATGGCACATTTGATGAGAAGGTCGCTCAAGATAGATTAGAATATCTTATGGTAGACCAAGCTGAAACTGGAGTATCACATGAAAATGAAATAACAGCAATAGAAACAGAATACCAAAAACTATATCAGATGGATACTACTCTTCGTGACGAATACCAAGTATTAGCTGATTTGCTAACAGAGACATTGGTTACTCTTCATGCAGATAAATCTAGAGCTATCGAAGATAGAATGTCCGAACTTCCTATAGTTAAAATTGGCGTCAGCTCAAAAACACAATCTCTTGCTATTGGATTAGACAATGATTACGTTAGTGAGGCGGATATATCAAAATGGAAAAAATACATTAGAAATATGCTAAGCAATTCGGATGTAAAATTGACCATAACTGTAGGTTCAGCTCCAACTCTTGATACACACACATCCAATAGAGAAACTACTACTGTAGATCCCCTAAAAGGTGGTGCAAGTGGTGGGATTTGAAGATGGTTCTAACAACATTACATGCTCAGTTGGATATATGGCAACTGAAAATGGATCTGGCGATACTGGATTTGTTTCAGCAGGCCATTGTACTGATCTTGTCGGTTGGGACAAACAGGTATTGACATTCATCAACCAGTAGCCACTACAACAAATGACATTGCAGTAGTAGATGAAGAAGATTTCAGTTCTTCAACATATTGTGATTGCTCATGGAATGAGTTCAATTCTGGTGAGAGTGGTGTAGCAAAAACCATGTATAGTCTAACATCCGACTTTCCTGTATATAGTCAATATACCGTCACATCAAGTAGTGAAGGATTGGCTGTTTACAAATCTGGTGCTAAGACAGGATATAGCGTAGGTGTTATCGACGAATGGAAAACCACAATCGTTGCAGATGGAGCTACCCTCAAAAATGTAGTTCAATCAACATATTCTGCACAAGGTGGAGATAGTGGGGGTTCCTTCATGCGATTAAATGGCATTGCAGGAATTCATGTAGCACATGATGATGATTATTCATATGCTGTAACTGTTTCAAGAACAAACTATTACTTAGGAGTAACACCAGTCTTCTCCTAGTAATTTTTTTTTATTTATATTTTCTAGAAAACCAAATTAAAAATAAACTACAACATATTATAATTACAGAAACAGAAATTACAGGATCAACAACAAAAGGATGAACAGAAGGGGTAATGTCAGGTTGTGGAATCTCACTAGTTTTATTTACAATATAGACTGATCTATCTAATGAAATTTTAGAGTCAAATATTTGTTGATTTGTACTTAACCATGTAGTTATTACGGCAATTGTAACAGTCAGAAACTTTACCCCTTCTTTAAAAAACTTCTTTAAAAATTCATTCTCATGTACTTCTTTTTTGGTCTGGGTTGCTGTGACAAACATGTTTGGCACCATTTTATAGTATTTGTGGTCCACTCCTTTCTTTACAATTTGTTTGTGTGTTACTATCAATAATCCCAACTCTTCGAGTTTCTTGAGATGAAATATTGTAATATTCATTTGAATTCCTAATTTCTTTGATATCTGGTTTATGTACATCTCTTCTTGTGTTAAAAGTTGTATTATCTTTCTGCTTGTTTCAGTGGAGAGAAGTTGACCCAGAATCTTTAGTGATTCATCATCATTACCAAAAACTCTGATTTTTGTGTTATTCTCTTCAGTCAAATTAGTAATTTGTTACAAAATAGAATTGCTATTAATCTTTAAGATTATAATATACCTTTTAATTGTGAATGATATTTGATTTTTCCTCTTAAAACATTCAATGACAATTGAATATAGTCTTAAATCAATTTTAAAAATAACCTCAATTAATGAATAGAAAATCTACTATCTCGGTTCTTAGTGGACTTGTAGCTGTGTTAGCAATAGCATCTTTGGGTTTTGGAATTCCCCCACAAGAAGCAGAAGCAAGTCACAACGGAGAGCCAACAATGTGGGTTAATGGAATCAATGATGGACAAACTCATAGTTACATCTACAATGTACCAGCACCAAATCTGGACATGAGTGTTGCATTATTGATTAAAGATATGGCAGAAAAACCAAATGTGGTTCTGGAAGATTTTGGTGATCAGATCATTAGAATTTACCAGAACCTTCCATGAATAGAAACTGGAAAAAATACAACCAAACACTAGTAAGAAGAGGTGAAATCATGCTGTCTTTTGATGCCATAGAATCATGGACAAAAGAACTCAAAGAAATGAATCGCAGAAAAGAAGGACACCAGTATGTTTATCCTGAATTATTCATGGAAGCACTGGGATACTGCCATGCATATCTGCATCTTCCATATAGACAAACTGAAGGTCTGATAAAATCACATCTCAAATCCAAGACAGAAACACCAACATATTCTGCCATCTGGAAAAGAGTAAACAAGCTTGACATCAAGATGAGCCCAAAGCTGGGAAAAGACATTGTCATTGCAATAGATAGTTCAGGAATCAAGGTTGCAGACAGGGGTGAGTGGATGAGACAGAAATGGCAGAAAAGAAGAGGATTTCTCAAGATTCATGTGGCAGCAGATGTAAAATCAAAACAGATTACAGGTTTGGAAATTACAGATGATCATTCCCATGATTCCAAATCTTTTGTATCACTAGTTGAGCAGTCAAAGCAATTTGGAAATGTGACTAAGACACTAGCTGATGGTGCATATGACAAAAGATAATTTTTCATATTTGTACCATGGTAACATAATTCCAGGAATCAAGACAAGAAAGAACTCATCAGTTACTACTGATTGCTATCCAAGAAGAAAGGCAGTACTGGCCCAAATGTATAATTATGATTTGCAGAAGAACAGCGTAAGCTATGGCGATAGGTGGATCGTAGAAGGAGTGTTTTCTGCATTTAAGAAAATGTTTGGAGAGCCTGTCACATCACACAAAAGAGAAAACATGATTCATGAGTTGAAAATGAAGGTCTGTCTGTACAATAAAATGATTGCAATGCAATAGAAAAATCAAAATTGTTTCAAATGGTTAGATGGTGTTAATGATTAGTTGGTGTTGGGAAACAAAGCAGTTCTTATCATAATGATCTTGAATTTACTATGGCAATAAGAGTGGCGATCAAAAATTAGATCGCTTTTAATATTTATTTAAATATTTATAATTCTTAATTGTTTCACCAACATTACATAATATCTAGTATGTGCATCATCATTTTTTTCCTTATTGTGTTAATTCGTTTACAGATTCAAAATTTAGTTTTTTGTTTAGAAAAAAAGAGATCAAGGTACTGCATTCTTTGATTTTTTTTTAAAAAATATATTCCTAATTTTTCCCAAAATGTTGATGGTAATGTAAGATACAGAAATCCAATAGATGAAATACGTAATTATACCAAGAGCAATATAAACATCAGGTGTATTATATTCATCAGCAAGTAATGCAAAAGATAAAAGTATCATTACTCCTGGATTGAGGAGCATTGTCCATCCTCCAAGATATACATTTAATTCCATAAGAATTATCGTAATTAATATTCCATATACTGGTAAAATTATGTAAAGAAAGTTTAGTTTTTTGTTTAGAAAAAAAGAGATCAAGGTACGGTGACCTTTGAGTATCCTGGATTTGTATCAGATGTATCCATCATATGGTTCCAAGTATTGCTAACATATACTACTTGTCCTGGTGTGTAGGCTTTGATTGTAGTTTCATGACAAGCAAATATCAAAGACAAACAATCATAGTCGTTTGTTGAACTCCATGTGTTGTCAAACTCAATTAGATTGTTATTGTGTATGATAATTGGTTCGACATCATATATTCTGTGGAGCCAAAACAAACGCACTTCATCATAAAATTCATCTAGATTAGGATGATCCTCATCATAGAATTTCAATTCGTATAGAGTTTCACAATGACTAGAGAGTGGTGTTGTTTCAATTTCATACAAGTCGTTATCTCCATTGAATTAATTTTCCCATATCTTCCTTTGGCTTCAAATATATGTTCAGCAAAAAATGGAGGATCTAAATATATCAAATTTACATGATTGTCTGAAATTTTTTTAATTAATTTTGTAGAATCCCCACATAATATTTTATTTTCAAATTTCATTTTTTCATCATCCTTCTATTCCCTAATTTTTTTGAATTTTTGAGATTATGTGAAATTTTGTTATAGTTTTTGTCAATCCATAATTGTAGGTACCTACTATTACATACTTTTCAATTTCAATAATATTCCCTATCTAATCTTTTTACTGATTTTCTCTTGTAATATTATAACATCCTGTTTCTTAAAAGATGTAAGTCTTTTTTTTGCCATATTACAGTATTCTAGATTGATGCAGGATTATCTCAACAAGAAAACACCAATTGTAGGTGATGCATGGCGAGCTGATGAAGTGTATACTAGAATCAGAGGTGAGATGAAGTATGTATTTTCTTTAATGGATTCAGAAACCAGATTTTGGATTAATTTTGGTCGTCTATCTTTGCCCACTTTTGGAACTATTGTAGTTTGTTCTCCATGATTGATATATTTTAAAATATTTTTCAACTTTTGAAAGATCAGAAAGAAAATGAATCTTAAAATTTGCAGGAAAGAATCAGTATTTAAAGTCAAAAAGATCCCCATGTGGACGCATGTATCCACAAGTTTATACGTATATTTTGTAGAGTATAGCTGTTTGTCATCAGTAGAATCACAAGTTTTAGAATCTGAAGATTTTACCCAATACCAGGGTAAATGGATAGCAATACTAGACAAGAAAGTTATTGCATCAGGTAAAACTATGTCAGAAGTATATGATCAAGTACAACTAGCCAAAGTTATTAGAACAGCACTCTTTCAAAAGATTCCAGAGAAAGGTGCAGTTGATACATTCATTCTCTAAACGAACAATATACCGTTATTAGTGAACAATACAGAAATTTCTCTATGGTAGATCGCTGGAGAACAATCATCCAAAACGCCTCACTTCACAGGGAAAATACGGTTTAGTCAGCTCTCGATAACTTTACAGAACTTGTTTTTTTAAGTGACTAAATTAGAAAGGTACTTCTTCAGGAGTTAACATTTTGATGGATTTAATATTCTTGTCATTTTGAATTTCTGATATAATTCTGCTGTGTTGATTAGAATCATCAAGTGAAATAGCAGCAAGATAGTCTTCTTCAATGTATTCTGATAATGTGATTCTTACTTTGGTTGATTTTGGAGAATCTGGACTTTGAATTTGAGAATCTCCAATTCTGTTCAGAGTAATCATGTTGTCTTGATATTTTTTTATCTCATAGAGCTCAATTGGTAATCCCTGAAAACTGCTTGCTCTTTTTTGATATTTTGTGTATTCTGGTGAAATAAAAATTACGCGTGTTTCATCCCAGTTGATGTCATTCACATCTGATATCTTGTTCATTTTCTTGTTATAGAGTAAGACAAAGTTTTCTTTTCTCTCATGCAATAGTTGATAGTAACTTACTCCCTGATCAATTAGAGAGCGATTTTCAATTTTTTTATATTCTATTATGACAAATGATTTTTTTTCAGAATCAAATGCTATAGTATCAGGTCTTAGATCATCTATCTGAAATTCAGAATCTATAAACTCTAGTCCTGAAAATATTGAATCTAGATTTTTTTCAACTAGATTCTGAATTGTTCTTTCCAAATCAAACGACTCTTCATGAATTTCTACAAGATTGTTGTCTCTTGATTGAAAAATTCTCATATAACTTTTCAAGACATGAGAAACATAAACTTGATCATGATTCCTACAGGTTTTTTGGAATAGAACTGTTCATTATACGCGCGAAATGAGATAAATATCATTATTTTTAATTCTCATATTCTATCCACATTACAACGAGGGCATCCTTTTAATTTTTTATTGTACTTACCATTACAAATTCTACAAATTACGATATCATCTATGTAATTTTTCTTTATGTATGGAATAGCCAATTTGATAATTATGACTATAACTATTGAAATTACAATTAAATACCAAACCATTTTTTATCTAATTTTTTTATAGATAAATTTAAAAAATAATATTAATGCTGAACCAATAAAAATTGAGGCTAAAATATTTGACCACATAAAAAATAATATTCTCACGCTATCTTCAATATTTTCTGGATTTAGAGTACTGTAAACAAGTATAGTTTGTATGATATTTGCAATACCAATATAAAATAGAATTCCAATTATAGGAATTAGGAAAGCTTGTTTTGGAGAAAATTTCAATTTTTTCAGTAACATAATAATAAAAAGGGGTTAAATTAAACAAGCAACTATTATTTCAACTAATTCTGAATTAGATTCATAATGTAATTTTACACTAGTAGAATTAAGAGTTATGTTAATTACTTCAAATAATGCCTCTTCACCATCAATTAGATAAAAGAAATAGTGAGAATTAGGAATTCCGTTAAATTCAATACAGTAATCTTTAAACATATTTGATTCAATGGATGGGAGTATCACCACCAAATCCCCTTCTTTTGTTGGTGATAAAGATATATTCAAAACATAATCCTCAATTACATAGCTTTCATCTGAATAAATTTCAACAGAGTCAACTACTCCTTCATTTGTTTGATACGTAATGTAATGGTAATTGCCATCATAAAAAACAGATGTGGTAATCTGCGGTGCATTAGGTTCTGAATATAATACGGTATCCCAGTTTAGATGTTTTGCTGTTTCAAAATAAACACATGCCCACTTAGAATTAGATCGTAAAACCAATACTTGTTCAGGATTAGGGCAGGTGAGTGGATCACCTATTTTTCTATCTTCCAACACATCTTTTAATGAATGGAAATGCCCGTGTCCTTGATTTATTTGAGCAAAAGCATCAGACTCAAAAGTAAAGGAAATGGATGCACCTAATACCATGAAGATTGAAAAAAATGTTAAAAATACTATATTCATATTTGCTCAAAAACCGTGTGAGTTATTAATTTTTCAGATAAGAAAAAGAAAAAGGAGATCACCATGTTAACCCTAATTGGTCTTTGATGTGATCATATGGTTCATAGTATGTGTATCCACCAGTAGTGCCTTTAGCGATGCCATAAACATCTGTTTTCCCATTGGCTTGTGGCTTCATTATTGCTGAACCACTATCACCAGCATGTGATGTACCACTAACTTTACCACTATGGGAATTTTCATAGACTAATGATCCCACATGTCCTGTACCACCAATTCCATCCCAACTTAGTATAGTTCCAGCTGGAGTAGATGAGATATTTCTTGTTTGTACTGGATATGTACTACCAAAATCTGGTGTCCAAATACTATCATACATCCAATGGCCTCCAGTGAATTGTATAAATGCACAATCACATGAGCCGCTTGGTGCAACTTTAGCTTGACCAATTACTCCAGAACTACTTAATGGTTGAACAACTTGTTCGTTACCACTTGGAACTTCATGTTCTGCAATAATGAAACCATAGCCATATGTTGGGTGATATGCTTTGAACCCTAATGTGTTTCCAACACCTGTTGAGCCTTGGTGAGCTACTGAAATCCCACCTTTACCAGGATGACATGCAGATGTTTCACTTGAGCAAGGTTTGCGATACTTGCCTAAATGATTTACCTGATAACTAATTATCTTGGAACTGTTTCAGCCCCCGAAAGTAAACACGGAGAAGATCTCAAAACAAACCCCTCAGATTACCCAGAATCCTATTGTCTGAGTTAAGAGACAATATGGATAGTGTTGAAGCAATTCATGCATTACAAGCTAGAAGCAACATGCAAGACATTACATTACTTTGTTATGAAAAAGATGGCTGCCCTTGTCACAGACACATGGTTAGAGAGTTAGTTGAAGATCCTAGATTGTTACAATCAAAGTTTGTACCTGAAAATACTAATAATCAAAAATCTACTCCTATGGAGATTCATATTGCCAACAAGAAACGTTTGGTCATACCCTGATTCATCAATGTGTAGATTATCCCAAACTTGATCTTGAACTTTTTCAACAGGATTATAACGTAACCACTCATACACTCCCCATTCCAACACGCCCTGTTTGTGTTGTTGTTTTTTAGTTCTACAATGGGGACAACTATATGTAATAACTGGACGAACTCCATAATTTTGAATTGTCATGAATAAGTCATCATTCACTAATGTGGTTTGAACAGTAGAATCCACATTTTTTCTTTTTTCTAAATTCTTATCAATAATTTTTGGGACAATTATTCCTAAACTCAATTTTTTATCATTAATATCTTCGATACAACCATAACTATGATTTTCTTTCAAATATGTAATTAGTTCTACCCACTTTTTTCTTGATAATTTTCGCTTTACTATTATTTTATCTGATAATGTCTCCCATTCTGTTTTTGAGCCTTGAATTTTCCAACTTTCATCTCTACTATCTTTTGTATTTCTTTCTAAGGGCAAAGAAACTACATTCCACCTTTTCATTGGAGAGTATGGCGGTACTGGATAAATTCTAATCAGTCCATGGTGATTTGACTGATGCAAAAAAGTCTGATCTTAAAATAAAGTTCAAACATCATATGGCAAAAGTAAAACACAATCTAACTGACGAGCAAAAATCTGACATTCATGATAGAATAGCTGAGATGAAAGCATTCAAAGCTGATCTTCAAGAAAGAGCATCAGATATGACTGACGAGGAAAAACAAGAACTTAGAGCAGATTTCATTGAAAAGGCAAAAGACATGCGACATGCATGGATTTCCCCACGTACACAAATGACTGCAGGATTAGATGCTGCAGACGTTGAATGTAGAGAAGGATTCAGCCTTGTAATGAAAGCATCAAACGGTGTAGCAATGTGTCTATATGCAGATACTGCATTGAAGATGATAGATAGAGGGATTGTAGTTCCTGCTAACTAATTTTTCTTTTTTTTATTTATCTAATGTATATTAGATGATCTAAATTATTGTCCATAAACGGTTCAAGTCTCTAAGAAATTGAATCCCAAAAACAATCAAAGTTCTAATCCAAAGGATTGAGCAATATTTGCAAATTTTGCATAAGATTCTAAATACTGTCTGCCTTTTTGGGTAATTACAAAGGTATGTCTCCCATCAAATTCGATTTTGTTAATCAAACCATTTCCTGTCAAATTTGATATCATTTTTGATAATCTAGAATGTGGTAAGTTGGCCTTTGAAATTAGAGCAGTTGTTTTGATTCCTTCTTGGCCTGACTGTTCAGTGGCAGTCAAAAGATCTCCCACAATCTGCATACTTGTTCTATACGAAACCATGAAAATCATGGTTTATTGCATTTTATAAATATTGCCATTTATTACCATTCATTGCCATTTATTACCACTCATTACCAATAGTATATATAGTGGGCTTGGAAACCCAAACCATGAGTACACAATCACAAGCAAGCAAGAGCACTCAAACTCCTGCAAGCAAGAGCACTCAAACTCCTGCAAGCAAGAGCACTCAAACTCCTGCAAGCAAGAGCACTCAAACTCCTGCAAGCAATGTATATTCAATATACACGCAAAATGTTCAAAAATACTTTGAAAATATCTCAAAAATCACCCCACAGTATTTTCAAGCTATCACACAATTGCAAGAAGAATGTATGAAAACATGTGAGAAAACAATCAATGCTGCAGTATCTGTACAGCAAGAATTTGCAACAAAATCAGGTCTTTCAACTGAAATTCCAAATGATGCAAGAACTGCAATCGTAGATACCAACAAGCAAATTGTTCAAGCAACCACATTAGGCAATCAATTGACAAAAACTACAATTGATGCAACCGTACAAAACATCAGAACCTTCGGCGATAACATTAACGCATTTGTAGAATTGAATAGAAATATTATCCAGTCATGGGTAAACCCACTCACACTAAAAAACTAGTGTGATTATTTTTTCTTTTTTTATTTTATCTAATCCATATTTGTGAATAATTTTATTTTGAATTTAGATCAATATGTCGTTGTTAGATGTAATTGATTTTTTTGGAACATCAAATATTTTTAATGATTCTAAATATTTCAAATACTTTGAATTCTCTATCTCTCCATATGATATCAGTATTCTGTCATTGTGCTTTATCTCATACTGTAAAATATCTGAATAGTATCTTTCTCCATTAAGATAAACTATGCATACTTTATCTGAAATGCAGATATCTTTCATTCCAAATGATACAAATAACATCTCTAATGGAACGCCAGTTGCATGCTTGTGGATTTGGTATGGGTTGTTATTTTCAAAATGAATGTATTTGTTTGATATTTGAAATTCCGGTTGAGCAAAGTTTACCTGTTTATTATTATTAATTACTACAATTGCAGCATGTGCATGATCACTTCCAAATTCTCCTATACTGTATTGGTTTGCCAGACTTTCTCGAGGATCCATGTTTTGAATTATTTGCTCATCAATGTCTGCTTGATTGATAAAATAGTACGAAAATATTCCTACTGAGAATACTGCAAAAAGTACTATTGCTATGGATAGTCCTCTGCTTTTTGGTTTTGATTCTGGAATTGATTCTGAGGGTAATTTTGAGGGTAATTCAGAGTTACCTTCCTCAAATCTGCCAGGTATGTATACGTCATAGTCTTTGGGAAGTGTTTTTTCAGGCAATATGATTAATCATTTTTTACTTCGATTTTATTTTTATTAAATTTGTTGTATCCATCTTTGTTGTATCCATCTTTGTTGTATCCATCTTTGTTGTATCCATCTTTGTTGTATCCATCTTTGTTGTAACCTATGTGATCATATCCCAATCTATCATATCCCTCTTTGTTATACCCAATACTATCATATCCATCCAAGTCATACCCATTACTATCATATCCATTTCCATCATACCCATTTCTATCATATCCATTTCTATCATACCCTTCTAGGTCATACCCATCTTTGTTGTATCCATCTTTGTTATGCCCGTCTAGGTCATACCCATCTTTGTTGTAACCATTTTTGTTATACCCAATACTGTCATACCCGTCTTTGTTGTACCCATTTTTATTATACCCATCTTTGTTGTAACCCTTTTTGTTATACCCGTCTTTATCAAAATTTATTTTTGTATCAATGTGAATTCCATCAAGATAAAAACCACGATTGTCATACCCATCTTTGTTGTAACCCTTTTTGTTGTACCCATTTTTATTATACCCATTTGGTCAATTATTAATTACTAGAGTAATTTAACTGAAATAATAAATTCATACCAATTACGGCAAAAAGATACAATTCCCCAATATCGTACAGATTACGAGAAATTCCAATCAAATACATCAAAATATGGAAGGATGTACAAGCAAGAAAGCTAGACAGGGAAGGTATTGCAGAACTTGCCCGCTCCATCAAAAATGAAGGGTTGCAGAATCCACCTATGGTCCAAAAGGAATCAAAAAACTCGTATTTGTTACTGTCTGGCCAGAGAAGACTTGCTGCACTCAAAAGGTTGGGTGCAAAAAAGATTCCAGTATTGTTACTTACTCAGAATACAAAATATGATCTAGAGGATGCAAAGGCGGCATCAGTTGTAGAGAATCTGCACAGAAATAAAATGAACGTTAAGGATATGACTGCAGCTTGTGTGTTTTTGAGTGAATCAGTTGGAAAAAGTAAAGCTGCAAAATCTTTAGGAATATCATCTGTTACTCTCAAGAAATATCTTGGATTTGCAGCAGTTCCAGATAAACTAAAACAGTTTGTTCCAAAGGAATTATCCCGTGATGATTGTGTAAAGTTGTATCATGCAATTCCGAATTTATCTAAAGCAGTTAAAATTGCTGAGAAAATCATACCATTAGATCAGAAATTAAGAAGAGAATATCTCAAATCGTTATCTCGTTCCCCTAAATCATCTCATCTCAAACTACTCAAAAAAGCCAAAGATGGTTTACTTCTACAGAAAGTTATAATTTCACTAAACAAAGGTAATGCTAGGAAATTGCGTAGTTTGGCTGTGAAAAAAGATGTAGAAGTTGTAGAAATGGCAGATAAAATATTGTCAAGTTATTTGAAGAGAATGTAACATCTAGTCACAAAAATAAAAATACAATAAATGAATATTGAGAAAAGTAGTGCCCTAATTAACTATTCGATAAAAACAATAAATAAAATCACAAATTGCTGATCCTTATGCGATGTCTTTTTTGTGATATCTTAGATGGAAAAGAAGAAGGACATTTTCTATATGAGGATGATTCTCATGTTGCATTTTTAGATAAATATCCAATTGACTTTGGTCACAGTTTGATTCTTCCAAGAAAACACCATGAAAAAATAACTGATATGAATCCAGAAGATGTTGGTACTGTCTTTTCTCTTGTTCCAAAAATTGCAAAAGCGATTTTAGATGCAACAAACGCTGATGCATTTAGTATTGCTCAAAATAATGGTAGAGCCGCAAAACAAATTATTCCTCATGTTCACATACATCTTATTCCAAGATATAACAACAAAGGCACTGTATGGACAAAGCGTCAAATCTCAAATGATAATGATCTTTCAGAATTGGCAAAAAAAATACGTAGTTTTCTTACTTAGTATGGCCTGGGTTATATCTCAAAATAGCTCCAACTTTTCCAAGACTGGCAAGCATGTTTCCATGTTCTGCACTTCCAGAAACAACTTCTAACTGGGTACCTGTTTTTGCAGCAAGTATTTCTAGATAATCTACAATATCTTGTTCATTTACTTTTACTTCCATTGCATTACATTCAGGGCATGGCTTGTTTGTGTATTCTGTTTTTTTTGGAATAACTAGAGGTCTCTCAACAATTTCTTCTTGAATATGTTGACATCGCTTGCATTTTCCTTCAACTATATTCAAATTTGTATCATCAGTAATGATCAAAGTTTTAACAACATTATTTTTTAGATATTCAATTACTTCTTGTAAACCGTATGAGCCTTTTCCCGAATTCCCATTAATCTCTCTAAACAAATCCTCAACTAGTTTCTTTTCTTCAACTAATCTAAAATTCCCTAAAATATCTGAAGATTTTGCAAATGCTTCTCTAATCCCTTCTGCTCCTGAATACGATGCATCAATTGTAGATATGATATTATTTTGTAATCTGTACTCCAGATAACTCCCATTGATAAAATCCTCTTTTGTAGGTCCTGGACCTGAAATTATTAATCCCTTGACGGGATATATGTCAATAAAATACTCTCTTGTAGTTTGAGCAACTCTGTTATAGAAATAACTCAACTCCATCTCTCTAAGTTTTTGAAATCTTTTTGCCGATTGTCCTCCTTGTCTATGTTTTCCTGCAACTCCTGAACCAGTTTGCCCTAATACCTCAATTTTATCTCCATGCAATAATCCCCAACCTGCGTCTTTTGCATCAATTGCTAAAAATCCAATTAAATTATCATCTTTTAGCATGTCTTTTAGAATATCTACATGGAAATGATCATCACATCTGTAAAGATACTGATTCAAATCTTTTGGTGGGTCAACTTCCCATACTGTAACTACTTCACTTCCTAGAGGTCCACCTTCTTCTGGCGGCAGTGCACCACAGAACATTACTAATCCTCTTTCTGGTGTCTTTTTGTATAGTTTTAGTCTTTGAACAACTTTACCTAATGAATCAACTACATGTGATCTTGTGAGATCCGATTTGATATTGTCAGCTGTTCCCTGCTCTTGCTGAAGTGTGCTGATAATTTCATGAAGTTGTTTTCCCTTTGGAATGTATACTGAAATAAGCTCAGTCCCTCTACCTGATTTTTGAGATAACTCCTCTAAGGTCTTTCTAATTTTATAGAGTTTAACTGAATCTTGCTTTTCTATGTTTATTCTCTTGTTCATTTGTGGTTTCTCCTGATCATGCGAATATTAATTTTGATTGATTCAATTCCAGTTTTCCTAAAATTATAATTCATCAATTGTTTTTAGAAATACTTCTAGTGGTTGGTTTCCTCTAATTTTGATAATTTTTTGATCATTGAAGACTAAAAATGAAGGAGTTGCATCAATTCCTATCTCTTTCCCAAATTCATAATGCGTGATGACTCTATTTTGATACTTGTGCATATCTAGGCATGCGTTGAATTCAAGCAAATCCAATTGAACTGTAACTGCAAATCTGTCTAATGAATCTCTTGTAATCCATCCTGTTTTTTCTCCTCCCCAATTCTTGTACAGTTCATTATGATATTGCCAGTATTTCCCTTGGTCTTCTGCACAATATGATGCTTCAGCTGCTAATATTGAATCAGGACCATTTAAGGTAAAGTCTTTGAAGACTATTTTCACTTTACCTGTTTTGATAAAATCATTATCAATAATATCTAATGTATTTTGATGAAATTTATAACAAAATGTACATTGGTAATCTCCCCATTCAAGAATGGTAATTGCAGCATCTGAATCACCCCATATTGGAGAGCCATTTTCAATTAGTTTTGAAATAGTTAATAATTTAGAGTCATTTTCTGATTCAGGAAAAAATGCCAAAAACATTCCTGTGATAATTCCTATTACTATTGGTATCAGCATTAGGTATAGTTTTTTCATATATTGACGAAATATGTTTCAAGTATTAAATTTATTATTTTGACAATTTTTTATTGTTCTATTAAATTTGATTTTGTAATACTGTCATAATTTCTGACACTTTTTGTTTGATATCTTTTTCTTGTTGGTTTATGTTCATTTTTTCTAATTTTTCAAATATTGTTATGTTGTTTATCATATGTTCTAGCACATCAAGTGAAAATGGTTTTTCAATTACTGCGATTGCTCTATTTAGTTTTGACAATATGTCTAGTAATGTTTTTTCAATATATCCTGATGCAAACATTATTCTTTGTTGCGGATTGATCTTTAAAATCTCAACTGCGGCTTGTAATCCTGTCATAAATGGCATTTTTTGATCAAGTATTACTAAATCAAAATAATTTTCTGATTGTTGAGAATTGTATTTTCTTTTGTATGCTTCAACACATTTGTGACCATCTGTTGTTAATGTAATTTCTTTACCTTTTGCTTCAAGAAAAGACCTGTATAATC
Source organism: Candidatus Nitrosopumilus sp. (assembly GCA_963667665.2). Classification (GTDB taxonomy): domain Archaea; phylum Thermoproteota; class Nitrososphaeria; order Nitrososphaerales; family Nitrosopumilaceae; genus Nitrosopumilus. The sequence goes on from OY763927.2 coordinate 605,612, forward strand.
CTAAAATGTCTAGATCATCATCTGCAATTAGTATCCTTATTGGTATTTTTGGAGCCTGTTTTTCCTCTTGGTAAATGTTTTCTACTATTTTCTGAATTTCTAATTTTATTGGGTCTAGAATTTTATCACTAAATCTGCCAAAAACCCCTTCAGTTAATTCTGCAAATAATTTATAGTTTGTAATGATTTCTTTTTCTGTTTTTCCACAAGTTTTCATCATTGTTTGTATAATTGACTTGTATCCATTTCGACCATGCAGATCAATTAATTCTCCTTGAATGATCTCTGAAATATGATTTTCATATTTACTATCGTTTGATTTTATTCCTGAATTATTCAATTTAGAATATTTCTAGATAAAAATATGTCAAAAGCATCAGTATGTTAGATCTTGTAATAACAACACTCATTGAGCCTAATTCCGTATTTTTTACAAATTCAATTTGTCATCCAAGAGCTTAAATATATTCAGAGAGTCATAATTTTTGTGTCTGAATCAAAACAAGTTATTGTTTCAAAGCCAGGTATTTCAAAACTAGCAATAGTAGTACTGGCAATAGTCTTTGCAGTAGGATTATTTCTTGTAGGTTTTGATCAAGGACATATTTTTAGTGTAGTATATGGCGAACAAGCATTTACAGATCTCTACATCCATGAACTTACTCATGATATGAGACATGCAGCCGGATTTCCATGTCATTAAGGGCATAATATAATGAAAACATTTGTTTTTCTCATAATTGTTTTAATCTCTGGTGCATTTGCTGGTACTATTCATGGTATTGTGAATTTTGTAATTGTAGAACCTTATCTTGATCAAGCCATTGGAATTGAAAATCAAAATCTGTTTGCATCTGGTGAAGAAAAAAACACTCCTGAATTTTGGGTAGAATATGAGGGATATAGAGAATGGCAAAAAAGTGGTCAGATTCTTGCCGGAACTATTTTAGGAACATCAGTCGGTGCATTATTTGGAATAATATTTGCATTATCTAGAAATTCATTACCCGGAAACAATGATGTAAAAAAAGCAGTTGTTTTAGCTGGAATAATGTGGTTTACCATGTTTTTGATTCCATTTCTCAAGTATCCTGCAAATCCACCAACTGTAGGAGATGCAGAAACTGTAGTTCTCAGGTCCGTCTTGTATCTTTCTTTTATCACAATTTCTGGATTTGGAGCAGTTGTTTTTTACAAATTATCAAAGAAATTCCAAAACAACAGAAAACTTGTAGCATTAATTGGCTATGGTGTTTTTATTTCTTTAGTCTTTTTTGCAATGCCGGAAAATCCAGACGAAATTACAGCCCCTATAGATTTGGTAAATGAGTTTAGGATAATGTCATTCCTTGGAGTAACATCTTTCTGGGTTTCAATTGGTTTGATTCTAGGATTCTTTTGGAATCGTCTTAGTCCTGATAAAGAAACTACCCCCTCTTATAATTAATGATTCTGACTCTCTAGAATGAGAATAAAAACATCCCGTTTAAATATACTGAATTATTTTTGATTTTCACATGTCGAGAAGATTAACTTTGCCACAATTAAAAAAATATGATATAACTCAAAAAGTAATTGAAGCACTAGCTGATTCTGAATCTCGTGCAATTCTATTTTCTGTAATCCGAAAAGGAAATACTGCAGCTGAGCTTTCAGATAAACTAAAAATTCCTCTTAGTTCTGTTTATAAAAAATTGTCTGACTTGGAAGAACTTACACTAATCAAAGTAGAAAAATGGATGATATCTGATAAAGGTAGAAAATACAAAGTTTTTCGAAGCAGAATAAGCAAAGCTGATATTTCCATTAGAACACCTGAACCAACTTTAACGTTAATTCCTAATTGAGTGATATTAATGTCAAAGCCAAACATTATTCAATTATCTGAATTTGATATAACTCAAAAAATTATTGAATCACTTAGTAATATTTGCACTAGAGCCGTATTGTTTTCAATTAAGAATAAATCAAAAGATGCAAATCAAATTGCAGATGAATTAAAAATTTCCATTTCTACTGTATACAAAACGCTATCTACTTTGGAGGAACTTGCACTTGTAGAGATAGACAGGTATGTTATTTCAGAAGAAGGCAAAAAAATCAAATATTATCGTAGTAGAATAGGTAAGGTGGAAATCACTTTAGAGAATCCTGAACCTAAATTGAATTTGTATCCAAATACAGACAACCCAAAATCAAATCCTTAGAATTTTTTATAATTCAATTTTGTTCTCATTCTAGAGAGTTAGAATTAATACTTGGAATGAAAATTTGGTTTAAATAACTTAGCTTGACCTAAAATTTTTGTAAATGAAACGACAAACAACTTTAGCATTAGTTGCTATAATTGTAGCAATTGGTGTTGCAACTATTTCTTTAGTTCAGAATGCTCAAGCACAAAGTTTAGTCCCTGAATGGATTAAAACAAATGCTGGTTGGTGGGCTGAAGGTACAGTTGATGATACAACTTTTCTAAACGGAATTGAATTCCTAATTGAAAATAAAATCATTAACGTTTCATCTGAATCAAAAATAATTGATGTTGATACAATCACTATTGGGTTTATTCCAGTTGAGAAAGCTGATGAATTAACTCCAAAAGCTCAAGCCCTAGAAAATTTCCTTGAGAATGAATTGGGCATTGATGTTGAAGTAGTAGTTCCAACAAATTATGAAACTATTATTGAAGGAATGCGATTCGGTCACATTGATGCTGCCTTTATGGACACAGGACCTGCATGGATTACACATCAAAGAACAGGTGCAGAAGCTGTATTGGCAGAACTTGTAAACGGAAAAGTAAACTATCAAGCAACAATATGGGCTCTGGCTGATAATGATTCTATTAATTCATTAGAAGACACTGTTGGCAAAAGAGTTGCCTTTACTAGCATTACTGGCTCATCAGGTTTTGTAAGACCTATGGGAACTTTGGTTAGTGATGGCCACATTACCATTGAAGGTGATGATATTGTAGCTTTAGAGTCTGCTTTAGCAAATAACTTTGAAAGTTATACTTTTGCAGGCGGATACAAAGCAGCATTACAATTACTCCTCAATGAGAATGTAGATGTTGCATTTGGTTCAGATATTGCTCCTCAAAAATATCTTGAATTAGAAGATCAAGTAAAATTACGTCCAGTTACAACAATTGGACCTGTTCCATCACATGTGTTTATGGTAAGTGCTGATATGTCAGAATCTGTCAAAGATGCACTTGTAGATGCACTTGTGGAACTCAATTATGATGAAAACAATTCAATATTAACGGATTTGTATGGTGCTGAAGCACTTGTTCCAACAACCACAACTATGCATATTGGTGAATTTGGAACCTATATTGATTCTTTAACCGGACTTGATCAATTGATTCTTGATAAATACAACAAGAGCAAATAAAACCTGGGATTCTGTTAATGAAACAAATTCTGATGACCACAAACTCTTCTTTTTCATCAATTTTTACAAAGAAAATTATACAGATGAGTGACGTTTGGACATCTTATGATTCCAAAAACTTTGCATTAGAAGGAATTAACATATCCATTGACAGAGGAACAAATTATGCTATTATTGGACAATCTGGTTCTGGAAAATCTACTTTACTTAAATTAATGAACGGTATGATGATTCCAAGTAAGGGTACAATCAAAATTGATTATGTCTCCCCTAATATGAATAATAAAAAATTCAAAAATATGATGCATACTATTGGTTATATTCCACAAAGTCTTGGATTGATAAAAAATATCACAGTTCTTGAAAATACACTCATTGGTGCATTACCTAGATTAACCAAACTTCAATCATTATTGAAAAAATTTCCAGAACATGAAATTAAAGAAGCAAAAAGAATTCTAAATTTAGTTGGATTATCTGGAAAAGAAGATAGAAAAGCCTACATGATCAGTGGTGGTGAAAAGAGAAGAGTTGCTATTGCTAGAGCATTAATGCAAAAACCTACAATTCTATTGGCAGACGAAATTGTTTCAGAATTAGATTATGTAACTGCTCATGAGATTATGGATTTAATCGCAGAGGCTCAAAAACGCATGAATCTGACTGCCATTATGGTTCATCATGATATGCAATTAGCATTGGAGTATGCTAATAGGGTTGCAGTCATCAAAGAAGGAAAAAAAGTTCTAGAAATTGGAGTTGAAGGAGATACTATAGTTGATTTTCAATCAGGTGATATGAGTACTGAACAGATTATGGAGATGTATGCTGATGACGCCAAAAAATAATATTATAATTGGAATAATTATTGGACTAGTTGTAATTGCATCTTACAATGTTGATGCTAATCCTATTGATTTTGTTGAGGGATTACCAAATCTTGCAATTGTTGTTGAGGAAATGCTTCTTGTTGAACCAAAGTATGTTCCAACTGCTATTTGGGCAATGTTTGAAACAATCCAGATGGCATTCATTGGAACTATAGTTGGGTTTGTAATTGCATTACCACTAAGTATGCTTGCAGCAAGAAATCTTAACAGCAAATATGTTTATGCTCCTGTCAGAGCATTACTAGCAGCTATTCGTACATTTCCATCAATTTTATGGGCAATCTTATTTGTGATTATGGTGGGATTGGGTCCTTTTGCAGGGGTCTTGGCAATTATTATGTATACAGTTGGGTTTGTTTCAAAATTACAATACGAAGCAATTGAAACAATTGATTCTGATCCTATGGATGCAGTTGGCTCTATTGGTGTTTCAAAATGGCAATTGATTCGTTATGTTGTAATTCCTGAATCTGCTTCTCATCTTCTTAGTCAATTACTTTACATGTTTGATTATAATATTCGTCAAACTAGTATCCTTGGATTAGTTGGTGCAGGTGGAATTGGTTTTTACATTATCAATTATATAAAATTCTTTGAGTATGGAAAAGCAGCAGTTTTCATGTTAGTAGTGTTAGTTTCTGTTTTGATAATTGATTGGGTTAGCGTCAAGATAAGAGACAGGTATATTATCAAATCTCAACATGGAATGGAAGTACCTACAAAATAGATTCTTGTTCTAATTTTAGGTTGTAACTTTGTCTAATTGATTAGATTCTGTGGCTGTTTTTATCTCTCTTGCCATCCTTTTACCCATACTCATAGGCTCATTAAACAACAGTGAGTAATATGGAGAACCATCCATGTAGATGTTGGTTCCTGCAACAATTCTTGCTGAAAATTCAAATGATGTGAATTTTGCGTTCTCATCATAAACTCCTTCAATACAAAATGGGCCATTCATTCCTGGTGCGACTAGTTTTTTTGCAGCATCAACAAAGTTTTCACCCATGTTATACACTTCATCTAAAAGTGATTCTCTTAAAACTAGAGGACTATTCCCAATCACATTAAATGATGGAATTTTGTTGGATTTTAGTTGCTGTGCTGATGGAATTCTAGCAAGACCTTCAATGTCTGATTCATGTCTTTGATCAACTCCAAAGAATTCTAGTTCTTCTTTTAATGGAGAATAAAAGTACTGCAAATAAGCCAAAACTCCTACTGCATATTCTTGAATGTAAAGCGATTCCTCTTTTGAAATTATCCCTTCTGAAATCAATTGATTTCTCTTTGTATTGTAATCATCTTCATTTGCTGCCATAAAGTATCCTTTTCCACCCGCTGCTCCTTGTCTTTTTACAATAACTAGTTTTTTGATGTCTTCAGGTTTTGATATTGATGTTGGCATGGGAAGACTTGCCTCTTTCATGAGTTTTTCTTTCATCACTCTATCTGATTCCCATTTTAGAATCCATTTGTTTCCAAAGACAGGTGTTTTGATTGATTCAATTTCTTCAGAACTCATTTGTGCAATTAATGTGCCATGTGGAATTAATACTGCATCATTTTGTTCTAGTATTGATTGACATTTTTGATCAAGAACTTCTTTGAATGAATCTACTAAAATTAATTCATCAATAAATGGAAATCTTCGATATAATTTTTCACGTTTTTTTTCACAGACAAGAATAGTTTTTAGACCTTCATCTTTTGCACCTTTTAGAACTTGCAGTGCACAGTGAGAACCAAGTGTAGCTATTGCAGTCATTGTATTTTTCTTATCCCTTTGTACTTTATGAACTATGTGTGGATGTAACGTACTGAAATATCTCATCTATCAATTCTACGCTTAGTTCTGATTTGATATCTTCTGGAACTACTTTAAGCACAAAATCATACATTGTTGCATTTTTTGGAAGTTCATCTCTTTCTTGTAATAATGAAAAAACTGCAATTCCATTTGAGATTATTGCTATCATCTTTTCTCTATCAGCAAGAGCCATGATATTTGTGAAAAATTACAGTAATTTAATGTAAATCTAGATAGTGAAAAATTAATTACACCATACAAATGGAATAAAGTAAATTTCTCCTAGTATATTCTCCAAATAATTTCACATAAAACCGACAATTTACTCGATTAGTTTCTATCATAATGTTGATTTCTCCATTATTCAATCAAATTATCTGTAATCTCTTAGAGTTTTATCTAATTTTTCTATCAAATCATCACCTAATATTTCTCCATCATCATCAAGTTTCTCATCCATACGACTGCGTCTGGACATGTCTGTATCGTCTTCTATAATTTGGATTTTTTTCAAATCCACTCCTCCATATCTGCAATATTCTCCACCTCCATCTAGGAATGTTTTATTCTCACATGAACATCTGACTAAATTATGTACTGATTTACTTTCTAGTATTTCTCCACATTGTAAACATTTGAGGTATGCCATAGTGATGAATATTCTATGAAATACAAAAACATGATCTAGTTTATTAAAATTATAAAATAATTTTAAAAAATTTTTTATTATTACTAATTTAATAGAATTTCTCTCGACCTAGATTTTTTTATTTTTGGATACTGATCAAAAATTTTACCCTTAATTGTACGTCCACCTGATTTAGGTCTTATTCCTCCCCATTGTTTGAAAAATACTGAAACTTTTTGTTTTTTACATTGTTTTATGATGTCCCAAACCCATTCTTCTCGAACTTCTCTAAATTTATGACCACTTTCACCTCCGATGATTGCCCAATCAATATTGTCTAAATTTACTTCTCCAACAGGTCCCAGTAAAGGTTCAAAGCTAATAAAACGGATATCACATTGAACCTTTCTTAACTCTTTAATTCGCCAAGTGAAATCCTCGTTTTCAATACTAGTTCCCATCCAAATATGTTGAGGAATTTTGTATTTGTAAAATTTTTTAAATAATTTTGAAAATTCAATCATTTTTTCTGGACGTTTTGTCAATACTTGATACGTATGCCAATTTGCTTGTATCATTGTTTCAAAACATTTTCCCACAAATGTAAAGTCAGATTGTTCATGGAATAAATCTGACATGCTATTAACAAAAATTTTCTTAGGCTTTTTCCATGTTAGTGGAATCTCTACATCTGAACTATGTTCTGTAAATTTAAAATTATTCTTATATTTTTTAACTCCCATTGCTTTGAGTCTTTTTGATAGCGATTCAGCATAACAATTTTTACATCCTGGAGAAATTTTTGAACATCCAGTTGTGGGATTCCATGTTGCCTCAGTCCACTCAATTCCTGAAGTATTTGCCAATTGGCTTTTCTTTCAACCTATTCATATTAACATGTTTATGAACAGACAATTGACTGTCAGTCTAAACTTTTTTTTCTCAAGTTCATTTAAATCTTATTGAATTTATTATTAACAAATCATGGTTGAACCTTATGTTGTAGTTAGAGATACAATTTCATCATTACACAAATCTGTTGAAAATTTTTCTTTAGAACAAATAACAACACCAGAACACGATGTATGGTCTGTAAAAAAACTAGTTGCATTACACTCCTACATCAGACCATATTGCCAAATAATGAGGAAACAGGGATTCAAAAAATTACACTATGTAGATCTATTTTCAGGATCAGGTCTTTTAAGAATTAATAACAAAATTCTTCCAGGGACATCGCTAGTTCCATTTACACGACTAAAAGATGGTTATCACTTTGATAATTATTTTCTTGCAGATGCAAATAGTAAATTTGTAACAGAATTAGAAAAACGTGCAAAAATTATGTTAGGTGCAAAAAATCATTCATTAAACGTACATTCTTTAGATTTTGAAAAATCAGTTCAAAGAAAGTTTGGAACAAGTACTGGAAAATACAAAGATAATGGATATCTTGTAGTTTTAGATCCTTTTGGATTTGATGTATCATGGAATTCTCTTGTAGACATTTTACGTGGACGCTCAGTTGATATTTTTATTACATTTATGACAAAAGCAACTGAGAGAAACAAAAATATTGCACATTCAGAAAACTCTCTGAATAGAATTTTTGGGGATTCATCATGGAAAGAAAAAGAAGATTTTTTAGATTTGTATAGAACTAAAATTCATAATATTCCTTCAGAAAGTTGGAATCCTTACAAAACTACTGAAATTGCAGTTGAAACTGCTGGAAGCAGTAAATATCATTTAATTTTTGCATCACGTGCGGCAGTTGCACATAAACCATTTTCATGGATTCAAACCCACATAGATAAAGTAAATAAAAATTTACTAAAAGATGCTTTTACTGGTGGAACAACACCTGAATCCAACATTGATCATTATTTTTAATCCCATTTTTTCTGTCATTAATGATATCAAATAGATCTACTTTTCATTATCTCATTTTGATAAACTGCATAATATTTCAATCTAGCATTGAACCAATAGTGTAAATCTCTATGAGGGCTTCAAATTTAGCTAATTAGCAAAAGCTAAAATGATTCCTTACGAAATTATGTCATTGAAGAAAAAGACCCCTACTCTAAATCTTGAAAAAATTCAAGGTATAGAAAAAATATCTATCGCAAATAGAGAAGTTTACAATGCAGCAGAAATTGGACCTGTCCTTCATCTGATTCAAACAACTGATAATGTTGTATTACAACAACAACTAAAAAATTATTTTATTATTCGAACTGTATCTTTTATTGAATCAAGAATTAAAGGATATTTGATTCCATTAATTAACGATAACTCTTTAGATGTTTCCTCTTTGTTTAACGGTGAATTGACAATTTCTTTGGATGATTTAGATAAAATTGATCGGAGTTTGACAAAAGGCGATATTGTTGTAACTAATTTTAATTTTCAATCTCTAGATAACATATTTTCAATCTATTCAAAATTATTACAAATTGATTTTTTTTCAACAATGATGGATGTTATTGATTCTAAAAAATCTGGAATAGAATCACACACTAATTCAGGATCTAACATGATAAAAAATTGGCCTGAACTTGAAAAAATGTTTCTATTGCGACATAAAATAATTCATAATTTGGAAATTGTTGAAGAGGATGTTGATTTTAAATATCTTAAAATACTGCAAAATACTGTTGCTACTTTTTTAACTTTGACTTGGAATTTATCTTACCACATTCCAAAATTCAAACGAAAAGATTATGATAAAAATGTGAAATTTAAACAATTTATTGCCTGCAAAATTCAAGAATATAAAAAATCTTCAAAAAATTCATAAATTTATTCTATTAGCATTAGCTAAACTATTTTCTCCAAAGATTAGAATAGTTTTAATTTTAATTATTTGGAAAATTCTACTTACTAGGAGGATTATATTGTACTATGTGTGATTTACCCTCATTATTTTCAATGATTTTTACTGCTGCTGTACTAGTTATTGTCAAAATTGTAGAATGATGAACAGAAAGTACCAAATCTTGCAAGTCTGGATAATCCTCAATCATAGTTATTTTTAATTTCAGATCATCGCATTTCTGAGCGGAGAATTGTCTATTGTGAGATTTTGTTCTATCATTATCTGTTAATTCATCGACAATCCCTTTCACAATAGATTCCTTTTCTAAATCCTTTTCAAACATTCCAGTAAGCAATGATTCAGTTGCGATTTTTGTTGACCATTTTATGGCTCTTTCACATTGACCTATCAATGTTGGAGAATATTTAGCAAGTATTGGTTGCCAAACAGGAATTTTATCTTTGTCACCTTTTATTTCATCACTTGCTCGACGAAATTCATCTCTGATTCCCATTTGCTGGAACTCCTCCAATTTGTGGATCGATTGGACCTAGACTGGATTGTTTACCCATCAAAATTTCTTTACATGCACAAGCTAACATTGTTCTACCTGACATAGCCATCTGTGGAATTATTGCACGAATATCTGTACCAAACATTTTTCGTAAATAATCAATTAGAGATTCAGTTGCAGCAACATCTCCACCTAGAGTATGGAGAATCAAATCCAATCCTTTTGAACGATCCAATCCATGTATTGCTGTCATGAATCCATTTTTATCATCATTAGTAATACCCAACACTGGACCTAGGTTTTGTTTTTGTAACCATCCTGAATAATAAATTATGGTGTTTCTTCCTGTATGTTTACTGAGTTGTTCGATGTAATCTTTTCTAAAAATATCAAAAGTACTTCCATTGGCGTTAACATTATCCCGTATTTCATTAAAGCTTGGCATATTTCTTAGTTAATTCTAGTTGTTACTGTGGTGGTTGACAAGTATTGTTCTGGATCATTTACTTCCTCTTCTTGTTTATATTTCAAAAACTTGTTTCTTTTTTCAAATGTTTCTAAATTTAGTTCTTCAAAAATACTTTGGATTTCCTGAAACTCTTCAGAATCATTATTTGCAGTCATATCAAACCCTATTCTAATTGTTTTTTCTAGATAAATAAATAACTTTAGTTGAATATAACTGTCAAACATATCCATTTTTGTATCTAGAATTTAGATGTGGATCAAAACATTGAATCACGTTTAATGAAAAATTTTTCCGCACAATATGGGTAAAAAGCTGTATTTTCCAATTATTTTATTTTCTTGATTTCTTGTAATTATTCAACATCTCTTGTAATGCATCATCAAGTGTTGGAATCTCTCCTGTTTTGGCTTGTATCTCACCCATAATTTTCAGAATTTCTTTATGTGTATCTTTTGTAATTCTAATAGTTGTAATGTCTTTCAATGCATATCTGGTATATTTCCAAATAATAAAGGCTCACAAGATTCTGTATAGCTAAGGGCTAGGATTTAGCTAAAGCTATAATGATCAAGGAATCAGAGACTTGAACCAAACAGACAGTTCTCCTTAAGAGAATTAAAGTCAATATCTAAAATTTACTTAAACAAATTTTCAAGCCAAAATATCCTTTTAATGTGCATACTTTTAACTTTCAAAATAACCATGAACGGAGTAATATCTTTTCAAGACTTTTGCACTCTTGAATCCGTTTTATTTTGTATATCCCAACTAAGAGGAAACAGACGACGTAATATCAAATCAAAGAATTTTGTATCAACTCAAAAAAGCTATCTGTATAGATTGTGGAACTTTCACTACTGGCTTGTAGGCCAAAAATTCTCATATAGTATATGGACCATGATTGGCAATTCTACATTTCAGAAACAGTCTAAAACTGTAACGCTTGGCGGATTGGAGCATTTTTTTAATTTGTATGAATCCAACAACACAAAATCTAGACGATATTTTACTCAATTAATAATGAAATATCTTCGAGATCCAATACATAAAAACAAAAAATCACAGACTTTGAGAATTGAATATCACGCAATAAAGGCATATTTTGAACTAAATGATTCTCCAATTCATCTTCGTTTCAGATTAGGTTTTACAGAAATAGAGCATATAGAAGAACCGCAATTATTGACACTTGGGAATCTCATGCGTTTACTTACGGTAGGACAACCAACGTTATTACAAAAGGCCGTATTTTTGTGCAAGTTTCATTGAGGCCTTGATACATCTACTTTTGTTGATAGATTCAACTTTGAGGCATGGGATCAAATTGTAAAAGCGTTTGGTACTGATAATTGGAACCAGTGGGATTTGAAAAAATGTCCCATTCCAATACGATTAACACGTCTTAAAACAGATGTTGTTCATGTTGGTTTTCTTGATATTGATGCAATTATGGCCTTGCAAGAATACCTGGAACACAAACTGACAATACAAAATGTCTTCAAACCAAATCCAATATTTCTTAACTGTAAAAACATGTCCATCTCTGAGGAATGGGTTCGTTATAGTTTTCGCAGTCTTGCAAAAAAAGCGGGACTGATAAAACCAAATAATAAAATAAAGAACCAAAACATCAATCCAAACTCATTGAGAGTATTGTTAAAATCTACATTGATAACATGCAATGTAGATAGGGTGATCGCAGAGGAGGCAATAGGTCACAAAACTCCAGAAAGACCAAACAAACACGAAATAAATGATATAAAAAATATGCAAAATGAATACTCTAAAGCATCCAAAACAATCAATATATTTTCCAGAGTATACAAAATGATAAATGAGATTGATATCGAAACTTAGAATGTTGGAATCGATCAAATGTACAAATTTTATTAACAGAATTCGTAGTGTGAGTAAATTATGATAGAAACTGAATTAGGAAATTTACGCAGATCTCACTATTCTGATGAAATTACCCCTTCAATGGATGGAAATCAAGTAACCATCATGGGATGGGTTTTAACAATTAGAGGGCACGGCAACATTAGTTTTGCTACAATTCGTGACAAAAATGGTAACATCTTAGTTGTTGCAAAAAAGGGAGATTGTCCTGATGAAATTCGTGAAAAAATATCTTCTCTAAAAGCACATTCTTCAATTGCCGTTACTGGAAAAGTAAAATCATCTGAAAAAGCACCAAGTGGATTTGAAATAATTCCAACAGAATTGAGAGTATTTTCAGAAGTTGAGAAAATTCCTCCTTTTGAGCCAACTGCAAAAACTGTAAAAAATATTGATACTAGACTTGAAGTAAGACCAATTGATCTTAGACGAAATTCACTTCAACATATATTCAAAGCTAGAAGTCTTGTTTTAAAATCAATTAGAGATTACTTTAATGTTCAAAATTTTACTGAAATACATACTCCAAAAATGATTGCAACAGCTACTGAAGGTGGTGCTGCACTATTTGCAATATTTTATTATAACAAGGAAGCTTTCTTGGCTCAAAGTCCTCAATTGTACAAAGAACAACTTACAATGAGCTTTGAAAAAGTCTTTGAGATTGCTCCTATTTTTAGAGCAGAACCATCAAGAACTAATCGTCATTTAGCAGAAGCAATCTCTATTGATTTGGAGGAGGCATTTATTGATTACAATGATGTAATGAATAGAATTGAAGATATCATAACGATTTCAATTAAAACTGTAAATGATTATGTAAAAGATAATCCTGATGCTGAATTTAAAATTCCTGAAATTCCTGAAACGATTCCCAGGTATTCTTATGATGAATTAGTGGAGAAAATGAAAAAGGCTGGAGCAAAAACTGAATGGGGAGATGATTTGTATCCATCCAATTTAAAAAAAATTGGTCTTGATGGATTTTACTTTATCACCGATTGGCCTATGGGTCCAAAACCATTTTACGTAAAGGATAGTAAATCAAATCCAAAAATTTCAGAATCATTTGATTTGATGTTTGGAGATTTAGAATTATCTTCAGGCAGTACAAGAATTGAAAAACGAGATGAATTAGAGGAGAGAATGAAAAACAAGGGAATGAAAATTGATTCATTTGAATATCATCTTGGTGCATTTGATTATGGTGTTCCACCCCATGCTGGTTGTGGAATTGGCCTTGAAAGGCTAATTATGGCACTTACTGGTACTGAAAATATACGTGATGTAACATTTTATCCAAGAGATGTCGATAGATTAACACCCTAGGTGTAAGTGAATGGTAACTGAAGAAGAAATAGAACATGTTTCAAAATTAATGAAAATAGACATTGATGATCATAAGGAATATGTTGACAAGGTTCAATCAATGATTGATTATTTTGATGTTTTAGATTCTGCAGATGTTGAATCAGAAGAAATCTCAATGCAAGAAATTCCAATTTCCAATCTACGTGATGATAAATACATTCCATATGATGAAAAATTAATCAACAAATTAAACAACTACAAAGGAACCTATGTTCGAGCACCTAAGATGTCTTAATGAATCTCAAAATTTCTGCCCTTGAATTTGTCCAAGAAGTACAAAATGGAAATATCTCTGCTGAAGATTTTGTTGCAAAATCACTAGAAAGAATACAAAATATTGATGAGAAACTTCATGCATTTTTATCAGTAAATGAAGAAGCAGTTGATCAAGCACGTGAGATTGATAAAAAAATAAAATCTGGTAAAAAAGTTGGAGCATGTTTTGGAATGCCAATTTCAATTAAAGATAACATGTGTATCAAAAATAGTAAAACCACATGTGCATCAAAAATGCTTGAGAATTATGTATCACCATATGATGCGACTGTCATAACAAAACTAAAAGAACAAGATGCAATATTTGTTGGAAAAGTAAATCTTGATGAATTTGCTATGGGGTTGACAACTGAATTTAGTGCATTTGGTGCAAGCAAAAATCCTTGGAATACTAAATATGTTCCAGGTGGTTCTTCTGGTGGTAGTGCAGTTTCTGTAAGTGCTTTTGAATGTGTAGCCTCTTTGGGTTCTGATACTGGTGGGTCAGTTAGAAATCCTGCTAGTTTTTGTTCTACAGTAGGATACAAGCCAACGTATGGCCTAATTAGCAGATATGGGTTAATTTCATATGCAAACAGTATTGAGCAGATTGGTCCTATTACTAGAACTGTAAAAGATACAGCCTTTATGCTAAACATCATTTCGGGGTTAGATCCTAATGACAATACTACTGTAGATAACAAAAATGAAGACTATCTTTCAGGTATTGATTCAGGTATAGACGGTAAAAAAATTGGAATAATTAAAGAGATGATTGGTGAGGGAACTGATCCTGCAGTTTTATCTGCAACAAAGGATGCTATATCAAAACTAGAAACACTTGGAGCAACATGTGAAGAAGTCTCCTTAGATATGGTGCAATATTCTGTTGCAGCATATTATACAATAGCTGCAACAGAAGCTGGAAGTAATCTTGCTCGATTTGATAATTTAAGATATGGTTATGATTTTTCTGTTGAAGGATACGAATTTAATTCTTACATTTCAAAAGCACGAAAAAACTTTGGTCCCGAAGTAACACGTAGAATGATAATTGGAGGGTTTGTTCCATCTGCAGGACATGCAGGAAAATATTTCCTTAAAGCACTAAAAGTAAAAAATAAACTAACTCAAGAAATAAATGAAGCATTTAAGAAATTTGATCTTTTAATTGCACCAACTGTTCCAATTCTCCCATTTAAGATTGGCGAAAAGATTAATGATCCTGTTTCATTGTTTCAGGTTGATATCAATACTGTAACTGCAAATCTCACTGGAAAACCTGCAATTTCAGTACCATTTAGTATCTCAAATGGATTACCAATTGGAATACAATTATTTGCAGACTCTATGCAAGATAAATTATTACTACAAGCTGCACATGCATTAGAACAGACTGTTTCATTACCGGAGGTCCCAATTTGACTAAGATTGGTTTAGAAATTCATTGTCAGTTAACAAACTTGGAAAGTAAATTATTTTGTTCATGTAAGGCAAACTATCGAGAATTTGAAATCAATGAAAATATTTGTCCTATTTGTATGGGATTGCCAGGAAGCTTGCCTAGATTAAATCAAGAAGCCGTAAAAAAGGCTACAATAATTGCAATGGC
Organism: Candidatus Nitrosopumilus sp.; assembly: GCA_963667665.2. Taxonomy (GTDB): domain Archaea; phylum Thermoproteota; class Nitrososphaeria; order Nitrososphaerales; family Nitrosopumilaceae; genus Nitrosopumilus. Next base: position 621,280 of record OY763927.2, read on the forward strand.
CCTAAATTGCGCTATTCCTGAAAAGATTACATTTTTTAGAAAAAATTATTTTTATCCTGATTTACCAAAAAACTTTCAAATCACTCAACTAAACATCTATGGTGATACCAGTATTGGCGGTTCTGGCTCAATCATGGTTGGAGATAAAAAAATCAGAATCACAAGAATTCAATTAGAAGAGGATCCTGGTAGGCTAATTTACGAAGGTAGTTCATCCAAAAATCTAATCACTTTAGTTGATTACAACCGTGCAGGTACACCATTAGTTGAAATTGTAACCGAACCTGACTTTGAGAATCCAAAACAAGTGAGAGCATTTCTAAATATCTTATCTGATTTGCTTGAAAATCTTGGTGTTTCTGATCCTAGTTTAGATGGAGCAATGAGGGCTGATGCTAATGTTTCAATTGAAGGTGGAAAGAAAGTTGAAATTAAAAATATTGGCTCTTTTCATGATTTAGAAAAAGCTACTATTTTTGAAATTACAAGACAAGAAAGCTTGCATTCCAGAGATATTGAAATAATTCAAGAGACACGTCATTGGGATGACCAACGAAAAATTACTGTTTCATCACGTTCTAAAGAAGAAGATCTTGATTATCGTTATTTTCTAGAAGGAGACATACCTTGGGTAAAAATTGATCCTGAAATTCAAAAGGAATTAAAATCTCAAATGCCTGAAAGTATCAGCTCTAAAAAAGAAAGATATGTTTCACAATTTGATATGCCTGCACAAGTTGCAACTGTTTTATCATCTGACAAATTTTATTCTGATTTATTTGAAGTATCTCATACTGAATCTAATGCTAAAGAAATTGCAAATATTATCACTACTGATTTAATGGGTTTAGTTGATACAAGAGAAAAACGTGAAGAATCAAAAATTACTGCAGTACATCTAACAGATTTAGCTGATTCAATTCAATCAGGAAAAATATCTAGAAATTCTGCCAAAAATGCATTATATGAAATTGTAAAGACTGGAAAAGATCTATCTCAAGTAATCGCTGAATTAGATCTTGGAAATGTGTCTGATGAATCAGAACTATTAAAAATTATTCAAGAAGTAATTTCTGAGGAATCTCAAGCAGTGGAGGAAGCAAAATCGAATCCTCAAACAATTAACTATCTAGTTGGAAAAGTAATGCAAAAGACAAAAGGAAAAGCAGATCCTACACTAACACTAGATTTATTTAAAAAACAGATAGGATGATTCATGACTGAACTTTCATTAGAAGACATTGAATTTATCAAAATACTGGCTACATCTGATGCTACTATTCTTCAGGCAGGCATGAATGATGCAACAAAACATAGACTAGATGTACAGATAGGCGTGATTCTTAGAGAATATTATCACGAAAACACAATGAATACTAAAACTGACTGGACTGAAAAATTCCTAAAAGTAGGTATTACTGAAGATGATGGTAAATCTGCAATTGCATGTGCAAGACGTCTTGGAATAGATATTTCCTGAATCAAAAAATCTTTTTACACTTTATGAGTTTCTAAAAATTATAATTTGCCTGATTTTGAATTTATCCCAACTGAAAAACAAATCAAAGAATCTAATATCTTTCAATTCATGCAAAAACAAAACATTTCATCCTTAAATGAACTATCTAAAAAAGCCAAGGAAGATTTGGAATGGTTTTGGAAAGCAGTAGATGAGGATATTGGAATTGTTTGGGATGTACCTTATACTAAGATATTAGATATCTCTAAAGGAATTGAATGGTCAAAATGGTTTGTAAATGGTAAAACTAACATTTACAAATCATCTGTTGAAAAATTTGCAAAGCAAAATCCTCAAAAAATAGCATATCATTTTATTTCTGAAGATGGTCAGACATCTAAGATTTCCTATTCAGAATTAGATTCTAAAATTTCACAGCTTGCAAATGGTTTAAAATCAATCGGAGTAAAAAAAGGAGATGTTATAGCGATATACTTACCTATGATTGAAGAAGCAATGTTAGCAATCCTTGCAGCTTCTAAAATTGGTGCAATTCAAACGGTAATTTTTTCTGGATATAGTTCAGAATCATTACATGTACGTTTAATGGATTGCAAAGCAAAAATTCTCTTTGTATCTGATGGATTTTATCGAAAAGGAAAACCAGTGTCACAAAAGAAAGCTGTAGATGAAGCAATCATAGATACTTCTGTTGAGAAAACAATCGTGGTATCTTACAAAGAAATTGATAATTATGAAGAATCTGAAAAATTAATTTTTTATGACAAACTAGTTTCTCCTCAAAGCATTCTTTGTGACACCGAAATTTTAGATTCTGAGGATCCATTGTTTATTCTGTATACATCAGGCACAACGGGTATGCCTAAAGGAGTAATTCATACTCATGGGGGATTTTCAGTCTTTGCAGGACATCAATCTGCATATCTCATTGATACACATGAAAATGATGTATTATTTTGGCCTGCAGATATTGGTTGGATTACAGGATTAGTCTGGAATGTTTATGGGCTTTTGATAATGGGGGCTAGTGCAGTAATTTATGATGGTGCATTAGATTTTCCAACTATTGATAGAGTCTGGAAAATATTACATGATTATCAAGCAACTATTTTTGGAATATCCCCCACTGCAGTAAGATTGTTTAAAAAAAATAATGTTGAACCTTTGAAAATATATTCGTTAGACAAAATAAAAAATATTCCCACTACTGGTGAACCACTTGATGAGGATTCTTGGCGATGGTTATTTGAAAAAGTTGGCAACAAAAAGATTCCTATCATGAATTTATCTGGTGGTACTGAAATTGGTGGAGCAATGCTATCGGTATTTCCTGGAATGAAGCTAAAACCATCAACTGTTGGGATTCCAGTTCCTGGAATGAATCTAGATATCTTTGATGATGATGGAAATTCTATACACAAACAAAATGGATATTTGGTTATCAAATCACCTTGGCCTGCAATGACTAGAGGATTGTTAAATGATGATGTAAGGTATCTTGAAACATATTGGTCACGATTTGAAAATATTTGGTTTCATGGAGATTTTGTCTATGTTGACGAAGACAATCTTTGGTATATGCGAGGCAGAACAGATGATGTGATAAATATTTCAGGTCATAGGATGAGCACTGCTGAAATTGAACATGCAGTAATTTCACATGATAAAATATCTGATGCTGCATCTATTGCAATTCCTGATGATATTACCGGAGAAGCAATTGTTGTATTTTTTGTTGCTGATGATATATCAGAAACTGGTTTAGAATCAGAAATTTCCAAGCATGTTTCTGAAAAGATTGGTAAAGTTGCAAGACCAAAACTTGTTTTTCAGTTATCTGATTTACCAAAAACAAGAACAGGTAAAATCATGCGCCGATTATTGAAATCAAAATTATTGGGTAAAACTTTGGGGGATTTATCCGCCCTTGAAAACCCCCATGTTTTAGATGAAATCCCAAAACTTGGTTAACATTAGCTAACTCATTGATACTCACTATTTCACGCTTTGACTCTTAATCATTTCTCATAATACTCAATATTGAAATTTGTAGTTGACCAGCAGGTAGAAGACATAGAGATGCCTGAGAATCTCAAATTAAACACATTTTTACAAGAATTTTATACTCCTTGTCCACATCCTGAGTGTAGTTTTGGCTACTATGGGTTTGCATTTGGGCAATCTCCATTTCCTGTACCTCCACTTGTTCAAGTAGCACTAATAGAAAATGCTAACAAAGGAACATATGCTCCTACTCCAGGAATTCCTGAATTACGTAATGCCATCTCAAAATACAACAGACATTATTTTGGAATGGATGTAGCTCCTGAACGAATCTATGTTGGACCTGGAACTAAAGAATTAATTTTTAATCTTTTAGAAATTTTACATGGAACTGTGATTTTACCAACCCCTGCTTGGTTGGGTTATCTTCCACAAATTAGATTCTTAAAGAAAAATTTCCATATGTTACCAGCTCGTTCAAATATGAAAATATCTCCTGGCGATCTGAAGAAATTAGCACTTAGATTGCAAGACAGACAAAAGATTTTGATTTTAAACAACCCTCATAATCCAACTGGATTATTGTATGATAAATATGAACTAGAAGAAATTGCATATGTCTGTAGAGAACAGAACATCACTATAATTTCTGATGAAATTTATGCTCAGACAACTTATGATTTTTCAAAATTTGTTAGTATGGGAAAAATTTACCCTGAAGGCACATTTGTCACAAATGGATTATCTAAATCACATGCAGCTGGTGGTTATAGATTAGGTTATGTGATTTTTCCACAGTATCAAACAGACCTAAAGAATCAATTTAAAAAAATTCTTGCAACAGAGTATACTGCTGTATCTACCCCAATTCAACATGCTGCTGTTGCTGGGTTTGAAATTAGTAAAGAAATTGATGATTATTTTGATGTAACTAGAAATATCCATCATCTTATGGGGGAATATACCTATCATGCATTGTCATCCATTGAAGGAGTCAAGATGACAAAACCTGATGCTACATTTTATCTTCTAGCTGATTTTAATGCATTTAGAGATGATCTAAAAAAAGCTAAAATTAATACATCTCAAAAATTATCTGAATCTTTAATTGTTCACCCATATCATACTGCAATTGTAGGTGGGGATAGTCTGGTTTTAGAGAGAACGGACTTTAGTGCTAGAATTGCTTATGTTGATTATGATGGGGCTACTGTCTATCAAAAATACCTTGAAAACAAACCAAAAACAAGTTCTGAAAGAATAGAATTTGTAAAAACTAATGCCCCAAAGATTGTTGCCGGAATTGAAATGATTGGTAGATTCTTTGAGGATATTAAAAAAGAACCATTACGTGATTTACAAACTCCAAAAAGTTTGATGGTTACTTCAAGTTAGTATAATTTTGATTTTATTTTTTCATATTCTTCTAAAGTAATATCGCCTTTTGCTAGCCTTGTTTGAAGAATATCTTTAGGATTTGATCCAATAATTGGCTGAATGATTTTTTTTCTTATTGTTTCTCTGTTAATAGATATTCGTTTGGAGTTGTTATCCACTTGTCTTTTAATTCCATAAACTGCTCCAAATAATATCACCAATCCTGCAACTGCAAGAGCAATTTGTGCGATTTCTGAATTATTATTGTATTGTGGTGTATGTTCTACTATGGATGATGCTTGTGCTTCAGGTATGATTTCATTTTTGATAATTTCTTGAATCTTTGATTTGATTTCAATATTATTATTTGAATAACCTACTGCTTCTTCTATTGTTAAATTCGGATAGTTTCTATCAAACCATGATTTGTAAGATACTTCATTATAGTATCTATCAATATAATACTGAGGACTTTTAGTTGAATCTACAAAATCAGCAATACTAGTATTGATTGTATCTTGTGTTATTGTTTCTTTTTTAGAAACATTCTGAGTAGAATTTTCTTTAATGACTTCACTAGTGATTTTATTTTCATTTGGAATTATTAAAACTCCATTTAATGAAACAGTAAAATTTGTTGTACAACCATTGGTAAAAATGCACCAACATCAGATACAATTCCTAGTGCTTGCCATGTTCCTCTATCCATAAGTTTTGTAACTGTTGGCTGATTGATATCAATAACAATCACTTTAACATTTGCAGGAAGCATATTGCCTGTTGCAATAGAATGAAGCATGGTCGATACCATAATCACCATACTTGCATTTTTTAGAACTTTTTTGTATTCACGTTGTGCTTGAGTAACATCAGTGATGACATCTGGTAATGGCCCATCATCTCTAATGGAACTTGCTAAAACAAATGGTACATTATTTTTTACACATTCATACATGATTCCTTTTTTCAATTTTTTGGATTTTACCATATTTGCAATAGATCCTGCTTTGAAGACTGCATTGATTGCATCCATATGATTTCTATGTCCATGATATGCCAATGTTGCATCATGTACATTCATTCCAAGTGATGTTCCAAGTGTCGCATATTCTATATCATGAACTGCAAGAGCATTTCCTGCCAATAGACCATCAATATACCCTAATTTGATTAATTCAGATACTGCATCATCTGCACCAGTATGCACTATGGCAGGGCCTCCCACAAGTATTATTTTTCCACCTTTCTTTTTTGTATTGTAGATGTCTTCTGCAACTTTTTTTGCGATATGTTGAGTTGGTCTTTCACTAGAGCTTGTGCTTCCCATGAACTCAAAAACATTTACTCCTTCTCTTGGTCGTTCAGGTGGAGTAATTTTGATTCCTTTTTCCCCAACAATTATTTGGTCTCCTTTTTTGACATCTCTTACTGGAACACAGAATGCTCTATTTCCTTTCACTACAATGCATTTATCCATCATCATGTTTTCAACTTGAATCCATTTTCCTTTAAAGAAAACTTGTGTGTGATTGTTTGTTGTACTGTAAAAATTATCAGGCATGACATAGTTTTTTGGAGATTTTTTTAATGTGATTACTTTTTGAGTTTTAGATACTGCCCCTTCGCGATGAATTGTTTCTAAAATTTCATCTAATTGTTTTTGATTTTTCCCTGTAACAAGTAATCGTACATATGATTGATCTTTTTTTCTCTTACCAATATCAATTTCTTGTACTTGAAATTCCCCTTTAAGGTCCATGATTTTATCAAAGATCTTAGTTAAAATCAAAGAGTCAATTAAATGACCTCTAACTTCAATCTCTTGAGAAAACTTGTTCATTTTATTATTCTCCATATCCTAATAACTAAAGGTTTACGTTTTGTTTTATGGCTAGAAATTAGACAGGAAGTATAACCTTGCCTTCAAATTTTACTATGCCATCTTCCTCAAATGCTTTTTCCAAATTCTCTTTTTGTTGTTTTGTTACTCCTTGAACTATAGTCTTAGAAGAACCAGTTTTATCAACTAGTGCAAGAATATATCCGCTATTATCAGTCAAAACAAAACCTGCTGATTCATCAACAAATGCATATAGATTTTCTTCCCCTACTGGCTTCCAAATATCAGAACTATTGGCAACTAATGCAAGTGCAGGCATTGCTTTACCATCAGTCAGTTTATTGAGATATTCTCTTGCCTCTGCAACCCTTTTTTGGCCTAGTTTTAATGCCTGGAAATATTGCATATTTTCAAAATAATGTGGTTGTTATAAAAACAATTTCTCTTCAAAAGATTGTTATAGAATCTTAGATTTTTTGAATGTATGCCTCTTACAAATAATGTAATAATCAAACTAAATGAGATAACTACTATAGTTGAGGACAAGTCAAAAATATCTGAATCTGAAATTGATGAGATAAAATCTATCTTTAAAACTGTTGTTAAAACTGGTGAACGATATGATGTAGATGAAATTGAATTTTGGTTTTCAAATGAAGGTAGTTGGAAAAGTAAAAATTCTATAATCCGAATTGTAAATCTTTCAAATTACATTCAAGACAAATATCAGCAAACAGCTCATCTTAGAGTTATTTCTGATGATGATTGTGGTTGTTGAGACTAGATTTCTAACTGTTCTAATAATCTTCCAACAATTTTTGAATTCTCTGATCTTTCATTAAGAATTTCTTTAAGACGTGTTTCATTTTTTTTATCTTTTTTAATCATTTGAAAATATTCGTCATCCAGTTCATTATTTGCTTGAAGTCTTTTAATTACCTCAAACAAAATTCCTATGATTTGTTTTTGCGCATCAATTAACTCATCTTTACTTCTCTCAGACATATTTTTACTACATATCTTTGATAATCTTTGTAAATAATTCTTTTAATTTTGGATCAGTAATATCTATTCTTGTAGATTCAAAAAATGATTCAAGTTTGTCGTGAGAATGTCCATCTTTTTCATATATTTTAGCTTGTAGAACCATCTCTAGCTTATCAATTTGATGTACAATTTTTGATTCTGGAGAATTATTTTCTTGGTATTCTTTCCAAATTTGTAAATATTGTAATTTAATTAAATTTGGTAAATTTTTAATAATTTCATTAAATGCATTATTTTCTAGTTTCTTTTTTTCTTCCTTACTGAGTTCTTCAGGAGTGTGATCACCAATTCTTGATTCAGCTAAATCATGTAACAGAATCATTTTGATGATTTTTTCAGAATCATAGTTTTGTAAATCTGATATCACCATACCCATAATTGCCATTGAATAAGAATGGTCTGCAACAGATTCAGGGCAATCTAATGACAATTTATCTATCCATCCTTGTCTAGATATTTTTTTGAGATTAACTGCAGTTTTAAGAAAATCCAATATCATTTTATCATAATTATGATGATGTTTTCTACTAATGAATTTTCATATTGTATAATTTCGAATAACATAATAGTTAATTTTGATATAATACATTAATGAAAATTTACACTAAAACTGGAGATAATGGGAATACGGATCTACAAAGAAATTTTAGAATAGCAAAATCTCACCCAAGAATTATCTCATATGGAACAGTTGATGAAGTAAATGCAGCACTAGGATTAGTTTTAACAAATTCATTGGATAATGACATTACAAAAATTTTAACAGAAATTCAAAATGATCTATTTTTAGTTGGAGCAGATCTCTCAAATCCAAATCTGTCTGATGTAAAAAATAGAGTCACACTAGATATGGTTGAAAGATTGGAACAATATATTGACAAATTTGAATCAGAACTCCCTCCTTTAACAAATTTTATCTTACCAGGAGGGGGTATTGCTGCAGCACAATTACACTATGTTAGAACTGTTGTAAGGAGAGCTGAAACTCAAGTAGTTCAACTAAGTGAAAAAGATGAAATTAATTCAAATTGCATCAAATATCTCAACAGATTGTCTGATTTGTTTTTTGTAATGGGCCGTCTAATCAATAAACGAAAAGACATAGATGACATTACATGGAAGATCTGAAAAGACAAACTTTAATTCCTCAACTAAATTCATTTTTCTAAGTGCCGTGGTAGCTCAGCCTGGGAGAGCACTCGGCTGAAGACCGGGCTGTCGCGCGTTCAAATCCCGCCCGCGGCACTGTACTATATTCAAATACTTTTTCTTTTCAATGATAAATACATGAATTATTGTAAAATTTGCAATTCAACAAAAGAGTTAGTCCAATTAGAAGCCAAAATTGATCTTTTTACCCCTCAAATTCAGGATGGTTTTATTTGTCGAAAATGTCTTTCAAGTAAAAAGGGTTAAAAATTAACATCTGAATATCTAATCAACCATACTTTTGAATACAATGTAGTAAATTTGAAAATTAAGAGAATAAGAGTCCTTTTTCATAATTACATAATGTTAAGTAAAGATTTCACTTAATACATTTGGTTTTCATTTTATTCACTTTTCTTTAGAAATAAAGAAAAGGTGGAAAACCAACCTATGCGTCTATTAGATTGAAAAAATTTTTTCCAGATGCTGATTTCTCAGAGATACATTTGACAGGTCCTAAAGGATTTCCGTTATTAACATCAATTCTAAGTTTTCCATTGTTGAATTTTTTCACAATTGCCACTCTTGTTGTGTAAAATTTATTGATTGAATTTCCTTCGATCTCAAATGTTTCTTTGGTAGTAATCTTTACTCCCTTTGTGACTTCATTACCTTGGGTATAATCTGAATCTTCGATAAAGGTAATTGTAAATGCTTTATCGTCAATTTTTGCCAAGCTTGCTGAATCGCCTATTGTTGCATAATCTGCTAATGTTGCTATTTCTTATCACCTCCAATAGAATTCCTATTAATGAATAGGTGATAAAGTGAACTTGGAGTAAATGATTGACTCAAGTGGCCACTATTTTCATTATTAATTATATATTCACATAATTTTTTAGAATAAATTTACTTATTTGAGCCAGAGATCATATGTAACTATGAAAATAATATATTTAATCGATCGATTATAATTTAATTTAAATAATTTCTATAAAAATAATTCTACATAATCTTTAAAAACAAGGCAAACTCTTGTTTTTCGATATTCATGGTTGAAAAAATGTCTACAAAAAAAAGTAGCGTGAAAAAACCCAAAACTAAGGCAAAAATTACAAAGACCAAAACTAGTAAAAATAAAGATAAATCAACAAAATCAAAGAGTAAAAAAACAAAGAATGAGTCATATAGTGATATGGGAATTGTCATAGTTGACGACGATATAGAAATTGACAAGGAAAAAGTCAATGAAGAAAGAAGGGCTTATCTTGAAGAAGCAAGATCCCAAGAAGCATCAGACTAGGAATCTTTATCCGATCAGGTGATGTATAGTACTTATGCGTGCACTATGTTTGATAATGGTAAAACCTAGCAAAGTAGACGGAGTAGTTGAAATATTAAAGAAGAAACGTAGAGTTGTAAAACAAGTTATGATTGTTGCTGGAAGAGCAGACATCAGTGTGCTTTTACAAGGAAATATTGAGGACATTAATCACATGGTAATTGATTTCAAAAAAATTAAAGATATTGTTAATACTGAAACGCTAATTGAAGTAGAGGTAAATCTAGGTTGGTAAGGGCAATAATTCTAGTAAAATCCCCAAAGAAACTCATAGCTGCTAGACTACTAAAGATTCCCGCAATATCTAACTCTTTTCCAACTAGCGGACAATTTGATGCTGTTGCGGTAATTGATGTTGAACAACTAGTTCAGATTAAAGACGTGGCAAATCAGATTCAAAAAATTATTGGTGTAGAAAGGACTGAAACCATGGTTGAAGTTCAATGACAATGGATTTAAAGAACTCAGAGGTAGCATTTCTGTGAACATCAAAAAAGTTGGAAATGTAATTTTAGCAGTTCAAGATATAGACAAATCCATAGAATTTTACAATGGAATCATAGGTCTTCCAATTAAAAGGCAAAGGAGATCATGGGTTGATTTGGGTACATCTGGTGCTTTATTGAGTTTACATCCAACATCCTTAACAGCAGAACATGTTGGTAGTTCTATTGATAATGGGATCACCATAGGATTTCTTGTTGGAGATGTACAATCTGCAATTGATGAATTAAAAGAAAAAGGTGTCAAGATTCATCGTGATATTGTAGAAAAAGATGCAGGAAAAAATGCAATAATTTCAGATCCTGATGGGTATCTAATTTCTTTGTTTGAACCAATCTTTAATGATGAGGCTCAACAAACTGGCGGATATCAAGGATTTACACCAGCTTAGATTATTTTTTTAATTGAAGCAATAATTTTTTCTATACCTTTTTCTTTTCTGTTAATTGAAACCCAGTATGTAATGTCATTTTTCTGCAAAACCACAATTGTTATTTTTTGATGTTGTAAAATCATATGTTCCAGTTTTCCAACAGCATTAGATGTATTTTTTCTTAACGACATCAAAGTAGAAATGATAAAAAACTCATTTTTTATCTCTTCTGGTTTTAACAAAGGTTTTTGATTTGGCTGAATGATTCCAGATAAGGTTCTGCCATATACGTTAATAACACCAGCATATCTAACACTATTTGATAATTTTAGAATATTTTGGCATTGTTTTCTATATTTTATTATAGTGTCTTTCCATTTTTCTGCTGGAGTTTTTGCCATATGCAAAATTGAATTTAGAAATTAATAAGGATTTGTACGTATTTTAAATTGAAAAACTAGAGTTTGAAAACTATTTTTAATTGTGTTTAGGTGTTGATTCTTTTTCTAATTTTTTCTTTAAATTCAAATTCTCTTTTAATAATTTGTCATTTTCTGCTTGAAGTGTTTGAACTGAATTTTGTCTAGTATACAGCGGATGTCCAGGTGGAATGATTGTAGAATTCATCGATACCAATCCAGATGCATATTGTTGGTACATCTGTTGAAATCCTTGAAGTTTTTGATTAATAGTATCAAGTTCTTGAGAAAATTGCTCTTTCATAGGTGTTTCATAAATTTTGAACATTGGATGAGTTAATCCTGGGGGTAGTCTAGGAAATTGTAATGCTAAATGAGGGATATTTGGATTTAATCCATAAAGGTCCTGTAAATGTTTGATTGCTGAATTATCCATAAAATTGGTCCATGTTTGCCATATTTCTGCATTGCTTTAGGCATTTGATATACTGTTTAGTAAAATCTCAGTCACCTTTGCTTAATTTGAGCTGATCGCTGATCCTTATAGATTCATGATTTAGATCGCTGATACACATGGCCGGAACAAAAAAGACATGTCTAAAATGTAAAAAAGACATCAAAGAAAAAGATCTTCATAAGATTGTAATCTATATTGTTCAAGAAAAATTTTCTGAACATCATTATGAACATGTTGAATGTCCAGACAGATTTACAGTATGATAATTTATTTTCTAAACCATTATCCTTTGTAACCATACACTTTGTAAATTTCACCAGTTAACCTAGAACGGTATTTCCACTCATTATCTTTCCAAATTATTTGATTAAATTCTTTTTGTGAATTCTGTGATATTCTTTGAAATACATCATCCCCAATCAAAATTTGGTTAGGTTTTGCTGTATTTTGAATTTTTGCAGCAATATTCATTGCGGGACCCATTAAATCCACATGAGAATGTTCCATATCTGCCCCATATCGAACTATAATATTTTGGCCAAAGTCAACTCCAATCTTTACCATCAAATCTGAATAGTCATACTGATTTAGAATTGGATTAATTCCTTTTTGAATTACTGTGAGCATTGATTTTGCACAATTTACTGCATCATCTGCTGCTTCTGTTTCGTAAATTTTATCTTCATCTGAAACAAAATATCCAATTACCGCATCTCCAACAAATTTTAGTACGTATCCATGATGTTGTCTAATTACTGTAGCCATTTCTTGTGAAAATGAACTTATAATTATTGCAATTTTTTCTGCAGGCATTTCCAACGTCATTGTAGTTGAACCAACCAAATCAACATAAAGTACAACCATATCTAATTTTGAAAATACATGTTTTCTTAGAAATTGATCTGACTCATCAACTACACCTGAATATTCATAACCTTTTTTGAGTGCCCCCCAAACTCTTTTCTGTGTTTCCAAGATCATTGATTCAGAATCAAGAATCTGTCGTTTATTTTTAGAAACCTCGGATTCTTTTTTTAATCCATTTTTATCTTCAGTCATATCATGTCCTCATTCTAAAGGAAAATCCACTCCACAGTTAGGGCATTTACCTCTATTCCCCTTGTATCCATCATGATAATACTCTGTAATCTCGATGTTGCAATTATAGCAAGTAATTTTAGAATCTCCCATGCCTAAAATTATGATTTTGTATATTTAGAGATTGATGAAGGTTTAAGGAGTACAATAATTTGCTATTTCTTGTGCGCCTAGGCTTAAGAAACCCCAATGAATTCATACAGAAATTAAATGAAAAAAACGAAGTAATTCAAAAAAAATTTCTTACGAAGATGGCCGATCTTACAAAAATGATTGATATCAAAGTGATGATGGGGGATTCTACCATAACAGAGCAAAAAACATTTGATCCACAACAAGTAACTGACTATTTTCAAAAAATTAATCACAATCTCAAAGATTGGTCTTTACAAGATGTATCAATTACTAACAATGAAGACCTTAGAAGAATTTTTACAAAATTTGAAATTATGGAAGGAAATTATTTAATTTCAGGACATTTATCATTACAATTTCATGTGTTATTGTATTACAAACCAGAACAACGTGTACTTGACTGCCAAAAAGAATTATCAGAGATTGTTGATTTAACAAAAAATAAAGAACAGCAAATTTCAGATAATAGTGATCAAGTTGTTTTAAACAAACTCAAGGAGATGGGATACAAGGACTTTGATCATCAAAAATTATTTGAAATATTTTATGAAAATGATGAATTTAGAGAAAAAGTTTATGCAGAGATAGAAAAAGATGCTGGAGTTAACTTTCAAGAACTATCTGAAAAAAAGACAAAATTATTTAACGAACTTGATTCTCTTTTAATTGAAACATATCAAACAAGTTCTATACTAATTGATGATAATAGATTAATTGCGGGTGAAGAAGGATGTTTATGCACAATTGATTTAGAATTTGTAAAAAATAATAACAGAGAAGGTTTGTTTGATCCAAGAAAAATATCTGATTCAGTTCAAGAAAATATTTTAAAACGCTTAGATGAATTTGAAAATATTATTAATTCATAAACTAAAACCAAGGAACCGGAGAATGAGAAATTTTCTCAAAGGGGAGATCCGATCCCTTGATATATTTTCAACGTTATTCTTGAACTATTTAGGCATTCCTACATATTTAGGCACATAATTTGAGAAAAGTTACAATTTTTGTATAGAAGAAGTCAAATACATCGTTATTAGCAACATTTCCAATGAACCCATCATATGATGAAATACTAAAAGCAAATTCAATGAGAGGAGATGATATAAAAAAAACCCCATTAATTTATTCACCAGTATTTAGTGAGATTACCGATTCTCAAGTTTATCTAAAAGCAGAATTTAGACAAAGAACTGGTTCATTTAAAATTCGTGGAGCATACTATAAAATCAAATCATTATCTGAGGAAGAGAAAAAACATGGTGTAGTTGCAGCATCTGCAGGGAATCATGCTCAAGGAATGGCATTTGCATCGTCATTAGAAAAAATCTCTTGTACTATTGTAATGCCAAAAAATGCATCTCCAGCAAAAGTAGCTGCAACTCGAGGATATGGAGCAAATGTGGTCTTGGAAGGAATAAACTATGATGAATCATTTGCAAAGGCAAAAGAAATTGCTAAAGAAACAGGAGCTACAATGATCCATGCTTTTGATGATCCGCAAATTATCGCAGCTCATGGAGTTATAGGATTAGAGATATTAGATGATCTTCCAGATGTAGATGAAATTTATGTGCCAATAGGTGGAGGCGGATTAGCTGCTGGAACTTTAATTGCAATTAAAGAAAAAAATCCAAACATCAAAGTAGTGGGTGTTCAATCAAGATCATTTCCATCAATGTATGAATCTGTAAAACAAGGTTCTTTGACTGAAAGTGGAGGTGTAAGAACAATTGCAGATGGAATTTCTGTAAAAACCCCTGGGCAATTGACATTTAATATTATTAACGAACTCATAGATGAAATTGTTCTTGTAGATGATATGGAAATCACAAAAGCAATGTTTCTTCTTATGGAAAGAATGAAGTTTGTTGTAGAGCCCGCTGGTGCTGCAAGTTTAGCATATTTGATATCCAAAAAACCGGCTCCTGGAAAGAAAGTTGTTGCAATTCTAGCGGGAGGAAATGTGGATATGTACCTTTTAGGTCAGATTGTAGACAAGGGTCTTGCCGCAATGGGTCGTTTGCTTAAACTATCAATATTGTTGCCTGATAGACCAGGTGCATTCAAAGAAATTGTTGATGAGATAACTCTAGCAAATGTAAACATTGTAGAAGTAGTTCATGACAGACTAAGCTCCAACATCAATGCTGGCTCAGCTGGAGTAACATTGAGTCTTGAAACTCAGGGAAAAGAACAAGCAGATCTGTTAATTGATGCACTAAAAAAGAAGAATATTCAATTCACTTTATTGACTTAGATCATTTGAATTTTTTTTTAGCAAATTTAGATAGGCCTTGTTTCTTTAATTGCTCTGATTCTTTCATGACTGAATTATGTTGATCAGATTTGTGTTTTTTTAATCTCTTTTTTAAATCAGGAAATTCATTTGCGAGAATTTTCATTGCATAAATTGCAGCATTACCAGCTTTATTGATTCCAACAGATACAACCGGTGAACCTGATGGCATCTCTGTGATTGATAATAATGAATCCAATCCACCAAATGCAGAAAATTTTGAAGTATCAGTTTTTTTTGTGTGTTTGTCATTGTAAACTAGTATAGGCACACCGATAACAGGGATGATGGTATGTGAAGCAATCATTCCAGGTAAATGTGCTGCACCACCAGCTCCTGCGATTATTATTTTAAATCCCATTTTTTCAGCATGTTTTGCATATTCATCTAATCTAGCTGGAGTTCTATGTGCAGAAACAATTTGATCTTCATGTTTAATTTTAAATTCATCTAATATTTCAGATGCACCTTGCATAATTCTACTATCTGAGCTAGACCCCATAATGATTCCAATAAGAGGTTTTTTTGAATATGTCATAATATTAGAAAAAACTAGTGAGTAATTAATGATAACTGTTACGAAAAAGCCAACAATATTGTTCAAATCAACATTAGCTATTTTTACCCCATTTCAGTTGATGAGTATGTTGACAAAGATCCTCGGAATTATCGGCGGTGGACAACTGGGAATGATGATTACAGAGGCAGCACAGAAAATGCCAGAACACATATCAGAAATTATAGTATTAGATCCCACTGAAAACTGTCCTGCAGCACAAGTTGGTGCTGAGCAAATTGTAGCTGATTTTAAAGATAAAGATGCAATTGTAGATTTAGCAAATAAATCAGATATAATTACTTATGAAATTGAATCTGGAGACAGTGATGTTTTAAAATCTGTCGAAAAAAATGCAGAGATAAATCCTTCTCCAGAAACATTAAAAATCATTCAAGATAAATTTTTACAAAAATCTTTTCTGATGGAAAATAATATTCCAATTCCTGATTTTATCAAAATAGAAAAAATTGAAGATGTTAAAGATGGGTTAAAAAATTTTGGATTTCCCTCATTACTAAAAGCAAGAAGAGATGCATATGATGGCCGAGGTAATTTTAAAATTAATTCAGAAGATGAAATTCAGAAAGCATTTGATTATTTCCGAGGACAAAATCTGTTGTTGGAAAAATTTATTTCATTTAAAATGGAAGTATCTGTAATTGCATCACGAAACACTAAAGGCCAAATCAAAACATATCCACTAGTTGAAAATATTCATGAAGAGTATATTCTACGTGAAACAATAGCTCCTGCTAGAGTTACAAAGGAAATTACACAAAAAGCTGAACAAATTGCAGAAAAAATAATGATGGTTCTTAAAGGATCTGGTACATTTGGAATAGAAATGTTTGTAACTCAGGATAACAACATTGTGATTAATGAAATTGCACCTAGAGTTCACAATTCAGGTCATCACACATTACAATCAAGTGAGACTTCTCAGTTTGAACAACATCTCAGAGCAATTTTAGGTTTAGAACTTGGAAGTACTAAACTAATCCACAATACCATAATGTACAATATTTTAGGAACAAAAGAATTTGAAGGGGAATACCAATCACTTGATATTTCAAATGAAAATTTATTTTTGAAAATGTATGGTAAAAAAATATCAAAACCATTAAGAAAACTAGGACATTTCAATCTAGTTGGAACAAAAGGAGAATCAATTGAACAGCTTTTAGAGGAATTAGAGACACTAAAAGAAAAAACAGTTGTTCTGTCAGTCTAATTAGATTTATTAATTGTTGAAATTTTGATTTAGTATGGCTAAAACAGTATCTTTGATAATTACGGGTATCGCAATTATTTTACTTTTAATTTATGCAGCAGATCTTGCAATAGGATATAGTTCTGATGATGGAGAAGGTTTCATTCCATTTGATCATAAAACAAGAGGTATGGGACTAGGTCTTCCAGCAATGATATTACCAATTGTTGCATATTTTATTTCAAGAAAAGAGCCATCAAAAGGTCTTGGGATTTTAATAATTATTTCAGGTATATTGATCATTACTGGAGGAGCAGTGGTTATTGGAAATGCAGATCCTGTAAAAGCAGAAGAAACTGGAAGAAATGTGCTTTCTGAAACTATGCCAATAATTATTGCAGGATTGATACAAATTGGCTTAGGTATACTTAAAATCAAAAAATCCTAAATGATTGACATTGCCTACTTGTGTCAAATGCAATAATGATGTAAAAAAAGTTTATGATTGCGACCATACGGATTTTGAGGAATATTGTGTAGAGTGCTATACAGAATTACATTACTATTTGACAGAAAAGGAATGAGCATATGTTAACTGACAGAGAAATTGCAATTTACGCCTTAGGAAAAACAGAAGGAGTCAATTCAGTAGCTGAGACATTGGGAAAAGGTCTTGATGACAAAAAATACATAGAATCTTGGAAAAAAATCATGAAACTTTTAGGAATCGAATTACCACTAAAAGATCTTGAAAAGATCTATAACGAATTTTCACAAAAAATGGATGATGTAGTTAATGCTAACGAAATAAAATAACTCTCATCAAAGAATGATTAATTGATGAATTTTATTAGATATCTACTAAATTTGAAAATTTTCATATACTCCAAAAATTAGACAATGGTAATTGAAAGCAATAATTTTAGCTGGTGGGCGAGGTAAAAGATTAAGCCCAATTACAGATTATGTTCCAAAACCTCTCATTCCAATAAAAAACACACCAATTATTGAATGGCAGATAAAATATCTAAAAAAATATGGGGTTAATGAAGTAATTATCTGTACAAGTTACAAAACAAAAATGATTGAAAATTATTTATCTATGAAAAATATTGATATTAAAATAAAATTCTCAATTGAAAAATTACCATTAGGTACAGGTGGTGCAATTAAAAAAGCAGGAAAAATGATTAAAGACAAATCATTTTTTGTAATTAATGGAGATGTAATTACAAATATTGATTTAAGAAAACTCTCCAAAAAACCAAATTCCATAGCATCAATTGAATTACGAACTAAATTTGGCACGTTAGAAACGAATGGAAATAAAATATCAAAATTTAGAGAAAAAAAAGAGATTTCAAATTTGTGGATGAATGCCGGCATATATTATCTTCAAAAAGAAATACTCAAGGATTTACCAAATAAAGGAGATATAGAAAAAACACTTTTTCCAAGTTATGCAAAAAAAGGTAAACTCAATACAATTAAATTCAAAAAAATAAAATGGTATTCAATTGATTCTATCAAAGATATTGAAGAGAGTTCACTAGAAATAGAAAAAATAATAAAATAAAAAATTTGAGTATTATGCACCTGTTCTGTGCAATGTAACCATCATGTATGCTACTTCTTCAACAAAGGATTCATCTTTGCTAACTAGTGTGTATTGTGTAGCATTATTCCAAAAAGTTTCCCCTTTGTATGATTTTTCATTAAAAATTTGTTCACTCAATGTTTATGATTAGTATCTGATCTGATAATACTCCACCTCAATCAAAATTAACCTATTACTAAAACAGATACGCTAAATATCCATCACACATACAATTTTCATGCGAATTGGATGTAGTCTAGGCTCACTTCTTTCAGTAAATCAGGTTCTAGAATGCTCAGAAATTCTGTCTAAAACCAATGTCGATACAATTTGGATACCTGAAACATGGGGTATGGAGAATTTCTCAATGTTAAGTGCTGTATCAAACAAGACAATTACCAAAAAAATAGGCTCATCTATTATCAACATCTATTCAAGAAGCCCATCAGTAATTGCAATGGGTGCATCTACTGTAGATACATTATCTGACGGACGATTAATTCTCGGTCTTGGAACAAGTAGTTTGCCAATAGTTGAAACTTTTCATGGTTACAAATTTGAAAAACCAGTACAACGAATGAAAGAATATGTTAAAATAATTAAATTAGTTTTATCAGGAAAAAAAGTAAATTATTCTGGAGAAATTTTTAATTTAAAGAATTTTACATTATTAACAAAACCAAAAAGAGAATCAATTCCAATTTATTTAGCAGCTGTTAATAAAAAAATGGTTGATTTAGCATGGGATATTGGAGATGGGGTGATTTTTTATCTAAGACCAATAAATGAGATGAAAGAAACAATAACAAAAATGCAATCAAAGAAAAAAATTGATGTTACTTGTCAGATAATTACTTGTGTTGGAGAAGATTCCGATGTTGCAATTGAACGTGCTAAAAAAACATTGGCGTTTTATGTATCTATAGGAAAAGTATATAGAGAATTTTTGGAAAAAAATGGATTTAAAAATGAAACATCAAACATATTTGATGAATTCAAAAAATCAGGATTAGAATCTAATCATGAATTTGTTACAGATTCAATGCTGCAATCACTTTGTATATCTGGTACTCCTGAAGAATGTAAAAAACAACTTCAAAAATTTCATAAAACAGGAATAAATTCACCAATAATTCAATTTAATCCAGTTGGAGATGTATCTGAATCTTTTGAGTTATTGAAAAAAACATTTTTGGAGGAATAAAATGATCAAAGTTGGAATAGCAGCATATGGAATTACTCCATTTACAAAAGATGATGAAAAAATAGAATCTGTTTTACTCAAATCTACAAAGACACTCTTTGAAAATAATCCTAAAATTAATAGAAATGACATTGATGCAGTATTAGTTTCTACAAACAATAATTCAAAATATCTAGCCCCAATTTTATCAGAAATGACTGGAATTAAACCAAAAATTGCTCATTCTATAGAAAGTCTATGTAATTCAGGCACGAATTCGATTGTTTCAGCATATTCATACATTGTTTCAGGGCTTGCAGACATGGTTCTCATTAACGGTGCTGAAAGATATGATAGTCCAGGACAAATTTTAGACTGGGATAATTCAAGAGGGGAATTCAAACATCCAATATTTTGGGCATCTATTTTTACAAAATCATACAAACGAGAATATTTAATTTCTGATGAACAACTAGCACTTGTTTCAGTAAAAAATCATAAACATGCAAAAGAAAATCCTAACGCTCTATCAAACAAAACATTCACAATTCAAGATGTAATAAATTCTAAAAAATTAACTGATGATCTTAGAGTATTAGATTGCTCAAGACCGTGTACTGGTAGTGCTTCTATTCTTCTTGCATCTGAAGAAATGGCTAAAAAGATTACTGATATGCCTGTATGGATTACAGGTATTGGTCAAAAAACAACTTCAGCTGGATTTACAAAAAATATGTCATTTAGTTCAATGGAATCAACCAAAATAGCAAGTAACGCTGCATTAAAAATGGCAAATCAAAACATACAAGATATTGATGTTGCAGAGGTTCATGATGCATTTTCTGTTTGTGAACCAATGGCATTAGAATCCATGGGTTTTTCTGATTCAGGTTGTGGAACTAGTATGATTAAGGAACTTTATGACACAAACAATTTTAAAATAAACCCTAGAGGGGGATTGATTGGATCAGGTCATCCTCTTGGGGCAACAGGAATAGCTCAAACTATAGAAATTATGCAACAACTTCAATCAAATGCAGATACAAGGCAAGTTGACAATGCTAATGTGGGATTGGTTCACAATATGTCTGCAGCAGCCACATCTTCAACAGTATTGATTCTAGAAAAATGAGTTTTGAGTCTGAATTATTACAGGGGAAATTCTGTATTCCTGAATGTACAGTTTGTAAGAAAATTGTTTGGCCCCCAGCTGAATTTTGTAATTATTGTTTTGGGGTAGTGTCTCTTAAAAAAGGTGATTTTAAAGGTAAAGTAATTGAATTTTCAAGACAAGACAAGGAATATTTTTGCATAATAGAATTTGAAAATACTATTAGAATAATAGCAAAAATTTTACAAATTCCGGAAATAGGACAGACAGTTCAAATTTCAAAATGTGGTATTCTTAATGGGAATCATTTTTTTTATGTTAATTGAATTTTGTGTAAATATATGGAGTTTCAATTGTTTGATCAAAAGTCCATATAGTTGGCAATGAAACGGTATCAACTATATTCAAATTATGTTTTTTAATAATTGAACCCCATCCACCATGTGACAAATTGTTTGATAATTGTTTTTTAGAATTTGTTCCTGCAAATACTAATCCAGCATTATGAGATATACTGGAAATTCCATTTATTTTATTAATAATACTAATTGCCAAAATATCTCCGCCCATTTGAGAAAGACCTCCAATAAAAAAAACAGGTTGTGTTAATTGAAGTTGAGAATAATCAAATTCTAAGGCATCTTTACATTTTGGATTAAAGTTTTGATTTGTGGATTTACTAATTGTTTCTTGTAATTCTACTAACACATCATCTATTTCAATACTGTATGAAATTAATCCCAATATTTTTCCACAAAATGCAATTCGTCCATCTCCAGAACCAATATCTACCAGTTCTTTGTACCTTAATTTTTTTGCAACAAGGGCCATTACATACGCAGACATTATCCATGTTGGGTAAAATGGTTGGCAACTAGAGCCATGTTTTATGCTGTTTAACCAATATTCGTTAATATCTCCTTCATAAACAACGCAGGTAGTTCCTGCAATTTTCTCTTCAAATGAATTAAAGTATATTGGATTTTTTTGAGCAAAATCATGAAGTGCTTCTAAATGATTTGTATCTATTGGAAATTGAGTAGAAGTAGAAACAGGTATTACTTCTTGAATATGGGCGCTGCCAGTATAATTTTTTGCAAATTCATGTTTTACTAGAACAAGATTTTTTACAAGATCATCAAGCATTAATTCAGTAAAATGAATGGGTTTGATAAACTCATTGCCCTCTAATTTGATTTTTTAGATAAAATTGATGCCAGTTCTTGTTCCACTTTTTTTAACTGCTTAATTGTTTTTGTCTGCATAATTTCAATATCCTTAAGTTCATTTTTAGAAGGATCCATTACCAATTGAAAACTTTGATGTTTTAATATATTCAAATAGAAATCCTTGCAAAAGAATCTGTAATTACATTCAAAGAGACATTCCCTGATTACAGAGAAAGCTTTGATGAGGATCATAATATTAGTTATTCCATACAGGCTAGAAATGCAAACACTGGCAATATCTTTGCATTACAGATTATGTATTATCTGCAAGGACCACCAGTAAGTACTGATAATTTTAATGAACGTGAAAATATCCAGTGTATCCCAGGTGAGAACATGTATGTCGGTGAGGGGGTGAGATCTATGTATATGGGCGGAGGAAACACTGATCTGTTCATACATGAATCAATAAAAAGTACAAACTGTCTAGATGATGACTGGGATGCTAAAATGCTAACCCCTGAAGAACTCTTACAGTAATATTTTATTTTCAAGACAATCTTATTATACAAATTAAAATTGATTCTACTTGTTGCCAAGCTTGAAACAAGTTTCATATCTTGTAGGATTAACCATAACCATTACACTTTTCTCGTTATTTTTGTACATGGCATTACCATCCATGCTTTATGAGGACCATTGAAATGATAATACAGGCTTTGCTGATATGACTGATGAGGAGGTACTGGAATTATTTGTAACACATCCATCATACTTTGCATTTTATGATAAACATCCAGATGCAATACAAGAATTAAACATAAACAGACATGGCGCAAATCTTGAGGTAGGTATTGCAAACTATCAGAACGGCGACTTTCTGATTTTAGATATGCACTTGGATAGGCATGATCTAGATGTTAGTGTTAATATTAGATGTGAGAGTGAGAATGATGACTATCAAAATAATCATGTAGATGGCTTGTTTGCAGTTGACTTTATTTATAATACAGACTGTCTAATGAGATGAATGGTAGTATTTCCATTAATGATGTTATAATAAAAACAGCTCTTGATCAAGACGTTTTAGATATCTTGGAATTACTATACGAGCTAGGACGTCCAAGGCCACAACATGAGGACTTTGAATCTATCGTGAGAAAATACATTGCAGATGCTGACAAGGAAATACTAGTTGTGTTATACCAAGATAAAATTATTGCAATGGCAAGTATCATTTATCTGCCCAGGTTAAACTATACAACTTTAGAGTTGTACATCCCAGAGTTGATTATATCTGGTAACTATCAAAGTAAGGGGATTGGGCGCAAGCTAGTATCTGTAATTATCGGTATGGCCAAAAAGCGAAACTGTCATAGAATTAGACTAGAGTCTGGGTATGACAGAATAGATGCACATTCGTTTTATACTAATATTGGATTTATGGATAATGCAAAGTCATTTGTGTTAAAATTGATTTGATGAATCATAAATAATGAATAGATTGTTTTAAATTTGGATAGAAAATTAATTTTAGAAAATGGCTTTTATCAATTATTTTACTAACAACTATTGTAAAGGCTGTGAACTTAGATTCTTAAAATCAGATGGAATTTACTGCCCTAAATGCGGTTCACAAGCCAGAACTGCCCCTAGACATGCATCTAAAAATAAAAAGAAATATAGAGAAAATAATATGTCTATTTAATATTAAAAACTAACGATCATAATAATTATGATCATAGTTTTATAGATTAATTATAAAAAATAGATTTGTTAAAAAGAATTAGTGTTCCAATAGTTATTTCAATTCTTAATAATTTATCAACTCATGGCCCTCTTAAAAGAACAAAACTTGCACTTTACTCGCATTTACCATATGACAGATTTATCAAATACATGAATATGCTATGTCTTTTAAATTTAATAAAATTAAATCATACTGCTAATGGATTGTATGTTGATATTACAATATTTGGCACTAGTGGAAGGTGCAGACATATTGAAGAAACTAGAAAAAGAAAAAGAAAAAGAAATAGTCGATGAGGATAAAATTGACATGCTAACAGACAAGTTCAAGAAGATACGTTATGAACTTAATAAAGAGGGTATTGCTTCAGCAAAACAATATGAAGACAATGCAGATTATTGGCGTTCATTAAGTCATCCTGAATCCCCAGATGTAGCAGCACATGGAGTTCACAATACTTCTTATGATTCTCAAATCATACCAACTTCTCACACATGTTCTAGCTGTTCTCAAAAAGGATATTTTATATCCGGTTTTGACTGGTGGGTAATTCAACCTATTTGGAAAACATCTGAATCTGCTGATTATTGGACAAGAGTAACAACTACAACACAATCATATGCTTCTGAGATAGAAACTGATCAACACTATGAGGAAATAAAACCTTGGTCTCATTATTCTCTAAAGAAAAGTGGGTCCATTGAGTGGTTTCTGGCCATATTGTAGTTAATAATTTTGACAATGAACTTCAGTACTCAAGTCCTTTTGTATTCACTTCGACTTATGTAACACCATCATATGCCACGTTAGAATATTCTTGGATTGATGATGTTCCCAGCCATTCTAGACACATAACACAAGCTAGCGCAAACACAACAACTACCGTAACATCAGACAAGAACTACAACAACGTTACAATTGAGGACGGTGGAATATTAGATGTACAAAATGTCATAATAAAAATCGATGGAACATATACAGAGAATGGAACCGGTAAGATTAAAGTTGGAAGAACTGGTTGTATTGGAGGCACACCAGGCATTGGTGTTGGTGGAATAGGTGGTGTTGCATTCAGGGCAGCCATTGGATCCCGTGGACGAGAAAGACCAGCAGAAAATGGTGATGCAGCAATTAACATACCTGCAGGTAATGCACCCTCATGTACTGATTTTATAAATGCTGCCACATTTGAAAATGACTTATTACTATTTGATGTGATAGCCCCAAAAATCAGATCACAAATTCAAGGAGGTAAAGGTTCTGATGGAACAGAAGCTGCACCATCAGGTACTGATGGAAGGGGTGGTACTGATTCCTTTAGATTCGGTACTTGGAGAACAAACAACCTAGGAGGAAGAGGTGCAAACGGTGCAGCAGGTGTAATGGGTGGAGGTAAGTTCCTTTTGTATATTAGAAACATTGCAACAACACTTAGAATTGATGCTAAAGGAAGTGATGGAAATAATGGACTGCAGGGAACAGCAGAAGCTGGCATTATACCTACTGCAAGTTCTGGTGCTGCAGGATCTGCAGGATCAGCAGCATCCTCAAGTGCTACTCTTGGCTCAGATGGAGCTCAGGGTGCAATTGTTTATGTCGTGTATAATGCTTTGAATGATAATACACAGACAAACACTACAATTACAAATAGTGTTGATATTTCTGGCGGTGTTGGTGGATTTAACGGAAGTGTTGCAGGTGCAGCAAATGCATTGTTGACTAGCAAGGGATCAACTAGTCCAGATGGTCTTAAGATTGTAGAATCACAGAGTGATCTAACAACATGAGGTGGTTGCTTAAATGGTAAACTTTACTCCGGACTCAACTACAATTGCAACACTCAACACAGAGACAGATTTATTTGATGTTACAAATGACAGGTATTTTGCCACATGGTTATTTACAAATAATATGGAATCGGGGGGGGGGTATTTGCACAGACTTCATCTGATGCCTCAACTACAATTGTAGATAGAGATATACCCCCAACAAACCTTCTATCTACTTCAGGCCCCGATGATATATTTTTTTATTGGGATGCACCAAGTGATGTAAGTACATATCCTGACACTACATATCAATTGCAGTATGTTGATTTTGAAACCATATTCAACATACAGGGCTATCATGTATCTCCAATATACCGTAGTACTCTAAACTTTACTGTTGGTGATACTACTACTGTAGAAATTATACTAACCAACAATACTAGAATAGATGTTGGCACAGTAATTACAGAAGGGTTACAACTTGACCATGAAGACTTCGTAAGTGGTGCAATATATGTAAGATATGGTATACAAAGTGTTCATGTTCCAACATGGTTTACATGGGATGAAAGTATTCCTATAACATACACAAGCTATTACTTTACAAAGTCTTTACATACAGAGCTAGACACTCCTAGTCTACGAGCACTCGAAACGTATCGTGTAATCATTACAGATACAGAACTCTTTACGAATAGTCATAGGACACTAGCGTTTACTCTTAGTAATATAGACTTACCACCGCCGCTACCTACTGGAACTATGATATGTGAAGTATCTTTGAGTGGAAACTTGGCTTTCGGTAATTTGGGCATTGGTGCAGTATCTAGTGCAGAGACTCTAACGTTTACCAATACTGGTAACGCTACAAACCCTGCTGATATTGAAGTGAGCGCAACTAATTGGTTGAGTACTACTGATCCACTTGTAATAGTAATGAATGCTGAAAATACAAAGTATTCTGACACTTCATCTGATGCATATGCCGATAGAACATCGTTTACAACCTCTAATACATCTATTATTGATGATCTTGTAGTTAGTGACACTGCTGACTCTTATTTACAAGTTCAAGTCAATCTATTAGATCTAACGTTTAGAGGAGTGATCTGGACCCCTTGTTTTAGTACCGTTTTTTGCATCTTTTTCCGAATGATTTCAGCCCTCATTTATTCCCATCCTCCACTTTGCGAGCAAACTCATTGGGGGTGACATACCCCAGAGCCGAGTGTATCTTGTCGTTGTTGTAGTCTGCAAACGCTCTGGCCAACACCACTTCGGCGTCTTGGAACCTGACAAACTCATGGGGCCATACATACTCCCGTTTGAGCGTTCCATGGAAAGACTCTACGTGTCTGTTCTGTTCTGGCGTGTGCTTCCAGATGAACTCGTGCCGGATCCCCAACGCTTTCATTGCCTCCCGAAATTTGCGGCTGATGTACTGTGAACCGTTGTCTGTCCTGAGCCTCAATCCTGGAACTTTTCCACCGGCCTCTGAGACGGCCTGCAGGACGGACTGAATCGCAGTGTCGGCCGTGGCCGCGGTGTCAAACATGTAAGCTGCCCACTTCCTGGTGAACACGTCCAAGACGTTGAAACAGTAACACCATCCGTCCCTACCGCAGTGAATGTATGTAATGTCCGTCTCCCATAACTGGTTGGGTCCGGTTGGCTTGAATCTCTTGCGTCTGGATATCCTGATTATGTCATTTTTCGTCTTTTGTGGCTCGTTCCAGCCTATTTTCCGATATATCCGCTGTATTTTCTTGCGGTTGGTGGACACCCCGGTCTCTCGAGAGATCTGCGCGGCCATCCTCCTGGTTCCGTACGTGGGACGCCTTGATGCTATCTGTCGCACCTTATGGGTGACGCTGGCATCTATGGGGATCACCTTGAATTTTTTGGTGTAATGCCAAGCGCATTTGGATACCCCGCAATACCGCAACGCCTTGTTCAGGCTCATGTATTCGACGGCTTCACTGACTGCCTTTGTCTTCATTGTTTTGCGCCCTCCAAAGTTTTTTTTAAAATGTCGTTGGCCACGGTAATCTCGCCTATTATACGCTTGAGATTTTCCACCTCCTTTGTGTGGATCTTGGCCACATCCCCTCGGCCCGCCAAGGCTTGTTTCCCACCTGCCATGAATTTATCCTTCCAGTCTTGGAATGTGGCCGGTGAGATGTTGTGCTTGCGACATAACTCAGCAGCAGACGTACTGGTATTCAAAAATTCCAGCACGATCCTGGCCTTCTCCTGTGGCATGCGTCTCTTGCTCATACCCATTTTGTTACCCCCTGTGCCAAAAAGCATTCGGATTTGATCGGTTCTATTCTAGAGGGGTCCGGCCCAGGAGCCACACAACAAACAATCACTTCCAGTACTACTTGTCCTGGATAGTTCTTTTTTTTAATTTGTATAATTAACACATAATGATACCTGGTGATAAACTAAATGTTAAAACAATTTATTTTTGGATATTCAACAAGAACGATTTCGGTTCTAGTACTAATGGCAATAGTACTATCAATGACTTCTAGTACGGTATTTGCAACTACGCCTGAAAGAGAGGTACCTTTTTTACCAATTATTAATCATGATGATATTTTTGATGCAAGATATGGTTCTGATGCAGCAAATAGCGTATTAATTGAAATAGAGAAAGTAAATAATATGTTTTCCATTATGAAAAATGATTTGAAATTTAAACAATCATGACCGCGTGATTATCAGTAACCAAAATATTTGCTAATTCAGCCAGATATTATGTAATTACCAGCTTTACTATACCTAATATGGGAACAATTTGTCATTGCGAAGAAAAACCATAACATTAACAATTTCAAAACAAGAAATTATTAAAAAAAGTAAAAATAATAATCAAAAAGCTGCTAGATTACGTAGACAGCGAGGGTATCACTGGGAAGATACATTAGTAAAACGATTCAATAATGTAGAAAAATGGAAAGCATTTAGACTTGGCTCTCCAAGTATTGCATTACCCGACGTATTGGCAGTAAGTACAGAAGAAAATACAATATATGCCATAGAGGCAAAATCTGGAACTAGTACATCACTTCCAGTTCCAGCAGATCAGATTGAGCGATGTTTAGAATGGATTAAGACGTTTGATATTTTCAAAAAAAGAAATGTGCTTTTGGCATTCAAATTTCTCTCCAAAAAAAGGTTAGGCGTGGGAAAATACGAAAGCCGAGAATTAAGAGAATTCTATAAAATTTGGGATGAATCACTAGAAATCACAGATTGTGTCTGTACGTATGAAGGGAAGTTTTTTGCAAAAATAGACGGTATAAGAAAAGAACTTTTTCTCAAGGAATGCTCAATGCCATTTAAGACTAAACAAAGGAATAGCACATAACAAAAATTGATTTTCAAATGATTTTATAAGGATAAAATGCAATAATGAATAATGTCTGAAGAAAATAGTGAATCAACTGAAATAAATTCTGAGTCACTATTAGAGATAGTTTCTGATGCTGAAGTCAATTCACGAATTAGTTTTGAAGAATTTACTGATGAAAGAACACTGATCAGTTATGATACTTTTGGTAAAAAACAAATGAAGATCAAGGTATTGGAAGTATCTGATGAGGTTCCTCATTTAAGATGGAAACTTGGAGATCGTGTTAAAATAACAAAAATTCTTGTGACTATCAAACATCTTGAAACACAACAAGTAGAAGAAGGTGAATTTGATATCGAATCTATTGAAAGAGAGTTAGCTGAAAAGAGACACTATACCTCAACTAACAGATGGATTCCCGTAGACTTTATTAAAAATGGATATGTTTTAAAATCGTATCACACCAGATTAATCAGCGATGCACACGCACTAGATTATATTATATTTTGATTAGATATTGTATCAAAAATTTATGATTAATCTCTGAAAAACATTATAAACAAAAGAATTTGAAAATGGTGTATGAGTTCAAAAGAATTCGAAGTGAATGGAACTGATTACAAAGTTGTATTAACAGACCAAGTAATCGGCCAAGTAAACAATCTCAAAGATCTTTATAATGCAGCATACGAAGATCCTGAAAGCTTTGAGGATGTCAGTGCTGAAATTTCAAGTACAATTAATGAAATTGCTAGTATTGTAAAACCCCCAGCAGAAGACAGTGATCTTGATGGACTAATTCAAGAAATTATTAAAGCAGTAGATACCAAGGCATCAGAAATTGAGAAGGAACTACAAGAAAAAGAAAAACCTGAGAAAAAATCAAAATCTAAAAAATAATCAACCATAAACTCATAAAAAATCAAGACATACATTATATTCTAAATAAGATAATTATAATTATGTCAAGAAGCTGTGAATGTGGTATTTGCGGTCATCATAGTGAATCAGAATGCCTTGAAAAAGAATGTAAATGCTGTTTAAATTTTCATGAAAGATCAGGTCCAAAACGAAAATAATTTTTTTTAACTTAACTATCTTTATTGAAGCAACCACACTTTTTTGAAATATGTCTTGAACATCCAAACAATTTATGATCTTTACAACCACATAACACACATTTTTTTTCAGCAGTCATAATTTTTCAATTAATTCCTTAACTTCATCCATCATTTTTTTATCTTCTAGTGCTTCCAATATCTTTAATCGCATATTTTTTACCCTTTTGAGATCATTGGAATATAATGGTGCCATAGTTTCAATTTCTTTTTCAAAGTAATAATTATCCAAATAATACTGAAATTTGGATTTTACTGTACTAAAATTAAACGAAGTAATTTTTTCAGTATCAATTTTTTTTAATACAACTTTTAAGAATCCATTAATTTTCAGTATCTCTTTTTTAATATTATTAAGATCTTCATTTTTATCTTCAATTTCTTTCAGTTTTTTGTATGAATCAAATATCTGCTTTAGTATGTTTTTTAAATATTCATTATAAGTGACCACAGTTATTTTTAAGATTAATCTAATCTAAAGTTTAGGAAAAATAGCTTGACTTGTATAAAATTTACACATTTGCTTTAAATTATCACCAATTATCTGTAATGACAATGCAGGATGATGCTTATCTCAAATGTATTGATCCACAATGTGGTTTAGAGTACCCAATTAAGAGTACAAATGTACAATGTGAGGAAGGTCACATGTTAGATGTCAAATATAAAAACAAGTTATCAGATAAATTAAAGGAAATATTTTACAAAAGACGAAATTCTCAGGGGAACATTTTCAATGAAAGTGGAGTTTGGAGATTTAGAGAATTGTTAAATTTTTGCCAGATAGATACTGAAGATATTGAAGAGTGTTCAAAATATCTAGTATCGCTTGATGGAGCAGAGGGAAGACAATCAAAGCCATACCAAATGTCAAAAGCAGCAGAATTTACAGGAACATCAAATGAAAATTTATGGCTACAGCCTGAAGGATACAACCCAAGTGGCTCTTTCAAAGATAACGGTATGGCTACAGCAGTAACTCATGCAAAAATGGTGAATGCGAAAAGAATTGTTTGTGCATCAACTGGAAACACATCAGCTTCTGCTGGAATGTTTGCAGCAAATGAGGGGATGAACTGCGATGTATATATTCCTGCAGGACAAATTGCACCAGGAAAACTCAGTCAAGCATATCAGTTTGGGGCACAAATTGTGGAAGTAGATGGAAATTTTGATGATGCATTAAAACAATCACTAGAAGATGTAGATAATCATGATGGATACACAGTAAACTCAATTAACCCATTTAGAATTGAAGGACAAAAAACAATTCCATTTAGAGCATTAGAGTACCTTAATTGGGAATCACCAGATTGGATTGTTTATCCAGGAGGAGCTTTAGGAAATACTTCAAGTTGTGGAAAGGCACTAATGGAATTACATGAGTGGGGTTGGATTAAAAAAATTCCAAGAATAGCAGTCATAAATTCTGAAGGTGCAAGTACATTATCAGATTTGTATAATGGAAATTTTGAAGGAGAAGAGCTTAGATGGAATAAAGGTAAACCAAATACTGAATTAATATCAAGATACTATAATCATTTAGATAAAGAAGGAATACGTCCAAAAACCAAAGCTACTGCAATCCAAATTGGTAGACCGACAAATATTTTGAAAGGTTTACGTGCACTAGAATTCACAAACGGTATAGTAACAACAGTTTCAGACTCTGAAATGCTTGATGGTATGTCAGTTGTAGGTCTAAATGGTTTTGATTGTGAGATGGCATCAGGGGCAACAGTTGTAGGAATTAAGAAATT
Source organism: Candidatus Nitrosopumilus sp. (assembly GCA_963667665.2). GTDB lineage: Archaea > Thermoproteota > Nitrososphaeria > Nitrososphaerales > Nitrosopumilaceae > Nitrosopumilus. Next base: position 653,391 of record OY763927.2, read on the forward strand.
AATCAATGAAGAGATAATCAAAAAAGATGATGTAGTAGTTGGAATACTCACAGGTAGACAAAAAGATGCAATGCTTCCTGTTGAATACCATAACAATCCTGAAAATAAATTTGCAAAACCACCAAAAAACTAGGCTCATTTTTAGGCTCAATTAATTCATAACTGTTTCAGTATCTTAAGAGTTAAATCTCAGTTTTACAAATTTATCATAACCAAAAGATGGTGCAAAAAAACTAAATGAATAATTTGTGTAGTTGTTCTAAGAAATTTTATCGGAGGATATCATGGTAGATTTATGGGTTGAAATTGTAATCTTATCTGCTCTCATTGGATTATCTGGATTTTTTAGTGGATTAGAAGTTGCACTTGTTGGAATCAGAAAATCAAAAGTAATTCAACTGTTTCAGGAAGGAAAAAAAGGTTCAAAAGCATTACACAAATTAAAAACAAACCCAAGCTGGATGATGTCAAGTGTAAATCTTGGCAATAACCTTGTAAGTGTTGGAGCATCTGCACTTGCAACAAGTTTAGCAATCAGATTATTTGGAGATGACGGTTTAGGAATTGCAGTTGGAGTAATGACATTTTTAATTCTTGTATTTGGTGAGATTACTCCAAAAACATACTGTAATGCAAATTCTACTAAAATTGCACTAAGATATGCCCCGGTATTACTGACATTTAGTTATGTATTCTATCCAGTTGTGAAATTCTTTGAAGTTATTACAAAAGGGGTAGTAAAATTAACTGGAAGTAGTTACACTCCTCCACCAATTACTGAAGAAGATATCAAAGAAGTAATTGATCAAGGATTAGAAGAAAAAGCAATTGAAAAAGAAGAGATGAAGTTAGTTAAAGGAGCTCTAAAATTTGATGACACTGTAATTCGTTCTGTAATGACTCCAAGAACAAAGATGTTTACACTTAATTCGAAAATGTTGCTTTTTGAGGCACTACCTCAGATTAATCAAAGTGGACATTCAAGAATTCCAATTTATGGTGATACAAAAGACGATATTGTAGGATTTATTCATGCAAGGGACATTCTAAAAGAATTAGAGAAAGACAACAAGATGGCAAGTCTAGAACAGATTGCTAGAAAACCTGTTTTTGCATCTCAAGAAAAAATGGTTAGTTCTTTGTTAATGGAAATGCAAGGAAGAAGAACTCACATGGCAATTGTTATTGATGAACATGGAGGGATTGAAGGTCTGGTTACCCTAGAAGACTTGGTTGAAGAGATTGTAGGTGAGATTGAAGATGAGACAGATCTACCGAGACCAGCAGGATATGAAAAAATTGATCAAGATACAATAATCACTAATGGAGATATCGAGATTGATATAATTAATGAAATTTTCAAGACCAACATTCTGGAAGGAGATGACTATGCATCACTTAATGGATTACTTCATGAAAAACTCAAAGATATTCCACAAGAAGGAGACAAGGTGGAAATAGATGAACTCAGAATAATTGTTGAAAAAGTTTCAAAAAATATTCCCAAAAAAATTAGAATTGAGAGAATTAAACACTAGTCTTTTTTAGTAAAATGTTCTTGTAATTTCTGTTTTTTTTCTTTCATGTGAAAAATTGATTCAGTATGCTCAAATGCATCTTCATATGATTTTTCAAATAGCATTGCTTGCATTAGTATATGGTTTTCAGGAATCACAATGCCTGTTTGATCATCAGAATACATCATTTGAACTGTATCACCTATTGAAGTGGTCATATTTGCATGAATGTGAATCATGTTTGTATCTGTAAAATTAAAACCCATACTTTGAGCATAATCCCTAACATCTTTGGTACCCTTTGCAGACCACAAAGTGGCTACACCAAATTCATTTGTAAAAATTTCATGAATTTCAGAAGGTTTTGGTGCTAAATCCTTGAATCTAATATCAATTATGTGTAAATGCATTTGTCTTGTTGGGACTTTAATTGCTCGAACATAAAGAGGAGTATCCTTTCCAAAATACATCTTCACATCATCCCCATGATGAGGTTTTTCTGTCATTTCAATAGTATCTGTAATTGATTTATCAGTTTGTTCAATATCTGCCCATCTTCTAATAAGAGTCACATCAAATCGAATTAATCTATCTCCAAACTTGTCACGTAGTGGTTCGAGAATTTTTCCCATTCCAGTTACATTACAACTACCCTGCATCACATGTTGCTTACCTATGACATGTTCATAATTTACCCTAGAGTTAAACAGTAAATCAGAGACAGCTTCAGAGCCCATAGTAGATTCCCCTCCTTGATAAATAACGGAAATATTTTTTGGTTCATAAATATTCTTTTTATTTTTGTAACCAAATCCGCCAGGAGAAGCATCAATTACTAAATCACAATCATCAAGTACAGACTCTATAGTTCCTGCAATTTTATAATTTGAAAAATCACCCATCTTTTTTTCTGGAACATAGACATTCAAACCGCAAGAAATGGCAATCTCTACTTTATCATCAGGAGTGTATTTACCTACTCCAATAACTGTAACCTCTGGATCATCTTTAAGAAAAGAAGTAATTCTACTACCAATGGATCCGTAACCATTAATGAAAACTTTCTTCATAAATTCTGTATAACAGTCCCATTTATTTAGATTAGTTTGACCTATATTCCCATTTATTTACTATTTTGATTCGAATATAGTATGGACGAAAAGCCTAGATGTTTAGTTCTCTTTGAGGCTTCATGTAGATCAGAAGCAACCAAACAATCCTATCTTTATGAATTAGAAAAATTTGTTAGATGGTCAAACAAGGATTATGAAGCATTACTATTTTTAGAAAAAACGGAATTAACTGATTTACTTGTTGATTATGCTCTATACCTGAAACAAAGAGTTAGTGCAAATTCAATGCCAATTTACTTTGCAGGAATTTTCAAATTCTTTGAGATGAGTGATAGAAAATTCAACAAGAGAAAGATTAGATCACTTTATGGTGAGAGGGTAAAACGAGCAGGAGACAGACCAATTACGAGTAAGGAAATTAATTCTATGATTAGAGGTTGTTCAACTCAAAAACAAAGAGCCTTAGTTTACCTATTTTCCTCAACAGGAGCTAGACCTCAAGCCATAGCCGATCTAAAAATGAAACACCTTGAATCTATTGGAAATGGTTGTTTATCTCTAAAACTTTACGAGGGTTCTTTGCATGAAATGTACTCATTTTTGCATGAAAACGCAACTAATGAATTAAAACAGTATTTTGAATGGCGTGAAAAACAAGGTGAAAAGTTAAACCCAGAATCTTATGTTTTTGTAAATTCTGATGAATTAATGTTTTTGAGAGTAAAACCCATGCACAGTACATCAGTATCTTCAGTGTTTAGAGAGCTTATCGAGAAATCAGAAATTAAGAGAACAAAGGTGAATACAAAGAACTATGATTTATCTGCAACAGGTGGATTTAGAAAGAGATTCAATACTATAATGAAATTAAATCCTAATGTTTCTCAAACCATTGGTGAGATGTTAATGGATCATTCAAATTATTTAGAGAAGCATTACTTTAAACCAACAAAAGAACAATTGTTTGCAGAATTTGAGAAAGCAATTCCTGAATTAATATTTGATGATGCAGAGAAATTAAGAATTACAAATGAGAATCAACAAAAAAAGATTAAGGAATTAGAAACAGATCAAGACAGAAAAATTATGAATCTAGAATTTATTGTCGGAGAATTATCCAAAAGATTAGAATCTAAACTATAAACTTAGTTTGGTGAAGTGCCATCATATAGTGTTCAATGATTTGTTTTTTGAATGATTTATGATCATTAATTATTCCATAGAACATAAAATCAAAGAGTTTAGCAATTTCTGTATTATTTCTTTTAAATTCAGCAGGACTAAGTAATTTTAATCTATATGCCAGAAAGTTTCTATTGTGAATATTTAGTGTGTTAAAATCACATTCACTAAAGTATCTATAAAGATCCTCCTGCGCAGATTTTGTAAGATAATAGATACCTTTTTTGGTTTTCTTAAAAAGTGGTTTGTGTTTTTTTACAATTAATTTTCTAAAATCCTTTGCCCAATCATGATCCCAATCTTCTTCAAAGGATATAAAATCTTTTTTTGAAACACTGATTTGATAAACTTTTTTTGTTTTTTTTACAAAAATACATTATCACCTAGCTAATATTGCCACATATGAAAATCTTCTTTGCAGGGGGCTTTTGTTGGCCTTTTATAGTAATGGAGTATTGATTATATGACAACATACTACAAGGTGATACGCACCGTGACACCTGCCGATCTCGATACGCGTCCAAGGTTCGTCGAGGTATTGAAAATAATGCCCTCTGAGGGGTACGTAACACGCAATCATTTCAAGAATATTGAAAAAAACCATATCACCCGTGGTCTGATGCACGCGTGCTCAATCGGGATACTCCAAAGAGTCTCGCCACACGATCAGGTCTTGAATCTGGAATCCGTAAAGTTCTGGTGCACTCAGTTAAATGACTCCAACTTGAAGAACACGGTCTCACCGTCAGATACCAGAAAGTTGTATTTGAATGCACTTTCCAGATTAAACGGATGGTTGCCATGCAGGCAGTTCCCCTCGCACAAGACTGTAATGTCAGATGGGCAGATAACGCGGCCGCCTATTACAAAGTCGTTTGCAAATGTGGAAGAGTTGTTGCACTATTGTACAGAGTCAGAACATGGCACAAAGACTGCACAACGCGTTATACGTGAGTATGTGACAGATGCACATATAGTACAAATGTCCAGTAGTGTACAAACCAACATACGCACCGCCATAAAGTCGTACTTTAAAGTGAATGATATTCCACTTGATATTCCAAAGGTCAAGAAAAAACAGGCAGACAGTACGCTAGATGATGACCCCATGACCCTTGAGGACTTTTACAAGATGTTGCAAACAGGAACTCCTGGAATAAAGATGAAGACGATCATGATCATAAAGCTTCAATCTGGCATGGACTCCAGTACACTTACGGACAGGTTCAACTACGAGGGGTATCGACAGATAGTCAAGTATTTCAAGACAGACGACCATAATTCATGGAGCCTTGATTTGTGTCCCGTTCCAATCAAAACTGTCCGTGTCAAGACTGGTGTGCGGTACACGACGTTCCTTGAGCGTGATGCCATCGCACAACTACAGGAATACCTGACATGGAAGGAGACAAAGCACGGCAAGCAAGATATTGCAAAACCACTGTTCATGACAACGAGAAACAGGCCTATATCTTCAATATGGCTATCGACGTGCTTTTCACAGGTGGCCGTTCGTGCGGGAATACAGAAAAAAGTGTCGCATAGGGTATACAAGATTAGGGCACACGAGGTACGCGACCTTTTAAAAAGCACGCTTATGGCAAGCAAATGCGCACAGTATGCGGCAGATCACGTGCTCGGACACGCACCGAAGGACTCGTATGAAAAGTCGGCCGTGTTGTATCCGAAGGAATTACGTGCAGAATACGCCAAGGCGTCCTCACGCATCAACATATTCTCAAAGGTGGAAAGTGTCCTGAACACGGCAAAGGATCCTGCCAGTCAGGACGCCCGCATAAAGGAGCTGGAGGCGCAGGTAAAATCATCAAAACAGTCCAAAACAGAAAAAAATATGACGGAAGAAACTAACAACGATATCGTAAAAAAACTGTCTCAAAAACTCGATTACGTGGTATCTATAATTAACTCACTGCCCATCGACACCAAGGAAAAAATAGCTGACAAACTTGAAGATTTAGACAAACTTGAAGATTTAGACAAACTTGAAGATTTAGACAAACTTGAAGATTTAGACAAGTTTAAGGATTCTGACGACACGGACTAGATCCAGGCGTGTCGGCTACGCAACTACTACAATTTTTAGGTCTTTTATAGAAATCGTATACGTATTGTATGTCAGTTAATAGGGTTCAAAAAATACTGCACGAATACCGCACGACCCTCAAAATGTGCAGGCACGAAAGCGACTATGCCGTACTGTACGATTACATGGAGATGGAGCACCCTACTGTGCCATTCGTGCTGGACTGAGGAAAAACCGGTACGCATGGACGAGGACACCGTGAAGATATACAGGCCGAGACAGTTGAGAGCTGTACGGGTAAGGTGTCTGAACTGCAACACGCTTGTCACGGAGCAGAAAAAGTGCACAAAATGTTTTCAATAACATTAACTGTACGGTTTGAATCATTCTGTGAATACGGATAACCTGGAAAACTCCCTGCCAGCAGACACTGTTCGTGATGTTTGCTGTCAGAATCAACGTATGTTCCACTCGTCATAGTACGACTCGTATTGTAATGTGGTTAACCTGTCAAATTCTGTTACGTTAATACCACATTAAGCATAGTCCTGTAAACAGTACCAACATGACGTACAAGATAATTTAGAAACGTTTTCTGCCCGCATTTTAGGGGCTTACATATTTGAGTACACACCTGTGTTTATTTCGTCATGTTGCTTCGGTTTCCTTTAGTTTGTAGGCATATTGATGACTGTATTTAATATATTTTTTATGATTTTTGTTGTTGTGTACTTATGTATATAGGCCCCGAAATCTCTGCATACAACCTTAAATGACGAATTTGATGTGCTTTGAGAGTATTTCCTGTTTTTCTAGGCACGACGTGAACATATATCTTTTTTAACAATACGTATCAAGAATTGTTATGTCTCTGGAGAAATACTGAAATGATTAAAATTTTATGTATATCGTTGCTTGTACTACTGTGTGGCATCATCCCACTATCCTTTGGTGAGAATGCAGACGAAATCTGCAAGCAGGCAGTCTACTATGAGCAATGCTTATTCGAAAATTGGGTGATGATGTATAATGCAGACGAAATCTGCAAGCAGGCACTCTACTATGACGAGATTTATGGTGTTTATACCGAATTTGGCGTCACAGATTACGAGATGTCTACAGGCGACTTTGTGGCCTTGTGCAATGATGATGAGTATGGAACTTTTGACATCTTCCTGTCTGCTGATCAGCCCGGCACTCTGACCATGACTGTCTCAAAGGAACCATTCGATCTTATGGAACGGTTTGATTATATTAAATCCTGTAATTATGACGAATACACTATCAACGGCAGTACTATAGATTCCCATAATGCAGGCATTACTGCCAGTCAGCTATCTCAGACAGACAACTCACGAATAATTCAATTTACTTGGGACAAACCAGTACGTCAGATCTCGTACTCGCATAATTCTGTTTCATGCATTCAGGGTCACAATGATTTAGGACTTGAACCCTCAGAACCGTTTCCTACGCGTAAACCAACATCATATACTCAAGGTAAGATTGATAGAATATCTTACTGTCCTTCCAGTTATGTTGTATACCTTAACCATACTATTGTAAATGCTACTTTGATCCAATTTTGTGCAAGTTATGGTAACGTAGACTACAAAATCAATGCCTTTGATGATGGGTATATTGTATTGGATCTTCCCAATGATTTTTTAAGAGATGATAAGCCTTTTGAAATCTATGTATATTCTTTGAATACTATTTTTAACGTAGATTATAATCGTCCATATCCTCCCGTGTACAAACCTGTAGATGATGATCCTGTAGCTGATGAGATAAACAAGTCACTACAAATTACACGATTGGGCACATATGACACTTTTAAGAGATATCATATCCCTTTTCTAAAGGGTGAAAATTTCCATAATCTGGGGCAGATTACTAAAGCTATAATTTATGACATGACAGACATTCTTGCCAAATACCAAACACCTATTGGGAATATTCCTACTAGTCAATACGACATTCCAATGGAAATTATGTCACCTAAAAAGCAATTTGAGTCAGGGATAACATTAGAAAACATTCAATGTAGAGAATTCAAGATTCTTATGCAGTCTCCTAGAAATTTACCGGCATGTATTAATGAGTCATCTGTAGATAGTCTAATCGATAGAGGATTCATAAGGATTCTGCAGACAAATCTTGGTTAATTTTTGCATCTATACCAACAACGAAAAATTCATATCAACATTTAGAACAAATGTATGATCTGACCATCATCTCTGAAAAATATGGTATATGTTGAACACTCAAACGAAAAGAAAAGATACATTAGGCAATGAATTTAGAACTTGTACTTGTTTTTGATCTTTATACGTAAAATTTTTTCTTTATCATATGACAAACTGTTCATATTGCGATTTAGACATAGGCAATGAACAAAAAATTTGTTTTGACTGTTCCTTGGTGGGGACCCCTCTAGAAGGAGAACACTTGCATCCATATACATTAGACCCAACACTGGAGGACAAATATCATGGTAAAGAGCAAATTTACACCAGAGCAAAAGATCCAGATTGTACTGGAATCGATCAGAGCCAGCATGCACGGTAGAACTGTGCCGCAAGCACAATATTCACCCACAGACGTTTCATAACTGGAAACAGAGATTCATGGAGTCCGGCAAAGCAGGCCTGAGTCAGTCAGGAAAGAAGGATCCAATCAAGACCATGAAAAAGAGAGGGGAGGATTACAAGAGACTGATAGGCGAGCTGACCATTGCCAACGACATTTTAAAAAAAACTTGGGAGGAAGGCAGAGATTGAGTGCCGTCAGAGAACTGTGTGAAAAGATGAGCCTGCGCAGATCACTGCGCTATGCCGGAATATCAAGACGCATGGGTATCACAAACCCAAAGCAAGGGAGATCGGTCTGGATCCGGCAACCGTGCAAGCAGTGCAGAGGATAGGCGGCAAGAGACCCACCTACGGTACGCGTAGTACCGGCCATTAAGATCCACTCACTTTGCACGCGTCATTGACTTTGGGCCTGACAACTGTTGTGCAAATCCAAGCGGTGTAGAGCTTGTGTCTTTTGCCTGCATTACAGGCACGAGACTGCAGGTAACTGCCGTGTAAATCCAAGTAACGTGTGGAGCTGACGCGCACGAATCGGATGCGGCGTGAAAAAATGCGCGAGCAGCGGGCGTACATAAAAACAATCTTGAACGCCGGTGTAAAAAACCCCGATTATGGAATCATGTAATCCATCTGCTTGACCGGCAGGAGCTGTCCGGTATCGATCAGAATCTGGATTGACTTGGCAAGTTCTTCGGCATTATTGAAACATCGCTCGGCAAGCATGATTAATTTGGGCAGAGTTTGAAATGCTGTTATTCTGTATAGCCGAATGAAAAAATTGAAATCTTCTAGTCTATTTGATCGATCCAATCCTGAAAGTACCAGTATAATTAGTAGAATACAGGCATAGAACGTGATTTTTTAGAATTTCTTGGGTCGCTAGACTTCACAGGAGAAAATAGGTTATCATAACTTCCCAAAACCATTTACAATATATTTAAAATCAGATTCAGATCCCAAAAAAACCCTTTACAGATACAAAAGTGAAAATACCGATAACAATGGCAAGAAGAATTTCTATAATAGAATTAGTTTGCACTGTTTTTTGTAACTTTAAACTAGTTTGATTGTAAATGTAATCAGTCATTTTGTTTATGGGTTTATCCGTCGAGTCAAGTTTCTCAGCAATCGCAGAAAAATGATTTTTGATCATATTTGCAACAAGTTCAAAATACGCTTGTTCCCCAACACGATTTATTAGAACCCCAGCAAAGTTATCTGGTTTTGGAGGTATTGGAATTTCAGATATTCCAAATATTCCTCTTCTAGAACTCATTTCATCAATCTGATCTATAACTTTGTTTTTGGTTGAATTGAGAAGTATGCCCATGCTTGCATAGTTACCTTGTAAAGCAGATATACCGTTTTGAAAATCAGTGATCTGGGAAGTGTTATTTTCATTTAGCATATGCTGTATTTGTTTTCTTTGAGATTCAAGTTCTTCGGACAACTTGTTCCTAACAATTTCAAAATACGATAACCATGTAAATATGCCAGTAACAAACAAGTGAATATTCATTGCACTAGTGACAGAGAAAAATGTTTCCAAATTAGGACCAAACATTTTAATTTCTTTTTCTATTCCTTGACTATCAAATTTTGGGAGACATACACTAATTTGATATTCGTGCGTGATTGTTACGCCACATGTTTGTAATTCTCCGCCACCTCCAAATTGTTCATAATGGGTAATGAAAGAAAGCACACCACCGTCAAAATTTATTGCAGATAAAACAGTCGGTAAACTAAAAACCTGCAAGAGAGATAATTCGCGTAATTTTTTACTATGTTGTGTAGAACGTAATCTAAATTTTTTATTTTGGTACTGAAGTGATAACAACTCTCGTACGGATTTTGTACCTTCTTGTAGGTCATCCTCAGAATTGATAACATGATGCATATGAAATCTAGGTTTAATTCTAGACATTTCATAAACTTGGTTGGATAAACCGTTGAGACTTTGTAAATACAATTGAAATGGAACAATTAATTTGGCGGAGTCAGTGATTGCAGATTGTTCAGACTCGAGAGATAATTGGACATATATCAGTAATTGAAAATACGGCAGTTCATTACATTCTAATCCCACTAGGTACACTTGTTGGATTTTGCTTTTGAAAACTTGAGCAAAGTTTCTCTGATCTGGTTCATTTTGTTTATCGTCAATGTATTTTAAAAATATTTCAAAGTCATCAACTTTCCAAACATGTTTCTTTTCCAGAATCCAGTTTGTATGACCAGAAATACTGGTATTCCCTGATTTATTTTCGAAGACAGAGGGTTGTCCAAAACATTCATTTAGTTTTTGTATAATGTGTTCTTTTTGATCTTTTTCAAATATGTCATTAGTTTCTAACGCTGAAAATTTTATCGTTGATGCAGTCATCGTTAATTAGAACTATATTATTCTATTAAATTTTTATTGAATTCTCAATATGTGAACACATGAAAAATACCCGAATATAGTTGCTGCGATGAATTAACCGTAATAGGTTAGGTCGCCCAGAATGCTTCTGACAGCTTTTCAAACCAGTTCAGCCCCAAATCTCCCACGTGAGCATGCATGTCATTATGGTGCAGAACATGATCTTCCCTCCGACGGTTAACCATCTTTTGGCGTATTTTGCGGCGTATCGCCACCTTGCGCAACATGCGTTCGGACTCGCTGTTGGTAGGCTCCATGCCAGGGTAACGTATGAACGTGAACAGGTCAGGTCCTCTTGCTGATGTCCATCCCCATATTTTTCATCTTTTTATCACCTTTTTGCGGATTGTTTCTGGTGGATCGGAAGATGCAATCACCTATTCAGTGCGCGAAGCACAGGAACGCAACAACTCGGGTTGCTCCATTCAAGATAAAGTGCGCGAAGCACGTATGCAAGGAGGTCGATCCGTTATGGGGTTTACGACGAGAGTGTTTTTACATGCATTCACACTATCATGAGCGAAAGTCTAAAATTAAGCGAATGTGAGGATCTGCGAGGAATACAAGATATGGTTATTCGGAATTCAAAGTCATGCGTGGAAAAAGAAAATGTCAGAAATCTGTGGCTGTATAACGTGTAAATTGTGATGGCATGAATGATAATCACAATCCAGATGTTCAGTCTGCTGACGGCGCTGATGTAGATCAGATTACTGTAATGTTTGACACTAGTGTTCTCCTTTACGTGATAATGGACGAGGTAGGGCTGAGTCATGACATAAAATTTACACCGCATGTACGCAAATTCGTCAAAGGGAAGAACCAGGCAGTATCAAAAGAGGTAGCCAGTCAAATCGAAATAAGACTGAAAGAAAAAAAATCCAAAGGAAGGGCCAGAAACGAATCTATAGGAGGATCAGGAGTAGGATCCATGATAGAAAGAGCTGTGAAGACCCTAAGAGAAAAGTATGAGATAATAGATACAGATGAATGGAAAAGCTACTCTGAAAAGATAGAGAACATACTGAGCACATTGGTTTCAAACCCAGAGCACGCCATGTCACAGAACTGGTTAACAAGGAAAAAAACATTGCTGTTCAAGAAGAACAAAGATATAAACGGATTAGAGACGATCGAAGCAAAGAGGGACGCACTTAGAATTCTAAAAAAAGAGATGCTGAAAGGAAAAGACATAACAATATTGGCAAAGGCAATGAAGATGTCAGAAACTAGAAAGATCCACTTTGTATCAAATGATGGAGATCATGTCTTCCTTGGCAAATCGGTTATGGCGCTCACAAAAAATCGCATGCGGGTGTACAAACCTGGAAACTGGGAGATATATCATGTTCAACTTATCCTAAAACTCTCCAGTACATCATAATTGATGCCAAATACACAAACCCAAGATAATTATCACAGTTCTTCTCATATCTGATTCTTGTTCTATGAAATCCATTCTTCAACCATGCAAAGAATCTCTCAACAACAAACCTTGTCTTGTTGTAATTGTTCTGCATGTTATTTGGTACGATGAATTTGGAATTATTCCTGTATGGAATGCAGCATCTGATAGAATGATTTCTCAGATAATTCCTGATGTATTTTGCATCATAGCCCTTGTCTGCATACACTGATACGATCTCTTCTATCATAGAATCATCTACAAAATCTGAAATTGATTCCATGACATCGATGAATTTCGTACTATCATGTTGATTTGCAGGACTGCATACAATTGATATTGGCAATCCATTACTATCTACGGCAACATGTATTTTTGTACCTAGAATCTTCTTGAAACCATCATATCCAGTTACGTTGCCCCTTTTTTATTGGAAATTGATGATGAATCAACTGATATCTTTTGCAGATTAATCTTGTTTTGTTTGTAAGCTGATTTCATTATTCCAGAAAGAATCTTTTTCCATACTCCTTTTTGCTGCCAGTCTTGTAATCGTAGATGTGTAGTTGATTTGGAACCATACTTTTCTGGTAATTCTTCCCATCTGCATCCAACAGTTAGAACAAATAGAATTCCATTAATTGTTGTTCTATCATCACATCTTGGTCTGCCTGTTCTTGCAGGTTTTGGTAAATGTGGTATAATTGATTTCCACTGTTTGTCTGTTAGTTCTTTATGAATCATAGAAATGATTTGATAGATGTTATTGTTAGATCCATACTATCATCAAATGTTTACAAAATGATCTGTTTTAGGATGAGTTGGTTACATGAATGTTTCAATTTTAGCTTGAGATAAGAAAATGATTAAACCTAAGGATTAGAGTATCACATTTCATTAAGCTGTAACAGATGCATCTGAAAAACAGCCGCAGTCTTTGCGTTGCCGGTTTCTTTGCGCGAACAACTGCAGTAAACCTGCACTTGAGTGACGAGAACACTAATTCTACTATGCTGCGCTGGTGGTACGTATCTTCAAACTCTTCAGGGTTTTTCCTGCCACCTGAGCATCTCTGCCCTTGGACCGAATCCATTTACCACATGGTTCTTGCGGGTGCAGATCACAGGCCTCCTGCCGGTATTGCGGATCATCCTGTAGTTCTCGTTTGCATCGTATCCTGCATCAAGCATTACGCATCCTGCGCCATCAGGAACCTTTTTGATCATCTCCTGAAACGCCGGCGAATCATGCACCCATCCCCAGATAACTGCACAGGATGCGATCTTTCTCCCCTTTACGTCAGTAACTATGTGCAGTTTGACGAATTCGCGCCTAGAGATGACGCCTCTCTTGGCATCCTCCCACTCAGCATACCTAATTATGGCAACCACGGTGGAGTCGCCCAGCAGTGATCCGTGCGCATAAGATACTGCCTGCCTTTCTATTATCTCGTGCAGCCAATCATAATCTGCCATTATAGTGGCCGCATGATGCAGACAGGATTTTGAGGGAACAGTTTTTAATCCGTACATGTGTAATGTTCCTTGATGTGTCTGTAGGTATGAGACATGCTGACGGTATGAATGGCAGCGAAACTCTCGGTCTGCAAGACATGCCATGTACGAGATCATTTGCGTTTCACTTGGTGTAGTGGGCAAATAGATCTCAGATAGGAGGGTAACGAGGGCCTTTATTCGTAACCTAGTTACGTGGCCTTCGCCCCTATACGCCATCGCTTTTTGTACTCCTCTGGAATATCTTTGATGGTTCGTTTTATGTACTGGCGTTCCAAATTTGTGGCATACGTCAGATACTTCCATTTTCTCCCATCCTTTGTTTCCTTGAGACGCTTCTTTATTACCAAATTAAACCTGAACACTGTTCCGTTACTGGATCTCATCTCATACTTTGATACTGCCTTTCTTTTGCCACAGCGAAACTCTGCGACGGCATTTTTGATTCCCGGCGTCTTGCTTACTGCCATCAGGAACCTCTCACCACGCCCGTTCAGAAAACGCATCATCTCTACATTGGCAAACTCCCTATCCATGAAAAGCACTGGCTTTTTGAACCCCTGTTTGAGCGCCTCTGAGAGTAATTTACGCACAAATTTGACCTTGGTCACATGCTCTGTAACGTGTACGACCGCTATTGTAGGCAGCTGTTCTTCTGTGACTGCCTGCATTGTGGCGTACGTCTCGAACCTGGATGTTCCGCCCTTGGGCTTGCCACTGATTACAAGGCTGTCATTGTGCCTGTCTGCGCCTGTAAACGGGATCAGGTGTTTGTCTATGGCCAGTATGTGACCTGTCTTCTTCTCAAGACCTAATCCGTTCTTGACTGTATTATTTAACATGCGTCTGCACAGGGTGTCCATCCTGTCTGAACCTATTGCACTTATCATCCCTAACAGCCACTGAGATGTCGGGATGCAGATGTTCTTGTCATCTTTGAGCATGACTGACAGATCTGCCACGGCCTTGTTGGCAGTCGATCCGGTCTTGCACATGTGTAACAAAACCAGAGGCATCCTTGAGATCGTACAGGGCGTTATACTTTATTGAAAATGGTATATTTACATATTCCAACGCGTCATGCAAGACCTTGAATTCTTCTTTCGTAACGATGTCCCGGAAACTTTGTTCATTTTTCTGGTTTGACATGTTAACTGGTTAAGTTTTGAACATTTAGCGTCGTATGTCAAAAAATAATGTCAATTAGATTATGAGATTATGAGCAAAAAAACCATTTACGGAGCACATTTTCAACTTCTGACATAGGGGTCGATCCATCACCGAGATTACGACGAGTATGTTTTTACATGCATTCAAACTAGATCCGAGTAGTGCTGTTCTATTGTACGGAAATTAGATTCGCCTAAGTTTAAGCGTATCATAAAGATTATTTTTCGTTGGTTTTTCGTTGATTCTTTTATCGTTTCGGCGGCCGGATCCGAAGCAATCACACTCATCAAGTATGATTGCACACCAGGGTTCTCAAACATGATGGGACTGAATCAGAATACCATTCCGTCAAGCGTGTTTTACTTGGGCCCGGCCTGATTTGGGACTGATCCGTGGGAGAGTCTTTATTATCTGTCGCGCCACACACGTACAGATGCTCCAGAAATGTCCAGAGTGCGGGAGCGCCAAGGTGGCGGAGATAGTCTAATGGTATCTTAGTTCAGATTGGGAGAAGGACGTGGACTCGGGCAAGGTGGCGTTGGGCGGGTGCTGTATTCCTCCAGATACGCGCAGCTGGCGATGCCGGTACTGCGACCACGAATGGGGAGAGGTGGAAGGGTTGGACTAGCTATCGCGGCACTCGGATTTGGTGGCCCTTCAAACGAGCCTTGGGAGATGTTTTTCATGGGGTTTGTTAGGTTTTTCACCACAGGAAACCACATGCAGGCTGTTTTATCATAACATGTGTCTGCGTGCAGGGCTCATTGCCTTTACGTGACGGGAGCGGCGCAGGTGGGGAAGGGCATCAAACATGGCAAACTCGGGCTTCAAGTGATCGGATTGAAGTGGCCGCTACTATACACGAGGGTATGGAGCCTACGAACAATTCCGTAGAGCGGGAGATACGATACCCGGTAATACATTGCAAGATCCGCGGCCAGATTGGAAGTACTGGGAAGATGGCAAGGTTTGTCATACTGCATACCTGCATCATGATGTGGCGCAAGCAAAACTGAATTTTTATCAGGAATGGATCGCATTCTACTGGCACATGCTTGAGTCACGCTGAGCCGAAACGCGTACCGAAGCACACGTTTCCAAAGAGGTTGATCTATCACCATGATTACGACGAGGATATTTTTCCATATGTTCAGAGTTCATGCATGTGTGTCACTATAGGTGCAAGTCCGGTGGTTTACGCTTTTTTCCTTGGTCTCATCAGCACCAGTATGCCTCCCCCCAACAACGCCGTGCCAAGGGGCATCCTAATGACAAAAAGCTCACCCCATGCGTCGTTGCCGGTCTCCCATATGTTGCGGCCGTCAAACCAAAGCGATCCGTTCGTCACGAGGTTGAACAGTATGATGCCTACTATCGGAAAAAGCTGCCACAGAAAGTAAAGTGATGATGCTGTGAGCCCCCATCCCACAAGCTTGTAATATTTGGAGTTAATCATAATAAGAAAAAAGGTTAGGACACAAATATGCCTATCGCTAAACTGCCTAATTGGGTGGTTCTTGACGATTGTGATGCATCATACTTGTTGTATGTCCTTACGAAAGTGATCCTGCTTGATCCAAACGCATTGCGCCAAACGCTTTCAGTGTCTTACGCGCTTGTCGCTTCTTGTCACGTTGGGCGATGGCTCCATAGCACTGATCGCCATCCTTTCCGGCATTGCCGGTTCTGCCGCGACGTTCATCTTTTCGCCGAAATCAAGCAAGGAGTGACACTCGTGTACTATTATGCATGATCCGCTGAAGAAGATCCCGTTCCAGATCCCGATAACTTCACAGAGCCTATTATAGAACTGTTTTTAAGTTTCAATTTGGGTAAATTATTTATGGTACGGATTACACTGATCATTATTCCCATCATAATTGTCATCCTTTATACAATGCTATCTTTTTTCTTTGATGTAGTAACATCTGCTGCTGGCTGTGCAGATTACCATTTTAATTGTGACTGTGAAAAAGTTGGGTATTGTGCATATGTTGAGTTCGTTTATTTTCTCAGCGTGGGACTCCTTTTGTGTGGATTAGTGATAGTTGAGCTAATTTTGGTAAGGAGAGCAGATAGAATCGTAAAAAAAATGAAAACGTAAAACTGCCAAGATCAATAATCTCAAATATGCTCACGAAGTCACGGGATCCGACGATGTTCTAGGTCACTGCCACAGATTGGCATCTGACAACCACTCTAGGTTAACACCCGATCCATTTTGAGGAAACCACTTGAAGAGTTAACAGTAGAGATTATGGGTAACCGATTACTACAGGATACATGAAAGTAATAAGTTAGGTGACCCAGAACACCTCTGACAGTTTTTGAACCGGTTCAACCTTAGTTTGTCTCATATAAGCACACTGATCTGGACCCCTTGTTTTAGTACCGTTTTTTGCATCTTTTTCCGAATGATTTCAGCCCTCATTTATTCCCACCCTCCACTTTGCGAGCAAACTCATTGGGGGTGACATACCCAAGAGCCGAGTGTATCCTGTCGTTGTTGTAGTCTGCAAACGCTCTGGCCAACACCACTTCGGCGTCTTGGAACCTTGCAAACTCATGGGGCCGTGTGGAATCGTTCCACAGGACTCTCAAAAAGGAATATCTGTGGCGGCATGAATTTGCCAGTTATCAGGAAGCCGAAAAGATCCTGGCAGATGCTTTCGCAGATTACAACCAAGAAAGAATTCATTCTGCCATAGGATACGTGACGCCTGTAGAGTTTGCATCACAGTGGGAGATGAAGAATAAATGAGGGGGACTGTATGGATGATCATGCAAAAAGCGTTCTCATTTTATGGGGTCCACTCCAGCTGACAAGTAATGCATTGACAGAATACGTCGAGCAGGATTACATACGCAAAGATACGATAGAGAAAAGATCGTACCAGACAAATCTTGCGCAACATGCGATGTCTAAAAACTGTCTGGTTGTTTTGCCGACAGGCCTGGGCAAGACGGCAATAGCGCTGCAGGTGATCGCCAAGTACCTGTCAGATGGTACAGGAAGTATTTTGTTTTTGGCACCTACGCGCGTGCTAGTAAACCAGCATTTATGAAAAATAACGAGCTGTTTTGTGCGCCAAAATTTATGCAAGAGTAATTAGGCACATTATTTTGTACATATTCAAGCATGAAAACTAACCCAACGCCTGAACTGCACGTGTTGAATAATTTAAAAAATATTCCAAATCAGTGTCTTAAATTAAGCATTAATTCTTACAAATAAAAATGCAGAATATACTAAAGCCGAGGGACATCTAGAACTTAGGGTTCATGATGATGCTGGGAGAAAGAGACTTTCTACTGAGTATGATGTTACAAGAGATGATTTTTTCTCATGGAAAGATAATTCTGGGGAAAAAATTACAGGGTATAGAATTCAAGAAACCAAATTTTTCGAATCTTATATTCATGATGTATATGTAGACTTTACATTAAATGATGGAACCAATTGGAAAGATCTTCATGCTACTTTCTGGTCATTAAATTGAAACCTGTAATAATTATCGCAACAGTATTTGTTTTGATAATTTTTACTCCAACAATAGCAAATGGGGATGAATATGTAGAAAAATGGAAACGGTATGTTGAATCATATAAAGAATTTATGGAAATCTACAAAACATGGGCTCACGATACAATAAATTATTACAAATCACAATTACTTGAATCTAATAAAAGTCTAGAAATATTGAAGGATGAAAACAGAGGACTGAAACAGGATAACAAAGAACTGAAAAATCAAGTCAAAGGGTTAAGAGAATCATATGAAAATTACGTTGAAGAGGTTAAAACCTATGTCGAAGGTGTTGAATTATACAACAAAGCAATTGATGACTATCAACAAAAAATTGATGATTATCAACAAGAAATAGATAAACAAAGTAAAGTTCCCCAAACAACAATAACCAAAGAAGAAGTAAAGCTCAAATTGTTTGATTCAAAGGGAAACCAGTACAATTGGGTTGTTCCAATTGAAACATACGAAACTTATGTTCAATACTCCTATGTTCCCACACAAGTAATCAAATACCCTGACGGCAGAACTCAAAAGGTTGGAGAATTTTCAAGTTTTGTTAAGGGAAGTTTTACCAAAGTAATTGATGAAATCTATGACAACTCTTCAAGCGAGGGCAATTTTATCTATGAAGTGTGGTTTATCACTTCTCAGATTACAATTTATTCCACAGACATTAGAGAAGACCCAAGGTTTGCAGTAGAGACGTTGGTAAGAGGTGGTGGAGACTGTGAGGACACAGTCATACTAATTGCAGATATGATCAGATCATCATCTTACACTAAAGACTGGAAAATGAATATGCTTTACTTTGATTCAGACAATCCAACAAATCCTAAACAAGTCAATCATGTATCTTTGGAAGTAAAAACTCCAGATAGTTCCTATGTTCTTGAGACAACTGCAAAAACAGTAGAAGGTCTTAATTCATGGAATGGTGTTGGAATTTTTGGATGGCGTACATCTGTTTAGCCTAAAATGTTTGCGGGGTTAATCATTTTCAAAAATAAATGTGGTATTTGCCCATTTACTTAGATTAGTTTACACATCAACATTCAAGGTAGACAGCCAGCAATCGTGTGGCGGTCTATCTTTGATATCGACTTTGATATATTCTTCATGGAATCGAGGTTTTGTTTTTGTATTCTTTTTGAACTCTTCTTTTTTTACTGCCAATTTTAAATTCATAATCGTCCTTTCTTCATTTAACATCTTTTTTGATCTTTGTTCTGGTGTTCGTATCTTTGATCTACCTATCATTATATCTCCTAATACAACAAAATACAACTTAAGACCATGTCTGTCATCGATATTACAAATTTTAAAATAAATTGGGCATTTGCACATTTATTTAGATTAGTTCTTAAATCTAATTATGGGGTTTTTATCTAATTTCCGAAAAGATGTACAATCTGCAAAGATAAACAAAGCTGCCCAGATTAACGGTAAAAACCTCAAAGAATTATTAAAAAAATTCTCAGAAGATCGGGATAAAATTGAAAAAGATACAGGTGTTAGACCACAAATTGATGAAAGTACTCAACTGTTTATGCAAAAAATTCTAAATGTGTGGATTTCAGAAGGAAAAGAGATTGACGAAGAAAAATTCTGGAATGAGGTTGATTCTAACAGACAGTTTACTCATACAGTTGAATATTATGAGATTAAACGATAGAACTAAAACAAATGTCAAATTAAACCAAATTTGTTAATTTAGTTTCATTTTACTCAAAAAAATAGACTGGAAAGAAAATTTTGATGACGAACTCACATATAATCACAAAATAGGTATTATCAATTATAAAAATTGGACAAGAATTTCCTGATTAGTAAATTAGCAGATGCCATAGAACAATCTAAAGGAGATCAAGGGCGAAATCAGTACATTCTAAAAAGAATCAAAGTAGACAAAGAGTTCATTAATTCAGATAAATTATATCTTGAAGAATTTTAGGGCTAAAAATTTCAGAAATTACAGATCAAACAGTTATTTCACATCAACAAATTCTAAAAAAAGATAAATCAGTTTTTCTAAATCCCAACCTAATAAAATGTGCTACATGTAATAACGAAATAAAATTAGATGAAAAATCTACTAGAATTCAGAGTTTGTGGCATCATGATACATGTCAGAACCCACTTTCTGGGAACAAGCAGGAATTTGAAAAAAGAGAGTTTCAAAATAATAAAAATACAATAAATAACCAAATTTCAAAAACCACAAAAAGTTCTTTGAACGTAAATCACGATCCAATAGTAATTTTGATTGCACTTGGAATTATTGTGTTCATTTTTGTAACTCCTTTCTATTTTATCTCAGGGTTTAGTGCAGGTGCAATGATAATAGGAGGAAGTTTGGTACTGTATCAAATTTTAGATGCAAGAAGATGGTCAGGAGTAGACTTAGAACACGAAAACATGCTCCGGGTATTTTTTCAATACTACTTTTAGTTCTCCCATTTGCACTTGGAGGAATACTTGCATTTGAAGGATATACACTCTGGGAATCCATATATCGTTCAATCATATTGTGGGGATTTACAATTACATTTTGGAGTATTATGTTAATGGTTCCATTGGCATTGTATAGTAAAAATAAAGAAGACCCAATGAAACCAGCACAAAGATTTCCATTAGTTAGTATCTTAATTCCTGCATACAATGAAGAAAAAGTTATTGCAAAAACAATTGAAAGTGTATTAGAAATAGATTATCCAAAAAAAGAAATCATCATTATTGATGATGGAAGCACAGATAAGACTTTGTTGATTGCAAAAAAATTTCAAAGAGACAATGTAAAAATTCTACATAAAGAAAATAGCGGTAAGGCTACTGCACTTAACTATGGAATAAATTTTGCAAAAGGCGAAATTTTAACAATTTTAGATGCAGATACTATTGCTGGTAAAAATTCATTAAAAGAGATTGTAAAAGTTTTTGAAAGCTCTTCCGATATTGGCGGGGTAGCTGGTAATGTCAAAGTTAGAAATAAAACAAATTGGCTTACATGGTGTCAGGCATTAGAATATGTTTCAGGATTACAAATTGCTAGAAGAGCATTTGATATGTTTGGTGCAATCACAATAGTTCCAGGAGCTATGGGGGCATTCAAAGCAAATATTCTCAAAGATGCAGGTGGATACGATAAAGATACCATTGTAGAAGATTTTGATGCAACAATTAAAGTTCTTAAATCTGGAAAGATAATCAGAGGAACCACAAAATCATTGGCATATACAGAAGCTCCAGAAAAAATAGTCCAATTTGTTAAACAGAGAAACCGATGGTATAGAGGAAATCTTCAAGTAGTTTTTAAACACAAAGATGCCATAACCAATCCTCGTTTTGGGTTTTTACAAAAAATTGCACTACCTTACATGATTTTATCAATGATGGTGCTACCTATTAGCGGATTTTTTATGTTAGGCGCTTTGATTTTATCGATTATTGAAGGAGACATATTTTTTGTCTTAAGCTCCATGTCATTTTTTATAATTTTGCAATACATGCTGGTGAGTTTGGCAGTTAGAATAAAGAGAGAAGACCCAAAATTGATTCTCTATTCAATTTTCCTTATGTTTGGATTTAAACAAATTCAAGATGCTTTACTAATAAGACAGTTGTTTGAACAATTATTGAGAAGAAAAGCAAAATGGACAAGTGTAACAAGGAAGGGATTTAATGAATAGTAGAACAACATCACTGAATAAATTAATTTATCTGCTATCTATTGTAGTATTATTCACATTAGTTTTCCAAAATGTTCTAATGTCTTTTGCAGAAGATACAGGAAACATTAATGTAGAATTAAAATATGAAAATGGAGACAGAGTTAGTACTTGACAAACAACACTGAAAATTTTCCAAGATAACAATGATGAACTGTTAAGAGTAATAGAGTTTCCTGAATCAAATCCTTATGAAATTAAATCATTGCCACTAGGTCACAAATACACAATTGAAGTTTTTGTAAATGATATGTATGCGGAAGAAAGTTTCTTATTTTTGAACGAGTCAGAAGCAGAATTACAAATTTCTATTCCTCTTCAAGCAGGAATGCAGTTTATTGTATACTATAATGATGGAAGTACCCCAATTGAGGGGGCCAAAGTGTCTATAAAATCAGATGAAAACAAAGAGTGGGCAACAGGAGACACTGATTCTGAAGGAAAAACCATTAGATTTTGGTTGCAACCAAATATCATAGTAAATGATGATTACTATATTGCAGAGATTTCACTAGCAGAAGGATTAGATTATGTAGAACAACCAATCAATCTATTTCCTAAAGTAATAGGGGACATTGAAATTATAACACCGTGGACAGACAATATTGAAAATCTTATTAAGATTAATGTGTACAAAGACAGTTCACAAAAAGTGTTAAAAGCAGATGGGGTATTTCTTGTAGAACTATACGATTCAAAAAATAACAAAATATTGGAATCTACTGTAAACGCTAGAGGGGAAGTATATTTTTCAAATATTGCTGTAGACAAATACTCAATTGTTGTCATCAAGGTTGCCAGTGAAGAAAATGAAATGTGGGCAACAAAAGACACTGTGATCACAGGTGATGAAGAATCCATTTCAGTCTTCAAAGAGGGAACCAAAGTAACAAAAGAAATCATTACTTGTAATTGTGTAGCATTTAGACTAGATGATGTTCAAGACTACTACCTTCGTGGACCTCAAGTAGATATTATAGAGTTATTCCAACAAAAAAATGCTGATCTTACTATTGGAATAATTGGAAGTGTTTTTGGAACAGATCCTCTATTAGTTAATTACATTGAACGAGGGTTGGCAAATGAGTTTTCCACACTTGAAATTGCCAGTCATAGTTACAGTAATGCAAAGTTAACAGCTTTAGGAAAAACTGAACAAAAAACATTGTTAGAAAAAACAAACGAAGTATTACAGAATACTTTAGGAATTACACCAAAAACATTCATTCCTCCTCTAAACTTGTTTGATGATAATACCTTAGAGATTGCTGCTGAATTAGGATTTACACATATTACCGGCCATATTGATGAAAATCATTCTCCACCATATCTTGGAGTAGACTCTGAAATTTTGTACTTTCCTGCAAATACTCAGACTGCAAAGCTAAATCCAGATGGAGTTACATGGAATAAACAAGAACGTTCTTTGATTTTAGAAGAAATTAAGGAGTTTATAGATGAAAATGGGTTTGCAGTAGTTATGATGCATCCATATGAGTTCACGATTGAGGAATTAGGAGCATATACGACTGAAACAGACCAAGATATGATAGATAGAGTTGGGAAATTAATTGATGAGATAAATGAGTCAGGTATTGAAATTGTCACAATAAGTGAGATTAATGAGAAAATTATACAGCCAGGTCAAGAACCTATTGAAAAAGAAGAATTAGGTGATGAGAAAATATTCAAGAGGAGGTAGTTACTGAAAAGAATCAGGACATTTCAATTTTAGTTCAATACACACAAAGAATTTATGATAAGGACTTTGTACAGATAGATGTTAAAATTTATGATACAGAACAATAGATTAAATGATTTTTATCTAAATCAAGGATTTGTTCCAAATACCAATATTGAAATTTTAGTTGTAGATGAAGATAATCAAGAATTTTATTCTACATCTGGAATTACTAACGATAAAGGATTACTTGAAATTGAATTTTATATCCCTGAAAATTCAAAAAGAGAAACACTAACTGTTACTATAAATGCAGAGAATGAAAATTCAAAATCATCAAAAATATTACAAATATTTAGTTTAGGTAGAGAACCAAGTGGAGGATCATCTTCTCCATAGCACAAAGAACTAAATGCATTAAAAATATTTAATGTTCATTGATTCATGGTCCATCTTTAGCCATTGGTGCTACAATTGCATCAATAGTGATAATTGTAATATTTTTAGGGTTTAATGGAATGTCAAATGAAGTAGAACTTGTAATAGAACCTACTCCAACCATTCAGGAAATAGGACCTCCAAAAATTTCTATGGACACATTTTTAGAAAATGGCTCTCCAATACTAGGGAATACTGAGGCTCCAGTTACATTAGTTGAATTTGGAGACTATCAATGTCATTTCTGCAATGTTTTCTTTCATTCAACAGAAGATGATATTTTGAAAAATTATGTAGAAACAGGAAAAGTTAGAATGATTTTTAAAGACTATAATATTATTGGACCTGATTCTGTAAGAGCATCACACGGTGCACATTGTGCAAATGATCAAGGGTTGTTTTGGGAATATCATGATATTTTGTATTCAAACTGGACTGGAGAAAACAATGGGTGGGCATCTTCTGAGAATCTTGAAAAGTTTGCCAAAGAAATTGGTTTAGACATGGATGAATGGTCTGAATGTGTGACTAACGGGTATTATTCACAAACAATTCTTGCAAGTAATCAAGATGCAAAAAATCTGGGCATAACAGGGACACCTGCATTTTTTGTTATTGGTCCTGATGATAAAACCACCCGAATTTTTGGAGCACAACCATTTGAGGCATTTGAAAAGATTTTTGAAATAGAACTAGAAAAATTAAAAAATTAGCGATCAAATTAGAAAAAAAGATGTACAAAAATACTAAAACTTCCTTCCTAGCTAGTTAGAATTTACTCAATATCCTTATTAGTGAACCATCAAACCGAAGCTCATGGTAGCTGGAATAGATGATATTGCAATATACATCCCTAGATTGTATGTTGATGCAATTGATTTTGCAAAAGCTAGAGGTTTAGATCTAGTAAAATTACAAAAGGGTCTAGGAGTTTCTCAAATGGCAATAGTTGATGCTAATCAAGATCCAGCATGTCTTGCAGCAAATGCATGTTTAAGAATTATGCAAAAAAATAAACTATCTCCAGAAGATATTGGTAGATTATACGTTTCAACTGAATCTGCATTTGACGAATCAAAGGCAATGAACTCGTATGTTATAGGAATGCTTGAGCAAGTTTATGGTCAAGGTGCATTTGAACACTGTGGAGGTATTGAAACCAAATTTGCTTGTGTAAGTGGTTCATATGCTCTTTATGACAATACAAACTGGATTAGAGCTGATGAAGCAGACGGAAAGTCTGCATTAGTTGTGGTATCTGATATTGCAAAATACGATATGGGCTCTAGTGGAGAAATGACTCAAGGAGCAGGAGCAGTAGTAATGCTTCTTAATGACAATCCAAGATTAATGGTCTTTGATCCTAAAGTTACATCCACTTCAATTAAAGATGAATATGATTTTTACAGACCTTTTGGAAAAGAGACACCAATAGTCCATGGTCAGTATTCTAATTTACTTTACATGATTCAAGTAAGAAAAGCACTTGATGCCTATAAGAAAAAAGCAGTCTCAACAGGACTAATCAAAATAGAACCTGGAGAAACAATTTTAGATCATATGGATTACATCAACATGCACTTGCCATATAGTAACATGGGCAAAAAGGCCTTAGCATATATGGTCAGACATGAATGGCGTCAACTTCCACGATGGGAGACAATTTTGCAGGAAATAGGATTAGATGAACCAGTTCCACAAGATCCACGTGGGACAATTGAATCAGTGTTAAGTGATGAAGAATTTATGGCAAAAGACCATGAATTTACCAAATTGTTTTCAAAAACTCCTGAATTCCAAGAAGTGTATGAATCAAAACTTGCAAGTTCACTTATTGCATCTACTATGATTGGAAATCTGTATACAGCATCACTGTACTTGGGATTTAGAAGTAGTTTAGAATATGAATATCAAAAAGGAATTGATTTGGAAGGAAAAAGAGTTGGATTTGGATCATACGGTAGTGGGGCTAGTGCAATGGTATTCAGTGGAGTTATTCAGCCAGAATATGAAGAAATTGTAAAGAACATGAACTTGGAAGCAGAGATAGGAAATAGAAAAAGGCTAACATGGGAAGAATACGAAAACTTGCATGAAAATAAAATAGAGATCGATGAATCTATGGTGCATACAAAAAAAGAATTTGTCTTAGTGGATGTAAAAACTGAAACAGAATCTAAAGGTGAAAGACGTTACATCTATAATGAATAATATATCTAAAAATTAATTTTAATAATAAAATCACTATGCAGTTGTAAAATGATTTATTGCATATACAACAATTCCTATGCCAAGAAGGCCATAACAAATGTTAGCAATATTTTGAGGTTTCATGATTAGAATATCAATAATCAAGTATATCTTCTTTCAGGTATATTAATTATTCATATTAGGAGAATAATTATTACAAAATAATGCAAGAAGAACCAAATCCAGTCAAAGAATATCTCTTTGATTATTTATCAAAATCAGAAGAGAAAATTGAAAAATTAATCTCTGAGGAAAAATTCTCAGAAATAATTGATAATGTTATAGAAAATTGTTATGATAAAATTATCACATTGGGAGGAAAAGATGAAAGTGTAGGGGTTTTAGCAACAGGATTGCTACATTATTTACTAACTAATGCTCTAATTAACAGTCAAAGAAAAGTAGAGTATAAGGAAATAGAGATAGATATTGTAATTCCAGATATTAAAACACTAGAAAAAGATCCCAAAAAGACATTGTTAATTTGTATTCCAAAATCATCAAACAAGAACATCATTGAAGAGAAAATTTCTCAGTTAGAGAAAATACAACCTGAAAGAGAGAATGTTTGGGTAGTCTTATCAGAAAATGTTTCTATAAATCAAAAATATTTTGTACTAACTAAAGAAAATAATTCTTTTTCAAAAATTATCTTTGAGATTGCTCAATTTAGTGATGTTCACGGCACAAATAAATTCAAAATTTTACGAATCTAAGTTATTTTAATAATAATTTTAAATCAATATTCTTTTTGAAAATACGATATAACGATGCATTACTCATGTCTTTAATGAATGGAATTGAGCCTAAAACTTTGACTCCAGTGAGATTTTGCAGGTCTCGTGTTAATTCTTTTACAGGATACCCCGCATCAAAATTATTAATAATAATTCCTTTAACTGGAATTTTATATTTTTCACACATTTTACAAGTCATGATAGTGTGATTAACTGTTCCAACTTTACTTCTCGTTACAATTACTGTAGGAATTTTCATTTCTTTGATTAGATTTGTAACGTAATAATCTTTAAGAATCGGAGTCATAATTCCACCCATACCTTCAACAAGAATCATGTCATGAAGTTTTGTGAGTTTTTTGAAACTAGATAATATTGTAGATATTTTTGGTTTTGTTTTTAGATTTTTCCAAGCAGTGTAAGGAGATGCAGGGATTGGAAAAAATTGTGGGTTTACTAAATTTTCAGGATCACATGCTTGTGCGGCCCTAGATATAATTACAATATCTTCAGATTTGTATCCTTTTTTCTGAGCTCTTCCAGCTGCAAAAGGTTTCATTACACCTACATCAATTCCCATCTTACGAAATGTTACACCCAGACCTGCAGTGATGTAGGTTTTTCCAACATCAGTATCTGTTCCAGTAATAAAGAGGGATTTCAACAGATTAGATTCTGAATATTTGGTTGATTAACTTTATCGTTTAATTATAAAGATCTGCAATCTTACAAAATCAGTTGAAAAGTTCTATTTGGCACCCAAACACTCAGATGAAAGAATGGGATTCCTTTGATACAATCACCAAAGGTAAAGGAATGTGGTTAATTGATTCTAAAGGCAACAAAATGCTTGACGGAGTTGCATCAATGTGGTGCAATGTTTGGGGGCATTCTAATCCAGAATTAGTTAAAGCCATTACAAATCAGAGCAAAAAACTGCAACATTCCACCTTGTTTAATCTTACAAATGAGCCTGCAGAAAAGCTTGCAGATAATCTAGTAAAAATTTCTCCTGGAATGTACAAGGTATTCTATTCAGATAATGGGTCTACAGCAATGGAGATTGCTATCAAACTAGCATTACAATATTGGAAAAATATTGGAAACAAAAAGAAAACAGAGATTGCCACACTAAAAAATGGATATCATGGGGATACATTTGGAGCAATGTCAGTAGGATTTGTACCAGAATTTTTTGGTAAATTTAAAAAACAATTATTTTCAACAATACAATTTACAGTTCCTAACAAATACAGAATACCTAAAGAATTTACTTTTTTAGATTATCAAAACTATTGTTTAGAAAAGATTGAAAAAAGATTCACTAAAAATAGTAACATTGCAGCTTTTGTTATGGAAAGTGGTGCACAAGTAGCAGGAGGCGTTATGATTTATCCAAAAGGATTTCAAAAAAAGATCAGTCATCTTTGTAAAAAATATAATGTGTTATTTGTTTTAGATGAAATTGCAACAGGTTTTGGAAGATTAGGATCCATGATACAGTATGAAGAACAAAAAAGCATCCCAGATATTGTTGCGTATGGAAAAATGTTAACTGGTGGATATCTAACAATGGCTGCAACATTAACAAACAAAAAAATTTATGATTCATATTTAGGAGAATTTAATGATTGGAAACACCTCTTTCATGGTCACACTTACACAGGAAATCCAATTGCAGCAGCTGTTGCAAATGAAAATCTCAAAATGTATAAAAAAAATAATTTGATCAAAAAGATTCAAAAAACATCAAAAATCTTTGAAAAATTCTATCAAGAAATTTCAGAAATTGACATTGTAGGTGACATCAGACACAAAGGAATGTTGATGGGAATTGAATTAGTGACTAGTAAAAAGAAAAAAACCCCAATTCATCCCAAAAAATCAATCAATAAGATATTTTTTGAAGAGGGTAAAAAACAAGGAATCTTTCTTAGAACCCTAGGAAACATAGTCATGCTTGTTCCTCCACTAGCAATTTCAGAAAAAGAACTTGATTTACTCCTAAACAGAACAGTGAAAACAATCAAAGCAGCAAAATCAAAAGTGATTTGACTGTTAACCCCCTACGCCTTCAAGGTTAACCTTTCCACTAGTGTTATTAATGAAAAATTATTGAAGTAAATTATGAATACTCTAGAGTTTATCAAAGAGTGTCAAGAAAAAGTATTTTCTGGAATTGGAATTTCATCAGAAGACACTGAAAAATTATTTAACATTCCAGATGAGAACTTGAAAGATTTAGCAAGTTGTGCAAATGAAATAACTAGAGATTTTAATGGAAACAAAGTAGATGTAGAACAGTTAAACAATATTAAAAAAAATGCATGTAGTGAAGACTGCACATTTTGTGGACAATCTGCTTTTTTTGATACAGGAATTGAAACATATCAATTACCTACACCAAAAGAAACAGTTACAAAAGCTCAAAAAGCAAAAGATGAAGGTGCTGAATCATATTGTCTTGTTGCAGCATGGAGAGAACCATCACCAAAAGATTTTGAAAAAGTATGTAAAATAATTATTGAGCTTAATAATAAAGTTGGAATAACTATAGAGTGTAGTTTAGGTTTTCTAACACAAGAACAAGCAAAAAAGCTAAAAGAACTCAAAGTAAAAAGATACAACCATAATTTAGAGACAGCAAAATCAAAATTTCCTGAAATTTGCACTACTCACACATATGAAGATAGGTTAAAGACAT
The DNA here is from genome assembly GCA_963667665.2 of Candidatus Nitrosopumilus sp. Lineage (GTDB taxonomy): Archaea > Thermoproteota > Nitrososphaeria > Nitrososphaerales > Nitrosopumilaceae > Nitrosopumilus. The sequence goes on from OY763927.2 coordinate 683,382, forward strand.
TAAAAATTGCAAGGAATGCAGGATTAGAGTTATGCACGGGTGGAATTATAGGACTTGGAGAAACAAGAGAGCAGAGACTAGAGTTAGCATTAGAATTATCTAGACTATTTCCTGAAGAAGTGACAATTAACATGTTAGTTCCAATGCCTGGAACTCCGCTTGAATTACAAACAGAGTTATCTAATTCAGAGATTATTCGAATGTTTTCTGTGATCAGATTTCTCTTGCCAGAATCAGTCATAAAAATTTCTGGAGGAAGAGAAACAAATCTTGACGATTCTGGAGAAGAGTTACTTCAGAGTGGTGCAAATGGAATTATCACTGCAGGATACTTGACGATGGATGGAAATGAGGCTAAAAAAGACCTCAAAATGATAGAGAAAATTGGTCTCAAAGCATAAACTAGACTTTATTGATTCAGAACTAGGTAAAATTAAGAAAAACAACCTCTATAGAAAATTACAATACGGCAAGGTAGAAGAATCACACATTACAATTAATGGAAAAAAACTTCTCAACTTGTGTTCAAATGATTATCTTGGAATTCATACAACAAAGATACATTTCAAACAACTTCAATCAAGTTCCAGACTTGTTTCTGGAAATGATGAATTATACAAAAAATTAGAAGACATATTAGCAAAACATAAATCAAAACAAAACAGTTTAGTTTATCCTACAGGGTACATGGCAAATCTTGGAGTAATTTCTTCAATTGCAAAAAAAGGTGATTTAATTCTCAGTGATGAACTAAACCATGCAAGTATAATAGAATCATGTAAGTTGTCAGATGCAAAAGTATTGATTTACAGACATAATGATATGCAAGATTTACAAAAGAAATTAAAACAAAAAGGAAAAAATAAGATTATAATTACTGAAGGAATATTTAGCATGGATGGAGATTTTTCATCTCTAAAACAAATAACTGAAATCTCAGAAAAAGCAAAAGCAATTACTGTCATAGATGATGCACATGGAGATTTTGTTGTTGGAAAAGATGGAAAAGGTACACCAAATTATTTTAATGTTACAAAGAAAATTGATTTGTATATTAGCAGTTTAAGTAAAGGATTAGGATCATTTGGAGGATATGTGGCATCACAAAATAATGTGATTGATTTATGTATCAACAAATCAAAATCATTTATCTACACATCAGCACTTCCTTCATTTTTAATTGATTATTCTCTAAAAAGATTTGAATCAAACAGAGAAAGACAAAGAAAAAAACTAGAAAAAAATACACACCAACTCTCAAAAGGACTAAAACAAATTGGATATGAGATAAATTCTAAAACACATATAATTCCAATAATTATCGGAAGTGAAAAGTCAGCAATGGCCTTTGGGAAATTTTTGTTTAGTAATGGAGTATTTGCACAACCAATAAGATATCCTACTGTTCCAAAAAATCAAGCAAGATTAAGAATTTCAGTTACTGCCTGGCTCTCAAAGGTAGAAATTGAGAAAACACTTGAAATTTTTGAAAAAGCACATACAAAATTTGGGTAATTATCGTAAAGTATCAAATCCACCTAATGCAGGTGAGCCAATAATTACTGCAAATGTGACTATAATTCCTAAAAGTGCACCTACAATAACGAAACGCTTGTTCATGATAAAAATTCCATCAAGCCCAGTTAAAAACGGATTGTATTGAGATTTGGAGTAGATGTGGAAGAATGCTTTAAAGGAAAAATTGTAAATTTATCGCATGGCAGATCCTACAATATTTGTAGCATTACTTGCAGGTCTTGGTTCGTTTATTGCTCCATGTATTCTACCAATGATTCCAGCTTTTCTTGCATACATATCAGGAACTACTGTAACAGAACTAGGTTCTAAAAGTGGATCTGTCCTAACTATTAATCGATTAAACATTGTACTAAATACTGTATTTTTTGTATTGGGTTTTTCAGTAGTGTTTTCTATTTTAGGGGTTTTGATTAACAGTGTTTTTTCTAGTGCGATTGGTGAATTTACAGAGAGCCTTAATTTCGTAGGTGGAACAATCATTATTGCATTTGGAATCTTTATGTTATTATCTACAAAAATTCGTTCATTAAATATAGAGAAAAAATTTTTACCAAAAAATTCAAAATCAAGTTATCCAATGTCTTTTGTATTTGGTTTGGCATTTGCTGTAGGATGGACTCCATGTGTTGGTCCAATACTTGGAACAATACTTACGTTGGCAGCTACCACACCATCTATTTCATTTAGCTTGTTACTTGCATATTCATTAGGTTTAGGAATCCCATTCATCTTAATGGGTGTCTTTTTTTCAAGAGCTACAAGATTCATTCGTTCAATGACTAAACATCTAAAATATTATAATGTGATCTTGGGTGGATTTATTATTCTTTTAGGAATTTTGGTATTCACAAATCAATTAGCATATATTGCAAATTTTCCACTTCTAAATGAACTAATTTTCTTAGGATGATCAAATGAAATCAGAAATTAAATCAGCATTAATCTTAGGAATTGTCATTGCTACAGGATTAGGAATAACAAGTATGATTTTTTCATCATTTGATGAGGAATTTGAGTCAGCAAATATTACTTTAGAAGAAAATTCAATGACTAAAATTGATAAATCAGGATTCAAAAAAGCCCCAGATTTAGTTGGGATTGCACATTATCTTAATACTACACCTGAAAAATTAAGTGAAGAGATTAAGGACAAAGTGATACTATATGATATTTGGACATACAGTTGCATTAATTGTATCAGAACATTACCATACATCACAGCATGGAATGACAAATATGCAGATCAAGGATTATTAATTATTGGTATTCATTCACCAGAATTTGAATTTGAAAAAGATCCGGTTAATGTTGAGATGGCAATAGAAAAATTTGGTATTAGTTATCCTGTTCTTTTAGATAACGACATGGAAACATGGAAAGCATTTGAAAATAGATACTGGCCAAGAAAATACATTGCAGACCATGAAGGGTATATCCGATATGATCATATTGGAGAAGGGGGATATCAAGAAACTGAAAAAGTTATTCAGCAACTTTTAGATGAAAGAAGCGCATCACTTGGAATTCAAATGGCATCAGCTGCATCACTTGTAGACATTGATGAATTTGAACATTCAATGTTTAAAAGTCCAGAATTATACTTTGGTTACAAGTTTGCACAAAATAGAAATCAACTTGGAAGTGAAGAGGGATTCAAACCAGAACAAACAGTCACATATTTAGAATCAGACAAAACAGACTTGCATAAATTCTATCTAACAGGAGAATGGACTAATTATGAAGATAGTATGGAATTAGTTTCAGATACTGGAACCATCAAATTACGATACAATGCAAAACAAGTAAACATTGTAACTGACAATACTGCAGAATTAAAGATATTTCTTGATGGCAATCCAATTCCTGCAAAGTATTCAGGAGAAGACATTACATCAGAAAATAGCCTGATAGTCTCAGAGGCAGGTCTATACAACATCATAAGCAGTGAAAATAGTGAATCACACATAATAGAAATACAAATTGAGGGTAAAGAATTTCAGATATTCACATTTACCTTTGGATAGTGTAACCATTCACTATTGTCACTCCAGTGACACTATGTGTGGTGACAAATCTGTTTAAAACAAAAATTTTGAGAAAGACTAGGTAAACTAAAGCATGTTAAGCAACTCTTGGGATAAAGTAACTGGAGAAAGTATATCACAAAAAGTAATCAATAAAGTAAAGCCAGAAGAGCCTATTAAAAACAAAATTGATTTGGCACAAAAAAAATTACAGTTTCAAATTACAAAATTAGAAGGAATTAACGAAAAATTACAGAAAAAACATGACATGATCTTTGAGAAGTTAGTAAATGCTACAAGAAATAACAAAACAGGTTACGCTCATGCATATGCAAGGGAATTAACTCAAGTAAGAAAAATGAAGAACATGGTAAGTGGAGCAAAATTATCCATGGAGCAAATCAAACTTAGACTAGATACAGTATCAGAATTAGGAGATGTAGTAGTAACACTCAGCCCATGTATGTCAATTATTAGAGGACTAGCACCATCACTAAAAGGAATAATGCCAGAAGCCAACGCATCTATGCAAGATTTATCACAAATTCTTGGCGATGTAATGTCAGATTCTTCATTGTCAATGGGTGATGGTATGAATATCAGTGCCGAACCAAATGAAGACTCATTAGCAATACTTGAAGAGGCACATAGTATAATTGCAGGTCAGGCAAAATCAACAATTCCAGAAATTCCAGATAGTCTCAAACAACAAATAGTTGAGAAAAGATCAGGCATTTTATTATAGAATTTTATTTTTACAAAGAAGTCATTAGTAATACTAAATAACAATCATAATTTCAAGGACACATGCCAGCCAATGGTCCTGTAAGCTTAACAAGACAAACAATTTACTGTTTTATTCCAATTATGAATTGGTATGCAGCATATCATATCAAAAAATTCAGAAAATATTTGCTTATTGCGATTATTGTAGAACTATCATTAGGTGGAATTCACATGGCTTTGATTCCTGAATATGACTCAGATAGAATGTTCATAGGAGGCGAACAAACTGCAGAAAATTTAGATATTGATTGGGAGAAATGATGTTACGTACAGACCATCAACTTGGTTTGTCATTATTTTTGATGATAGTGATAGTAGAATTTTCAGTAACAGTATACTTTATTCGTAGATAGTCTAATCAATGAAATCTACAATTTACTTAGATTTCTTTTTACTTTTTTGAACAAGAATTTTCTTTATTCTAGAAATTGTAGGATAACTATATCCACGGCGACGATAATTCGCTATCATCATTTTCCAATTCTTTAATCTCCATTGTGCTTGTTCAGTAGTTACAGAATGGACCTCTTTTTGAATAATGCTTTTCCTTCCCACTTTTAGAGTTCCAGCATCTTTTGCAGACCACCTATTCTTTGCAAATTTTAGTCCTGAAAGTATCTCTTTTACCGGCATTTCTTTGAAATATTCTTTGAGTTTTTTTAGCTCTATATCTGTAGGTTTTTTGGAAATTGTTAATTCTACTATTGGTTTTACCATGAAAATTTTAATTGCTTATACTTTAAGAGAATCTTGCTAAATTAGAATTAACTAAATCAGGAAATAATCCAAGATAATTTAATGATTCTAACATGACAAAGGAATGTTAACATTCTTACATAATGTATTATACATTCCAAATCCAAGAATAATTGTTGCAAAAGCTGCTAATGGGATCAAAATGAAAATTTTAGTTTTAAGACCCATAATCAAAATTGGATGTATGCCTATAAAATCGTCACAGTACTAATCAACTGTGATTGTAAAGGTTCCTTTTGTTTTAGGATCCTGTAATAATGAGACCATTTCTCGGGGTAACAAATTAGATGCCTTGTCACAGTTAACTGCCAACGTTCTTGGGCATATGAAATCACTTTTTCTAATCACAATGTCTTCAGAATGAGTAAGGATCAAATTAGGATGGCCTTTGCCCTTCAAAACAAATTCATGTTCACCTACATTAATTGAAAAAGTTATCTTGGAATTAGAATTTTTGAGTTTATTTTTTAATTCTTGAGGCAAATCAGCGCAACTTGAAGTTGCATTAACACCAACTATACAATCACCTTGAGGTGTCAAATTAGATTCTTTTGTAATCTCTATGGTTTTTTGATGATTAGAACGAATATTTTCATGTCCTGAAAACTCTATCTCAAATTTCATAAATCCAACAGGAATTCAGTTGCAAATTAAGCTTGTTTCCTAGCCTCCGATCATGGTGCTGATTTTTTTCAATTTTGGGCATAGTTTAAATTGAATATTCAAAGCATTGCAATCAAATGCTTCCTGCACAACAAGGTTACGATAGAGCAATTACAGTATTCTCACCAGACGGTAGACTATACCAAGTAGAATATGCTATTGAGACCGTTAGAAGAGGTACAATCGCAGTTGGTGTAAAATGCAAAGATGGAATAGTAATTGCAGTTGAAGAAAAACCAAGAAAATTACAAATTTCTGAAACAGCACAAAAGATTTTTCAAATTGATGATCATGTTGGAGTTGCAGCAGCAGGATACATTCCAGATGCAAGAAGTCAAGTAGACAACGCAAGATTCTTTTCTCAAAGTAACAAAATGATTTATGATGAACCAGTTGAGGTTGAAGCAATTGCAAAACATTTAGCTGATCAATGTCAACAATATACACAATATGCAGGTGTAAGACCATATGGTGTTGCACTTATTCTAGGTGGTGTGGTAAACAATGCACCACAGTTGTATCTAACTGACCCTAGTGGAACATACATTTCTTATGATGCAATTGCAATTGGAGCAAATTCTGATCAAGTAACTGACTTTTTAGAAAAAACTTACAAAAATGATCTTTCATTAGAAGATGCTTCAACATTAGCAACAGCAGGAATTTATCTATCAAGTGAAGACAAAGATGGAACAGCACACATTAGAATGGCACAAATCAAAACTGAAACTGGGGAGTATGAAATAGTTTCTAAAGAGCAGATAACAAATTATGCAAAAGCTGCTAAAGAAAAATACCCACACGAACAAAAATAATTACTTTTAACTGCTTGTGAGATAAAATTACATTGAAATTATCAGTAGCCATCCCTGAATCATCATTATCAGATGACTCGCTCAAGATAGATAAAACAAGAAAAATATCAGTTTTAGCAAGGGCTTGCTCTATTTTCAAAATAGATACAATCTATGTTTACCAAGATGGAGATAACAAACAGGATGGAAGTTTACTTGTAATGATTTTAAAATATTTAGAAACACCACAGTTTTTGAGAAGAAGACTGTTTCCTAAAATGAATGACTTGAAATTTGCAGGAGTTCTACAACCACTAAAAATTCCCAGCCACATCACACCAGCGAATTCAAAAAATATCAAAAGAGGAGATGTAAGAGAAGGAATCGTAGTTAGTATAAAGGGAAAAAGATTTGTGGATGTAGGAATAAATCAACTAGTACAATTTTTTGGTAAGACTTCAATTGGAAAAAGAGTTACTGTTCAGTTCAAAGAAGGTCATCCTAGATTTTCAGTAAAAGAAATTGATAAAAGTGAAGTCAAGGATTATTGGGGATATTCAGTTAAAGAGAGAGCAAACTTGTTTTCATTATTAACTGAATGGAAAGGAAACATCATCATCACATCTAGAAAAGGAAAAACTGCAACAAAAGAACAGATTTCTAAATATACAAAATCAGATCAGCCAGTATTGATAGTATTTGGTTCCCCTGAAAAAGGAGTTCATGAGATTTTAAGAGGTAAAATGAAAAATGTACAAAACGCAAAGATCCTAAACTTTTTTCCAGATCAAGCTACTCAAACTGTACGTCTAGAAGAAGCACTGTTAGGAACATTAGCAATAATTAATGCTCAAAGAGTATCATAGTATGCCAGAAAAAAAGAACTTCTTACGGTTGGCAATTGGAATGGGATCTATAGGAATTATAATTGGTGTAATTACTATGTGGAATATGTTAGTAGATTTGTTAAATTTATAATAATTTTTGGCAACAATGGTTAACCATAATTTTCTATATGGTTAACGATATCTCATATGGTTTAATAGAGGGCAATCGATGATGCGACTTGACTATGGGAGCTCGAAAACGACATTCACCACGTAGAGGAAGTCTTGCATACTCACCTAGAGGACGTGCCAAAAGCATGGAAGCAAGAATCAGAGCATGGCCAAAATTAAAAACTAACGAACCAAAGATTTTAGCTCACTGTGGATTCAAAGCAGGATGTGTACAGATTGTAAGTATTGACGATCGTGAAAAGACACCAAATGCAGGAAAACAACTTGTTAGTTTAGGTACAGTATTAGTAACTCCACCAGTTTTAATTTTAGGAATTAGAGGATATTCAAAAGATCATTATGGATTACATGCAGAATTTGACGTATATGCAGAAGATATTCCAAAACATATTGCAAAAGAAATTACATTAAAAAATAAAGAAGGTGCATTAGAAAATGCAGGAAAAAGATTAAGAAAAATTAAAGAAATCTTTGCAATCGTTGCAGTTTCTCCACGTTCAGCAGGATTAGAACAAAAGAAACCATATATTTTTGAAGCTTCAGTAAGTGGTGGAGATATAGAAAAACAATTTAATCATGTTAAAGAATTACTTGGAAAAGAAATTAAAATTGATCAAATTTTTGAAATTGGTTCAACTGTAGATGTTGCAGCAATTACTAAAGGTAAAGGATGGCAAGGAGTTATTCAAAGATGGGGAGTAAAAAAGAAACAACACAAATCAAGAAAAACAGTTAGAGAAGTAGGTTCACTTGGTCCAATATCTCCACAAAGCGTCATGTATACAGTTCCAAGAGCAGGGCAAATGGGATTCCATCAAAGAACTGAATATGATAAACGAATAATGATAATTGGAAACACAAATGATGATCAAATTAAAATAAATCCAGATGGAGGATACAAACACTTTGGATTAGTTAAAGGTGATTTTATTGTTCTAAAAGGTTCAGTTCCTGGAACATATAGAAGATTGATTAAACTAAGAAGGCAAATCAGAAATGCACCAGACAAAGTTAACAAACCAAACATTTTGGAGGTAGTAGTATAATGAAGACTACAGCATACACAACTACTGGAACAAAAGATGGAGAAGTAGAACTTCCAATAATATTTTCAACTCCATTTAGAAGAGAATTGATTCACAAAGCTTTCACTAATTTAACATCACACAAATTCCAACCACAAGGAAGACATCCAACTGCAGGGCAAGACGTAGTAGCAGACTCAAATAATCCTCCAACAGGTCAAGGCGTATCTCGTGTAGCCAGAGCAACTGGAGGAGGAGGAGGAAGATCAGGTCAAGGTGCAGAAGTTGCATCAACTAGAGGAGGAAGACAAGCACACCCACCTATTGTTGGTAAGGTAATATACAAGAAATTAAACAAAAAAGAAAATAAACTCGCATTGTGTTCTGCAATTGCTGCAACTGCATCAAAAGATATTGTTGAATCAAGAGGTCACAAAGTTGATGGTATAGAATCATTCCCAATTATAGTATCTGATGATATTGAATCAATTTCTAAAACAAGTGAAATGGTCAAAGTGCTAGATTCACTTAACTTATCACAAGACATTAGAAGATTAGATTCAAGAAAAATACGTTCTGGACAATCAAGACTTAGAGGAAGAAGTAAGAAAGTTGGAAAGAGTGTTTTGTTTGTAACAATAGATTCTTCAAATTTGAGCAAAGCAATAGGTATAATTCCTGGTGTAGATGTAAAAAATGCAAAAGATTTGAGTGTATTAGATTTGGCCCCAGGTTCAGATCCAATCAGATTGACAGTATATTCAAAATCAGCAATTAAAGAAATCGGGAAAATTAAATCAACACATCTGGAGATATTGGTGAAAACACAATGAATGTAGATCAAGCTAATAGAATTATTGTAAAGCCATACATTACAGAAAAAACATTTGCAATGGTAGAAAACGAAAGTATAGTTTGTTTCATTGTAGAAATTTCAGCAAGTAAACCACAGATTGCAGAGGCTGTAAAAATACTTTACAATGAAAATGTTACTAACGTTAACACAGCAAGAACGATTTATGGTAAAAAGGCATTTGTTCAGTTTGAGAGCACAGCAAAAGCTAGGGATTTGGCAACAAAGATAGGAATGCTATAATATGGACCATGAAACCCGAATTACATTAACAGAGGAGAAGAAGAATGGTTAAAGAATTTTTATACAGAGGAATTCCAAAAGAGGAGTTAGAGAATACTTCTTTGGAGAAATTATTTTTATTATTCAACTCTAGACAGAGAAGATCTCTTACCAGAGGCATTAATGATGGAAAAAGAAAATTAATTGCAGAGATCAAGGATGCAAAAGCAGGAAAATTAAAGAATCCAATCAAAACTCACCTAAGAGATTTGATCATTTTGCCACACATGGTAGATGTTACAGTAAATGTTTTTTCAGGAAAAGAGTTCAAACCAGTCATAATTAGAACAGAAATGATTGGTCATTACTTGGGAGAATATGTCATAACAAACAAAAAAGTCTCACATGGTGCACCAGGAGTAGGAGCATCAAGATCCAGTCTGTATGTGCCATTAAAGTGATTATTATGGGTAGATTCAAGTACGCATTTCAAAATTATGACGCAACAAGACATGTGCGTGCATCATTAAGAGAAAAAGACATTTCACACAAACATGCACGTGAAGTTGCAGTTTCCATCAAAGGATTATCAATTGAAAAAGCAAGAGATTTCTTACAAGCTGTAATTAACAAAGAAAGAGCAGTTGCATTTAGACGATTCAAAAATCAAGTTGGTCACAAATCAGACCCAGGAATGATGTCAGGACGTTATCCACAAAAAACAGCAAAAGAGTTTATCAAAGTTTTAGATAATTTAGAATCAAATGCAGAATACAAAGGAATGGATTTAGATAGATTAAAAATTATTAACGCAACAGTTCACAAAGGAGTTATCATAAAAAGATTCACACCAAGAGCAATGGGAAGAGCAACTGCAAAAAATGATGTGTTAACTCATGTTGAATTGGTGGCTAAGGAGATTTAGAAATGTCAGCAGTCAAAAATGTAATCAGAGATAACTACAACATGATGCTTCTCAAAGATTATTTGAGAGATGCAATTAAAGATGCAGGATTTTCACATGCAGAAATATCAAAAACTCCAACAGGAACTAGAGTTGCATTACATGTAACAAGACCGGGAATAGTTATCGGAAGAAAAGGTACTGGAATAAGAGCACTAACTGAAAAACTTGAAACAGATTTTGGATTAAAAAGCCCACAAATTTCAGTAGTAGAAATTGAGAAACCAGAACTAGCTCCAAGTGTGATGTGTAACAGAATGGCGTCTCATCTTGAGAATGGAACTGCCTTTAGAAGAGCGACAATGTGGACATTAAAACAAATCATGGAAGGTGGAGCAATGGGAGTTCAAATAACAATCTCTGGAAAACTTAGAGGTGACCGTTCAGCATTTGAAAAACACACCGCAGGAATCTTACCTAGAGCAGGACACCACGCAGAAGTTATAGTTGATGAAGATATTGCACATGTAAAAACTGCAATGGGGTTAATCGGAATTAGAATTAGAATTGCAAGAAAAGAAAAGCTTATCCCAGAATTTGAAATGATAGATAAAAAATCAAAGAAAGTAAAACAAGTTCAAGAAGAAAAAGCAGAGAAAGTAACTGAACAAACTAAGAAGGTAAGTAAAGAAACTGAGAAGGTAAGTAAAGAAACTGAGAAGGTAAGTAAAGAAACTGAGAAGGTAAGTAAAGAAACTGAGAAGGTAAGTAAAGAAACTGAGAAGGTAAGTAAAGAAACTGAGAAGGTAAGTAAAGAAACTGAGAAGGTAAGTAAAGAAACTGAGAAGGTAAGTAAAGAAACTGAGAAGGTAAGTAAAGAAACTGAGAAGGTAAGTAAAGAAACTGATAACAAGATAAAATCAGAAACAGAACAAATTGTTATTGAAGAAGAAAAAATGAAAAGTATAGAAACACTAGAGAATGAGGAGGCCGATATGAAATGACAAGAATTAGTATGAAGACCATTAAACAACTAAATGATAAAGATCTCAAAAGTAGAATTCAAGAGACAAGAAGTGAGCTTAAAAAACTCAGAGTTGATGGAGCCAAAGGTACATTGAGAAAACAAAGCGGTAAACTAAAACCATTACGTCATGACATTGCAAGAATGTTAACTAGAATAAATGAGATGAAAAAAGAGAAATGATTACAATAGATAACATTACATCACACGAATTCATCGGATTACACACTGAGATTATTCAATCAACTAATCCACAAATCATAGGATTAAATGGGAGGATTGTTGATGAAACAAAATCAATGTTTAGAATAAATACAAAGAATGGAGCAAAGTCCATTGCCAAATCAGAAAATAGTTGGAAATTTACAATTGAAGATAAAGATGTAGTGATTGATGGCTCTAAAATTGCAAAAAGACCATTTGACAGAATAGGAGGAAAAACATGACTCTAAACATCGGATTAAAAGTAAAAGAACCAAAAAGAGAATGTACAGACAAGAATTGCCCATTTCATGGTAACTTATCAATCAGAGGAAAACTCTTTGATGGAAAGGTAACAGGTAGTAAAGCAAAGCAGACAATTACACTACAAAAAGATGCACCAGTTTATTTTAGTAAATTTAAGAGATATGCAAGAGGTAAAAGCACAATTCACGCACATGTTCCAAGATGTATTGATGTCGAATCAGGAGATATTGTATTGACTGCAGAATGTAGACCAATATCAAAATCTGTATCATATGTAGTAGTAGAGGTTAGATCATAATGGCAAAACAAGCAGGTAAAGGAGTAGAAGAATTCCGTCCATATGTTACAAGAGTACTTCCAGTGGGAGCACAAATTGTGTGTGCCGATAATTCTGGAGCTAAAATTTTAGAAATAATTAATGTTCCAAGACATAAAACAAGAGCATCTAGACTTCCTTCAGCAGCAGTAGGAGACTTTTGTAATGTTGTAGTAAAGAAAGGACCAGCAGTATTAAGAAAACAAGTACATGGTGCAGTTATTGTCAGACAAAAATATGCAGTTCGTAGATTAAATGGTGTCAGAGTTTGTTTTGAAGATAACGCAGCAGTTCTAATTACTCCAGAAGGAGAAACCAGAGGAACAGACATCAAAGGACCAGTTGCAGTAGAAGCTTCAGAAAAATGGCCAAGAGTAGCTAACTTGGCATCAATGGTGGTATAAAAAAATGAAACCAAGTAAAATGCGCAATAAGATGATTTATCTTGCAACATTCCAGACAAGAAGTAAACAACTTGGAAGTGCATTATCAAAAGATCTCCAAAAAAAATATGGAAAACGAAGTGTTCGTGTTAATGAAGGTGACAGTATAAAAATTGTTAGAGGGGAATTCAAAGGAGTAGATGGAAAAATTGCAAAAGTATCTCCACAAAAAAATAGTGTAACAATTGAAGGAATAAAAAAAGAGAAAACAAAAGGGGACAAATTTGATGTTTATATTCACACATCAAATCTTCTAGTGACTTCACTCAATTCTGAAAATAGATGGAGAATAGCAAAACTTGAAGGAAAAGATCCTAAAAAGCAGCCTAAAAAGACACTTGTAAAAGAAGAACCAGTCAAAGTAACAAAAGAAAATGCTAAAGAAACAAAAGAAGAACCAGTCAAAGTAACAAAAGAAAATGCTAAAGAAACAAAAGAAGAACCAGTCAAAGTAACAAAAGAAAATGCTAAAGAAACAAAAGAAGAACCAGTCAAAGTAACAAAAGAAAATGCTAAAGAAACAAAAGAAGAACCAGTCAAAGTAACAAAAGAAAATGCTAAAGAAACAAAAGAAGAACCAGTCAAAGTAACAAAAGAAAATGCTAAAGAAACAAAAGAAGAACCAGTCAAAGTAACAAAAGAAAATGCTAAAGAAACAAAAGAAGAACCAGTCAAAGTAACAAAAGAAAATGCTAAAGAAACAAAAGAAGAACAAAAGAAACAAAAGAAGTAACAAAAGAAAATGCTAAAGAAACAAAAGAAGAACCAGTCAAAGTAACAAAAGAAAATGCTAAAGAAACAAAAGAAGAACCAGTCAAAGTAACAAAAGAAAATGCTAAAGAAACAAAAGAAGAACCAGTCAAAGTAACAAAAGAAAATGCTAAAGAAACAAAAGAAGTAACAAAAGAAACAAAAGAAGTAACAAAAGAAACAAAAGAGGTAGTAAAAACTCAAAAAAAGGAAGATGAAAATTAATGGTAAGTATTGCAGGAAGTAAAAAACTCAAACGTCAAATGGCTCCACAGTTTTGGGGAATTACCAGAAAGAGTAAAAGATTTGTGATTACAGTTAGACCAGGCCCACACAAAAAGAATTATTCAATACCTACTGCAGTATTTCTAAGAGACACACTAAAAATTGTCTCCAGTCTTAGAGAAGCAAAAACTGCAATATATTCAGGTAAAATAAAAATTGATGGAGTTGTAAGAAAATCACTTCACCACGCAATTGGATTAATGGATGTGGTAGAATTAAAAAATGTTCCAGACATTTATCGTCTAGTTCCGTCAAAAGAAAAATTACTAAAACCAATTAAGATTAACGAATCAGAAAAATCAAAAAAAATAGTTAGAGTATCTAGTAAAACTACAATTAACAAAGGAAAATTACAAATAGGATTTCATGATGGACGTTCAACTATTTCAGATACTAAAGTAAATGTAGGAGATACTTGTTTGATACAAATACCAGAGCAAAAAATTCTTGAAGTAATTAAATTAGAAGCAGGTTGTCAATGTTTGGTAATTCGTGGAACAAACGTAGGCCAGATTGGAAAAATTGAATCTATAGAAGAAGGAACATTCATTCTTCCAAAAAGAGCAATACTGGTTTTAGGTGATAGAAAAATTGAAGTTCCAACAGATATCATAATAGCAATAGGAAAAGAGGAGCCCGTTATTCAAATAAAGTGATCATATGTCTCAAACAACAGAATCCCCAATGAAAAAAATCATTTTAGATAAAGTAGTTCTAAACATGGGATTAGGTAAATCAGGAGATGTAATTGAAATTGCTAAGAAAGCGCTAAATCAAATTTCAGGAAAAAAACCATGTGAACGTGCAGCAAAAGAAACACAAAGAGATTGGGGAATTAGAAAAGGAGAACCTATAGGAGTTTCAGTAACAGTTCGTGGCGAAGATGCTAAAGCATTACTAAAAAGATTGTTAGAAGCTAAAGGTGATGTTGTTAAGGGTAAATCATTTGATAACTTTGGAAATTATTCATTTGGAATTAATGAACATATAGATATTCCAGGAGTAAAATATGAACCACAAATTGGAATTTTGGGTCTTGGAATTTCAATTACATTATCTAGACCCGGTTACAGTATAAGAAAAAGAAGTAAACATAAAGCAAGTGTTGGGAAAGCTCACGTTATAACAAATCAAGAAGCAAAGGATTATCTAGTAAAAGAATATGGAGTCACGGTAGAATAATGCCAAAAGATAGATCATACGAATTTACTGGGAGAAAGAAACATGACTTTGGTAGAGGTTCAAGATGGTGTAAAAGATGTGGAGATTACACAGCAGTTATACAGAAATATGATTTAATGTTATGCAGACGATGTTTCAGAGAAGTAGCAGTATCTTTAGGCTTTAGGAAAAATATGTGAGAGATTATGCCAGCAACTAACGTTTTAGCAAATCTATTTGTCACAATATACAATAACGAAGCAAGAAGAAATATCAAATGTGTTATTCTTCCAACATCAAAACTGGCAACTGAAGTTCTAAAAACTCTTCAAAAAGAAGGGTATGTTGGAGAGTTTGAACATATTGAGGATAATAGAGGAGGAAAATTCAAAATCAAACTATTAGCAAAAATAACAAAATGTGGAGCAATTTCCCCAAGATTCAAAGTAAAAAATAATGAATTCAACAGTTGGGAACAACAATATTTGCCTGCATACAATAGAGGAATGCTTCTAGTTACTACTAATCAAGGAGTTATGTCTCATCATGAAGCAGTACAGAAAGGAATTGGAGGATTTTTGATAGGTTATGTCTACTAATCAAGTTGAAAAGTTTCAAGAGGAGGTAATAATTCCAGAAGGAGTTAAAGTTACACAAAAGAAAAACATGTTAGAATTTGTGGGACCGTTAGGTAAAACTTTCAAGAGTTTTCGTAGTATTCCAGTAAAGATAGAAATTGTTGAGGGTAAAATTCTCCTAAAGGCGATGGGTTTTAGAAAAAAAGATTATTCTATTTTACATACTGCAAGATCAATTATTAGAAATATTTGTGAAGGTCTAGTAACAGGTTATACAATTAAGATGAAAGTTGTCTTTGCACACTTTCCAATTACAGTAAAAGTAGATGGAAAGAAAATTTTAGTTGAAAACTTCCAAGGAGAACGTGCACCAAGAATTACAAAAATTGTTGGAAACACTAAAGTGATTCCAAAAGGTGAAGATGTTGTTCTTACGGGAGAAGTTTGGACAGATATAACTCAAACCGCAGCAAACATTGAGTTAAAAACTAGAGTAAAAAATAAAGACCACAGAGTTTTCTTAGATGGTATATACATCTATGATACAAAAAAAGGCTTAGAAAAATAAATTTCTAGTTTTCCTTATGACTCTTGATCCAGAATTTACAAAACAAACTACAGATTTAATTGAACAGACATTAGAACTATACAAAACATCAGGAGCTTCACCTAGAGTTGGACAAATATGGGATTGTACTAGTATTGGAGATTTTTTGTGTGGGTTTTTTGTTGGAGAGATGGTAGGTTCTACACTTAGTGCATTTCAAATTGTTCATCACAGAGAACCCACAGCTGATGAACATTTAGAAATTATTAATTTAGTAGAAAATTATTCAAAAGAAATTAAAGAATTTTTTTCTAAATTCAACTGACAAATAATTAGACTTTTGTCTATTGTGCATAGTCGTAAGAATTAAATCACTTTTACCAAGGTACAAACGTGTTGCCGCCCTAGCTCAGCGTGGTAGAGCGTCCGACTGTTAATCGGATGGTCGTCAGTTCAAGTCTGATGGGCGGCGCTTTTTGTTTCTAAACTCAAATATTGAAATATTCTTTTTGAACACTTTAGATAGATTCACATATAGAATAAATTATCTTTCTAAATTTGAATTTAGAAATATTGATCGGTTGATAGTAATTGGTTTACTCTATTAGACAATATAGATCTAATAGATGATCGCATATCTAGAATAATGCAGGAGGTTTACATTGGTCAGAACTAGAAGGGCCAATAGATATTGTGTTGATTGTGGTGCAAGACTAGTGTATTATCCCAGATTATCAAACCCAAAGGCACCAAACGAGCACAGAATACTAGTTTATGCGTGTCCTGACTGTACAGAGGACTTTGAAAAGCCAAAGATGTTCTCAATTCGGCGCAACCAAGTAGAAGCGCCGCTAGAGACAGTAGAAATTGAGATCACACAGACGCAGAAAAAAACGCGAGAACAGAATATGAGAGGACCTGAAACTAGATGAGTGACGCCAAACAAAGAGGTAACGCGTGGTTTTTGCTACCAATCATACTGGGAATTGTGGGCGGAGTCATTGCATTTTTTGTCTTACGACAAGATGATCCTGCAAAGGCAAAAAATTGCCTGTACCTAGGAATCGCGTTGATGTTAGTGGGTACAGTCTTAAACATCATCCTTGTTGCATATTTTCCAGAGTTGGGTACAGGCTTTGATGTGAACATCTAAAAGTATCAAATGTCCTACAGGTGCAGATTTTTAATATCTCTAAATTCGAATTTAGAAATATAGTAAATCCAGACTAGTGATCATTCAAATTTAGAATCATATTGAAGATGTGTGTGATGTTTTATCATGAGCGCGTCTAGAATGCGAGACAATATTGAAAGATGGTTGATTCACGAGGGATTGTCTTTTGAGGATGTAAAAAACCCAGAAAATTCTTTTCAAATTCTAGTAAAACATGCAGGTCAATATGGAATTCCTGTAGAAATATTTGAGCCAAAAGCACAATCAGGGGTTATAGTATTAGGAGCTAAAGCAATTATGAAAAATAATCAAATTGCAAGATATCTTGGATTCAATGAGGAAGAAAAAGAGAGATTTGCAGAAAAAGTGTCAAATTTTTGCAATTCAATTCATGCAATAAATAAAATCATCACAGAAGATGGAAAACAAAAGATTGGAGTTTATTTTGTATTAGATGACAAGGAAGACATCAATCAACACACAATTTTTGATGCTATGGACAGAGTATCAGAAATGCATGAAAAAACATCAAGATTTTTGATGAAGACATTCTAAAAAATAGACGATTTATCAATTCTTCGTGGACGTTATATCCAAAACTTTGCATTCTAAATTATGAAAACAAAAACCTCAAAACCAAAAGAACCAACTATTTCTTCTGCAGAGTTGTCGAGATTTGGTATGGAGTAATGAATAAAGATCTCAAAGTAGCAAGTACTGCCAAAAAAGGCAGGATAACCATCAAGTTAGAAAGAGAATAACAATAATCTGATGTTTTGTCGAGGATTTACCCCCCACACACACCCTTATTTTACATGAAATGTGTGTCCAAATGCACATGCAGAGTGTAAAATTAGAATTTGCCTAAAAATAGACGTGAAAAATTTCTTTTTACAGATTAACGAAACCTCTGTGAATGAATCATTCAAATCAATGAATGGTTTTTTTGAACAGTTTCAAACAGGTTCATCGAATTCGTTTTCATAAATTATGGATTGGATTACTCTAATGTTGGAAAATTTTTTAAAATGACAAGTTTTCTAAAAACATGCCCAAGTGTTAAACCCCCCTAAAAATTTTGTTCATTTAGGAACAATACCATTTTTTGAAAATAGTAAATTTTGATGGGGGGATGAACACTTGTGCCTAGATACAACATGCAACCCTAATTCCACCCTGGTATCCCAGCTAAACATACTCAAACTATTCTTGTCGTGCGTAAAAGCTAAACCCCTTAAATTTTGATAAAAAATAAAGAAAAAAAAGAAAAAAATCAGTGTTTTGATTCTTTGACTTTTAGATCAGTTGTGGCGACAACATCATTGATACAAACTGCATCAATTTCACCTAAGCCATTGAAAACAGGAGCAATAGTAAATGATACTACATTACCAATATTTCCATCAGCTAGGAAACTAATGTTATCACCAGAGAGACTGTGAGTTCCAGCAAAATAATATGGTACATCTTCCATTATTGCTTTTTTATTCTTAATCTCTACATCCCCAGAGGCTTGCCATGTGATATCACGAACTTCGAGTCCAGGACACAAACCAGTTCCAATTAGAGGATCTAGATCTTGGGAATCTTGAAGTGCAACATAGTGATTATGGAATGAAGCATCGTTTGCATCTACTTGAGCTTCGCTATCCCATACACCACCATGAGTGGTAGTAACAGCTATAGCCTCAAGACCAGCACCGGAAATAATTCCATATCCATATGCACCAGTAGTTTCAATTTTGGCTTTAGTTTCGATTTTAGCCTGTTCAAACTCTGTGCTATCAGTAGTGATTTTTGCCTTTTTCACATCTAGAAAACTTCCCATAGCATCAACAGCAATTGGAGATGCAATCATTGCAATTCCAAAAACAGTAGCCAATGAAATGGTCAGAATTTTCTTTGTGTTTGTTTTAGTCATTGGTACAAGTCCTAAAGTATGGTAATTTAAGTAAATCGTAAACTCATACTATCTCTGTATCATAATCAAATAACACTACAAAACAATACTTTGCAAGAAAAAAGATCAAACCTTCAAGACGGAGAACATGACTAAAACAATCCCAAGGCTCGATCAATTAACCAATAATTACAAAATAATTTAGTAAGATGTCTGATCAAAGCGATCAAACACTAGATCGCAATTTATTTCCTAAATACATGACACCATAGCGATCATGTGACATATCACATGTGTGATTTTTCTGCAAATTCAGTAGTTTCTAAAAATTCCGTTTCAACTATATACCAAAATAATTCAGTGTTTTCATGGTAAAAATCGGTCCAATCATTGTAATTGGAGCAATAATAGCTACTATGGGTGCTGGGATGTTCATGTATACACAATATCAAACAAATTACATTTCATCAGTTGCAGGAGAGACAGTTACAGTTGGACCAGTAGAGTATGTCATTACATTTGAAGGAACACATGATGGAAGTGAAGAAAAAAGACCTGAAAACACGTTTGTAATGATTGGAATCACTGCAAAAAACATCAGTGAAGAAAAAACTCTGCTTACAGGAGGACAATTCTATATTGTTGATGAAAAAGAACAAAAACACATTGCAGTTTATGGTGAAGAAACATTTTCTTCTAAAGACTTGTTCATTGTATGGTTAGAACCAAACAAACCAATTGGAATTACAACACAGTTTGATATTTCATTTGATGAAAAAAAATTATACAAAATAATTATTAGACCACAAAAAGAACAATCAACAACGGACACAGCTGTTGTTTGCATAACAAATTGTTGATCGCATTTTTTAAAAACAAAAAAAATTGTCAAATTTTTCTATAGGTAGCGTAGTTATGTGTGACTTGTACCATATAACACGCATAACTTTTGGAAAAAGTTATGGCAATATCCAAAGCCAAAAGAGCAGCAGCAGCTAAAAAAGCAGCACGCACTCGAAAGAGAAACGCAGCAGCAAAAGCAGCAACAAAAGCAGCAGCAGCTACTAAAGCAAAGGCCTCTCGTAGACGAAAGGCAGCAGCTAAACCTGGAGCAGCAACTCGCAAGAAAGCAGCTCCAAAACGTAGAGCAGCTCCAAAACGAAAGGCAGCTAAACGTAAAGCAGCTCCAAAACGTAAAGCAGCTAAACGTAAAGCACCAAAAAGAAAGGCAGCAAAAAAACGTAATCGTTAAACTGTCTAACTTATTTTTTCTATTTTTTTATTCTCAATTTAAAATGTTTCTATATTCGAGTTTAGAAACATTCTAAATTACTAGTCTTGCATCTTTAATTCAGGCAAAACAAAAACTTTGTTTGGTTTAATTTTTAGAATAACTCTTTTTTCATCATCACGTTTGAATGGATAATGTTCACGACCCATGTATTGTTGTGTAAGTTTGTCTGCATGTTTGTATTCATAATCAGGAATTAATTCTTCAACAATACCACGAATAGTTGTCATGTCAAGTGGATTATCTTTTGATACAACAGATACTGCAACACGAGGATCACGTAAAACATTTTTGTGTTTTATTCTTCCTTCAGCAGTATTAATCAAGATATAACCATCATCATAGTTTGCCCAAACAGGAGATACTTGTGGAGAACCATCTTTCATAATTGTTGCAATAAAGACAAGATTTTTTTCAGAAAATAATTTTATTGATTTTTCTTCCAATACTTTTCATCGTTGTTTTTTAGTAGACTTTTCAAGTATGTTAGTCATGGCTCTATTCATAATCTCCATTACCAAATATTGCGAGTATTCTTTAGATTTTTTTCCCTTTGATTTACTAGTTTTAGGCGTCAGACCATTGAGAATCTTTTCAATTTTTGTTGAAGTGTTGTTGATTAGCTTGGAGTATTTTGAATCAAAATCTTCAGGAGTTTGGAAATCTAATAGCTTAGTTGATGTACCATAATATTTTTTTATAGCGCCTCTTGCTTCTTC
This sequence comes from Candidatus Nitrosopumilus sp., assembly GCA_963667665.2. Lineage (GTDB taxonomy): Archaea > Thermoproteota > Nitrososphaeria > Nitrososphaerales > Nitrosopumilaceae > Nitrosopumilus. Next base: position 704,623 of record OY763927.2, read on the forward strand.
AATTTTTACAATTTCAATTAATCCAGATTTTTTAAGGATTCCTAGATGATGGCGAACTGTAGTTAATGCTTTTTTGTAACCGGCCTTTTTCAAAGCCCTTGTAATCTGATCTGCTGAAAGGGCTTGTCGGTATAAAATTTCCATAATTTTAGCTCGTGAAGGATCTTCAATTGCACGGGCATGTTCTATGCTTGTTGCAACAATACGATTTACACTGATTTGTTTTTCTAATAAGGTAGACATACTAAGATTACCTTTCTATCTGATCTAAAAGATCATTGTATCATATTTTTTTGTCTAATCGCATTAATTTTTTTTCATTTCTATATTGCTAATTTTGCTATCAATAATATTGTAATTAATACAAGAAATATCATAATGCTTTCAACAATATTGGTACCATTACAATATTCATAGAATTAGTAGAATATTTTTGGTAGGGGTTTTAGAAATTTTTTAAAATATCAAAAAATGTATCTTCAAGAAGTAATGTCACAAAATGACTCATCACGACGCTATTTTGTAAATAGTCAAAAATAAAATTCGAGTTGAATGTTAGCTACTAGTCAACAACAGATTAACAATTACAGATGTTTTCCTGAAAGTTTTTCATATGCAATGACATAACGCTCAGTCATTTTTGTAATTATCTCTTGCGGGATTTCTGGTGCTACAGGTTCTTGCCCAATATCACGTGCATCATCAAATTGTTTTTGATATCCATTAGCAGTTAACCAATCACGTAAAAGTTGTTTGTCATATGCATCTTGAATTTTTCCTATCTCAAAAGAATCTTTTGGCCATAAACGATACTCATCAGGACCAATTGAATCACCTAATGTAATCTGTCCATTTAAAATTCCAAATTCTAATTTCAAATCAGCTAGGATGAACCCAACACCATCAGCAACATCTGCCATTTTTTTATAAATTTCAATTGAAGTTTTTTCTAACCAGTTGTATTGTTCATCAGTAACTAGATTCATCTCTAATGCTTTTGCTTTGTCAATTGGAATATCATGTTCGGATTTAGTGGTAGGATCAAATATCGGTTCAGGAAGTTTGGCAGCCAATGTGGTGTCTGTTCCTTCTGGTACTGTTACTTTGCCATTCTTCCATCTATCTACCAAACTTCCATAGAAATAGCCTCTAACAACGCACTCTATTGGAAGCATCTGCATCTTTTTTACAACAATCTCAGTATCGGATTCACGTAGTACAAAATGGTTTGATACAGATAATTCATTGAACCAAAATTCTGCAAATTTGCACAAAACCTCACCCTTTCGTGGAATATCTTGTTTGAATTTCACATCATATGCAGAAACTCTGTCTGAGAACTTGAAAAGAATAGTATCATCATCAACATCATAAATGTCCTTTACTTTACCACTTGTAAGAAACTTCAAGCAATCATTCTTGATTATGATGGAATTTAACTGATAGTAAAAATATCATGAACCCATCATTCCTACCATCTTTGGCATCTCACGATATGCTTTATTCACAAAAATATCATTATCAGCACTAATCATAACAAATTCCATGGGATTATCTGGTGGTGGAGAAAGTATGATTTTTTGTCCTGCTTTGAGTGTTTTAAGATCTAGAGTATCTCCTGCACCAAAATTCACATGAATATTTGTCAGTGATTGAGAGCCAGTATTTTGTATTGTTACTCTTCCCATTACAAACATACTTTGTTTATCTAAAATTGGGTCAACAAAGATACTATATTCTTCAATAGGAATAGATAATTTTACAATGTCTGCACCAAAAACTACTACCACTAGTACAATTGCACCAATTCCTGCAGCAATAATTACAGTATACTGATTCACAAATTGTATATTGTTTTTCTAATAAATAAATAATAATTGATAAACAAAAAAATAACATTGAGTATTTTTCACGACTAAATAATGCACTTTTTTAATACTTTTTAGGTTTCTTTCTCTTTTTCGTTAATTGTTGTTTTTGCTTGTATTTCTCAACTCGTTGTTTTGCCCTACCTGACTTCTCTCCTTTTTGTAATCTCCCTGATTTTCTCTTTGCTTTTTTCTTTGTCATTTCAAACCAACTAACTCTAAGAATTGATGAACACCTTTGAGTTTGATACTGTTGTCATCTCAGCCATTTTAATATGTATATTTTCTTTTTTTGAAATCTCTAGCATCTCATTATGATGTTCTTCTTTCAAATGTATTAAGAATTCTTCTTCTTCAATGTCATTACGTTTGTAATTACAAGATGGAAAGGCACAGTTGAAGTTCAAACCTCACAACCTACAGGCCTGTGTTCATAAATCGAATGTAACATCCAAAAATTCTCCGATTTCCTTAAATGTGAAATTATATGAATCATTGAGTCTTTTTAAAATGAGTGATAACTCTGAATTATAACCCCAAGAAAAATCATTTCCAGTAAGATATGGATATACTTTTTCATCTTTAATTCCATGTGATGCCAATATTTGAGAATGACTTACAAACAATCTTTCTCTACTCAAATGGACAGATGGATCATCACTCTCACAAGCTAATACACCAAGAGCAGACTTACCAATTATTTCTTGTGTGCCATCTCTAAATTTAATTAAATGTCTAGTTATTTGTGGAGTAGTTGTCTCCATCAATATCTGGCTAATCTTCATGATTTATGCATAATAATTATGAATCAAGTTACATAAGATTGATTACAAAATACAGAATGTTATAACTAATTAACTGAAATGAGAGTATCGCTCTAATTTTGCAAATCCCTCTCAAGGAACTATGTTTGTCCCAATAACGGTCTGGGTCTGTAAGGATTCAGAATCTACAAGTGTACTATTGACATCTGACAGAAGATCATCTTTAATTAAAATAATAATTTCATAACTACGTTGACTCGTACTTTATTAACAATTATGACCATATCGTTATTTGCAATTTCATTTATTATGATTTCAGATACACAAACTGCTTTTGCAATTACATTCTCAACACCTGCTTCAATAGATACAGGCAGTTCATTATTCATTAAAGATTCAAGAGTAAATGATGATGGTCCTGATGAGAAACCAATGATGTACTATGATGAATGAACATAAGATTAGAACATTACTAGAAGACATCAAAACAGTATATCTTGTAGGTTATCATAAAGACGATCTAGATACTGAAGCAGAAAAATGGGGTCAAATACAGATCTTAGAATTGATTCTAAAAGACAACATTACAAAATTAGAGGTAACTAACAATGGGATTTGATAATGAAACTGTAGTTGCTGTATATGATAAAACAAATGGCTATTGTTACTATTGTGGAAAAAAATTATCCTTAAAAAATTATGGTAAAGTTGGAAACCATGGTGCATGGGAAATAGATCATAGCAAACCAAAGTCAAAAGGTGGTACAGACTATCTCAGAAATTTGGTTGTTGCATGTGTAAGTTGTAACCGAGATAAAAGTGCTAGAGGTGGTTCTGGCTACAAAAGAAACTTTGAACATGAAACTTTTGGTGGTAGATTGGCTAAAGAATTAGGACTACCTGATGGATTTATGGGATCTTCTAGGAAGAAAAGTGATAGGAGATAAATGATATGGAATTAAAATGGAGTAAACCAATTCACTATGGTGGAGATGGAAGTTATGATTGGTCTACATATGATGGAGTTTATGTCATTGCAAAGAAATCTGATGATAAATTAAAGGCAATTTATATTGGACAAGGTAATATTGCAGAAAATATGCAAAGACATGAAAGCAAAAATGAACAAAATAACTGTTTGAAAGATTTTATGCAAAAGAGAAATAAAGATACCAAAGTATACCATGCTAAAATAATCAATGATGACGATAGAAATAACGCTGAATACACTCTTTTTGTATATTTTGGAGCCACAGATTTGTTGTGTAATGAAAATACCCCTTATGGAGAATATGTTTATTCATTGAATTTCCCATTTGAGAAAATTGAATTAAATTATTGAAATTAAATGATTATTGAGGTAACAAAATGCTTTTAGATTATTTCCCAAGTGATAAAAATCCACGTGATGGACAAATACAGATCTTAAAGGAATTGGACACTGCACTAAATTCTGGATACAAAAAAATTATCATTTCAGCACCAACAGGAATAGGAAAAAGCTATATCGCAAAAACCATTGCAAACTCTAGAGATTCATCCTTTATTGTTACATCTACAAAACAACTACAGGATCAATACATCAAAGATTTTCTAAAGATAAAGAGCATCAAAGGAATGGGGAATTTTGCATGCTATCAGTTGATGGATCTAGAGAAAACTGATGATATAAAAAAAGCAATGAAGAAAAATCTGACTTGTGATAAAGGTCAGTGTACAGGCAGAAAAGGAGGAATACCAGTAAATTCTTGTGATTACAAATCAAAGAAAGATAAAGATTCGGATGAAAAACAGTGCATCTACTATAAACAAAAAACTGAAGGTCTGGAATTCCCACAAACAATACTGAATTATGCCCTTTACTTTCAATTAAAAAAATTCCAAGCATCATCACAAGGGGTTCTAAGAGATATTGGAATTTTTGATGAAGCACATACAATTGAAAATGAAATTGTCCGATTTTTGGGATTAGATATTTGGGCAGGATATTTTAGCGATGTGGGAATAGCACCAAGTCGATACAAACTAGATGACATTTCAGAAATAATTCGTTTACTTGATGATCTAAGAGAAGGTTATGGTAAAATTCTCATGGAAATGGAAGTAGGATCTTTACAACCAAAAAATTCCCATGAGGCTCAAAACTATTCGCGACTTTTGAAGAGATTTGAAAGAATTGTGGATGTAAGAGCAATGATTGACAGTGACAGGGAGAATTTTGTCATTCAGACACCAGAAAATGATACTGGAGGAAATTTTAGAAAAGTATCCATAGTTCCAATTGAAATTAGTAACTTTGCAGGAGACTACTTTGATTCTAAATATCAGATATTCTTGTCTGCAACAATAGATAATGAAAATTTCTCGAATGGTTTAGGTATGAATGATTGCGCCTTTATTGATATGTCAAAATCTCCGTTTTCAAAAGAGAACAGAGAAATTAAATTCTTGAATGTACGACAACTAAGACAATCTTCACCACTTGAAGATAGAATTGCAGTAATAAATCACATGAGTTCATTGTTGGAAAAACACAAAACAGAATGTGGATTAATTCTAACATCGTCTAAAAAAAGATGTTTTGAGATTCTAAAATATTTGCCAAAGGAACAACATAAAAGGATCCAGATTGCACATTCCGAAAATGATGATGGCTCCACTATTGAAGAAATTTTAGAAATTCATAAGAATACCAAAAATGGTGTTTTGTTGTCTTCATCATTATGGCAAGGAGTTGATCTCAAAGATGCCTTATCTAGATTTCAAATTATTGAAAAGTGTCCATATCTGTATCTTGGAGACAAACGTGTTATGATCAAGAAGACAAAAGATCCAAATTGGTATCGCTATCAGACAACAATGAAACTGTTACAAGGGTTTGGACGTAGCATTAGAAGTGAAAAAGATCATGCAGTAACATATGTTCTAGATGGAGCAGTTCAGAATTTACTAAGATACAACAAGAATATGGTTCCAGTTGCATATCATGATGTAATTTACAATTAATTTTGAGCCAAATTTGAGCATAAATTTTGTGTTTATATGGTAAAATAGTTACCAATAGTTAGTAATAATGGTACATTTTATGCATCAACTGGACAATCAGCAACTAATCCCGATTTCATTGCAACTGTAAACAAATCAACAGGTGTTGCAACTGATGAATGTGAAATGGGAGTTACAGGTGCAGGAATTAATCGATTGGGTTATGATTATACAAATGATAGATTGGTTTCATTACAAGATACTAATTTCTCAGACGTTACAACAATAAGTTTCATTACTGATTTATTACCATTATCTTGTGTCACAACTGATATTACTTCTACAACAATAGATCCAGCATATTTACCACAAACAAATACAGGTCATGCTTTCTCAATTGCTTATCATACAGTAGATGATCTTTTCTACACTTTCACTCAACAGCAAGATGGTAAAGATGGTTATTCAAGTGTAGACCCATCAACAGCAGATTCGACATTCATAAATGGTTACATAACTGCTGATAGTCAGAATCCACCATTAGAAACGATTGTTACAGAAGCATTTTCAGTAGGGTTTCAATTTATTTTGAGTATTGCACCACCAGGGTCTGCAACAATTACTGCTTGTGGAGGACAGATGATTGAGAATTTAGATGAGGGAGAAATAATTGATATTACATGTGGCAGCATTATTGTCACGGTAATTAATGGAGATATAGATCTTGTAGTTGTTTCAACTGAAGGTGATTCTGCTGAAGTTTCTTTAGATACTGCTGATGAATTTTTCTTTGATGATGATACCTTTACACTAGAATCAACTGTAGGAACAGCAGAAGTTACTATTGTAGCAGAAGATGAAACAACAACAGAAATTACTCTTGAAGAAGATAATTCAATTACAGTTGATCCTGAAACCACAATTATTACCGCAGATCCAGACAATCCAACTGATGTTGTTATAGTAGTAGATGGAGAAGAAGAAACAATTCCACCTGATGAATCAGCCGCATCATCTCCCGAACAAGCAATTCAGAATCTAATTGATGTGACAATTTCTATGAATGTACATCAAGGCACTGAAAATAGTCTAATATCAAATCTTGATTCAGCAATTGACAAACTTACTGATACTAATCCAAATAATGATTCAGCTGCATGTGGACAATTAGGTTCATTTGAAAATAAAGTAGATGCACAAGATGGCAAGAAACTAACTACAGAACAAGCAGAAACACTTAGAGAACTAGTATCTGACATTAAATCTGCAATAGACTGTATCTAGTTTGGATTTTTAATTTGGGTCTGTAAAGACCCAAACCAGATTTGAAGTAAAAATCAGGACAATATTTTTTGACTAATCTTTGAATTTTAAGCCTATGTTATTTGAAATAACATACAGAGTGTAATGTATGAAAATCATATGATTAATTCATGGATAGAAGCATTTCTCTTGTAAAAGACGTAATTTTCCATCCTCTTAACAGCTTTAAAGAAATTGCTAGTGATGAAAAATATTCTCACATAGGAATTGGTTTGTTAGTATTTTCAATCATTTATGCTGCAATACGTGAAATCAATCTTGAATCATCTTCATTTTACGATTCTTCAGGTTATATTATGATTGTGGAAATTTTTAGTATATTCTTAGTTTTTTACTTTGCAAAAAAATTGGATGGAAAAGGAAAAATTTTAGTATATTTATCAGCATTTGGTTATGCATCAATTCCTCAAATTATAGATTTTATTTTGCTTCCAACTGTATTTATTTTTGCAAGTATTGCTGGTGTTTCTAATGTAATAGATTCATCAACACTCTCGATAAATGATTTTATTTTTGAGCCATCTGAAATTTATGTTAATTATTTTGGAGAATATCTTCCGTATCAACTTTTTTCATATTTCTTTTTTGGATGGTCATTTATTTTAGGAATAATTAGCATAAAACATGTTCATCAAATTAATTATTTCAAAACAATTATCTCCATAATACTTGGAACTTTTGTTGTTGGTATTGTTGCTGGAATTTTATCAATTTTTTTGATGAGATAATTTTTCCAAAATTGAATGGTGTATCAATTAGTCTTTGTAGAATTCCTTAATCTATTCTACACAAATTATCAGTGGCTCTATTTTTTCATTACCCTTAATTCCATTAAATCCACGATCAAATGTTAACAATTCATCACATCCTGTGTCTTTGGCTAATAGGGCATGAAGTATATCTGCAATGAGAATTTGTTTATAGTTACTACTTCTGTATTCTTGCCTACAAATACCACATTTGGAATGAAATTTTAGAAAACCTTTACTGTCCACAATCAAATCAAACCCATCGTTTAAGATTGACTGAAAATTTGTCATTCTACCTTCTTCAAATTTTATGTTTTTCATGCCTAACAAAATTTTGATGATTTCATCATATGTTTTCTTAGCCTCTGTTCGTACATACTCATCTCGTTTTTCTTCTTCAACTTGAAGCATTTTTTCTCTTTCTCTACCAATCAGGGTACGTAGTACACCCACCACCTCTGTTAGTGTTAGTGTAGATATGACTCCGATGAATTCACCTTCTTCTATTTTTTTAAAAATTTTTTCTGCTTTAGGAAATTGATACTTGTCTTTTTTTGGGCCTACTGCATATGCTATAATGATGTTAGTGTCTATGTAGATTTTTTTCAATTATGTCCACGTACAGATCTTACTATCTCAGTGGCATCTACTTCACTTTCTGTTATTATGTTCTCTAGTATGCCTGCAAGTTTTTTAATGGAATATGGCTCTGTTTTTGGAATTGACTTTAGACCAATTATGTTACTAAGTTTTTGTCGAATATTTTCATCCTGAAACGGAAACTCATTAACCTGTTCTGTTGAAGAAATTACTGACAAATCTGGTTGTTTTGTTGTAAAGGGGACCACATATTGTAAACTTGGGTTTGCTGCTCTTTCTAACAGCGTTTGGCGAACATCATGCTTAATTTTACTATTTGTAGTATACTCTGGATATAATGTATATGCATCAGTTATTAGATCGCTTAAAGGACGTTTAAAATAAAAATTTGTAATAGTTTTAATTTTTTCATAAATTTCTTTGTTAGAATTAATCAAATTTTTAATTATATCTTTACCCTTTTCTGTTAATGAGTACCTGAAATGTTCTTGTCCAAATGATGATACAGTATTTTCTTCGATCAACTCTTCTTTTGTCATATATTGAACTTCAATTGCTATTTGTTTGGAAAATCCTCCAAAATCATTTGATTCCCAGTCATCATACTTTTCTTCTTTTTCAAAAATTATTTTTGTTGAAAGCAATGTTAATTTTTGCAATCTTGTATTTCCGTTTACATATGGTGAAGCACCAATAATTGCAAGCAACCACAATGAACGTTCAGTTAGTACCATCATCAACTGTTCCTTACTCTGTATCCACAATTATCATACCATAATAAGATTTTGGAAATTCTATTTGTTGATTTTGTTGAAAAATACAACAATTCACCACAATTATTTCTAAGATTACCATTTAAAACTTACTAGAGTTTTGTTTCTCGATTTTGTATGTCACTATTCAAAATAACACAAAGGAGATTTTGATTAATTATTTATTCAGTAATCTTTTCTCTTGACGTTCCAAACTTCTGCATTTCTTGCAATATGATTGAAAATATGAAATTTTGTTTATTAATCTGAATCCAACTTTATCGTTGATTTCTTTTTGACCATAGAATCATTTCCTGCATTTTGGGCACTGATGTTCCATAGTTAATAATAATTTTTAAATAGTATAAACATCGCTAATGATCTGTTCTTTTTTATCAGAAGATCAATTTTTAGAATAGAAATATTTTTAGATCGATCTCAAGTATATAATTTTATAAGCATGACTAAGAAAAAGATCGGTAGCGGATATTTCTATGCTGGTGTTGATGAAGAATTTTCTTTATGTTGTATTTTCTTTTTTCAGTATGTTTGGTCGGGTGAAAATAGAAAATTCTTCAAAGAATATTGTAACACAATGGATGTTTTAACTAATAATCAAGGATTGATTCTTTGTCCTGACTGTGTATCTAGAAAAATTTCTAATTGAAATCCATTAATTAATTTTCAATATTTTTGATATGAGGAACAAAAATATTTCATTAATTATAACATTTTGTACTAAGTAAGATTGATTATTTTACGGCTACATAGAAATCATCAACAAACCCAAAGAAATCAGACACATTCGGTGAGAGTTGTAAGCCAGCACACGATAAAGTAATTCTTTTGTCTTCATGGCATCATTGTATGATTTGATTTCTGATCCAAACCTTCTTTTGATTACAAAAAATATTGTTTCAGTCTTGTTTCTCTGATGGTATGTAGCCTCATCAAATTCTCGTCTCATCTCTTTTCTGTACTTTCCCCCTGTTCTACTGATGAGACAGTTCTTGTCCCTTACAGGAATCATCGAATGCACATTTTTAGACCGAATCATTTTGTGAATTTGTTCTGAATCATATCCTTTGTCAAGTACCATTGTTTTCATCTTGACAATCTTGCACATCTGAGTGAACAGTTCCGGGAAATGTTTGATGTCGTGAGATACAGGATGATGTTGGATCACAACTGCACAGATCACTTGCGAGTTCATGTCAGATCCCGCAGACATTTTGGTAAATCCCTGCCTAATATTGCATCTGTATGTGTAGATGCTGTTGCATGTCTTGTCTCAAATCCTGTTGCATCACACCCTGCAAATATCATACCTGGTGACATGATTCCAACAAATCATCCAACTGCAACATGCAACAGTGTGTCACTCAGTCTTGCTGCTGCCTTTTGCAGTGTGGTAAAATGTGGAATTGTTTTTAGTTGCAATTGTATTGCAATCTCAGTTGCAACTTCAAGCCATTCAACAAAACTCTCATAACTTTTTGACTCGTACTATCTAAGAACCAGCAGTATGATATGCTGGTGAATAGAAAATGTGTGCTTGGATTTTGGATGCAAAAAATATGGAACACGCATCTTCTTTAGTATGATGGCATGATGTGGATCATGCGTCTGTATTTTTTGTTCATGAAATGAGAAATGTGTGATGAGTCATTGATCCAAATGATCTAGTTTGATCTACAATATGATGAAATCGGGATGATTTCTAGGAAGCCCATGGATAGTGAAGCTTTTAAGGATCCGTACAAGTAATCAATTTTGTGAAGACTAAAGCAATTTGCTCTCTCTTCGTACTATTTGCTATCGTAGCTGGAATAGGTATGATCATAGTACAAGAAGCAGAAGCTGTAGAAGAACACATGGAAGAAGAAACAATTGAAGTTGGTGACAATGAAGGAATTAGAGCCAATACTGGTTCTATATCTTTAGACAGAACTGTCTATCCAGTTCCATTTGGACAACCAGACCAAGGTGAATCTTACTTTGCAGTACATGCTACAGCTATTGGTGACCTTTCTGTTGCTTCTCCTGGATTACATCTGGATAATGGTGATCTTACTGTCCATATCAGAGTAAATGATCCAGACGCAGATGTTAACCCAGTCGGTGAAGATACAATCGCCACCAACAGCACAGATGGAGTAGGTCCAGTTAAGATCTCTATACTTAGAGGTTCTAGCTCAATCACACTCGGCTATGCAGGAGGTGATGCAGAAGTAGCAGGTCCTTTGGGCGTTGATGATTTTGACGCAAAAGCAACCCTGCAACTTGGTCCAATTTCTGAAATTGCACCATCTGCAGGTATCTTCGAATTAGACCTTGTCATCAGATATACTGATGGTCCTGCAAGTGTAACTTGCCCAGCTACAGAAACCTTCACAAATGTTAATGGCGATGGTGATTCGACTGAACTTAGCAGATTTTCAACAGAAGCAGCAAGTGGCAGCAATTATTGTATCTTACAAGGAGATATTCTCCAAGTAGAATACACTGATCCAGCCGATGCATCTGGTGGTGTTAACACTGTTACTGACTCTGCTACCTTTGACCTAAGAAACGGTGTATTGCAATCCGACAAATCTGTTTACATTATCGGCTCTGACATGATCTTAACACTCATTGAACCAGACCTTGATCTGGACAATGACGGTGCTGAGACCTATGACTTGGACTTAATTGAATGGGATTCAGATGCAGCTACCACTACCATGGGTGACCTAGGTGTTGGTGAGATAGCATTCGACCCAGAACCAACAAACTTTAGAGAAACAGGTGACAGTACTGGTATCTTCCAGATTGTTATCGAGATTCCTGAATCATTAGATGGTGCTAGCCTTGAAAGAGGTGAGGAAATCACTCTAGAGTATACTGATTGGGGTCCATCAAGAGCTGACTATGTAGGCAATGAAGATGAAGATGTAAACATTACTGTTTATACTTCAAGCTTCGGTACAACTGTAGAGCTTGACCAAAAAGTTTACACATGGACTGATAAAGTCTACATTACTATTGTCGCTCCAGATCACAACTTTGACGGTGATCTAGTTGACGAAATCGGCGATTCTGCTTCAGACCCAATAAAGGTCTCAACTAGAGGATTCGATCTTGACAACTATAAACTCGTTGAAACTGGAACTGACACAGGCATCTTCACAGGTGAAGTAATCCTTACAGGATTTTCTGAACATGATGCAGATGGCGATGGTAGTCCAGGCGATGCATCAGGCGCTATATCCCTAGATAATGGTGGTCCAACAGATGGGCTGTTACCAACAGATAATGATGACGGACTTACAGTATCCTTTGAATTCTCAGAGGATGAAACTGTAGTAGGTTCAGCACTTATCAGATGGAACATAGGTGAAACTCAATGGTTAGAAGCAAGTTATCCAGCTAGCGGAACAGGTGTTGTAAGAATAATTGATCCAGACATGAACTTAAATCCAGAAGCAGTCGACAACTTCAATGTCGATGTGTGGTCTGACTCCGATGCCGGAGGTACTGACCTTACTGTAATTGAGACTAATGGGGCAACCGGAATATTCGAAGGTACTGTGTTCTTCACAACTACCGATGAATCATCTGGTCACAGACTCAGAGTCGCAGAAGGTGACACTGTCACCGCAGAATATGAGGACAATACACTACCAGATCCGTACACAATTGTAGATGAACTCGATATTGCTGCCACTACACTAATTGGCACTGTAGTACCAGATTCTCCTCCAACACCTGAATCAACACCTGAATCAACACCTGAATCAACACCTGAATCAACACCTGAATCAACACCTGAATCAACACCTGAATCAACACCTGAATCAACACCTGAATCAACACCTGAATCAACACCTGAATCAACACCTGAATCAACACCTGAATCAACACCTGAATCAACACCTGAATCAACACCTGAATCAACACCTGAATCAACACCTGAATCAACACCTGAATCAACACCTGAATCAACACCTGAATCAACACCTGAATCAACACCTGAATCAACACCTGAATCAACACCTGAATCAACACCTGAATCAACACCTGAATCAACACCTGAATCAACACCTGAATCAACACCTGAATCAACACCTGAATCAACACCTGAATCAACACCTGAATCAACACCTGAATCAACACCTGAATCAACACCTGAATCAACACCTGAATCAACACCTGAATCAACACCTGAAACAGAAATTGACCTAAAAGTTTCAGCAGATGAGGAAATATATGATCTTGGAGATTCAGTAAGAATTCTAGTAGAAATTGATGGAATCTCAGGCTCACAAAAAGTAGCAATTGATGTAACTGATCCTAGAGGAATCGCAGTAATTTCACGTTCACTTACACTTTCTTCTAATGATATTAATGAAGAAATTGAATTTAAAATTTTAGAGGATTTCAGAACAGGAACCTACAAAGTAACTGCAACAACATCTGATGGTGGAAAAACTATCAAAGATACTACCTATTTTAAGATAAAATCACAATTCAATTCATTTAAAATTACAAATGTAGATGTAACTGATCAACAAGGGAACCCATCTGACTTGGAAGCAGGAGAGATAGGATTCATTAAAGTATATCTAGAATCAAACAAGTCTATTGCAACTCTAGTTACTGTAAATCTCTTTGATGCTGATTTAACAAGCATAGGAATTGGTTCAGTAAAAACTACCCTTTCTTCTGGAACTTCAGAAATTATTTTATCATTTATGATACCTGAAGATGCTGCAATTGGTCCAGCTGATATCTATGTTAATGCGTTTTCTGATTGGCCAAGTACTGGAGGCATTCCACTAACTGGTGAATTCTCAATCACTGAATTTATTGGAAATACAAATTCACCTCCTGTTACTATACCAGAACCTGAACCAACCCTTCTACCTACCATTATACCTACTCCAACTATTCAAGAATCAGCATTAAATTCAATTGTTAGAACTACAGACAAAGGTACAGTAAATGTAAGATTAACTTATGATGAAATTGAGCCAGACATTCAAACAAAAATAAATATTGATTTTATTGATTCTCAAACAGATAAAACACAAGCACATGTTGATTATTTACTTACAGTTTCAAAAGACAGTGAACCTGTTTTTGGATCTACTCATCTTATTCATACATCTGAAGGCTTTGTAAAAATCCCAATTGAATTTAATCTTGGGAAAGGAGTATATCCAATGAACATTAAAGTAGTAGGAATTTTATTTAATCCCATTCCAACAGAAACAGTTTCTTTTAATGTTTTAGTATGAGTTGTAAAATAGAAATGAAAATAATATTTTTTTTGATTCTTTTAACTCCTGTAATGCTAATACCTGTATTCTCTCAATCACCAATCACATTTGATGTAGATACTACAACGTTTGTTCCAGGAGAAATTGTAGAACTAAAAGGAACCGTAGATATAGGACTAGAAGGAAAACTAATAGCAGTTGAAATTAAAGATGCAGAAGGAAATATCATACTAATTAGAACAGTAACTTCAGATATTAATGGAGAATTTACTTTAAAATTCAAGGTTCCAAGTACTGTAAAAGATGGAGAGTTTGATATAGTAACTAATATAGAAATTGATGGTCAATCATTTTCTGAAACAAAATCTGTTGAAACAAAATCTGTTGAAACAAAATCTGTTGAAACAATAAAGATGGATCCTGAACCAAAACCAACTTGTGGTAAAGGAACTGTATTAAAAGATGATATATGTGTAATAGATATAAAACAACAACTAGAACCTGAAAAAAATCCTAAAGGTGGTGGTTGTCTAATTGCTACTGCTACATATGGCTCAGAACTAGCTCCACAAGTTCAATCACTTAGAGAGCTTAGAGACAATTCATTACTAAACACAGAATCAGGATCTACATTTATGGAATTATTCAATAATTTTTACTACTCATTTAGTCCAATTATTGCTGATTATGAAAGAGAAAATCCAATATTTCGAGAAGCAATAAAGATTGCAATTACTCCAATGATTACTAGCTTATCTATTTTAAATTATGTCGATATGAATTCAGAAGAATCAGTGTTAGGATATGGGATTAGTTTGATTATATTGAATGGAATGATGTATTTTGGAATTCCTGCTATTATAATTTCGAGAATTAGAAAATAAAATTACTCGAAGAATTAAACTAAGAACCATTAAAATAAGATAAATCATTTTCTTTGCCTTAGTTTTGCTTTTTTCAGCAGGACAATTCCAACCATGAGCGGCACAGCTCCAATTCCCATTGGAATTAACGCGGAAATCAAAATTATCCTGTGATCTAGTTCTTGCTCAAAACGCTCAGGAGCCAATGCAGACAAACCACTTTGTATCCAAGAAATAGCAAAAAATATCAAAATACTTGCCGCTATAATTAACATATATTTTCTAGTTGGAATCTTTTTTATTTTCAAAATTATATTTGGTATGATGAACGTTAATGAAATAATTCCCAATATGATTGGTCCTGCAACAAGTATTGAATTAAACGCTAATAGCCTTCCAGCAGAATCATATGCATAACTGGGAGACAAGTCTGAATCAAGATCAACTACACCTTCACCATAATCTGTATCTGATTCTGATCTCAAGTTTATTGAATATATCAAAGCAGTAAAAACAATCAAACCCAAAAAAATACAAAATGCAATTATTATCAGATATTTAATTTCATCAATCATCATTTTATTACATGTGTAGGATCTGCTATAATTTTTCTCAAATCAAAAATTATTTTAGGATAAAACATCTGTGCTTCTATTGTTGTAGAATTAGATAAAACCATATCTTCATAAGTTACAATTAATTTATCTAGTGCTTTTATGATTTCTTTGCATTGATTCATAAGATATCCTTGAGTAAATACATAGTTATGAGAACAGCTCATATCAGTGATGTGAAAAGTAGTGATGAGTTATATAAGCAACCTCTAACTCCATCAGGGAAATGATCCCAGCTTGGTTCACCCGTTGCTTCTATATAATAACTATAAGTTCCATCGGCTTCCTAGAAATCATTCCGATTTCATCATATTGTAGATCAAACTAGATCATTTGGATCAATGACTCATCACACATTTCTCATTTCATGAACAAAAAATACAGACGCATGATCCACATCATGCTATCCATACTAAAGAAGATGCGTGTTCCATATTTTTTGCATCCAAAATCCAAGCACACATTTTCTATTCACCAGCATATCATACTGCTGGTTCTTAGACAGTACGAGTCAAAAAGTTATGAGAGTTTTGTTGAATGGCTTGAAGTTGCAACTGAGATTGCAATACAATTGCAACTAAAAACAATTCCACATTTTACCACACTGCAAAAGGCAGCAGCAAGACTGAGTGACACACTGCTGCACGTTGCAGTTGGATGATTTGTTGGAATCATGTCACCAGGTATGATATTTGCAGGGTGTGATGCAACAGGATTTGAGACAAGACATGCAACAGCATCTACACATACAGATGCAATATTAGGCAGGGATTTACCAAAATGTCTGCGGGATCTGACATGAACTCGCAAGTGATCTGTGCAGTTGTGATCCAACATCATCCTGTATCTCACGACATCAAACATTTCCCGGAACTGTTCACTCAGATGTGCAAGATTGTCAAGATGAAAACAATGGTACTTGACAAAGGATATGATTCAGAACAAATTCACAAAATGATTCGGTCTAAAAATGTGCATTCGATGATTCCTGTAAGGGACAAGAACTGTCTCATCAGTAGAACAGGGGGAAAGTACAGAAAAGAGATGAGACGAGAATTTGATGAGGCTACATACCATCAGAGAAACAAGACTGAAACAATATTTTCTGTAATCAAAAGAAGGTTTGGATCAGAAATCAAATCATACAATGATGCCATGAAGACAAAAGAATTACTTTATCGTGTGCTGGCTTACAACTGTCACCGAATGTGTCTGATTTCTTTGGGTTTGTTGATGATTTCTATGTAGCCTATTTTACCTCAATGCCATTCCAAAAAGCCACCATTCCCTTAATCTTCATGGCGACATCATTTGGTTCTGCATAATACCAAGCGCAATCTTTGTTGGTTTTTCCATTGACTATAATTGAATAATAGTTTGCCATCCCCTTCCAACCACAAAGTGTAGTCAGTTCAGTCTTTTCAAAAAACTCATTTTTTATTGAATCAAATGGAAAGTAATGATTGCCTTCTACCACAACTGTTTCATCGCTTTCAGCTACTACAACATCATTCCAGATAGCTTGCATTCTAATTATTCACCTTTCATCTCTATTTTGCTTCTAAATTCAGGCGTAATTCCAAGAGAATCATAATTACCTGAAGAGCATGTAAAACACATTGAATCTTTTTGTATACCGATAGCTGCTGCAAGGTTTTCAGCATCATTGTATCCCAAAAAGTCTGCACCAATGCTTTGTCTTACCATCTCAGTAGTTTCTTCTAGAGTCATCTCTTTTCCATCAGAAAATGTTGCAAGTTCTTCTTTTGATGGAAAGTCAATTCCAGCATAACATGGGAATTTAATTGGAGGATATGTAATGACCATACTGATCTTTTTTGCACCTGCTCTTCTAAGTGCCTTAATGATTGCCTTGGAGCTTGTTCCTCTAACTAAACTATCATCAATTACAACAACATGTTGACCCTCAATTATTTCTCTGATTGGAATAATCCATCGATTAATCTCTATTCTATCAGATTGATGAGGTTCAATGAAACTTCGCAATGGACCTTTCTTGCTATATCTATCTTTGAGTAAGCCTTCATCAAAGGGAAGGCCAAGTTCCTGTGCATATCCTAATGCTGCAGGTCTTGCAGAGTCAGGTACAGGTATTACTAAATCAGCATCTTTAATTGGAAATTTCCTTGCTAAAAATTTACCAATATTTTTTCTTGCAACATAGATGTTAGTTCCTTCCATGTTACTTGATGGATGTGCAAAGTAAGTAAATTCAAAAGAACAATGTGCACGTGTAGGTTCATCAGAGAAACGTTCAGTCTCTAATCCGTTTTTGCTCAATCTAATTAATTCACCAGGATTTACATTTCGTTGCATTTCAGCCCCAACTGCAGATATTGCTGAAGATTCAGATGCAACAATGTATGTATTATCTATTTTTTTATGGCCTAAAACCATTGGGCGAAATCCTTTAGGATCACGGGCGGCATAAACAGAATTATCATCAGAGACAAATGTAAAACAATAAGAGCCAACCATTTCATTTTTAAGAATTGAAAGTGCTTTTCCCATCTGACCGTTCTCAGAGATTAATGCAACTAGTCTTTGTGCTGCAACAAGTGTATCACTTGAGGTTTGTGGGGTAAATGAACAACCTCCAACAAGATTTGATAACTCCTGAACATTAGCAATTGTCCCATTATGTGCAATACAGAGATCTTTTACTTTGAGAGGTTGTGCGTTTTCAAGTGTACTTCGCCCCATTGTAGAATAACGTACATGTCCAATTACAGAAGGTGAAGCATATTCTTTTGTGATTGTTTTAAATTCTGATGATGCAGCAGAGACTAGTCCTAGTCTTTTTAGTGGAGGTTTATTTGGAATTGCAATTCCCCATGCTTCTTGACCTCTATGCTGGAGTGCTCTTAGAGCGTCAATTGCCATTGGTACCACATTAGTTCCACTTAGACTAAAAATTCCAACTACGCCACAATTTTCTTTAACCATGAAGCACCAAGTCCTTTAACGAATTAAACCAAGTTTCATGCGCTTTATCAACTCTTAGATTTATGATTGATTTTGTTCCCTTTGTAAATTGAATTTTTTCTCCTTTAAACTGACCAATTATTTTGAATGAAACTTTGCTCTTTTTGAGAATATCATCCAATTTTTTGAGATTTTTCTTCTCAATTACCAAAAGATACCTAGAATGACTTTCAGAAAATAAAATTCTACCAACATCTAATTTTTCACCAGGGACTTTATCCAATAAAATATTACAACCAATTTGGTTTGTCATACAAAGTTCAGATACTGCAACTGCTAAACCACCCTTTGAGCAATCATGTGCAGATTTTACAAGTTTATTTTGAATTACTTTTAATACAGTTTTCATATTTTTCTTTGATTCTACAAAGTTAACAGAAGGACATTTTCCTCCAATAAAGTTGTGAATGTATTCATAGTATTCAGAACCACCCATCTCATCTTTGGTATCTCCAATTATTACAAGAGAATCACCTTCTGTAATCTTTTGTGGAACAAGTGGAGTTTTGTCAATAAGCCCCAAGATACCAATTAATGGAGTTGGCTTTATTGGTCCTATTGGAGTTTCATTATACAAACTGACCTTGCCTCCAATACAAGGAATTTTTGTATCATTAGCAAAATCAGTTAATCCCTTAAGAGATTCTAAAAATGTCCAAAATATTTCAGGATCTTTTGGATTTCCAAATTGAAGATGATCAAGCATTCCAATGGGTGTTGCTCCAGTACAAACAACATTTCTGCATGCTTCCTCAAAGCAACCTATTGCACCTTCTCTGGGATTAATGTAACACTGTTTTGGATTTCCATCAATCTTTACAGAAAGGAATTTTCCATTATCTAATCGTAAAACAGATGCATCACATCCAGGTTTTATGACAGTTCGAATTCCAACTTCATGATCATATTGTCCATAAACCCAAATTTTACTTGCGATATTTGGTGCTGCAAGTAATTTCATCATTGTTTTAGAATAATCAAAGATTGGTTTGAGTTTTTTTTCTTTTTCAATTGTTTTCAAATATACTGGCTTTTGTGATGGTAAATCAAGAAGAGTTGCATTTGCTACAACATCAGTTGGAAGATTTGCAAATGTTTTTTTACCTTTTTTCACATGCATTTGCTTGTCTGATTTTACATGACCAATTACAGAACAAGTAATACGGAATTTTTTACAAATTTCTTTTAATTTTTTCAATTTAGTTTTATTTGTAATAATTAACATTCGTTCTTGTGACTCAGATACCATGATTTCTTCAGGATGCATATTTGATTCACGTGTATGAACCATGTCAACATCCATCTCGATCCCAACGCCTAATGCATCAGCTGTCTCTGAAACTGCACAAGATAATCCTCCTCCTCCAAGGTCTTTCATAGCATTGATTAATTTTTGATTTCTTGCCTCCAAAATTGCCTCTATGATTAATTTCTCAATGAATGGATCTGGAATTTGTACTGCAGAACGATCTTCGGATTCTAAAGAATCTGAAGCAAACTGAGAACCGCCCATTCCATCTCTTCCTGTAGAGCCTCCTAGTAATACAACCAAGTCACCTATCTTGGCATGATTTTTTATCAGATTCTTTTTTTTACCAAATCCTACTGCGGCCACATCAACTAATGCATAATTTTTATAACATTCATCAAACTCAACCTCTCCTCCAATGGTCGGAATACCTAAACAGTTTCCATAATCAGCAATTCCAGTAACTGCATTTTTGAAAAGCCATCTAGCCTGTTGATCTTTTTCGATATTTCCAAAACGTAATCCGTTAAAGATTGCAATAGGTCGAGTACCTGCAGATAAGATATCTCTAATTACACCACCTACCCCAGTTGCAGCACCACCATATGGTTCAACAGCTGATGGATGATTATGACTTTCAATGTGTGCAGTTACAACATAACCATCACCAACATCCAAGACACCTGAATCATATCCTTTCTCGTGAATTACAAGCGGTCCTTTCATAGGTAGCATTTTAAGATGTTTTTTTGATGATTTGTAAGAACAATGCTCAGACCATTCTGCAGCTACAATTTGTAATTCAGTAGGAGTAGGTTCTCTACCAATTTTTGATTTTAATTCAGATAATTCTTGAGATTCAAGACTCAATTCTTAACACCCATTTTTACTAATAGAGATTCAAAGATAAGTGAAGAGGGTTTATGATCAATTGGATTAATTTCTGATTCAACTGCTCTTTCTGGATGAGGCATCATGCCGACAACATTACCATCTTCATTACATACACCTGCAATTCTGTTTGAAGAACCATTTACAACTTGACTATATCTAAAAACAATTTGATTTTTTTTCTTTAATTGTTTCAGAATGTCATCATCAACATAATATCGTCCCTCACCATTTGCGATAGGTATTGGAATTCTTGCATGTAATTTGAATTGGTTTGTAAAGGGGGTTTTATTATTTTCAACAATCAGATTTGTCCACTCACACATAAAATTTAGAGATTCATTTTTGAGTAAAACGCCAGGAAGTAATCCAGATTCTACAAGTATTTGAAATCCATTACATACACCTAAAATTGGAATTCCTTTTTCTGCCATCTTTTGTACATCTTTAATAATTGGACTGTGAGCAGCAATTATTCCTGCTCTAAGTCTATCCCCATAAGAGAACCCACCGGGAAGAATTATGGCATCAATATTTTTTGGAAGGCTCTTTTCATGCCAATAATATTGGGCATTAAGATTAAAGACATCAGATAATACATGATACATATCACGATCACAATTACTACCAGGAAAAACTACAACCCCGACTTTCACAATTGTATGTACATTAAGCGATATTTAATTGGAATCTAATCTAAAAATTCTAAGCATCAAAAATATCAATAGTAACTTTGCTCACCATAGGATTGTATATTCGGAGTTCATCACAGATCTCTTGTACCTTTGATTGAGCAGTTTTCTTATCTTTTTCTTTGATTGTAAATTTTAGCATCTTAGCAGTCTTGATATTTGAAACTGTTTTATGGGTTCCTTTTAGAACTAGATCATTTAGAATTGTATCCCCTTCAGGATCACTGATGCCAGGTTTGTTTTCAATGGTTACATTAACAGTAAAAGTCGTCATTAATGAATTTCAAATTTAAATCGAGATTAATTTATCTTCCGAATAATTTTCTATATTTATACCCATTTGGAAAGATATGACATGAATTCTAATTAGAAATAGTACTACTCCATAAATTATTTTTTTTTATTGTATTATGCTCGGACTCTTTTAAGACCCTCACTCACAACTAGATTTACTACATGTGAGAAGCTAACAGATTTCGGAGAAGTTTTAATCATTTTTGCTTGGATGTTTCGAAGTTTTTCAACGTTTGTAGAATTCAATACAATAGTTATTCTCTCGCCCATAAATCGACTATGTCTATTTCATATAAAAGGAGATTCATAACATACAGATGTTTAGAGGATTTTTCCCTTTTTTTATTTGTCTTTTCTAAAATCTGTGGATTTTTGCTCAAGTAACATACAGTATTGGAATTTATAATAGAATATTTTACCACATGATATAATGGGTAGATCAAGATATTGGAAGATCACATCAGATGAGATGGATGGTTTTAGTTATGATGAAAGTAAATTACTAAACTGGGAAATTAAATGTATTAGAGAACCAGAAGTGGAGAATATCTTTATCGGTGTTTTCATGTACAGACATGGTACTGCATATGATTATGAATCAGTAAAGGGAATCTGTTTCTATTACAACAATATTGTTAGAGAAGAAGTCCCAAAAATCACAAATTTTCTGAAAGGAAAATTTGATGGTAAGGAGATGGAAAAAGGAGAAAGGATTTTCCTTAAAGACTCAAGAGAAATCTATTCCGGCAAAGACATTGGAGACCTGGCAAAAGAGATGGAATCAAAATTCAATACAAAGGCCATAGTTTCTTTAGAATTTGAGGATTTAACAGCTGAAGAACTCAAAGAAGCAGGACTGCCAGAAGCAAAGCTCTTACCAATTCCCACATAATTGATATAGCTTATAACACAAAGGTATTAGATGTCAGAGCTAGACGGAATTAATCGTCACCTCGAAGAATTAAGAAAAAGACTACTTAGAATTGTACTAGTTATTGGTATTATTACCGCATTTATTTTATTTTTTCATGCAGAACCATTTCAAGTAGGAGAAATTACATTATACTATCCAATACCCGAACCATTAGACAACATTGCAGCACAAATTACTAACCATATGAAATTCAATCTTGTGCCAGAAGATGTTCAGTTAATTCAAACAGCCCCAGGACAAGCTTTCTTTGCTCAAATATACATTGCAGCACTAGTAGGTGTTGTAGTTGGAATGCCAATTATTATCAGGGAGTTAGTTGGATTCATCAAGCCAGCACTAAAAGAAAATGAAATCAATGTTAGTAGGAGTATTTCACTTCCAGCACTAGGTCTATTTATTACAGGTTGTATATTTTCTTACAATTTTGTAATTCCATATATTTTAGAATTTTTGTACAGGTATGGTGAATCAGCTGGACTTTTAACTTTTCTAAATGTTATGGATTTTGTTACTTTTGTTTTACAATTTTTGTTGGCATTTGGGTTTTCATTTCAGCTTCCACTTGTAATGTATGCAATATCTGCATCAGGTATGGTTGATTCAGACTTTTGGAGAAAGAATATTAGATATGCAATTGTTGCAATTGTAATTTTTGGTGCAGTAATTACACCAGATGGAAGCGGTGTAACAATGTGGTTTATTGCAATTCCAATGATCATTCTTTATGTAGCAGGCATGATAGTCATTGAGCGTAAAGAACGCAAAAAGTTGAACACTTAAATCTAAAATCAATAAATTTATTCAATATGCTTGGAAGTACTGAGATCATCGTATTAGTTGTAGTAATCGGTGTGTTAATTTTTGGAGCAAAAAAGATTCCAGAACTTGCAAAAACATTTGGTAAGGCCAAAGGAGAATTTGAGAAAGGAAAGATCCAAGGAGACAAAGAACTCAAAGACTTCAAAGGAGAAATAGACAACATTACCAAAGACAAAGAAGTAAAATCAGACTAGTTTTCAGCAATTTTTGCAAAATCATCTAAAATTTTAGCATAATCTTGTTCAAACTTGTTTTTCCCAAACATGCTTGACATCTTCATTTTACCTTTTAATTTCAAATCCACATCAACGATAATTTTTGTTCCTTCTGAAACTTCAATGAATTGTTGTTTGATGTAACTTCCCTTGATATCACCACCAATAACAAAAACCTCATGTAAGACTGGTTCAGTAGTAACATGTTTTGCCATAATTACTAGTTCCAAATCTCCAAGATTCATGTGCTCTTCCACCACAGAAATATTTCCTCGAACGGAGCGAACTCGTATAGATGGAAAGTGTTGAGGAATTAATTTCTGATAGTTTTTATAATTTGACAGTTTTTCATAAACAATTTCTCTTTTTGCATAAACTATTTTTTCTAAAGAAAACTTTGTCAACTTTAATTTAGAAAGTGCCCCATCGAGGGTATAAATCGTGCTCTAAGTTAAACTGGTCCAAACACTTTCCCACCCCATGATTAACAATATCATCAATGGATTTGGGTTTTGTATAAAATTCGGTCACAGGTGGTAAAATTACAACTCCTAATCTTGATAACTTTAACATGTTTTCTAAATGAATTGCAGAAAGGGGGGTTTCTCTTGCCATTAAAATTAGTTTTCTTGATTCCTTTATTGTAACACCAGCTGCTCTTGCAATTAATGTTTCATCATATCCATTTGCAATTGCAGACAATGTTTTCATGCTACATGGTGCAATAATCATTCCATCAACTCTGTGTGTTCCACTGGAAACACTTGATGCCATGTTTTTTTCATTAGAAATGCTTGTTGCAAGAGATTTTACATAATCTGTTGTATATTCAGTCTCCATGGAAATACATTTTTCAGCCCACTCAGACATTATTAGATGAGTTTTAACGTCCAGTTTTTTGAGTGTCTCAAGCATTCTGATTCCATAAATTACTCCTGTGCTGCCAGTGATGCCAATAATTAATTTCAATAATTATTATTGAGAACTATAGTATTTTATGTATTAGATATTCGAGATTATTTAGTACTAAAGATTTTCTGCCTCATCATTTTCCGCAGATTCATCTAACTCTTTTTGCACTTTTCTTCGTTTAAACCACAAATAGATTCCAACTGCTGCCATTACAGGTAGTAAAATTGCACCTACCATCTGTAACTCAAAATTATAAAACATATCTAAAATCAGATATTCACTAAAAAAAATCTTGTGATCTACGCCTATTAGATTAATTGAAAATTAGCTATATTAGATCCCCCAATCTAAGAAGATTATGATTAAGAGTTCTGAGATAAAGAAGATAGTAAATGATTATTCAGATGTCAGAATAGGAGTTCTTGGTAGTCACTCTGCACTTGAAGTGATGGATGGTGCAAAAGATGAGAACTTTCAGACTAGTGTTTTTTGTCAAAAAGGTAGAGAAGTACCTTATCAAAGATTTTCACGAATTGCTGATGAAATCATAGTATTAGATAAATTCAAAGACATGGCTTCAGCCAAAATTCAGAAAAAATTACGTGAATCAAATACAATCATAGTTCCACATAGATCACTTACCGTATATCTGGGATACAAAACAATAGAGAACACATTCAAAGTACCGATTTTTGGAAATCGAAGACTATTCCAAGCAGAAGAAAGGACTGCAAAGAAAGGGCAATACCATCTTTTAGAGAAAGCTAGAATAAAATATCCAAAATTATTCAAAGACCCAAAAAGAATCAACAAACCATGTATCATAAAGGTTCAAGAAAAAAATAGACCACTAGAAAGAGCATTCTTTACAGTTTCATCATACAAGGACTACAAAGAACAATCAGAGTTAAAAATCAAACAGGGAATAATCGCAAGAAAGGATCTAGAAAAATCAAGCATTGAAGAATTAGTAATAGGAACATACATGAATTTCAACTTCTTTCATACACCAATTTCAGACCAAGTTGATTTTATTGGAATCGAAAGAAGATTACAAACAAACATCCATGATTTTAATGCACTTCCTGCAAAACAACAACTTGAAATTGACATAGATTTGCAAAATATCGAAGTAGGCCATACACCTGCAAGTATCAGAGAATCATTACTTGAAAAAGTAATAAAAATGGGAGACAAGTTTGTAGCAGCTGTCAAAAAAGAATATGCCCCAGGAATAATTGGACCATTTTCACTTCAAAGTGTGATTACAAAAGATTTAGAATTAATAGTATATGATGTATCTTTACGTGTTCCTGGAAATCCAATAGTAGCAACCACAAGCCCCTACACAAAGTACCAATATGGTAAGACCTTTGGAGTGGGAAGAAGAATAGCAATGGAGATTAAACGAGCCCAGGAAGAAGATAGACTTGATGAAATAGTGACATAAAAAAATCCAAAAATATATTTCCAGTAAAAATCACAGATTTTTGTTAATTGGTTAGAATGGAAATACGTTGAATACCTTTCGTACCGGACTGAATGATTAAAGCGGTTTGACATTCAAGAAAGTATGCTGATACCAATTAACATTACAAACTCTTCGTTTAGATAGATATTCAATAAAAAAAATTGAACAACCACTCCCAAAAGTGGGAAATATCATATTTTCATATATTTATATTCAAAAAAAATATGATTAATGAAGAATAATGGAAAAAGACCCGGGAAAGGAATATCGAGAAGAAATGCAAGAAGTAATGTTAGAATTAAAAATAAAGACAGATAAATTCATGAAAAAACTAAAAGATGCAAATAGAGAGGGCAAAGTCAATTACGGTGTAATCAAATAGATATTCGTAAACTATTTTTTGCCAATCATTATAAAAAAATTATGGGAAGAACCATCTTCATCAAAGAGATCATCACAATAGTAAAAGAGCCTAGACTTTGTCCTACTTGTGAGAAAGAAGATAGATTAGAGAAAGATGTAGTTAGAGAAGAAAGATCCGGTGGAAAGACAATTCTTTGTTCTCGATGTGAGGCATTAATTATAATTACAAATCACAATCTTAGACAAGTAGAATTATCATCAATCAGAGATGACACTATAATGCTAAAAGAACCTCACTTGATCAGAAAGGTCTGTTATTGATTATTAGATTTTCTTCTAATAGGTTTCTTTGCGGTTGGTTTTTTAACAGTGAATTTTTTGTTTGATAATCTTTTCCTAATTTGATTTGCTGCACTATCTGGAGCTAACCGTGTTGATAGTAATCCTTTCTTATCTTCAAGAAGCATCGTAATTATACGAGGTCTAATACACCTTGCAACTTCCCATTCACGTAAATTTGCATTCTTTGATTCTTCTTTGATTATTAGTCCTGCCAATCCATCACTCCAAATATGTCGTTTCGTATCATAGACTTCGATTATTTTTCCATGTTTAGTGATTTTGATTGCGCCGTGACATCTTTGAATCACCTGTTCGGCTACACTTTGATAGATTTTTTCAAGATTTGCCAACAATGTAATGAAATTTCATCATGTGAAAAAGGTTCGGATTTTTAGATTAAATGATAATATATTCTAGGGAAGATGAGAAAAAATGCTGATGATTAATCAACCTCTAAGCTATAACTGATAGATGATGAATTTGCCGAATTATGAAGCATATAATAAAATTATGAGTTTTTTTCTTGAACATTAACTATCATAAATAAAGGAGGAGACAAGGCTTCTGGATTATCAATACTTTCCCAAACAAAAACCTGAATATGATAATTTCCAGATTCGTTTGGAATCCAAGACTGTGCTGGAGAAAATGATTGCCTAGGAGATAATGAACCAGTCAGCCAAGATAATGAAATTACAACATCATTATCATTTTTTACTTGTGTAATATATGCAAAGTTTTGTTGAACATCTTGATTGTTTGAAATATCAGCCGTTATCATAATTTGTTCATCAACAAAATGGATTTTCTCTTGAGAAGAAACTTTAGTTGTAACTGGCTCTGCAAAAACATATCCCATACTTGTGAGAATCAAAAATATTGAAAATATTAGAACTTTCATAACTAGTATTAGTAGGATAGATATTTAATTTATCGAATGAGTAAACTGCCTGAAAAATTCCCAGAATATTCGATAATGTACAAGACACTTTCAAAGAAAATCATAGAACTAGAAAAAATAAAAAATACTAAAGAAAGTGAAATGCATGATATACAATTAAAAATTCAAAATTACCAAAATGAACTAAATAGAATTAAGACAATGTTTCCAGATGGTTTTTTTGATGAATAAAACAAATTATCTCTGAAAAACTCTATGCTTCCATAGTTTCTTTGAGTAGATTTTTTCTAACAAGAATTGGAATTGCATAATATGATGCAAGCGTCATAGCATCAGACGCACGATAATTTTTTAACACAAGGTCTTTTTTGCCTGTAAAGTACAGATTTGCACGTAACACTTCACCACTTTCATAAATTTTCACTTTGACTAGTATCAATTCATTTTGCTCACAAATCTCTTCAATCATCTTGTAAATTGATGGTGCAGGCTCCCCTTCATCTTCACCAAAACTTGAGATGTGTCTTACAACTTCGCCAGAAAATGCCCGCATGTGAAATTCTTTTCCATTATCTGCTTTTAGAATAACCATACCTTCAACGGCATATGGATCTACAAATCCAGCATAATCAATTTTGACTGATTCATAATCAGGCTCTTGCGCTTGATCAATATCCATCGTGTTACGCATAAACTTCAGGTTCAGTGCTTATAAAGTTAGCAAAAATTTTGAGATCAAATTATGAAATGATCGAAAGGTAAATTATTTTTTAACAAACAAGACTATTGCGTAACCCCAAATTATTTAAAATCCCTAACTATGGGTAGCATGATGTCAACAAACCCAGAACGTGCTATTTCATATGTTTTAGGAAAATATGTCACGCAGTATATGAATAAGGACGTACTAATTCTTAGCCCACATACACAAACGAGAGAAGCTGCAAGAATGTTACGTCGTTATGAAACAGATGACATTATTGTTATTGATAAAAATGGTGTTCCAAGAGGAATTGTTACTGATGAAGACATTCTAAGTAAAGTTAGTGATGTCGCAGTTTATGCAGAAGCCACAACACTAAAGGAGGTTATGAGCACCCCACTTATCACTATTAATGAAAAGGCAACGTTACAAGATGCCTTACATAAAATGAGAGATAATGATATCAGAAAACTCCCGGTACTAACAAAGAAAAACAAAGTAGTTGGCATTATTTATCAGACAACCATTGCAAATGTAATTCGAAACGCCACTGCAACTACACCTCGCCTTTTGAGTCCTCCCGTAAAAGCAATTCTAGGGAATCTAGGTTTTGTATTACAGTTTGCAGGAGTTTTGTTGCTTGTACCAGCTCTTGTTGCAACAGTTTTAGAAGATGCAGTGATTGCTACGGGAATTTACCTGACTACAGTTCTTTTGCTAATTACAGGATTCTTTCTAAACTCTTATGGTGAAAAATCAAGCCTCAATCTACAACAAGCATCAATCCTAGTCTTTGCGAGTTTATTTTTACTGTCACTGTTTGGAACTATTCCGTATCTATACGTATTTCCCAGTGATGAAAATAGTGCCGAAGTCTTTGCAAATGCATTCTTTTCAAGCGCTGCAGGATTTACTACTGGTGGAATATCCCTATTTGATGAACCAGAAAAACTTTCTCAGAGTTTCACATTCTTTCGAAGTTACACTCAGCTTGTAGGAGGGATGAGTTTCATTTATTTGGTGATTACAGCATTTTATCCAGAGTCAAAACTACAATCCATGCGTGGTTTCATATCAGGAAGAACACTTCACATGAAGGAACTTTTCTTAACCATCACAATAATTTTTTCGATTTACATTGTAATTGTTGCAACACTATTGTATTTCTTAGGTGAAAGAGACATACTGGATAATTTCTCATTGGCGATGAGTACATTATCAACTGGAGGATTCATCCCTACATCAACAATTCTTGAGGATTTACTTTGGCAGGAACATATTGTATTGATGGGTGCAATGATACTTGGAGCATTACCATTTACATTTCACTATGCATTTGTTAGAAAAAAATTCCTTTCACCAAAACTTGGAAAGGAAGTTCTGACATACTTTGCAATTTTAGGTGGTGCATCTGCTTTGTTTGTTGCAGTTAGTGGTCTTGAGCCATTGGAAAGTGTATTTTATTCTGTATCAGCTAGTACTACTGCAGGACTTCAACAAGAAAGTTTAGCAGGACTTAGTGGAGGAGCTCACACAATTTTGATAATTTTGATGTTTGTTGGTGGATGTGGATTCTCAACTGCAGGGGGTTTGAAAGTATTTAGACTATTCCACTTGAAAGATGTTAGATCTCTTTTGAGTAAAGTAAAAAGAGCTGAACTACCAACTCAAGCAAAGAAAGAAGTTATTTCTACGATTATTATTCTTGCATTATTTCCTACAATTGCAGCAATTACAGGATTACATCTGGCAAACATTGAGGATGTACCATATCAAGATGCATTCTTTGAAGCAGTTGGAGTCATTACAACGGGAGGACTCACTGCAGGAGTTATTGATACAGATACGGATGCCGCAACAAAGATTGTTTTAGGATTTTTGATGATATTTGGTAGATTAGAAATAATTGCGATTATCTACATTTTTGTTCCTAGACTTAGCTAGGATACGATTTAATTTCATAGAAAAAAGTTCTAAATCATGAAAAAACAATCAGAAAAAAATACAAGCAGTGGAAAGAGACTGATTGTTTTTGGATTTAGCATAATTGTAATATTATTTTTGCTTTATCATAGGTATCAAGATCCAGAGCTTCTTACACCTAGTGCAATTGATTCAATACAAAGAATAGCCTATGGATTTTACATAACATTGGTTGCAGCATTTGGTGCTATGGGTCTTGGTATGTATAGATACCACAAGGAAAAAGTTGAAAGCAAAGGAAGTGATCTATCAACTATAATTGCATTAACTACATGGAATTCAAAGTCACGTAAAATCTTTGTTGTTATATTTATCGGATATGGAATATTCTTTTCACTAATATCAGGTACACTAATGTATCAACCCGATGTAAACTTTGCAATTCATTATGGAGCAACTATTCCATCTGGTTTTATTGCACCATGTTGTGATAGTCCAGGATACATGCCAAAGATAATTGTATACCTTACAGAGCATGTAGGTTTACAGATAATTCCAATAAATTTAGTGTTGCAAATAGTTGTATCATATCTAGTTGGATTAAATGCATCAATTGCAATTAATGCATATACAATTTCAAAGAATGGTAGAGGAATGAGTACAATAGGAGCAGCAACAGGACTATTCATCGCATGCCCAACATGTGCTGGAACATTTCTGTCAATTTTCATTGGTACAGCAAGTGGGATTGCATTATCAATTGCATTATCACAATTACAGACGTTATTTATTGCAATTTCAATTCCTGTGTTAATTATTACACCATATGTAATGGCAAAAAAATTACGAAATACTGATGGTAGTTGTAAAATAGATCCTACAAAATAAATTTTTTGACTTCAGGAATTTTATGATTTCCTATATCATAACCATCACGTCTTAGAAATTTTAGTGTAAACTTGTAAATCAATTCATCATGATTTACTTGATCCAATATTTCAGTCCATAGAACTTTTTCATTCATATCAATTTGTTTTTTAAAATCAGGATTCATAGATTCAGCAATATCTCGACATTCTTCCAAAGTTTTACCATTTTTGTAGGCACGAACACGTCTATCACAGCTCTCCATAATCAAATAGAATCAAGATTGTAAATAAATATAGTTTGAAGGTGTTTCAAACAAATACTAGAGGAGAAAAGTAGGAATAATGGGCATAAAAACGACCTTAGAATATGTAGATTTTTTCATTAATCTCAACATGGGAGAAAACGTTAGTCTACTATGTTTTGTTAATAATGAAAAACTAGTTTTAAAACAAAAACTGGAATACAAAAATTTAGAAAAAGGGCCAATTAAAAAAGGGATAGAGATTTTAGAAGGATTGGTAAAAGAAATTAACCAGATTGGAGAAAAAGCAATACTAGAGAAATATCAAAAACAATTTCATGGAAAAGACAATGAATAAAAATTTAGAAATAATTAGAACAGAAATTATCAGAATTCTTCATGAAAATGGAAAAATTCGTGGAGCAGATCTTGCCAAAAGAGTAATAGAAAAAGTAGGTAATGAGAAAATTGTTTACAGAGAAATCAGTGCTCTAGTTGAAGCAGGAGAAGTTGAAAAAAAGGTACACAACAGATCCCACATAGAATACGAGTTGATCAATTTATCAGAATCAGTGAACAAACAACTCAAAAACTTACACAAAGAAATTGATATTATTTTCGATGAAATTGTTAATTTTGACAATATTAGTAAAGAAGATAAATTATCCACACATGAAAGATTAAGTTCAGTTATTCAGAGCATACACATAGTACAGTCAACTGATGGAGTGATGAAACTATTGTCTTATTATCCTGCATTTAAAAAAGACAAAATGTTTTCACAAATAAATAGGAAAATTAATGACTGTTGGGAGATAATCATGAGCACTATAGCACATCAACCAGAAGATAATTTTCTAAATAAAATTCTAGCAAACTTAAGAATATCGCAATTTGATTCAAAGAATTGAATTAGAGTTTCTTTAATTTCTCAACAATAACCTTAAGAATTTCTTCATCATCAAGCAGAATTAGGGGAAAGTCATTCTCTTCACTTGCTTTACGAAATTCGGTATCTTTTGTGATTATAATCATGTCATTTTCTCGAGCATAGTTAATTATAGAATAATCAGAACCAAGTTTTTTTCCAGTAATTTGCAATTTTCGTACGCTATAGGCATCAAAACCTTGCTCTTTGAGTCTTTCATCCATACCATCTAGATTTTCATCGACTAGAATTTTCATATCATTCCATGAATTTATTTCAATATTAGTGTAAACTGACATTTCAAATGACAAGTACTTATTTTCAATAAAACCATTAATTTTTGATGGATGTGAAAGATGAAGACAAGTCTGAAGAATCAATGAAAAATCATATCTCATATTACAAATCATTAACCAAAGTGATCTTAGATATTCAAAAAGAAGCAAATTCTGGAGTAGATTCAATAATTAAAAATCATCTAGATGAAAGAATTGAAGCAGTTGAAAAAGATAGAAAAAGAATTAGAAAAATGTTTCCAGAAATTAGAGAAGAGGAATGGGATGACAACACCAACTGAAAAAAATCACAATAAACACCTGGACTTACTTCAAGACTATAAGACACATTTGGTAAAATATATCCTGGAATTAGAAAAAATGGACAAGCAGTCAGAATTTGCAAAAAAATGGAATGAGACCACCATAAAAGAAAGAAAGAAAGAACTGCAAGTAATAGACAAGATTTTGAAAAATTTGATTAGATTCTAGTGGTGATATTTCTGCGTCAAGTCATAAAGGTATGTACAAAATTCATCTACATGTTCAGTAGATACTCCATCAAACCAAGCAAGTTCTTTATCGATATTAAAACCCTGAAAATCAAACTTCGAATGTACGAACTCCATTTCAGTATGAATTAGTTTTTTGATTTCTTCTTGTTCTTTTTTTGATAGTACATAGTTACATGTCATCAAATCAATCTGAACATAGTAATTTTTATGACTAGGATTTATCTTTGCTTTGATAAAGGGTTTGTTTAGTTGCTTACATTCCATGTAATGTTTTTCATACTCAAACATCTTAGAGTCTCCAAGATATTTATGAAATACCATAATGTTTAGGAAAAAATAGCGTTATCTAAATTTTTTCTAGATAGCAATAGTAATTTTCTTTATTTTTGTAATCAATCTAATTTTTGTGTTAATTGGCATTTCAGGTTCCATTGAAAAGTAGACAATATTTCTTTTTGTGTAAATTACCATTTGAGATACTTTTTCACGTTCAACATGAACATATCTTACTTTACCAAGAGTTCTGTCAAATTCTTTTCTCATAGTTCTTCTTTGAGCAACTTGTTTACAGAAATGCTCTTCTTCTTTTTGGGATTCAAGACTTGTTTTTCCTGATTTCATAATTGCTTCTCGAATGTTTCCCTTTGGATCAATTATTGCTGCAAATCTCATTTTTGAATCTAAATCAAGAATGTTTTGTACAATCTCAAGCAGATCAACTTGTTTCTTTGCAACCATTCTAATTCAAAAATTTCAGCACTAAATATAAGCTATTGAAAGCATTTCAAATGAACATATGATCAAAGTCATGGTTAAATTATTTTAAAAATATACATTCTGTATGAAAAGCTCAATCTCCAGAGTACTTGAAGAGTTAGAAATACAGTCTACACGTGAGAAATCAAAGAAAGAAGATATTCCACATGAAGATAGGATGCTTGCCATAACAAAAGAAACAGGAGAGTTACTCAACATGATTTTGCGTCTAAAAAATGCAAAAAATATGCTTGAGGTAGGCATGTCAACAGGATATTCCACAATATGGTGTGCAGAAGCCATTTCAGAACAATCAGGAAAAATTATCACAATTGAGCAAAATCCAAGTAAAATTAGAAGAGCAAGAGAGAACTTTCAAAAAGCAGGAGTTACAAATACAATAATCATAAAGGAAGGATTAGCAATGCAAATACTTTCAGAATTAAGTTTACAGAAAAAATATGGTAATTTTTTTGATTTTGTTTTAATCGATGCAGATAAAGAGAATGTGATAGAATATTTTGATTTAATTCTTCCAATGGTTACAATTGGGGGAGTAATTGTTACAGATAATATGTTGTATCCTGAAAGATTTAGAGAAGAGATGAAGAAATTTTCAGACTATCTCAAAGAAAATCCAAAACTCCACACCATAACATTACCTATTGGAAATGGAGAGGAAATTACAATAAAGATAAGTTGATGTATTGAAAGAATTAGATTTGTAGTTTAAATCTCTGACTCAGAACAATCATAGATACAATGGACACCCCAAGAATTGCCAAAGTCATTGTGCCAAACTCTGGAACTATAAATGTTCCAACAATAGTTAAAATTTTTGAATCAGCAGTCAATGACATAAACAACACATTAAGATCTCCTTCTCGAATATTCTCAAAATCTGAAATCTTTTCGCCGTCAACCCAGATTGTAAATGGGCCATCAATTAGTCCAGAAGGCAATCGAAGTTCTAAATCATGATTCTCAGATTTTGCATCACCAATTATCTCAAAAGTAATTGATTTTTGTTCTTCATCAATTATTGCAGTAGATAGTAAGCGGCTAAAGTCATACTCTACATTAAAGAAGGTAGTACCGTCACCAACTTGTTTGCCTACATTTGGAATAATAGAATATCCAGATGTCACAATTATTGTACCCATCATCCAAGGATGCAATGTACAATAATATGGATAGTGACCTATCTCTGAAAATTTGTAAGTAAATGATTTTCCAGGTGCAAATTCTTTACTATCAAAAAGGCCATCAAGACCATCAGCTTCAGAACCAGAAGTCACTGTATGGAATGCAGTATCTGCATTTTTCCAAACAATAGTGTCCCCAACGAGAATTTCAACAATACCTGTAGTTGAACCGTCTTTTACACTTTGCCAGAAATATGGAGCCTGTGGATCTGATGAACCAGTTGGCATCTTTACATCATAACTAGTCTGTGCAAAGGCATTAGTTGAAAACGGGATTGTAAATAATACTACAAATGCTAGAAGGGTAAGGATTTCTCTCACAAAGATATTGATGATAATTTAATTAAAAGAGTTTACTGTGTTTATAAAGACACACATTTTAGTTATTGTTATTTATTAATTAGAAAAAATGAATTGAGACATGAGAACAGGGATAGTAGTTGTTATTATTGGAATTATCATGTTTGCAGTTGGATTAGTATTGTTTTATTCTATAGAATTAGGCCAAACAGATCCTGTTTTGAGATTTATCAAGAACATAGGTACGTTTGTAGGTCTTAGTGGAATGGGCGTCACGTTGGCAGGAGTTTTGTTATATCTATTAAGTAAAAATGAACCACCAATAAAAGAGAGTTTTGATGTATAAACTAACAATCACACAAATACCAAAATGGTAAACTAAATTATTAGAATAAAATAAATCAAGATTAAGAAATGACTGAAAAGATCTGGATTGGGGCAATTTATCTAATAGATGAAGGAGGATATGAAATAGTTCTAAAATCTTTAAAACATTACAAAAATCGATTAAAAACTATGGGTAACAGTCCAGAATTAAAAAATGCAGCTGCAATGTTTGCATCAGTTTTAAATCAACAGGCAATGAAAACAATTCCAAAAATTGAGGAAGTAATTAAAAAGGTTCAAGACAATCTTGGAGATATTCAATCAGCTAGTAAGTTAAGTGAAGATGTTCCATTTTTAGAGAAGGCATTGTCATGTTATGAAGCAGATATTCACAAAGCAGAAGATATTGGGCATGAATATTTTGTGAAATTAGTTGGAGATATGTTAATTGCAAGAAATGATCTTAAAATCATCAAGTTAGCACTAGACAAAATAAAGCAATATTCAAAATAATTTTACAATCCTTGCAGATACCAGTCAAAATATGGGATTAATGCTTTACATTGCTTCTTCTTTTCAGCCTCATCATTCACATCTAAGATTTTTTGGATTTTCCCTTGAAGATATTCCGAGATTAATTCATTTTTGAATTGGGGTTTTATCTGATTTAGAATTTCAAAAATCTTCTCTGATGGTGTGTTTTCAAAATCATCTAAAACATGTTTAATTTTATCCGCTAAAGACATAAAATTCTTGTAAAAACACCCATTATTATTTTATAGAACATCCTCATCATCCCAAGTGAGACGGAATCTTCCAGTAACTCTAAACATCTGAAGTTTGCCACCTTCTTTGAAAGTTATTTTATGAGATATATGTGAAGAATCCTCAATTTCTATAGTCACATTATCTTTGATTGTTTGGAAAACTATTGGATTATTTGAAATTTGATTCCACTCTTCTTCATCAAAATCCATGTAGAATTTTGTATATAATAATCCCATCAATTAATGATAAAATGTACCTGAATAAATAACTAGATAATATTCTAGTTATCAAACGAGTTTTTTGGAATTGTTATTCCAAGATAACTTACAATTGTTGGAAAAATGATCTCAAAGTCCTTGTCATGTCTAACTATCTCAAAGATTTGGTGAATTAGCTGTTGAATTGTCAGATGTTCATCTTTATACAATGTTTTTTTTGGATTTTTTGCTGAATCCAAAATAGTAAATCCATTGTCTGTATTCAATAGATTTCTTAGAAGTGAGTTTGCAATTATTATTTTTTCATCCACATCTTTATGGTGATAATCTGCATCTAGTTTTTTGATTTTTAATTTTAAGTCATGAAAAGAATTTGTTGTACTACGTTCAATGTGTTGTTGTGATTTATGTTCATAGTTTTCAGTTGAATAATAGAATTTCATATTACCTCTAGTTCGTACTGAGATGATTTCTTTCTCAAGTAAAGAATTCCTAGTCTTCTCAAATGTTGTTTTTGCCATAAATTCTGGTACAATTAGTTTTAGTAACGCATTATGATGTAAATTTGGATTAGATTGTATTCTCTCAAGTAGAATCCTTTCACGCTCATACATCACTTGGTTAGGCTCATATCGACTCATCATTACTAGGTCGACCTAGTATATACAGGTCAACTATAAATTAGTATCTAGAGAATAAAATAAGATAGAAAAGTCAGTCTTCAACATGAGCTAAGTCATTATCAAATGGATCTAGATAATTCATCCATCTTTCAAGTTCTCCAAGATCTCCATCGGATTGAATCTGTCCAGATGTATAACAATACTGTAATGAATCATGCCTAGAATTTGACCTAAAAATACACTATTTATCCACTAACACATCCATCCAACTCATCCTAAAACAGATCATTTTGTAAACATTTGATGATAGTATGGATCTAACAATAACATCTATCAAATCATTTCTATGATTCATAAAGAACTAACAGACAAACAGTGGAAATCAATTATACCACATTTACCAAAACCTGCAAGAACAGGCAGACCAAGATGTGATGATAGAACAACAATTAATGGAATTCTATTTGTTCTAACTGTTGGATGCAGATGGGAAGAATTACCAGAAAAGTATGGTTCCAAATCAACTACACATCTACGATTACAAGACTGGCAGCAAAAAGGAGTATGGAAAAAGATTCTTTCTGGAATAATGAAATCAGCTTACAAACAAAACAAGATTAATCTGCAAAAGATATCAGTTGATTCATCATCAATTTCCAATAAAAAAGGGGCAACGTAACTGGATATGATGGTTTCAAGAAGATTCTAGGTACAAAAATACATGTTGCCGTAGATAGTAATGGATTGCCAATATCAATTGTATGCAGTCCTGCAAATCAACATGATAGTACGAAATTTATCGATGTCATGGAATCAATTTCAGATTTTGTAGATGATTCTATGATAGAAGAGATCGTATCAGTGTATGCAGACAAGGGCTATGATGCAAAATACATCAGGAATTATCTGAGAAATCATTCTATCAGATGCTGCATTCCATACAGGAATAATTCCAAATTCATCGTACCAAATAACATGCAGAATAATTACAACAAGACAAGGTTTGTTGTTGAGAGATTCTTTGCATGGTTGAAGAATGGATTTCATAGAACAAGAATCAGATATGAGAAGAACTGTGATAATTATCTTGGGTTTGTGTATTTGGCATCAATTATGATGTACTGGAGAGTTTTAGGATAAGTTGCAATTATGTTTCTGTGGTTTTTACCGACCTTTTTTTCCTTCTCATTATGCTGTGTTTCCTAACATGACTAGTTTATCTGATTAATTTCATCACTCAAGCTTTAGATCAGAACATTTTGTATCATTCCATGAGTAGAAACTGGAAAAAATACAACAAATCATTAGTTAGACGTGGTGAAATCATGCTGTCTTTTGATGCCATAGAATCATGGACAAAAGAACTCAAAGAAATGAATCGCAGAAAAGAAGGACACCAGTATGTTTATCCTGAATCATTCATGGAAGCACTGGGATACTGCCATGCATATCTGCATATTCCATATAGACAAACTGAAGGTCTGATAAAATCACATCTCAAATCCAAGACAGAAACACCAACATATTCTGCCATCTGGAAAAGAGTAAACAAGCTTGACATCAAGATGAGCCCAAAGCTGGGAAAAGACATTGTCATTGCAATAGATAGTTCAGGAATCAAGGTTGCAGACAGGGATGAGTGGATGAGACAGAAATGGCAGAAAAGAAGAGGATTTCTCAAGATTCATGTGGCAGCAGATGTAAAATCAAAACAGATTACAGGTTTGGAAATTACAGATGATCATTCCCATGATTCCAAATCTTTTGTATCACTAGTTGAGCAGTCAAAGCAATTTGGAAATGTGACTAAGACACTAGCTGATGGTGCATATGACACAAAAGATAATTTTTCATATTTGTACCATGGTAACATAATTCCAGGAATCAAGACAAGAAAGAACTCATCAGTTACTACTGATTGCTATCCAAGAAGAAAGGCAGTACTGGCCCAAATGTATAATTATGATTTGCAGAAGAACAGCGTAAGCTATGGCGATAGGTGGATCGTAGAAGGAGTGTTTTCTGCATTCAAAAGAATGTTTGGAGAGCATGTCACATCACACAAAAGAGAAAACATGATTCATGAGTTGAAAATGAAGGTCTGTCTGTACAATAAAATGATTGCAATGCAATAGAAAAATCAAATGAATTCAAACAATTAGAGAATGTTAATGATTAGTTGGGGTTAGGAAACAAAGCAAAGTACGGCAAAAGGTGGCGGATGAAGATTGTGTTCCTTGCATTCAAGCGGATGTTAGACGAACACCTGTACTCGCTAAAGTGGAAGAACTTGGTGCAGAAAGTCAGAATCAAGGTGGTCACGTACAACAGGCTGATAGACATAGGAACAAGAGCGGTGTAGTGCAAAACATGCAAGACCCATATATGTTCCAAGTGAGCAAGTTCCAAACTCATGATATTTGTCCTAGTTTGAAACTGTATATTATGAGTGATATATCATACAAGGTTTGCAAAAAATGAATGCAACATTTTACCCAATATTGAAAACCATGAATCTTCAGATTTAGGATCCGCTGTTGGCTCTGCAATCACTTTGCAAATTCCATCAACTGTCTCAGTTCCAGGACCACATGTTGGCACTGCAATCACTTTGCAAATTCCATCAACTGTCTCAGTTCCAGGACCACATGTTGGCACTGCAATCACTTTGCAAATTCCATCAACTGTCTCAGTTCCAGGACCACATGTTGGCACTGCAATCACTTTGCAAATTCCATCAACTGTCTCAGTTCCAGGACCACATGTTGGCACTGAATCTGGTATTGGTTTAGGATCCGCTGTTGGCTCTGCAAGGACAGATGGTGATGAATAAACAGCAGTGTCAAATGATTTGTCAGCAGGCTGATTTAAGGTCTCGGAGCACAAAACACCACCGCAAACCCTAGAGTCTAAAGTATTGCCAGAACCTCCCCCTCCGGAAGATCTTGTTTTAGTAGATTCAGAGGTTACTCCGGAAGATCTTGTTTTAGTAGATTCAGAGGTTACTGCGTCAGCTGCAATGGCATTGTTTATTTGATCATTTTGTTGAGAATCTGGATGACATGTATTGTTTGTTTGTGTGTATGTGTTTGTACTCTGTGGATCAAGGATGTCATTTAGCAGTTTTGCCCTAGTACAGTCGGGGATATCATTTAACGTATTTTCCAAGAATGTTCCCAATTCAGGACTATCACTTCTATACCCAATACGTAACCCGTCATCGTTATCACTACCCACATACTCGAAGGAGTTTGATTGTACCACCTTTATCCCCAAAGTTGACGCATAGTATGAGCTAACAACAATATCAGATATAAACACATCAGCCTCGTTATTTGCCAAAGCCTTTATTGCTTCTAAATGATTGGAATATTCTGTGTAAGACACATCTGAAAAATACTCGTCAAGTATTGTGTGGTGTGAATAAGCATTAATTATTGCTACCCTATGCTCTGCTAGGTTTTCAGATGTAATATCTTTATGACCAATCGTTACAAAAACATCTTCGTCCAAAAACAGGATGGGGCTTGTAAATCTCATAAAGTTAGAACGTTCAGGTATATCCGATACCCAAAACATGACATCTGCGTCTCTGTTTTTAACAGCATTTAATGCAGCGTCAAAATCACCTGGAACAACTGTGACAAATTCGGCACCTGTAAGAGATTCAAATCTTTCAATGTATTTTCCAGTAAGGCCGCCCACATCATTGTTATCCTTATACACTTCAAAAGGCTCCCAACTCGGATCTAATGCTACGCGGATAGGGTCGTTAATGTCAAATGGTACTGGTTGTTCCTTAAGGGAATAATCATCACCATATATTGTTCCATTGTATACCTGTATGTCAATATCATCAGAAAAGATATCTCCAGATGAATCCCTTACAATTAGACCAATAACAAAAGTATCAGTTGTTTTGGCATTAAGAGGAATTGTATGTGTTGGACCTGTAAGAATTGGCGGAATTACTGTATGTTGTATATCGGTATTTTGTATACTCCAACGATATGACAAACCAGCATTATCGTCATAGCCATGACTTGTTGCATCCAAAACAACTGTAATTGACTGATCCCAAATTGAACTATACTGTAAATCATCTCTGATTTGAGTGGTGCTCAAATATGCCTTTAATTCATCATAGCTTGCATATTTTGAAATTATAATGTCTCTACCTGCACTTAAAACAATTTTTTTCTTGTCAAAGAAAAAAGTATCATCACCTACAACAGTAGCATAAGAGGGAGAATATCCTTGTATTTCAATACCAAGTAAATCGCTACTTGCCTGTATAATTAACGATGTTTGATCAGCAGTAAGAATTTGTGTTGTAATGGATTTTAAGACGTACGAATTTGCTTGTGGTTGATCTAGTATCACAAAGAAATCATCTTCTCCTGTGGGATGTGTTGCATACACAAAGTATAATGGCACACACAACATGAGCATCAGAGGTATGATTAGAAGGTTGTTTGTATAATTGAAGGTCAAATCAATCATCTGTACATATTGTTTGATAAGCAATATTCTGAGAGACTAGAGATCCTGGAGATAACAGAGATTCAGCATGCTTAAAGTTCATCCTAAAAGATACCGTGATATCATCACCTGGTGCCAAGTTTGTTGTCAACTCTTTTTTGGCATTTAGCAGCTCAAAGGTATTATCCATTTGTACTTCAATTAGAGGGGAATAGGTTAAGAGACCATCAGAGTTTGATGGGAATACGTTAAGGCTTTCTATTGTTTTAAAACCAGTATTTGTGATGGTTTGCTGTTTTACACCAGTCAGTAAGGAATAGGCATTAGCCTTGCCAAAATTCAAAGAGGGGTATTCCAGTGATATGTTACAAGATGTATCAGTGGCTTCAAATCCTCTATCTGCAAAATATGTGCCAACTCTCTCCCAACCTGTTTGGAATATTCCATATATGGCATAATTAGCTACGGCCAAGTCGCCATATTCATCAAGGAATACATTACCTAACGCTCCCTGATTTTTCTGCACAGCAGCGGGAATGCTACTTGCAACCTCTTCAAAAGAAGCATTCAAACCTGCCACATCCCTTGCAAGGCCTATTGCCCATATAGTATCATAAGAAGAATATGCGTAGACGCTAGGTGTCTCACCGGGGAATTTATACTCTAGATTGTTGCGCAAATCAACATATTTTGTAGATGTGTAGTCTGCATCAAATATGCGTGATGTAAAATTAACATCAACTAGGAAATCCTTTATCTCCGGATCATCAACAAGACTAGAGCTGAGTACTTGTGCATCAGAGCCTACCCAAGATACAGTACGTAAAACAGGATACTTTAGTGATTCTTGTACAATGAGATCCAACTCAAAGCCAACATACAAAATTGCAATCTCATCAGCGTCGTAAGGTGATGTACTAACAGCATCAGCTAGTTCACGTACCAAACCTTGGAGCTGACCATCACAGGTAATATCGGATTTGTCAGTACAGGAAGCATATGTTCTAGGGGCAGTATCAACTGTACCGCCAAGTGATTTAAATTCATTGCCAGTTGAAGTTGTTAACCCGAGGCCAAATGTATCATCAATGTGTAATGGGATCAATTGTCTTTTGCCATCATTATATATTAAATTGGCAATGACAATGCCGTGTTTGTCATCGCTTGCAGCTAGCCTGAATATGTTGTCAATCTCTTTGAGGGATGGAGCAGTAGAGCAACAGCTAACCAAGGACAAGTTTGCACCCTCAGATTCAATGAGGTCAGTCTTTATCTTTGTTAATCCAGATGATATTGATGGACCAGAGATAAAAGAGATGCCGTTTTCATAAAGTGTTCTAGCCGCAGCTAGAGACGCAGTAGGATTAACCTGGGAATCCA
This sequence comes from Candidatus Nitrosopumilus sp., assembly GCA_963667665.2. GTDB lineage: Archaea > Thermoproteota > Nitrososphaeria > Nitrososphaerales > Nitrosopumilaceae > Nitrosopumilus. The sequence continues at coordinate 748,005 of OY763927.2, forward strand.
TAATATCTACGGATAGTCGCCAGTCTGCATTATTTTCTATCAGATATCCATTAAAGTCAGATACTGCTACAATGGTAGCATATTTTCTGTGGGCGCCAGCATTATCTTGCCTACCAGACTCTGGAACTATGGCACCAATATCAATTATGGTCTTGTCTGTTCTCTCCCAAATTGGATCTTGGTTATCGTTAGTTACTATACTAAATGTGTGATAACTGTTAGGGGTATGTAAATCACCAACACTATCTAGAACATATTGTCCTAATGCGCCATTGTATGAATTTTCAGTATCATCCAAATGATCCTTTATGGACGTATAGTCCTCCGCATATTCAATTCCCAGGTTACCTAAAAGTGAGACTGTATCATATACAGGGTCGTGATATGAATGGTAATTTACACCAAGTGAGGATAAGTTGTCTTTTAATTCCAGTGATATTATATTTGGCTCTATACCAAACGCAATAGAAGTAAAGTTTACTTGGTTAGCAAATTCAGATGCAGTCAAATGGTTTGGTATGGTGGAGTCACTTACAATGCCACCAGGTGTATACCATTCAATATCACGCAATATACTATTTGGATTAATATCAATAGACAAATTAATAAAATTAGAACTGCCACCAATGAGTAATACTGCTATATTTTTGGAATTAACGCCTTCATCAGATATCGTACTAACAGAAGATTCTAAACTAGTTACCATGTCGGTATAAACTGTATCAGCAGTAATTACATGGATATTGGCATCAGGGACAGCAGGTCTAAAAGAGTCCGCATAGTTTCTGCCCCATTCATCATTAAAATATACAATTATAAGGGATGTTTTTTCATCACGTGATAAAAGATCTATTAATGCTCGTTTTTCATGTTCCAGAGTTGGTTGCAGTCTGTATATGTTATCCTCTACGGCAAGTGATGTAGCAGTAGATGTAGGGGAGATTAAAATAGAATCAGTAGAGTCAAAAAAGGGCTTTGCATATATAATTGATTGGCTGACAGTAAGTCCTAGAAAATATTTCGTCTTTTCATCAATAATATATGCAGAAGCAAAAACCAAATCATCATGTAAGACAAACCATGCCCTTCTAGTCTGCTCTAGACCAGTTGCAGGATCTTCAAGTGTGTAACTTACCCAAGTGCCACCAGATTGCAAATCAGATAGAATCACTTCAGGGTGCCTGTCAGGTATACCAATAGATAAAGAATTAACACCGATTCTAGAAGAGTCTTGGGCGTGTGCAACTATATCATAAGTGACAGAATCAATTACAAATGGATAAAACAAGTCAGTGGCTGGATCAAACGTACCGTCAATTCCTGCAAACTTGTCACCAATAGAGATACTATCATATGCGGTAATTGCTTCGTTAATTACTGCCTCTAAGTATGGCTTGTGACCATCATCTCCAATGGGAGGGTTGTAACCTGCACCAACAAGATATCCGGATTCCGCATGATACACTATCAAAGAACGTTTTATACCACTGCTGTCAGTTGCGACATTCTCAAACTCATACTGCCACCACATCTCACTAGGAGCAGTACTAGAAGTAAATCTATCATATACAAAAGAGAAATCCATGTCAGGATTAGTTATAACCAAATCAGCAGATGTTCCAACCAAACTAGGAACAGTGCCATGAGCTATAATCACACCTTTACTGTCTACAACAAATGGATAAGGGTCTTGTGTATAAGTGCCATCTATTGAAAATCCATTTGTAGTAGTGTACCCATTGATGGCCTTTTCAATTTCAACTTTTAATGAGGAATAGTAATAGTCATCATATGTGCCATAGTATAGTGTATTTAATGCTGAAAAAGGTCCATTACTTGTGTTTATGGTGTGAAGGGATATGCTGTTATTATCATGATCATTATTAAAATCCTGATTGGCTAGAGCCATAGTTACTGCAAAGTCATCATCATAAAACAGAATATTATCCAAGCTAAGCAATACACCGACATTTATGATATTTGTAGGATCATCATATGTTACAATCAAACTGCCATCTGCATAATATGTAGCAATTCGCACCCAAGCACCATCCTCTATACCATATACTCCAAAGTCAGCAGTATCCAAATCGCCATATTCATCTAGTGTGACATCACCTAGTGTGCCATCATCATTATTATTTATGGCAGTAACAAGATCCACATCATCATAGGTATAGCCGGAACCACCAGCTGATTCTATTGCCAAGCCTATTGCCCATATACTGTCATATGCGGAATATACGTACTTTAATGGAGTCATACCAGGATATTGCTTATTCAACGCTGTTTGTAATGATGTAAATCTTGCAGTGTCTGATTCAAACTCAAAGGTGTATGTTCTAAAGTTTGTATCAGATAAAAAGTCGGCAATATTTTTGTTATCTACAAGCTCTGGTTTTTGCACATCTGCATCAGAGCCTACCCATTGCACTAACCTGAGAGCAGGATACTTTGCAGATTGAGCTATAAAGGTAGGTGAGTCAAATCCTACATAAAGAACAAAGATTCTGTCAGCGCCGTTTTGTTTGATTTGTTCTAATACAATATCATTTAGATCAGAGGCAATATCTGTGAATTGCCCATCACATGTAATATTGCCATTTCCAGGTTCATCAGCATTTTTATCTGTGCAATCTTTATAGGTCAATATGCCGCTACCTTTTTTATACGTTGCATCACTGTCAGACAGGGTTTGATATATTGCAGTACCTCCTAGTTTGGTAAACGTATCAGCAGTACTAGCAGATAAGCCGCGACCAAAAGGATCATCAACATATACAGGGATTACAACTGTCTTGCCTTCACCATACATTAGGTTTGCAATGACTGGTCCATGCTTTGCATCACTTGGAACCAAACGATAAATGAAATCAGGTAGAGCAAGGTCAGGTGCAGTAGAAGAATAACTGACTAGAGATAAATCTATAGTAGGATTTGCAGCAAGATATGTCTTTATTGCATCAAGAGAAGAGGAACGCGCAGGTCCGGAGATAAACTCTACGTTACCAGTTATGAGAGATTCTGTTTGTTCTAATGATGTGTCAGTATCAGATGCTGTATCTCTAATGTCTACCGCAAGACGCCAGTCTGCATTCTTGTCAAAGAGATATTTGTTAAAATCATCTAGTGCCTGTTCTATTGCAAATTTTGCATGTACCCCAAAGAATCCAAGTGAGCCGGTTTCTGGAACCAAAGCCCCTATGAGTACCTCGTCCTGCTGCGCAGCAGCTGGATGCACAAAGGCCATACAAATTAAAACTAACATAGATGATATGAGGATAATATTCTTAGTCAACTGTGTTTTTGGCATATTGTATCAATTTAAATATTTATTTTTAAGGTTCTGTAAAGTTATAGTGATATGGAAATATGGATTTTATCCAGATTGAAAAATCATACCTATATAGAATACTAGAGTGTGGTTTGTTTTCCTTTAGGCTCTGGTTTTGATTGTGGAGCCTTAACAAAATCTTCCAAAGATGGAAGTTTTGGCACAGTTCCGTCAAAATAATCCGATATTGAATAAATCTGTAATTTCGGATATTTTTCTCCCAACGGTGTATCGAATATTCCTGTCGTTGCAGCTGCCTCTTTCATCTTTCTTGTAGGCTCTCTAAGACAGATAAACACGCCTAGTTCTGCCTTTTCGCTGTCCATTGTTCCAACCAAATCCCTTACCATTCCCGGATTCAGACTGTCACCATCCTTTACCGATACAATGACTTTGGCATCTATTCTTTTTCCGTCTTTGTCTTTTCCCAGTTGGATATATCCTACTCCGTCAATGCCCTTGTCTCCAACTTGTTTTCTGTTTGGCAATACATTTGGAATTAAGATGACAGCCCATGCCTCGAACTGTAATTTGTTTCGTCTTGCTAGGTCAACGGTAGATTCAAAGGAATTGGGTGTGCTGTACTGTAAAGTTAGGGTGTCATAGCAATAATTCATTAAGATATGAAGATGTAAATCATCTCAAAAAAATTCAGGTTTACAGTAGTGTTTATGACAATAATCACAAACTATTCCATTTGGTTCTTTGATACGTTCGTCACAACTTCTACAGATAGTTTTACTGTCAAAATATCTAACACTAGATTCTTTCACAACTAATTGAGACTTGGGCATAATCAATTCTAATTTTTAATCAATTTCTCAAATTATTGAAATGAAAAAAGCTAAGGATCTTTACAATATTATTTCATTGCAACATGAATGTAAAAATCCCCAGCAATATTTTATTAGAATCATTTCTTATGGGTGTTTTGTATCTGGTTGGAACACTATCTCTGTATGAGGATGCAATTAGACGAGGACGACCATATGTCTATTCAACTGTTCTAATGGTACAGCTATACATCATAAAGTCATAGATGAGAATTCCAAGTAACAATACATTGCATTATTTTCTCTCCATCAAATGTACCAATGACAAACTACTCAAGGTTTGCAGATTAAATCAAATTCCTGACAGAAGAACAATTGACAGAAGATTTCAGAACCCTCCAACCTCTCAGATTGTTGGTACGATGGGAAATCTGTTTATATCTGAGAAATTAGTTGATGATACATCTGTATCAGTTGATAGTTCAATGCTAAAAGCAGATGGTCCAGTGTGGCACAAATCTGACATGAAGAATAATCGTTTACCAATTGCAGGAATTGATACAGATGCCAAGTGGGGATTCTCTAAATCAAAGGGCTGGGTATTTGGGTATAAACTGCACATGAGTTGTAGTACGGGAAGATTAATTGTTCCATTATCTGCTGATCTTACCACTGCAAATGTTCATGACAGTAAACCATATGATAAATTGATTGATTCACTTACAGAATTAATCCAAAACATATTGTGTGATCCAGCATACGATGATGGTTCATTATACGAATCAACTAACAATTATGCTATGAGATTAATTTGCCCAATCAAAAAGTATCCTCGTACTCCCCCAGATAGAATGAAACTAATAGAATTTTACAATTCTAAGAAGGGTCAAGAATTATACTCTCAGAGAAAGATATCAATTGAACCACTCTTTGAGATACTCAAAGACACGTTTAACATTAGAGTATTGCCAGTGAAAGGATTTGAGAAAGTGAAATCATTTGTATTGATTTGTGTTTTGGTGTATCAGTTGGCAGTTTATTACAATTGTATTGTTGGTAATGAGAATCCAAGGATTGTGAAAAGAATGTTTTGTTGTTAAAGAATCGTTTTGATTTTATTTTGTAAATCATTATGCCCAAGTCTCAACTAATTATCCATTTTTGTAACTTGATAAAATTTGATATTTCCTTTTTGACTTACAACTTTCAACCAACCCAAATGCACAAAAATTTGAAATGCAGATCTTGAAGGTAATCTATTGTTACCGCATGCTTTTTGTTCAATGTTTTCAATCCATTTTCTAATAAATGGTTTATCTTTGTTAATTTTTGAAACTTTTAGGGTAGCTTTCCATATTTTAGATATTCGTGAATCTTTTGCTTCCAGTGATCCTAAAATAATTTTGTATGGTTTTACATTAGGTTTTGTTTTAATGAGTACAATCCAATCATTAGGATCATCAATTTTTGTACAAAAATAATAAAATCCTCTGTTTGGATATCCTCTACTACTTGCATCTTTGAATTCTTGGCGTAAATTCTTAAGATCTTTTTCATCAGGTTGAATCATATTTGATTTTGCTTCAAAAGGTTCATTCTTGATAATTGTTTGAATCTCTTGTCCTTTCTCTGAAAAATTTAATGTGTAAAATGGTAAAGGGTTGTCTCTATACTCTTCAATGATTTTATCTGCTCTTAATTCCTCATAAGCAGTTTGAGTATTTCTTTCAAAATTACTTGTAAATGTTTTGAATAATTCATCTTCATTTCTTATTCTATAATTTGTACCTCTCATTTTTCGATACATGAAAAATTTTACAATTTTTCTTTTTCATTCTTCAACTGTAAACAACAATTAAGCTTTATCGATCCATTATATATTAATTGCCACCATTGGCAATTTAATAGAGTAAATATGAGCTCTAATCGCCAAATTTGGCAAATCTTATATTATCTTAATTCTATAGTTATGTATGGAAATATTAGAAAAAGAAGAGGATGTACAACTTCCGCTAACTCGATTATTTCCAACTGCAAATGCAAAAGTTCTAGACTTTCTTTTGACAAATGAAGGATTGCAATACACAGAAGATGAAATTTCAGAACTAACTGTAATTCCATCAAGAACTCTACAAAGAAGTATTCAAAACCTCCTTTCAGAAAAAGTGATAAAACGTGAAAAAAAGACTGGACGTACTTATTACTATACTGCCAATCTTTCAGCACCACGAGTTAGTAGTTTGTTAAGTTACATCAACTCTACAATGATGACTAGTTTGGATGAAGCGATACAAGGAAAATAATCAATTCAGTTGATTTAGCTTCTTCTCTACTTCTTTGACTTTCTCAGTAATATTCTTTTTTTGTTCTGGGAAAGATGGTAATTGAAATACATAATTTATGATATCATCATTTCTCACAGCAGGATAACTTGTACCTCTTTGAAGAGGATTAAGATAATGTTCAAATTGAACTGTTTGAACAAGATAAAAAATTAAACGATTAACAATTAAATTATTGCTTCTTAAAACACAGAATCCTGTAGATGCTAATTGGTTATCTAATTCTATAGGCACAATTCCAATATTATGCAAATATGTTCTAACAGTTGAAAAAAGAATGTCGTTTACGTGAATCACTTGTCTTGCTCTTGATGGAGCATCCTTTCCAAGAAATTTTTTTGGACTAGTAATTTTTAATTCATTGTTATCAATTGAATCAATATCACAATACTGAAATTTTTGATCAGGATATTCTTTAGGATTAATTTTTAGTACTTTTTGTGTTATATTCTCTAGTTTACATTTTATCCATCCTCTAGGAAGATTATTTTTCTCAAAAACTAATTCCTTTTCAAAATCTCCACATATTTTCTTCAAAAGAATCTCAGAGGATTCGTCACTAGGATCTTGTGGAACTAACTTCCCTTCAAAAGCTTGTTTTAGTATAGATTGTTTAGATTTCTTTAACAAATTCTTTACAATTTCAAGTTTTTCTTTTCCTGCATCAATCTGTGCGAAGATTGATTCAAGCTTTGAGACAATTCTTTTTTGTTCGGGGGATGTGTTTAAGCTGTTTCTTTTTGAATATACTTGATTTACTTGCATTTCACAAGAAAGAATTTCAGTCCACATTACCCTTTTCATTTTCTTCTAAAATTGATATTATTGCTTCTTGTTCATTTATTCTAGATTGAACAGTATGATTTTAAAATGGTCTGTACCAACATGTAGTGTCAAAGTATAATGTCATAGCAGATCTAATACTTGACTATTAAAAAATCAATTGTGTTTTTTCAATAAATAGACTCAAGTTAGACTATCTTTGTATCGGATCATTATTGCTTTCACTCGCATAATTCTTTGTAATGAATATCTGTTATAGGGTCTCTATAACTTAGCAGAACCCATATCTATATCACCATGACCCAACAGAACCCTATTTTTAATCTTTGTCGATAAAGTCAGTTATACGAGGAGGATCTGGAGCTAATCCTTTTCTTTTTCTAATATCAGATATTGCTTCTTGGAACAATGATTTTGGAACTTCAGTCCATGCCTTAAATGATGTATTCCATGTTGCACGTCCTGCAGTTTGACCTCTCATTGCTTCAGATAAAGTAAATGTTTCAGAAGCTGGAATTTCACCAATGATGATACTTGATGCACCTTTTTGTGACATGTCAAGTACTTTGCCACGTTTGCCAGAAAGAACAGTTGCAACATTTCCAACTAAATCAGTTGGAACTCTAACTTCAATAGCTAAAGTTGGCTCTAAAACAGTAGTACCTGCAGTTAATAATGCACCCATACATGCTCTACGAGAAGCTGGACCTAATTGAGAAAGACCTCTGTGGGCGGTATCTTCGTGTGGAACAAAGTGAGTGAAGATAAACTTGCAACCCCTCATCTGTTCTCTACATAGAGGACCTTCTTTCATTACCTCATCAAATCCAGTGCTAATAGAATCAGTTGACTCTTGAACAAACTGGACACCTTTTGTTCCATTAATCAAAACATTTCCACGTGAATCAAGCATCATTATTCTTTTAATTGTGTCAGTATCCCATCCTGCCTCTTTTAGCTTGTCTGCAACAAACTTCTTGTCTTTCATGTCGCTAATTTCACCAGTTCGAAGCATGTTTGCAATCTCTGGCTCTAATGGCTCTACTTTCATGAAGATCTTGTTATGTCGGTTAGGAGACTTTGACATGATTGGTTCACATGTACCTTTTACAGTCTCTCTGTAGTTAATCAATGGCTCAGAGGTAATAATCTCAATTTTCGCATCTTGTATACGATGAACTGCAACATCAAGGTGTAGTACACCCATTCCTGCAATAATAGTTTCACCGCTTTCCTGATCAATTTTTACGATAAGATTAGGGTCTTCAATTGTTAGTTGTTTTAGAAATTCAACTAGTTTAGGTAAATCCTTAGGATGTTTTGGCTCAATTGCAATTTGAACTACAGGTTCTGAAACATACTTCACTCCTTCAAACATTTGAATACCTTTAACAGAAGACAGTGTGTTTCCTGCTCTACAATCAGTTAATCCTAATAATGCTGGAATATTTCCTGCTCCAAGTTCTTCTACTTGTTCTCTTTGGTTTCCCATGAAAAAGTTTACAGATTGAACTCTTCCTTCTCTTTTCTCATCAATTATGTTAATGGTTTGTCCATCTTTAATTGTACCAGAAAATAATCTACCAATTGCAACAGGTCCTGCTGCAGGATCTAATACCATATTTACAACCATCATAATTGTCGGACCATCATCACTGCAAGCAAGCAATGCTTTTCCAACATCTGAATCCAAATCACCTTTCCAAATTTGCGGGATTCTATACTTTACTGCAACATGTGGTGGTGGATGATGTTTTACAACCATACCAAGTATGGCCTCAGCTAATGGGGCTTTTTCTACAAGGTCTTCAACTTTTTCGTTTTGATAAGCATCAATGACATCTTTGAATGTAAGTCCTTTCTCTTTCATCAAATCAATGTTAATTGCCCATCTGTCCTTTGCAGAACCAAAGGTGACACTTGCATCCTGAATTGATACTTTCCATTTTTCTTTGTATTCAGGTTCTGCATATGTGTCAATTAGTTGGTTAAAGTTTGAAACAACTTCTGCTAGTTGTTGCTGCATTTTCTCAGGAGTTAATCTGAGTTCTTTGATGAGTCTGTCGACTTTGTTGATAAATAAAACGGGTCTTACTAGTTCTTCAAGCGCCATTCTAGTTACAGTCTCAGTTTGAGTCATGATACCTTCTGCTGCATCACAGACTACGACTGCTCCATCAATTGCCCTAAGGCTACGAATTACCCTTCCACTAAAGTCTACGTGTCCAGGTGTATCAATCATGTTAATGACGTATTCTTTGTCTTTTTGAGTAAAGTGTAAAGTAACATTTGCCTGATAAATTGTAATTCCTCGTGCTTGCTCTTCTTTGTCAAAGTCCATTGCCAAAGCCTTACCTGCAGCAGATGGAGCAATAATACCAGAATATGCCAAGAGACTATCACTCATGGTAGTCTTTCCATGGTCAACGTGAGCAATTACACCAAAGTTACGGATTTGATCCTTGTTCTTGATGATTTTTAGAACTTCACCTGTTGACTTGTATTTTACCATATTCGCAAGCCCTGATAATCAGCTATTAAATCTTAGCCTTACAAAAGATCAATAGATCATTTGATTGCTTACATTTCGAATTTTTTTTGCAGTTACAAAATGACAATCTTTTTTTCTTTTCTTTTTTGCTTCAAAAAGTGGAACTAGTTGAGAAAAGAATGTACAATATATCATCTGAGATATCTTCTGAGATGGCATATTTGGATGGATCACATTGATACCAACTTTCTTGAGATTCCGTCCAAGTTGTTTGTTGTAAAGATTTTTTTCCTCAAAAATTATCACAGTATCCCCTTTGTGAACTGAAAACAACTCCATGTGAGAAAACTGTTCTATTCTAGAATAATGCGCATCATATCCTAAAATTTCATAAAACTTTGCAGCACAGTACATTGCTAAAGGGAATGTAAAGAAATTTCCAAGAATAAAGATTCTCTTTGATATTTTGGCTTTTTTTGCATCAGTTTTTGCTTTTAAAAATAGTTTAGAGCCTCGTGGAATTATTATCTTATCCACCAAAGAAATGCACGTTAATGCACTTTCTAAAAAGGAGATACTTCCTGCAGTAAAGACACCATTATTTGGAGCAGAAAGTAGAATAATTTCATCAGATGCCTTTGCCAGCCTACTTGTAGGCTGAGATGTTATGGCAATAGATCTTTTTGCAATATTTGCAACCTTGATGTTTGTAATGGTATTTCCAGATATTGAAACAAAGTAGACATGTTTTGATTTGACTAATTTTTTGTTATTGTATAGATCTAATGGATCCATTGCCTTTACCATTCCATATGAAAAAGACTCAGCTAGCATTGAAGATGCTAAAGAATCCCCACTTCCAGAAAAGAGTGTATTTTTTTGTTGATTAGATGATAATGGTTTTTGTTTTCTAAATGATTTTAAAAAATCCAATTGAAGAACTATGTCTTTTTCAAATGCATCAATCGTATTCATGACATCAAATGATTATGGGGATATATTAGAAAAACGATTAAAGACAGGTTTTGGTTTTTATTACGACTATTTAGCAAACAGTCATGGAAATTTCTGTAGGGCATACTCCTGATTCAGATGACGCATTCATGTTTTATGGAATGTTTACGGGAAAAGTGCCATCCCCAGACTTTAAGGTAAATCATGTAATTGAAGATATTGAAAAACTAAATCGTAAAGCAACTAATCCAGAGCTTGACGTTACAGCAGTTTCAGTTCATGCATGTGCATACATTCCAGGATATACAATTTTGAGAAGTGGAGGAAGTTTTGGAATCGGTTATGGTCCAATAGTTACTGCAAAAAAACAGATGTCAATTGATGAGATAAAAAAATGTAAAATTGCAATTCCAGGAAAGATGACATCAGCATTTTTGTTATTACAATTAATGATTGGTAAATTTGATTATGTGGAGATGAATTTCAGCGATATTCCAGAAGCTATCAAAAGTGGAAAAATAGATGTAGGACTTGTAATTCATGAGACCCAATTATCATATGAGCAAGAAGGAAACATCAAGATTTTAGATGTTGGTGAATGGTGGGACAAGACAACAAATGGATTGCCAGTTCCACTCGGAATCAACGTAATGAAAACAGAATTAGGCATGGAGACAATCTGTAAATTCGACAAACATCTTCAAGCATCAATAGAGTTTGGATTAGAGAATCTAGAGGATGCATTAGAATATGCAATGCAGTATTCCAGAGGAAAACCACGTGATTTAATTGAAAAATTTGTAAAAATGTATGTGAACAAGGTTACTGTCAATATGGGAGATTCTGGTGAGGAATCAATTAGAAAATTATTCGAAATGGCAAAAGAGAAGAATTTAGTTCCAGACTTTGAGTTAAGTATTGCCACCAAGTAATTATAGAACAAAAAAAATTTAGAAACAATGGGAGACGGAATTGGTGGTGCAGTAATTGGAATTTTAACCAATAATGCATTTGAGTTATTGGTAAGTCACACAAGAAAAGACAATCAAGATGATTATGGAAAAACTGAGAAAATAATCATTGGAAAGATAGATGATCCTAATGATCCACAATATGAAGAAAAAACAAAAGAAGATTTAGAACGTGCACTAAAAGGAAAATTTGTATCATGTAATGTTCAATACAGAGATTCAAAAACGGATGCGCTTGTTTGTAATGTATTTGTTCAAAGACCTCCAGAGGGGTTCTAGAATCTGAAATCTCAGATATTTTATTAAATTACATACAAACTAGAGATTCCAAATAAAAAATGTCCTTAGTTCTTATAATGGGGAAACTGCTTAAAATTATGTCAGAAGACCGAAAAATGTATCCAATCAAATGTTCTGATTGTGGAACAGACTCAGAGGTACCTTTTGAGCCAGCAGCAGACAGACCAGTTTATTGTAAAGAATGTCTATCAAAACATCGATCTGGTGGACCAAAAGAATAAGCTAAATTTGTTTAGAGTTATTTAATCTAAATAGTTTATCTCTTTTTTTAATATTTCCAAAAAATAATTCAAAATTTTGTCAGTAATTAAAAAATTTAGAAATACAAGAAAACTATAGAAAAGACATGGGTGTTGAACTGAAAAAAACTATTTCAATAAATATAAAAAAATTGGACATGTTTCCAAATCACTTTTTTGGAATTGCTGAGATAAACAAACAAGACTATAAAATCAACATTCAAGGCCAGAGTGTTTTGAGACAGAAATTAATCAAACTGCCAATAAAATTCAAAGATGAAAAGGCACTATTACGCTTATCAGGCATTAATGGTACTTTGTTTGAAGATATTGTAAACTACAAAGGAGAATCAGAATGGATTGAAATTGATTCGGATGGAATATTGTATTATTTAGCAAATCACCAAGATCAAATTAACACCATAGATATTCTCAGTAGATTCTAAATTCTTGTGTTTGTAAAATAATTATATCAAGATTATGGGTTTAATGATTGTGCGGCCTTCAAGCCTTTGTATCTATTTCTTATGGTAACTTCTGTAACACCTGCAGCTTCTGCAAGGTCTCGTTGAGTGATAGATACTCCGTTTTGAACACAAGAGAGGTATAATGCAGTTGCTGCAAGTCCCATCGGATCTTTTCCAGCTGATTCTTTACGTTCTTGTGCTTCTTTGAGTACTTGGATTGCATATCGTTTTGTTTTTTCTGAGATCTCTAGTTTGCTTGAAATTCGTGCAATACATTGAATTGAATCAACAACAGGCATCTTTAGTTCTAATTCATGATGCAGTAATCTATAACATCTCGCAATGTCTTTTCGTTTAACATTAGCTGCATCAGCAACATCTTTTAGTGTTCTAGGAGTTTCAGTATCTCTACAGGCAGCATAAAGTGATGCAGCAATCATTGCAGAAATAGATCTTCCACGAACAAGTTTTTTCTCCAATGCTTTTCTATACAGATAAGCAGCTTTTTCAAGAACATTTGCAGAAATGTTAACCTTGTCTTTTAGCTTGTTTAATTCACTAAGTGCCTGTCTCAAATTTCTATCAACAGGTTGATGAACTTGACTTCTACTATCCCAAGTTCGGAGTCTTTCAATTGTACTTTTCATAGATGCTGTAAGTGGTTTTCCAGTTGCATCTCTATTTTGAGGATTGATAACAGTAGATAATCCCATATCGTGTATTGTAAGTGATGATGGGGCACCAGTTCTTGCTGGATCGGAGCCACCATCTTTTTGAAATGATCTCCATTCAGGGCCAGATGATTCTACTTTTTCAGAAATCACAAAACCACACTTTTCACAAAATTGTTCCCCTGTATCTTCATCAGTCAATAAAGAATTTTTTCCACAGCGTTGACAGCTAGAACTTGATTTGAAAGTTACCATCCAAATACCCTATCCTGTGGTCCTTTTTAATGTAATTTCAATTGTTGATACGTCTCTGTTTCGTCCATCAGTCGATACAAGAGATTCTGAATTTATTTCAATATTTCCGACCATAAATGCAGGATTAGTTTTACGTAATACTATTTGTACTACATCTACTGCAGGTCCAATACTAAACCCTCTGGCTTTAATTATGATTTTAGGCAGTGTTGCTAATTGAATTATTGCAGCAGTGACATAAGTCATCAAAGGTTTTTTTCCAATGAATATTGTGTCTCTAATTTCGTTTGACATGCAAAATTAACTCTTATCGCTAATTTAAACCGAGTATTATGCTCAGATTTACTCACAAGAAACAAGAAAATAGATAATATGTGATGAAATTCAAATAGTGTAAGAATGGTTCTTGTTAACAAAAAAATGCTGATAGGGGGTCTTGCAATGGTAATTGTAGGAATAATACTTACAGTAAATATCAATGCCACAATGCCAGTAGGTCAAACAGGAATGAGTGAAGAAGAGATAATTGATTTGTTGATAGCACAACAAGAGACCAAAGATTACAACACACTATCTGGAATACTAATTGGAATTGGATTCTTACTAGTGTTGATTAGTTTTGGTGCTAGAAGAAAAAAGGGTAATGTAAAAAAAGAAGAGAAAAAGCCAGTAGAATAATTCAAACCTTTTAATCTCAAATTATTAATTGATACCATTGATTCAAGCTGAAATTAGCATATATCCAATAGCAACAAGAACCACTAGCGCCAGTTTTTACATTGCAAAGGCAATAGAGTCAATTCAGAACACAGAAAATTTAAGATATGAAATCAATTCAATGGGAACGGTTTTGGAATCAGATAGTATTGACATTATTTACAAGGCATCAAAGACTATGATGGAGACAGTTCACAATCTAGGAATTGACAGAGTGGAAGTTATAATCAAAATTGATTCAAGACGAGATAAACAAGTAAAAATGGAAGAAAAGATAGATTCAATTAAAAAACAATTGAGTTAGAACTGTTTTAAGATTTTAAAGTGAGTATTCCTCTGAGCTGGAGTGCGCCCAATCTCTTTTACCATTGTCGCAAGTTCTTCAACAGATGATGCAGTTGGTTTTCCTGCAGCACGATAAATTTCTTCAGAAAATGCTGTTCCTACCAAGTCACTTCCACCATTAGATAGTGCAACTTGTGCAAATTTTTTGCCATAAGCCACCCAGTAAACTGAGATATTGTTTAACACATTTGCAAGCATTAGTCTAGATATTTCAATTATTTTTAAATCATATACAGATGAGCATTCATTGTTTACCAAATGGTCTTGTTCAAGTTCAGTATTATCTAGACTAAACTTCAATGGAATTAATGTAAGGAATCCATGTGTCTTTTTTTGAAGTTCACGAATTTTTATGAGATGATCAATTACATGTTCTGGTTTTTCTATATGGCCATAAAGCATTGTAACATTACTTTTAATTCCCATATTGTGTGCTTCTTCAATCACATCAAGCCATTCTTGTCCTGAACATTTTCCTCGAATTATCTTGTTTCTAATTTCTGGATGAAATAATTCTGCACCTCCACCTGGCATAGAGTCAAGTCCAGCATCTTTTAGACGAGACAAAATTTCTTTTGTAGAATTTTTAGTTAGTTTTGACAAATAAAATATCTCAGCTGCAGTCAATGCTTTGATGTTAAGTTCTGGATGGTTTTTTTTGATAATTTTCATCATATCCTCATAGTATTCTAGTGGAAGTTTTGGATGAAATCCACCAACAATATGAACTTCAGTTGCGCCCATCTGTTTTGCAATTCCAACTCTTTGTTCTATTTCAGGCAGAGTTAGGGTGTATGCATCATCTGCACCATCTTTACGATAAAATGCACACATTTGGCAGCTAGCAGCACAGACGTTAGTGTAATTCATGTAATACGATGCTGCAAAAGTTACAGTATCACCAACTAATTTCTTTCTTGTAGCATCTGCAACTGCACCAAGTAGATGGAGATTATCATAATTCATCAGTTCTATTCCATCTTTGTAGGACAGTTCTTCTCCTGTAATTGCGCGATCTAAGGCTTGAGAATCTCCAACCAATTGCTCTAACATGTTATGTAATTTGTGTATCATGATATATTCCTTATAGTCTCAAGAAATAAGTAACCAGTCATACTATTACTAATATGGTACTTCCTTTAGTTGATGAACACAAGCCAAAATGCTATTTGTGTCATGAAGGTTTTGAGAATATAAAAAAACTCAGAGAGCATCAAAGTACAGAACATAAAGACTTTTTTGAATCAAATGAAAAACAGGATAAGAGAGAACCAGCACCTGGCGATGTTACAGTGTTTTGATTTTATTTTCTTTAATTGATTTTAGCAATTCCTGAGCTGTTTTCTTTGAGATGCTTGCCAAATCATAGTGTTTATCAATGGATAATGCTTTTTTGAAATGTTTTATTGCATCTTGTAGTTTCCCCATTTCACCTAATGTAAGTCCCTTATATGCAAGTGCCATGGCACACTTTTTATCAATCCTCAAAGCCTCATCGTAACATCTTATTGCTTTTTGATATTTTTGATCTGAGTGAAATGCCGCACCTTTATTCAGTAACGCATCAAGATTGTCTGGAGAAATAGCAAGTGCCTTATCATATGTACGAATAGCAAGTTTTAATCGTCCCATATTTTGCAGAGTTGCTCCTTTATCTACAAGCGCATTAATATTTTCAGGTTCTTTTTTGAGAATAGAATTATAGAGATTGAGGGCATCAGAATAATTTTTATCCTCTACATACTCATAGGCTTCTGCTAACATCATGTCTATTGTATTACTCATAATACCTGTTAACATTTTGTTAATAATATAGATTAACTATTTGTCAATATAAAATCAAGATGCATCTTTATCTCGAGGGTCAATTTTTAATGATTTGTTAAAGCACTCCATTGCTTCCTCGTATCGTCCCAAGCTTCGAAGTGCTGTTCCTTTGTAGTTCCAAAGATCAGGATCATTCTGATTCAAAAGAAGAGCTTGCTCAAAGAAACCAAGAGCATCATTAAATTTTCCATCTTCTAGAAACAAGTGCCCCTTTGTGACAAGATTTTTGATTTCATCCATAAATTACTAGATAGAGGATTAGTATTAAATCTGAAAAAGTAAGAGCAAAAAATACTCAAAAAACTGTACAGATTTACAACTATTCATTGAAAATTTAAATAAATTTTTCAATATCATAGTGTATGAAGTTAGATGAAACAGATGAAAGAATTCTCAAAAATTTAATGGTTGATGCTAGACTATCAGCTAGGCAGCTTGCATTAAAACTTGGAATGTCAACTGTCACAATACTATCTAGAATCAAAAAGTTAGAAAAAGCAAAGATCATTTGTGGATATACTGCAATTATTGACCATGAAAAACTAGGATATTCACTCACTGCAATTATTGAAATAATTGCCAAAAATGATAAAATTGAAGAAATTGAAAATGAGATATCAAAATTTGAAAATGTGTGTGCAGTTTACGACATTACAGGTTCTACAGATACAATAATTATAGCAAAATTCAAGGAAAGAGATGAATTAAGCAAGTTTGTAAAGGGTCTGGCAGATATCCCAAACGTGGAAAATACAATCACACACGTAGTTCTAAATACTGAAAAAGAAGATTTTAGATTAACATAGGTAAGAAAAATTGAAACTATTCATTATTTTTATTATTTCAGCAATTATCTTTGGATCATTACAAACAACATATGCACAAACTGAGTCAATAATCATGGAGCTTGAAGTTTCTGATGAAGAAAAGATAATTCTCTTTGGAAGTTTTGCAATTGCAATAATTGCAATCTTTATGTTTTTAGCAAGAGACACAATACTTAGAAGAAAGACATCATATGACAAAGAGAATCTTGATTCAAAAAAAGACAAGACATATGAAAAATATCACTCTGATTGGGGAGATGATTATGAAGACATTGGAAGTAGAAGAAACACAAAACAAGAGAGAGAGTTTCGTGAAGCTGCAGTAAATGATGAACTCCCAAATTATTATGAAATTCTTGAAATTCCAAGAGATGCAACACAAGGAGAAATCAAAAAGAAGTTTAGAGAGCTTGCAAAAAAGACTCATCCGGATAAAACAAAAAAAGATTCTGAAGAAGCGATGGTAGAATTAAACAAAGCATATGAAGTGTTATCAGATGAGGTAAGTAGGAAAAAGTACGACAGATATCTGAAAGTGGACTAGACAGATTCTAGTTTAACTATTATCATACTAAGTTCAATTGAGTCAGGAGTCTGTATGCTGTTTGTAAGATTGGTAAAGACTTCAAGATTCATAGGTTTTCCATTAGATTCTATTTGAGTAGAGATTTTGAGTTCAGCAAATTCCGTGTTTGGCCCAAGCATCTTTTTAGTTAGTAATGGAACCACAGAAAGGCCTTCAATCACTCCTTTCATCTTATAAGCAAATTTTTCGGAAAAATATGCACCTCCACGAGTTGTTGGTTCATTAACAGGAATAGGAGAGTTTGTGATGGATACACAAGTGATTGGAAAAATATCATCATTTAGGTAAAGTTGGTACTGTGGAGAATTTTTTTCATTAAATTCCATTAAAATTTTAAGCAAATCCAAGTTTACAGACATCTAAAATTAGCCAAATCATAATTCTATTGAGTGTTCCGTTAAAGAAAACAACATTCACAAACATTTTGTGGTAAATTTGATAAAAATTTTAGAATTGATAAAGAACTGAAAACTTTTTTGAAAGTTTTTGCATATCAGTTTAATCTCCTAAACTCTTCATTTTTTGTATTTTTTGTTTAACAGAATCTAAATTATTAATTCAGCTAAAACTATTCCTGCTAAACGAGATTAATGCGGCACGTTAAATTCACATTCGGGTTTGAGTACATTAGAGGGATGAGAACAATCTGGCCCACCCTCACAAGTTCCAACAAAGTCACCATGATCTAAATGAGTAGGAATTGCATTTATTGAAACGTTGATTGTCTTTTTTTCGTTGTGACAAATGTCTACTTTTTCACCTCCGCCTTTGCCGGCAAATGCATCAGGAACATCAAGTACAAATCCTAGAGTTCCTGACAACAAAATTACTGAAATCATAATCGCTGAAAGTGTTAATATTTTTTTCATTATTTATGAAACAGTGATCTTGTAAGTAAATCTTTCATAACTAATTTGAACAGTTGTTTAGTTATCTCATTGATTGGTGATGATATTCAGACCAGAGTTTAAAATTCTTATAGATGATCTTGAAATTTGAAAATGTTACAAATCATCACTTACTCAAATCTCTCTGCAAAAAACTGGATTCTATTGAGTGTTACTCAAAAATAATTAACACTCACAGACAATTTAGACATAAATTGAGAAAACAGTTTAAAAACTAGTTTATTCATCTTCTGATTCTTCATCACAATCAGGGTCAAGTATACCCAAATGATACAAAATGGAGTTTCTTTGTTTCATCTTCTTGTTATTTTGTGAAATTTTCCGTTATTAAGATCAAGTGTGTGTAAAATGTTACACTACATTACTTTGTGTTGCTAGTGAAAATGCTTACAGTTCCCATTCTAATCTAAGTAAATTGGCAAATACCCCATTTATTTTTGATAATTATTTCAGGTTTCATCTAATCACAGAATAAAAAAGAGGAAGAATTAATCCTCAAATTTTGCGAGTTCGTTCTTTAGTTGCTTGATTTGATATTCTACGACTCTTCTATGGACATTGTTTATGAAATTCATCTTTATGTTTTCTTAGAAAGACGGGAAAAGGAGACTAGAGAAGAAAAGTTGATCCTTTACTAAGTTCAAACTTCTCAAGGAAACGAGAAGGTGGATTTCTTATTGGTCTAGCTATTGTGATTAATTCTTTCAGGTTTCATCTTACCTTAACTCTGATTTCTTCTTATCTTGTCCTTCGATAACATTATGATGATTATCACAATAGATTGCAATGTTCTTGTAACTATTATTTTCAGAATTCCCATCTCTATGATGTAAGTTTAATTTTATACCATTTGCAGTTCTTCCACATTTTTCACATCTGGCTTTATTAACAGTAAATTGACCAAGATATTTCAAAAGTTCAGTTTGACTGAAGTCTTTCCTATCACCCATGCATTATTAGACTAAGACTAAGAATTAAGAATTTTAGGCAGTGATCCATGAAATGCTATTGAATCTTTCTAAGTAATACCTGCAAAAATCAAATAGATTTTCTAGTATGTTTAGGGCATCTTTAAAAACAATAATTATGATCGATTGTTATTGCAACAGATTGCAAACCCACATCCAATGCGAAAAGAGATTCTCAATTTGATGGTGCTGTATAAATTACATAATGATTGTTACACTGAAATGCTAGATTATACAATTGACTTGTTTGAAAGTCAGGGTCTTGGTGCAGACTATTATGGATATCACAATATTAATCATGAATTAGAAGTAACATATGTTTCACTTTTAGCTGCAGAACAAGGCAAAGTACAATTCTCAGATGAAGATATGAAATATCTATTCATTGCAGCATTGTTTCATGACTTTGATCCTGAAAAAAATGTAGACAAACCACATGAGGAAAGAGTTATAAAATTTATTACAACTGACAAAAAACTTCTTCAATTAATCAACACTACAAATGTTGATTTAGATATTATCAAAGTGTTGATTTTAAGAACAACATATCCTTGGAGTGGAGAGTATAAAAAAAATGCAGAAGAGCAAATTAAAGAATGTTTTCAAAATTCAGATTTAACAAGAAACAATCAACAATATCAACAACACATTATGGAAATAGGTCAATATCTATCAGTAGTAGACAGAATTAGTGGTTATGCATTAGGTGATTTTACAAAAGCAATGAGTTTGGCTAAGATGAATGCACATGCACTTGCATGGAGGCCATCACTAATTATTAGAAGTGCAGTTGCATATTTTGAGGAATTATTAAACAAAGAACCAGATATGACAAAATCTATTCTCAGAATTCTCCCAAAAGAAATGAGAAAGAATTTTTTTGATACTGTATTGTCATTTATGGAAATCAGGCAACAAGAAATCACAATTCAAGCCGATTATGCTTATGAAAATCTAAAGTTAGTTCCAACAATAGAAAATATGGCAACAAGAAAAGATCCAAATTTTATCAAAACTCTATATGAGATCTTTTTGGAGCTTCCAACACCACTGCAATTTCAAAAAGAAAATTTTGAAAACTCTGTCAAAGATCCACAAATAATCATCAATACACTTAGACTAAATAACAAAAATGGAGAAATTGTAGGATTTGTAAAAGGAGGAGCACTTGAGAAATACAAACTGCGTGAGGAGATTAGAGATGAAAATTATGGATTAGGAAATACAGTATTTCTAGAACCACTTGCATTGAAGATGGGATATTGGGGGTTAAAAGGCGGAAGTGAGATGCGCCATATGTTTATCATGCAAGCTTACTCTATGAAGTACAAATACATGACAAGTTTTGCCTTACGAGATGTAATCAAAGCAAGAATAGACAAAGAACGTGCAGAGTTTGTTACACAATTTGATCCAGAAAGATGGGATTACTATAGAATCAAAATTTGATTCAGCACATGAAAAAATCAATTCTAAAAACAATACAGTCAATAATTCAAGGTGATGTATATTCACAAAAAGAATTTAGAGAATTTTATTCAGTTGATGCTAGTTCGTACAAAATTATTCCAAAGATAATAGTGGTACCAAAAAATGAAAAAGATGTAATCAATATAGTAAAAATTGCAAAAAAATTCAAAACATCAGTTACTGTACGTGGTGCAGGAACGGGTCTTGTTGGTAGTGCATTAAATAATGGAATCATACTTGAAATGAAAAATTTTGATTCACTCAAACTTTCAAATGAATTTGTCACGGTAGGTCCAGGCACAATTAAAGGTAAACTTGACAAGAAACTTGAAGAGCAAAAAAAGTTTTTCCCTCCAAACCCATCAATTGGTTCTTTCTGTTCCATAGGAGGAATGTTGGGAAACAATTCCAGTGGAAGTAGAAGTCTAAAGTATGGAAGTGTGATTGATAATGTAGCAGAAATTACATTTATTGATGGAAATGGAGCAAAGATTACTCTTCCAAAAAATAAAAGTGTAGCAAAAAAGATTCTAAAGTTTGCAAAAAGAATTGATGAAAAAAGATTTCCAAATGTAACAAAGAATTCATCAGGGTATAGAATTGATAAAGTAAGATCAATCAATGATGCTCATAAAATTATTATTGGTTCTGAAGGAACTCTAGGAATTATTTTATCAGCAAAATTAAAGATTAAAGATATCCCAAGAAAACGAATTCTATTTGTAATAGGATATGAATCAATTAAAGATGCAATAAAAAACTGTATTGAAATTAATAAAACAGGACCTTCTGCAATTGAATTTGTAGATAAAACGACACTTACTCAAATAAAATTCAAGTTTGATAAGAAAATTAAATGTCTACTCTTTGTAGAATTTGATGAGAGAATTGATTCAAGTGAAAAGAAGATAAAATCAATCATTACAAAGAAAATTATCAAGAAATTAAAAAAAGATTCAGATATTTCTAGATGGTGGAAATACAGAGATTCTTCATTACATTATAGCTTAAAATCAATAAAAAAAGAATGGATGATGCCCTTTGTCATTGAAGATGCAGCAGTTCCTTTGGAAAATCTTCAAAAATTATTTTCGGTTTTAAACAAGATAAATAAAAAATACAAGACAAGATCAATTGTATATGGACATGCAGGAAATGGAAATATCCATATACGTTTAGTAGCAGATAGAAAAAAAATCAAGGTTATCAAAAATATTGCAGTTCAATACTTTGAGGAAGTAATCAAACTTGGAGGCACCATAACTGCAGAGCATGGAGATGGACTAGCACGATCAGAATTTATCAAAAAGCAATATGGTACCAAAAATTATCAAGTATTCAAAGAAATCAAAAAATTCTTTGATCCAAAAAATGTGCTCAATCCTGGTAAGATAATCACAAAGAAAAGCAGCATAATAGAAAACCTAGAAAATTTGTAAATAAATTTGAGGCAAAATCAAAAATATCAACTCAGAAACGCTTTATTAGTAAAAAAATTGTCCAAGATATCGTGTTAGGTAAGGTTATTGGGTTAGTAGGAATTCTACTAGTATTTTCTATCAGTTTTGTTACAGCATTTGCATTAGATGAATTAGAAAGAGCTTCAATTAGTGACCCAAAATTAGTAAATGCATTTGGCATACCAATAGGAAATAATGTTAATGTAGATCAACAAATTCAAATTTCAGCAGATGTTACAAATAATCAAGATAAATCTCAAAACTTTGTATATCTAGTTCAAATAAAAGACAAAAATAATTTTGTTGTGTCATTTGGATGGTTCAGTGGAAAGTTAAATCCACATCAAAAATGGAATACGTCAGTGTTTTGGATTCCAGACAATGCAGGAGAATTTACTGCAGAAATTTTTCTATGGGAAGCTCTGATAAATCACAGAGCATTAACAGAATACACTACATTGCAAATTAACGTTAGTTAGAATTTTAACAAAATAATTTAGTTCATAAATTTGCCAATTATTTAAAAAATTCGAATAATTTATTCCTAAATTGATCAAAAAAATGTCAAATAATAAAAAAATTTGCACATTATGCAATAATTGAGATCAAGGATTTGCTTAATAGTGTAAAAAATTCAACAAGTTCTCGCTAATATGACCTAGAGCCTAGTGCAATTATGACAATAGGATATTGTGTAAAGTGCCGAGATAAACGCGAAATTCAAGGCGCTGGACCATACACCATGAAAAATGGTAAACCTGCAATCAAGGGCACTTGCCCAACTTGTAGTACTGCCATTTTCAGAATCGGTAGAGGTTAAACTTTTCAATAGAGAAGTTTAGTACTGCCATTCATCACTAAGGCCATTCCATAGTGAACGCATTGGGGATGGATCTATTTCTTGTGTAATTCTATTTTTTAATACAAAAGCAAAATTCTCCAAAGCATCAACTCCACCATCAGCATAAAGTTCATGGCCAATCTCTGTGATTCTTTTATGTTTTTCAGGCACATCTATAGAATCGGGATTTTGTAGACAAAACGTCATCAAGTCTATCAATTCTTCTTCAAACATAAAATCCAAGTTACTTTATGCAAACTTTAAGTTGAATTTAGGTATTGAGATCAAAAAAGAAATTATCTTAGACGTTTATAGAGTTCTTTGAATTCAATTGAAATGGTACATGACAAATTAAGCACGTGGGTAAGTTGATTCATAGATGTCTTGCCATGTGCTAGTTGTCTTAACAATGTCAAAGCTTTTTGTGGAGAATTAACTGTAAGATCACTCGTACCAGACCATGTCTTAAATGCCTCTTCAACATCCATGCAAAAATTCAGAACAAATTCTTTCCAATGTGGCATTGATTGTAATGCTTTTTCAGTTAAAAGTACTAATGATAATTCACGAAATTCAATTACCCTATCCACATATAGCATATCAAGAGCTTGTTGGATTTTTTCGGGTTTGTATTCTGATGTGTTTAGCATATACATTCCAGCAATACTCATGAAGTAATATTCTCATAATCAAAGATAAATCAGATTAATGATTCTCTTAAAATTTGTTAGAATTTTTAAATCAGAATTAACAAATGTACAGAATTCAAAAAAGAAAAAAAGAGATTAGATCTTATTGGAATGGATCAATAAATGGACAGTTAACGATATGGTCACTATCCATTGGACGTGCAATGCCAATGTCGATCAAGCCAGCTTCTCTGTATGCGTTCATGTCATCTATGGTTTCTAGTAGTTGTGCCTCATCAGGATTATCCCAGCCTATCATGAAGATTCTCCACATTGGAGAATAGTTTACATCACCAGGAGCTCCTGCTGCTATTCCAGGTTGAAATCCTAGTGGACCAGTACCTTTTAGACCATTTTTGAACTGATACAAATCTACTGCTGCTGAATTTGCAATCAAGCTTGCAGATGAAGGTGCACTTACAACACCCATCATTCCGGCAGGACCACTTGGAGTAGCATCTGTTACAATGTAATAGATTGTGCTACCATCAGGGCCCCATCCACGATGAGCAATGAAAGTTACAGTCATCTCTTCTGTATCGATATCAAGAACTTGACCACCACCATATGGTGTTTCATCAGTCAAAGTTTTGTCTTCTTTGACCATCATCTGACCATCAGGCCAAATAATTTGTGGCATATTCAAAACTACATTAACTTCGGTTAAAGTAATTTCTTCGTTGTCAGCTGCATCCATTATCATTGCATCTGAATCAAGGACTCTTGGTGATTCACCTTCATTCCATGTAACATGTACATGAGAAGCCAATGCACTGTACACATCTGCTTGTGCAGGTGTACTTGTAAAGACTTCACCTTGATATCCATGAACACCATCGCCAGTAATGCCGTTGGTAAACATGTAGGTTTTTGAAAGTGCTTCATCAGGAGCATTTGCCAATAAAGGTGCAAGTTCTA
Source organism: Candidatus Nitrosopumilus sp. (assembly GCA_963667665.2). Taxonomy (GTDB): domain Archaea; phylum Thermoproteota; class Nitrososphaeria; order Nitrososphaerales; family Nitrosopumilaceae; genus Nitrosopumilus. Next base: position 773,141 of record OY763927.2, read on the forward strand.
CTTGCCAACCTTGATTTTCTGTAATGATTTCTGCATGTGTAGGATCACTAGAATCAGTGATGATGAAGTATACATCGCCACCATCATAGTATCCTTGATGCATTGGAATGTCTGTTGGAACATTTGCTCTTGATAATCTAAGTACAGACCCCAAGTCTGCCTCAGTTACTTCCATCATGGCTTCTTTTTCCATCATGGCTTCTTTTTCCATCATGGCTTCTTTTTCCATCATGGCTTCTTTTTCCATCATGGCTTCTTTTTCCATCATGGCTTCTTTTTCCATCATGGCTTCTTTTTCCATCATGGCTTCTTTTTCCATCATGGCTTCTTTTTCCATCATGGCTTCTTCTTCAGCAACTGGCGCTACAGGTGTTGGTGTTTTTTGCTGTTCCATCCATGCAGCTTTACCGCCTGGAATTTCAGAACATAACTGTAATCCACAGATATTTGTACTAGAACCATATTGTGAGTTTCTAGTGCCTTGGCTTTTGATAGCATCAGCATCTGTGAAATAGTCAGTTGTCAATCCCGTAGTAAACAAGGGAATAATTGCAAGAAATGCAATGTATCTTAGACTCTTATTCATTAAAAAATAAATTGATTTTTTCTTTAAAAGAATTTGTCCAAATCAAACAGGTTACACAAAAAGTTCTGTGAATCTATTTTCCACGTAATCCCAGTTGATAACATTCCACCACGCCTTAACATAATCAGGTCTTTTGTTTTGGTATTTCAAATAGTATGCGTGCTCCCAAACATCCAACCCCAACAAAGGGATTTTTTGAAAGACCCAAGGACTATCTTGGTTCAAAGTTGTAATGATTTCAATTTTATTATATGTCTGATTAAAAACTAACCAACACCAACCACTTCCCTGAATTGATATTGCCTTTTCTGAAAAAACTTTTTTGAAATTTTCAAAATTATTGAAATAAACATCAATAGAATCTTCTAGTTTTCCATCAGGATTACCATTACTGTTAGGAGTCATTGTTTCCCAAAACAATCTATGATTCTCAAAACCCCCACCAAAAAAGTTGATTGCACTTTGTCCAGATTCAGGAATTGATTTTAGATTAGCAAGAATAGATGAAACATACTGAGGATGTGATGCGCTACCAACTTGTTCAAGTGATTTGTTTAGTCCATCCACATATGCTTGATGATGTTTTTGGTGATGAATCTTCATTGTTTCAGTATCAATGAATGGTTCTAGTTCATCATATCCATATGATAATTTTGGGAGTTCATATCTAACCACAAATCAAATTATTTGAATCCACATATATTCTTGGAGACCAATACAAAATATGAGAAAACTAGGAACAATTGATTTAGAAATTTTAGATTTAGCGATTAAAGAGAATGGGTTGTTTAATGAAAATAGTCTAGAAAATTCAGAGTTAAAGAGGTTAGGAGTTGGAAGAATTCTAGATGCACTTGCATCACTGAAAGACAGAAAGATGATATCATTAAATAGTGACGGTTCTTTTTCCATCACAGTTATTGCACGAGAGATTCTTTGGAGTAATAATATTCCAACATGGGCAAAAATTTTGCGTCTTCTTCAAATAAAGTCTTGTAGTATGGAACAAATTATTGACATTCTTAGAATATCTAAAGATAAACTAATAATAGATGTAGAAAAATTGAGAAAAACTCAATTTGTTCTAATGTCACCGCAAAGACAAAAAGAAAAACTTGTCAAAATTTATGAAATTTTACCTGAAGGAATAGTGAAAATTGATAAAACAGAAACTGAAGGATTTGATAATACTAATTTTGATGAATCCAAATCAGAAGTTGAAATTTTGGAACTAATTGATGAAGTTATAAAAGAACTTAATGACTCTCAGATGGAACAACTGAAAAAAGATAGCATGACTGAAAAATTATCTAAACTAAAAGAAAAGTTAGAAATTTAGGGCGAAGTTATTTTTTTCATTTCTAGACATTTAGAATCATATTCATTCAAGAATTGTTTAGTGTTAATTTGAAGTTCTTGAATGTATAATTCACATGTTTTGTAATCTATCAATTTACTAGAATTTTGATCATTAGTCACATACTGTAATATTAGAATCCCTACAAGTACAATTATCAAAATAACAGGCACCCTTGTTGAATAAATATCCACAAATTTTGCTATACAATTTTGAACTTAAGCGTATTGGAAAATAAGGAGATTATTTTGAGCGAATCTTGTCTTGTATCTGAGCTAAGATTAGTTCTGCTTTGTTTTTGTTTTCATAGTTATCAGCGGAGTCATCAATTATCGCATCAATCTCAAAACTCTTATCGACCAAAATGTTTGCAACATGATCATCAAGGGTTCCATTTCCAATCAAGTAATATGCAAAGACAGTGTTCTTCTGACCAATTCTGTGAAGTCTATCTTCTGCTTGTCTATGAATTGCAGGACTCCAATCAAGTTCGGCAAAGATAACATATTTTGCTCTAGTCAAATTGATTCCAACATTTCCTGCACGAAGACCTGCAATCATTAGTTTTGATTCTCCATTTTGGAATTTGTCAATCTGATCCTGTCTAAATGAATCTGTTTGCCCTCCAATTATAGCAACAGGAGAAAATTCCTGAAGACTTTGATGAAGTAATTTATGAATTACCTTATGATGGCAAAACACGACAACACTTTCTTCAATTTCCATAATGTTTTTTACAAAATTAATTACATGAGTAAGTTTTGCAATACCAGCTATCTGTCTTTCACTTTGAATTGCTCGTTGATATGATGCAGATTTCGAAAATTCAGTTTCTGCAACTTTTTGTTCTTCTTCAAGCTTCTTCCAGATTTTATCAAGTTCTTCAAGATAATAATCAGTGTCTGCTGCAATGACTTCTTTGTAACGAACTTTGTCTTTGAGTTCTTTTAAGACATCAGACTTTTTCCGTCTTAGCATAACATGTTTTTGTAATTCATGTCTAAGCGATGCTCGTTTATTTTCTAAAACAATAGCCTTGCCTTTTTCATTGACATAGCAAAAGTACTCACAAAATTCTTTAAAACTTCCAAGTAATCCTGGTTTTATGATATCAATAATTGGCCAAATTTCTGAACCTCGATTGTATATTGGAGTACCGGAAAGACCGATTCTATACAATACAGAAGGAGGTGCAGCAAGTTTTTTGACTGCCTTGTATTTTTGGGTAGTTTTTGACCTTAAATTATGCACCTCATCACAAACTATAGTCTTTAGTCCAAGTTTTGCTAAATCAGGATTTCGTTTGAAAAGTAATTCATAGTTGATTACGTAAATGTCAGACTTTGGAAGTTCTTTTAATTTTCCAGTTCGAATTAATGTGACACTTGGAGATTTTGATTCTAGAATTCGTCCATTCCTACTCTTTTTCTTTAGAAACTTTGCAATCTCTCTCTTCCAGTTTTGTAATGTAACTAAAGGTGCAATAACTAGTACAGGAAATGTTTGTTTTTCAGTAGCTACATAAGATAATGTTTCCACAGTTTTTCCTAAACCCATCTCATCAGCTAGTAATGCATTACCAGAAGATTTTAGTAAAAAGTCTAATCCTTCTTTTTGAAAATTTAAAAGCTTTCCACGAAATTGTGCACCAGCTCTTGCGCGTTTCAGTTTATGTTTAATTGGAGGCAAAACAGGTTTTGGCGCATAAGTCTTTATGATTTTTCTTTGCCATACATATTTTGATAAAATTTCAAGAGGATATCTATCCATAATTAATTTGAGTTGTTTTACATTTTCAATGCTGTCAGGAATGATTACTTCATTTGCATTTTCACCATACCAAGCTTCAGGAACAAGTCTTGAGATCATGTTTACAGCACGATCACCAGTAATTTTCCAACTATAGATTTTTGAATATTTATCAAGAACATATTCCAACGTACCGATGGTTTCTAGAGATGTTTCCATAATTTGTGGTTAAGATATTTTTTTGCCTTATGAATCTTTCATGTTTCTTTCGATCAGTGAATAATGAATTAAAATCTACAAGAGTTAAAATATGGGAAATTATAATTAAAGTAAAAATTTAGATTAAATCTCTAGGCTCAACATAGCACAGTTTAGAATAACAAATAATTAATCAATAAATCTAACTTTAGGCATATGGTTGAAGAAGGTTTTTCCTGGATTTATCTGATCTTTTTCTTAATTCCACTAGTAAGAATTGTTCCTAGGTTAGTAAGAAAATGGAGAAAGGGAAAAGGTACATTTGATGAAAACCAGTTTACACAAAGTAATCCAGAAATAGAGAAAATGCCTGGGTCATTTGAAAGAACAGAGTCATTTGAAAAGGTAGATTCATTTGAAAAGCCAAAGTCTTTTGATAAACCACAAAACAAAGAGATGCAAGTTTTAGGGGAATTAAACAAAGGGATAAAAGATTTCAATAAAATTCAAAAAAATCTGGGCATAAGTAATCAAGAGTTAGAGAATATTTTAAAAAATCTAGAAGATCAAGATTTAATGAAAGTGGTAAAGAGAGGAGGACTAACTGGAACTAAAGTAGAACTATATCCAACTGATAAAGGCTTCAAAAGATATTATACTTGAGAAGGACTCACAAATTTTCAAGTTGCATATGTTTAAAATCGATTGTATTTTAGAAAAATTATGGAGTTTACTCAAAATGAAGACCCAACTGTTGAAAAACCAATTATTTTTGCAGCAATGCAAGACATGGGAAACGTTGGAAGTATTGTAATAAATTTTATCAATGATTCTTTGAGAACAAAAACATTCAGAATTGCAAAAAATCCATATCCAACATATGTAGTTGATAGAGGGGATATATTGAACTTCCAAATGAGAGTTGGGAATACAAGTATACAGATGACATGATAGTATTTGGGGGAGGAAAAGGACAGCCAAAAAGTAATAGTGAGATAAACGCTTTGTGTCAGGATGTAATTGATGTTGCAAAAAAATATTCTGCAAAGTTCATCTATACGTTTGGAGGTTTTCACACTAACAGATTTTTAGATAATAATCCCAAAACATTCATCACTACAACATCTATTGAACTTACAAAACAAATGGAAGGGCTCAATGTAGAGATAACTCCTCAAAAATCAATAATTACAGGATTCAACGGATTGATTCTAGGATTTGCAAAGAAAAATGGAATTCATGGAATTGGAATGTATGGAGAATTAAATGAACCAGAGTTTCCACAGTATAGAGCAGCAATTAGCATAATCAAAATCCTTGAAAAATTAACTTACAGAAAGTTGGGAGATACAAGCCAGTTAGAAGCAATGGCACAAGATATTGAAAGAAAATTCAAGAATTGAGATTAGTGAGATTTTCCAGTAGGATGAGGCGCTGTATTCTCATCATGGCAATCACAGGAACATAGATGTGTTTTGTGATTATTCATGCAATCAATACACTCGAAGTGCTTTCTTGTCTCACATGCAGCGCAAATCATCTACTAGTCATTAGATATAGGGTGTTTAAGAATTAGTTGGGATTTAACATATGACTTAGTTTCAAGTACAAAAATGAGTAAAATTACTCAAATTAAATTGAAAAATGGATAATTTTTCTTCATACTTTGTCTTAACAACAAAAATCAAAAGAATTTCATGTGTTCAATAGCAAGGTAGTACTAATCGGATTATTCTCATTTTTGATGTTATTTTCATTCATTCCAACTTCAGAAGCAGAACTGTGGGAATTAGTTGTAGATGTGAATGTGGAGAAAGAAGCCATTCAGTACGGAGAAACACTGGTGATTTCAGGAACAATAGTTGACCACGCATACAAACCAATGAGAGGTGTAGAAGTATTCATAAGAGCAGGATCAGATACCACGAAAGCATTTACTAATCCAGAAGGAGAGTTCAGAGGAGAAATCAGAGATTTTCAACGAATTTCAGGAATATACAAAGTTAATGTGATTGCATCATGGTATGGTATGACAGGATTAACAAGCACAGAATTTCGGGTAAATGGGGATGTATCTCAAGTTTCTGCATTACAAGAAAAATTATCCACAGATGAAGCAAGAAAATATCTAAGCTCAAATGAAAGTGATTTTGAGAAAAATCCCATTGGTCAAACTTTATTCAAATACTATCATGGATTACTTGATGAATTAATCCAAGAACAGAAAGAAAGTAGAGAACTAATAGCAGAACAAATTTACCTAGAACAACAACGAAGGATTGCCGAAGATCTAAGAAATCAAGCTATTGAATTCTACAATCCAAGTGCTGGAACATATAGCGGATACCAATATGAACAATACATTAACAGTCTTAATCCAGAAATTAGAGACCTAGTTGCAAGCCAACTCAACTTTACAAAGAACACATTTGAAGAAGCACAAAAAACCAGAGACGAAATTCTTGCCAATGGTGGAACATATGAAGAAGCAAGACAGGTATTTCTTAACATGATTTCAATTCCAAAAGAAATGCTTGAGAAATTCAATCAAGAAAGCATAGAGGAAAAATCAGAACAAAGTCAGGACGATAATCAAACTGAAGAAGGTTCAGAGAATTAATGAACGATTGATAAATTCTACGCGCGCCTTATATTCAAAATTCCATAACATAATTTGATGAAAATAGATATTCCATTACCTTGCCCATCTTGTGGCGGAAAAATGTGTTCTGTAAGTTACGAGTCAGCATTTGCAATTCTTAAGACAAGAAGTTGGCAAGTATGTAAAGAATGCAATTTCGAGAGAAATTCTGAAGATTTCAAAAAATCTATCTGCTGTGTATAACAGCATTTTTTATTTTTCTAAACAATTTTTAAGCCATTTCAGGCACAAAAAAGGGAATTGAAGATATATCACAAATCAACATGTATCACATGTAAAAAAGCAATCAGTACGATTAAGAGAATGAATGCAGATATTGAAAAAAGAGACTTTTTCAAAGACCCATTTTCAGAAATAGAGTTAAAAAAGATCATCAAAATGACAGGAAAAAAGCCTTCAGAACTTCTTAGAAAAAGAGATAAAATGTTCAAAGAATTAAACTTGGAAAATAACAAAAAGACAGATTCTCAGATAATCAAATTAATGGTAAAATATCCAGGGTTAATTTTGAGGCCAATTGTAATTATAAAAAACAAAGCATTTGTTGGAAAGATAGATGTAAAGAGTCTGAAATAATCTAAGATTGATTTTCTTGTTTGAAGATTCTAATTGCTTCCAAGTGAGAGCAATTTGCCTTTAGCCCCTTACCATGATGAAACTTGTAGAAATTTTTGAACCCAAGACATTCACATGTATTAGAGGTTACAAAATATGACTGGTCAGGATTAGATGAAGATTTTATCTGAAACAAGTCATCTTCAATTTTAACAACACCACCACTTTCAACAAGTTTTTTTGCCTTTTTGATAGTATTTGCACTCATAGTTAGACAAAGATCTTATCATTTTTTATTCTTTAATTTTTATGAATTACCTATTATTCATCATACAAAAATTAGTTCAAAACAGATTAGAATATTCTAGTTTCAAATGAAGATATTTTCATAATTTCATAAAATACTTAAATGATATTATGCAGTACATTATTTAGACGAGAGGTTTGCTTTTCTGCCTAGAAGAGTGCCTAGAGTTCGTACGCTCCCGTCTTTTTTTCTACAAAGTCAAATCTAAGTCATGTGCTAATTGTTATAAACTAATTTCATTACTTGAGATTGTTGGGTCTGAAGAGATACGTAGCCACAAGAATGGTAACAATGTTTGGAGTTTTGATGATTACACTGCTGATTACAATCGCTCTTGTAGGTTCTAACATGGATATAATACTGAAACAAGGAATTGTCTTCCAGGTAAGATCAGAGATAACGGAGGATCCAACTATAGCCCAAAGCTTTTCATCAGTTAAAGAGTTTGAAGCTTTTGTTCAAAGTCAGATAGATCAAAGAATTCAGATTTTGGGGTTAGATGAACCATGGTATTCTCCTCAAAGAATTGGCGTCACAATGTATAAAATACTGCTTCTAGATTTTGGAAATGCAACATTTCTTATTAGTGATTCTGGTTCATCGGATGTCAAAGACATAATCTTAGAGAAACTTCCAAGAACAATTCTGCTTTTTACAACAGCCACAATAATTATCTCAATTATAGGAATATTTCTTGGCGCATTATCTAGCAGCAAGGTGGGCTCCATTGTGGATAGAGTAACATCAAGTTTTGCAATAATTAGTTCTAGTTTTCCTGTATGGTGGATTGGAATGTTAATGATATTCCTTTTTGCATTTACGTACCAGATATTTCCTGCAAGGGCAACTCCAGATATTCCAGCATCAGATCCAGGATACATCGGTGCATTGTTGTATCACATGACACTACCATTAATTACAATTGTAATGATTGGTTTTGGTTCATGGGCATACTTGGTAAGAAATTTCATGGTAGGAATTATGCAAGAAGATTTCATCATGGCAAAAAAAACAATTGGTATCAAGCAAAAAAAAATTATCTACACTCATGCTCTAAAAAATGCAGCCCCGCCAATTGTAACAATTTTGGCACTTAGTTTATCAGGCTCACTTGGTGGTGCAATTATCACAGAAGCAGTCTTTGATTGGCCAGGTATGGGAAGACTATACTTTGAGGCAATTACAGTAATGGACCTACCAATCATTATTGGCTCCACATACATTCTCACAGTATTTTTCCTTGTAAGCATATTCATTGCAGACTTACTTTACGGCTATTTTGATCCAAGAGTGAGGACAGGCCAATGAATAGTATAAGTCCTCAGGAAATAAAACGAGAATTTCTAAAAAGTAAGATGGGGATTGCAGGAATTACGATTCTGTCAATACTCATTGTAACATCAATTATTGCCATTATTGCAATTCCACTTGAGACATTTCAAGAATGGAACAATCCTGGTCATTGGATTTCATATCCAAAGGTTGCAATTCCAATTTGGGTGAACCTCTTTATGACAGAGAAAATTCCAGAGCATAAAATCTTAGAAACCCCAAATATTCAAATGAATTCTCAAGGAAATATTTTACTCACATCACACCAGTTTGGGTTGAATTATAATTATGATGAATTTCCAAATGATTTTATCTATGAATTTTCATCAGAATATTCTGGCTCTCCCTTATTACAAATGACAGTGATTAGGCCTGACGGTATTAAACTAGAATTGATAACAACATCTCTACCATTCTCAAATTCAAAAACAATTCATAGTGAAAGAATTTTTTCAACAGATAATGCAATAAAGAAAAACTTGTCATTACAATCAGAACAATTTGCATTTACACTAGATAAGTTATCAGCTGAAGACATTGTTTTTTCAAAAACTCAAATAAATGAATCTCTAAAAGGAAACTATATTTTTTCAATTGACGTGTATTCAGTAAATTCAGATGTACTTATTCCTGAATCAAAACTAATCATTGGAGGTAAAGCTTTTGGAATAATGGGAACTGATGAATTAAGACGTGATTTAGCGATAGGATTGTTGTGGGGTACGCCACTTGCATTGTTTATTGGCATTGTTGTTGCAATTGCATCAGTCGTTATGGGATTACTCTACGGAGTATATGCAGGATTCAAGGGCAAAAAAACAGATGAGACAATGATGAGATTTAATGATGTAATCTATGCATTGCCAGTACTTCCATTTCTCATCATACTTTCAGTGACAATTAGTAATAGCATATTTGTGATGGTTGGATTTTTGATGATGTTTGGGTGGGTAGGAATTGCAAAAGTATCAAGAAGTATGTCACTTCAAATCAAGACTCGAGGCTATGTTGAAGCTGCAAACATGATGGGGCAAAAAGACTCCAAAATAATTCTCAAGCACATCGTACCACAATTACTGCCTTATGCATTTGCAAGTATTGCAATATCAGTTCCTGCTGCAATCACTACAGAAGCTGGTCTTAGTTTTTTGGGATTAGGTGATCCATCGTTTCCAACATGGGGGCAAATACTACATGATGCAAATACATTTGGTGCAGCAGCAAGAGGATTATGGTGGTGGATAATGCCCCCAGGAGTAATGATTGCCATTACTGGTCTTGCATTTGTCTTTATTGGTAATGCACTTGATGTAATAGTGAATCCAAAGTTAAAACGATAATAAAATTAGAGGTCAAATTTTCGAATTAATTCAATAGCACCATCATTCAATTTTATTGAATAGCAGAATGAATTTTCATCATTGAATGCTGCCAACTTGTTAGCAAATACTTTTTTGCTGTGACCGCCATATGATGCTGTGTCTGATTCATCAAAGCAAATAGTCATTTGTTTCATTTTAAGATTATTTTTTAGAAGAAAAGCAATGAACTTTTTGTAATTTTCAGTAACAAACCAGTCTATATTTTTTTCTTGACTTGCTCCAATCCATATCTCAATAGAGTTTTGGTATAGAACCTTTTTTCTTAATTCTTCTAATGCCATCTTTCTTTCACAATTAAAAATCAGCACGTTGCATCTTTGATCCACATCGTGGACAAGTACCGCCTTTGTGTTTGTTGTTACAAACTAGACAAACATATTTTACTTTACCAGAACCGTCTTGTGAACCCATTCCAAAGAACCCACCACCTCTTGTTTCAGAATCACCGCCATAACCACGCATACGATTCATGTATCGTCTTCTTAGAAATAATGGAAATGCAATAAAAATTCCTAGTGCAGCTGCTAAACCATATGGAAATGGAAGAACCATTTGTAATCCAATACTAATAACTAGTGAAGCAGCTAAGAAAACCAAATAAGACTTGTAATTAAACAATTCATTAAAAGTATCTTAAAAAAGGTTATAAAGCTTTGTCAGTATTTTTTGGATTTTTCATGAAGCATTTTACAAATTTTGTATAATTGAAAGAGGAATAGAATTTCCACTACTATCCCATGCAAAAATTGAATCATCATCATATGGAGATTTTACAATTAGAGACACTAATCCAAAGAAATTATGCAAGTCAGTTACAGAAGGTTCTGCTGAACCACTTGGGTGAGAATGAACAATTCCCAGATAGCTCATATCAAATGGTAAAAAAGAATGAGGAAATCCTGCAAATGTTGGACCAGTCTCACTAAAAGGAGGAATTACAAGTCCATCTATTTTTATTTCTCCATTTTTGGATTTACCTTTTAATATCAAGATTCCTTCGTTTGGATGTTTCATTTTACAATAAGATAAGATACTATCAAGTACATCTTTTTGTAGTGAGACTTTACGCTCAAATTTTTTCTTCTTGAAAATCATAGAAAGTCTTCAGTTTTCAACTAATTTAATTTTAAGGAGACATCACAGAATATTTTGTATTTGAGAATTGTCTTAGTTTATCTTCAATTTCAGATACAAGTTTTGGGATTTTGGAATCAATCTCATCTATTTCGCCATGAAAAGTTTCTGATTTGAGTTTTGAGTCTTCCTTAAATGAGAGGTTTTTGGCTAATTCACGTTCCAAAGATACAAGTTCGCTAGGACTAAGTGAATCTAGATCATGTTTCATTTTTTTATATTCTTCTAAATATTCAGAAATCTGTTTTACAAATCCATCAATTGCTTCCTCAGTTTCTGTAATCAAAGATAACGATTTATCAACATCTTTTACAGAAATAGAGCCAGAAGAAATTCCTTTTTTTACATTTTCTAAAATTAAAATAACAGAATCTTTAGTTTCAGGAAGAAGTACATTAAACGGATCCTTAACTAATTCTGCTAAGATATTTTTTTGGTCTTTGTCTAAAGAAGAGCCATATTCATATCTACTAAGAGGGCGAGAGATTTTTGTAAATTGTGTATCAATGCCATTTTTTATCTTTGATTTTTTAACACTAAACATATCTAAAGTATTTTTCAAATCAACATATTTTTTGTAATTATCAGAAGACTTTATCTCTTCAATTGAATTCTGTAATGTTAAAATTTTTTCATCTAGTGATTGTTCAATCTGATTTGTATTTCCAATCTTTTGACTTTTTTCTAATTGGGTCTCCTTTAGAGTTTTAATTTGATTTACTGCATCAGTTATTTCATCAGAAGCAGATTTTATAGAATCATAGTTTTTGAGTAGTCTATGAATCTCATCTTGATTTTTGTTCATAACTTCAAGATTTACTTTTAATTGAGTTGCATATTTTTTTGCAAAAATATGAATTACTCTGGTTTGTCTTCCTAAAACATCACCTATTTTTTTGAGAATTTGATTTAGTGTAGAGTTTAGTTTTTTTGCATCATCAAACGATAAGATTTCTGGGAGATGTGTAACATCTTTTTTAATAACATCAATTACCTGTTTTTTACCTCTAACCACAATAGTTGCAAGATGTTTGTCAATATCATCAACATTGAGATTATCTTTTTCAAGAACATTTCCTATTTTCATCAGATCATCTATCAGGGGTGCTGTATTGTTTCTCAGGTGTTTTATCTCAGTGAGAAGCTGAGATTGTCGTAATTGAATAAGATCAGTCACAATTTTTTGGACATCAGTAAGTTGTATCTCTTTGTTTTCAGGAGTTTCTACGATTGATTTTTCTTCTTGTTTCTTTTTCCCCCAGCCAAATACCATTTTCTTTTATTATTTTATGGGGATTAAAAATGGTTGTACAACTAAAATTTAAAATTCATTAGTTTTCAGGTATTCATATGACAAAAACTGTAAAAAAATCATCACATACAGGCTCTGTGAAAAAAATAATTGTGATTAAAGCATCAAAAGATAAAGTTTGGAGAAAGATTAGCAATATTTCAGGATTGCCAACTTGGGTAGTTGATGTAAAAAAGACAGTTTATCTTTCTAAAAAGAAAAAGGGCATCGGGGCAATCAGGTTAATTACGTTTGCAGATGGAAGTAAAATAGAAGAACATGTTGTAGCATGGAAAGATAAAGAGTATTTTACATATATTGCAACTGAAGGCTTGCCATTAAGGGCATATGTTGCAACAATTTCAATTAAAGTGAAATCAAAAAATCTGATTCAATTAACATGGCAATCTTATCTCAACAGTAAAAAGATGTCTGAAAAACAATTCTTGGAGTTTCTTGCATTTATGGGTTCATTTTATGAAGCATCACTTGAAAATCTCAAAGCATCACTTGGAAAATAATACTAAAAGATTTTCAAGCTAAAATGTAAATATGATAAATCGAGGAAAAAAACATGAGCGATATGCGATTTATTATGATTGGTGTTGTTTTAGTCTTTGGAGGATTTATTATTCTTGGGGTATTTGGACATAATTATCAAGCAGCTACACTAGAATCAAATGAGTTTGGAACATGTTACAAGTATTCTACAGATAATGCACCAGTTGAAATTGACTGTTCGTTTAAGATAATTGATCAGACACTATTCTTTACATTGATTATTGGATTTTTGGGGGCTGGAATCACTGCTTTAGTTAAAGGAGTAAAAGGGAATTGGGACAACAAGGTAAAACCAGAAGATATGGTAGGTCCAGATAGAAAAGACAACGAAGATTCTGATAATGGTTAAAGAAACGAGATTAAGAGGATCTTTTAGATTTTAGTTTTTCATAATCTTCAGGATTGTCTTCTTCCAATCTTTGAAAATATACTTCATCATATGGCATTTTTATCAACATCTTATTGTAAAATTTGCAAAGCTAATGTTTTCAGTAAAATGATTTTAGAAAAGATAATGTTTTGTGCCTAAATTATCTTCTCTTCAGATGACTAGACATTATCTTATCTGCCATATCTATAACTTCAATTCCTTTTTTTGCAGCCAAACTACGTAATTTTCTTGCATTGCTCTTATTCAATAAAATAGTAACTTTTTGTTGGAGCAATCCGCTTTTTGCTTTTTTGAGTAGTTTAAGATGAGACGACTTTGGACCACGAGACAATACACGAAGATATTCTTTTCTGAGTTTCTGGTCCAAAGAAATTATTTTCTCTGCAACTTTGATTGCTTTTGATAAATTTGGCAATATCTGATAAAGTCTGGTTGCATCATCACGAGACAATTCCTTTGGAACATACTGTCGTAGTTTCTCTGGAACTGCTGCAAATCCAAGGTATTTCTTCAGGGTTACAGATGATATTCCCAGGGAACGAGCAGCCTTTGCCTTTCCAACTGATTCTGCCAAAAACACGCAGGCTGCTGTCATGTCTTTTGTGTTCATTTTGTTGCGATGCAGGTTCTCAACTACAGATGCTGCCTTTGCATCATGAACATCATATTTTGTACTCTGAGTAAGTAATAGTACGGGAATCTTTTTTGCACCCAATCTTTTCAGTGCCACTAATCTTCTCTGGCCAGACATGAGAAGATATTCGTTTTTTCCACTTTTTTGGACCATTGGAGGATTCTGCAATCCTTCATTTTTGATGGATTTTGCCAATTCTGCGATTCCATCTCTGTCTAGTTTTCTTGCCTGCACATCCTTCCATACCTTGATGTATTTTATTGGAATTTCTCTTAGTCTGTATGCTATTGGGGAATTGTACTTTCTTTTTGTCGTAATGGAATAAAGTAATCGATTTTTGTTAAAATGTTTAGTGGTAAATATTTGACAATAAAGTTTGCAATGCCTGATGGTTTTGATCGCAAGATATGACATGATGAAAATATTCATCCAAAGATGATTTTATCTTAACTTGTGGTGTTTTTAGTCAGATAAACATTTGCAACAAACGATGGCTGGCAAGAAAAAAACCAAAAGAAGAAAGGCTCCAAAGAGAAAATCAACTTCTAAGAGACGAAAACCAGTAGGAAAAGCCTGTCGCAATGCCAACATGACAGTAACCCGAAGAAAACATGACCACAAAAAGGCACTAGCTAAAATCAAATCACTCAAAAAGTCTCTCTGTCTTGCTGAAAAATCAGCTACAAAGAAGAGAGACGAAGTCCTAAAGGCACAAAAAAGAGCCAAAGATATTTGCAGTGGATAATTTTACTGCTTTTTTTATTTTTTTATCTATATTTCAAAAGTGAGTTCAGGTTTGTTTTAATTTAAGAATTTCTTTGGAAAATACCAGAGCATACTCTCCAGGTCTCACTATGCCTTCCATTATATCATTATTTGATACATACAAAGTCATTCCAAGATCACGTGAATTATTCACCAGAGGGCCTGTTTGTTTCATTCAAATTAAGTTTTGTTACGCCATCCAATGGATGTTCATCATAAAATTTATTCCATTTTTTATAATGAGACTTGTCTTTGTCAATTGCATTTGCATCATACATTTTTAATAAAAGTTCATTTGTTGAATTGTTGTTTAAAATTGTATCTAATTTGTCTTCATCACAAACAAAGGTATCTTGGAGATTATCTGTAAGAATTTTGGCACATTTTTTCTTGAACTGACTCTTAAAATTAAGTAGTTTTTTGGCATTAGGATAATTCAACATAAGTAATGTTTCAAGTTCTTCAAAGTAAATAGAAAATATGTTTTTATCAAATATGATCAACTCTTCTTTTCGTTTTTTTAATTTATCATTTTGAAATTCACCCACTATGTTTTGTTCATTTTCAGGAACAAGATATTTATCTATTTTAGCAAAAACAAATATTCGTTTTTCAAGAGTTTTAAATTGGAAACAATAGACATTGCTGGTTTTTTTCATTTCTTTTATACTGGTAAGTGGTGACAGATCTTCCTGTGTTTCAGATTAATAAGATGGTTTCAACATCATATTGAATTCTTTTTTGTACATTTTTGTTACTTTATCTGATGTGAATTTACCGCCAGTTGAGAATCCTCCTAGTTTGGAACAGTGTACTGGAAATGGTTCTGTAAACTCCGGGGTTGCTTTTTTATTTTTATTCCATTTTTAATGATATTTTGATTCCCAGCATTTTTTATGATATCTCTTTCTGCCATTCCTTGTGCTTGTAGTAGTATGAATTGTATCATTAAGGACAAATGGCTTTCCGCATTTTACACATTTAGAATTTCTGAATTTTTTTAGTTGTGAATGATTTCTTATTACTGTGTCATTGGTTGCCATCAGTCTACTATGCCATGATTCAGCAGTATAACTTTGATGTTTAATCAAAAATGATTAAAGTAAAAGACCATCAAAATGAAAACCAAACTTGAGGGGATGGTTAATTGGATACTGTGTGGCGGTCTTTTACTATACCATGAGTTATGTATGGATCAGATTTATGGTTGGCGATCAGCAATTCAATTCAATTTATGTCATCAATAAATTAAAAAATCAAGTTTAAAAGAAAAAAATTCAACAAATAACAGATTTCAAATGAGTAAAAACCAAACAATTTTTGCAGTCAAAATAAATGACATGTCAGCAGAACTGGAAATAGACAATTCCAAAATCAAATGCATCACTGGAAACACAGTTCATTTTGAAGCATTATTGAGTGATTTGAGGTCGTTTGTACATGTCAAATCAAACCAAATTTTGTTGAATTTTTACCAAAAAAACCAGCTAGTTCAATGTACCATTACATCAAAGCACTGTCTAAGTATAACCAAATCCATTGAAGAATTCACTCAAAACTAAATTTCTTGTTATTTTCTGTAATTATTGTAATGCTTGTACCTTGAATGGCAGGCTCTATTGCAATGATTTTTGATTGTGGTATGTCAGTTAATGACTCAAGCGTATTGGTGTCATAAATGACATAACTCTCATCAGGATTTCCATCTATGAATAATTTTTTGATTATAATTGCATCTGTTCCTTGATTCATTACATCTATTCGCAATACTGGATTTTCAATAATATCAATTAATTTTAATTGCTCTGAGGCGTATTTTTTCTGCATTTCAACTTTATCATACTGTGAAACACTTTCAACTTGTAGGGTATACAATACCAAATGTAACAGTAACCATTCCTGCAATTACTATCCATTCAAGTATTTGATTCAAAGTTCTGCCCCTTTGATGCAATCTGAGATATGATCTTGGTTTGATATTTCAAGAACCATCATTACATCATTTTCAGTAAAATCATCAATTTGAAATTCAATCTCAATGTATGCACCAGGTGCAATTGTACCAATAGTCATTTCATTAATCGTAATGACATCATTAAACAAACTAAGGTCATAGTTTTCAATATCATAATCTCCATTGTTTATGGCTATTGCTTCTGTCCATAAATTATTTTTATCAACTGTATAGATTAATCCATTTTCAAAAACAAGATAATCAACTAAGATATTGAAAAGTATCTCGAATAATACACGCGGTGCTAGAAGAGATCCCGGATGTACATAGTCGTCACACGATGATGATAATGATACAGAATGATCTGTTCAGTGTGCAGATGTTTTGTGTATGCTGATTACTGCTGTATGATTGCAGGGTCTACAGGTATGATCCGCGGAGGGCGACATGGCCCGTTTTGATTTTTGAGGGCACCTTGCATGTATCCGAACAGTTTGACTATGGGCACCTCCCCACTGTGCAACAGCTGCCTGATCCTCTTTTGCAGCTCATCTAACCCCCCCCCCCAAAAAAAAAAAAATATGTCTGCAACTGCGCGCCTTATCTTGCTCCATTGTATCTCAGTTGGATTGTGCTGCAGGGTACTGGGAGGCAGAAACCACAAGACGACATCTTGGTGCTTTTGATATATTCGTCCATCTGTTTGCCGGTGTGGGCTGCCGCGTTGTCAAGTATTACGAACACTCTGCCATACCTGTATCTGAGATACTCCAAAAATGCAATTACGCTCTGGGCATCCGTCTTTTGATGGAACTGCATATCAAACGTACCCTGTCCCAGCGCCCCTATGATCTTTATGCTCTTTTTTGAAAAATTAATCTGGACCGTGTCCTTTCCGCCTTTTACACGTATGCCTCGCATCGATGAGGGCGCATCCACGGGGATTATAAGGTTTTTAGTGGTTGTTTGAGACCCAAAAAATTTCTAGATTTTGGGTTTTCATAATCTCAATAACCATTTTGGGGATGAAAAGGGACGCAGATGAGTATAGAAATTGATTTTAAACATATGTTTAGGATGAAATTCCTTGACGAAAAAGAAAATCATCATCAGCATATTTGTTGGAATTATTGCAATATTGGGATTAGACGCCTTTGTAATCGAACCCAACATGATCGAAGTTAATGAAATTAATATCTCAAATACTGGAACTACAATGAAAATTGGTTTTATTTCTGATTTTCAAAGACAAAATTCTGATCCTGTATTTGTTCAACGTGTTGTAGATATACTAAATGCACAAGATCTTGATACAGTAATTATTGCAGGTGATTTTATAGATAGAAGTTTAGGTGAATTACCTTCACTGGATCCATTAGGGGAATTAGAAACAAGAAGTGGAGTATATGGTGTTTTAGGAAATCATGATTATAATGTATATTCTTTGAATCGTAATAATGCTAATTTTGAACTTGCAGAAACTGTAATAGAATATCTTGAATCCAATGGTCCAATAGAAATTCTTAGAAATGAGAATGTTGTAATTAATGATGTTGTAATAATCGGTCTTGATTCTTACTGGGCAGGTTTAAGAGATTTAGATAAAGCTTTTACAAATACTTCAAATGATTTCAAAATTTTATTTGCACATAATCAAAATGATTTAGAAATTAACAAAGAAATTGCAGATGTGTATTTATTTGGACACACTCATTGTGGACAAGTTAGACTTCCATATGTTGAATCCATACCAAAAATATTTGGATTTGAAGGGGATTATGACTATAGACATTATATTGTAAATGATGCAGATGTCTATACAACATGTGGTTTAACTCCTGCACCAAGATTTTTCAATCCTCCAGAAATTACAATCATAAATTTGTTGGAATAACTGTTTTTCTTTTAATTGAAAATCAATATTCTATTAATTTAGGCTAAAATGAGCAAAAAGAAAATCCATGTGTCCACGGGGATTATAAGGTTTTTAGTGACTATTTTGGCACGGTATAAAAATATCAAATACTCTCAATGAACACTTCAAAAGTACCTCTGTTAAGGCATAATCATGTCATTTAAGAGATACAGTTTAACAATTCATTTAGTTTTACATGGTTTGTAATTGTCACAGTCAAAAATATTTAGTCTATTTTATTCCAATTTAATTTTTCAGCAGTTTCAAGTAAAACACAAGCTAATTTTCCATTAGGTCTTTCAGCTAATAGCTGCAATTCATTTTTGCATTTGATTTCTTTGATATGAACATTGTTTTCTATTTGTATTTTTAAAGACAATCTAATTATTTCAATTTCATTACAATCATTTACAATCTGTGTCACCGTTCTACCAGCAGCCATAGATCCTGAAATAATTTCTATTGCATCAGAATTTCTAACAGGAATTACCAAATTATAAAAACAATCTGATTCGGATTGTTTAATTTCTAATCCAGAATGTCCATTAGATTGTTTAGCATGCAAACTAAAACCAAAATCCAAGTTGGTAGTTCTAGGCATTTCTTTTGGAATTTGTATATGAATAGTGTCAGTGATCACTTTATCAAATACAATTGTTCCTGTTGGTAAAACCCCATTACCCCAACTAAGTTTGATATCAGCTACGTTTGAACTGTTTGTGGTTATTGTAAATCCATCTACATCAAAAGATTTTGTTTCTTCAGCATATGCTATAGGAATTAATGTCACAATTGCTAAAAGAGAAATTATTATTTTATTCATGATTATTTTTTTCATCATCAGTATTATTAGTTATTTAGGAATCTAAAGAAAAAAAAGATTAGAAGCCCCATGTAAGACCACTAAGATAGGTTGTGAATTTATCAGCTTTGACATAAACAGATCCAGTTGAATCATCAGGGTTTTTAGCTACCATAAATCCAAGTAATTCAGAACCACTTGAATTGAATACGGGAATACGCCAAACGACAATTGGGCAATCATTTGAGTATCCTTCTAATCCTCCAAACATTGATGTTCATTTTATTGAGATCTTACCTGGTGCAGAAAGTGGTTGGCATACTCATGACACGCCCTTGGTTGTAACTATTCTACATGGTGAGATTACAATTCATTATTGTAACGAAGAAATAGAAAATTCTGCAGATAAAGAACAATGTAATGATAAAGGAATTGTCAGAAATTTTCAAGCAGGGGATTCATTTGTTGAGGCAATCAATATAGAACATAATGGAGTAAATGATGGAGTGATTCCTGTAAAATGCATGTAATTACGTTGAATCCAGATGAAAACTGGGAAGATATCTATTCTCCAGAGGATTAATGAATGACTAAGATTAAGTGGTTATTTTAGGTACAAAATCATGCCAAGTTTTGATTGTAATTAACAAAAATTAGCAATAGAGTTAATGCTAGAATCTTAAAATTATCATTGCAATTTCTTAACACTGATTAGCACGTAATGTTTTGCTAGGAATTGATTTTAGTACTTTTTTGTGCGTAACTTTTTTCGTTCCTAGTGCGTAATAATTAGAGGTTAGAAATGCTAAATTCTATCAAATTATGCTAATGTTATTAATATTACATCAAAATTTCACAGATTTCAATCCATCCACTTTGTTGATCAAATAGTGCATTTTGAAAGGTTCTTTCTTTTTCCATTGCTTTCATTTCATAATGAGTAAATAATTTTGCATTGATCTTTTTTAGATGTATCTTAATATCTTCAACATCATATCTTGTAATAGAAGATAGATTAGCATCACGTGAAATTAGATTAAATGGATACTCTGCTATTTCAAGCCATTCATTTGGAATTCTGTTTGCAGGAAGTAAATACTCTAAAACAACATGATTGTTTTGGTTTTCTGATTTAAACTCACCAATAATTCTCCATAGTTGATCTTCTGACAAATAGTAAGACAAGCCTTCAATAATTATTAGCGAGGGCATGTTCTTATTCCATCCATGTTTTATCAGATTTGGAATTATTTTATTTGATTCTGACAGATTGAGATCAATACATGAAATAGAATCTACAAGTGATAAATGTACATCACGAATCAAATCTCTTTTTACATCCATGTTTTTAGCATCAATTTCAAAAACTCTGTATTTTTTTGAATGTGAACATATTTCCAAGGATAATGCATCAAGACCAGCACCAAGAATTACTATCTGTTCAATCTTGTTTTCTAAGATATTATTTTTGGTTAAATCAAGTATGCATGATTTTCTGTTCTTGAGAATTTCTGGATAATGTGGCCAAAGTTTTTTGCATTGTTCTAAAATTTCTCGTCCAGAATCTAAATTTAACATGCTAAGAAATTTCTGAGCAAAATGACTTGTATGAATTTCTCCATTTGTCCACAAAAGAACCAATGCAGAGGTGGAAGAAAGATCTGTCTTCATTCTTGTAAATTACCTAGTTTAATTCTTAAATTTTTGTTCATATTCATTCTATTTTTAGAATCATGTAATTAATGGTCATAATTTAACAAAAAATTAGCAATAGAGTTAATGCTATAATCTTAAAAATCATCATTACAATATTCTAGCACAGACTTACGCACAATGTTTTGCTAGGAATTGATTTTAGTACTTTTTTGTGCGTAACTTTTTTGTTTTGTTATACGTAAAAAATAAGGTAATGTGTTAGAATCTAGCAGTATTCTATTATTTTTATAATATGTAATTAAAAAAATCTAACTTAATTCAATTATGTCCCTTGCTAATGAATCATGATATTCTATTTGTATTACCATGAATCCTTTGAGAATATGTTTTGGTATTTCAATATTGATGTTACCGTATTTGTCATCATATGACATTTGCTCATACATTCTTTTACCATCTTGATCAAAAATTGTTAAAAATATAGGTTCACGATATTCTACAAGTTTTGCAATCTTGCCAGTTATTTTTACTGTACTATTAATTGCAGATGCATCTATGACAATTTCCGGTGATTGTATAGAGAGATATAATTTTATATTGTTTTTGAATTGTTGAATTGATTCTGTAGCAGATTGGATTTTTCCACCAGTGAGATCTTGTTTGATTTTATTTATGAGTAATTGAATTTTCCACAATTGTTTTTCAGAACCAGAATTAGTAAATTTCTTTACAAAACTTTCTAGACTTTCAAACGTATTTGCTATTTCCATTATTGCAATCTCATCTGAATTAAAGATCATGCTTTGAAGATCATCATCTTGAATTGATATTATCTGTGATTCTTTGGCAGAGCCATGATGTATTTCTGCAATATATAATCCAGATTTTATATCACTGTTCCACAAAATTTGAAAGTCACCATATTTTGTAGTACGTGAATTAAGTTCTACAATTTCATTATTCTGATTAAAAAGATAAAATGAAACCTTATCCCTTGAATTCAAAGAATGTTTGTATACTGCACCTTTGATAGTTAGCAGGTTTGAATCAGAGTCATAGAGTATATCCATCATTATTCTGGGATCATGTGGTAAAAACTTCTGACTTGCAAAATCAATAATTTTGTAGATTTTTTTATGACCTACCTCAAAATTCCCGTACAGGATGGATGCTTTAGATTCCCGTATTGATTTATGATATTTCTGATAATCTACAGAAGTATGGTTAATGTTTAAACTACTCACCAATGTATCTATTTGTGAAATTTGGTTCAGATAGATCTGCTTTTTTTGTGCAGTTGAAATATCGTGTTGCTTGTAAATGGGCGTGTAATTTCTTATCTCAGGATAAAATCGCTCAAAGTTAATCCATTCCTGTTCTACTGCATCAAGTAATTGTTGTGCATACCTGAAATCATTTAATTCCAAGGCATTTTTAATGTTAGATACTCGCTTCAGAGTATTTTTTATTTTTGATTCAAATTCTGGCATTTTCTCTAAATGAGATTTGTCGTTTGCTTTATTTTGTAATTGAATTACTTTTTGTTCCATCTGATTCTTGTTATCAAGATACAAGCTATATTCTTTGAGATCTGATTTTATCTTTAAATAATTCTGACTTATATTATGTAAAATTGCCTTTGACTGTACATCATTATCAAACGGATTTGAATTTTTTTCTATCTTTTTTACCATGTTCAAATTTTTGATGTTTTGTTCTATGAGCATAAGATCTTGAATATTTTCTTGTTTCTTAGCATCATTTTTGAGTGTTGTAATTTTTACTTCCCATTTTGATATTATTTTATCATCTATTTTACCTACTTTTCCATGATACTTTGTTGCAATTTTTGTCATATCTGTTATGGATTGAGATTGTGACATTTCCTTTTTGAAATTATCCCATACTGATTTTACATGTGGATCAATTATTATGAATACTGGAGAATGTGTATTTTCATTAATTCTTGAATTGTATTTTATTATTTTTCCCATGTTCTCAACATCTGTTTGAAATGATAAGACATCATCAACTGTTTTTGATTCTTTTATTTTTGCATGTATTGGTTCCCATATGTAATGCAGGTATATTTTTGAATCCAGAATTTCATTATATCTTAGCATCTGTTTAATTTTGTTTGAAGAAATCAATATGTCAATTGATTGTTCTAGATATTTTATCTCATTTTGATATGTTGTGATCTGTTTCATTGTTTCTACCTGTCTCAGTGATGCCCTAAGATCTCTTAATGAATCAATTATTTCTGGATAGTTTTTTTGTTGGTAAATTTCTTCTAATCCATCAATAGAATTTAAGATATTTTTGACTGTGTATTGTTGTAATTGTGAAGTTGCATTCCAATTACCTTCTACGTCTGCTTTGAATTTATCTTTTAGAATTAGACTCAAAGAATCAATTTGTTCCAACATTGCTACATATTGACTTGCATCTGTTGCATAGACGACATTAACTGGGATAAGAGTAACAAATCCAATTAAAAATATTATGATAATAGTAGATTTAGTATATCTCATTTCATGTTTCTAATAGAATGTAAAAACATACAACTTAACGATTACGTAGAAATGATACGGAATGGTTATAACTTTTGATACAAATTTTACAACATCTTTAACATCATAACACTCATCATAATGAGTTTTTGTTAAATAATTTATCATGCAAGTAATTTTAATCGCTCGTCACGACATTAAGAGATATCTATAACGTAGTTGCTTTTTTTCATTATGTCGTGACAAACTTTTCTTATTTCAATTGCAATTAACAAAAGTTAGAATTAATGCTAGAATCATTGAGAACATTTTTCTAATTATGTTTAATTACAGTTTGGTTAATATTTCGAAAGATTTGATTTCAGCATAGATGACTACAGTGGACAATACTGCAATAATTTGGTCTGTTGTGATAGTTATCATTGCTGTAGGATTTACAACTCTAGGCAACACGGCAGAGCAGATTGAATCCAAAATTGTCACACCTACTCCATTTAATGTAAAACTTGATGTTGTAGAACCATCAATATCATCACAAATAACCGTAAAAACAGGCAAGGAGACATATCTCAAAAATGACAAAATCAAAGTTTCAGGTTTGGTAGATCCTGTATTGCCTGAGATTCAAGTGACCATGGTGGTTATTTCTCCAGAGGGTAATCTTATTGCAATTGCACAAACGGAACTTGATGATAACAAACAATTTTCTGAAACAATTCTTACGAGTGGAGTATTATGGACTAGTGAAGGAGAATACTCTATAGAAATAATTTATGGAAAAACAAACACGGCTCAGATAACTTTTGAGTTTATCATGCCAGTTGTTTCTGATTTAGTTGTAGAAAAAGTTGAAATTGAGAATTATGATTTACACTATGATATCACAAGTGGAATGGTTCATGACATTACGCTAGATGATAATTGTAACTGCATGAATATAATTATTGATGCACAAGATAACGATGGTGTGTTAGCGTTATACCTGCCAAGAGGATTGATAGATGCAAAAATGAGTAATGGTGAAGATGATATGTTTTTTATCTTGATGGATGGCGTTGAAATAGCTTATCAAGAAATTGACAGTACGGATTCAAACCGCACAATTGTAATAAAATTTGAACAAGGAACATCAGATATAGAAGTCATTGGAATTGATCCAAATTGGAGATAGATGGTGTTACCAGAATTTTGTCAAGTTTTAATTACAATTAGCAAAAAATTAGCAGTCAGACTTAATGCTAGAGTCTTGGAAAAAGTCTAGCAAAATTATAGCACTCAATTACTCGACAACAAAGTGCTACAAACAATTTTAGCATTAATTTGTGTGTAATTTTTTTTGTTTCTAGTGCGTAAAAAACAGAGGGTGCAAGTAGGATTCTGTCAAGATATGTCTTGTAATACTAGGTGATTCTAGAAGGAAGGAGTATGCTATACTCCAGAATACATAACAAATTACATTTGTTTGAATACAATTATTCCTCATTTATCCAAATCAAATGCAACATCCATATCAGAACTAATCAAAGAGTATGAAAATAACGTCGACGAACTAGAAAAAAAATTTAAAGAAATGAAAATTTTAGATCCAGCTTGTGGTAGTGGAGCATTTTTAGTAAAAGCAATCGACATATTACTTGAAATTCATAAAGAAATTCAAGATATAAAAGGAAAAAGTGAAAAACATTCAGAAAAACAGTTACAAATTACGCATGAATGGGATGAAAATAAAGAAGTCAGAGCAATTATTGAAAATAACATCTACGGGGTAGATATTAATCCAGAATCAATAGATATTACAAAATTAAGCTTATTTCTAAAATTAGCTTCTAACGAAAGAAAGCTGATTGGATTATCTAACAATATCAAAGTTGGGAATAGTCTAGTAGACGATAATACAATCGATTCACATGGTTTTCTTTATGATAAAGAATTTCCAGAGGTAATGGAACTTGGCAAATTTGATATTATAATTGGAAATCCTCCATACATCAGAGTACAAAGAATCAAACATGAAATAATTGATTTTCTTTTAGAAAAATATGAGTGTGCACACAAAAAATTTGATATTTCATTAATGTTTTTTGAAAAAAGTCTAGAATTGATAAATGAAGATGGATTAATAGGCTTCATCTCATCATCACAATGGCTTAACACAGATTATGGTGAAAAATTACGTGAGATGTTGTCAAAAGGTTTGATAAAAGAGATCATAGATTTTGGAAGTTTACCAATTTTTGAAGATGCTTCTACATATCCAGCCATATTCATTCTAAGTAAAGATATTCAGAAGAGATTACAATACAAAAAAATTAAAGATCAATCAAAACTTTCCTTAGAAGGAATAACATCATCAAAAGGCATCCCAATGCAATATTCAAAATTTGGGAAAAAATCATGGTCATTTAATGAATTTGATTTAATTTCTCACTTAGAAAAAAATAAAATAAATTGGAATTTACTCTCAACTCATGGTAATTTCTATTATGGAACAATTTCGGGTCAAGATGAAGTATTCATTGTCAGTATTGACATAGTTCAAGCAAACAATCTGGAACAAAAATTTCTTTTTCCGTATGCATATCAAGGAAGAGAAGTTAAGAAATTTCTAAAAACAATTCCATCCGAAATGATTATCTATCCATACAAATCAGATTCAGATGGAAAGGCAATTTTGATGAAAGAGGATGAATTGAAGTCCAAAGCGCCTAACATTCACAATTATTTACTCAAACACAAACCAAAGTTACTTGAAAGAAAAGATTCTCGAAAATTTTATGCAAAAGGAGAGAATTGGTTTAAACTTGTTAGACAAGGAAATTTTAACTTAATCTATCCAAAAAAACTTTTGATAAAAGGCATAGAAAAAGAATCAGTTGTAGGCTTTTTATCAGAAAATACTGCTTTTAGTGGGGCAAATTCACCTGCATTCATACTTGAAAATGAGAAATATGACTGGAAGGTGTTCTTGTGCATTTTAAATTCAACATTAATTTCACAATATCTACAATCAATTTGTCCTGCAAAATTACACGGATTCTTTAGATTTAACACAAACAGTCTCAACACAATTCCAATACCTGAATATATTAACAAATCCGAGATTCAGGAATTGGAGAAAACAGCTCAAGAAATAATAGACATAACATCAAAATTCCATTTAAAACAAAGAAAATTCTTTAATAGAGTGTTAGACAATTTTGAATTAGAACAAATTCCACAAAAGATTAACAAAATAATAAATATAGATTTTAAAATATTCTTAAACACAATAACAAAAAGTACTAAGAAAAAACTTTCACTAAAAGAACAAGAAGAATGGGAAGAATATTTTGAAGATTGTAGAAATGAATTAATAAAATTTGAAGAAAGCATTCGAAAAGACAAATTAAATATAGATGAAATTGTTTTTAGAATTTATCATATTTCTAATATCCAAAAAAATATTAAAAAATAATGAATTTTGAATAGTTTTCAAACAAAAATGATTAAAACAAGGAATCTAAAATAGTATGTAAAAATGGAAGAGACAACTAGTCTACCTTAACAAATAAATTATTTTGGAACCTAAAAAAGGACATCACAGTAGCAAATTCTTTTAGATTAGATATGATTATTCCAACATATTTTCTTTTGATTGATCTTCTTCAAACTGTTTAACGCTTTCAGAAATATTATCCCAGCTTAATCCTTTTGATTCTCCAAGTGCCTCGGTAATTTCTTTCCTACTTGGATTTCCTTTTTTGAATTTTTTCCAGATTTTTTTCTTTTCACTCTCTGATGCCCTGCCTTCAAACCAAAGTGGAATTGCAAAATTGAAGAATCTGCTTGTGAGACTCGTCTGCAGCTAAACGACCCTTTTCATACTGAGAACGACGTGCCTCTAAACCGTATTCCAAATTATCTATTCTGTCATGCAAGTTTTGAATCACTTCATCTTTTTGCTCTAGTTTTTCAATGTCTTCTTGCTTTTCAGCAGCTTCCAGTCTAAGTCTTTCCTCATCAGATATTGTAAGAAAAGGAATTGCCTTTTGGTATTTGGGGAATCGCTCAAAATCTTCTTCTTGGTATCGCTCATATGCTTGCTCTAATCCTACCTTGTGACCCATCATGTCTTCTTTGTCCAGATAGTTTACCTTTGCACGCCTCATCATTGTATTGAAATATTTTCTGAATCCGTGATCTAGTTTTACCTCGTATCGTCTCTGGTTTTTCTTTATTTCATCGCGTAATCCAATTTTTGTTACAATCTTGTCCACTCTGGAACGTACACCTTTTGATTGTAGACGTACTGGTACATCAAATCGAGTTGATGCAATTAGTGGATCATCATTGGTTGGATACTTTAGGAATCTTGATTTCCATTCTTCTTTGTATAATGTTAATGCATAACATGCTTCAGGAGTTATGAATGTCCAGTACTCTTCTGGATCTCCTCTGTACACTCTTAGTGCAGCTCCTGTGTATTGTTGAGTTTTATCTTTGAAAAATATTACATCTTTCCAACAAAAATAATCCCATGACTCTAATCGAAATCCAGCTGATGAGAACATTAGAATTATTACCTTGTCTGTAATGTCGGTACAACACTCAATCATCTTGTGAATTTCTTCTCTGGTGTATGCACGGTCTTCGCTTTTTGTTCTACGTGGTAACATCTTGTTGATTAGTTTCCAAGATACATCAACTTCATTTGCAGATAGTAATGCCTTGATTGGTTTTAGTCTGTTTGATACTGTGTTTGGAGAGATTTGATTAGAGTTTACTTCTTGTTTTACTTCTCTAACATATGATTTTAGAATAGATTTTGTTACAGTGATATCTTTTCTTGCCAAGTCAATAAATAATTGAGACATTTCTTTTACATCCCTTGACTGGGGTTTTTCCCCCAAATATTGCTCAAAAATATAATCTGGAACCATATTCAAGAATCGTGTCAGATTTCTGGTATATCCTCGTCGGGTCTCATCACTTCTGATTGATTCTACAAAGTTCGTATATGCGTCATTTTCTGTTATATCCAATTCTATCTTCATGTATTTTCTTGTAGTACTTGGGTCTATTTCAGTCACTAAAAGGGAATGGGCCCACTAGGGTACCAAGCAAGCATCGGCTCAACTGATGCAGGTAGTCCATTTTATTCCCCACTATGGAGAATACAGACTGCAACTTGGGATAACCCATCTATGGCAACTATGATAAAAGATACCAAGGGCATAACCAAAGTTTCATCAAATGGTAGTTTAGAAACAGGTCTCGCAGGCTTTGTAGTTAATTGCCCATTTGTAGAAATGCCTGATGCCATGATGATGATGGATAACATGATGATGGATAACATGATGGAAGATACCATGATGATGGATAACATGATGGAAGATACCATGATGATGGATAACATGATGGAAGATACCATGATGATGGACGACATGATGATGGATAAAGACATGATGATGGACGACGACATGATGATGATGGACGATGACATGATGATGGATGATACCATGATGGACGATTCTATGATGGATGACGACATGATGATGATGGATGACATGATGATGTCAGCAGATATGACAGGAAAACTAACTGCTCCAAAAGGTGAAATGCCATTTGGCGGTAAAACAACTGGCTCATATTCCATCCAAGTAGATGGCAGTGGACACACCAACATAACCACACACATGAAAAGCATGTCACCAAACATGGTCCTTGAAGGCTGGTTAGTGGATACGGATACAGGTTACAAGCTAAGTCTTGGTAAATCCCATGACGATCGTAAATTAGCATTTGCACAAGCAGTGGTAAATCCTTGGATTTATGACGCAATTGTAATGACTGAGGAACCAATTGGGGATACAGATCCTAGACCAACGTACCTGTAGGCGGAGTAAAACTAGATGTTCCATTTGGACACTAGTCCATTTTTTATTTTTTTAAAATCTATGCTTTAGTACTGTACTACACTACACATCCAAGCCTGTACCTATACATCATTTCCAATTTTGGCAGGATTATCTTATAAGATAAAGTAGGATTACATCTTTATAGACAAGCAAAAAATCAGTGTTACAGTATCCCCTGACCTTCTAAAATGGCTTGACTCTAAGATAAATAAAAAGATATTTTCCAGCAGATCACATGGAATGGATTACTGTATCAATTTTACAAAAAACAAGACCAAAAAATAATTATTAACTAATTGATTTTGTTTTAATCAATACAATCTAATTGCATTCAATATAATTTTCACAATTCTATAATGTTATTCTATCACATGATAAAGTAGGATAAAGTAATAGAGAATATATAGTTGAATATTATCGTGTTTAATAATAACATGAAAAATGTAAAAACACTTGTATTTGCAATGCTCATTCTTAGCATAGTTATTCCAATAACTGGCTATAGTTTGGCAGAAGCAGACGCAACAAACGAAGTGCTTGAAAACATACGAGAATTAAAAGAACAAGCCAAAGAACAAGCTAATAGTCTGACAGCTCCAGAAGATATTGATGTGAATCAAAAATATTTGGAGCGATTGACACTTGCAGAGGAATTAATCACCTTGCAAATCAATGACGAAGGCGATAGTGAAAAAGCAAGAGAACTGGAACAGAAACTAATTTCTGAATTGGAAAAACTCCCAAAAACAGAAATGCGTTATGATGACGTTCCTGCTGAAATTGGTCCAGGAGATACAAATGATGTTGAAGAATATGATAGAATTTATGGGCCTAAAGCTCATGCTACATCAACTAATTATGATACTTCAAATGTATTGAGAACTGACTGTAGTTCATCATCATATAGCAATGCGCATAAGTTTCTGTACATGATATTTTAGGACCATCATAGGCATAATGCCTCTTGTCTGGGGAATACACCAAAAGCACAAAACAAAATGCATGGAAAATTAAAATTCAGATTCATGTATGGCTATACATATCACATTGGAAAAAAATGCAGGCACCAACATGATACATACAGAAGATCAAACTATTCGTACAATCATTGTTTTTGTGCAGGTTTAGACGATACCTGGTGTGATACAATGTCGGGATTTGGCGGATCATCCATCTTTATGAATGGCCGCATGATTCCTTTGGGCGGTTTTCTCTTCCAGAATTTCTTAAAATTATAATCAAACTTGTGTACCCTGATAAATTCATACACTGCTGCCAGATGTGCATCCTTGTCTGCATAACGTATGGAATGATTCATTACACGTTTGAGTACGCTCCATACTTCCTCTACGGGATTCAGATATGGATGTCCGATAGGATACCACAGGACAATAATGTCGCGCTCTGCAAAGAATCTTTTCGTCTCCTTGGATATATGCCACGGTGCCTTGTCTAGTATCAGGACCATCTTGCCTACCTCCATGTACACCTTGTCCATATGTTCTAGAAAGGAAGCGGTATTGACAGTCTGACAGTGATTAAAAAACTGTCTGCCGTCTTGTGTCATGCTGCATATCATTGAGAATCTATGAAATCCTCCGCTCCATAACATGAATATGCGTAGGCACAGTTTTGCCCAATATTTTGCAGACATTGCAGCGTCCTTAAAGTGTGATTCATCTTGTGTTACAATTGTATATCGCATCTTTGTGTATCTTGCAATCTTTTGATACAGGCTGGCTCTCCATTTGTTCACCTCTTCTATTGGTGTTCTACTAACCATGATTGGCTGTGTCTTTTTTCTAGAGTATCCCCACTGTCTGGCATATCGCCTTATCTGCGAGATGCCAAGGTTTTTTCCAGACATCTCTTCTAGTGTCGTGCAGTTCTACGGGTGTAAATGCGCGTTTCTCGCACCAATGCCTTGCTTTGTTTAGAATTTTTCTGTCTATCTTGGGTGGACGTCCTGACCGTGGTTTGTCTGAGAGGGCCTGCCATATTCCATGAAATGATTTTGCAGCACATGCAAACCTGCAATGTTACATGGCAACAGTACGACGATCACAACAAGATATTTTGGCAGTATTGACAAATGTTTTGATTACCATAAATGCCAACAGCATGGATAACCGACGTGATATACAGCCTACATGTTCTACTTTTTGCACTTGTTTTAGCATTTTATGTCCATGCATGTGTACATTTAGTGAAACAAATTTTTGACTTTTCCTATTTAGTAACAGTACGGTTAAATTGACGTTCGTGTGAAATGCCAAGATAGTTCTAGTTTACAAATTTGTGTGAAAAAAATACGTTGAAGGTATACAGATGCTGTTCGGAATGCAGGAGACGATGATTTACAAAGATGTGATGATCAAGGGACGACGATGCCCAGAAATTGGCTGTACAGAAACTTATGCGCATTGCTATAGGCCATAGGGCATTTATTGCAGGCAAGCATGGTGCTGTAATTCACATGATAGATCATAAAACAGGCCAAATAGTGAAAAAGGCTTTTGCCAAAGGTGCTGTTGTAAATGTAATTGGTGGTGTAGTTAGTTTTCTTGAACATCAAGTGTTAGGTGGACTGTTGAGCGAATTATAATGCCTCTAGTTCCTGGAAGAATAACATCAGTTGATTCAAACTGGTTAGATGTTGGTCATCCTGGCAGTCCTGTATTTATTGCAAAAAACCATGGTGCAAGGGCATCCATAATAGATGAAAGAACTGGTGAGAGAGTAGTCAAGGCTTTCAAAAAAGGTGGTGTACTAGGGGCAATAGGAGGAGTGGTCAGGTTTGCAGAAAATGATATCGTTAAGGCACTGGAGAATTTACTATAATGGCCACATCAATTAATGGTAATGTAGTGTACAAAAGTCCAGGGGAGTGGATAACTAATGGTCATGTACATACAGTTACCAGACATGGTGCAGTAATGAAGGCAGTAGATAAAAACACAGGCAAAGTCCATACACATAATTTTAACTCTGGCGGTTCCTTTGTACAGCTGCAAGATATAATATCGTTTTTCAAAAAAGATGTGGTTCCAGAAGTAGAAACTCTTGCAGAAGATATTGTACCAGTTGTAGAGGAGGCATTACCAGTAATAGAAGAATTGGCTCCACTAATTGCGTTATAGTCTAGTTTTCTTTTTCTAATTATAATAACTGATATTTCTTTTTCTATATTTCCAAACTACAATTGACGTTATAATTATTACAGATATAATTAGGATTAAAAGTGGTACTACCACATATGCAGAATCTCACCAAATTTCACATTTTTGTGTTTCTTGACTAAATTTATGAGTTGTAATTGGGCAATCTAATCCAAACTGAGGAGAAGTAATTTCTTTATCTGATTCATAAGATTCAGGATTTTTTGAAATGCATTTAAAAATTTCCGAACCCTTCTGACATACAGGTGGATTAAACTCTGGACTAATCTTAAAGGATTCATCAAATGTGGAAATAGAGTCACCTTTTTGATAATCAAAGGATATCTGTACTTTTATTCCAGGAGGTAACGAATCTCTTGTACTTATTGATGGGTAAATTAACAAAGTATCTTTGATGGCATAATCATCATACAAATCCCAATTATTTACAAATTCTTTGGCCGTGTGTATGGTATAGTTAAGCCAGTTTAGATCGTATCCTAATTTGTCAATATCATTTTCATTCAAATTCAAATCAATTACGGCCCTACAGAAAAAAATATCTGGATTAATTTCTGATAATTTTTCTTCATATCCATTAAAATCAGCATAACATGAGTCAATCCATTGATTTGATTTGTTTCCTTGAAGTACAAATAACATTAAAAATAATTCAAACATAAAAAAAAATTATGGAATAATTTCAGGACGTTTAATCACTGCACTCCAATGATTTGTTTTTGATTCTTCCTCCATTTGTTTAATTAAATTTTGAATTGCTTTTACAGTTTCATTTTCTTCATCAAGTTTGAATTCTCCTTTTATTCTTGTCTTAAATCTGACTTTTCCATCAGGTCCTTTTTGAAGAACTAAATTTAAGTTAGCAATTCCACCAGGTATTTTTTGATTTGTTTCAGAAGCACTTTTTCTCATGTTTTTTGTTCTGAGCCATTCAATAAGATTCATCATTATTTCACTACTAATTTCATATTTAAATTCATAAGAAAAAAAAGATTAGGATATGGAATATAGTACCATATCATAACTTACTTTACCATTTTGTTCGGAAAACCACCAGGAACTGATGTGAAACCTTTAGTTTTCCATGAAGTTGAGGCATCATTGATAATTACATTGTTTTGATAAACAATTGTATCACCACCTGCATCTGTTGTTTCATAGTCTACTTCAAATGTGGCACCCGTTGCACCCCCATGAGCCAAATAATCCACAAATGGATAAATGGTTTGAGAGTAATCATCCAGTACTACTGTATCACTACCACCTAATGTTTTAGAGTAGGATATATGATCACTACTTCCAAACACAGTATGTTTCCATAGTCCCCAATGTGTATAGTACACATAACCACCAACAAAATCTACGTGTTTACCACTGCAAGAACAGGCATATGTAATTCCTGTATCAGGATTATACATAACACTTGTTGTAGATACTGTTTCGGTAACTTCAGAAGGATTTGTATCCCAAATAGGAATACCTGTTTCAATAGTATTTTCTAATTGGTCAAAAGTCATGTATCCTCTTGCATTAAGTTTGCCTAAATCAAGTGCTCTATCTATTTCTGCATTGTTTTTAGATTCTCTTGTTGCTTCAGATTTATCATTCTTCTGTTTGAGTTCTTTTACTTTGGTGTCTTTTTCATGATATTCCTTTGCTAAGTCATAATCATTGCTAAATATTGCTTGGAGTTGCTCCTTACTTTTTTCAGAACTTGCTCCAAAAGCTTCGGTATTCATTCCACTAAATGGAAGAATCATTGCAACAATTAATCCAACAAACAATATTGTCTGTGTCTTTTTTGATATATTTTTCATGTTATTATTAAACACAATAATATTCCACTATAGCAATGCGCATAAGTTTCTGTACAGCCAATTTCTGGGCATCGTCGTCCCTTGATCATCACATCTTTGTAAATCATCGTCTCCTGCATTCCGAACAGCATCTGTATACCTTCAACGTATTTTTTTCACACAAATTTGTAAACTAGAACTATCTTGGCATTTCACACGAACGTCAATTTAACCGTACTGTTACTAAATAGGAAAAGTCAAAAATTTGTTTCACTAAATGTACACATGCATGGACATAAAATGCTAAAACAAGTGCAAAAAGTAGAACATGTAGGCTGTATATCACGTCGGTTATCCATGCTGTTGGCATTTATGGTAATCAAAACATTTGTCAATACTGCCAAAATATCTTGTTGTGATCGTCGTACTGTTGCCATGTAACATTACAGGTTTGCATGTGCTGCAAAATCATTTCATGGAATATGGCAGGCCCTCTCAGACAAACCACGGTCAGGACGTCCACCCAAGATAGACAGAAAAATTCTAAACAAAGCAAGGCATTGGTGCGAGGAACGCGCATTTACACCCGTAGAACTGCACGACACTAGAAGAGATGTCTGGAAAAAACCTTGGCATCTCGCAGATAAGGCGATATGCCAGACAGTGGGGATACTCTAGAAAAAAGACACAGCCAATCATGGTTAGTAGAACACCAATAGAAGAGGTGAACAAATGGAGGGCCAGCCTGTATCAAAAGATTGCAAGATACACAAAGATGCGATATACAATTGTAACACAAGATGAATCACACTTTAAGGACGCTGCAATGTCTGCAAAATATTGGGCAAAACTGTGCCTACGCATATTCATGTTATGGAGCGGAGGATTTCATAGATTCTCAATGATATGCAGCATGACACAAGACGGCAGACAGTTTTTTAATCACTGTCAGACTGTCAATACCGCTTCCTTTCTAGAACATATGGACAAGGTGTACATGGAGGTAGGCAAGATGGTCCTGATACTAGACAAGGCACCGTGGCATATATCCCAGGAGACGAAAAGATTCTTTGCAGAGCGCGACATTATTGTCCTGTGGTATCCTATCGGACATCCATATCTGAATCCCGTAGAGGAAGTATGGAGCGTACTCAAACGTGTAATGAATCATTCCATACGTTATGCAGACAAGGATGCACATCTGGCAGCAGTGTATGAATTTATCAGGGTACACAAGTTTGATTATAATTTTAAGAAATTCTGGAAGAGAAAACCGCCCAAAGGAATCATGCGGCCATTCATAAAGATGGATGATCCGCCAAATCCCGACATTGTATCACACCAGGTATCGTCTAAACCTGCACAAAAACAATGATTGTACGAATAGTTTGATCTTCTGTATGTATCATGTTGGTGCCTGCATTTTTTTCCAATGTGATATGTATAGCCATACATGAATCTGAATTTTAATTTTCCATGCATTTTGTTTTGTGCTTTTGGTGTATTCCCCAGACAAGAGGCATTATGCCTATGATGGTCCTAAAATATCATGTACAGAAACTTATGCGCATTGCTATATATCAAAAAAATTATGTGCATCAGCTTGTAAAATTATGCGCAAAAAACTTGTTTGAGGGTACATTTTCAACTTCTGACATGTATAGGACGAGTTTTAGCTACTCTACATCATCTAATGAGGGTATTTCTGCCGTAAGGGATTCGGACTCTATATAATATCCGGATCCGAATATGTACCCGTCATGCAATACAAACAGCGACCATTTTATCTGCTCTGTTCCGGTTGTAGGATTTTCAAACGTGTATTTTACCCACGTATGGCCTTCAAGAAGATCCGAACGGATTACATCAAACGGCCTATCCAGTTCTACAATGGATGTGCTTAAAACATTTACAAGTTCGGGATTTGATCCATGGGCCACAATAACACCGGTGTCATAATCAAGAACAAACGGGTATGACGGGTCAGTAGCCATCATTGAGGTAATCTGTTCAAAGGCATTATCAGGATCAGAGTCGTAAAGTGCAATGATGCCATCTACAACGCCCATTACAATAGATTCCGGTGTGAGATCAACATCTGTTGGCGTTGATATCATATCATACCAGCCTGTGATCTTTTCCTGTGGAATCTGATCCAATGTCTTTTGCATAATGGAGCCCAGGATTGGAAGATCGTTTCTGTATCCTACGGTAAGATCGTACTGGTGCCCCGTAGAGCCGGCATTGTATATGCTCTCAACTCCAGATAGTTTTGAGTAATGGACTACGCTAGGCCACGTGCT
This sequence comes from Candidatus Nitrosopumilus sp., assembly GCA_963667665.2. GTDB lineage: Archaea > Thermoproteota > Nitrososphaeria > Nitrososphaerales > Nitrosopumilaceae > Nitrosopumilus. The sequence continues at coordinate 810,060 of OY763927.2, forward strand.
TGCAAATGCGTTAGCACCGCCTGCCTGAAGAACCTCAAAGACCTCTGACTGGCTGTCCACTGAGACGTACTGCGTGTCAGGATGGTTCTCATCAAGCCAGGACTCTATGGCATAGCCTCTGATTGTAACCAGTACAAGACCGTCATCATCAATATTTAACGGAGCATCATTCAGAGATGCCATGTATGTCTTCAGGGAATAATGTGAGGATGTAAAGCTCATGTATTCCAGCCTTTCAGGTGCAGAGGCCACTATGAACATGATGTCAGATTCTCTGTCCTTGATTGTCTTTAACGTCTCAGCCCAGGTCTCCACTATTGGACCCTGTACCAGATCTGCACCTGAGATGGCCTCAAACTCTGCAATGTAGTCCAGTGTGACGCCCTGAAGGACGCCTGAGCCATCAAGATACTCTATTGGTACCAGCCCAGGGTCATAAGAGACACGTATGGCGGGATTGTTTTCCAGCCATTCGATCTCTTCAGATGAGAATATGTCTGCTGGCAAGAAGAATGCAGGTGCAAGTTCTATACCTCTGCTCTGCATAACATCGTATGTCTCAGCATAGAGACAGACAGGCGTTTGGGATTGGCGGATATAGAGTTCTCGTGGTTCGTTGCATTGGATATCGTTTATTGCTGTGCCGCTTTCAAGCTGTTTTGCAGGTGGCAGATAAACCTTAGATTTCATGTGTTGGTCTGATTGGGCATGTGCGGCATTTACAAGATTTAAAGCAAGATAGCCATCAGTATCTTCTGTCAAATACGCGTCTGAGACAGACGATCCCATGCTAGGAAATATGATTGCCGCACTGAGAACAAGCAGGCTACCAAGAGTAAGAAAGGAACCGTGTTTAATCATGCAACATCTCCGTTTGAGCATATGGGTAAAGATCATAATGACGTATCTGTACGCTACTAAAAAATGCCATTATTCAGTGTTAAATATTCATGTATATTAAGATTTTTAAAATGTCAATAGATTGTGGTATATGAAAAGTAGTTCCCCCTCCCACCTTATTTGACATGATATTCCTCCCCTGTTTGCTTGTCAACTACGGTTTCTCCTCTAGGCGGCATCTTACGTATGAACGCATGTGCCGGAGTCTCGTTCTCCCCGTCTACACCAAGAGACATGTGCGGTCTCCTGTGGTTGTACCATTCCATAAACAGATCCACGGGATCACTCTTGCGCATCATGATTGCCTCAAACTCTGGCAGCTTACGCTGAATCTCGCCGTGCAGCCTCTCCAGCTTGCCGTTGGTTTGTGGATGTCTGACGCCTGCCAGGATCTGTTTTATTCCAAGCTCGACCAGCCTTTTCTCAAAGACCGATGCCCCCTTCTTCTTTGCCTCTGAGGCGTTGGCGTAGAACTGGGATCCTCTGTCAGTCATTATGGATGCAGGCTTACCGTGGTTTTTTATGGCCTCCTCAAGCACGGCCAACGCGTTTTCGGTAGTGGCGTGCTCAAACATGCTGTACCCGGTGACAAAACGTGATGCGTAGTACCGGCCAGTAAGATCCGCTCACTTTGGCCGTCTGCGGCATCACGTCCGTCCAAACCGAAAGATTTTGATCGATCCTCCCATAACAAATACACATGAGGGCCTCAAACGGACGTGGATGGAGCAGGCCCGGTACCCTGCCGACGGGCAATGATTTCCTGCCCGATACAGACGCACAGATCCTTCTGGAGATGATTGCAGCCTGCCCACCGGGGAAGGTAAGGGACATCCTGAGAGCATGCTACGAGAGGAAGATCAACGCGAGCATACGCAGGATATGGGATCTGCTGATGCGGCCGTACTCTACCGTGCGGGAGTGGCTTTGGAGGGTGCACGAGCGCGGACTGGACAACATATCTGACAGAAAGCCGCCGGGCGCAAGGGGCATACTGGGACCGGAGGAGATCGAGATTGTCAGGGAGACACTGCGCCAGCCACCGACCGAACACGGATTCGAGCAAGGGGCATGGCTCCTGCGCATGATCGCAGAGGTCATCACAAAAAAGCTGAAAAAACATTGCAGGCCACGTACCATACGGAGGCTCCTGCGTAGGATGGGATTCTCGTACGTAAAGCCTAGAACCGTTCCGCACAAGTCCGCCTCCAAAATGGAGCAGGAAGAGTTTATGCAGCAGTGCAAACAGCTGGTCAGTGAAAAGTCAGCAGAGGATTACACAATGCTGGCACAGGACGAGGCAGGCGTGCGGTTGGGAGCCTGCGGCGGGTACGGCTGGCGGTTCAAAGCCGACGGGTGCGAGGTCGGCGTCGGATTCTCCACCAAGGAGACAAGAATCATCGGAGCAGTTGGCCCTGACGCAGTCCACGTAAAGGTGGTTGAGAGCGTAAACGCCGACACCTTCATAGAGTTTCTCAAGGAAATGCGGCAGATATACAAAAAATTCGTCATGTTCCTTGACAATCTTTCTGCGCACAAGGCTGTCAAGGTGTCAGAGTACGTCGAGTCCGCTGGAGGAGACATTGTTTTGATGTACCTGCCCAAGTACACCCCGCAGCTTAACCCCATGGAGATCCAGTGGAATGTGCTCAAGAACATGCTTGCCCAGCGATGCTTTAAGAATGCCGAGGAACTTGCCAAGTCAATCCGGATTCTGGTAGATACCGGACAGCTCTTGCCGGTCAAGCAGATGGATTACATGATTCCGTAATCAGGATTTTTTGCACCGGCGTTCAAGATTATTTTTATGCACGTCAGTTGCCCACGCATTTTTTCACGCCGCACCTGATTCATGCGCGTCAGTTCCGCATGTTACTTGGATTTACACGACAGTTGCTCGCAGTCTCGTGCCTGCAACGCAGACAAAAGACATCAACTCCACCTCACTTGGATTTGCACGACAGTTGCCAGGCCCAAAGTCAAGGACGCGTAAAAAGTGAGCGGATCTTACTGGCCGGTACTATGCATCTTCCGATCAATTAAAAACAATCCGCACCGGATTCGGAGTTGTGCAACTAACATGATTCTCGTATACTTGGCTAATGATCATGTGTTATTATTAAACAACTAGTATTCCTTGTTGGATCAAAAACTGGATGCTTTGGATAAAGGTGGTATCATCTATTATGCCGTCTGCCCACCATTTGGCACTGGTCTTAACCCAGCTTGGAATTGTACCTGACTCTGATTCGGATTCTTGGTCGGTACTGCTAACGTCTGTCTCAGAAATCTTGATAATGTCATTTTGAATCAAAAACTGGATGCTTTGGATAAAGGTGGTATCATCTATTATGCCGTCTGCCCACCATTTGGCGTTGTTTTTAATCCAGCTGGGAATTGATGTCGTTTCAGGTACGGATGCTGTCAAGCCGGAACCTATGTCTAAGAATACCGTACCAATCCCTGCATATTTTTGGTCATAGTCAAGTCCAACCCCGTAAACTAGGACGTCGATTCTGACAATACCCTGGGATGGGATGTAGATATCTTGGACATCCAGTCCCTCAATGGCTACAATTCCGGGAGTCGCCGTATCATCATAGCCTCCGCGTGCCAATTCTTGTCGGGATTCGTCATAAGCAACATAGGCGTATCTTATATCCGGAATTAGTGTCTTATTTTCATTAAAGAATGCAAACTCAAACGGTATCTCCTGATCGGCGCTGTATGTGCTGTCGTATGAAACAGATACGTCGGTTGGAACCCGTCGTTCCACGTCTTCAAGGCCGACAAGATAAAAATCGCCAGATATCGCCTCAATCTCAGGTGACGGAACTATTTTCAGATTCATTACTTTGTTTGAATAGTTGTCCGGACCAAGCAAGTCATTGATCTTTTTTAACGTCTTGTCTGTGATAAGGAAATGAAGGATGTTTGTATTGTCAATAGAATACGGATCAGATATCAATCCCCTTTGATCAAGCTCTATGCTGTTTACATAGCCTGTAAACTGTTTGCCTGGGACGTATGGCTCAAACGAGTCCGGAATCCTAACCTCCTCATGTACCAGCGGAACCAAGCTGATGTAGTCTGGATCCCAGTCAAACGGCATCTCAAAGCTGATTGAATTGTCAGACGCGTCAAATTCAAAGCTTTCAATATCATCATAGTACGTCTTGACAACTACTGGAACCTCCGCACTGGCAGTCTGAATCAGGAAATCCTGATTTTTTACAATACTGACAAATGTATCGTAGCTGAGTCTTTCAGACAGCAAGATCTTTGGACTGGTGGCACCTTCAACATCTATGCGAATGTTATACAGTCCGCCTTGAACAAACACCGGACCGGTGATTGTAGGCCTTCCACAGACATCTAGGTTTTCATCAGTGCACGCTACGCCTTGCACATAGAGTGTACCTGGCGCATCGGGGTGTTCAGAACCGCCGTAAATAGTGCATCGCCATAGCTCATTTTCATTACAGTTAGATGAAGGGCGTATCTCTACATCCAGTCTGCCATCGTCGTCATAAAAGAGACTTCTTGCAAGCAGTTCCTCACTTTTCCAGATTTCAACTCTATATGTTACCTGATCCAAGGTCAAGTCCGTGTCGACATCAAAAAATCTTATCTTCATGTTCACCTCATCAATATCTCCCAGCGTAAGGTCGTAAGGAGTCAAGTCAGTGCGAACCGTAACGTTCATGTCTCCAAAGGATAGCGGTTCGGCCTGATCTCCGCCCGGACTGTGTGCAAATGCGTTGGGAAGAGCGGCAGCAGAGGCTGCGAGAATGCTTACGGCAACAAGAAATAATGTTAGTCTGTTATACAATATAACATTTTGGTTAATTCCGTATTTAAAGCTGATTTCAGTTTTAGCGTCTGGTTAAATACATGTAAAAATATCCTCGTCGTAGTCCAAGTGATGGATCAACCTCTGTAACTGTACTTCGCGTACTTTATCTTGAATGGGGCAATAACCCGGGCTGATGCGTTCCTGTGCTTCGCGCACTGTAGGTCCGAAGTTGACCGCAAGAAAATTTTGTCATATGCAGGAAACCAAAAGCAATAAGGTGCAGATAAAGTGACACCAGACAGGCCTGAAAAACCAAGATTTGGACAACGCCCCTAGAGACAAAAAACCTAAAACTTATACAGTAGGACATCTTGAAAAATCAAAAGATTAGGAGAGCCAAAACATAAACTGTATACAAGGAGTTTCATACAAAATAAAAATCATCAAGGTGCATACACAGTCACTGTGACTATCTTCTCTACCAACCAGTCATAATCTGATGCTGCAAACCTGAAAGTCAAAACAGTCGTTCCTGATTCCACAATCGGTGCCCTGTCGGTGCGAGTAAACGTGTCGCCGTCATTGAAACTGTCAATAGAGGTTGTTGACATGCCATCGGTCTGAGACCACCACGCGTTTGCGTCTTCATCGCTGTCATTCAATGTACCAGATAACGTAAAAGTTGAATTGGAAGCCACACTGATTGAAGACTGATCTACGTTCACGACTGGTTTGTTGTTGTTAGTTATGTCGATTCGGAACGCGACCACGTCTGTAAGTGCACCGTCCGTAACTTCGAGAATCATGTATACCGTGTTTTCAAATCTATTGTCACCGACCACAGGTGCAATGAAAGATACACGCTCACCACTTCCTAATATCAACACTTCAGGACCAAAATCGGCTATCCATTCATATGATAGATCATCGTTGTCAGGATCATATGATCTGGACGCATCTAGAACGACTCGATCGCCTGCTACTACAAACAGGTGTTTTTCAAGCACGACTACAGGTGATTGGTTTTCACGCACGCTGACAGTTATTGTATCGGAATTAGTTCCACCTTCATTGTCCATCACTACGAGTTTTATCACAATTGTCTGTGTACCGCTAACATTTGGAGCTATAAAATACGGAGTCGATGTACGATCGTCATAAATGAACACGTTTGGACCGCTTTCGTGGCTCCATTGGTATGACAACTCAGTGTTGTCTGGATCATCTGCAAATCCTCTCAGGTCAACTTTTTCACCCGATTTTACATGTTTATCTGCGCCCGCTCCAACACTCGGTGCGTCGTTACCATCTACAGTCACTGTAATTGTGTCCGAGTCACTATATGCACCGTTAGTAACTGTTAGTTTAAACGTTAAAACCGCATCATTATCTGGTGACACGAACCCAGCAATCGAAGAATCAATATCTTCAATCTCTACTGTATCACCTCTAGTCTGCGTCCACAAGTAATCTGTGTATCCAGCTCCCTCTGTCGATCCACTACCATCTAACCTCACATATGTGCCTGACTTTACAGTCTGGTCAACGCTAGCATCAGCAGTCGGCTCTAAAAATACGACAGTCACGCTCACGCTGTCTGTGCCGACGTTGCCGTCACCGTCTGTTACAGTTAGCTCAAAGATCAGCACTTCTTGCATGACGTTAGGCGACCTAAATGATGGTGTGGATCCTAACATGCCTGAGAGACTTACATCTGTCCCGCTCGTCTGCGTCCATAAATACCTTAATGTGTTACTGTCAGGATCATATGAGGATCCGCCATCTAGGTTAACTATGACTCCAGGCTCTACGCTCTGATTGGATCCTGCATCTGCCACTGGAAGTGTTGATTCCACCGTGATGTCTATTGAATCACTCCCAGCCTGTCCTGTAGAGTCAACGACTGTTAGCATAAATGTCAGCGTGCCTATAAGATTGGGTGCTGTAAACGACGCAGAGGCTTTGTCGGAATTCGTCAAAATCACGTCGTGTCCACCAGTCTGCGTCCATGAATATGATATTTTATCGTTGTCAGGATCGGATCCACTACCTAATAGATTCACAGTCTCTCTTGGCCTGACAGTCATATCAGTTCCGGCATCTGCGGAAGGCGGATCGTTACTGTTATCTATAATGGTTATTTTAACGCTATCATTATTAGTGTTATTACCGGAACTGACGGCTAGATTAAATATTAGAACGGATGGCGTTGAGGGAGTCATGAACGTAGGTGAGGCGATGCTACTGTTGGAAAGGGTTATCGATGGACCGCTAGTCTTCGTCCATGAATATAAAAGCCCTGTACCTACGGATGATTCGCCGTCGAGATGCACCGTACCATCAACGTATGCTGTCTGATCGTGTCCGGCATCTGCCACTACGCTTGGAACTTGAGACTCATTATCCAACACGCTCACCATCATTCTGTCCGTGGCAGAATTGCCTCCTGGATCCATAACTGTAAATATAAATGAAAGTTCACTCGACATGCTTGGAGTAATAAAGGACGCTACAGAAGAATCAGGATTACTCAAAGTCACGTCGTGTCCGCCAGTCTGCATCCATGAATATGACAATGCACGGCTTTCTGGATCGCTACCAGATCCTCTTAAAATAACATATGAATTCACGAATGCGTTGATGTTATATCCAGCGTCCGCTGTTGGTGGAGCGTCATGCCCAACTGTGATGCGTATACGATCACTGTCAAATACACCTGTAGAATCCATCACTGTAAGCATAAAACCCAACATAATTTGACTAGATGTGTCTGGAGCTATAAATGACGGCATTGCCGTATTTGAATCACTTAACGTAACATGCGTGCCTGTGGACTGTTGCCAGTCATAAGACAGACCATTTCCGACGGAGCCTGTACCATCAAGTGTCACATTTGCACCGCCATCGACACGCATGTTACTACCAGCGTCCGCTGTCGGCTTTATGCTTTGTAGCACCACGTGGACATTTACTTCATCTTTATCCAACGTCGGGTATGCTTCTACCGTCAGACTGAACGAAAGAGTCTTGGTGACGTTTGTGGTGGCAGGTGCCGTAAACGTAGCAACTGCCTCTGTACTGTTAACCAAATTCACCGTCTCGCCTACAGTCTGTGTCCATAAATAAACAAGATCGCCTCCAGCAGGATTAACAGATGCACTCCCATTCAGTATCACTGTTGTGCCTGGTCTTACCTCAATGTCGCGTCCGGCATCCGCCACTGGGTAGAATATGCCATCGATTGCTATGACCAGCCTTACCTTGTCAGAATTCCCAATAGTGTCGCTTACACTCAGTTCAAATTCAAGCAGGGAGGCGTATGAGCCAATTTCTGTTTTGAAAGTCGCGGCTGGTTCGTAGGCGTTGTTCAACTGTACATCTACACCGCTAATTTGCCTCCATTCATATGTCAAACCGTCCAGACCTGTCGAACTGCTACCATTGAGTACGAACACTACTCCGCGAGGTGCTGCATAATCTGCACCGTCTGGCATGAATCCTGTTGTATACACATTTTCGTCTTCTTTGGCTACGTGGCCGAACGCGTACGCGTGTGGAGGGGAACCTTTGTGGAAGTAAACAGATACAGTATCTACATTGGTAAATATACCGTCAAATACTGATAATTGAAATTTTGCAAACCGATCTATATCATTCATGACAACTGGAACTATAAATGATGCCGTTGGGGATCTGGCGTTGGAGATAATGACCGTTTCGCCCTCTGTCTGCGTCCATTTATATGTAAGGCGGTCGTTGTCACGATCTGTAGTGCGAGAACCATTCAATATAACAATCTCGCCTGCCTCTACATCAACCACAGGTAATATTCTGGCATTCGGTGGCGAATTCTCCACCACTCTTACAGACACTGAATCTGTGGCATCGTACTGAGTGTCATTCACAATCAGTCTGAATTCAAGATCGCTGGCAGATGCCGGTGCACTGAACTCGATACTTCTTGAGTTGTTAAAATTAACCATGATGCCAGAGACCTGTTCCCACAAATATGACAAACTGCCATCGCGGTCGCTTGAACCTCTGGCATCCAACGTCACACTGGTGCCATTAGTTACTATCTGGTCTAAACCGGCATCAGCCGTTGGGCTACTGTTTTGTACCGTGACTGATACAGTGTCTTCCCCCGTTAGAACGCCGTCCGTGGCACTGAGTTTGAACACCAGCACTTTTTCGCCTTTCGTGACTGTGGGGGTCGTAAATTCGAGAGAATATCCTGTTGTTTGAGTATACACAACAGTAGGTCCTGATACTTGTATCCATTCATGCGAAACATGGTCATTGTTAGGATCCAATATAATTCCCACTAGTGTAACTTTTTCGTTGCTAAGAGATATGATGTTGCTTCCAGCATCGACTCGCGGAGCACCGTTGCCAGGTATGGCTACAGTTAGTGTATCGCTGGCTACTATATAGGATCCGCCACCTTCTGCACGCCGTTCGAAATCACGTGCCTCTATCTTCCAAATTAGACTGTCACCAGCAGAAGCACCGTACATGTGATTCAAAAAATACGATGTATCGTCACTGCTTATCTGTATTTCTGTGCTGGCTGATTTTAATATCAACGCGTAATACGTGACGTTATCTGTTTGTGAAACGTCATTCCAGCTAAATAGGATAGTAGTGCCACGGATCTCTGCATCGAGGTGTATAGACGCAGCGTATGCATCGTCTGTGTATACAAATATTACTCCTATTACTAATAGAAAAAATAGACCCGCTAACTTTCCACAGGAGTTGTACTGGAGCATAACTTTTTGTTCCATATAATAATATATGATTATTATACATAAAAGGCATTCGTCAATAATCCATCTTTTTCAGCTCATCCATACATCCGTCACACAAATGATTTCCACGAAACAATGTCATGTCCGCTTTTGGATTTGGCATCTTGCACGTACTGCATGCTGTCAAATCGGCCTTTACAATGCAACTGTTGCAGTACGGTTACCCGTCATCCCAATGCCCGCCGTCGGTGGCATCATTACCGCATATTACGCATGTTGTCATATGGTTATGATGTATAAACGGTATAAGGGGTCAGGGTGTGCCCTCATATGCAGTCACTGCACAGACGTGTTGCATCTGCCAGTACGGACCTAAAATGACCGCATCTCCTGCAACTATCAAGTACGGTTTTTGGTTCAGACGACATACCATTGCTGACGTCTGTGTTGCCAGGCGGTCCGTCAAAACCGACAAACGGGGCATTCGGGTTCATCCTACACCTGTCGCATTGAACATGTTCGCCATCTTTACTGCCACATCGTACGCACGCCCTGTCAATATATCGCCGTTCTTTCAGCTCCATACAGATTACATGTTGGTCATGTGAACATAGTTCATGTTCTGCCAGACACGGTTTATTACAATACACGCAGTCAAAACTCATAATTGATTTATGGTTGTTTTTTATTTAAACAGGCTGTTTTTTACAAAGTCTGCATATCATTATGCCAGTCAGGTGTCGAACCGTGTCTGTCGGTGTCTGGCAGATCAGTATATTCAGAAAAATGTGTACGTATTATGTTTAATATTTCCACAGAAGTGTGGGTTTCGAGTTCCTCGCGTATGCGTTCCAAATTATTTTTTGTTTTCTCTGGAAGCGCTTTGAATCTATCCTTGATGTAATTCATTCCGTTAAACGATATTATTACTGCAAAGTTATTGGAAGATTTTTTGCCTATTCCTACAAGGTGGTTTGAAAAAACCAGTTCGTCTATCATTATTCCAACCTGTTTGCTGTATGGGCCACCACGATGTTTTTCGAAACGGACTGCGGGATATATGGTCATGTTCTCAAAGACAGTCTTTATTGCCAGAAATATCTCATTTTGCTGTCTTGTTCTGCCCTTAATTGGCTTGCGTCTGGCATAGAATATCAGTAAGATTACATCCTTTGGTGTACAAGTTTGGTTTGACCTGGATCTTGCAGACGGGTTCAAAGGCGACCTCTTTCAAGCTTCCTTTTCAAAAACTCAGCCTGTTTATAATACAGCAGATTAAGATCAACTATTGACATGTTATAATTCTGACCCGCTGCGACATCAAGTATTGCATTTTCAACGACACTGTCAAATGGCATGCTTGCCTCTACGTAAAATTCCCCCATGTTTCCTATTCGCACTACACCTAACGACAAAAGATAGTACACCTGGTTCATGCCACCACAGTCAATTCCAATGGATTTTACAATGTTCTCTGCAACAGTACTGTGATCTGGCTCAATAAAATATACCGATCCGTTTGGGAAAACAAATCCAAACTCGTCAGTACCAGTCCGGGCATATTTTTTCATCTCTGTCTCTATTTTTGTGAGCAATTTCCTGTTGGGTTTTTGTACACTGGCGATCAAATCAGCAGTCAGTCATCCCTTTTTCAAGCTTTCTTTTTAGAGACTCACCGTGCCTCCAGCTCCACATATCAACTAGGACCAGTTTGTATCTGCAACCGACAGCAGTATCAAGTATCGCATTTTCGGCTGTTCTGCCAAGAGGTGTGTGTGACTCAACGTAGAACGCCCCCTGCATAAATCCGATTCTTACTATGCCCAGTTTCATAAAATAATGTAAAGGTTGTAGATCACCGCAGTCTATTTTGAGTACCCGTATGATCTTTTCTGCCACAAACGAGTGATAGTTTTCAACATGGTACACGGCACCGTTTGGAAAGACAAATCCGAACACATTGTATTTTTTGTCCGCATATTTCCTTTTCATGATTTTCTCGATTTTTGCAATCAATGTTGTATTTTTTGGTACATGTGTGTTACGCATAATGATTATGCCGTCAGAATTACGTGTAGTCATGATGTCCTCTCAAAGATTAATTTGGACTCGCCAATAGTGTAATCATCAAACTCGTCTATATTGTAGAAACCCGGCTTGAAATAAATATCAGGAAACTCATTATAGACTCTAACAATTACTGGACTGAGTATAGTAATAGCATCTGATATACCTTTTACAGTATGAACTATTATTATTTCTGGTTCTGTGAAGTTATCGAGACCTAGGTTATGGATCTTCTAAGGGTTAAAATTTGATTATCTAATTGTAAATGATTCTGAATACAAATATCTGTCAGAGTGACTTCCAATTGGAGATGATTGATGCGTGTAACTGATTTTATGAACACCAGCTGTAAAATCACCTGTTATTTCAAAACTACCCGTAAATACACCATCATGTATGTTGCATTCTGTTCTTTTATCGATAGTATGATGATAGTATTTGCCAAACTCAATAGGAGTTTCATAATCTCTCCAATTGTTAATTTCTACGGGATACTGTGTTTCATCATAAGGATAGTATCCCATACACCCACCAAGTCCATCTATAGTTTTTCTTTCATTTTCTGGCGTTATTATTATAATATTGATATTTTCCTGAGAGGGATAAATCACAGTTCCGTTTATCAGTTGTTTTGTAAGTGCGCCCATCAATTTCCCTGTCACATAAACAGTATCACCTAAACTGTAATCTTGCTTATCCGTAGTAATATATGGTAATTCTACATTCTGATGTTTTATTTCTTGTTGTGGTTGAGTAATATCATCTGTTTGAATAACACTCTTTTCTTCTTCAAGATGTTCTATTTCTTGTTTCAATTCAAACACTTCTTTTTCTAAGTTATGGATATTTTTCTCATAAATTTGGAATTTATTTTCTACCCATTTCTTGTATTTTTCCATGTAATCTTTGTATGATTCAAGATAGTCTTTCCATTCTTGTAACATATCACGTTCGGCATAGGCATCACTTGTTGCAGGAATGAAGAATAAAATCAGTAATGGGATAACTATTTTTTTATTCAATTCATCAAGAGTCTATAATATCCAAATAGATTATATCATCAGAACGAGAATACATTGCTTTGTAGTCCTTATTGCTTCCCATTATAGTTCCTTGTGCATTCATGACTTCTTCTCCTGTTGCATTAACATCTAAAAATTTCAACCATACACGATTAAAACAAAGCATAAAATGTTCTTGACTTGAAGATCCTAATTCGTGAAATTTAGAGCTGAAATCTTTTGGCTTTTCTAGATTAACCATCTCTGAGTTCGGCTACAAAATCTTTAAAACAATTTGACTTTGTAGTATCCCCTAGTGTTTTTTTGAAAGCTTCTAATTCTTCTTTTGTGCTGGATTCAAATATTTCTCACATAGATAGCCCATTTTTTCCCAATCGAAATTTACTCCTTCTTACAATTGCTGCATCATATGCATATCAAAATTCCATAAACATTGTTTCTATAGGATTATTAGATAATATGATTTTTCCAGACCAAAATAAGGAGTTTGTAAGTAATGCTGAAAAAACCATATCAATAAGTCTTGGACAAGAAATTAAAATTCTCACACCGTTAATTGAATTAGATAAAAGAGAAGTGGTGGGTTTAGCAAAAAAACATAAAATTCCATTAGAATTTACTTATTCTTGTTACTCAGGAAAATCACTACCATGTGGCAACTGTAAAGCATGTGTAGAAAGAAAGTTAGCTATGAATGAACCAGTTTTATAAAAAAATTCTATATACTTTGTATTTAGATAAATAATATGGGAGCATCAGGAAGTTTTCATTATGATCCAAATTCAAATTCATCAGAAAAGAAATTTGATTCAGCTACATCAGATGCTGAAAGATTTTCTGATCGCCCATCAGGAACAAGAAATGTTTTCATTAGTTTTCATGTTGAAGACGAATCACAAGTGAGATTTTTTACAACAATTGAGATAGTTCTAGATCTTGTCACACTACAAATCTTAAACAATGATTAAAAAAGATATAGTATGAATTGTAGGAATCAATACTTCTAATCTATTTATTGAGAAATTCCTTGATTTTCTTTAGATTTGTAACATTTGATTCATGAAACATTACCATAGATTCTGCAAGTGAGTTTGGTAAGACATTTTTAAGATTGGCAACGAGTTCATCGCCGCCAGTAATCATATTATCAATGAGTTTTTCAATCTCATTTTTCTCATCAGCCATTTGAGGTATATAGGCACTAATCCTAATTATCTTTTTTTATAAGAGTTGCAGTAGAACGAACTTTTGGTAATTTTTGAATATTCCAAGAAACAATCTCTCTTATTTTTTCAAAATTATCTGCTTGTAATTTTACCATCATATCATGAGTTCCAATTGTTTCAAAGACATCTTTAACTTCTTCAAGTTCTTTTAGTTTTTCAATAATTTCAGCTTCTGCACCTAACTCACAATTTAACATCACATATGCATCAGTCATGAATTAAACCAATATTCATGATTATTTAAATCAGGAGAATTTTAGAATCTTACCAGGTTACATGAACTAGATCTTTGAGGTTTCGTCTGGGTTTTGGGAATTTTGTTTGTTCTGGATATCCAATACACAAAACAGATGATGGAACTAAATCGGTTTCAATAATATCCATTACCTTTTGTTCATCAAACATACCAATCCAGATTGAGCTTAATCCTAATGCTTGAGCTGCTAACTGAGAATACCCCGCAGCCAAGGTTGCATCTTGTATGGCAAATTTTTTAAGAACATAATCAGGAAAATCAAATTTTACTCTAGACGGATTTTTACAGAAAATCAACACAACAGGGGCGTTAACATAAGGTTGTTTATTACATGCCTCAACTAGAAGTTTTTTCTTTTCTGGACTTTTAAGATAAAAGATTTCAAATCCCTGATAGTTTCCAGCAGTAGGTGCAGTATCAGCTGCTGCAATTACTTTGTCAATTTTTGTGGTTTCAACGGGTTTATCTGAAAATTTTCTTGTTGAGCGTCTCTTTGCCATGACTGCAAACAAATCGGTGTTTACAACTTCTTCAGTTGGACCAGACTTTAAAATAAAGTCAAGTAAGTGGTTTCTTACATCGTGATCAGTTGATTCAGGGGATTCTTGAGGTTCATAACCTTGAGGATATATTTTATCACCAGTTTTTTTTGCATCCATAAACAATTTACAAAATATATCGTATTAAAGACTTGAAAACTAAATCATTCAGCTTCAAAACTATCACAACCGGAATTACATGGTTTGTTCATTACACCCTCACATTTTCCTAATTCATTATGCATTATTCTATGATGCCCACAGATTTTACATTTTTCTCGAAAATGTGCAATTAGTTCAGCAGTAGAAATTTTTGATTCCTGTATCCTTGATTCGGTTTGTTGTGTCATACAATATCACTAATACTATTCATCAAATGATTGTAAATAAAAAGATCAACGCCGGGAAAGAGACTTGCTCAATTTGTTCAACGCCCTTGCCATATTACAAAGTTTCTAGGCGTGAATTTATTCAATATCATCACAATTATGGTTCATAGATCAAGAGTTGTTTAGCGAATATTGGATAATCTTGTATAGATTATTGAATTAAGTAAGACATAGCAGAATTTGGTGAAAGACTAGTTTGATCCTGTAGTGAATTCCAAACAAAGGTCTCAACTGTATAGTTCCCAAATTCTGTTGGAGTCCATGATTGAGACAACTCTAGACTCTGATTTGATGTTAGTTCTCCTAGAATCCAGGACAAGAAAACCACCGCTTCTTCTTGATCTTTTATCTGTATAATGTATACAAAGGGTTGATCATAATTTTGATTGTTACGAATCATGCCAACAACTTGAATCTGTTCGTTAATTATTGGTTCTATTGGAATACCTAAACTATCAGCAAAGAAAACATCTTCAACTGAAATTCTTTGAATAGGGGGAACTTCTGATTCAAGTTTTGACTTTATTTGTATATCCAAGTCGTCTTGTATGCTATATGGGGAAGGAAGTGTGTTATCTTCGTATTTTGCATAAATTGAATCATTTGGAATAGCAAATAACCGATTGCCACTTGAGACACTAGTCTGTGTAAAAGAAATTAAAGCTTCAAACAATCCCGAATCATCTTCTGTCTCTATTGCATCAACAAGAATTCCTGCCACATCAGAATCAGATGAAACTTTTACTTCAATTCGGTCTATAGCCTCTGGATTAAGATTCATATCAAGATCAATTACTTTAATTTTAGCAGTCTCTCCAACCAAGAAGATTGATTTGTCAAAAATTATTTCTCCTATATTCCAACTTATCATTGCAGAATGAGTTAGAACAACACCATCTGCAAATTCAAATGATACCGTTATTCCTCCATCTCGCTCAACCTCCAAGAAACCATTAGTTGGACCAGTTCCAACTGTACGTGGGTTAGTATCTGAATTTCCGTCATCATCAACATCATGTAAAAAACCAGTAAGAATTATCTCACCTGTAAATACACC
Source organism: Candidatus Nitrosopumilus sp. (assembly GCA_963667665.2). Taxonomy (GTDB): domain Archaea; phylum Thermoproteota; class Nitrososphaeria; order Nitrososphaerales; family Nitrosopumilaceae; genus Nitrosopumilus. The sequence continues at coordinate 826,063 of OY763927.2, forward strand.
ACTATTTGGTTCAGTTTCTGTTAATTTGTATGGTTCAAGTGAATGTTTAGCAGTGTAAATCTTGATCAAGTGACCATCTTGAGTACCTATAGAATCAATACCATACTTGTTGGCATTCCAACTTGGTGCAACCACTGTTATGGATATTTTATCAGTCCAAGTGTATACTTCCTTATCGGTAAAAATTGGGGCATAGGGATTAAAATAATCAGGAACTTCTTCTGCGAATGCCGATAATACAAGAAATGGTAACACTGAGAGAGTAATTACTAACAATTTTCTAGAATTAATTTATCACAATTTGATTTAATGGTTTACCAAATTGTTAATCCTGTATAGATTATCCAAAATAATTCATTATACAATTATGATGGGATTCTATTTTCTTCTTATCCAATCCCATTCAGGACGTTCATTTTGTTCAGGTTCTATTCCAAGAACTCTTTCATGGAATTCATAGATAAATTCGTCTAGATCTTCATCATCCATATGATTTTCATAATAATTTTAGTATATAACAAGTATTATGTTCAAAACATGACACACATTATTAGCTATTTTTACCGTTTTGAAATTTGAAAATGTTACAAATTAGAGTTTAGAATCTAAAGCTTGTAACGTACCACTAAAACAATTTCAAATTCAGACAAGTTATGTTTCTCCTGATGAGTAAAGCACTTCAGAAATTATTCTAGAAGCCAAATGAGACGTTCTATCTTTTATATCAAAGCTGGGACAAACTTCCATAACATCCATTCCTACAATTCCTTTCTTTGCTATTTCTTTTAACAGATAAACCGCATCTGTACTACTCAAACCCATAGGGACTGGAACTGAAACACCTGGAGCATAGGCAGGATCAACACAATCCATATCAAATGAAATGTACACTTTATCACCTAATTTGTTCAGGATTGAATTTGCTACTTGTTTGATTCCTTTCTTTTGTATATCAAAAGGAGTAATTACTTCTAGATTGAATTTGTTAATATTATCCAATTCTTCTTGCTCGGGAGTTCTAATTCCTATTTGAACACTAGAGGCAATTTCAACATTTGAAAGTATATCATTTACCACAGAGCCATAGTAGTTTGTCATTGAACTTACAAAGTCAGGATGAGCATCAAAATATACCAAAGAAATTTTCCCATGTTTTTTTGTTATTGCATTAATTATTTGTCGAGTAATGGAATGATCACCTCCAATCGAAATAGGAATTTTTGAAGATGCAGATATCTTATCATAAATGCTTTCAATCTGAGAACGAGTAATGTTTCCAAAGTCATGAACTTTTTTTTCAGAGCCTTGAAAGGGACGCCCAAGAGAGATTTTTCCATCTCGTTCAAAAGAGTCACGGAGATTGGAGATTTGACGAATTTTGAATGGTGCTTCTTCTGTTCCTTTTCTTAACGCATGTGACTGTGATTCATCAGGAATGCCAATGATAACAAATTCAGATTGTTCAAAATCATCTGTATTTGCCCAACAAATTTTTTCCATAATATTATAATTGATGTTCAATCAGCATTTAACTCAAATCTCTCTGCAAAAATTTTGGATTCTATTGAGTGTTGCTCAAAAATAATTAACATTCAAAGACATTCTAGATATAAATTAAAAAAAATGTGAAAAAGAGTTTAGAATCTAGATTACAATAAAAAATGAGACGTTTAACGTCCTTATTACTTAGAAATTAAACGAGAATCATTATTAGAATCCAATTTTATCTAGTAAAAAATTTAGAATATAACTACTTTTTACATTTGTTCTATGAACGGACACTGACGCCATTTGGTGACATTTGTTCTCCATAGGCATTTCATAGAATCCCTGTTTTGTTTTTTGGATATTTCTGAATTGTTCTTTTTTTATTGCCATCTCTAAATCTATGATTATCCTTTCTTCTTTTAACATCTTTCTTAATTTTTGTTCTGGTGATCGTATTTTTGACTTGCCTGGCATCATATTTCCTAATTCAGTAAATACAACTTAAGACCATGTCTGTCTCAAAAAAAACAGTACAGATTGAAAAACAGTGTTTAGAATCTAATCTTTTAGATTACTGAAAAAGAAATACCAAAAATGATATCTATTATCAGTAGAACAATTCCTAGCTTTAGACAATTCTTAGCCTTAATTGGATCATCTTCTTTTATTACAAACCATGCTATGACACCACCAATAATACCGAAAAGTATTGGTAAAAGATACCATAAACCTGAGACCTTCTTTTTTCATCACTCATTTCCTTTTCACACAACCCAATAACGTGAATCTTTTACTTAACTTGGATCACAATTATTACAGGTTTCATTCCTTAGTATACACTCCACATTTACTGCATCTAGGAATAAATAAAAATCAATCCTATTACAGCAAGAGCAACTCCAACAATTGTAATTATTTGATTTTTATCCAATGAATTGATTTGAATTGTACGGGTTTAAGCTTAACCGAAAGATCTTTTGATCAATAGTTTCTACAATAACTAGTGCGATAATTATTACAGTTTCATATTTTTCAAAGAGTCTGTATTCAGGAGCTGTAACTATTTTCTTTAGTTCCCTAAACTGATTTGTAAGTCTGCTCTTGTAGTAGTAATCGCTAACTGGTTTCTGGTTCTTGCTCTTCTGCTTCATAGTTGATCTATAGGGGAGTAAGGGCGTTTAACTGAATATGTTACGCCGGGAAAGGGATTCGAGCCCCTGCACGCTTGCGCGTAGCCGTTTTCGAGACGGCCGCCTTACCACTTGGCTACCCCGGCATCTAGTCTGAGATTTTCTCTATAATAAAACAAGTCAAATGTGAAGGACAAACACAAAATAGCATAAATTACAACGAATTCTATGGGACTAAATCTAAAAGACTTGGTAGTAAGAGAGAAAACAAACCTAGAAGCATTTTCAACTAAAATAATTGCAATTGATGCATACAATGCGATCTATCAATTCTTAGCAAGCATTAGAGGCCCAGATGGATTACAGTTATCTGATTCTGAAGGTAGAATCACTAGTCATCTAAGTGGTCTGCTTTACAGAAATGTCAACTTTCTATCTTTAGGAATAAAACCAGTTTATGTATTTGATGGTAAACCACCGTCACTAAAAACAGCAGAAATTGAACGTAGAAAACAAATTAAAAAAGATGCAACTATCAAATATGAAAAAGCAATCGCTGATAGAAACATGGAAGATGCAAGAAAATATGCACAGCAAACAACCAGTATGAAAGATGGAATGGTAAAAGAATCAAAACAACTTCTAACATGTTTTGGAATTCCATTCATAGAAGCAGCATCAGAAGGGGAAGCAACAGCTGCACATCTAACTAACACAGGACAAGCATATGCCTCAGCAAGTCAGGACTATGACTCTATTTTATGTGGTGCAAAAAGATTGGTAAGAAATTTCACTAATAGTGGAAGAAGAAAATTACCAAATAGAAACACCTACATCGATATTGTTCCAGAGATTATTGAAACCCAAAAAACACTTGATTCATTAGGATTTACAAGAGAACAGCTTGTGGATGTTGGAATTTTGATTGGTACAGATTTTAATCCAAATGGTTTTGAAAGAATTGGTCCAAAGACTGCACTAAAAATGATCAAACAACATTCAAGATTAGAGGACATACCTCAAATTCAAGAACAATTGCAAGAAATTGAATTTCAACAGATACGAAAAATCTTTTTGGAACCAAAAGTCACAGAAGTAGATGAGATTATTTTTGATAAAGTAGACTATGAAGCAATAACAAACTATCTTGTAAAAGAGAGAAGTTTTTCAGAAGATAGAATTCAGTCAACCTTGAATAGATTAAAAAAAGCATTAGAGAAAAAGAGTCAAAATCTAGATCAGTGGTTTTAATTTAATAACTAGTCGATCTAATTTTAAAAAATGCCTCAAACTGAAGCAAGAAAAACTCTCAAAGATGCACCAATAATGTGGAGAAGGATAAACTCCATTGGAATAATTCTTGATTGTAATTCCACATATGCTGCAAACTTAGGATATGCAAAGTCAGAGATTTTAGGCAAACCAATCTTTGAACACGTGCCTAAGGAAGCATGGGAAGTAATGAATGACTCTCTAAAAACTTGGTTTGAGACAGGAAAAGTAACGGATAAAAAGATCACATTCAAGAAACTAGATGGAACTACCTTTGCAGGATTATTACAAGCAACAAGTCTTTATGATGAAAATAAAAATCTGCTTGGAAGTAATACGGTAATTTTTGATTTGACAAATATTACTGATGAAAAAATAAAAGAATATGAAGAATTTTTTAGAGAATCAAATATCAAACTAGATGAAATCAAAGAAAATGATTACGAACAACTAGATGAAAACTCAAAATCAGAATATGATGGACTAAAAGAAATGTTTGAAATGCTTTCTGCAATTAATTTAAAAGAATTAAAACAATAAATTATTTTGATTTTTCTTTAATTGATTTTTGAAGTTCTGCAAATACACTTTGAACTTCAGTTACGGCTGTACCATCCTCCAAAGTACTGACATCACCAATTGTTTCATTATTTGCAATTGCTTTTAGTAATCTTCTCATAATTTTTCCACTTCGTGTCTTTGGAAGTTTTGAAACAAAATAGATTTGTTTAGGTGTTGCAATTGCACCAATATCATTACGTATTTTCTGTGAAAGTTCTTTTTCTAAATCATTAGAATTTTTTTTAACTCCATCTTTAAGAACAACAAACGCAATAATCACTTCACCTTTAATTTCATCAGGAATCCCACATACTGCAGACTCTGCAACATGCTTATGAGATACAATGCAGCTTTCAAGTTCTGCAGTTCCAATTTTATGACCTGCAACTTTTAGAGCATCGTCTGCACGTCCAAGTATCCAAAGATACCCATCCTCATCTTTTAATGCATAATCGCCAGAATAGTAATAGTTTTCATATTTTGACCAATACACATCTTTGTATTTTTCATCATCTCCCCACAATGTCAAAAGCATCCCAGGCCAAGGATTCTTGATTACAAGATATCCCTTTGTATTTGGAGATACATCAGACCCATTTTCATCAACCACAGAGATATTTACGCCTGGAATTGGGTATGTTCCAGATCCAGGCTTTAGAGGAATTGTCTCTAATCCAGGTAATGGAGATATCAGCATACCTCCAGTTTCAGTTTGCCACCAAGTATCAATAATTGGGCAATTTTCTTTTCCAATAATTTTAAAATACCATCTCCAAACTTCGGGATTAATTGGTTCTCCTACTGTTCCAAGTAAGCGAAGCGAAGAAAGATCAAAAGAGTTTGGAATATCATCCCCAAATTTCATAAACATTCTTAGAGCAGTAGGTGTTGTATAGAAAATTGTAACTTTGTATTTTTGTAAAATATCCCACATTCTTGATACATCAGGATAATCAGGTGCACCCTCATACATTATCTCAGTTGCACCATGAAGTAATGGAGCATAGACAACATAACTGTGACCCGTAACCCAGCCAATATCAGCAGTACAGAAAAATACATCAGAATCTTTAATGTCAAATGCCCACTTGAAAGTAGAATACAAATGTGTTAGATAACCACCAGTTCCATGTAAAACTCCTTTTGGTTTTCCAGTAGTTCCTGATGTGTATAAAATGTAAAGAGGATGAGTGCTATCTAATTTTTCTGCATCACAATGATTAGATGCATCCTTCATCAAGTCATTCCAAAGTTTATCTTTTAATGTCATTGAAATTTCATTTTTTGTCCTCTCAAGAACTACAATATGCTCTACAAAATCAAAGTCTCTTATTGCTTCATCAACTACTTCTTTGAGTTTGACAATTTTGCCTCTTCTATATCCACCATCAGCAGTAATGACTACTTTGGATTTAGAATCATCAATTCGATCTCTAATAGATACTGCACTAAAACCTGAAAAGACTACTGTATGTATTGCACCAATTCTTGCACAAGCCAACATTGCAATTGGTAATTCAGGTACCATTGGCAGATAGATTGTAACTCGGTCTCCTTTTTGAACACCTAATGATTTTAGAACGTTTGAGAATTTTTGGACTTGAATAAATAAATCACCATAAGATATTGTTCTTGATTCACCATTTTCTCCTTCCCATAATATAGCAGGTTTGTCAGCCTTGGTATCCTGATGCACATCAAGGGCGTTAAATGAGGCATTAATTGTGCCTCCAGCAAACCATTTGGCAAAGGGCGGTTGCCAATCAAGAGTCTTTGTCCAAGATGAAAACCAAAAGAGATTCTTGGCTTGCTCATCCCAAAAAGATACAAAATCAGAGTTTGCTTTTTTTCTTATTTCAGAGTCATTATGTCCAAGGCCAATATTGAAGATCTCAGACATCAAAAGATGTATGAACGTGGATCTTTCTAAATGTTAAAAAAAAATAAATTAAAAAAAATTATTGTACTTCCATTCTAGCGAGCCAATCATTATCGTTATCTTCTTTTGGAGTTTCTGGTGTCACCTGTTGGGGTGGTTTTGGAAATGTTGGTGCCACTTCAGATTCGTGTGGGGGTTCTGGAATAGATTCTGGTATTGGCAGAGCATCTACTTTAATTGGTTCTGAAGGTGGATCTATTGATTCTGTTGGTGCTTCTGGAAGTATGGACTGAATTACTTGTTGTGATTCAGGCGTCTCCAGATATGAAACGGCTGATTCTTGGATGTTTGGTTGTGAAGGTGCAGATATTTCTTGCATTTCTAATTCAAGATCTACAATTCTACTCTTTACATTTGCAATTTCTGCTTTTTCGTGAGTAGCACGCTCAATTACCTCATTTGTGCATGATTTCACGGTATCAAATGTCGTACTAGAGATTTCATTGCTCTTGAATTGTACATTTGCATCAAACATTAACATCTTTGCAGACTTCGTTTGTTCTTCTAACTCAGCCAATCTTTCATCAAGTTTAGCTCTGATTTCTCTTTCTGTTTCATCTAATGTTGCAAGTTTTGATTTGTATTTTTCATGAATGATTTCTGCATCTGCTTTCATATCATCATTTTCTGAAACAATACCAATCAATGCCTTTAGACGACGTAGAGTTAGTTGTTTTTCACGAATGAGTCTTTGAGAGTCGAGTCTCCATTTTGGAATGAAAATAACAACATCGTTTTGGACTACTAATTGTTCATATTGGATTTGCTGTAATCCTTGTGAACCGCAGTCAATACCAATTGATTGGATACTACCATCAATGTCAGTTAATGTTCCTACGACTTTACCCATGAATGTTCCGTACATGTCTTTGACGTTCTTACCGATAATTTCGATATCGTCGTTAGCCATGTGAGATAGTTATGAGATTTGTATAACCGATAAAGAGTAAGTAATGTTGTTAGTTTTAGTAAGATTATTTTCACTAACTCAAAATTGGCTGATTTTCAGTAATTTTAAAATCTAGTGGCATAATAACAGTCTCATGATTCAACGAGAAGAACTAGAACAAATTCTAAATTTTGTCGCAAGTAGATGGGTAGAACTTACAAAAGATCCCGATAGTAAAAATCTTGAAAGTTTGCCAAATGACTTTTGGATGAATTCAGTTGGCGGAAAAACTGCAAAAAATGGATACTGGATTACAGCATTAATGTATACAGAAAATGAAGCTGATGCAGCAGGTTTCAAAGAAGTGTTGTTAAGATGGCAAGCCAAAGGAAATGATAAAAATAGAGACAAAGGTCCCGATCTAATTCAAATTGGAAAAAAGAAATAGACTATTAATAATTGAAAAACTGCACACAATTATTGTCAGAGTTTTCAATTAAAGAAAAAAAGATTCTATCGGGACACTTTTCAAATACAGATGGCGATGTATTTGCAATAATTACTCCTAAGCAAGTTGATCGTGGAGCATTGATGTCAAGATATAGTAGGACAAATAAAAGTATGCGAAGAATTTTTCTTGATGAGTTTTTAAAAAATAAAAACAGAGGAGAGGAATTTTACAACAGAGTTCTTTTAGAATACGGCGATGATTCTGTTGCAGAATTAGGTGAAGCACAAATTGCAATTGAAGGTCTATCAAATATTGCAGTAAAAAAGATTGAAGACAGAAGAATCGGATTATCTTATTTAGAAAAATCTTCAAGATATGTTGCATGGAACAAAAAAGAAAAAGGAAAGTATAGATTTTACAGAGATTCTGAAATTATGAAATCAAGATTTGCAGATATGTATGAAGATACTTGTAATTTTTCATTTGATGTGTATTCAAAAAATATAGAACCAATGATAAACTATGTCAGAGAAAAGTATCCTATAGAAAAATATAGTTTCAAAGATTCAACTGATGGAAAAGAAAAATTATTTTTTAAATTAAAAAATGACATAGATGTAAAATCAGCCAACATGATTTACAAAGGTTCGACAAAAGCCAAAGCACTTGACATTCTTAGAGGATTGTTACCTGCATCAACTTTGACAAACGTTGGAATCACAGGTAATGGCCGCGCATTTGAATATCTTTTAACAATTTTAGCCTCATCAGAACTAAAAGAAGAGCAAAATTTAGCCTCAAAAATCAAAAAAGAGTTGGATACAACCATCAAGTCATTTGTTAGACGAGCTGATGACAAATACGGTAAAGCATTTCAAAAGTATCTTAATGATATTAAAAATAAATCAAAATCAATTACTAAAAAAGAAATTAAACCAAAACCAACTATGGGGGTAATGACAAATCTTGTTGATTATGAATTAGAAAAAACTGCAATAGATAAAATTATCACAAGTATATTTTATGAACAATCACCAAGTACATCGTATCAAAATATTTTACAACAAGTAAAAAAGATTTCAAAAGAAAATAAAACTAAAATAATTAATGAATTTATAAAACTTCGAACAAATAGACGCCATAGACCATCAAGGGCATTTGAGAATATCTACTACACATTTGATTTATGTAATAACTTTGGAATGTTCAGAGATTTTCATAGACATAGAGCATTAACTCTAGAAAGACAACTTCTTACAACTGATCATGGGTATAATATTCCAAACGAAATTAAGATTCTTGGAATTGAAAAAGACTTTAAAGATTCCATGAATAAAACCAAAGAAACATTTGATAAGATTAGAAAAAAATATCCAGAACAAGGACAATATGTTGTAAACTTTGCATATAATTATCCATATTTTATGAAATTCAATCTTAGAGAAGCTTGTCATCTAATTGAATTAAGAACAGTTCCACAAGGACATGTAGATTATAGAGAAGTTGCACAACAAATGTTCAAACAGATAAACAAAGTACATCCTAATTTGAGTAAAATTATGAAATTTGTTGATTTAAAGAAATATGATTTAGAAAGATTCGAAGCAGAAAAGAGAACTGAAGAGAAAAGAAAGAAATTAAAGAACTAGAAAAATATTCTAATACCAAAAGACAGTGAATATACTATGACAGAGAAAATTACAAAAACACATGAAGAATGGAAAAAGACACTAACACCTGATCAATATGAGATTTGTATCAATCATGGAACAGAACCACCTTTTTCTGGAAAATACAATGACAGTAAATTTGAAGGTGATTACAAGTGTGTATGTTGTGGAGAAGAACTTTTTTCATCAGATACAAAGTTTGATTCAGGTTCAGGTTGGCCAAGTTTTTGGAAACCAATCTCCGAAGATAAAATAGAATACATCTCAAATACAGAACATGGAATGGTTCGTACAGAAGTTAACTGTAAAAAATGTGGAGCCCATCTAGGTCATGTATTTGATGACGGTCCAAAACCTACAAACTCGAGATATTGTATCAATTCTATCTCATTGCATCATGAAAAAGACAATGATTAGTAATTTGGTTGACGTTATTGTGAAAAAATTATTTTAGAAATTTGACTATAAAGCGTCTTCGTCTGTTTGTTTATCTTTAATTTTTATAATTTTATCAACATTAAAGGTAAACACAACACCGTCTCCTTTCTGACCGGTACTTGCAGCATTTTGTATAGTGTTAATAATTTTTTCTTCATCCTTATCTGCACAAAGAATTTCTATTTTTGTTTTAGGAATAAAATCACTTGTCTTGTTTTTTAATCCTTCATGAGCCCTATGAATTCCTGTAATTTGAACTTGATATGCTGAAAAAGTTGGAATGCCTATTTCAGCTAATTCATCTTGAATTTCATGTAAGACGGAATTTCTAACTATAGCCTCAATTTTTCTCATAAACAATGTAATTTTGAGGTATCATAAAACTTTTTCTTACCTTCATAAATATCATAAAATTAAAATGCCTATTTTAATTCAAAGTCCAAGTTTACAATAGTTTAAGTAAGACACGATTTCACCCAATTTAGATAGATATGCCATTTGATAGAGAAAGAGAAATGTTTGACGCAAAATGTGCTGACTGTGGAAATGATTGTCAGATACCATTCAAACCAAAAGACGACAGACCTGTTTATTGCAGAGAATGTTTCCAAAATCATAAACCAGCACCAAGAAGTGGTGGTGGCTATGGTGGAAAATCAGGTGGTGGCTATGGTGGAAGATCAGGTGGTGGCTATGGTGGAAGATCAGGTGGTGGCTATGGTGGAAGATCAGGTGGTGGCTATGGTGGAAGATCAGGTGGTGGCTATGGTGGAAGATCAGGTGGCGATGGTAGAAGAGATGACAGACCACGAGAAATGTTTGACGCAAAATGTGCTGACTGTGGAAATGATTGTCAGATACCATTCAAACCAAAAGACGACAGACCTGTTTATTGCAGAGAATGTTTCCAAAATCACAGATAAAATTACTAAATTGTTTTGAGTAAGTATTATACACAATTAATTATATTAAAATCAAAAGTATAATAAAATGAACTGTAATTATACATCAAAAAGGAATGAAGTGCTTTGAGAATAATACTATGTGGATTTGGGGTTGTTGGTCAAAGTCTAGTTAAATTATTTGATTCAAGATCAGAGGATCTCTATGCAAAATATGGACTAAAGCCAAGAATAGTAGGAGTTTTCGATAGTAAAGGAAGTGCAGTAGACCAATTAGGATTAGAATTCAGAAAACTTGTTGAAGTAAAGAAAAAGTTTGGAACAGTAAAAAATTATGCAAATATAAAAAATACAATGTCCGGTACTGAGATTATAAAAAATATCGAGGCAGACGTGTTAATTGAAACTACTGCAAGTAACTACAAAGATGCAGAACCTGGAATGACACACATTACAACTGCTATGAAAAAAGGTATGCATGTGATTTCTGTAAATAAAGGACCTCTCGCATTAGCATTTCCATCACTTATGGAACTTGCCACATACAATCAAGTTTTGTTGAAATTTAGTGGAACTGTTGGAGGAGGAACCCCAATTCTAGACTATGCTAAAAACAGTCTAAGTGGTGAAAGAATAATATCATTTTCAGGAATCCTAAATGGAACCACAAATTACATTTTATCAAATATGACTACAGGATTGTCTTTTGATGAATCACTCAAGGATGCTAAAGGTAAGGGGTATGTAGAAGCTGATGAATCTTTAGATTTAGATGGATTAGATGCTGCTGCCAAACTGGTAATTCTTGCAAATTGGGTAATGGGAATGAAAGTTACAATGCCAGATATTAACTGTACAGGAATACGAAAGGTTACAACAGAGGATATTAAAAAAGCAGCCAAAAATAATTGTGCTGTAAAACTAATTGCATCATGTAACAAAGAACTTGTTGTAGGTCCAAAAGAAGTATCAAATGAAGATCCGCTTTGTGTTAATGGAACACTAAATGCAATTGCTTTTACTTCAGAGCATTCAGGTACACAGACAATTATTGGGAAAGGAGCTGGTGGAACGGAAACTGCTAGTTCCATTCTAAGAGATTTGTTAGACATTAGACAAGAGATTGCAAAAACTTGAAATCCAATCTAATTTCAAAGAGTGAGACATCAGCAGTTCTAAAAACAGTATCAGAGAGTTGGGGAATCGAATGTCCTAAATTAAAAAATCTCAAAGTTCATCAAATTTCAGATGAGGCACAAATCATCATAGGGAAAGGAATAAAGATTTTAAAAATTCATAATGATTATTTACCATTTTTATCCGAAATTGATACTCTGGAAAAATTTCCAAATGTTATGGTGGATATGGGAGCTATCAAATTCATGTGTAAAGGAGCAAATGTTATGAGACCAGGAATTAAACAATTTACAGAATTTGAAAAAGACAAGATTGTTTGTATAGTAGAGGAATCTCAACACAAATTTTTAGCAGTTGGAAAGGCAATGGTTTCTAGTTCAGAGTTGGAAAATATGGAAAAAGGTGAAGTAGTAAAAAATTTGCATTATATTTCAGATAAATTTTGGGAAACTGGAAAAACAATTTATGATTAAAATTATATTTTTGAAATTAAAATCTGAATTTATTTGATATCTTCTGTGAATTCTTCAGTGCCATCTTTAGTGATAACAAGAACATCTAAACCATCACCACTTGCTGAGTCTCTCAGAGCTGCTGAACGAACTGCACGTTTGGCCAAGTCAATTGCTTCATCTTTTGTCATGTTTGCTTTGAATTGAGGGTCCAATACACCTAATGCCATTTCAGCACCAGTTCCAACTGCTGCATATTCATCAGGAAGAACAGAACCTAATGGGTCAAGAGTATACATGATTGGTTTGTCAACTACACCGCCAACAATTACTTGGGTCAATAATGGGAAGTATCTTCGTTCATACATCATATTTGACATCATTTTAGCAACAGTATTTGGAGGTACATCTCTTTTAATTTCCATTTTTCTGATTTTTGCAAGAGCTGAAATTTGTAAGGTTAAGATTTGCATATCTGCCACAAGGCCGGCACAAGTTGCACCTACTTTGGGAGTTATAGAAAATGTTTTCTTGGTTGATTTGCTTACAAGGAAGTTTCCAAATGCGATCCTTTTCTCGCTGGCAAAAACAACACCACCATCAAAAGTAATTCCAACAGCAGTTGCTCCTGGCATATACATTGACATAATTCAAATAATTTTGCAGTATAATAAAGGGCTTTCTACATGTCAAGCATAATTATGAGTAAAATAATTATACTAGAAATTTCAATTAGTTATATTGACTACAAGTGAGATTAAAGAGAAAATCCTCAACGACATTGTCTTTATGGGTTTAAGATCAGCCATAGGCGTAATCTTTATCGTTCATGGAATCAGTAAATTCAATCCAGGATTTGCAGACTTTTTGCCAATGATTGGACTTCCAGTAGAAATGCAAATTCCAATTGCATTAGCAGAATTAATTCCAGGAATTTTGTTAGTTACAGGAGTTCTCAGTAGATTATCTGCATCATTACTTTGTATCATTATGTTAGGTGCTATTTTCCATGTCAAAGGAGCTCAAAGCTTAACAGGTGAAATGGGAGTAGAGCTTGATTTGATTCTTCTTGCATCATCTATAGTAATTATGATTGCAGGACCAGGAAGAATTTCACTTGCACACATTATTAAAAAAATACCTAGATATCTTCACTAGTTTTTTCCAAAGTTTTCCATAATCAAACAGATACACTTTGTTGTTTTCTTTAACAAATCAACTCTGGCAAATTCATTTGGAGAATGAATTCTAGAAAACATGTATGTACTTCCTATCGATATACAGGGAGCCTTTAGAATATCAACAAATGGATACATTGGACCAGTTCCAGCATTTGAAACATTTAGTATAGATTTTCCAAATGATTTGTCTGCTGCTTCTTTTACCTGAGCAACAAATGGTTCGGAAGAACTGGTTCTGGCAGCTGCCTCACCATGAAATATTTTGATTTTAACATCACTGAATCCTTTAGATTTGAGATGTCTTTTTAATCTCATTACTTGTTTTTTTGGATCCATTTTAGGTACCAATCTAAAATCAATTTTGACTAGTGCATCACCTGGAAGAACTGTTTTTGCCCCATTACCAGTATACCCAGAAACAAATCCTGCAATGTTACACGTAGCGCCACCAACTAAAGCCTTTTTTGCATCCATTCCTTTTTTGCCCCCTACAAAAGATTTGATACCAAATTCCTTTTTGAAAACATTTTCATCAAATGGTTCTTTTCGAATTAGTTCCAAGTCTTTTTTCGAGAATGGTGTAACTTCTTTGTACCAATCTTTTATGAGAATTTTTCCATTTGAATCTCGAAGTGTCTTGATGGCATCAATTAATCTCCATGCAGGATTTTTTATCAATACTGCCAAACTTGAATGAGCATCAATAATTGATTCCTTTATGGATAATTCAACAAACAGTAATCCTTTCATTCCAAGACCAATTATGGGTCTGTTTTTTGCATCAACGTATCCAAATTCCCAAATTACTCCATCGCATGAAAATTTCTTTTTGTATTTTTTTAAATATTCTTCAATGTGAGCGCTGCCGGTTTCTTCTTCACCTTCAATTACAAATTTTATGTTACAAGGAACATCACCTGTAGTTTTCAGATATGCCTCAACTGCTTTGATTCTTGTAATTAATTCACCTTTATCATCAGTTGCACCACGCCCAAAGATCTTGTTTCCTTTTCTTGTGCCACTAAATGGAGGGTAGTCCCACAAATCAAAGGGTTCAGCTGGTTGTACATCATAATGATTGTAAAACATCAGAGTCTTTGTTGGGTTTTGTTTTGACTTTATTTCACCATAAACAATAGGGGCTACTCCCTTTTTCAATCGTAAGATTTCAGATTTTAAGCCAGATTTTTTTAATAATTTTTTTACAAGTTTTGCGCATTCCTCAATTCCTTCATTTTTTGCTGAAACACTTGGTTGTCGTATGAGCATTTGTAGGTCTGAAATGAGGTTATCTAGGTTGGAATCTACGTGTTTTAGTGCATTCATGTAAATCACACAATCTTATCAAATGGTTTCATCACAGATGGAATCGCATCTAAAAGGTCCATTGATGTCATATGTAATCCTAATTTCTTTTGAACTGCTTTTCCTGCCAATCCATTGATGAAGGTAGCTGCTGCTGCAGATTCTAAAGTATTACGATTTTTGGATAGCATTCCTGCAACTAACCCTGAAAGAACATCTCCTGTACCACCAACAGTCATTGCAGGAATTTTTTTCTCATAAAGATATGTGGTTGTACCATTTGAAATAACATCTACTGCACCTTTTAGTAAAACTGTAATTCCATGTTTCTTTGCATTTTTTTCTACCAGCTTTATTCGCTCATTTTTTGAGTTAGAAGGTATGTCTCCAAATAACCGCTTAAATTCTCCAGCATGTGGAGTCACTACAACATTTTTGTTTGCTAAATGAGGGACAACTTCAGGAATTAATGCACTTGCATCTAATGATAATCTAACATCTCTATCTAAAAGGGATTTAACTAAAAGTAATAATGCATTTTTATCTTGTATTGCAAGACCCATGCCAATTGTTGCAGAATCTAGATTTCTAGGTAAAGCACCTACAAGTTTGTTTACAGCGCCACGAGTTAATTTTTGATCAACTAAAGGAATGACAATAAGATTTGGAGAACTTGCACGTGTTGCTGATACGTTGATTTTTGGAACAGAAGTATAAACTAAATCAGTTCCACATCGAAGTGCAGCAAGTGAGGATAAAATAGGAGCACCATGATAGACATAGCTCCCACCAACTACCAATACAATTCCATTATCACCTTTTCTAGACTTTGATTTTCTTGCAGGAATGAATTTCTTAACAATAGATGTTGAAAGATTTTTTCTCACCATTACAATATACTCTAAAAAATAGAGGAATAAATCTTGTTTTGGAGTTTGAATAAATAATTGAGGCTATTTTTTACTAGTTTTTTTAGTAACTTTTTTTGTGGTTTTTTTGCTGGTTTTTGATTTAGTATTTTTTCTGGTTCTGCCAAAAAATGCCTTCCTAGCAAAACAGAGATAGGTAGTATGACCAATTCCTTGAAAAGAGTGTCTGGTTTTTCCTTCTCTAGCTTCTATTGTACGCAAAATATGTTCAGTGGATTCTATATCAGTAAATTCATTTTCAACTAGAGCCATAGTTAATTTTTCTAATTGATTCATTGTAGGGCAAATGGCAAAAATTGAACCGCTGCCTTTTAGCATCTTGCGCACTTGAGGAATTACTACCCAAGGATCACCCAAATCAATTAACGCCACATCCATATCTTCTAATGGCATCTTTTTTGCAGTTTTTAGATCCAAATTATGTTGTGTGACATATTTTGAAACTCCTGCTTTTTTGATATTTTTTTCAGCTATCTTCATAAAATTTTCATTAACATCAAAAGTATACACATGACCACGAGGTTTTACAATATTAGCTACAAAAGAGGTTAATGAACCACTACCAGTTCCAATTTCTAAAATCTTTTGGCCACTTCCAATTCCAGCTCTTGCAACAATATATCCAAGATCTTTTGGATAAACAATTTGTGTACCATGTTGAAGTTTCATTACATAATCATACATTGTTGGTTTTAGAACATAGACATACTTGTCCTTGTTAGTCATTACTCTGGAACCATATTCTTTTCCAATTGCATCAGAATGTTTGATTACTCCAATATGAGTATGAAGGGATTCTTTTTTTGAAATTTTCATTAGCCATTTTTTTGAATGATTAAAATAGAATAATACAGGAGAATTTTGCTTTATTTTATCCATGGATTTTCCCTAAAAATTTTAGATAAGAATCTACTGTTTTTTCGAAAATTTAGATTCATTCGAGCCTGAAAAATGAAAAGTATTGAACTAAAATCTTCCATGAAAAGTTTATCCATGAAAAGTTTATCCATGAAAAGTTTATCCATGAAAAGTTTATCCATCACAAGAAAATCCAGCTTGTATGGCAATTGGAATTGTTGAAGAAGAAATTATAGATTCTAATCACAGAAAAATTCCAGCACAAATAGTATTTTAATACCAATAAGAACATCAATGTAGATTGGCAGAATTCAAAGTTGAGGGCTCTGGCGGATATATCATAGCAGAACTAACTGATGAGCAGGCAAAAAAGGCAGATTTAGGAGTAGGAAAATTATTTTTGGCCCCAATTGGAAAACTTGAAACTGAAAAAATGTTCAAACATTATTGTAAAAATTGTGAAACAGAATTTGATAATCCACCAAAGGTAAAATTAGAAGAAAGTACCAATGAGGAAGTAGCAGACAATTTGATACTAGTAGAAAGAGGACAATACACTTGTGAAAAATGTAGTTCAATTATTGGAGAATACAGAGTATTCAAAAAGAATGATGAATCAAGTGAAGTTGGAAATGCAAACCCATCTGGATAAAATAACAGATGAATTATCGGATGATTTCCTAAAAGAGATTAAAGAAAATTCATCTAAAATTGATTTTGGAATTATAGAAGAAAGACTGAAAGCAAAATACATGCAAGATAGTCATTCAGTAATGATTCTAGATGGAAGAAAAGGAATTCGCATAATTGTAGATCATGATGAAAATGAAGAGCAGTCAGAGATTAACTGTAAAACTGAAATCAAAATATTTGAAAAATGTGGTATGAAAGTTACAGAACACATTATTGGAAAAAAAGTGTATAGTTATGTTATACAACCAGAAAAAGAATTCTATGAAGAGTTGGAAAAAATACCTGACAGTAAATGGGCAGAAATGAATGTTACTAGGACGATTTCACAAGACATACTTGGAGAAATTGAAAAAACTGCTACAAACATTGGATTTACACTTGATGAGATATTACAATTGATGGCTGAAAATACATACATTACAGATCTAAGGTCTAAAATGAACCAAGGATCATAGGAAAAAGAATCAAATACTGCTAAAAACTGATTTCATTTATGGCAAATCAAAAATGTATCTCTTGCGGTATAGGATTTTTCTCACCAACAGGTGCAGAGAAATGTTCTAAATGTGCAGGACAAGAATCTCAAGGACATGAAGATCATGATTCCTGTGGTTGTGGACACAGCCACTAGTCTTTTTTTCTAATTTAGTAGATATTTTTTCAACCTAGATTACGAGGATTGTTTGTTCAAATGAACAAACTTTATTGTTTTACAGGAACAAAATCCCAACATTTATGACCCATTCACTTTCAAATAATTATAATTGGTTTGCACGCCAACAAACCAGAGAGTATTAGCATTCGTGTTGTGCTCTCTGGGATTTACATTCTATTAGGTGCAACTATTCCAAGAAGATCTAGTGCTTTTACAAGTGTGATTTTAAATGAATCCACAATACAAAGACGAGAATTCTCCAATGATTCATCACCTAATTCTAAAACCTTGACATGTTCATAAAATGAATTAAACGCAACTGCTAAATCATGACAGTATCTTGCAATAACTTTTGGAGATAGATTGTTTACGGCATCACGAACTTGTATATCAAACAAGCCAATTGTTTTAATCAAATTAATCTCAGATGGTTCTTTTAGCAGAGAAAAATCAACATCAATTGATGGTGCACGTTTAGATTTTTCTAATATTCTTGCAGATCTTGCATGAGTATATTGAATGTAAGGAGCTGTATCTCCATCCAAACTCAGAGATTTTGTTAAATCAAAAGCAATTATTTTATCTAGATCTTGTTTTATCATCTCATAACGTAGAGTTCCAACTGCAACATTATGGGCAATTTCCTCAACATCAGATGAGTCCATTTCAGGATGTCTCCTCTTTGTTTCATCTTTTGTTTTTTCTTTTAGCATATCATATACAGAATCAGCACTTACGTACAATCCCTTTCTTCCAGACATCTGAGCTTGTTTTCCATCAGTATCCAAACCAAGAATTTTTGCAGTCTCAGAACTTAGAGTAACTGATTCATAGCCAAGATGAACATACGCATCTGGAACTGACTTGAATTTAGCCATCAAGGATGTGATAATTTTTTGTAATCTTGCTTGTCTTGAATCAATTACAGTGATTACTTTTTGGCCAGTAAAGTTTTGAGATGAGTCATTAGAGTCCAAAGTGGTTTGCCACAAAACTCGTGAATTTGGTTGCTCTTTTTCGTATTTCTGATAATGGAAAGGATCATCAATTAATCCTAATTTCCAGGCAGCGTATGGAATATCTTTTGCAATATACGTTGCAGTTCCATTACTTCGAACTATTACCTTGTCTTCTTCTTTATTCTCACCACGAATTACCCAGCACCCCTTATTCTTACCATCATCCTCAAATTCTATTAGATTCATTTCTTTGATTTTATCAAAGATTGTACTCCATAATCCTGAACGAATTATCTGAGATTCAAAATTTAGACAATCATAAGAAACTGATAGATTCCAACATGTTTCGAGTTGATTTGCCAAAACTCTTCGCGTAATTTTATCGGCAAATTTAGCAGTTTCAGAATTTCCATCCTCAAGTTCTTGGAGAATGTTTTTTCTAATTTCTTCAAGACTAGAATCAGATTCATATTTTTCTGTAGTTTTGACATATACATCATCTCCACAATAATGATCAAATTTCTTTCCATCAGGTGGTTCTTCATCAAAGCCAAGATGTTTGAATCCAAGTATTATATCAGCAACTTGAAGGCCAGAATCATCAATATAGTTTAGAACATTAACTTTATAATTTGCTTTTTTTAAAATCCTAGAAATAGAATCACCAATTATGATATTTCTAATGTGTCCAATGTGAAGAGATTTGTTAGGATTTACACTTGTATGCTCTACTACAATTGTAGAATTCTTTCCAATATCAACATCACCAAATTCATGAAGATGAGATTCAGATAGAATCAATTGAGATAATTTTTCCCAATTAGCAAAGAAATTCAAATATCCTGATGGATGTGCTTCAGTTTTCAAAACAAGTGTGCTAGAACAATATTGATATTTTTCAGATAACATCTCTGCAATTTCTTTAGGACTTTTTTTGAGTTGTTTTGCAAGCAAGAATGAAACATTAGAGGATACATCACCAAAACCAGGTTTTGCAGGCTCTACAGTATAGTTTACAGCAGATATTGAGAGTTCATCGAGTATTTTGTTTAGATTATTTTCAATTTCATCAATAATTGATTTGAATGTCATCTTACATCTCAGATAATTTAGGTGCTAATTTATCTAGTGCCTCAAGAACACCATCACCGGCCTTTGCTGAAACTACCATTGAAGCCTCAGATTTTACTTGATCAGATGCATTTCCCAAGGCAATACTTGTTTTTGCAACCTTAAACAATGGAATATCTGTCGCACTATCACCAATAGCTATTACATCATCACGTAAAATAGATAATTTCTTCATAATTTCACTGAATCCTGTACCCTTGTTAATTCCAGAAGAATTGATATGATAAGCATATTGACTATCAGATAGTTCGACATTAAGATTATTTTCAGATACTACAGTTCTTGCAAGATCCAGATCAAATGTTCTCTCTAAAACAACTTCAGTCATTCTAGGAAAAACAGGCTTTTCTTTAACATTATCAATATTACTTTTGATTATTTGAAATGCATTTTTGCATTCTTCAATATTTCCTAATAAAATATGCTCATTAGAATCTAGGGTGATACATCCACCATTTTCACCAACAGCGATTTTTGTAGTTCCACCAAAAACAGATAGTAAGAATCCTTCAACAGATGATCGACCAGTTACAAAAATCACGTTATGCCCCATTTTAGTTAGATGTCTTAATGCTTCAAGCGCATCCAAATGTATTCGACCCCTACCATTTTCAGTAATAGTGCCATCAATATCCACTGCAAACGTTCTCTTTTTCATACAAATTGTTTTACAAACCGAATAATATTTGCTGCGTAAGTAAAGTAGTACGGTTTTATTTGAAAAGAATGTTGCAGGAGATGAACAGTATTGGGAATTCCTGAAAAGATCAAATCCATTCAAGACGAAATGGCAAAAACTCAGATTAACAAAGCAACAGAGCACCACATTGGTTTACTCAAAGCAAAGATTGCGAAATTAAAGAGAGAGCAAGAAGAGAACGTCATTAAAAAATCAGGCATGAAACAAGATGGGTTTGATGTCAGAAGGACAGGGGATGCAACAATTGTATTTATTGGATTACCAAGTGTTGGAAAATCCACATTACTAAATAAAATGACTGGGGCAAAATCCACTGTTGGTGCTTTTACATTTACTACACTTACCGTAGTTCCAGGAATGATGACATACAGAGGAGCAAAAATCCAAGTCTTAGACCTTCCAGGAATTATCAAAGGGGCATCCACAGGTAAAGGACTAGGAAGGAGAATTTTATCTGTTGCAAGAACAGCAGATTTGGTAGTGCTTCTATTAGATGTGTTTCAACCATATCATGAAGATGTGTTAGCAAATGAATTAGGAAATATTGGGATAAGACTTAATCAATTACCGCCAAACATTACAATTGAAAAAGCACCAATGGGAGGAATTGCAGTTGCACAACAAGTGAGACTAACAAAGATTACAGAAAAACATCTCAAAGATATTTTACATCTTTATGGTATAGTTAGTGCACGTGTTGTAATTAGAGAAAACATTACATCAGAGCAATTAGCAGATCATGTTGCTGGAAATATTAGTTATTCAAAAGCAATAACTGTTTTAAACAAAATTGACTTAGTGGATAAAGCATTTCTAAAAGAGTTAAAGACTAAAATAAAATCAGATGTGATTGAGGTATCTGCAAATTCAAATATCAATATTGAATTACTCAAAGAAAAGATCTATGAGAAATTAAAATTCATTAGAATTTACATGAGACCCAAAGGTGGAGAAACTGATTTCATAGAACCATTAATTGCAAGAGAAGGAGATACGGTTGAAGATATTTGTAATAAACTACATCGAAGATTAAGAAGAGAATTCAGATATAGTTTGGTTTGGGGTAAAAGTGTAAAGTTTGGGGGACAAAGAGTTGGTTTGAGTCACATTTTACTAGATGAGGATGTATTAACAATTATCAAGAAACGTGGAACATGATACAAAAACATGAATCAAGAAACTGAGAACAGATGGTGTACATTTTGTATGACAAAAACAAAACAAGAATTAATTTTTCTTCCCAAAATGGCCACATACAAACGTAGAAGAAAATACAAATGTACAATTTGTGGCAAAATTAGTTGGTTGCAAGGAAGAAGACCATCTGCAGAAAGTGTTTATTAAAAAATTACGATCAATAAATCCAAAAAAATCACTTGATTATATGTTATCAATTTGTGTAATTTTTTTTAGTTTAACCACTGAAAAACAATGAAAATGTCGACTCAGCAATGGCAGTAAAAAGAAAAGCAGCTAAACGTAAAGCAGCTCCAAAAAGAAAAGCAGCTAAACGTAAAGCAGCTCCAAAAAGAAAAGCAGCTAAACGTAAAGCAGCTCCAAAAAGAAAAGCAGCTCCAAAAAGAAAAGCAGCTCCAAAAAGAAAAGCAGCTCCAAAAAGAACAGCTCCAAAAAGAAAAGCAGCTCCAAAAAGAAAAGCAGCTCCAAAAAGAAAAGCAGCTCCAAAAAGAAAAGCAGCTAAACGTAAACGATAATCTCGTTAAAAAAACTAACAATCGTCATTTAGACGACGAATTGTTTTTCCTTTTTCTAAATTCTTAACTAGTGTTAACTAAACATTTGTCCTGGAGGATGTGTGTTTGTTCCTTTAACAGATTTTTTTTCTACTGAGAATTTTTTGTCGGGAGGTACAATTGATAATTTGATAGCAGTACTAATTGCATAATGAGGAGTGTCATCGGGATTTTTGTAGTTTACAGCTTTTCCTACTCGATCCAAATCAACTTTAACTTTAACTACAGTACCATCTTCTAACGTGAAAGATACAAAATCATTTTCTAATCGTTTGTAATCTAATATCTCAAATTCAATTTTATTTGGTTTTTCACTCATTATAATTACCTGTTTAATCCGATTAGTAAAGATAACTCATTAGTTTAATTTGTTCTTCAGTTGTGATGATGTTTTTGGTAGTTAAAATTTCTAATAGTTCTTTGAAAATTGTTTTTTGTTCAGATGATATTCCTCCTGAAGGACCTTTTTCTCCGGGTGGACCTGGTGGACCTCGTGGACCTGGTTGACCGATTGGACCTTGTTCACCTATAGTACCTTGTTCACCTGCAGGACCGATTGGGCCATTTGGACCTCGTTCACCCTGAGGACCTTGAATTCCTTGAGGGCCTTGTGGGCCTTTTTCTCCGGGTGGACCTGTTACACCTCGTTCACCCTGAGAGCCTTGTGGGCCTTGTGGGCCTTTTTCTCCGGGTGTACCAAGGAGACCAGTAGAACCTTTTTCTCCATGTGGACCAAGTGGACCTTTATCACCTTTTTCTCCTTGTGGACCTGAAACTCCCGTAAGACCTTTAGATCCTCCAGGACCTTGTGGACCTTGTGGACCTTTATCACCTGTAGAACCTTCAGGACCTTTGTTACCTTTTTCTCCGGTTGGACCTGTAAGACCAGAAGAACCTTTTTCTCCAATAGGACCAGTTAAACCAGTTGAGCCTTTTTCCCCAATAGAACCAAGAAGTCCTTGAACTCCTTTTTCACCTTGAACACCAGTTATTCCAGTTGAGCCTTTTCCTCCAGGTATACCAGTTGGACCTGTTAATCCTTTGTCGCCAGTAGAACCTTGTGAACCTTTGTCACCAGTTTCTCCTGGAGAACCTCTTAATCCAAATGCTCCTTTGTCACCGGGTTGGCCGGTTGGTCCTTTTTCTCCTGATGGGCCAAGTGGACCTTTAATTCCAGTTGGACCTTTTTCTCCAATAGAACCAGTTGGACCTTTGCCTCCTTTGTCACCGAGTGGACCTGCAATTCCTTTGTCACCTTTATCTCCTTTATCGCCAGTAACTCCTTTGTCTCCAGTAATTCCTTTATCACCTGGCTGACCTTTGTCACCAAGTGTACCTTTGTCACCTGGCTGACCGAAGATTCCGTCAGGACCTTTGTCTCCTGCAGTACCTTGTGAACCTGGTGAACCTTTGTCACCAGGAGAACCTTGTGGACCAGTAGCACCAACAAAAGCATTTGATTTTGTATAGCGTTTTGTTTTTGGACTTTCAGGAATTGTTCTAGTTTCAGTTTTTGATTGTCTAGTTGGTTTTCCCAAAGGAACATCAAATACAGTGTATAATGAAGAAAATAGATCAGTTACAACAATCCAAATTTTATCAAGATTGTTTATTGATGATGGAAGTGGATTTTCAGCAGACCCTATTGTTTGAGAAAACACACCATCTTTTACTCTAAGGTGAAAATTACCTCGCCACAAAGATGAAAATTGCTTATTTTTGATTGAATCTTCGGATGGTTTACTATCAGTTATCGCAATTTGTGTTTCGTACACACCTGATTGTTTAAAGGGTGCCTGTCCTTGAATTTCGATTCTGGACTGAGATGACACATTCGTTTGTGCATATTTCAAGTATTTCTGTATTTAGATCGCATAGTCTTTTTGAAAATCCAGCACAAACAATCTCAAGCCCATAAGGATGGTATTTATCTAGACAAAATTGCACTTTGAGCTAGTGAAGAAATTATTCGGAAAGAAATCAACTGAAAAAAATGAACCAAAAGTAGATGAATCAAAAGTGAAAAAAGTCAAGGTAAAAGAGACCAGTCTAGTTGATGCAGACTATAATCGCAAAAGGTTGTTCAAAAAAGGAATTAACCGTATGGCAGATGAAAAACTTGAAGATGCTTGTGAGTTATTTCAACAAGCATTAAGAATTGATCCTAACAGTGTAGAGACTTTGATGAAATTAGGTTATGCAAGATTTCATTTAGGTGATCACAATGAAGCAATTAGAATATATGATAAAATTTTAGATATTGATGTTACAAATCCAGAAGTTTGGAATCTTAAAGGACTTGTACATTATGAACAAAAAAAATATGCCAAAGCATTAGATGAAGTTGAAAAAGCAATAGAATCTGAGCCAACATATGGAATGGCTTGGTACAACAAAGCTTGTTTCTTATCATTACTAAATCAAGTACCAGATTCTTTAGAAGCATTGAAGCGTTCAATTGAGATTGATGTTAAAAATGCAAGAAGATCAATTAGAGACTTTGACTTTAAAAATGTAAGAATTGAAGAAGGATTCAAAAGAATTCAAGAAGTAGTAGTGTTAGAATCAGTTAGACAAGGATATCATACACTTGGTGCAATTGTCTGGACAACATATCTTGATAGAGTAGACGCAGAAACAGGATTAAAAAAATTATTAGAAAAAGGACTTTTAGTACAAAATGAAAAGCGTGATGGTCTAAGTAAAATTCCAATCTATGATCTTGCACCTAACGTTGCAGAAAGAATGGGAAACGAAAGAAAGGGATTATTTGGGATTACAAGAAAAACATTACCAAGACCAATTAAGAATTTAAAAGAACTTAGTAGTGCAATTCAATCGGCAAAAGAGGCAATAGAAGAAAAAGACATACAGAAAACTATGGACGCTTTTGATGAATTCACAGATATTGAAAAATCAGGTGAGCAGATGATTGAAATGTTCTTAGATGAACACAGAGAGATAAGATTATGGAAGATTAGATTAAAAGATAGAGGAGAAGATTATCTAGTGGATAACAAAGATAAAATGTTAACATTGTTTGATAACATAGAAGTAACAATTACTAAAAAACTCAGAAATGAGATTGCATAATTATTCTGCAGACAAATCCCAATAAGTAGCATCTTCTTGTTTTGCAGTAGGTTTTTGAAGATTTTTCCATTCCTTAAAAGAGCGAACATATAATTTTGCATTAGGTAGTCCTACAGATTTTAATGCATAATATGCTAATCCAGAAAGAGTACCCACACTACCACAATAAGTAATAATTTCGGAATTTCCAGTTATGCCTCGATTTTCAAGTAAACGCTTCATGTCTTCTTTTGGGCGTAAAATTTTGTCGTTACTGGCAAGCGTTCGATAAGGTATACTAATTGCTCCCGGAATGTGTTGTTCAAGAAAATTCAAACGCTCCCTATTATCAATCAAGATTACATCATCTCGCTCTTTTGCACTTTCCAGGTAATCAGCAGTTGCCAAAATATTTGGTTGTAGATTCATAGAGTGCTCTTTGCTTTGTATTTCAGGAACATCAGAATCATTTTCCAATCCTAGTGATTTCCAATTACTGTAAGTAGTTTCAAGTAAAGTTACATCAGAATGTCCAATGTATTCCAAAGTCCAAGCTACTCTTGATGCCAAAGCACCAAAAGTGTCATCATAAACTACAACAGGTGTTTCATTATCAATCCCAATATTGTTTATGAGTTTCAAAATACTTTCTGGACTATCGTCAGACAATAGATTTGCTAGGGGTAAATTTACAGCAGTTGGAATATGATCTTGTTTGTAATCATCTTCTCGTCTAACATCAATTACTCGAACACTTTTGTCTCTTATTTCTGATCGTAAAGAGTCAACATCCGTTGTTATTTTACCAGATTCTGTCAAGCAGCACATTCACCCTTTCCAGTTTTTGTATGGTAACTAGTATCATCACCATAATCAAGGTAAAAGTCTGGATCTTCTTCTTTTGTTGGAGGAATTACCAGGGGTTCTAAAACTTTTTTGATATCATTAATTGATTTTATCTCAGAGTCTTCATTATTATTTACAACTCTGTGAATCCAAGATTGAAGAGTGTCATCAGATTTCTTATTTTGTTTGAATAGTTCAATAATTTTTAGAATTACAGAGATTACTCTTTTTGCAGGAACTCTAAGACATGTTTGACCTAACATTGTGTCACCATCAGAGCGTCCACCTAAAGACATCTGATAATTAGCATACATGTCTTTTCCAACACGTCCTCCGCCTCCAAAGAAGCCAATAGTTGCAATTCCATGTTGGCCACAAGAGTTTGGACATCCACTTATCTTAATTGAAGAATTAGTCAAATCATCATCTTCGTCAAATTTTAACTCTAGGAGCTTTCTTTGAATTTCTTTTGATAATCTATGTGAATTTGTTAATGCAAGATTACAAGAAGTTGTTCCTGAACAGCCAATCGGAGCAGTCATTGTTAACGCTCCAGTTTTTGCCAGTCCTACATCTAGAAGATGAGTGTACAAACGAGTCAGATCATCTTCATGAACATAACGTAATGCCACATTTTGTACAAAGCCGAATCGACCTTTACCCTCAGCAGAAAAGTCACGAATGATATCTGCTAATGCATCAAGTTGACTCGCAGTGATATCTCCTGCCTCAAGTGCGATAAAGACAGAATGATAACCAGATTGTTTTTGTTTAACGGTACTTGTTTTGAGCCATCTTGCATAACCTTCAGGTGCGGCTTGACCACTTTCATCAGAAATTCTAATTGGTCGTTTGATTTCATTTGTGGTATGATCAACTTCTAATTGAGTAATTACAGACTGAGTAGCTCTTACAATTGCTCTTTCTTTTAGAACTAGATTTTGGAATTTTTCCCATCCCATATCATTTACAAGATAACGCATTCTATTTCTTGCCATATTTTTTCTATCACCAAGTCTATCAAAAATTCTCACTACAGCCATTGAAGTGTAAACCAAATCTTCTTCAGGAGTAAACTCTTCTAATTGATGTCCAACAAATGATTTATTTCCCAATCCCCCTCCAAGAAAGATTTTAAAACCTCTTTGAGTTATTCCGTCAACTTCTCGAATCTGAGGGATTAATCCAACGTCAACCATTCTTACCATTCCATGTTTTTCACAACAAGTAAAATTGAATTTGAATTTACGTGGAAGATTTTGAGCCATTGGGTTTCTCAAAAAGAATCTCGCTGTTGCAAGCGCATATGGAGTTGAATCAAATTCTTCAGCTGGACAAACACCAGACAAAGGACTACACATAACATTTCTTACTGTATTTCCACATGCTTCTCTTGATGTAAGACCAACTTCAGTTAGTCCTCTAAAAATCTCTGAAACATCTTCAAGAACCACCCAGTGAAGTTGAATGTTCTCTCTTGTTGAAAAGTGTGCACTACCTATTGAAAACTGCTCACTTAGTTGAGATATTTTTTCAAGTTGATGTGGATAAATTTCACCTGCAGGAATTTTGATTCTAACCATGGCATAATCTCCAGTCATTCTAGTACCATATGCCCCATGTTGAAGTCTAAATCTTCTAAAACTATCCTTATCATATTTTCCTTGACGGAATAATTTTACGGTCTTTGCAAAATTGTCTGCCTCTTCCATTCTAGCCCAATTGATGTTAGGTCTTACAGAGTCAGGTCTAGATTGTTTCAGATCAGATGTAGTCATTACAAAGAAATTCCTTTGGATTTGGTTATAAATTTATGATATATGGAAGTTTTAGGAGAAAAATTTTCAGCAAAGTACATAATTTTCCTGTTTTTCACTTCAGGGTTTATCGCAATTAGATAGAACCCATTAGTACTACCTAATTTTTTAAAAAAATTGTGAGAAAGTATTAATTGGTTCACAGAATGAAACTCATATGCAAGAAGCAACAGTTGCACAAGAATCTAATAAAATATTTACCGATGTACGTGAAGTTGAAATTACACGTGCAATTGCAAATGAATTTCATGATGTATTAATTGATAGAGCAGAATCAGACGTAATCATTATTGGTGCTGGACCTGCAGGATTAACAGCAAGTAGAGAGCTTTCAAACATGGGTTACAAAGTTCTAGTTATTGAACAAAATAACTACCTTGGAGGAGGTTATTGGTTAGGAGGATACATGATGAATCCTGTCACAGTAAGAGAACCTGCACAAAAAATTTGGGATGAATTGGGAGTGCCATACAAAAAAGTTGCAGAGGGATTGTATCTAACGCCAGGGCCACATGCAGTATCAAAGTTAATTGCAGCTGCATGTGATGCAGGAGTAAAATTTCTTCAACTTACAAAGTTTGATGATTTAGTATTAAAAAATGGAAGAGTTACAGGAATTGTAGTCAATTGGATGCCAGTTTCAGCACTACCACGAAACATTACATGTGTTGACCCAATTGCTTTAGAATCTAAAATAATCATTGATGCCTCAGGTCATGATTCTGTAGCTGTAAAAAGACTAGTTGATAGAGGACTAGCAAAATGGAAAGGAATGGAACCAATGTTTGTTAATGAGGGAGAAGAACACGTTGTTCATAAGACAGGTGAAGTGTATCCAGGATTAATTGCTGCAGGCATGTCAGTTACTGAAACACATGGACTAGCAAGAATGGGGCCAACATTTGGTTCAATGTTATTCTCAGGTAAAAGAGCAGCAGAAATTACAGCAGAAAAAATCAAAGAGTTAGAAAGATAAGCCATTAAAACGAATGGATCTTTATTGAAAACTTGTAAAATAATTCTATATGATGAGCCTACTGTTCCTGAAATTCAATTAGAAAGATTAAAAAAATTTCTCAAAGAAATATTTTCAATTGAAATTGAGGTAAGAGAAAGCATATTTCAACATACAAATGATAACATAGCCAAAAAAATGGCATGTTGTAGAATTTTTAATTTAAAAAAACCTTTTGAAAAACATGTTCCATCTGCAGAAGACATACGAATTGAAAAAGAAAACAAAGACATGTCAGAAAAAAAAGAAATGACATTATATGATGGATTTGAATTTCATAATGTAATTAGTGAATTAATCCCAAGCAATGAAAATAATAGTGATACACTACATATTGTTTTTACAAATAAACTTACATGTACATTTGATGAGAATGACTTTAGATATCATGCAAGAGCCATAATTGGTTCCAACCCTACAATAATTTCAACAACAGGAATGATAGAAGCACCAGCAAAACCAAAACAATACTATCTAGATTTAATGACAAATTTTTCTGAGAACAAAGTCGGAGAAATCAAGAAAAAATACAAAGGGGAATTTTTAGAATATCATGATTCACGAATATCAGAAATTACAGAGGGGTACCTATTGCAAGCCATAATTTATTATGAAACAGGAGAAGCATTTTGTGCACATAAAGATTGCAGATTATTTAATGCTCACTGGCAGAAAGATCTTTTTTTCTCACAATTAGAAAACAAAAAATTTTGTAAAAAACATCAAGAAATTTTAGATGAATTAAAAAATCCAAGTCATTAGATACAGATCTTATTTCTGAAATCTAAAGAGGATATTGACTTAAATTATTGAAGCATGCGAATATGAATTATCATGATGTCAGCAGATGATGGCGCAACAGTACTTGAAACAAAAGATGAAGGCCCAAAGATTCCAAATAATACAAAAACAAAATTTGATGTAGTAATAATTGGTGCAGGCCCTTCAGGATATACAGCAGGAATTTATTGCTCTAGAGCAGGTTATGATACTTTGATTTTATCAGGAATACTACCTGGAGGACAACTAGCCAACACCACAGAAGTTGAAAACTATCCTGGATTTGAAAATGCGATAATGGGTCCAGATTTGATGATTGACATGAGAAAACAATGTCAAAAAATGGGAACGACAATTATTGATGATGAAGCAGTTAACGTAGATTTTAGACGTAAACCTTACAAAGTTCTCACAGCAACTGAAGAATACGAAGGACGTGCAATAATTATTGCAACAGGTGCAAATCCCAGAAAACTAGAATTAGAAGGAGAAAAGACATTTGCTGGAAAAGGTGTTTCATATTGTGCTACATGTGATGGCCCATTCTTTAGAAATCTAGAACTAATTGTTGCAGGAGGAGGAGACTCTGCAATAGAAGAAGCAACATTTCTAACAAAATTTGCTTCAATGATTCATTTGGTTCATAGACGAAGTGAGTTACGTGCAAGTAAAGTAATGCAAGAAAGGGCATTTAACAATGAAAAAATAAAATTTCATTGGGATTCGGCAGTAATTGACATCAAAGGAGACCAAAAAATGCAACAAGCAGTTCTAAAAAATCTAAAAACAAATGAAGAAACAACACTTGATGTTGGAGGTCTTTTTGTGGCAATTGGACACGTACCTAACACAGATCTATTCAAAGACCAGATTGAGTTAGATGATAATGGATATGTTGTGTTAAAGAATAAAACACACACTAGCGTGGAAGGGGTTTTTGCTGCAGGAGATGTACATGATAGAAATTATAGACAGGCAGTTACTGCTGCAGGATATGGTTGTATGGCAGCAATTGATGTTGACAAGTATCTTACAGAAAGTGCTGACAAACAAGAATGAAAAATGCCCAATGTAAAAAATGTTTGAATAAATTTTATGAAAAAGACATCTATACTATTCAGCAATTTCAATACAGAAAAAAACCCACATACAAATGGACATTAGAATTTTTAAAAAAATTAGAAATTGATGAATGGGATTCATTTTGTGAGAAGTGCATAATGTTTTATTCAAAAAAATCAAATGAGACTTGGGAAAAATCAAAGGTTTAAACTCTTCATTAAAAGTAAAGGTACTGAGTTTTATGAGTGATAAGAATGAAAATCTAAAAAAATCAGCTAAAACACATAGTGATAAACTAGCAAAATTAGGAATGGAATTATCTGAAGTCCAGTTCAGTTACAAGATAGAAGAAAAACCCAGCAAAGAATATTGGCAAAAAAGAATTGATGATTTTAAAAAATATAATGAAATGGGAATGAAATATTATAATCAAGTATATTCTTTGATGAATTTAATTAACAAGGAAGAAGCGCAAATATTTCTATTAAGTACCAGTAAATTTCATCAACTTGGATTAACATTAATTGAAATCATGGAAAAAATCAGAGAAAACCCATCAATTGTAGATACTAAAGACAAACAGCAAAGTCGATGGAGCAGAAAACTCAGAGATCAAGTAACTGAACATGGAAACAAATGTCTCAGACTTGAAATGGATATTAACACATCATTTAGAGAATTTTATGAAAAACATCTAAAGAAAATTCTAGAATAACACAATCAGTATGCCAATTCAGACATATGTTGGGCTTCTTTGAGGGCATTATCAAATTTTTGCTCAGTCATAACATTTTGTGTAGCATAAACACTCCTAAATTTTCGTCCATCATCAGCAAAAATTCCAACCACACATGCATCTCCCTCAATAAAGTATTTTTTCATGCAGGCATAAACTGCTGCAGATGAAGGACTGATCAAAAGTTTTTCTTTTTCAAATACTTCTTTTACTACTGAAAATGCTTCTTTATTATCTACAGAGACCCAGTCATCAACAATATTTTCTCGTTTCAAAAATAAATCTGGTTTTGCAGATTCTTCAAAGTTTCTCCATCCTTGAATTAAATGATTTTGTTGTGGTTGACATCCAATTATTTTCACATCAGGGTTTTTTTCTTTTAGAAAAGCACCAATTCCAGTAATGGTACCGCCAGTTCCTACACCAGCAAAGAAATGAGTTACTTTTCCTTCAGTTTGTTTCCAAATTTCAGGACCTGTTCCAACATAATGTCCTTTGAAATTTGCTTCATTGGCATATTGATTTGGAGAATAATATGTATCAGGTCTTGATGATGCGATAGATGTTGCAAGTGCAATACTTTGGTCAGTCCCAGCACCAACTTTTGGACACAAATCATCACTTGTCTCAAATACTTTAGCGCCAAGGTTTCGGATTATTTCCTTTGTTTCATTACTAACTTTTTCTGGAATAACTATCTCAACTTTGTATCCCAACACATTGGCGATTCCAGTTAATGCGATTCCAGTATTTCCAGAAGTAGGTTCAATAATGATACTCTTTCCTTTTTTTAAAATTCCTCGTTCTTCACCATCTTTTATCATCCAATATGCAGCTCTGTCTTTAACAGAACCAAATGGATTGTTACCTTCTAATTTTGCAAAATATTTAGTGTTATTATTAGAAAGAGAATCTAATTTCACAAGAGATGTGTTACCTACTCGACTTAACACATCTGTATCAGTAACAGTAGTCATAATTGTGGTTATTTCACCTTTTTAATTTGAAATGTTATTACATTTCCATCTTTAGACATGTTGACTAATTCATGGCCAGTTCTTGTAACCCATCTTGAAATATCATCTTCAGCTGCTGGATCATCTGCAGAAACAATTAGAGTTTCACCAACTTGCATTCTTTCAATTTCAATTTTTGTTCTAAACACTGGTTCAGGACAAAACAATCCTGTTGCATCTAATTTTTTTTCAGTTGATTCAGACATGATATCTAATTCACAAAGAGCGTTTTGTCATATTAAAATCTACTTCAATTTAACAAAGAGAGTAGCTACAGCTAACATGATCTTGAAATTGTTACAGGTTTCATTTCTTAGGTATCACCTTTTCATCTTTTGGTTTATGACATCCACAATTATAATAACAAATTGTACTCCCACTTCTACAACCACAAAATTCACATTTTTTTTCTTTAGTTGCCATTATTCTTAAATCCTCAATAGGTACAAGTTTTTCTTCTTCATGTCCAACAATCAACTACGTCATGAAGTTAGTTAAAGATGATCTTGAAATTTGAAATTGTTACAAAGCCGCAAAAGGGTCTGTGTTTTAGTTCAATTTAGCTTATCCTACTATTATTTACAATGACATTTTGAACATAGTAGCAAGGTTTCTCTCTTTCATGAAACTTGGGTCCTTATTTTGGAAATTGATTTTTTGTGAAATTCGTTTCAGGAAGTAAAGCATAATTTTGTAACACATAAGCCACATAGGACTATTTGGATATGAATCATAAATTTTGAGTAATAGAGTAGAGAACCATTTTGAATGTGGATAATATTCAGAAATATAGTCTGCTATGTATTCTCTCGAGGTGTTAATTTGGTATTTAAGATGGTCAAGCATTTCGTTTTCTAATGCATAACCAGTTTGAGAAATTTCAATTTTACCATGCTTCATTGCATGTAAAATATCATCAAGATTATTTTCAGAATCAATAACATTAACACATCTGCCAAGAGTAGATAAGACATGTGAATCGCTACCTGCCACTTGAATCATCTTATTATCCAATGCAAATTGAGCTGCACGTGCATTAGATAGTAAATCAACATTGTTACTGTTAAAAACTTCAACCATGTCACATTTTTTGGCATTATCACGTAACGCATCGATTAGACTAAATGGATGAGGAGCAGACGATACTCCACCTTGCTTTGATACTTCATCAATTATCTCTTCAAGAGAGATTCCGGCTGCAATTGTATCATGAATTCCATATGCGAGAACATGTGCGCCAGTATCAGTTGTGATCTCCTCAGCTGGAAAGATGTCAATGTTTTTGAATTTGGCATGATCATTTTTGTATTCTAACAGCTGATCATATCCATCTAGAGTGTTATGGTTTGTAACAAAAATTGCATCTAATCCCAATTCATATGATTGTTCTAGTTGATCTCGGATTGAAATATCACAATCATATGGTGGTTCCTTGTACCCAAGATGAAAATTTGAAAAGGAGTTGTGACAATGTAATTCAGTCTTTATTGACATTTTTCACAATAAATGCCCCTGTTTAGATTATAATCCTATTGAAAAAAATTTGAAGTTTATTTAAAAAGATCTTCATTTTCTGGGCGAATTAATTTATCAATCACATGATCTTCCATCTTAAATGAATAATCACGGATTATTGCCACAGGGCATTTCAAGGCTTTTCCCATTACTAATTCAGCAGCAGCAGAAAGTTCATCAGCAACTGCGATTTCAGTGATACGTAAAATTTTTTCAAAAGAATCTAATGTTCCAGCATAATTTAAGATAGGATTCAACCCTGAAATTCCAATAGCACAGTTAGTTTGACCCATTCTAAAAGGACGACCAAAGGTGTCAGAGATAATTACTGCCACATTTTTGTTTGTTTGTTCCTGGATTTTATTACGTATTGTTTGTGCAGAAATATCAGAATTAATTGGAAGTAAAGTTGCATGCCCTTCTTTTACATTACTTTCATCTACACCAGCATTTGCGCAAATAGTTCCATTATTAGTCTCAACAATAATAATTCCATTTTTCATTCTAACGATTTTTTTTGATTCTGATAAAATTAATTCAATGACTCTAGGATCTTTTTGATATTGAGAACCAATACCTTCTGATAATAATGAAGGTATTACAGTTGACAAATCAACAATTCGTCCTTCTTGTTTTGAGACAATTTTTTGTGCTACAACAAGAATATCGTCATCACATATCTCAAAAGAATTTAAAATTAATTTAGAAATATCATCTAATGGTTCAATCTCTTTTTCAATGTATATTGGAATAATTTGCAATTAAGATTACTAAAGAAAGGGACTAAAAAATTGTTATGCAGTAGTAGTTTCTAATTCCAACTTGAAGTGCTTGTTAATAATGTCCAAAATCTTGGATAGATCTTTTTCTTCCAAAATAGTGCTAGCTAAATCCTTGACTATATCTTGTGCCCGATAAGCAATGTTTAACCCACAAATATCAAATAATTTCACATCATTTGCACCATCTACAACACAAACAATGTCTTCTTTCTTCTCACCCCATTCTGCAATTTTTATTTTTGCAGATTTTGCTTTATTAGAATCAACATTAATTTTTACACCATCAAGTTTTCCATCTTTGAATATTAATTCATTAGAAAAAACATAATCAAGGTCTAATTCTTTTTGTAATCTTTCCATCATCAGAGTAAAGCCACCAGATATTGCCATGAGTTTCCATCCAGCAGCTTTTAAGACTCTACAAGCTTCCTTTGCGCCAGTCATGATTGGTAATGAATCAGCTACTTCTTGACAAGTTTTTTCATCAAGTCCTTTCAAAGCAGCAACTCTAGTCTTAAGTCCTTCTTCCCAATTGATTTTTCCTTGAATTCCTTGTTTAGTAATTTCCCAAATCTCATCTTCTTTGTTGAGTTTTTCTGAAAGAATTGGAAGGTATTCTTCATCATACAAAACACCTTCAACATCAAAAATTACTAGCAATTGGTTTCTAATTTGCAAAAAAATTACTAATTATATTAATCTAAGTTTATTGACCAACCTAAGTAGGCATTTTAGATCGGCATATTTCAGTTTTTGTTAATTTTTAGCATGATGGATATTCTACCAAACACCTAGATCATCTAAGAGTAGTTATCAAGTTGGAACTAAGTAAAGTCTTTTTAATTTTTTTCCTTTTGAATTTAAAATTGTTCTAATTAATTCAACTAAATTCTTTCCTGCAAATTCAGAAAGAGAACTAAAAATTAAACAATAATTTTTTCTATCTAATTTTGTACGTTGGCTGATATTACCAAACATTTTTTCACCAATTATAACATCACAATAAGGAAGAGCCGTTGCAAAATGACAAATATCATAATAATCGTTTTTTTTCACCGTTCTTTCTTTAGAAGATTTATCACGAGTGTAGCTTAATTCAACAAACGCATCTAATGAAGGCATTTTAGACAACATATCATTCATTTCTTTTTTATCACTTAGGAATAATTTAGGATTAATTTTGTGTTCTAAGAGAAATTCGCTTAATGTAGGAACAACTAATTTCACGAACCATTTTAGTTTTGTATATTTATCATAAGTGGTGTCAGATACTTCATCATAATGATTTATTCGATCCCTTTCAATGGTAGTAGATAATTTTTCGATATCGTGATCAATAGTTTTGGCAAATGAAATTGGAAATTCATCTTTAAACATGACTTTCATATGTTCCGTATTTTTGTCGGATTCTTCAAATATTTTAGTAGCATTTTCAATTTCTTCTGGTGATGAAGTACTTTCATCTTTAGGCACTATGGTGTGAGAAATGTTTGGAAAAAGATGATCAAATCGATTTGTAAGTAATTTGTCGTAGAGATTATAATATGAATTATTTTTTATTTTTCGAAAACAGACATTCAGGATCTCATATTTAAAATAGAAATCAATTTGTCTGAAATACCATCCATTAGATGTGTCAATCATAAAATCTATTATTTCATTCCGTCGTTGTATGTTTTTATATTTTAACAATTCAAAATAATTATATGCAGAAAATGGAATTTTTATACGATTACCATCTCTTAATTTAATTAAATTTTTATATAATTTTTTTACAGAATCATTATTTTTTTGTCCTTTAATTATATCGAATAATTCAATCCAATGATTCGTATCAAGATAAATACGCGGCATAATCATTTCATTAGGATCCAATCTAGTTCACTTAGATTTTAGATATTCAATCAAGCCAATAATTCTATTGATAGATTCTTACCTGTAAACAATAAATTTGTGAGATACAAATCAAATCAGTGTCTACAGATATACAAAAATATTCTGATATTAGAAAAACATAGTTAGGATATTATCTCCCACAATTTTCAAAATCAGGAAATACGAAAACTTCATGATTTGGTAAATCAATAATGTAAAATGCAATACAAAATATCCAATTTGCTGCATTACCCATAATCACAAACAAGCCTCCAAAAATTAAACCAGAAACCATTAGAATTAGATAAATTGTTTTCATTTTAACATCTTAGCCTGTCATTGTAATCCATTCCAAAAAACCTCAATATTTCAGATTCCCAACAGGAAAATATTCCAGTGATAAAAAGTACAAAAATTATAATGCCAACTACAAAAATACAGTATGTAATTTTCCATTTTTTATCTTTCTTTTTGAAAGTTATTGGCAGAAAAGCAATACTTACAAAATAGATTAACCATAAACCGATCATTGCATAATTTTGAGTTACAACTGATAAGATTCTCTGTGGCTCTGTAAACCCCATTAGTAATGGCACTAATGTGAAAAATGCCACTCCTAGAGATAGAATGCCTACGATTATTGCATTAGTTAAAAATAAAATATTTACTTTGTATCTAGTTTTCATTTATTCCCAACATTTTTTAGCGTCATTCGGTGATAGAGTTTTTTTGCAATACCAATACCCAACATTGACCATCCACCATACAAAATAATCATTGGAATAACATCATTGTAAGGTATCAAACGAACATCAATTAATCGAAAAACAACAGAGAAAATGAATAACAAAACAGAGCCTAAAATAATTAGACATGTAGATAATGATGGTTTTTTCAAAAGTCTAGTTTTCATATTCCCCTCTTACAAACGCCAGAAACATCTTGTTTGCTTCTTGCATTGATTGCTCATCGGGTTGTTCAGGATAAGAATAAGCATTAAGATGAGTTAGTATTTCAGCAAAAACTACACCAAGACAAAACGCTCTGGATAATTCAGGGATTTGATCAAATTGTAAAGTTTTAAGAATTGAAATATTTCCCTTGAGCATGTGGTTTACACTCTTGTAATCATTTAGTATTTGATTGATCATATATTACATAATATGACAAAGATAGTGTAATTGCAACAGATATTCCAATAGTGATTATTTTGTATCTAGTTTTCACTTTCTTTTTCTCCAAATCAAAAATCCAATTATTCCAATTGCAACAGATAGAACCACAATCCACCTGTACGGATAGTACCAATAAGGATTATCAATGTCAAATTGTGTTGAAAAAGAATATGGTCCAATCTGTAATGTATTGTCATCATTATCCAAATACAACACTACTCTTTCTCCAATCTCAAAGACAGTTGAATCTTCAACCCAAACTCCCTCATCATGCACACCAGATCCAACAACATGAAGGACTTCATCAGATTGAGTATTTTTCAGATATCGTATTACTTGTACATCATAAAGAGAGTGAGTACCCACATCGGTATACTCTATAATAGATCCAAATACAATGATGTCGTAAATATCATACAGTTCTTCTGGAGTATGAGACACGACCAAGGCAAAAGATGTAGGAATTAAAGAAAACAAAATTCCAAATGAGATAGCAGATACTATCAAAAGTCTAGTTTTCATAATATTATTTAATTGGATTCCAAATACATTTTCCTAAATCAAATTGATGTGTACTATTTTTTATTAAAAGAGTAGGAATTGCCTGATTAGGACCTACAGGTACACAATTTACTACTAAATCAGCATTTTTTACACCTTCATCTGATTTTTTTGTTTCATAATAATCAATGATAGGAACTGTAGATAGAATAATTATTGTAATAGCTAAACTAATGATAATTATTTTTTTATTCATTTTCATCTAATAATCTCCATGTGTATGTTTGAGAATTAATTGTTATTAATTAAATTACACTATCAAAATAAAAAAGAGGGAGATTAACCCAATGTATTCTCTAAAATTGATTTCATTTGAGAAACTGGCAAATCAGCCATAATAGTATAGTATTTTTTATTTTTCTCGTCTACTACACGAATTTCCCCTGGACTCCAATTTTCATGAGTTTCTAACAATTCATTTGTATCTTCATCAATAACTAATGTATTTCTCATTCCTGGTTCAATGAAAAGAGCTGGTAAACCATTTACTTTTCCCATAGATACTCTATCAGGAAAACTTGTTGAATCTACTAGAAGCTGTAAACGCTTCTCACCACCAGCTATTTCCACATCAAAACCTGAAGTTTGATCAGCTTCGAAATATCGAATTAGCCCATTTGCAAAAGTTTGTGTAAGTCCGTTGTCTCTAC
Organism: Candidatus Nitrosopumilus sp.; assembly: GCA_963667665.2. Taxonomy (GTDB): domain Archaea; phylum Thermoproteota; class Nitrososphaeria; order Nitrososphaerales; family Nitrosopumilaceae; genus Nitrosopumilus. Next base: position 865,456 of record OY763927.2, read on the forward strand.
ACATTGGTTCTTTTGCAAAGTACAAATCTACAAATCCTGTGTCAGTATAATTATCCTCTAATGTATGTGATTCAGGAATTCCTACTGGCATATGAAATAACATTTTTCCTGCTTCAGGATTAACATTTTTGTGAACTGTACAATTTGGGGTTGGCAGAGCATCGACTCTTATAATGTTAGAATCCAAAGATACCATTACTGTAGTTATTCCAAAAATAGCTAGGGCCATACCCACAACTAATGTGAAATTAACAATTTTTTTCATTTTATATTCCATTCACACGTATGGTTATCAATTGCATGAGTAGTGTTAGAATAATTTAATGCAGGTTCTGGACATTTTTCTTTGCCATTAGGATTATTACTGATTCTTTCTTGGCAAGCACAATTACCCAATACACCTTTTAGATGTTTTTCTGTATCATGTCCAATATATTCTACAAATGGATAGGTGTATTTTGATTTATCAACACAGTGAGTTCCATTATTGATATAATTCTCAGCACAAAAAATTTCTTTTCCTTCGGTCATTACTGCATCTTCAATAGTTTGCCATTTACAGTCAATACTACTTATCTTGTGGGTATTATTATTCCAGTATTGATGTCCTTCGAGATAACAATCACCACCTGATTCGAAGCAAGCACAACTATCTAAAACTTTTTGAAGTTCTGCTGGATCACTATTTGGTTCAATATTTGGTTCAATATCAACAACATCTCTAATTACTGTAGTTGACTCTGGTAATAGAGAATAACCAATTAGCATTAAAATTATTGAAAGAGTTAAAGGAATCCCAATAATTGGAATTAATTTATTCATCATCTCTTACCTAATTACTCGTTTATTAATTTAAAAAGAAAAAAAATTATTGTAGTGAGTTTCCTAATTTCACTAAATCATCAAGTGGAACATTTCCATAGAATGAGTATCTATATCCATCTTCACTAATGATTTTTAGTTTGGATTTTGTATCATATGTTGTAGTAATTATTTCACCATCACCAAAGTCAGCTGTTTGTGTTCCACAATCTGAACAAGATTCTACACCATATGCAGGCATACCATTAATTGTAAAGTATTGTGCATTTCTAGCAGGATTAAGTTCATTAATTTCTGCTATGGTTTCTTTGATTCTTTGTTCAGCTGTTAACATTTCTGCTCTTTCATCTTCTGAAATGTGAACATTTTCATTTACTTGATGTAAGAAAATGTTTCCTTCAGATGGATTAACAGATTCACCTAACCATGTAGTCGATTCAACTGAATTATTTGATATTAATACACCAATTTCATTTGGGTTTCCAATGGCCACACATTTCAGTGAATAACCGTTTGAAAAGTCAGTTGGATATAATCCAAAGCTAGTGATTTTTTTGCTATCTTCGGCAGTCATACAAGTTCTATCAAGATTATTGACAGATATGGAATCAACAGCTTGTATTGAAACTATACTTGCAATTACTGCAACCATGATAATACTACCAAATAGCATTGTGTTTTTTCTATTCATGATAGTCTATCCTGGTAAGTAATCAGACTCAAATATACTTGAGGTACAATCATCACTTGCTGCTGATGTACCAAAATCAAGAGTATTTTCACTGTTACTTACTAATTCTATGTCTTTGCCTGAGGCACTATTGTCATTTTCACAATAATTATTAAAATCTGCAGCTGATAGATTTATCCAGTTTGTTCCATCATGTATTTTGTTTGTTCAAATGAACGCACAAATCCCTTTTTTTATTTTTTAATTAATTATCAATAAATTTTGGAATATTTGATTTTCAATCATCTAAGGCTATCTGTATAGATCAGACCAAGTTTGAGTATCCCTCAAATCTAAACTACTTGTTGTCTCAGCGCGGTATCCGTTGGTTTTCTTCAAGTCAATCAATGGGTTGTTTGGAGTATAACCACTGCATTCAAACTCAAATTCATCAATGATTGCAAAGCCCTTACTTGTTGTCCATCCTTCTTCTTTGTCAAAGAGTGTAACAACTTTGTAATCACCTATACTACAATCAGCATACTTGAAGTGTCTTAATGTTTGACCGTCTTTGTGAAGGTAAACATCAACATCAAATTGTCCATAATTGTGTTGAGTGTTATGTATCCCTCTTTCGAATGACACATCTGCAGCTTCGTATAGATGTGGTCTGTCAAAATCCATTACTCCTTCCAATTTGAAAGCAGGTGATTCTGAATCACGATCAAAGCCTGACATTTGCGTATACACCTGAAAACCATCTGATTCTTCTATAGCCTCACGGAATTCAAAGACAGTATGAATTGCAATGTCATTTGCTTTTGTGTATTGTTTCTCTTCAGTTTCTTCAGCAAAACTTTGTGGTTGCGCCATTCCAACTAAAGCAACTAAGGAGATTGCCAATACTGATACCAGAGTTAATTTTTTCTGTATGGTAATCATCAGTTTCATCTAATCTAAGATGGGAAATATAATACACTTGTTGGATATAGTAACTATAGAATATCTAGTTGTAATTATTCTATATTCTAGAAACTTATTTTATAATAAGATAATTTAACTTTGATTGATCATCATCTGGTAATCATAGTAAGATTATGGTTCACATACCAATAGTCATTTTGTGAATATTGGTTAGGTCAAATCTCAACAGATTTGAACATAGTGTAAATATATGCTGTAAAATAATTTCAAACACTTCCTACCAAAAATTACTCCTATGTTAAAGTAAAATATGTACAAATCTCTTTAACAGGTATAAAATAATATTTAAGAAATCATGTAATTATCAGATGTATGGGAGATAAAAAAAGAGGCTCTGTAAGTAAACAAAAACTAAAAGCAGTTCTTGAAAATGAGCATCTTTGGTCCAGAGTAAGAGTATATGCAGTTCATGAAATGAAACCAATTGTAGCAGAAATTAAAAAAAGATATCCTAATGATGTAATTAGAAAATCACTTGTAAATTACTCAATTATTAGAACTGTTTCAGTTTTTGAAATATATCTTCTTAATCTATCACACAGATTAGCAAGACACGATCCAGATAAAACAAAAAACTTATTTTCAGATATTAAAACAAGTGAAACACTTGAGAATCAATTGGTGTCAGTATTTAGTTTCACCAAACTTGAAGATATCAATAATGTTTTTTCTAATTTCATAGATGAAGATTTTTTAACAAAAATACAGAAAGAGAGTGTAGAATATGCTCCAGATTATTGGTACGAGAGTGAACATATGCCATATACCAAACCCTTACACAAAAATTGGGATGAATTCATTAAGATTTTCGAAATACGTCATGATATCATTCATCATAACAAGTTAGTAAATTTTCAATACTCTTACTTAAGAAATCTATTGGGCAACACAATGCAATTTTTGATGTGTGCTTCAGGTATTGTTCCACACATATCACCATATGCATCAGAACAGGAAGAACTCGAAGAGATTGAAGATATTTAATTTTTTGCCAGGTTTAACAACAAATTTAATTTATTTTACGGTTCAAATTCTATTAAGAAATTATATTTTTCACCATAATTTTGAAAAAAGGTCAAACGGAAACTCCTTGTCTATACCCCTTACACATTGTGCTCCCGTTACAATTTGAACCCTAGACGTGACAAAACCAAAAATTAACTAATTTTTAACAATTAATCCTTGAGAGAGATTTGAACCAATCAAATAATTCTAGATTGGAGCATGATAATACGAAAAACATGATAATCTTACGATATTTCAGGAACATATTGGTTAGATTTTTTCTTTTACATGAAATCAGATAATGTAGATTTTACTCAGGAAATTCCTGAGATAGTATTCATGAATGCCAGATTCTGTTGGTACCCATAATGACTCGCATTTACTTTATTCAAAATATAACCAACACCAACAAAAACGAGTCTCAAAAAAGCGTGACATTCTATCTACCAAGAAGAGTTTTTGTTAATTTGTATAGATTTCCAAAGCTTGGCTGGCTGATTTTAGACACATCTCGTATATCATTTCGAGTTACATTTTCACCACACACTATACATGCAAGATACAGTACAGTCGCAGCTAGCCCACTAGGTTTTCTACCCACACCACCACCCATTTTTGTAATTGTATCAATACATTTCATGGCATGTTTAGTGGCATTATCGGAAATTCCTAATTGTTTGGAATAGATAGTAACATAGTTTTTCATTCGTGAATTAGAATCAACCGGATTCTTAGAATAGATATTTAGATTTATTTTTCTTTCAGCTTCGATAAAGACCTGGTTCTCTCTACGGATTTTTTTCAAATAGCGAGTTTTCTCCAAATAATCAATTCTATTTCTAATCATTTTTTCTGTAATATCACCACCTTCTAACAATTCAATCAAACTTTCAAGTGGAATAGAATTATCTCGGAGTATGCCTTTTACCTCACTATCCAATGCTCTAGTTCTCAGTCTCTTGTAAAAGGAGGAATTAATACCAGTTTGTTCATGGAGATCATCCAAACTTTCTAAAATAGATGATGAGAAATTTGTTTTCGTGTCGTGTTCTTGTCTAAGTAATTCTTTCCAAACTATTTTCCAATCAAAATTACCAGCTTGAACTATTAAGCCTAAATCCTGAATATCTCCTTCTCTCAAAGTAACTGCTTTTAATAAAAATAAATCTTCATTGCAAATACTGTGTAAAATGAGTTTACCAAATTCTTCAACAGTAGATCTTTTGATCATGTTTTCAGATAATAACAATTTTCTTGCAATTCTTGTTTTGAATAAATCTATACGACTTCGAGCTGGATGCTCAAGTATATCAAAAGGATCAATACGATTATCATCTTCTGTAAAATGTAATTTGTTAAGTGAACGATATCCAATTTGCTCCAAACATGCAACTAATGCGTTTCCTTCATCCCCATCAATCACTATAATATCACAATCTTTAGTTCTAGGTTTAATGCCTTTTTTCCTCATGTTTTCACCTCCAAAAAGATATGCTTTGACAGGTTTTTCCAATTGTTCACCTATCTCTTCGAATAATTTTGGATATGCAGTTGGAAGAGTGTACAAATCAGGAGAAATATTGTATAACCTTGCTTTTTCCTCAAATTCATTTTTTGGTAAAAATAATTCAGTGTTGGTTACAGGGTTATTTCTAATATACCCCTCCACATCTATCCAAATATTTGAAATTGAATAAAGTCTAGCTGTTCGTCTAATTTCCAATGGATCCATTTTATCTCTATTTTTTAAATAAAATAGCATACATATTGTAATCTCATTTTTGTTTTTATTTTGTATTGCAGATATTATAGAATGTATCAACACATCCTCAAGTGTTATTGCCCCATCTTGTTTTATGTAGTAATCATTAATTGTATGGTAATCTATACCATAATCTGAGAATAAAGAAAGACCAGTTAATTCACCGTTAATATTTTCATTTTTGAGTGTTTTTTTCAATACTCTCATACTATCTTGATAAATTATCTCAGAGTTTGGCTCAGTTAATTTTGCATTTTCTTCTGTTTTTAGATATTTAGCAAAAAGAAATACATCTTCATTTTCTCTTTTCAAATTTATCTTATTATTTGTTTTTGTTATAACTCCAATAGAATTAAAATCAGATATTGTACGTTGGATTGTTCTCAAAGAAAGACCAGTTATCTTTTCTATTTCTTCAAAAGTTCTGGGCTCGGTTATACTAATTAGTATTTTTTCATTTGAATCATGTAATAATTTTTCAATGTCATAGTGCGTCGACATTTTATTGAAAAGAGCATATTTTGGATTTAGATTTATTTTTAAAACTCCATCTTCTTTATGGACATAATTCTGGTCAACTAGTTCCTTTACAAGTAAATTAAATTGAGAATCACTAATTCCCAAATCCTGTTTTAGGACAGTAATTGTGTTTGTTCCTTTACTAATTTTTTTTAATAGTTGTATCAATGTTTTGTTCATTTTAGTGACATTTAATAGGTTAAATTACTATAAAAACATATTTTATGACACTAAATTAAGAATTATCATTTTTGTAGCCAAGGCATGTTCATGTGAACATACCTTGAGGAAAATTCAGAAAAACAGGATAATATGAAACACATGATAATAAGAAAAATATTTACATTTTTGAACAGATTAAGGTAAGTTTACCTGAACTTCCCTTAAAACAATGGGCTCACGGCTCAAAAGATAGATGAGTTTGTTTGGCATTAGAGGGTTTTTTCTTTGAATTACCCTCGACAACATTGTCCTGAATGAATTTGTTGAATGCTGCAAGCATTGGAGTCTTGTTTAAAATGTTAGAATGTTGTGCAATAAGATTACCTATCACCAATGCGTTTTGCATCATTGGATAAGCATTTGATTTGTTTTGATTCTTTTCGTAAACGTTTTGTAAAGACTCTTGCAAATTTGTCATTCGTTCAATTTCTTTTGAAAGGTAATTCAAATTTCTTTTGAAATTTAATACAAAACCTTCTCTAGCTAAATGATGCAACCAAGCTGTGTTGTCTTCTTGTAACACTTGCATGTAGTTTTTCCATGTTGCATCAGATTTTATTTTGCAATCTTTTTTTATTTCTTCTACCGATCTGCCTTGATGAAATCCGGCTAGGATTTTCTCTTTCTTTTTTGCATTTATGTTCGGCATTTGATCGGCCCCCCCACACCATTAGCCAAGATATATTCTAAACAATGCAGCATCATTGGCCAGTTCTCCTGAAAATAATTTGCTTGCCGTTAACTTCTCTTCGTTCATAATCTTTTGCTACAGCACAAGACATTGATTCCAAATGACGTTGAACAGCAGAATGAGAGCCTCGGCCAATTTCATTTTGAACTAGATAAGTAACACATTCTACAGCTTCTTTCATCGGAAGATCTATTCGGATGGGAGGTTTTCCATTATGTGGAATCAGTTGTTGTGAAAGGAATTGAGTACAATGTTTGATTATTACTACACTTACGTCGGCTTCATCACTTGTCTGCTTGCCTATGTTGAATCTTATTCCTCGCTCGCTCTCTCGCGCAGGGTCGAATTCATCAGCCCATCTTTCATTTGTTTTTAATTTATCAAGAGCAAGATTCTTCCAATCAAAGTTAGTTTTCTTTTCTTCATTACAAATAGCATGAGCCCAAACCATATTTTCAAGTCGGTTATCTGACTCTTTGTTGTTAAGATGATCCCATTCTAGGCATAGAGTATTAGATTCTGGATGAAATGGTTGTTTGCAATAGAAGCAAGTACATTCTTCATATTTGAGTCCAGGATAATCTCTACGCATTATCATCTGACCCCATTTCATTTTTTGATTATGGTTAATGTGTAAAGTCATAATGATGTAACTCCAGAAATGCTTTGGCGAGAGAGAGAGCGAGAAATCAATTTGTACAAGTACCTTTACTAGAAATAATTGCAATTTTTTTGATAATGTGTTTAGTAAAACAATCTATCTTGGAACACTTTTGACAAACACTGTAAGACTTGGCATCTCCTGCAACAGAATAAGTGATGATATATGATGGTGTATGTTCATCCATACAAGAATAAATAATTTGTTTAGTCATTTGTGATTTTTACTCCCATATTGTACAATCACATATTCAATTCTCAACATATGTTTTCTAAATAAAAATAATGATTAAAAAACTAATTGTAAATGAAACACCAATTAGATTATCATTAGATAGTTATGTTATAGATATTTTTAAAAATAACAGTTAGAACAAACTAGTTTTTTCTTTTAAGTTCCATTCTTTTTTTATCTAGTAAAAGCTCATCCAATATTTTTTTTGTTTCTAGCTGGTCTTGAGACTGTTGTTTCTTGTATTCCTCAAACTGTTTTTCAAGACTTGCAGATTTTTTTAAGCTATCATGTAATTGATTATCATGAGATATTTCAGTAAATACCGTGATTTCAGGCTCTACCATTTCATAGTAAATTTCCAACGCGTGCCTTGATCTTCCCTTGTATTCTTTAGAGCCAGAGTATTTTTTGCCAGTGAATATTTTTTTGAAAGCTAACGGAACACCTGCTCTGTCACACGCATCATCAAACTCTTTTCTCATTCTTTTTGGTCTGAATAGTTGTTGTACACCAGGTTTCAACGTTATAGACATGTGTGAAACTCCAGTTCTAACATTAACTGAGAATTGTGCTCTGCTTAATGCATTGCCTCTTGGCAACAATTCATAATCAGATGGCGTAAAGTTTCTACCGTATTTTGTTCTGAAGGTAGCTTTTCTTTTAGCTAGCTCAGTTACAAAAACAGGTTCATCATCAGATGCAAATTCTCGTTCTTGTTTGTAATAGCGTCTTAGTAGTCGAGTAGCTTCTTTGCTGAAAAAAGTATCAATAATCTCACCAGACTTGCTTCTAAAATCACTAATGAAAAATCGGTCATGTTGAGCCTCTTGGTATCTAACATCACCAACAGTAATTCTCAACAAATCCCCACTATCTATTCCAGAGCTTAGTGCACAAAGAAATATCACCTGATCTCTAAAATTAAAATGAGATAAAATTTCCTTGAAAAGATCCCTATCAATAATTACTTTTCTTATTATTTGGTTGTCATCTAATTTGATTTCGATGATTTTTGTCATTGGATAATTTTTGTCAGTTGAAGCTACTTGTCGAGCTCGTATGGCAGGAGATTTGATCTTGCCCATAGTTACGGCGTTATGGCTATAGAATCCTCTAACGGTTCCATAGATTCCAATTACAGCAGAATTATAATCTATAGTGGGTTTGTTTTTGCAATACACAAATCCCTGGTGCAATCGTGTCTTGACTTTCCTAGGATCAATTACAGCTTCCTCGATTAACTCATCTGGATTTTTTGGGTCGTCAGATTGACTTACAGCTTTTAAGAACATTGGAAACCAGTATTCAGTGCCATAAAGCGTACCTCTAGATAATTCACCATCATTAGCATTCTCTTCTAAGCTAGTTACCCAATTTTTGTAGGATTTGTATTCTTTGTAATTTTTTTCCTTAGATATTGTAAGATTTGCTGTTTTTTACACGTGCATAATACGGTTTTATATCTATTAAAGTTCGATGATGAGCGAACTTAATTATATTAAAGTTTAAACTTTTTTTAGATCTAAGAAACGTTAGTAATAAATCACCCAGTTTTATTGTACATGATATGGGTGAATTAGAACACAAATTCGAAGTAGAAATTAAAGAAAGAGAAGGAATACACAAACTCCCAGAAAAGGTCAAAGACGAGATGAAATCAGGAGGAATGATGGATGAGAAAGGAAAATTAAAACTAAAAGGTGTTAGCCCAAAAATGCTCAAAAGAATGAAACAGGAATTTGTAGAGTGCCCAGTTTTGAAAGAAGATACCCACTTCATTCAATGTTTTGTGTGTCCAAACTTCCAAAGCAGAGTCATGGGCAAAGTACTTTGTAAAGGGGATCCTCTAAAATAATCTAAAATATGGTTCTGTGAAGTTATCGGGTGCTGGGATTTCAGGCATTTAATTCCTAAATACAAAAAAAAGCGTCATGGATCTGGTGATGTTGGCATGGTTAATGTGATATTGGTCTGTTCTATTGAATCAAGGAATTGTTCGTACCACTTCGGGTCTTGTATGTAGTTGAATGGATTTTTTCACCTCCATGACGCCTTTTTCTAAAGAAAAATGGGATTATGTGTCGTCGTTGAACTGAATGATGTATGCGTATCGCTAATGTCATCACCTCCCCGCAACTCATGCGTGGAATCGATCCGACTGTTCTGTGAAGTTATCGATGGACCAATCAGACTGAATTTCCCTTATGAAGTGAGGCGTTCTGAATGATGGTTTTCCATTTGTTTTTGCCGTCAACTTCTATGAGAGAGGCTTGAGCAAGCGTTCTGCCCTGCAATGCTGAATGTTTCTTGGTATAGTTGTAATACGCTTTCATGCCGTCAATCAACGGAGTATCGAACTTCTTTAAACCTCTAAAGACTTTCTCACGGTCTCTGATTTCGCCATTCAGGCGTTCCATCTTGTTATTGTTATCACGGTCTCTTTTGCCTGCAATGTGAATGTACCTGATATGGTTTGTTTTCTTGCCAAATACCTTTTTGGATGATTTCATGCAAGCTGGCAGTCCGTCAGTTACAAAGTGTGCTGGGTTCTTACCGATCTTCTCTTTGGTCAGCTCCAACAGCTTGTCTGCATTGTGCTGAAACTTTGTGTGTGCCATGTCACTAGCCAACCAATATCTTGTATCATCATCCATGCTTGCGAAAAGATAGACCTGTTTGCCTTTGATCTTTATCCATATCTCATCTGCACGCACCATTGTCCTGCCATTCGTTCTTGGGATGATCTCGTTGAGGTAATCAGATGTCATTTTGGAGTATTTTGCCACCCAGTTGTAGATTGTTCTGTAAGAGACTGTAATGTCTTCTTGCTCAAAACAATCCGCAATATCTCTTACTGACATTCCAGCATAGTACATCTGAAGAGATCTTGTGATAATGACATCATCTGATCTCATTTTCTCAAATCCAAAATTAGCTGTAAACCTCTTTTTGCAGTCAAGGCAGGCATACCTTTGCACGTTGCCTTTTGCCGTCTGTCTTGTTCCGTTCTTCTTTAGTCTGCCTGAATCGCAGTATTTGCATAGTTTCAACTGTGATCTTTCCATGATTCGAAATGTGTTGTTCTTTCTGCACTTGTTATTCTTCACTATCTCTAGTACAATTTTGATGTGCTTGCAGTCTGCCTTTCGAAACCTGTGATCAGGACATTCGCAAACTAAACCGTTTGCCGTCTCTCTTACTGCATACCTCTTTTCAGGGTTTGTCTGTGATCTGACTGAAAATGTATTTGCATCAATCTGTGAGCAGTGACCCTGTGTTTCCATAATCTGTTTTGCTTTTTGAGTTCTTGTGTTCATACCATACTGTACTTTTTAACTACATATATACTATACGTTTTGACTATATGTAGGAAACAGTTATATGATAACCAAATTCATGTTTGCATATGAGCATGAAAGTAGATGGTGCATATTGGCGACACGAGTGCAATAGATGCAATGAGATTTGGTACAGTAGGAACGAATCACCAAAGAACTGCAACAACAAAAAGTGTAATTCCCCATACTGGAACAAGGAAAGGGTACGTTAGTTCATGTCCCCTGACAAAATAATCGGGGGAGGAGCTTGCAAAAAATACCCTCTACTTTGGCGATAACCTAGACATTTTACAAAAACACATCATAGATGAATCTGTTGATCTTATCTATCTTGATTCTCCATTCAACTCAAAAGCTGCTTACAATATACTATTCAAAACACCTGACAATATTGAATCTCCTGCACAGATAACAGCTTTTGAGGATTCATGGCATTGGACTAGTGAATCAGAGCTGGCTTATGGGCAGTTATTGAATACAAGTACAACTGTCTCATCAGTGATCAGAGGTATGAGAGAAGCTATAGGTGAAAATGATATGATGGCGTATCTTGTCATGATGACAATCAGATTAATTGAACTGTACAGGGTTCTAAAAAATACCGGAAGTCTATATTTACACTGTGACCCTACTGCAAGTCATTATCTGAAGATAATTCTGGATGCAATCTTTCAGCCACAGAATTTTAGAAGAGAGATAATTTGGGATATTGCGGTTTTGTCAGGTTATAAAACACAGGCCAAGAACTGGATCAGGGGGCACGACACACTATTTTATTATGTAAAATCAAGTGATTTCACTTTTAATAAGCAAACTCAGCCACACAGACAAGAATATCTTGCTCGTTTTAACAAAACTGACGAGAATGGTAAAAAATATTTTGACGGTAGAGAAAAGCGCAGATACCTCGATGATGTGGTAAAAAAAGGCAAGGCAATAGGCGATGTCTGGTCTGATATTATGTCATTTCAACAGACGCCGACTTCAAAAGAAAGGATGGGTTATCCAACACAAAAACCACTAAGCTTACTTGAAAGAGTAATTAACTCCAGTTCAAATCAGGGTGATGTGGTATTAGATCCGTTTTGCGGATGCGGTACGGCAGTTCATGCATCTCAAAAGCTAAACCGCAGATAGATAGGGATAGACATAACACATCTGGCTATAGGTCTTATTGAAAAGAGAATGAAGGATGCATTTGGAGTCAGCGTAGAAGTGAGGGGGACCCCCAACTCTTTTGAATCTGCAAAAGATTTGGCAAGACGCAACAAATTCCAGTTTGAGGCATGGGCAGTTACGCTAATTCCAAACGTGCTGCCAAATAGAAGACAGACAGGAGATAAAGGAATCGACGGGAGGGGATACATACAGTTGGGAACCAACAAAGATGGAAAGCGAATTGATGTCAAAATCATAGTATCTGTAAAAGGCGGAGATAGCCTAAATCCAGGAATGGTCAGAGATTTGATTGGAACCATGGACAGTGAAAAGGCAGAACTGGGAGTCTTTGTCTGTCTGAGAGAACCTACAAGAAAGATGAAAGAGGCAGCAGCAACAGCAGGAATATTTGAAACCCCTTTTGGGGAACAGTATCCGAAATTACAGATTTACACCATATCGGATTATTTCAAGAGAATCAAGCCAAACCTGCCGTCACTGGCAGATTTTATCAGAGCTCCACGGTCAGAAACGGAGCCAAAAGGAAAACAGATCACGTTGTAGGATGTTTGATGACATTATGGCCATGCCTCAAAACTCAGCTCTAGATAACTTCACATAACCCCATTTTGTAATTTTTCAGAATCTACAAATTTGGCAACGCCTATTGAAGAGTATTGATCAGCACGTAATGTACCTTCTAAACCCGATTGTATAGCAAAACCCGCATCATTAAACAAATTGAAATTAGCTATCGGGAATGAAGAATACTCATGTAAGTATAATAACCAATTATCCTGTTGAGTTCCTCGCTTTATTTCAAAATTTAACGTATCACCAACATCAAAATCATGTAAAATAGTATATTCACTATATTGATTAGTCATTATAGTGTCGTCATAGTAATTATAAGCATAGTATACTTTCTCATCTGCAATACAAGCATCACCAATACCATCCCTATCTACATCATTAAATTCACCTTGTGTAACTCCAAACTCAATCCATTCGTTATCAGATAAAATAATCCATTGCGTAGCTACTGCAACATTAGTAAGACAATCATCAGATTTGATAAACATATCAGGTACATGAAGTTGATATTTTATACCTTGAAAAGATGGAGGAGTTATTGATTCACTTGTTTGAGCATAACAATGAGGTGAAATACATAAAGACGCATCTGCATATTGCATCCCTACAAACCCAATACTAACTACAAAGATTAATGAAAAAACAAAAAAGAGGTTATTCAGGATAGATTACGCCTCGAATTGAATTAATTATTTTTAGTCCATCAACATGATCTAAAGAATTAGAAGTAATCTGGATAGTATAATCAGAAAATACAGCATCCATAGCAAAACCCAAAATATTATTATCAGGAGTTTTAATGCTAAACAAACCGTTTGTCTGATTAACTATGACCCAACCATCTGCTTTCAAATGTAACAAATCTTCATAACTATCAACTTGTTCAATATTCCAAGTCGGATGGACATTATAGATAATTCCTCCAGCTTCTATAACATCATTTTCAACTGTAGTGTTATCATACACAAATAACACAGGTACAAAATGCATGGTCAACCCATGTTTAGTATCATTGCCAAATGTGTCCCATCCATGTAAAGAATATCCAAGCTTGTATCCTTTAGGAATATATTCTGGTATCCAGTCAGTTACAATAAATTCATCAGAAGTTGATTGTCTAGTTGATTGCTTTGCTACTTGTTTTGCAGTTTGTAGATCATCTAGTGTATTTGTCATTATTTCATGAGGATTTACAAAGTTTTGTTGTAAGACAGGTGTTTCAAATGGTCTTCGTAGTGGCTTGATTGTTTCTTCATGTTGAATTTGTAATGGGTTTACTATAGTAAATCCGAGTTTCTTTTCTAATTTCTCAACTGAATTCTCATTTACACAAGCTGGAGTTCCTCTACTAGTCTCCATTAGAATTTTTGAATCTCTGCACTGTATCTGCTCTAGTGGTATTCCTTCGTTGAATTGTTTGTATGGCGTATCTATTTCTGCAAACGCAGGTATTGTGAATAATCCGATTGCCAGGAATAACCCTAACATTGTTTTACCAATCATTAGAGTTTACAAAAAATGTATAATTATTAAGTATGGATCAGAATATTGATTTTTTGCGATCAGAATTAGTTGTTTAATTTTATTAAAATATGTGTAAAAATGAAGTTTTACTACATATTCATAATTAAAGAATATGTGTTGTATAGAGTATTGCATACGTTCTAAGGAATATTAATCCCTCCTACTACATTATTTACTGCATAATATGTGCTAAGTAGAGTTACACAACCAACATTTTCGACAAAACCTTTTGTTACACCACTTTCTACCCATTCTCCAGAAGTAGGATCGGTCAACCATCCAGTAGAAACTGCAATATTTTCACAAGCTGCTTGGTCTATAAACAAATCAGGTGAATCTAAATTATATTCAACTCCATCTATAGGAATAAATCGATTTGACTGAACCAAAGAATAACAGTGAGGATTATCACATCACAATATAGCAAATGCTTCTTGATTTACGGCTACAAAACTTAGAGCAAAAATTACAGAAAATAAAATTAAGTATTTCATTTCATTATACTCTCAAAAATTGGGAGTAATTCATCAAGTGTGTGATAATTTGAAGTTACATGCATTGAAGTAAATTTATCAGGATTGAAGGAAAAACCTGCACTGTAATGATTCAATAGATTTCCTCCTTCATAGGCCATTACAGTTTTCCCATCACGAGTCATTTCTGTAAATCCACCGTAATTACCAGGTTGTGATTCTCTATGTTCTTTCAAAAGTTCTATGTTATCTTCTGTTTCATCTGCGCCAGATGACCAATATTCAACACCAATCGTAAATCCTTTAGAAACTTGGAGATCATAATTAGTTGTATTTGCATGTAAAACAAATGAAGTTGGTACAAAAGTAATACCTAAAACATAATTACTTGTTTTTTCATAGTAGGTAGTTGAAGTGTATAATAATTTCTGGCCGTCTGGGATATATGTAGGCATCCAGTCTTCAGGATAATATCCTACTCCTTCATTAAGAGAATATTTTTCATGAGAAATAGCTGCAAAACGTGCAACGCCATCACTACTTACTGCAAAGTCATCAGCAGTTGTTTTTCCCATAATTTTATCATACATTGGCACTGGTGCTGGTGCTTTTTGTAACATAGATCTCTGTATCTCTCTTCCGTCATCTACAAAAGGTACAGGTGATGCCATGTTTAGTTGAACTAGAGGTGCTGAACTTTGAGTATCTTCTTTTTCATCTAAAATTTCAACTACTGTTTTAATTTCTTCCCAACCTAATGCATCAGCAGTTCTCTCATACACACATGCAAGATTTCCATGGGTGCGAAGCACAAGCACATGATTTGGATTATCACATTGTAGCTGGTTAATTTCTAATCCCTGCTCTAGTTGGACTCGTAAAGGCTCTGAGAATCCCAAGGGAATAGTACCTAGAACCATTACCAAAGCAAGTGAAACTCCTAGTAGTTTTTTCATAGTCACATCTATTATCAAATTTGATAATACGTATAGCCATTACTGATGATTACGATATTCGTATTTGTATAATATTGAGAGATTATTTTTGTTGAGATTCAAATCTATAGAGGCATGAACTATTATTGGAAAAAAAGATGGTATTAAACTAGAATTGATAACAACATCTCTACCATTCTCAAATTCAAAAACAATTCATAGTGAAAGAATTTTTTCAACAGATAATGCAATAAAGAAAAACTTGTCATTACAATCAGAACAATTTGCATTTACACTAGATAAGTTATCAGCTGAAGACATTGTTTTTTCAAAAACTCAAATAAATGAATCTCTAAAAGGAAACTATATTTTTTCAATTGACGTGTATTCAGTAAATTCAGATGTACTTATTCCTGAATCAAAACTAATCATTGGAGGTAAAGCTTTTGGAATAATGGGAACTGATGAATTAAGACGTGATTTAGCGATAGGATTGTTGTGGGGTACGCCACTTGCATTGTTTATTGGCATTGTTGTTGCAATTGCATCAGTCGTTATGGGATTACTCTACGGAGTATATGCAGGATTCAAGGGCAAAAAAACAGATGAGACAATGATGAGATTTAATGATGTAATCTATGCATTGCCAGTACTTCCATTTCTCATCATACTTTCAGTGACAATTAGTAATAGCATATTTGTGATGGTTGGATTTTTGATGATGTTTGGGTGGGTAGGAATTGCAAAAGTATCAAGAAGTATGTCACTTCAAATCAAGACTCGAGGCTATGTTGAAGCTGCAAACATGATGGGGCAAAAAGACTCCAAAATAATTCTCAAGCACATCGTACCACAATTACTGCCTTATGCATTTGCAAGTATTGCAATATCAGTTCCTGCTGCAATCACTACAGAAGCTGGTCTTAGTTTTTTGGGATTAGGTGATCCATCGTTTCCAACATGGGGGCAAATACTACATGATGCAAATACATTTGGTGCAGCAGCAAGAGGATTATGGTGGTGGATAATGCCCCCAGGAGTAATGATTGCCATTACTGGTCTTGCATTTGTCTTTATTGGTAATGCACTTGATGTAATAGTGAATCCAAAGTTAAAACGATAATAAAATTAGAGGTCAAATTTTCGAATTAATTCAATAGCACCATCATTCAATTTTATTGAATAGCAGAATGAATTTTCATCATTGAATGCTGCCAACTTGTTAGCAAATACTTTTTTGCTGTGACCGCCATATGATGCTGTGTCTGATTCATCAAAGCAAATAGTCATTTGTTTCATTTTAAGATTATTTTTTAGAAGAAAAGCAATGAACTTTTTGTAATTTTCAGTAACAAACCAGTCTATATTTTTTTCTTGACTTGCTCCAATCCATATCTCAATAGAGTTTTGGTATAGAACCTTTTTTCTTAATTCTTCTAATGCCATCTTTCTTTCACAATTAAAAATCAGCACGTTGCATCTTTGATCCACATCGTGGACAAGTACCGCCTTTGTGTTTGTTGTTACAAACTAGACAAACATATTTTACTTTACCAGAACCGTCTTGTGAACCCATTCCAAAGAACCCACCACCTCTTGTTTCAGAATCACCGCCATAACCACGCATACGATTCATGTATCGTCTTCTTAGAAATAATGGAAATGCAATAAAAATTCCTAGTGCAGCTGCTAAACCATATGGAAATGGAAGAACCATTTGTAATCCAATACTAATAACTAGTGAAGCAGCTAAGAAAACCAAATAAGACTTGTAATTAAACAATTCATTAAAAGTATCTTAAAAAAGGTTATAAAGCTTTGTCAGTATTTTTTGGATTTTTCATGAAGCATTTTACAAATTTTGTATAATTGAAAGAGGGATAGAATTTCCACTACTATCCCATGCAAAAATTGAATCATCATCATATGGAATTCTTTTTTGTACATTTTTGTTACTTTATCTGATGTGAATTTACCGCCAGTTGAGAATCCTCCTAGTTTGGAACAGTGTAATGTCACTAGTAGTGTTGTTGTTTCGGGGTCTGTAAATGCCTCTACGACACTATGACCTAAAAGTTGTTTGGCGTATGGTTCTGTAGCTTCTAATCTTTGTTGTCTACGCCAGGTTTGTCAAACATGGGCTAAGAAAATTTTGGCCACCTTTCTCATCGCTCTGTTGTGAAGATGACCGTCATTAAAGTACGTCTTTCCTCTAAGTTTCAATCTTTATTGTAATAGAAATCTATTCAGAGCAGGAAAAAGAACCCTTCAAGGCTATCGTACAACTGTTTCAATCTTTATTGTAATAGAAATCTCAGAGTTTGATCGCTAGATTTTTAATCAACGTGATTCTAGAAATATTAATAATGGAAAAACATCAAAAATACAAATTGCTAGTATTTTCACAGTATGTGCTATACTGATTGGAGGTATTGGGGATATACAAGCCGAAGAACAAAAACCAGATATTAAAAAGGTAATAAAAGAAATTTCAAAAGAGTTACGAGAATACGTCAAAGATGAATCTCCACTAAAAGAGGATGAATCTACAAAAATACAAGAGATAAAATCTGAATATTCAGATAAACTTGATACTGTATTTGAGTTAGTTTTATCAAATTCAAATATTGATTATTCTGTTGGAACAGATCTAGAAAAAGACACTTTGAAAAAACTCTTGATTCAAGAAGAACTCAAATGGCAAAAAATAGATTTCTATGATAGTAAATTAGAATCTAAACTAAACACACAGTCATTTGATTGGTTATTACCTTCTGCATATGCATCACACAATAGTTGTGCATCACAACAAGAGGTACAATACTTCAAACAGGTAACTGTAGATATTACTGGCCAGAGTGGTTTTGAGGGTGGAAATCAACTATTCAATGTAGCTAGAACTTTGTTATCTGATTGTTCTGTAAAATATACTTTATCTTTTCTAGATGAAGATCATCCTATACCTTGGATTGACTCTTGGTATGATGATGTCAGAATGGATGTATATGGAAGAATTACAGATATAGAGACATTTTATGTTGATGATGATCAAATTGAATTTATAGGTGTGTGGAGTGACGAACAAACATTTTATAAATTAATACCTCTTCATTATACTTCTGAGATGTCTTTCCAAAACACTGTCTATGTAAGTAACACCTGGAGTCATATGATGAGTACAGAAGATACAAATCCTTCAATGTGGAAGACTACGCATGTCTTTTAACATTTCTTTTTTTTTAGAATAATTAATGCAATAGTAATTCTTGTATTTGCAGTATTTTTAGGATTTTTGGGATTAATCGGTGGTGAGTTGTTTTTCTTTTCTCAGAAATTGTTTGGTTATTGGTTAGTTGGTTATCTATGTGTCATGATTTGTACAGCCACAATACTATCTCTTACACAATTGTACAATATCAAGCAAAGTGACAAGTTTAGCATTATTTGGCATGTATTATTTTTTGGAATTTGGATTATAGGAAATAAAATATATGTGCCAGCATAACCCTAATTAACTTACAGACGATTGAATGATCCTAATAAAAATATAAAAGTCTGAAATAATAATAGACGGTAACTAATTATCTGATCGTAACTGATAAACTATTTTTCTCAATAAGATTAATTTTAGCGTAAATAAGGATGGTTCAATATTTGGTTCTACCCCAGAAATAACTACCTCATCTAATACTGTGACATATAAAGAAGTATTTGATGCTGTTGGTGAGAATACAAGTATGAGTAAATTCACATGGGTTTACTGACCTTCTTTTTCTATTTTCGTAAAATATCTGCAGTAATTCAAATTTTACTATCATCACCACTGCTATTTTTCATAATAATCAATGCTGAGACTTGGGCATTTTGTGAAAAATTCAATGGTAATGATGCTAGATTAATTGTGATGCCGCTAACAATTGCCGGAATAATTATCGGTATACTATCTTTGAAATATATGAAAAAAGTTGATATTTTGGTCATATCCTGGTATGTTGTGTTTATCATTTGGATCATCAGTAACAGAATATGTATGCCAGCATACCTCTAATACGACTTGCAAGAGGTAATAGTAGGTGTGCTGACGGTAACCTAAAGGTCACCTATAATGTTTCAATCTTTATTGTAATAGAAATCTATTCAGAGATCATCCTCTTCCTTGATCTGTTTTGATACAAACTGTTTCAATCTTTATTGTAATAGAAATCTATTCAGAGGGAGAAGTATGGAAGAATCGAGTGAAGCCATTAGGGTTTCAATCTTTATTGTAATAGAAATCTATTCAGAGTAGACCAATTTTACCAAAGCAATTGGTAACCATAAAGTTTCAATCTTTATTGTAATAGAAATCTATTCAGAGACACTTGACTTATTTCCCATTTTATTGTCTGGGAAGTTTCAATCTTTATTGTAATAGAAATCTATTCAGAGAGGAGCAATAGGAAGTCAAGCGTTAAGAACATTAGGTTTCAATCTTTATTGTAATAGAAATCTATTCAGAGACTCAGGTCGTCCTCCTGTATAGATAGTAAGAATATTGTCTTATTCTATATAATGATAATTTGGGATCATTTCAAATATTACTAATTTTTGGATATGTTAATGACTAAAAACAATATCAAAATCTTATTGTTTGCATCTTTGATAGCGTAATGATTCTACCATTTTCAATGATAGATAATGCAGATGCCAAAACTGATGAAAAATCTGTAAAGGATTTACTTAAAGATGTAAGTAATGAAGCAAAAGAATATGTCAAACAAGATGAAAAGGATAAATCTAAAGATGAAAAAAAGGATGAATTAAAAATAAAGTATGACAACAAATTAGATAAAGTACGAGAGAAACTTGAAGAGCAAACTGGTTATATGTTAAATGAAGAACAAACATCCAAATTTAACAACTATGTAATCAATGAAATTATAAAACGTACTGAAATTGAACAGGCATACTTATCTAATGACATTCAAGTAACTGAAACTTTAGAAATTGATGGCTTTTGGAATATTATTCCATATGTACAAGCAACAACAAATCAATATCCAATATCAGAATTTGTTCAACCATTAGTTGATGTAACTGGTGGTTCTGGTTTGAGTGGATTTGTTTACTATAATGTAAATGGTGATAACCAACTAATTGGTGTTGATAAGATAATTTCATCCAGTCAAAGTATGACTAGATATGTCTTAGAATGGCAAGATGAAGATGATCCAAATCCAACGCTTGATGCAATATATGACCAATACAGATTACAACATTTTGGACGAATTGCTGATGTTGAAACATTTGTAGTTCTTGATGGTCAAATCCAATTTGATGGGATTTGGGATCAAGGAAATGGATATGGCATATCAGCTCATGGTGATAAAACAAGAACTTGGTCTAATGGTGTAACTATCTATGCCAATACTTGGAATCATGCACTTGACATATATGATAACAATTCAGGATTGACGAAATACATTAGGTATTTCTAATCCTTTCTTTTTTTATTTTGAATCTAAAGAAAATTTTATTATTTGTACTATTACCACTTCAAGGAATTTTGTTATCTTTAATAGTACGTGAAATAATTATTATTCCAATTTCAGGTGAGCCTCATTTTCTATTTCAGGTGTGGTTTTTCTTTAATTTTCTTGCAAATACCATTTTTGGTATATTATACATGCCATTTTTTTTTGAAAGAGATTGGTACCAGTATGATTGGTTTACAATTCCAACATTATCTATATTATCAAATTTGATATTTTGGCTTCCTATTGCATATGTTTTTCGTAACATATTCTCTAAATCTCATAATTCTTAATGGTGTATATATTTACATCATTAAGAATTAATCAAATATTAATTCCTACAAATTTATCATAATAAAATGCAATACTAATAATTATTAATAATATTGCTATATGTAATGAATGGTTAATTGTAGAGTATTTTATTTTTGAGACTAACATCATTGAGAAAAATCCTCCAATTATAACCAATACTAAATTCAATGATGTTAATGTATTATCTAACTCTAAATTTGTATAATCTTCATCAATTGTAAAATCCTCAAAACTAATTGTAGGTATTAACAATACCATTAAAACTACAGTTAATGAACCTAAATAACCAATTAATAATGGTTTTTGATTTTCCATGATTCTATTATAAAAAAGAAAAAGAGGGACAATCTGTATTATCTTTTATAAATTATAAAAAAAGAAATACATCCTGCAATAGCCCCGAGTATTATTGCAGTAATTGGTCCTATTATTGTAAATAATGGAAGTATTATGATTAAACCCAACAGTACAGCAAATAACCAATTGTTGTTTTTTGTTTTAAATACAAACTTACAACATAACCAAACCAACAATGAAAAACTAACACTTGAAAAAATTACAATATATGAATTTAACAATATTCCATCAAACACAAAATTACCATCAATATATCTAGTTAAAAATAAAAAAGGAATTAGAGATAAACTGATTATTAATATTACAGATATTTTTTTATTGGAAAAAAAAAGATGGAAGTCATTGTATGTGCAACGTGCTGTATATTGTATTTCCAGCTCTTGATGCATCAGAAACACATACTGACCAATAATGGGTTTTTCCAGTGTATGGGAAATTCCATGTATTTTCATCATAACAGCTCTCAACCCATGATCCGTGATCGTTTACACTTATCCAACTTTCAGTTGTAACTCCATTGTCATATCCTGAACCGATGAATTTTACTTTGTGATATGGAACAAGGTTACCCCACCAACCAACATTATGTATAGTTGATTGTGTTGACCAAGTGCTACCATGGTTCATATGTTGTGATATTGTTGCAGAATTACAAACCAAAAAACCATTATGACACCAATATTTGTAATAAAAGTATCCTTGAAAATCAGATGTTTGTGATTTTGTAGTAGATGGTTCTATGTATCTGGCTTCAGACTCCATATTGTTGTGATTTTCTATCCCAATAGCTTGGGTTCTCTGTGTATTTTTCACCAATCACAAGGCCTACATCAAGAAGATCATCCACCAAATTATCAAATATATCATTAATTGTTATATATTTCACACTTTCAAATTTACACTCATTAATCATCTTGATGTCTTTAGTGACTATAATCAAATTATTATCTTTGGCAAACTTTACAATCTCTGGGTCGTCTGCTGTTCTATCTGGGCATTTATCATCCACTACTTTACAATATTCCACACGGTTTTTCAAAAAGTTGGAAAAAAGGGCGTTTAGTGACGAGTTTTGACCTGTTTTTGAACAGTCGTCACTAGACTCGTCACTAGAAACTTAAATATGATATACGTATTTTTCCGATAATGTTATATGTATTGTCAGTAAAACCGTGTTTTAGTTTTCCAAAAGAAGAGATCTTATGCTCGTCTTAATGATAATAGTTCTTTGGAACAATTCCAATCAGGAATTGAGCCGAAAAAGTATGAGGAAAGGTAAAATGCGAAAAAAGGCCAAAGACCGGATCTATCATAAAAAGTGGGTTGAGATTGGCAAATATGTTGGTAAAATAGCCTATTTTGGTACTTTTTGGGCTAATATCATGACATGGTGACATAAAGACCGGTCTAAAGACCGGATCCATTCGAAAATCTCAACAAAGACCGGTTTAATGACTGGATCCATTCGAAAATCTCAACAAAGACCGGATCCAAAGACCGGGTCTACCAAAAAATGTCAACAAGACACCCTACAAACAGTGCATAAACAATATGTTTCAGGTTCAAACGCGATTACGAGATAATCATACTTTTCTCTATTATGTATCCAGATAGCATATACGTATTGAAGACATGTAGAAATTCTCCATCCCAATAACTGTCACACTTTTCGCCTCAGCAGGATACATCGCGTTAACTGATCTTAGTTGGGATCTTTCCAGGATATCCATACTCATGATTCATTGATTGGATCCCAACCTAAAATGGTCATCTGGTGTCTTGAAAGCATCTTGTGCAGTTTTTCTGCGCCGTGACATCGGTGTTGCAATGCATGCACTGCACCAGCACGGCTCGCATCTGGTTGGGTCTGAATATCTTCACTGTGTCAGTGTCTATCCGTACTGGTTCTTCCTTATTCCAACAGGAATGACACAGCAGGTGCTCCATGTACATGTAATTGTATAGTACGGCATAATCACTTTCATGACTACATCTCTTGAGTTTGGGGATGCAGTCAGTCAAAACTTGGGTACAATTCCATCAACTGGCTAAATGTTTCTGAGGATGTGTGTGTAATTGAGCAATTTTGAATATTGTCGCTAATTTTCACTTTGAGCTCGATCAGTTACCGTGCAGGCATTTCCGTGACAGACAGACAGTCAGTCATGCTCAAGCACGTACTGTAGTGCCAGCATGAACTCGTCGACTGTGACGGTACCCTTTGCGACCAGCACCCCAAGCTCTGTCATCATCCAGTCCGGTATGTCGGCGCCCTGATGGTCATCAAGACCCAAAAGCTCAAGCAGTTGCTCATCAGTTATGGATTCTGACTCAAAGCCTGACCACATGCGTATGATCTGCAGAATCTGTGTGTCATCGTAATCATCGGGCCCCAGTATGTCATAGGGTACAGGTTCCGGATCTGCGGCATCATCTGCAAAGTCCGGTGTTACAGGTTCGGGGTCTGCTGGGAGTACGGAGTCAGGTTCGAGAGGTTCGGGGTCTGCTGCCTGCATGGCAGATTCCGGCGATGCTGCTACCACCTCAAGGGCGTCAATTATCTTGACGAATAAGGCCTCTCTGTCCGTATTCCACATGTATGCGACCATGTTGGTGGGGCCCATCGGCTCCTCTCCAAACTCTATGGTTATGCGAACGGTCCTCTTTTCAGGTATCGAGTCGTCCTCCTGTGTTACAGTAACTGTGGCACTGCCGATGTATCCGTGCGGGTCAGTGACACTGGTTGTACCGTCGTCTTTGTACGTGATGTATGTGTCGCTGTCCGCATAATTTGTGTTCCTGCCTTGCAAGTTAAGATACAATATAAAGTGTGCAAACTCCTTCTCTGTGTATACGGTAAACGTGATATGTACTGGATTGTCCCCTGCCGTGACAGTCTGAGGTATTAATGTGTTTTCATAAGCATCAAGTAGGTAGCCGTAGCCGTTTATCACAAGCGGAAGGTCAAAGGTATCATCAGGTGTGATAGGTTCCAGCGGGTCAGATGCATCGTGGGATGCGACCTGTTCTGCGATGTGTGGCGGAATATCAACTAGCCTTGACTGTGCCAGCGCGTTTATGTGCACTATTGATGCCTTGGATGATGGTGATGATGATGATCCTTTCTGAGAGGCGTCCCTTATGGGTTGGGGCTGCACATCCGTTGTCCGGTCACCGTCAGTGTCTGTTACAGCGCCGTCCTCAACAACAAGATGCGGGCTTTGCAGGGCATCGTACTGATCTTGTTGTTCAGAGTCAAGTGTTGCAGTTATGGTACGACCCGAGTAATCTGCACCTGTTACGCTTGAGAGCGTAATGCCGCCAGTATCAGGGTTTGCGCTGCTGCGCACGTGCAGCCCGGAATAGTCGACGGTGGCAATATCTTGGTTGAATGTAATCGTCAGCTGTCCATTGCCGGGGTTGTACGCGGCAGACGATACCGTTATGGGCACATCGCGCACGGTAACAGTAATGGTATAGGTCTTAGTCGTAGAGTCCTGGGCAGTAACTATTACCGTGACGGTGGTGGGCTCGCCCACAGTCAGGCCGGTGACGATGTGACCGGTGCCGCTGGTCACAGTGTTGCCGTTGACTGTTATTGCAGCCGAGCTGTCGCTGGCAGTGGGGGTGACTGTCACCTGGGTGACAGAGTTATCCACGCTGGCAGTGTACGTGATGTCAGAGCTGGAAAACTGCGGGCTCAGCGTGCCAGAACTGATCGTCAGGCCGCCAAGGTCGGCGTTGTCAGAGAGGGCAGCACGTGTAAGGGTAATGATATAGGTCTTAGTCGTAGAGTCCTGGGCAGTAACTATTACCGTGACGGTGGTGGGCTCGCCCACAGTCAGGCCGGTGAGGATGTGACCGGTGCCGCTGGTCACGTGTTGTCGTTGACTGTTATTGCAGCCGAGCTGTCGCTGGCAGTGGGGGTGACTGTCACCTGGGTGACAGAGTTATCCACGCTGGCAGTGTACGTGATGTCAGAGCTGGAAAACTGCGGGCTCAGCGTGCCAGAACTGATCGTCAGGCCGGCAAGGTCGGCGTTGTCAGAGAGGGCAGCACGTGTAAGGGTAATGATGTAGGTCTTAGTCGTAGAGTCCTGGGCAGTAACTATTACCGTGACGGTGTTGGCTCGCCCACAGTCAGGCCGGTGACGATGTGACCGGTGCCGCTGGTCACGTGTTGTCGTTGACTGTTATTGCAGCCGAGCTGTCGCTGGCAGTGGGGGTGACTGTCACCTGGGTGACAGAGTTATCCACGCTGGCAGTATACGTGATGTCAGAGCTGGAAAACTGCGGGCTCAGCGTGCCAGAACTGATCGTCAGGCTGCCAAGGTCTGCGTTGTCGGAGAGGGCAGCACGTGTAAGGGTAATGGTGTAGGTCTTAGTCGTAGAGTCCTGGGCGGTAACTATTACCGTGACGGTGTTAGGCTCGCCCACAGTCAGGCCGGTGACGATGTAGTCATTGCCGCTGGTCACGTCGTTGCCGTTGACTGTTATTGCAGCCGAGCTGTCGCTGGCAGTGGGGGTGACTGTCACCTGGGTGACAGAGTTATCCACGCTGGCAGTGTACGTGATGTCAGAGCTGGAAAACTGCGGGCTCAGCGTGCCAGAACTGATCGTCAGGCCGGCAAGGTCGGCGTTGTCGGAGAGGGCAGCACGTGTAAGGGTAATGGTGTAGGTCTTAGTCGTAGAGTCCTGGGCGGTAACTATTACTGTGACGGTGTTAGGCTCGCCCACATTCAGGCCGGTGACGATGTAGTCATTGCCGCTGGTCACGATGTTGCCGTTGACTGTTATTGCAGCCGAGCTGTCGCTGGCAGTGGGGGTGACTGTCACCTGGGTGACAGAGTTATCCACGCTGGCAGTATACGTGATGTCAGAGCTGGAAAACTGCGGGCTCAGCGTGCCAGAACTGATCGTCAGGCTGCCAAGGTCTGCGTTGTCGGAGAGGGCAGCACGTGTAAGGGTAATGGTGTAGGTCTTAGTCGTAGAGTCCTGGGCGGTAACTATTACTGTGACGGTGTTAGGCTCGCCCACATTCAGGCCGGTGACGATGTAGTCATTGCCGCTGGTCACGTGTTGCCGTTGACTGTTATTGCAGCCGAGCTGTCGCTGGCAGTGGGGGTGACTGTCACCTGGGTGACAGAGTTATCCACGCTGGCAGTATACGTGATGTCAGAGCTGGAAAACTGCGGGCTCAGCGTGCCAGAACTGATCGTCAGGCCGGCAAGGTCGGCGTTGTCAGAGAGGGCAGCACGTGTAAGGGTAATGATATAGGTCTTAGTCGTAGAGTCCTGGGCAGTAACTATTACCGTGACGGTGGTGGGCTCGCCCACAGTCAGGCCGGTGAGGATGTGACCGGTGCCGCTGGGCACGATGTTGTCGTTGACTGCTATTGTGGCTGAGCTGTCGCTGGCAGTGGGGGTGACTGTCACCTGGGTGACAGAGTTATCCACGCTGGCAGTGTACGTGATGTCAGAGCTGGAAAACTGCGGGCTCAGCGTGCCAGAACTGATCGTCAGGCCGGCAAGGTCGGCGTTGTCAGAGAGGGCAGCACGTGTAAGGGTAATGATATAGGTCTTAGTCGTAGAGTCCTGGGCAGTAACTATTACCGTGACGGTGGTGGGCTCGCCCACAGTCAGGCCGGTGACGATGTGACCGGTGCCGCTGGTCACGATGTTGTCGTTGACTGTTATTGCAGCCGAGCTGTCGCTGGCAGTGGGGGTGACTGTCACCTGGGTGACAGAGTTATCCACGCTGGCAGTGTACGTGATGTCAGAGCTGGAAAACTGCGGGCTCAGCGTGCCAGAACTGATCGTCAGGCCGCCAAGGTCTGCGTTGTCGGAGAGGGCAGCACGTGTAAGGGTAATGGTATAGGTCTTAGTCGTAGAGTCCTGGGCAGTAACTATTACCGTGACGGTGTTAGGCTCGCCCACAGTCAGGCCGGTGACGATGTAGTCATTGCCGCTGGTCACGTCGTTGCCGTTGACTGTTATTGCAGCCGAGCTGTCGCTGGCAGTGGGGGTGACTGTCACCTGGGTGACAGAGTTATCCACGCTGGCAGTGTACGTGATGTCAGAGCTGGAAAACTGCGGGCTCAGCGTGCCAGAACTGATCGTCAGGCCGCCAAGGTCTGCGTTGTCGGAGAGGGCAGCACGTGTAAGGGTAATGGTATAGGTCTTAGTCGTAGAGTCCTGGGCGGTAACTATTACTGTGACGGTGTTAGGCTCGCCCACATTCAGGCCGGTGACGATGTAGTCATTGCCGCTGGTCACGTCGTTGCCGTTGACTGTTATTGCAGCCGAGCTGTCGCTGGCAGTGGGGGTGACTGTCACCTGGGTGACAGAGTTATCCACGCTGGCAGTATACGTGATGTCAGAGCTGGAAAACTGCGGGCTCAGCGTGCCAGAACTGATCGTCAGGCTGCCAAGGTCTGCGTTGTCGGAGAGGGCAGCACGTGTAAGGGTAATGGTGTAGGTCTTAGTCGTAGAGTCCTGGGCGGTAACTATTACTGTGACGGTGTTAGGCTCGCCCACAGTCAGGCCGGTGACGATGTAGTCATTGCCGCTGGTCACGTCGTTGCCGTTGACTGTTATTGCAGCCGAGCTGTCGCTGGCAGTGGGGGTGACTGTCACCTGGGTGACAGAGTTATCCACGCTGGCAGTGTACGTGATGTCAGAGCTGGAAAACTGCGGGCTCAGCGTGCCAGAACTGATCGTCAGGCTGCCAAGGTCTGCGTTGTCGGAGAGGGCAGCACGTGTAAGGGTAATGGTGTAGGTCTTAGTCGTAGAGTCCTGGGCGGTAACTATTACCGTGACGGTGTTAGGCTCGCCCACAGTCAGGCCGGTGACGATGTAGTCATTGCCGCTGGGCACGATGTTGCCGTTGACTGTTATTGCAGCCGAGCTGTCGCTGGCAGTGGGGGTGACTGTCACCTGGGTGACAGAGTTATCCACGCTGGCAGTGTACGTGATGTCAGAGCTGGAAAACTGCGGGCTCAGCGTGCCAGAACTGATCGTCAGGCTGCCAAGGTCTGCGTTGTCGGAGAGGGCAGCACGTGTAAGGGTAATGGTGTAGGTCTTAGTCGTAGAGTCCTGGGCGGTAACTATTACCGTGACGGTGTTAGGCTCGCCCACATTCAGGCCGGTGACGATGTGAGTCGGTGCCGCTGGGCACGATGTTGCCGTTGACTGTTATTGCAGCCGAGCTGTCGCTGGCAGTGGGGGTGACTGTCACCTGGGTGACAGAGTTATCCACGCTGGCAGTGTACGTGATGTCAGAGCTGGAAAACTGCGGGCTCAGCGTGCCAGAACTGATCGTCAGGCTGCCAAGGTCTGCGTTGTCGGAGAGGGCAGCACGTGTAAGGGTAATGATGTAGGTCTTAGTCGTAGAGTCCTGGGCGGTAACTATTACTGTGACGGTGTTAGGCTCGCCCACATTCAGGCCGGTGACGATGTGACCGGTGCCGCTGGTCACGATGTTGTCGTTGACTGTTATTGCAGCCGAGCTGTCGCTGGCAGTGGGGGTGACTGTCACCTGGGTGACAGAGTTATCCACGCTGGCAGTGTACACGATGTCAGAGCTGGAAAACTGCGGGCTCAGCGTGCCAGAACTGATCGTCAGGCCGCCAAGGTCTGCGTTGTCAGAGAGAGGTGCGGCACGTGTAAGGGTAATGGTGTAGGTCTTAGTCGTAGAGTCCTGGGCGGTAACTATTACTGTGACGGTGTTGGTGCCCACATTCAGGCCGGTGACGATGTGACCGGTGCCGCTGGGCACGATGTTGTCGTTGACTGTTATTGCAGCCGAGCTGTCGCTGGCAGTGGGGGTGACTGTCACCTGGGTGACAGAGTTATCCACGCTGGCAGTGTACGTGATGTCAGAGCTGGAAAACTGCGGGCTCAGCGTGCCAGAACTGATCGTCAGGCCGGCAAGGTCGGCGTTGTCGGAGAGGGCAGCACGTGTAAGGGTAATGGTGTAGGTCTTAGTCGTAGAGTCCTGGGCGGTAACTATTACTGTGACGGTGTTGGTGCCCACATTCAGGCCGGTGACGATGTGACCGGTGCCGCTGGGCACGATGTTGTCGTTGACTGTTATTGCAGCCGAGCTGTCGCTGGCAGTGGGGGTGACTGTCACCTGGGTGACAGAGCTGTCCACGCTGGCAGTGTACGTGATGTCAGAGCTGGAAAACTGCGGGCTCAGCGTGCCAGAACTGATCGTCAGGCCGGCAAGGTCGGCGTTGTCGGAGAGGGTGGCGGCAGACACACTGACTTCCAGCATGCGCCAATTGTTTCCGTCCTCAAAGACGTTTGAACCCGAGGCAGTCACATTAACCATATAGGAGGACTTTGTCCCAACTGAAGTCATGTTTATCTTGTTGCCGTTCACGATCTCAAAGAAGGCATAATCGTTGTCCCTGCTGATACCGTACGTCGGGTTGTGGTCATTGAGGTAGTCGTTCTGCGCGGAGATCTCTGCCACCACCCCCGGCACGTCCGCCCTTGCAATCGAGGTGGCGTTTGCCACGACATACCAGTTCCCGAGGTTCTGGTTGAAGGAGAAGGTACTGATAAACATGTTGCCCATTTCACTTACCGAGGAGACGTCCCAGTCGTTGAGGGGTTGGTTGAAGACGGTGGCGAAAAAGAACATGCCAGACATGTCGGTGACAGACGAGACATCCCAGGAGGAGAGGTCGCCGTTGAAGGATGAGGTGCTGGCGAACATGTATTCCATGTGGGTCACGCTCGAGACGTCCCAGGAGGAGAGGTTGCCGTTGAAGGATGAGGTGCCGTAGAACATGTATCCCGTGTCGTCGACATCGGACAGGTCCGGCGCGTCGGTTGCGCGGTACACCATATTGGTCGCCCCGTCAAACGCCCTGTACATGGTGGTCCATCTCGTGTCGCCCCACTGGTCGATCGACTTGAGCTGGAGGACGTTTGGTTTATCGTCCGAGTCGTATATGAAGATACTCTTAAGGCCATCATCCAGTACGGTGACGGTGTAGTTTCCGGCGGTGCTGTACGTGTGCGACTGGGAGTCGCTGACATTTGTGCTGTTGGAGCCGTCACCCCATAGGATGGAGTACATGCCTTTCATGGGGAGGGTTATGCTCTTGTCGGAGTCGGTGGCAGTCCAAGTGGTGATAAACGGCCGGTGCTCCCCCTTGACGGTGACGATGAGCGTCCGGGTGTGGCCTTCCTCTTCGGCGTTAGGCTCGCCCAGTACGGCAGGAGCAGTTATGTCCAGAGGATACATGCCTACAGGTGGCAGGTTTGTAGAGTTAAGCGAGAGTGTCTTGCCGTCCATGACAAACCTGGTGTCATCTATAGAATATGTGGACACAAGGCCGTCCAGGTAACTGTTCTGCGCCCTGATGGGAAACATCGCGTTGGCAGTCAGGACGGGAGGGTCCTGCACCACGTACCATTCCCCGAGGTTCTGCGAGAACGCGGTGGCGAAATTGAACATGTCATCCATGTTGGTCACGCGCGAGACGTTCCAGGAGTTGAGAGGCTGGTTGAAGTCGGTGGCGTCTGCGAACATGCCAGACATGTAGGTGACAGACGAGACATCCCAGTCGTTGAGGGGCTGGTTGAAGGAGGTGGCGACTGCGAACATGTCGTTCATGTTGGTGACAGAGGAGACGTCCCAGGAGTTGAGAGGCTGGTTGAAGACGGAGGCGTAATAGAACATGCCAGACATGTAGGTGACAGACGAGACATCCCAGTCGTTGAGGGGCTGGTTGAAGGAGTTGGCGACTGCGAACATGTCGTTCATGTTGGTGACAGAGGAGACGTCCCAGGAGGAGAGGTTGCCGTTGAAGTCGTAGGCGAAGATGAACATGTCGGACATGTCAGTCACCTTTGAGACGTCCCAGGAGGAGAGGTCGCCGTTGAAGGAGGAGGCGCTATCGAACATGTTGGACATGTCAGTCACGCCTGAGAGATCGGGCGCATCACCTGCGTTGTACACCATGTTGGAGGCGCCGCTAAAGGCGTTCTCCATCGAGGCCCATGAGGCGGTACCCCACTGATCCAGTGAGACCAGTTTGGACGCGTCGGCGGCATTGTTCAGGTGAAACCATGTCAGGCCGCCGGTTATCTGGACGGTATAGTCGCCGGCAGTATTGTAGGTGTGGTCAACGGGTGTCGAGACGCCGGCGGTGGTGTTGCCGTCGCCCCAATTAATGGTGATGTCGGTTCCTACTAGCGGGAGGGTTATCGACTCGTCTGCAGAAGTCGTCCTCCACGTGGTCACAAACGCCCCGGCGGTCAGAGACGTGCTGTCTGGAGTCTGCGCAAACGCGTATCCTGACTGTGACGCAGACAAGTCCGGAATTGACCAAGTGTTACCGGTCAGATGGTACGGTGCGGGGTCTGATGCAACTATTTGTCCCGGCTTGACTGTGTGTTGCACCTCTGCGCCACCCCCCACCCCAATCACCATGAGCGATACGGCAAATACGGCTACCAGCAGGAATATCTTTTCGTGGCGGCACCTGCAGGCTGTGCGGGACGAACCGCTGGACAAATATCGAAAAGGGGCACTAAAATTGTAATTAAAGGTCACTGTCCTTATTTATACCATTAAGTATTTATATTTGCCTTTATAGTTCTGTTGTACGGAAATTAGTTCTGTCCAAGTTTAATCGTACCATAAAGGATTATTTTACACTGTACTAGTCATCTATTGTACAGAAATTAGTTCTGTCCAAGTTTAAGCGCACCATAAATGATCGTTTACACTGTACCGATCAGGCCGCATGATGCAAATCTGGAAATATTTGGCAGTTCTTTTAAAATATGCAGCATCAGATGTCAAATAAAAAGTGTCAGGAATCTGCCAAAAAATCACAGTGAACGGACCCAAACACCGCCTAGATGACAGGATTTGCACAGATCTTGGATGGTTTGCAGGTTTTGTGTGGATGTGGCAAAGGCAGAAATGGGAGTGGCATCAAATGGCTGGCAGACTGCTTCGGGCAAAGAGCATACACGTGGAACCTGAAAATGCTGCACAATCAGGTCAAACCCCGTCCGGCCCACTACAATAAGGAAGCTTTTATAGAATTTTTTTTATGTGTGTCACAACATGCAGGTTGGACGCTGAACGGAATTCCATATTCAGGTATGCGTGAAAATGAGCTAGTTCTTTGCTGCAGGTTATTCCCGGCCCTTTATTGCCATGGCAGTATTAGATTATGACTCATGTTACAAAATACTGCGTCCTGTGGAACAGGCAGATTTCAACGCACCTCCCAAAATCGTTCATATATTGAAGATGATCCCGTCTGACGGGCGCGTGGCATTTGAACATTTTAAGGATACCGGCAAACATACTGCCATCAGGGAGTCAAACATGCATGTTCCAACGGAATACTCAAAAGAATATCACCGTACGAGTGCGTATTGAGGCTTGGTTCAGTTAAATTCTGGCGCACACGGCTCAGCGAGTCCGGCCACAAGAACTACGCGTCAGAACCTGGCACCGGGCAAGCATGTTTGAGATGCCTATCCAGGTTCGACGAGTGGCTGCCCGGTAGCTCATTCCATACTATTCGGATTAAAGATCCGGACAAAATCACTTTCGCCGTTTTCAATTGAGTGTTCAATTAGGTGGATGGGTGTTAAGTAGGGTGATAAATGATTATGGGAGTGGTTCGTGTCCTCTTTTGTATCCTGAGAATTTTCTATATTCGTAATCAGTTAAAGGAGTTTGACATCCACATTTACAAAATGTTTTCATGTTTTCAATTTACACTGCACATACAAAAAGATTAGGAATTCATCTTTAGCCAGCAACTGTCTTTTCCATTTGACAACCATGCAAATTTATGAAGTTTCAAAATATCATTAATCTCCCTCCAGATGTGTTTATCAATCCAATCCTTGGGAGTTATTTTGATAGAGTCACCCTTATTAACTATTGATACTTTTTTGATTCTCTTTCCAAGATTGTTTACAAAATTTGGTTTGCTTCCAGCTTGTTTTATCAAATCTAGATATTTGTCATCACCAAGATTCAAGTTAATGTTTGCAGCTTGTGCAGGAGTCTTACCATTTAGCCCTTGATGTGGTTTTACAAAGTTATGGTTAATTTTCAACAATTCTGAAAATGTTTGTGCTGATTCATCATTTCCCAATCCACGTCTAGCTTTGAGTTTTTCTCTTATCTCATTATGGTATCTCTCAATAGGCCTATTCACAAAGCCATCTTTGAGTGATTTTGTTTTGATATGTGCAGTTTTATTTTCAAACTCTTTTCTAATTGCTTCTTGGTAAGAGTTGAGACAATCAGTTAATACATAATTTGGATTCTGTGATACTATCTTTTTGCCACTTGTGATAATCTTTCTTGCATCTGAAATTTTCCTTTTCTGTTGATTTGGGATATTTTTTTTGACAAAACTTGAAGACAGAGTCAAATCTAACATTATTTCTGAAATTAGAATCACTACATTTTAGGTTCTGTAACGTTACCGGTTGGATCTTCTTCGTGTAACACATCGGTTGGTTTTAGTGTAAAATCCCTGGAATATTTTGAGAAACATATTGACACCTTAACAAATCCATATTTTTTCAACCATTTTACTTACGTGTCCTACGCCTAGAAGCCCCAAATGAGCCAGGTCCAAATCCTAGAAATTCATTAATCTTTCCACCCAAAGTCTTTGGTTCAAATTTCTTTTTGTAATAATTTCCACTTGAAGTACTCTTATCCAAATTACAATCAATACATGCTGGAACTAGATTCCGAAGGTAATTTGATCCTCCTTTTGCACGAGCTTTGCTGTGATCTATATGCCATGCTCCACGATTTCCATATTTACCACGATTTCCATATTTACCATAATTGACAAATGCTAATTGTTTTTCACAATAATAACAATGCCTATTATTTTTATCATAGACATAATTGACTTCTTCATCAGTAAACGTCATAATTTATCAACTATATTCAGTATGGAAAAGTTATTGTGATTTCTTTTCCTTCTGGTGTGACTTCATTACATTCAGGAGTATATTTCTTGTAAAGAGTATGTTCTATGTTTTTTTGATCTTCTTCATTATTTACATAGCAATATCTAAAATACAATGCTTTGTCTCCTACTCTGCTTTTAATACATTTGTTCTCTTCATCATTTGATAGATGTTTTAATAATCTAGTTTCCAAATATTTTGTTCTACCAACATACACTGGTCTGTATCCGCCTTTTTTGAGACCCACACTGATCAGATAGTTTCCACCTATATCGTTAACAACTTTTTTGACAGTTTCTTCATAATAATCAAAAAGGCCATGCCACTCTAATTCCATATCATCACCATCAACATTTCCCCTGCAAACGCTTCCGTTTGTAGATTACATCAGCTACTACTCTTCCATATGATCTTGCTTTTGGTTTTACTGTTACTGTTTTCCCCTGAATTTGCCTTGCTAGTTTTTGCTTCGCAGACAAATATCCTGGTTGTCCTTTTTCAGGACAGTTCAAACCAGTTACGCGAACATATTGAGAGTTATTTACTTTATTTCGTATCTTGAAAGTATCACCATCAATTACTTTCTGAACTTTTCTACGGTAAACCTTTTTCATTTTTTTCTCCCATATATCATTGGAGTTTCATCAGGTCCATCATCAAATTCTCTGATTATTCGTGGGTACATTTTATTCATATCATGCCTAGAACTTTACAATAATAATATATGATCAAGATAGTCTTAATAATACTTAGACTATAATGACTAAACTGACAAGACTGCGTATACACGTATGTCCAATAGGATATGAGATAGACCGAATTGTTGAATCTGCAAAAAAATTACAAGCTGATCGTGTATGGCTAATCATAGAACAGAATCCTTCAAAAGAAACAGCTTCTAAATTCATTAAGCAGGTAAGATCCCTTCTGAAAAAGAATGAAATCGATGTAAAACTAAAAGGCGTATCACGTGATGATCTTTTTGACAATCTAAAAGGAATAAAAGAAATTTTCGAAGAAGAAAAAGGAAATGAACTTTATGTCAATGTTTCAGCTGGCTCAAAAATTCAAGCAATTGCAGGGATGATGGCATGTATGATGTTTAAAGAGTATGAATCTATTCCATATTATGTTAATCCAAAAAAATATGAAAAGCCTTCGACATCACCACAATCATCAGGTGTAAAAGATATTGTTCCTCTTCCAGATTATACAATACAAAAACCCAACGCCGAATTAGTACAAACTCTCAAAATAATTAAAAATAATAATGAAAAATTAAATAAAAAGTCTTTAGGAAAAATTGCAATTCGTGAGGGATTAATAGATTCGAAAAATGATAAAGTAACTCAAAGTGATTATGCAAAACTAGACCATCACATTATCAAGCCGTTAGAAGAAATATGGAAATATATCACTGTAAAAAGAATTGGAACTAATCATTGGATTGAATTGACAGATGCAGGAAAAGATGCATGTAAATTTTTAATCTGATATATGTATATGGTAATTATTCATAAACACCACACAATTTTAACACGAGTATACATATTTTTACAATATATTTTTTGAGCAATTCCTGTTTTTAGTAACTTAAATTTGAATCTTGATTGATTTGTATTTTTGATAACATAATACCCTTCATTTTTCTAATCTCAAATCATAATAACTATCATTATATCAAAAATTCGTCGTAGTGGAATCACTAATGAATTTGATGATACAGATGTGTCTGGAGATGAAATTGTCAAAAAATTAGATGATGCTTTGGAGGATTACAGGTGAAATTGTGACAAAACAACACATCAAAGTCATCGTAGAAAACAACTCCTACATTGTTAATGTGACTGAATCTTCAGAAAGTGGATTTGTTGGAAACTGTATAGAATTACCCGCAGCAATAAGCCAAGGAGAATCAATTTCAGAACTAGAGAAAAATATCAAAGAGGCAATAATGCTAGTTTTACAAGAACATATGGACAAATGATTCACAATCCCTAAATCATTCTGCTGTAAACTAGCAACATGTCACGTCGTTAATGACAAAAACAAGAATTCATGGAGCCAGAGTACCAAGAAACGCAAGGGTCAAACGACCTGTAAGCTGTGGTTTTGTGAAAAGAAAAAAGAGAGGTTACCAACATGTGATGACTCTTATCCAAAATACCAAAAAGCAAGGTGTCAACAGATGCAAAATCTGCAAACATCATTTTCTTTCTTACTTGAAAACAGTTACAAATTTGATTAAAATACAAAATCACTGTTTTTACACAATCTTAATCTCTCAGTCTATCTCTTAGCCATTGTTGCCAAATCTTTTTGTAGACATTGAAACTGCACCTCAATTCACCAAAGAAGAATACTTTAAAACAAAAGAGGCAATTGATTCAGGAATATTACACAAGAATTCTGAGAACAAGGATTTGTTTTGGAGATTTGAGCGAGGGGGCCTTACACCATTTAATGGCAAAACTATCCTCATTACATACAAAATCAACAATGGCCATGTCTTTCGACTCAAAGAATGGGAACTAGGAGAAAAAGAACTATTGCAAAAATTCTACAACGTTGTAGTTGATTTGCAGCGAGGAACAAGTGATGATAGACTAAAAATAATTGGTCACAACATCCTTCGATTTGACTTGTTTTTTCTGTATGGTAGAATGATTCATCACAATATTGAGGATGAAAAATGGCTTCATCAATGGCTCATTAACAAACCTGAAGTAATTGATTTTCTTCAAATACATCTACCATTAAATAATTTCAAAACTAAAGGTCTCAAGCATGATGTTTTGGCATATGCGTATGATTTTCCTGTAAAATCAACTCTTGGTTCTGGTGAAATCCCACATTATTTTCAAGAGGATTATGATAAAATAATAGAATATTCTGAGCGTGAATTCATTTATCCAGAATTGTATGAGAAAATCATTACTAATGGAATGATTACATCAGAGATGTTACAAAAATCAAT
The DNA here is from genome assembly GCA_963667665.2 of Candidatus Nitrosopumilus sp. Taxonomy (GTDB): domain Archaea; phylum Thermoproteota; class Nitrososphaeria; order Nitrososphaerales; family Nitrosopumilaceae; genus Nitrosopumilus. The sequence continues at coordinate 903,192 of OY763927.2, forward strand.
TAAACATTATGATAATTTACAAAATGAAAATTAATTTTAAAATGAACTAAAGATCATCTTTTTTCTCAGAACCCAAATCATTTAACAAATCAGAATATTTCTCAATAATTTCATCTGTGATTTTCTCATCTATTATGTTCATAATGAATGACTCTTTTCATAGTATAAGTTGTAATCTATTTTAACAAGAATCTAAACTCATATCTCCATTCTCATCAGTATTTACAGGTATTCGAATTTCCTTTCCAAAAAAATCCGTTATTGAATACTGTTTTGGAGTCACCATTCTAGCTGCACTTTGAATCAATGTCTTCCACTTGTCTTCTCCAAGAATGTTAATTCCTGCAATTTCAGCAGGAGTTTTACCTCCTAAACTGGTATGTGGCCTGAAATAGTTGTGATATAATTGATATCCTGAAATCACGACTGAATCCTTCTTTTTTACGCCTCGTGTTGTCTTTTCTTTGTCTCGAAATTCACCGTTTAATCTCTCCATCATGTTGTTGTTGTGGTTTCCATCCATTCTAATGGTGTTAATGTGAATCGGAATATCATTTCCTTTTCCACGCATCAAATTCGATAATTTTCAGATTCTTGTCATTAGTTTTTTCCAAGTCCTTTTTTACTTTTTTGATTAATGTTGTTTTACCAGATCCCCATTCTCCATGAATTCCTATTGTAAAAGGAGGTTGTAATTTTTTATCAGTGAGAATGTTGGCAATTTGCTGAGAATACTTGACAAAATTAAATTGTAAATTCTCAATTTCAGGTTCATCTGTGATTAGTTTAAGTTTCTCAAGAATCTGTTGTTTATGATCACTTTCTGACATACACTTTCGATTTTCTTAATCGTATCTTATAATTTTGTATTGAATATTATCCAGTTACGATGTAACAACACCCTAAAACAGGTTCTGTAAAGTTGGTGGTTTACGATTGACTTTAACTAACCTGTCAAAGATCGCCTCATTCACCGTCACGCCTAAAAGTAGGACATTTGAGGAACTGATCAGAAATGTACAAACAAGGATTTGCATTAATAGGAACGGCTGCATTTCTGCACATTATTACACAAATATTTCAATTTATTCAAGACCAAACTCTCGACATTTTTCGAAATGAGTCCCACGTATTTAGCATCATTATTCCAATTATTATTGGAATAATAGGTATAGTGTTGATTTTCAAAGATAAATTTGGGTGGTTCAAAAATAAAGATAATAGAAAACAATATGATGCAAAAAAACTCAATGAGACTGTTTTCAGAAAATTAATGCGAGTAGAATGTATAGAAGATGAATTTTTCTTTATAGAAAAATTTGGGTTTTGTATACCTACAAATAAAATGGCATTTACAAACAAAAGCGAATCTGATTATTTATTTTGGGCTGTAGGAAGTAGAGATGCCAGATACATTCACAAAGAATTTGACATTATTGAGAGAATTATCCCAAATTTAGAAACAGGAGAACAATATTTGAAGATAGAATATTATGAAATTTATAAACAATGGATTCAAATTAAAAAAGATTTGGAAGAATTAAATCTAAAAAGAAAATCTTTCTTTAATTCAATATCCAAACAAATTGGTAAGAAATTAAAAAAACATTTCAACTGTGAATCTAAATTACTTTTACATCCATTTGGAGATGAATGTGTATTTTTTGAAGAAAATACAGAAAAGATTTTGCCGTATCAATTCAATACACATTATCTTGAATTAGATAATCCTTGTGAAAATCAATACTATGTAACATATAGGAGAAATAGGATTCTGGGCAGTAATAAAAACACAGCAGATTTGGATGTAGTTAAAGATGTATTCACTACTATTACAAATGATAGAAGAATAATAGACAAAAAAATTAACTTTGATATGGATAAAATAAACTTAAACAAAAGAATCTCAGATTTTTGTGATCAATTGGAACATAAGGTTGTACATGATATTGACGCTCAAATTACTTCCTAAGATATTCACTCATAATAACACGAATAGTCTCAGATACAGTCCAACAATTCTTCATTACATTCTTTTTCTAATGTTTTTACCATATCAACAGAGGAAAGAAACAAAACTGTACTCGAGGAAGTAGACCATTCCAAGTTCAAATCTGTTGAGATTTGCACAAAAATCAACCGAAATGAGACAAGGAGAAGATATCAACCGAGCATGTTACAGAACCTCCTAACTGACCACTTCATCACCCGAATTGACCACTAGTTGAAAATCCGCCTAGTTTGGAACAGTGTATAAAATTATACACTGTTCAATCTTAGTGTCATTTCATGATTTTCAATTGAGTGTTCAATTAGGTGGATGGGTGTTAAGTAGGGTGATAAATGATTATGGGAGTGGTTCGTGTCCTCTTTTGTATCCTGAGAATTTTCTATATTCGTAATCAGTTAAAGGAGTTTGACATCCACATTTACAAAATGTTTTCATGTTTTCAATTTACACTGCACATACAAAAAGATTAGGAATTCATCTTTAGCCAGCAACTGTCTTTTCCATTTGACAACCATGCAAATTTATGAAGTTTCAAAATATCATTAATCTCCCTCCAGATGTGTTTATCAATCCAATCCTTGGGAGTTATTTTGATAGAGTCACCCTTATTAACTATTGATACTTTTTTGATTCTCTTTCCAAGATTGTTTACAAAATTTGGTTTGCTTCCAGCTTGTTTTATCAAATCTAGATATTTGTCATCACCAAGATTCAAGTTAATGTTTGCAGCTTGTGCAGGAGTCTTACCATTTAGCCCTTGATGTGGTTTTACAAAGTTATGGTTGATTTTCAACAACTCTGAAAATGTCTGTGCTGATTCATCATTTCCCAATCCACGTCTAGCTTTGAGTTTTTCTCTTATCTCATTATGGTATCTCTCAATAGGCCTATTCACAAAGCCATCTTTGAGTGATTTTGTTTTGATATGTGCAGTTTTATTTTCAAACTCTTTTCTAATTGCTTCTTGGTAAGAGTTGAGACAATCAGTTAATACATAATTTGGATTCTGTGATACTATCTTTTTGCCACTTGTGATAATCTTTCTTGCATCTGAAATTTTCCTTTTCTGTTGATTTGGGATATTTTTTTTGACAAAACTTGAAGACAGAGTCAAATCTAACATTATTTCTGAAATTAGAATCACTACATTTTACAAAGTAAAACAACGAAGAAATTCTTTGTAGTTCATCATCAGATGGATTTTCAGGATGAGTGACAATATCATCAATCTCTTTTGCCATCTGTTCTAATGGGTTATCCAAGAATTTGATTTTATCATGGAATTTTTATCTTTAACGCTCCGCTCGGCCCCTTTGGGGGGCCTCGCTACGCTTTGATTTTCTCTTAGAAAATCTATCAGGATTTCCTTTCAGGAAATCATATGGAAAAATTAATAATTTTTCTAAAGGGGCCTTGATGTTCCGTACGAACGTGCGTACCGTTACAGCGCGGCGTTCCGTACGGTTCCGTTACGACGTTCGTGCCGTCAGACGTTACGTTTTACGATTATGTTACGACATGTGATTCTTTGAATCACTAATGATCCATAAGACCATAAAATAGGGCGAATTCTACGAATCTTTGATTCGTTATAACGGTCTTTCAGACCGTAGTAATAGGGCGAAAATTACAATTAAAAATTTTCAAATCTAGATTATTGAATATTGTAATTTGGGATATCAAGATGAACGGAGGACTGACAAATTTCTCTCGAAATTAAAAAGACGGTTTTAACCAATTTGATGATTTGAATACAATGTGTTCTTTGTATAGATATCAACAAATCATCATCGATCAACAAGAGAGATTTGAGTTGTTTTTTGTACACTCTGGATAAGGACCATTTCAGGACACAGGTTAAAGTAATTTAGAATTTCTCAAAAGAGAATGAGTTCTGTTTTCTATGGTGATGGATACACTTACTCTCATGAGACAGTCAAAAAGTCAGAACTAATTCCAGAGAAGATATGTCCTCAATGTGGAAATGATGTAGATAACAACTTTGAGATTCTTTCAGGAACAATGGAATTACTCATGAAGGATGAATTAGAGATGTTGATACTCAAAAAAGGTACAAAACACAATAGTACGATGTACCAGATGTGATATCCAGTTTATTCGACAGGAAACCAGGATTACAAGATATAATGTGAAATTCTATGAGTAAACACATAGATTCTGAAAAATAAAGACCGAAGGTCAAAGCGTAGCGAGGTTTGAGCGAAGCGAAAACCGAGCGGAGCCTTAGAAAATAATTAATCATTCTTCAAACATAGTATTCTTCACCAATACCAATAATCAGTATTCTTCACTAGTATTCTGAGTCATCATTCCATCTAGTCAATTCTAGAATTTTTATTTTTACTGTATATTTTGTTACCCTTTTTACTGAGGCCTTTTCTTTTTTTTCTTTTTTTGTTCGCCGATTCGCTGTTAGGGTATATTGCGAATAAAGTGTTTTCGTGCCTAGATTGAAATTATTCGCCAAAAGTTAGTTTTAGGAGTAAATTGGGATCAATGGGATCAATGGGATCAATGGGATCAATGGGATCAATGGGATCATTTTGTGTCTGTTAAATAGAAAATGACAATCTAAAATTGTGAAAAATAAATATTATAGAAAATGTGGTAGCCGAAGTAAAAATAGAAAACGTTGGATTATTGAACTTCCAATAAAATGGGTTAAAGAATTACAATTAGAAGAAGCAATGATGGAATTAGTTCTAAAAGGTAACACAATAACAATACGAAAAGTTGTAGAATCAAAATCAACAGATGAAAAGATACCCGAGAACAGTGTTGGAACCGCAGGTGATGGTCCGACTATTACAAGATATTAATTCTAAACAACAAATATCTTAACTCCTATTTTTTCTTCTTCTGTAAGTGATTCATAAACGTCTTGGATTTTTGGACTAATTGACCATACATGACACTCTTTGAATCCTAACTGTTTCCATTTTACCATATTTAGTTTGACATGACTTTTATGAGAATCGGACTCTGCGTTTGACTCTATTTCAACAGATATTGGAATTTCTTTTTCATAATCATAAGCTACAAAATCTGTTCGTAATTTGCCTTTCTTTACTTTTTGTGTAGCTACTGTGACAAAGTTTCCTTTTGAAACATAATGATCTGTTACCTTTTGAACCATCATTGGAATGTCTTTGGCACTTCCTACAGTCTCAGAAGAATAATCAAATAATTGAGATTTTGTCTTATCTGTCAATGAATATACTCCCTTATGGCCTTCAGTTTTAGAAAGCATTTTTTTGTTTACCATGTTCTGCAGAATGTCCTTAGACATGGTATCTCGATGAATTGTACCGCCTTTGAAGCTATCAACAATCTTTTGAAGTCCAAGTGGTGAATCTTTGAGAATACAACAAACCAACCATTCATCTTCTGTTGGAGGCTCAAATGAGATATTCTTGAGCCATACATTGCTTTGAGAGGAATATTGCTTCATCAAAGAGTCGCCAACTACACCATGACCGTATTTCTCCTTTTGAGATTCTATGAATTCATCTAGGAATTCCTTTGGCTGAGTATCTTTTTTAGGAAAAACTGGCCAAAACTGGATAGGTATTGGTTGGGTTTCCCCTGGAGCTGCAATTAATCTTACAGTCCAGGGATAGTATTCTTGTGTAGCTAGCTGCGATTCAATCTCTTTGGTATATGTTGGATCCCAAATTTGGCCAAATCTTTTACCATCTCTGCCAGAAACCTTTCCTACAAATTGAGTTCCTACATTTCCTGTAATAATTTCAAACAATTTATCATTAAGCTGAGTCGATGTTTGATGTGCCAGTAACAATGATAGTTTGTATGATCTAGCTTGTGTCAACATTGATTCTATTATTGGCAGATTTGCAATATCTTGAAATTCATCTAATGCCAAAACAACCTGTGTTCTGTCTTCTTCAATTTTGATTCTATCTGCTCTTTCTTGTATTACAAACCACAGCTTGATCACCAATGTTTGTTTAGCTAAAGTTATGATATGCTGAGGAATGTTTAGTGGTGATAATCTAATTATTGTGACATGTCCTGGTGAAATCAATTCATCAAAATTAATGGTTGATTCTCTGACACAGAAAAGATGTCTCAGAATTGGGTCTGTTGCAAATTTCTCAACTCTATTCAATACTGGCTCATAAGCTTCTTTGGACATTCCTGCAATGGATTCAACTGCTTGTTGTAAAACAGCATCAGGCTTTCCTAATTCCTTGAACATTTTTGATAACATTTCTGTTCCATCTTCCTGGATAGAGATTATAATCTCATACAAATCAAGAAATGTTGGTTTGTCATTATTCAGATATAGATATTGTAGTAGTGTGTCTAGAATTCTTTTTAGTCTGACAAAAGAATCAGAGCCATTATACCAATATTCTATCATTGTCATAATATAACCAACATATTGTGAAACTACAGCTTCTCTGTTTTCTGGAAGATATGATGGAAGCTCCAAAATATTCATAGAGAATTTTGTTTGGATTGGATCCAAAAAGTGAACATTACCTTTTGCTAATGTTTCATTTTCGCATTGTCTTAGAAAATCATATGAATCAGATCCCTTTGGGTCAATTAGGATGAAGGCATTTGGGAAATTTCCAGAAATATTTGAGAGCTCCAAATGTTTTGCAATTGCTCTGATTAGAGTGGTTTTTCCTGATTTGGTACCACCAACTGCATACATGTGAGTTGGAATATCCTCAGTGGATAGAACTATGCTCTTAGTTTCTGCTGAATGAATGAAATTACCATAGAAATTAGGTTCATCATAATTTAACGTGGAATTTCTTGAATAATATCCAAGACAATAACCAATTTTGTTCATCTGTTGTTGTGGCATTGATTGTTTTCGGGTGATGGTTAGATGCTTTGTGGTGCTGTTAGGTAAATGAATGAACAATCCCAATTCACTTGGAATTAATAACAAAAATGGTGGCGATTTTCTTGTCTTATATTTTCCACTCCAAGATTTTGAACAATAATCATTTACTATTTTTGGGAATTGATGTATAGGATCAGGAAGTAGTCTGTCTGGAAATATGTCTATCTTTTGTTTTTTTGTTTTCTCTGAATTTATCTTGATGTATTGTGGATTTTTTTCTGAATAAAAATTATCATATTTGTAGATATTTTTGGTAACATGCTCAAAATTTGAGCGGATATTTTCAACTGGTAAGGATTCTATTTCTGAGAAATCTAAATCCAAATCAACATTTGATTCTACCAATCCTCTAACAGACAACAACACATGTGAGTCCTGAGTCTTCATAGTGCTGTGTTTTTCTAATACTTTGAAATTTGTTGCAAAGTCGTGAAACTTTTCTGGATGTTCTCGTCCTTCAGTTTTACTTGTGAATAGCATATCTGATGTACTGTAATAGTCATTAGCTGTTACTGTCTTGTAATGGTTTTTGATATTAGTTGAATGAGATTGTAGTTCTTTCACAAAAGAATGGTTTTTGAATACTAGCTGAATCCATGCGTATTTTGAAAGCTGGATGGTATTTGCAATTTGTGTGATTAACAGATGTGCTTTTGCCTGATCAAAGACTGTTGTATAATGACCGTGCTTGTATCCTACATCAAATATTTGGTAATCCTTGTTTTTATCAAACCAGTCAGGAACCAAATAATCAATATCTTCAAAATCAATATTTTGATACATGTTGTAAAATGACTGTTTTAGCTTGTCAAGATCGTGGGTTGATGCCACCAAAACTATGTGAAGTTGTTGTTTTTCTGAATCCCACCATAACTCCATTGAGCGAATTCCTGCAGAAATTATTCCCCCTACGTTGTTTATTGCGTTTTTTACGTCCATAGTTGTTGGAATTGAAATAAAACACGCCTTGAGTTCAGTATTTGTTCCTACAAATCTTTCTGTTTGGTCTAATAATCCTGGAATATTTTTAGAGTTTGAAAGCTTCCAATTAGCCATAACTGCAAATACTGAGGAATTATTTAAGATGAAAAATGGCTAGTTCAGTGGCGAACTAATATCGATTGTCAGTCAATTTGTATACTGTTTTTTTCTAATTAAACATTGTGGACGGGTCGGGATTTGAACCCGAGACCAATCGACTGGGTTCTGTAACATCACCGGTTGGATCTTCTTCGTGTAACACATCGGTTGGTTTTTGTGCAAATCTACCAAAGTTTGGTCATTAAATCTCCCATCGGGTTTTGTCAGATCAGCAATACTCCCCACTTTTGTTTATAACTCTAATCTTAATTTTCAAAAAATCATAAATTTTTTGTTGACTGTTAATATTATATTCTATCAAATCGTATAGTATTACATGCATTGGATAGGATGGTTAGCAGCTGGAGTACTTGCATGCATTGCTTATGACAAGTTACCTTCAGAAAATAAACAAAAATGGGAAACTGCAATTAAATCTCATCATGGTGAGTGGGGATTAGCTGGTGTTGCAGGTGGGTTAGCTACTGATAATCTTGGTTTAGCTGCATTTGGTGCAGGTCTAACTCTACACGATCTGCCTGACAAAAATAAATGGTTTACAGGCGATAAGAAAAACAACGTTTCATTCTAGTCTGCGTTCTTATTCATTTCAAACTGAGTTAATTGACCACAGTATTTTTTGCATATGCATAATCTGTCAGTCTGATGGTTTCAAAAAAAGCAGTTCACTTGCTAGAATTACTATTGCAAGGAGATATTATGTTACGAGATGGAATGCTTGATCCATCAAAGAAATGGAACTCTGAGCATGATGCCTTTCACAGTCTAGTCCAAACATATGCTGGTCTTTTGGATCAAAATATCCAAATCTTAGAAGCAATCCAAAAGGAACTTCATGTAAATTGCAAACATCCCAAGAAAATGAGGGATAGAACCTCTGATGGACAGTGGTATTGTATGAATTGTAATCTTGATCTATAATCCTAATTGAATTAAAATGGTTTTAGTTTAACTAAACAATATCTGATTTAGTGAAAATAAATACTACTGATCTATTCTAACTTTGTGCAGGGATTAGATGTTTTTGATACTTTAGGCTTAACCTTAGCGTCTAATGATAATAAAATTGTAGGACGCACAACCATTCAAAAACTAATTTATTTTGAAACTATTAAAATTCCAGAAATTAAATTAAATCAGCCTTATTTTGCCTATTTTTATGGTCCATTTAACAAAAATGTGGCAAAATCTCTTGAACAAATGGTAATTCTTGATATTTTCGAAGAACATAGAACATATGACAACCATGGAAGTTATGTCTATAAAGTATCAGCCAAGGGTAATCCTCTGATCAATAAACTTGTAAAGAAATCTGGAAAAATATTTGATAAAATTGAAAATATTGTTCATACATGTAATGAATACTGTAAATTAGATCCTAACCCACTATCTTTTGCAGCCAAAGTTCATTTCATGATGAGTTCTCCAAAATCTAAAAAAACCATGACGAATAACGAATTAATGAAGTTAGGAAAATCATTAGGCTGGAAATTATCCAGATCTGATATAAAGGGTGGATCTGAATTGTTAAATCAGCTTAACCTTGTTAAAATCCAGTGATAAACAATATTTCTCTTACAAATCTATTAGAGATCCATTATATGGCTTCATTAATTTATCCAAAAAAGAAACAGAAATTATTGACACGTATGCATTTAGAAGATTACAAAACATCAAACAGCTCTCACATGCATATGTAGTATATCCATCAGCAGTACATACTAGATTTGAACATTCGTTAGGTGCTTTACATGTTGCCGATAGAATGTGTCAACAGTTAGGACTAGAAAGAAAAAAAAGAGAACTTGTCAGACTATCCATTCTTTTACATGATATTGGTCATGGTCCATTTTCTCATTTATTTGAACAGGTTTTAAAAAAAATCAATAAGGAACAATTTGAACATGAAGATATTTCTACCTGGATTATTAACGAAAATTCTGAAATATCTTCAATTGTCAAAAATTATAAAAAATCAATAATTGAAATTCTTAAAAAAGACGACAGAGTTCCAAAATGGGAGTCTTCTGGCAACTCTCTTTTATCAGATATTGTTTCTAGTGGTCTTGATGCAGATAAACTAGATTACTTGAGACGAGATTCTTATCATATTGGTGTTGCTTATGGACAATTTGATTTAGAAAGAGTTATTCAAACAATTAGATCAAATCAAAATAAAACTCGTCTCTGCATTGATGGTAAGGGTAAAGATTCTGTAGAAAATTACCGATTGGGTAGATATCTAATGCATGCCCAAGTATACGAACACCATACCAGAATTGTAGCAGATTCAATGTTTTTGAAAGCCTTAGATTTAGCAATTACAAAGGAAAAAATTCTTGATAAAAAATTACTTACTATATCAAAAAATTCTTCTCATAAACGGTTTCTAAAATACTATTTAGAATTAGATGATAGAAACATCTATGATACTATTCTTAAAAAACCACGTTCCGAAGCTGCAAAACTTCTAACTGCCATAAAACAACGTAAATTATTGAAAAGAGCTTGTGATTATCCTATAACCTCTATGGTTAATGCAGATGTAGCCGAAAAAATTATAAAAATGAATACAAACGAATTAGAAAAAGAGATAGCCAAAAAAACAAAAATTAACATCAATCAAATCATTGTATATTTCTCAGAAATTAACATAAAGTTATACGACAAACGTGACATACTAGTTCTTTGGAGAGGACAGCTAAAAGATTTCAATGATCTTTCCCCAATTTCAGCTCAATCATCAGTTCAAAGACTTTTGGTTTTTGGACCTAGAGATGATAACAAACGGAAAAAAATCACACAAGAAGTAGCAAACTATCTTAATATTCCAATGAAAGAAATTCGTCCAATGAGTTAGAAAACACAAAAATAATTATGAATTTAACTAAAAATTATGAATTTTAAATCTGAAATTAACCGAGACGAATTAATTCAAAAAGCTAGGGAAGCAAAAGAATTTGCTTATTGTCCTCACTCCGACTTTAAGGTTGGTGCTGCACTACTCTTAGAAAATGGAAAAATCATACTAGGTTGTAATGTGGAGAATATTTCTTATGGTGCAACAAACTGTGCTGAAAGAACAGCAATCTTCAAAGCAATATCTAATGGAGAACAATCATTTCAAGCAATAGCTATCTCGTCTTCTAGTTCTCCTGATAAACCAATTTACCCATGCGGAATTTGTAGACAAGTCATGGCTGAATTTAATCCTGAAATGATTGTCTATGTTGACGGAGATGAAACTTCTTACAAATTATCAGAGTTATTACCAAAATCATTTGACGAAAATCAAATGAAATAGAATAATCTCTGTTAGACAGAAATTCAATATTTCATCTACATGAATAGAGATCAACTGATAAAATTATTCATAATAACTAACATTATTAGATCCTTTTTGAGCGTGGAAGTACAAATCCTGATTTCGTAGGAATGTCTTCGGGAACTGCCTCGTGATAACCATGCAATAATTGATACATAACCTTGTTGAACAATGATATTTCAAATTTACTCTCTGAAAAATTATCATAAAACTCAAAAGAATCATCATCATTATAAAAAAACTCTACAACTGATTCATACCAATTCTCTCTGGGATTTTGATCGTAGATAATCATCTTCCTTAATTGTTCTAAATCTTGTTTTGCACATTCAAGAAATCCATAAATGCCTCGAAGATGTACTTCTGTTTCTCTAGCAAAACTTTCTGCTCTTTTAATATTATTTTCCAGTTGTTTTAATCGATATGTTAATGCACCAGCTTCTCTTTGATCCATTTTTTATGCCCTCTAAAGTTCCACTGTATCTAAAATTTTATGACCAAATTCTTTTGCATTTTCAATTGTTAATTGTGAATCTCCATCTACATAAATTGCAGAAACAATTCCAAGTAAGACTATAATTCCAAATAAAGTAAGAATAATACTCATTTCTTTCCTCCTTGTGCTCTTTCTAGTTTTCTTGAAAAACTTGTTACTCTTTCGTTCCAATATGGGAACATATTTTCTGCATGTTTCCATCTACCATATTCTCGATTAGAGAGATTTTCTCGAATCTTTGAACCATATACATCAACTACTCTTTTGTAGTAAGCAGTCATTGCAATTGCCTTATTCAGATTTGGTAAGACATAGAATTGAATAATCAGCCACGAAAATAGGCTCATTTCATCTCCTCCAATGTTTTATCAGAGAATTTCATTTGATTTTTTGAGAGAGTTTCTTTCCTGTCATCTTTGACTTCCTCTTCATTAATTTCCTTGAATTCTAGTAACAATTTCATTCGAAATTGCTTCTCTAGCATTTGCATGCATGGAACTGTAAATTCTTGCATTTGCATGCATAGAGGACAAAAATAATAATCCTCAGTATCTATAGTCATTTCTTGTTTTACCTTATTCATTTTCTTTTTCCTCCTTTGATTTTGGGATAGACAATGGTTTATCAGTTAATCCATTTCCATCCTCAAAGCATCTTGTCTGGTATTTACAAAACTTGCAGAGTCCAGATGTTTCTCCATTTGGAATTTTGTCATGTGTCTTACCATCTTCAATTTCCTGAATTCTAGTCTTTATCCAGTCTGTTAGATCTCTTTTTTCTACTTTGTATGTTACAATATCAGACATGTCTGCATAGACAATGTTTAGATTCTCTACTGGTACGTATTCTGAAAACATTGTATCATAGCATTGTAGTTGCAAGATATGTTCGAGTTTTGGCAAGAATCCTTGCTTTATTTGCCATCTAACAAACTTTGTAGTTTTTAGATCAATGATTGTCTTTGTTTTCCAATCATACATGTCTAGTCTTCCTGCTAGTGTTGCTACTTTTCCATTCTTTAATGGAACATGATACTCAATATCCATCTCACGCCATTTGTAAGCATATGTCATGTTGTGAAGAAAATCACCACGAACAGTAGCCCACATTGATTCAAGTGTTGTATCTGCTAGAAGTTCTTCTTGAGATATTCCTAGTTGTTTGTATAGAGATTTTCTTTGACATCCAACTAGTTCAGTCACAGAATATCTAGACTTCCAGTTTTTGGTAAATACACCGTTTCGTTTTTGTAAAAAATTAATGATTCCTTCTGGTGCATCTATTTCTTTTGCTAAAGCGATTTGGCCGCTACCCATTTGTTTTGAAATCTTTTGTTTCATACATTATATAATGAATGATGTTTAGTAGGTTTAAATTTGGATTATACAAATAATATTTGTACTAAATAGTATTTTTACACCTAGATCGTTCCAATTCTAACTTGAGTATCAATCCACACTTGTAAAATCTCAATAAACTCATAAACTGAAAAAATTACTAAATTCGCCAAAGTGATATAATTTCCTGGATGATCAATTCCCGATATTGGTTCTGAGATCTTTCTTTTTGCAAGATCAAACTTAGCACTGAAAAAAGGTTCTTCTTTATGTGTTTGAAAATTTCTCATGTTATTTAGAACGTCTATAACTCCTCCATAATATTCATATAATTCATTTTTTGCTTTTCTCCAATCCATACTTTGTTTATTGTCTTTTCTGCTTCTTGTTGTATATGGATTATTTTGTACATTTTGATAACGAATTTTAATATTTTCCCGATTAAATTTTTCTAAGAGATTATGCAAAGAATCATCTGGTTCCAATGCATGTTCACAAGAATTTTTCAAATAACCTTTGAATAATTTTAAAAACATATCTTTTAGTGCATGAGGAATATTTCTCAATAATTCATTTTCAATCCGCTGTAATTCATCGAAATCTTTAGGTATTGGAAAGTCTGTAGGAAAAATACTTGGAATAATACCTTGAGATAAATCATCATATGCCTTTTTAATATTTTCACTCACGTCTGGTGTAATTTCTTCAGTTGTTTTCATTAACTCAATAATTTTATCATTTAATGATTCCCAGATCAAAGTTTGTGTGTCTTTTACTCTAACTCTTAAAATCAGATAACGATCAAAATTTGAAATTTCTTTGTTTGTCAATTATTCCTCATAATCAAATTTGAAAAGATTTTGTTTTTCAGCTTTTAGTTGTTTTTCAAGTTTTTCTATGTTGTTTAATTTATTATCTAATGCTACTAACTTTTTCTTTTGTTGATTAAGTGGAGTTTTAGGAATGATCAAAGAATTGAGATTGTCCATATTTATTCTAGAAATAAAATTTGCTTTGCTTTTTATTTTTAATTGTTCCTGCACACTTTCTGAATTGAGCACATATGCTAGAAATTTAGGAATGATTTTTTTTGGATCTGCTCTAATTACAGCTATTTGTGGACTGGGTAAAATTCCTACGTCTTTTTTACGTGTAATTCCTATTTTTCCAACTGTTCCCTGGCATGATAATAAAATATCATTTTCTTTGATTAAAAAATCAGAGTACTGTTTAGGATATTGTATATAGATAGTTTTTGAAACCACATCCTTTATGAAACCATTTTCTATGTCTTGTATTCTAAGATATGGAGTGGGTGTCTTCTTACTATCTAGTTCAGAATCAACTGGAGATGGTTTCCCAAACCAAATTTTTCCTAATTTTTCTAATTCAATACCGTTTAGATTTTCGATAATCTTTTGTAATTCTGGTGTTTTGTCTGATACTGTCCATGTTTTAATCAAATCATTTTGATGTACATGAAAACTTTCAGAAGATGCTTTGAATGATTTTCCTTGTTCAAATTTTTGGAAATCATTTTTAATTTTTCTTAAAACATTTGTCCTTAATTTTTTATCTTGAAATACATCTGTAGAAATATCCGACAAGAATACTCTGTTCCAATTTTCCTTACCTTCTTTTCTTTTGAAATTTAGAATTATCAAACTCATAGATATTCCTGTTTGAGGTAAAGCAATTCCTTGAGGAAATTGAATTATGGCTCTTAGATATCCTGGATGTGCTAAAGAAAGACGAAGTGATTCTAAATTTTTCATTGCAAGAAAACTTGGAGGTACTAATAATGCAACTTTGGATAGGTTTTTTTGATTTTGTAATTTTTTGATAATATATGCTAATTGTGTTCTTCCATAATTCCCATAAATTTTTCTTATTTCATCTCTTGATGAAATATCTGCACCAATTGGAGGAAAACAAAAAATGTACTCAAAATCGTTCATTTCCTTAGAATTTAAAAACAAATAATCTTTATTGACTAATTTTATTTCTTTTTCGTATAATTTAGAAATGACTTCTAAAATTTCACATACATCAGTATTTACTTCAACGCCTGCCAGATTTTTGGTTACATAATCATTTAATTGACTTTTAGTAAGTTTGTATTTTTTTTCAAATATCTCTGGTAAATCAAAAAGTGGACCATATCTTGCATATGGAATAAGTATTTTTTTATTTTTTAATGGATCAATTAAATCAAATATGAGATTGGATAGTTCTTTTGGATAATCAATCCAATCGTCTCTTAACAATAATTTTAACATTATTTTCCTAATTGCTTCTTTGTCTGATTTTAATAACGAATATTCTTTCACTGTATCAAACAATTCATAAAATTTTATTCTAGATAGTTTTTCTTCTGTAACTCTATGTGTACCAAACAAATTTGGAAATGTTCTCTTTCCTAATTCAAACAATTCATTTATTTTTTCTTCTTTTGATTTGTTTGTGTCTTCTTCGAATAATTTTCCTTTGAATTCTGTTTCATCTAAAATTTTTAATGTAACAATTTGTAAAAATGGAGTATATTGATAAAAATCTCTTCTAACTATATCTGCAAGTATTTTTATTTGATAATTAGTTGCAGCAAGGGGTTTGAATTCATTTAATATTTTTTGAATTTTATCAAAAAATTCCTTTTTTGGAATATCTTTGATTGGTAAAAGACTATTTCCCTTTAACTGAAATGTCTTTTTTTCTTTTCCATTATATAATATTCCATATTCTGCTTTTGATTCTTTTAGATATTCTGAAAGTTGATGTTCAAAAAGTGGTAAAACCAAATTTCCTGTTTTTACTTCTACAATAATTCTTGGTTTTTTCTTTTCATCAAATACAACGACATTTGCTCTTTTTCCAGAATCTTCTCCAAGAAAGACTTCTCTTCCAATCTGTTTTGGAGGGAATCCATAGTCCTTCTTCAAAATCTTGATAATTTTTTCAACAAGTTCCACCTCCTTGATCATATCATATTCTTCATTATCGTTGTTTTTATTCATGTTCATAATATGAAAAGAATCTAAAAAGCAATAATCTTAAATTTGGATAATACAAATATTTTTTGTACTAATGGCAATATTCATAGCACCGATAGGAACTCACACTGAACATGTAAAGGGATGGCTCAAAGAAGAATCTAGAGATGTAGATACTCTATGGCTGATTCATAGTAAAAAAAACATAAAGTTTGATTTTCCAAAGATTGCAAAAAAATTAGAAAAAGATCTAAATGCAGCATATCCACAAATCACAATAAAGAAAAAAATAATTGAAAGTGCATTTTCTGAAGACCCCACAATTGATGCTATACTTGAAATTATTCGCAAAGAGGAAGATGATGATTCCTCTATTATTCGAAAAGACTTTGTTGTAAATATCACAGGTGGTACTAACATTATTGCAGCAGCCACAATTCTTGCAGCAACATTTTATGGAACAAGAGCTCATTATGTTAAAGAACCACAAAAAGGTGATCCAAGGGGAACAAAATATGTTTACGAATTACCAATTCAACCAATAGGAATTGCTAGATTAAATCAAAATCAGTTAGATGTTTTAAAAATTATTGCAGACTCTACTTATGAAATAAATGATGTACCTAAAGGACTAGATAATAAAAAAACACCTGGTTCTATTACACGATTTAAGTTACTCCAAAAACTTGGATGGGCAAAACCAGTAAAAGGATCAAAATTTCCAAGAAGAGAAGGAGGAACCAGATTACTTGGAATCACAAAGAAATTAAGAGATGCTGGTTTAGTTGAACAAATAGATTTTATTGAATTTTATAAGGATCAAAATGAATCTAAAAAATCAAAAATAGTATATCAGGATGGTTATGCAAAAAAAGTTGAAAATAAAAAATATGTTTCTGACTGGAAAATTTTAAGAAATGAAAGAGAAGTAAGATATGAGATAACTGCTGCAGGCAAACGTAAAGCAAGAGATGCCCTTATGTTTGATATTTAGTACAAAAAATATTTGTATTATCCAAATTCAAAGATAACTTGTAGTTTCTCTAACTATTTTCATGACACAAAAATGCCCTCAAAAGAAACGATGCGTGCAAGAGATATTTTGAGATGGTTTGTGGTGTTTGTTATTGGCTACTAAAAGAATGCAAATCCCAAAAAATTGCAATTCCTGGGGGCTACAAATTATCTAAATTAATTCAAAATGAAGGATTTGTGATAAAATACCCAAAACCAACCGATCTGTTACACGGAAAAGATCCCACCGGTGATGTTACACTATGACAATTTTTCATTTAACCGTTTTGAACTGGATCCACTTTTGGGAATAGATCGCAGAGAATCAGGTGTGAAATTGAGGCTAGTTTATGGTCTTTTATTCATAAATTCTTCTGATTTTGGAACCACAATTAGGGCATTGCTCTTTTGTATGAATAATTGAGCAGTCAGCACAGCAAAACTCGATTGGGGTAGATGCTGAGACGTTTTGTGGTTTCTGTTTTATCTCTGTGAGTTCCTTTTTAATGTCTGCAAATTCTTCTTGTTGCTGTTTTAGGATTATTTCATGTCTTGCAAGGGCTGATTTTTGTGATTTTTCTTCGGATTCTTTTTGTTTTAGTGTTGCAAGTGCATCATTTAGTTCTGCCTTCAGAACATCAGAATCATCAGTGCCATTAACTATTGATGTGAATTTTGTAAATATGTTAAGTCTTTTTGATGCCTTGGAGTATTCTTTTCGCAGATTTTCAGGAAATAATTTTGCTTGTTTTTTGTAAGAGTTTTTTGGTTTATGTCCTACTGATTCTTCAATTACATCTTCTCTACACCCACAATCAGTTAACACAGATACCAATACGTCACGAATTTCATGTGAATCCATGTTGTAGATATTTTTGCCATTAGCTGTTTTGCCTATTATTTTTAATATTCCTGCTCTTTGTGCAATTTTATGGAAGGAGTGGCTCACCCATGAATCTGTAACGGGGTTTCCAAATTTATTTAGAAATATTGGATCTCCCATTTGGATATTCTGTTTTGTTTGTTTTTTTCTAAAATCCAAATATCTTTGTAACTCATAAACTGCATCTCTGTCTAGAAATCCAATATGCTTGTAATCTACTTTAATTCTTACAAGAGTAATTGGTACAGGGCACTTGTCTAAATCCCATGAATTGTGATTCTCCGAGCCAAAATATTTCACTAATTGTTCCCATGCCTCAAAATTGAATCTGTCCACCAAGGTTGTTCTATCCAATCCTCTTTGAAATTTACACAAAAATAATGCTTTTTCCATCATTGATGGCTTTCCAACAGTTAAAAATTTCATCAAATCAGATAATGACATGCTTTGTTCTTCGATCTCGTTATTATGAGTAATTGTAGGATCATACTGAAAATTAATCTCCTGTTCATTTCTTTCAAAATATGATATTATTGCAGATTTGATTAGTGTTAACGAATTTGCTTTAAAATTGATATGTTTCTCATCAAGAAGATATTGCTTTATGATTCGTATGATTGTTTTTTGTTCTATAAATGGTCCTTCTAATATGTCAAGAATTTCTTCTACGTTTTGAAATTTTTTATATTCTGTTTTTTGTACAAATGTGTTTTTATTGGTTCTATGGAGTAATGATATTTTGAATCTTCTTTCATTGTTTTCAATGTCGGGGGATGTAAGCCATTTGTTAAAATTCCACAATTGACGCAAATATGCTTTTTTGGTACTATCTTCTGCAGTTTTTGCGTTCTTTTGCCTGTTTCCTCTTAATTGTGATTGCCAATATTGTATTGATTTTAGATCTGTAAACCAGGCAGGGATGTAATTCTCATCAACTCTTTCAATCATTTTATGATCTTTTGCAAATTTTATCATCTTTTGACTTTTAATGAGGGCATTTTTCTTTTCGTTCTTGCATATTTTTAGAAGAAATTTTTTATTATTTTCAAATAATGAGTTTACTGAAACGGTCTCACCTGTTTGTGGAAAGTGAATTTCTTCAAATAATTGCGGAAATTCTAGATTATTTTTGACAACTTTGTACAGGTATGACTGTTTCACGTTGGTTTTTGGGAGTTTTCATAAATAAATATGCCGAAAACCAACCACGATAAGCTCATTAGTTAAATTAATTCTTTGAATTCTAGTTTGAGTAAAGAAGACAAAGGGATCACAGTTTCAAAAAAAGAAGATTTTAGTGAATGGTACACACAGATAGTTCTTAAAGCCAAACTTGCAGATTATGCACCAGTTAAAGGACTAATTGTTCTTAGACCTGATGGATATTCTATTTGGGAATCATTAAGAAACACATTTGATAAAAAATTTGCAAATAATGGAATCAGAAATGGGTTTCTGCCTATTTTAATTCCAGAGTCATTGTTAAGTAAAGAGCAAAAACACTTTGCTGGATTTAATCCAGAAGTATTTTGGGTAACTCATTCAGGGAATAATGAAATTGGAGACAGGCTTGCATTAAGACCTACATCTGAAACTTTAGCATACACAATGTATGCCAAATGGATTCAAAGTTGGAGAGATTTACCATTAAAGATTAATTTTTGGAATACAGCACTTAGAGCAGAGATCAAAGGAACAAAACCATTTCTTAGAACATCCGAATTTTTGTGGCAAGAAGGTCATACAGTACATGCAACACAAGAAGAAGCGGAAGAAGAAGTGATGAAAATATTAGAGATTTATAAAAAAACTGTTGAAGAAGAGTTGGCAATTCCAGTAACAACAGGAAGGAAAAGTGAGAAAGAAAAGTTTGTAGGTGCAGTATACACAACCACTATGGAATCCATTATGCCAGATGGGAAGGCATTACAAATGGGCACATCACATTTTCTAGGACAAAATTTTTCAAAACCATTTGAAGTAAAATTTGCAGACAAAGACAATGTAGAGCATTTTGCATGGCAAACATCATGGGGAGTTTCTTGGAGACTAATTGGTGCAATGATAATGATTCATGGTGATGATCAAGGTCTTGTGTTACCACCAAAGATAGCACCAATGCAAGTTGTAATTGTACCAATTTACAAAAATGATGAAGGCAAAGATAAGGTATTACCCAAAGTAGAAGAAATTAGAAAAAATCTAGAGTCAAAAGAAATCAGAGTACATGTTGATGATAGAAGTGAATTATCTCCAGGATACAAATTCAATGATTGGGAACTAAAAGGAGTTCCTATACGAATAGAGATAGGCCCTAAAGACATAGAAAAGAAGAGCATAGTTCTTGCAAAAAGATACAATCGTGAAAAGTCAAGTTTAGGTTTTTCTGAAATTGAAAAAATCCCCCCTATCTTAGATGAAATACAAAATGACATGTTAAAAACTGCTAGAGAACAAACGAAAGCAAATACCATAGATATTTCAGACTATACTGAATTCAAATCAAAAATTGAGAAAGGGGGTTTCTTTAGTGCTCCTTGGTGTGGAAAATTAGAATGTGAGGAAAAAATTAAAGAGGAAACAGGTGCAGATATCAGAGTAATTCCATTTGGTAGTGAAAATACAGAGAAAAAATGCATGTATTGCCAAGAACAAAGTATTTCAATCCCGATTTTTGCGAGAGGATACTAATCTATTTTTAAAATGACCTCAAATCCAGAATTAGAGCAAAGAGAACCATTGCTAGAACAGTTTAGAGAGACTAGAAGTAGAACATTAGAACTTGTAAAAACATTAGGAAAAGATGATTTTGTTGTTCAGACTGCATTTTTCATGAGTCCACCAAAATGGCATATTGGTCATGTTAGTTGGATTTATGAAGCAATAATGAGTAAATTGGATAAAAATTATGAATTTTATTCAAATGAATTTTCAGAATATCTTAATTCCTATTATCAACAATTTGGGATTCCACAAGATAAGGGACTAAGAGGAGTAAGTTCAAGACCCACAGTTGAGCAGATATTCCAATACTTTAACACAATTAATCAAAGAGTAGAGCATTTTATTGAATCTCAAACTTTGAGTGAGGATTCGGTAAGATTAATCACCATGGGATTTCATCATGAATATCAACATCAAGAGCTTCTAGTGTATGATTTACAACATCTTCTTGCAGAGCAATATAGACCAGTAAAAAGAAATGAGATTCCAAAACAAAATGAGATTGAGAAAAAATCAACCAAGATCAAAGGAGGTTTATACACAATGGGTTACAACGGAAAAGATTATTGTTATGACATTGAACTTCCAGAACACAAAGTCTACCTTAATGATTATAAATTAGATATTTTCCCAGTTACAAATCAACAATATTTAGAATTTATTGATGATGGAGGATATGAGACATACAAATATTGGTTATCAGATGGTTGGGAGAAAGTTAAAGAAAATAAATGGATAGCACCCATGTACTGGGAAAAAATAGATGGTAAATGGAATGTAAGAGACTTTTTAGGAATTAGAAAAATCAATCCGAATGAACCTGTATGTCATGTAAGTTATTTTGAAGCTGACGCATATTGTAAATGGGCTGGAAAAAGACTCCCTACAGAAGCAGAATGGGAAAAAGCTGCGTGTTGGAATGAAGAAACGCAAGTAAAAACAATCTATCCGTGGGGGAATGAGAAACCAACAGAAGAAAAATGCAATATTCTGGAATCATATTTTTGGGGATGTACTGAAATTGGGACATTTCTAAATGGCACTAGTCCTTCAGGATGTCAACAGATGATTGGAGATGTTTGGGAATGGACATCATCAGAATTTACTGGATATCCAGGATTCAAAACAGGATTTGATGAATATAATGATAAATGGTTTTCAAACCAAAAAGTATTGAAAGGAGGTTCGTTTGCCACTCCAAAAATGTCAATTAGAGGAAGTTACAGGAATTTCTTTAGAACAGATGAAAGATGGTTATTCTCAGGTTTTAGATGTGCAGAAGATATCTAATTTTTGGATATCAAAGTTAGTGAAAAATGCTTGTCATCATCAAGCCACGTATGTTTAATTTCAAATCCAATACTATCAAACAGTTCATAAATTTGTGATAATTGATATTTGTGTGAATGTTCAGTATGAATTAGTTCATCCTTTTCCAAATTCAACAAAAGATCTGATTTTGATACTATAACTGATTGATGTACAAGAGATTTTAGATACATCTCAATTCTTTGTTTCTCTTCGTTGTAAATTGCATGATGTGAAAAATTTTTCAAATTAAAATCAGCATCAAGTTCAGCATTAATTCTAGAAAGAACATTGAGATTAAACTTGGCAGTCACACCTTGTGTATCATCATATGCAGATTCCAAAATCGGTTTTTCTTTTACCAAATCTAATCCAATCAAAAAGAGATCACCAGATTTCATTGTAGAATGTATTTTCTGTAAAAATTTGAAACCATCACTTGGAGAAAAATTGCCAAAACTGGAACCCAAAAAGATTATCAGATTTTTCTTGTCGTCGAAATTTTTAAGAAATTCTAAACCACCTTCATAAGTGTCAATTATGCCTGTGATATACAATCCATCATAATTTTTCAGTAATTCCTCAGAACTTTCAGTCAGAATTTCAGAGATATCAATTGGAAAGTACTCTATAGTTTCTTGTAATTGTGTCAAAATATCAAGAATCAGTCTAGTTTTTACAGATGTACCACTTCCAAGTTCAACTAATCGAAAATTTTTATCAATGTAAGAGGATAATTCAGGTTGTAACTTCCTCAGAATAGAAATTTCAGTTCTTGTAGGATAATATTCAGGTAAAGAACAAATTTTTTCAAACAAATCTGAGCCCTTTTTATCATAAAAGAATTTGGGGTTGATAAATTTAGAATCTCGATTCAAACTAGAAGATATTTCTTCTGAAAATGTTTTCTCAATTTTAGTAGCATGTGGTTTAAAGTATCGAAGTTTGGGAGATACCACATATTTTTTGTAATCAAGATTTTTTTGAATTGTGTTACTCAAGAATTAAAACCAGATTCATTAAACATAAATTCTTTCTCCCAATTCTTTACGCATAAATCATATTTCTTGATATACTTCTTCATTCAACAATAGTAAGTGAATGAAATACTCAGAGTAGAACATTTAAAAAAATACTTTATCAAAAAAGGATTATTTGCTTCAAAATCCATAGTAAGAGCAACAGATGATGTTTCATTTTCTCTTAAAAAAGGGGAAGTTTTTGTGTTAGCCGGTGAATCAGGTTCTGGAAAGTCAACTATAGCAAAATTAATCTTAAAATCAATTGAACCAGATTCTGGAAAAATTTTTTTCGAAGATCTTGAGATCAATAATGAACAAAAGAAGTTAAAAAAAATTAGAATGAATTGTCAGATGATCCACCAAGATCCATATGATTCGATAAATCCAAGAATGAGAGTTATAGATATTGTATCAGAGCCTCTTGAAATCCACAATGTTGGAAATAAAGATGAAAGATTAAGAAGAGTGATTGAAGTTTTGCACGAAGTAAAATTAGAGCCTGTTGATGAAATGATAAAGAAATATCCACACATGTTATCAGGAGGTCAAAGACAGAGAGTTGTCTTGGCAAGAGCATTGGCACTAAAACCAAAAATAATTCTAGCAGACGAGCCAGTTTCAATGCTAGATGTTTCAATTAGAGCAGAGGTGCTCGAACTAATGCAAGAATTACAGAAAAAATATGACATTTCTTTTATCTATATCACTCATGATTTGGCAACAGCCAGATATTTTGGTCAAAGAATAGGAATTTTGTATCTAGGTAAAATCGTAGAAATGGGTCCAATTAATCAAGTTTTAGTAAATCCAAAGCATCCATACACACAAGCACTAATTGATGCAATTTCAGAACCAGACCCAGATAACCTTCACAGAGAGAAGAAAATTCGAATAAATGATCCATCAGATGTCGATGTTTATCAAGGATGTAGATTCAGGGCTAGATGTCCTTATGTCATAGAGAAATGTAAAGAAGAACCTAACTTGGAAAAAGTAGATGACGAGCATTTTGTTGCATGTTATGTAAAACTAGACTAGGAGTTTCTAACAGAGGGCATTCGTTTATCTTTGTAAGTAACAACATGTGAAACACCATTCTTTGGAAAAACACCATAGATCAGTTTTGCTTTTTGTATAACAGAATCTTTTAGAGATACCAAAATAAATTGACTTTCTTTAGATCGTTCCTCTAAAATCTTTGCAAGTCTTTTAGAATTTGGAGCATCAAGATGTGCATCAACCTCATCAAACAAGTAAAATGGTGAAGGTTTTAGTTTTTGAAGTGCAAGTACAAATACAATTGCAGCCAATGTCTTTTCACCACCACTAATTGAGGTTGATTCTCTTTTTGGTTTATTTGGGAATTGGATTAAATAAGAAATTCCAGAATCAAATATATCATCTTCATTTTGTAATTCTAACCAAGCATTACCATCAGTCATTTTATTGAAAATTAAACGAATTTCTTTATCTACCGTATCAAATGCATCCAAAAATGTTTGGCGTTTATCTTTATCAACATCATCAAGGAATTTAATTATTGAATTTCTTTCCTCTTCAAGAGAATTCTTTCTTGTAGACATTGAACGATATCCGTAAGAGACTTCAAGATATGTTTCAGGAGCTTTAGCATTTAATGCATTAAGGGAATTAAATTCAGCAGTCAATCCCTGGATAATGGGTTCAACATCAAAGGTTTCCATATTTTTATCAAATCCAAAAGCTGAAAGAATTTGCTGTAATTTTGATTCATTTTCTTTTAAATCATGTAAATCATGATTTAGTGAATCAGATTGACGTTCCAATGTAGTAATTTGTTTTGTTATGTTCACTTTCTTTTCATTTAAGATTTTGAGTTTATCATCATATTCTTTGAGTTGCCCAATTAATGAACCAGAAGTAGCTATAAGCTCTTGTTCTTTTTCTCTCAATTTTTCAAGGATTTCTCTTTTTGGTTCTTTTTGTTTTTCTAATTCTTGAATCTTTGTTTCTATTTCTTGACGTTCTAAATTCAAAGAACTTTCTTCCTCATGAAGTCGATTAGACTGAGATTTTTCTTGATTAGATTTAGTTTGCAATGCTGTTAATTCAGATGACTTATCACGATATTCATTTGTAATTGTAGTGTATAATTTTTCAATATCCATTTTTTTTATGTTAATTTTATGCATCTCATTTGCAATACGAGTTTGTTCTCCACTTGCATAATTTTTCTCAACAATGGAAATACGATCATTTAGTGAATCAATGTGGGATTCAGTTGTAATCATTTCTGATTCAATATGCATATTTCTTGAAGAAAGTTCAGAATTTCTTTTAGTCAGTTGTTCTTTTACACGCATTACAGAAGTAATACTTGATTTCAAATTAGAATAATTTTCATTTGCGGAGGTCAAAGATTTTTCTGAAACAGAAAGTCTTTCAACATATGATTGAATTGAATCATCTAATTTTTTCAAAGAATGTTTTTTCTGTAGTAAATATTTTTTAATCATACTAATAGATTGAAACAAACTATCAATATCACCACTCATTGAAATCAGTTTTGTAAGTTTTGAAATTTTTGAATTGATATCAATTACAACAGTACCACCTTTTGCTGCAAAGTATTCGCCATCCAGAGTTACTGCTTTGTATCCTAGTTGTGACACATTATAGGCAGATTCTCGATTTTGGGTGAGTATAATATTTCCAAATAGGAAGGTTTTGAGCGTAGAATACGCAGGATTACAGGTTACATAATCACCAAGTACACCAATTACTCCAGATTCTTTTGGCATACTAATCTTAAATTTTGGAATGGCATCAAGAGGAATAATTTTTAGCTTTGGAAGTTTCTTGCTTCTTGCAACTTCGGCAATTCCAATCAACGTGGCAAAGTCTTTAACAACAATTGCCTTGATCCAATCAGAACTTACAGCTAAAACAGAACGTTCGTATTGTTTATCCCATGAAATCATTTCATATACTAAACCTTCAATGCCAAGTTTGTCTGCATCTTCCATTAATTTTGCAACAGTATAATCTTCATGCATGAATCCTTTTACAGTTTTGATTTTTGATTGATATTTAATTGCAGAGTTACTTGCTGTTTCTAAAATCACTGCCCATTCTTCCATGTCATCATTTATTTTTAATTTTTTTGTTTGTAATTTTTTGATTCGAGATTTTAATTCAGTAATAGTTGCAATATTATTTTTCATTATGGATATAAATTTGGATTTAGATTCAGATAATTCAACAATACCTTGTTCTTGTTCAATTAATTTTGTAGAATTTATTTTAATTTTGTTTTTAGAGTCTTCTTTTTCATGTTGAATTTTAGAAAGTTTGAGTTCAGCGTCATTTAATTGATTAGTAAGAATTTTAATTTTGTCATCTATTTCAGATTTTTTTGCTGCAACATTTGATTGTTCTGTTAGAATTGTATTTCTTTCAATATCAACAATTTCTACATCTTTATTGATTTTATTTTTCTTTAGATTTGTCTCGTCAATTGATTTTTTAATTTTTAAAATTTGACTATCAATATCACTTGCAGTATCTTTAAAACTTTCTAACTCTATTTTAATTTCTGGAATTCTTTTATCAATTTGTTCTATTCTTTTCTTTGATGCAGAAATTGCACTATTGTCAATTTCATATTGTTCCATTGCAGAACTTAGTTCGGCATCAATTGTTGCTTTTGCTTGATTGTAATCATTAGCATCACTCATTGATTTTGCCTTTTCAGTATCTAATACACTAATTTCAGTTTCTAACACACTTCGTTCACCACCAAATTGTGTGATTTCAGTAGTAGTGGAGTGTAAAGTAGACTCTATTGAATCTTTTTTGCTTGAAACAATCTTCATTTTATTGGCAGCATCTATTGCCTTGTATCGATTAAGTTCACGTTCAAGAATATCATGGCGTAGTTTTTGATTTCTTTCTTCCTCAAGTTCATCAATTCTTTTTTTAATTTCACCCATTTTTGCTGCTGCAATCTCAAATCTTCTATCAGCCTCATCTAGTTGTTTTAGAGCTTCAGTCTTTTTTTCATCAAAATAAGACAATCCAATCAAATCTTCAATTGTTTGTCTTTTTTCGTCAGAAGTAAATTCAGAAATTCTAGTTACTGTTCCTTGTTGAACAACATTGAGTTGTCCTAACCCTGCATTTGCCATATCAAGTAAATCAAGAATTTGGTTTCGAGTTGTTTTCTTTTTGTTAAGATAGTATATGCTTTCACCATGTTCACTCATTTCTCTTGTAATCTCAACAGTATCAGAATCAACAGGGATCTTTCTATCGGAATTATCAAAATGTACACTTGCCCTAGTCATTTTTACTGATCCATGACGATTGCCTTCAATATCATGAATTAGCGATCGTAATTTGTCAACCCTCAAAATTTTTGTTTTATTTTCTCCCAATGCAAACATAATGGCATCCAAGATGTTGCTCTTGCCAGATCCATTTGGGCCAGAGATCGATACAAGACCTGGTTCAAACTGAACAGTGGTATTCTTAAATCCAAATGATTTGAATCCAAAGATATCAACTTTTTTAATATGAACCAATAAAGATCTTTTCTCAATCTGTAGGATAATCGAATACTAACAAGTTTTGTTGACATAATTGCATAATTTTTCTTGTTGTATTATGAAATTTTTGAGTGCTTAAAATTTAATCCATGTTTTTCACACAAAAAGATTGGAATTGTGCGTGAATAAAATACAAATTAATCGATTAGTCACCAGCAACAAACTTTTCACATGCAGTTTTTGCTGCAACATCAGAAGTTTGTTCTATTGGATGTTTCATCAAATATGCACTTGCTGGTTTAATTGGTCCACCTACACCTCTATCAAGAGCAATTTTTGCCAATCTAATGGCATCAATTACAATTCCAGCAGAATTTGCTTTGTCATCAACTTCTAAGCGAACTTCCATATTGTAAGGGATGTTTGCCCATTGACGACCTTCGATTCTCATAAACATGAGTTTAGTATTACCCAAAAATGGAATGAAATCAGAAGGACCTACATAAATTTGATCATCATCTAGTCTTTCAGCAAGTTGACTTTGAACACTTTCTGTTTTAGAAATTCTCTTCGAGACAAGTCTATCTTGTTCTTTCATGTTTAGAAAATCAGTATTTCCCCCAACATTGATTTGATATGTTTTTTCAATTTTGGTTCCTCTGTCACTACATAATTTAGCTAATGTTCTATGAACTATGGTTGCACCAACTTGACCTTTGATATCATCACCAATACAAGGAATATTTTTTTCTTCAAATTTTTTGGCCCATTTTTCATCTGAGGCAATAAACGAAGGTATACAATTCACAAATGCAATATTTGTGTCTAGACAAATCTGTGCCCAATATTCAGTTACCTTATCAGAGCCTACGGGTAAATAAGATACAATAATTTCAACACCAGTATCTTTGAGTACTTTTTTTACGTCTTCAGTAATCTGTTCAGCAGTTTTAGGGTTTTTAATTGGATTTATTCTGTTTTCCACCCAGATGCCAACGCCATCTAAAATTGGACTTTCATAGACTTTGGCATCTGTTTTTGGCATTTCATCTTTTGAAATCCAATCAACCATGTTAGGATATTCATAAATTGCCTCATTGAGTGGTTTGCCAACTTTATTTTCAGCAACATCAAATCCACACACAAAATCAATGTCATGAATTCCATATCCAGCTAATTTGTCATGAATAATTCCAGTAACCTCTTGAGATGGGTTTTTTCTATAATATTCAATTCCTTCAATTAATCCAGAAAAACAATTACCTATACCTACTAAACCAACTTTAATCCTACCTGCCATTCAAACAGTGGTTTCATTGAGCGAATTAATAGTTTTCCAAGTTGAGTAATAAAATAATTTCAATTAAGACAGGTTATAAAACTCAATAGTTTTAGAGAGTAAATCTTTCTGATATTTTCCGTTGGCATATTTTATGATAAATGCTAAAATTATAACTATGACTTTTATTCAAACTGGAAATTTGAGATTAAGACAGAAATTTATACTTGCATTCAACGATTGAAAGGATGATAGAACCTGGCCGTCCAGTCAAAGATATTGAGATTGATTCAAACACATCTATAGAAAAAATATTTGAAGAGTTATCTCAATCAGGAGGGTTTGAATCAGTAAATCTATCAGATGGATTGAAGATTTTAACGGAAATGATTTCAGATGAACAATGTCTTAGATTTGTTTCATGTGTAGCAGCTGTAATGTCAACAGGATTAAGAGGAATTTTCAAAGATATGATCAAAAACAAATGGTTTGATGTAGTCATGACTACCTGTGGAGCATTAGATCATGACATTGCAAGACATTTCTCACATTACAAAGAGGGGTCGTTTACAATGGATGACAAAGAATTGGCTGAACAAAACATCCACAGATTAGGTAACGTACTTGTACCTATGGAAAGTTATGGGCCAATTATTGAAGAAAAGATGCAGGAATTTTTAGAGGAAGAATATCAGAACGGAACAAGAGAAATGACTACAGCAGAAATATGCAAAATGATTGGAAAACATTTAGGAGAAGATTCATTTCTTTATTGGGCATACAAAAACAATATCAATGTGGTAGTTCCAGGAATTGTGGATGGCGCTGTAGGAAGTCAAATTTGGTTATTCACACAAAAACACAATGATTTCAAATTAAACATAATAGGAGATGCCGAATTAATTTCAGGTTTAATTTTCAAAGCTAAAAAATCAGGTGCATTTATGATTGGAGGGGGAATTTCAAAACACCATACATTATGGTGGAATCAATACAGAGAAGGATTAGATTATGCATTTTACATTACAACTGCACAAGAATTTGACGGAAGTCTCAGTGGAGCATTAGTCAAGGAAGCAATTTCATGGGGAAAAGTAACGCAGGAAGCAAAACAAACAACTCTTCATGCAGAAGTAACAACAATATTACCATTCATCTATGCAGCACTTTTATCAAAACTAAAAAAATAAATGTAGAATTAGCAAAAATTATTATTCTATTAAAATTAAAATTATTCATTGTTTCCTAGAATCACAATTAAAGAGTTAAAGAAAATTAATTTAGAAGGAGGATATCTAGTTGATGGTTTCCCATCAGTAGGATTTAGCAGTGCAATTGCAACTGAGTCAATGATACATACATCACAATTTGAGTTAGCTGGAATTATTGATTCACCTAGTTTTCCACCAATCAGTATAGTCAAAGATGGTAAACCCAATTTTGCCTCCAGAATTTTTGTTAACGAAGATTTGAAAGTTGGAGTGTTTTTGTCATATATCACACTAGAGCAATCATTGCACAAAGCTGCAGCTAAAACAATGCTAAAGTGGGCAAAAAAACACAAAATAGGATTAATTGTTAGCAGCGTTGCAGTAAAATCTCAAGACGGTAGTGAAGAAGTAAGAGGGATTGGAAATTCAGATTCTGCAAGAGAAAAAATTAGAGCAGCAGGTTTGGAGGTGTTAGATCATGGGACAATACCAGGAATTCCAGCAAGGTTGCTAAATGAAGGAAGTATGTCAGGCCAAGATGTAATTGTAATAATTTTTTACACAGATGGGAAAGGTCCAGATTTTAAATCAAGTGTTCAAATTTGTGATGCAATGTCTAAATTAATTCCCGGAGTGTCATGCGACATTCCAGTATTAGAAAAACAAGCTGAAAAAGCGGAAATAATTATGAAAGAAACAGAGAAAGAATCAAAACAGCTTAAAGATTCTATGTATAGATAAAATTTTTGATTATGTTTATTTCATAACTAAAAAGTAGGAATATCAGAAAACAATGGTTCAGATTCTTGAATTTGCAGTATTAGTAATAGTAATTTCAGCATCAGGAGTTATGGCACCAGGACCTCTTTTTGCAGCAAACATATCATATGGATTAAGAGAAGGTGTAAGAGCAGGTATCAAGATGGCAATTGGTCATACAATTGTCGAATTACCATTAGTAATTTTGTTAGGAGTTGGAGTATTTTCCCTAGAATCATTTCCAGAATTTAGGACAGTAATTTCTATTTTTGGAGCAATTACACTTTTTGCATTTGCAGCAATACAAATTAGAACGATATTTAGAAGCAAAAATCTTGTTTCATCTAATCCAAAACAAGGCCCATTAATTGCAGGAATTGTATTAAGTGCATTAAATCCATTTTTTATAATTTGGTGGTTGGCTATTGGATTCAAATTAATTTCAGATGCAATGTTAATTTGGTCATTTGCAGGCATACTAATCGTGTTTGGTTTACACATTTGGATGGATTTTGCATGGTTAGGAACAGTTTCATTTCTTGCATCAAAAAGTTTGAAAATTCTTTCTAACAAAAATTACAAAATATTAATGATAGGACTAAGTTTAATGTTAATTTATTTTGGAATTACATTTTTGATAGACATATTGCCTTAACCACAATCTAAAATTTCTATTTGAGGTTCACAGTTATCATTAAACAAATCAATTTTTTCAACTATGATTTCACAAAATTCAGGTTCAAGAGATTTTTCATATGAAGAAATTTCATTTAAAATTATCATATGTTGCAGTCCACATGAATTATCAATTGAGTAAATTAAAATTCCAACAATAGAAATTCCAATTGCAATTAGAATTAAATTTCTTAAACTAAGTTTTTGAAAGATCAATTTCCATGGTAGAAACATTACGCTGCTTTCCATCTTGAGAAGTAAGAGAATCAGATGAAATTCTTACATCGCTGATAACATAGCCTACTAAATCCATTCTTTTCATAATCATTTGAGATACATCAACGGCTTGTGTAATTCGTTTTCCTCTAGCTTTGATAGTAACTGTCTGTCTTGTTGAAAGTTGTGTTAAGGTTGCAGAAACATAAGTCATAATTGGTTTTGTTCCAACATAAATCACATCACGTTCTTCTAATTTTTTAGGAGAATCTGAAGTTTCACTAGTAGTTTCAGGTGTTGGTTCTGGTGTTGGTTCAGGTTCTGGTGTTGGTTCAGGTTCTGGTGTTGGTTCAGGTTCTGGTGTTGGTTCTGGTGTTGGTTCTGGTGTTGGTTCTGGTGTTGGTTCTGGTGTTGGTTCTGGTGTTGGTTCTGGTGTTGGTTCTGGTGTTGGTTCAGGTGTCTGGTGTTGGTTCTGGTGTTGGTTCTGGTGTTGGTTCTGGTGTTGGTTCTGGTGTTGGTTCTGGTGTTGGTTCTGGTGTTGGTTCTGGTGTTGGTTCTGGTTCTGGTGTTGGTTCAGGTTCTGGTGTTGGTTCAGGTTCTGGTGTTGGTTCTGGTGTTGGTTCTGGTGTTGGTTCTGGTGTTGGTTCAGGTTCTGGTGTTGGTTCAGGTTCTGGTGTTGGTTCAGGTTCTGGTGTTGGTTCTGGTGTTGGTTCTGGTGTTGGTTCAGGTTCTGGTGTTGGTTCAGGTTCTGGTGTTGGTTCAGGTTCTGGTGTTGGTTCTGGTGTTGGTTCTGGTGTTGGTTCAGGTTCTGGTGTTGGTTCTGGTGTTGGTTCAGGTTCTGGTGTTGGTTCTGGTGTTGGTTCAGGTTCTGGTGTTGGTTTAGGTTCTGGTTTAGTTCGAGAATCAAATTCTGATAAAATATCTTCTGCGTCTTTTGATTTTTTAGAGTCACTCAATTTTAATACCTTTTATAACAAAACATTCTCTGGCTTTTATTTAATTTTTGAGATTTTCCCCTTGGACATAATCTTCAAATAATTTTTCAAGTTCATCGTCATTATCACATTTTCTAATTTTCTCGACTAAATCTTCTTGCTCAATTTCATAACAATTCATGACATCTTGGGAATCTTTGAAAACCAAAAATGCCTTATTTTTAAATATACAATGATATAGTTTTTCTTTTTCCATTTTTTCAGGTTTTAAATTTACACCATTTTCATCAGCAGACACAGGATAATCCATGAAAAGAGTGAATCTGTTTAGTATTTAGATGAATACACAATATAGTAATAATCAAAAGAGATTAGAAGAATATTGGAAACAAGAGTAGTTTTCCACATAGATTTTGATTATTTCTATGCTCAATGTGAAGAGATCAGATTACCAGAACTAAAATCAAAGCCAGTATGTGTTTGTGTATATTCGGATAGAGGAGGAGATAGTGGAGCTATTGCTACAGCAAATTATACAGCAAGGAAATATGGAGTAAAGTCAGGAATACCAATAATCTTTGCGAAAAAAAGGCTAGAGGAAAGGAAAGATGCAGTGTTTTTACCTGTAGATTTTGATTATTATTTTGAAATGTCAGAAAAGGCAATGAAAATTATGGAAAGTGATGCAGATATTTTTGAATATGTAGGAAAAGACGAAGCATATTTGGATGTAACAAAAAGAGTGGAGGGGGATTATAAAAAAGCTAGTCATCTTGCACAACAAATTAAAAATTCAATTAGAGATCAAGTAAAACTTAGTTGTTCAATAGGAATTTCACCAAACAAGTTAATTTCAAAAATAGCATCAGACTTTCAGAAACCTGATGGTCTTACTATTGTATCTCCAGAGAAAATTAATGAATTCTTAGAACCATTAGAAATCAGAGTAATACCAGGTATTGGAAAAAAGACAGAGAATAAATTTTCAGAAATGAATCTAAAAACAATTCAAGATTTAAAAAAATTAGATGTTTTTTCTTTGAATAAAGAATTTGGAAGAAAAAATGGGACGTATATCTATAATGCAGTTAGAGGAATTAACAATGAACCTGTAAAAGAAAGAGAAGCAAGAATACAATACAGTAAAATCACAACATTGAAAAAAGATTCAAAAGATTATCAGTTTCTATCTGAAAACATTATTGAATTATGTAAAGAAGTTCATGATGTTGTTATAAAAAATAATAGAATGTTCAAATCAATTGGCATACATTTTGTTCAGTCAGATTTATCAAATAAATCTAAATCAAGAATGCTAAGAAGTCCAACTGCAAATCTGGATGAATTGCAAAAAAATGCCATTCAATTACTAAAAGAAGCACTAGAAAACCAAACAATCACAATTAGAAGGTTGGGTGTTAAAGTTACAGAGCTCTCAGAAGTTCAAGGACAAAGCGACATTACTCATTATTTCTAGAAGGTGCATTACCTTTAGATTCTAGCTTTTTTAGACGTCTCGATTCTATTAGTATAACAACTAGGATGAACCCAAATAGCCACGGTAAAAACATAATTTCACCGGCAATTTGATGAAATTCTTCCCATGCGGTAGGATCTGTAGTAACTTTCAGGGCATACCAAGACAACGAGAAAATTCGGATTAAATTAACAATGATTGTGCCAATAATTCCTAAAACAAAATACATAGCTTTTCGGTTTCTAGGTATGTTCAATTTTAACATGAATGCACCAATTACTAAAGAGAAAATTATAATACTATGAACCCCTGCAGATGGCCAAAACACTTGAAGAGCTATTGAACCATGATCACCACGTAAGAACATTACATTATCTTTAGCTACAGCAGTTCCAAGATCAAGTACTGTAATCAACCATACATTTGCTTGAATAAAGTAAGGAACAACATATTGTAATGGACCAAGAGTGTCATATGGAAAAAATGCATCAAGCGAAAGTATTATTGCAGTTCCAGTTAGAAAGATAGGTCCTGCAGGTGCAATCCTAATCCATCGTTTTCCAAAGAAGATAGACAATGCTGCAACGATGAAAATTGCCATAACAACAAAGTCCCACATCCATGTCCAAGAATAAATTAATTGTACACCAAATTGTTCTGCAGATTCAATAATGTAATCTCTTAATCCATATTCTAATGAAATTAGATATGAAATGGTAACAAGTGCCATAGGAATTACTGCAAGTAAACGTTTTTTTGAAATGACAATTTTGAGTCCAATAAGTTCAGCTACCACAAAAACAAGTGCAAAAAGATAGCCCCCTCTTCCTTCATTCCAACTCCAAGATATTGAATCTGGAAATGCGATCATTGCAAAAAGAATAGGACTGGAAATAATCAAAATTCCAAAAATGAGATTCTTATTCTGCATTATGTTTAACCTAAAAAATGGTAAATAAATATCTCAACTTTTCAAGGTTTGAAAATTCATCAGATTGAATAAATTTGGAAAAAGATGCTAATCTTCTGCATCTTCTAATTCATCAGCGTCAGGATCTCTCCTACTAGGTCTAATTGGAACATAAATTACTGTCACAATAACAGTTCAAAAGACTTTAAGATACACTCCAAGGTTGCAAAAGTTTGTCTAATTGGTAATTTCTAATACATCAAAGTTAAGAATTTAGATTACATTCAACTTTGAGTGATTTTATTGTTGTAAAATATGTGACAATTAGAATTGCAATAGCAATTATTCTAATTGGGATCTCGTAATTAGTTAGAAATGCAGTAGCAGTAGCCCCAACAGAACCAAATGTAGAGATTACTGCAAATCCAATCTGTCCACAGCTACATGCACCTGCGGCAGTTCCAATAATTGAACCAAGAATTCCTCCACCCATTTTTTGTTTTGAACTTTTGAGGATATTTATTCGGAATATATTCATTGGAATGACCAGTGCAGACAATGCTGAAAGTATTACAATAAGGACAAAACCTAATTCACTTCCAGAAGGAAGATGTGCAACAACATAAGGTTCTAAAAAGATATACTCTGACAATATCAATAAACCAATAGTCATCAATACAAAAATTCCAGATGCTAAAAGAAAATATTTTGGATTAGAATATACAAGTTTGATTGGGCGTACCATTTAGATCATAGAATCCAAGATTTGCTTAAAGACTGAGAAGGGTTGTGCTCCGCCAATTTTTTGTTGTCCATCAGGACCCACAATGAAGAATCCAGGGGTTCCCCTTACACTATTATCTCTTGCTTGTTGTATATTATACTGTACACGCTTGGAATATTTTCCAGAATCAAGACAACTTTCAAACAGTTCCATATCAAGGTCTAAGCTATTTGCAAAAGCTTTGAGTCTTTCAGAATTTGCCCATCCATTATCTACATGTTCTTGAAAATTGTATAGAAGGTCGTGGTATTCCCAATACATTCCTTGGTCTTCAGCACAATAGGTTGCCATAGATGCAGGAATGGAATCTCTTCCCAAAAATGCCAAATCAACAAACACCAAATTTGCTTTTCCAGTATCAATATAATTTTGAACTATTGTTGGTTTTGTTGCATGAAACCATGCAAAACATTGTTCGCATTGATAATCACCAAATTCTACAATAGTAATTGGAGCAAAAGGATCACCTAAAATCGGGGAACCCATAGCCGTAGAAATGGTACCATGAGTTCTCCCCATATCGAGATTTACTGTTTCTGATGGAGTTGATGAGTATGATGCGACTATTCCAACAACAATCGCTACAACAATGACGCCTAAAATTAGGCCTTTTTTGTTCATAATTTAAAACAGTAAAAATCGATTAAAAAAACTTACTCCAAATTACGAGAAGAGTTTCTTTTAAACATATTTAGAAATTTTGCAATGACGGTATCAATTGGACACACCTCACAAACAACTTTTGATGAATGACTATCAAGATGCTTTTCAAATTTTTCTCTGGATTCAAAAATTAAATCACATGTAACACAATAAACTTTTGTTACATTATTTTTTGATGGTTTATTCACAATTATTTTGTGTAATTAGTGCTTATAAAGATCCTGTTGAAAACCAAATATACAAAATCATAATTTTCAGAAGTTCTAAATATTTTCAAAGATAATGTATTCGCATATGAACATTAAGTTCAACTTCATATCTTGTCACAAATCCACAATGGGTACATGAAAACATATCAGATTGAGGGGCAGCATCTCGTTCTATTATCTTACCAGAGATTGCTTTGATACTTATTGTATCATTATTAGAAATTACAGCAAAATTTGAACCCTCACCAATTGAGTTCAGGAATTCCTTGATGGATGTGACAACTAAATTAGTATCAATGACTTCATCATCATCAAAAGTAGATAGAGTAAATTGGTGATGTTTTAGAGTAGGGATAGCTGCAACTTCATCTGACACATAAACAAGTAATTCATTTTTTATCGATAAAACTTCCTTGCAATCAATTGTAATCATGAAAATTCATGGTCAAATCGCTATTTTAGTTTAACAATGAGTTGAAAATGATTATTATGGTTAGATATAGAAACTTCGGTATATGGGAATTTCAGAAACTTTTGGTGTTGAGAAAGGTCATGGAGAAGAAGTCATCACATGGCTAAATGAGAAAGCAGAATCCCAAGGCAGTAAACTTGAAGCAAGATTATACGGTTATGACATCTCTACTGAAAATTTTGGAGATTTTGAAATGTTTTCATGGATGGGTGATGTACAAATTGCAAGAAAATTGATCATTAAAGCAAGTAAAAGATTCAAGATAAAAATTATTGAAGGAGGATACAAACCAAAAGAAAAAATATTTAGAATGAAAAAATTAGATTTTGCAAAAGTCAAAAAAGGTGATAAAACAATAGGACAGTTAGAATTTACAGTATCAAGATTTAGAAATAAACAATGGGAAATTCAAAATGAAGAACGTCATTAAACTAACAATTGTATGGAATCAACAAAGATGATGAAAATAGGAATTATAGGACTTGGAATGTTAGGAAATGCAGTTGCCATACATTTACTAGATTCAGGTTTTGAAGTAACAGTATACAATAGGACAAAAGAAAAAACAACACAAGCAAAAGAAAAAGGTGCCAAAGTTGCCACATCACCAAAAGAAATTGCAGAGAACTCAGAATTAATTATTACAATAGTCAAGGATGCAAATGCAGTAAAAGAAATCTCTTTTAAAAAAGATGGAATTGTTGAAGGAAGTCATGCAAAATTAATTGTGGCAGATATGAGTACTATTGATCCTTCAGAATCTAAAAATATCACAAAAAAATTTCTAGAGTATGATATCCATAAATTAGACATACCAGTAATGGGAGGTCCAAATGTCGCCATAACAGGTAATTTAGTTATGATGGCATCAGGGAACAAAGAAATCTTTGATTATTGTAAAAAGATCTTTGAAAAGATTGCAAACAAAGTATTTTTTCTAGGAGAAAGTGGAGTTGCTAATTCTATCAAACTAGCCATGAATTTACAAATAACCATGCTTGCACTTTCATTATCTGAAGGAATTACTCTTGTCAAAAATGCAAATGTAGACCCAAAAATTTTTCTTAAAATTTTAAACTCAACATATTTCAAAACAGGGATGAGTGAAAAAAAGGCATACAGGATGATTGATGGTAAATATGATACAACATTCACACTTGCCAATTTAAAAAAAGACATCAGCACCATAACAAACGCTGCAAAATCTTTAGGAATTGAACTTCCAATGATTAAAAAAGCAGAAGAAGTGTATGAAAATGCAGTTAAAGACGGATTTGGAGACACAGATTACACTGGAATTATTGAATACATCGAGAAAATTAACGATTCCAAATAAAATCAAATTTACGAATGAAACTAATCAAAAATTCTATAAGTTATGACAATAATATGATTTCATGCGATTATCTGACAAAGTTGCAATTGTTACAGGAGCATCAAGTGACATAGGTAAAGGAATTGTAAAGAGATTTGCAGAAGAAGGTGCCAAAGTTGTCCTAATTGCAAGAAATCTAGAAGGATTAGAAAAAACCAGAAAAGAGATTGGAAACAAAGAAACAACGGTATCAATAACATGTGATTTGACTGATGAGTCACAGGTATTGCAAGCTGTAAATCAAATTATGGACACATATGGTAAAATCGACATTTTAGTAAATAGTGCAGGTGCAATTAATGATCCTGTACATTTTCACAAGATGCAAGATTCAGAAATTAAAAAACTCATAGACATAAACTTGTTAGGTGCATTTCACATGACAAAGGCTGTTCTTTCAAAAATGTCAGATGTCAAAAGTGGTGCAATTGTAAATATTGGTTCTATTTCAAGTGAAAGAGCAATCCCACGAGTTCATCTGGCAGTATATTCTGCTACAAAAGCAGCAATTTCGATGTTTACAAAATCAATCGCAGTAGAATATGCAAGAAAAAACATCAGATGTAATTGTGTTAATCCAGGAATTATTAATTCAGGAATGATAAAGCCATATCTTGATGATCCTCAAGCAAGAAAAGTTCTGGAAGAAAGATTACCGCTGGCCAGAATAGGAGAGCCACTAGATGTTGCAAATGCAGCACTTTATTTAGCGTCAGACGAGTCAAATTGGGTCACAGGAATAATTCTAAATGTTGATGGCGGTAAAACAGCTTCAGAAGGATAATCATTTTAAAAGTAATGTTTTTGCAAGTAGTTGAGACACACGTATAGGTTCTGGAATAGAACCATGCAATGTTAATTCATCTAAAAGATGAGTTACATCACTTAATGTACAACCTTCTTTTCTAACAAAAACATCATGAGACGTACTTAGAGTAATTTTTTCTCGTTTACCTAATTTTCTATATGCAGAAATTTTTGATTCAAATGAATTTGGAAAATGATGTTTAAGTGCAGATTCAATCCCCAAAGAATCATTGTAAGATATTCCAATTATTGGAATTTTAAGTGAATCATATAATTTTTTAATATTTATTATATTATACATAGATACTATCAAACCAGAAATCAAAACATAACTAATATCTGGTCTCTGAAGTTCATCATACATCTTCAAGATTGTATCTGTTGCATCATCACCCTCTAATGTTGCACTACCAAAAACAAACCCGTCAATGATAAAATCTCGCCGCATTACAATTCCAGAAAAAACTGATTTTTGAGAATTTGGTCTGAAGCTTTCAGCAATTGCAAGCCCACGTAACCCCTTTTTTTCAAGATGAAGCGATCTCATGATTCTTTTTCCTCAAATACACACGATAACTCAGTCCAGTAATTATCATAACGATTCCAGTAACTACAGACCACATTAGAAAAGATGTGATTTCAGATTCATCCATAATGAATAATGAATTCCTAAACATCTAAAGTTTCGGTTCAAAAATACTTTGAATGTAGAATTTTCAGGAGAAAACCTGAAACATCTAAATAGATTTGATACAGATTGATTTTATGCCTGAAATCATATGCCCCGATTGTGGAAAACGCATATTTCATGAAAATGAAACTACATTAAAGATAGAAGAAACAATTCATTCAAAATTCTGTAGAAAAAAAGAAGGAGAAACTCACAGTTACATGCACAGAGACCCCGCACATATGCAAACTTTTGATGTAGAAAGAGAAAACGATATGGCAGGTACAGCTATTTTAAAAAAATAATCCCCATAACACCCCTCAAAATTATATCCTAGGTCTGCTGATTCAAGTCAATTGTCAGAAGAACATTATTATGATTTAGTAGTTGTAGGTGGAGGTCCAGCAGGTTCATCTGCAGCATTTGCAGCTGCAAAAAATGGAATTAAAGTGGCACTGCTTGAAAAAGAAAATTCAATTGCAGAGACAGTTAGAACAAGTGGTGTAACATGGATTCAAAGTATCAAAGAATTTGGAATTCCAGATGATTGTTTTAATCCAATTAGAAATTTTTCATTTTGTTCACCAAATAATGAAATCACGATCAGTGACTCAATTCCAAGAGCTGCAGTATTAGATGTAAGAAAAACATACAGGTGGTTAGCAAATGAAGCAAAGAAAGCTGGTGCAGATATTTTTATTAAAATTAATGTTAACGAAGTAATCAAAAATGACAAAGGAGACATCATTGGAATAAGAGGGAGTGGGCCTAATGGAAAGATAACATTTCATGCCAAAGTGGTAATTGATGCAAGTGGATTCCAATCTACTGTTTGTAAAGCAATGGGTTTTGTTACTCAATGGAAAAGATTTGGAGCAGGAGCAGAGTATGAAGTGGAAGTAGAGAATGTAGATGCGGAAACATGGTGGTTAATGGTTGGACAACAATATTCTCCTGCAGGATATGCATGGATTTTTCCATTAGGGAATAATATTGTAAGAATTGGTGTAGGAATAGGGAAACCAGAATCAAACGTAGATCCTACTCAAAGACTAGAAGAATTAATGAAATCAAAATTAGGTCCAATTAAAAAACTAGGGAAAATTACACCAATAGAATTTCACTATGGACTAATTCCTAATGATGGATTATCAAGAAAAACAGTCTTTAACAATTTGATACTTGTTGGAGATTCAGCTGGACAAGCAAACCCACTAGTTTTAGAAGGAATCAGATACGCAATAAAATTTGGAAGAGTAGCAGGAAAAGTGTCATCAAATGCCATAAAAACTGGAAAGACAGATGAATCTGAACTTTATCCATACGAAGAAAACTGGAGAAAAGAGATTGAATCAAAAATTAACTCTGCAGGAAAAGTTCAGGACAGATGGATTGGATTATCAGATGAAGAATGGGATAAAGAATTAGATATCATCAAAGAATTAAAAGCTGAAGAATTTATTGATTTTATAAAAGCTGATTTTGGATTATCAAACATGATTAAACTGGCAACACGTCATCCAAAACTTGCTGTAAGACAACTTTTTAGTTTAGTGAAGGGAAAAAAATAATTATCTTACATTAAAAAAGTCAGTAACTATCACATCATGATATTGTAACTGTACTACATAAACACCAGAGTCAAAGGGTTGTG
The DNA here is from genome assembly GCA_963667665.2 of Candidatus Nitrosopumilus sp. Taxonomy (GTDB): domain Archaea; phylum Thermoproteota; class Nitrososphaeria; order Nitrososphaerales; family Nitrosopumilaceae; genus Nitrosopumilus. Next base: position 944,928 of record OY763927.2, read on the forward strand.
ATAATACTTCAGTAAATAATCCTGAAGAATTGTCTTTTAGAGCAATCTCTTCAATCAAATTCCCTCGTTGATCATAGATATCAATAAAAAGATCCTCTCTAAATGCAATAGTCTTTTGAACAACACCAGTTAGTATCAACTTATCATTGTCATAGAGAGCTTCAACTACTGCTACATGTGATCTAATAGGAAGATATCTTTCAATAATCATCTTGAGTTCGTTTAGATTATCATTAACACTATCAGCATTTCTATCAGTAAAACCAAATTTGATTTCATTAATTACAGATGCAAATCTAGGATTTTCATCAAAACTATCTCTACCAAATTCTTTTGCAAATGACTTTAATTCTTTAAATTCACGTGCTAGGTCTACCATATTTAGATTAGATTGAGTGTATTTGTAATCAAATTCAGCCTCAACATGAACAATCTGAGAGGCTTTTGAATTCTGATATTGCAACATTACAACATAAAGACCAGGATCTGTGGGTGCAATCCATTGAGTGTAAAAGTTGCCCTGTTTAGTGTCAGTAAATTCCAAACTACTATGAGTACTTCCATCCATATTGTAAATTGTGACATACAAATTTTCTCTTCTATCAAATATTGGTTTGTCAGTGGCGCCTTTGATAACCCAAATATCTTTTTCAGCATCAAATGAGATATCATAAATAATTTTAGGATTATCTAGAACCAAATATTCACTAAGATAACTACCAATTTCTATAATCTTAGATTCAGCATCAACAAAGTTTGCAATATCAATTAACTCATAGGCATCATCCATCATTTGATTATAACCATCAACATGTGCAGAAAATTCATTGTTATAGAAAGTAGATACCATGTTTGAAAATGTCTCTAGTTTTTTACGGAAATCAATTCGTTTTATTTCATCTACAGTATATCCAACATCAGAACCACGAGGATCATCAGAATATGCTTGGGAAACAAGAGTCCATTCATCAAACAAATCACGAACTAGTTTATCTGCTTGATCAAGATCATTTTTGATTACAAGATCTCGTACATTATCAATTTTTTCATTAAATTTTTCAGTAAATTCAATATAGTTTGGCAAGAAACGGTTCTTAGTTAAACTCAGTTCAACTAAATTTTCAAGAGATTTTGCTCTTTGTAAAACATCACTTGCACGAATTTTGAAAGAGTCTTTATTATAAGAATCCAAATCTGTTTTAATTTGAGGTGCTTTTTCACTTACCCATGTTAATAAAACTTCAATTCTATCAATTCGCATAATAGATGGATTACCAGATTCCATTTGTTTGGCAGTACCTAGAATTTTCAAGGCATTATCAATCAAAAATAAATTTTCATAGTCTGCTTGAATTTCAGCTTTCATTTTCATAGTTTTATATTGAAATTCCAAAACTACCAAAGGATTTCGTTTCTCTCTTAGTTCAGTCATGGACTGATCAAACTCTGAAATAATTTCTAAAACCTCACCTACGGATTTGGCGTTTTCAACTCTTTCTAAAAGAAATTCCCAATCAGATACAAGACTAGAATCAGCACCAGTTGCTTGTGAAATCTCAACACTCTTGCTAATTCTTGATGAAATATCTATAATCTGAGACATTTGGTAAATTTCAGATTCTGATTCCAAAATATCCTTAACTGAAGTTGCTAATGCCAAATCAGATTCTAAATTATTCCAATCAGGTATTATCAGGTTTGCAAGATCATTATTTTCTTCAGAATTAGAAGAAATGAATCTCTCAACGCCATCTAGTTCTCGTAAAAGAATAGATGCTTGATGTAATTCAGATACACGTGTCTTTTTTTCAATTAATTCTTCGATTGAGTCTGCCTTCATTAAAGAAGGTTTGAGTGATTCCCAATCATTTTGGACTAGTCTATAAAGATCACTTTGCTTTCTGGAGATTATATCAAGATATCTTGATTTTGAAAGGATGTCAATGAGTTCAGTAATTTCATCAGAGTAAATAGGAGCAGTTCCCCTAGCAAAGATAAATCCAACTTCATGTTTAACATCTCTGCTCATTACTGTATCAGATTTTTTCATCAAGTTTAGTAATGTATCTTCTAATTCATCAAAAGTTGGAGCTCTTTGGTTAGCAGTCTTGTCAGGATTTACATTTCTAATATCAATAAAGGCATCAGTTAACAAACCAATTGCTTTGGTTTTATCACCAATTTCATAATGAAATACTGCTGCAAAAATTATTCTATCAATGGACTTTGCAATATTAAAAGATATTTCATCTTCATCTAATAATTGTTGTACAGAATCTAATGAGGAAGATACTGCAGGTCTAATTAATGGTTCAATTTCAACAATTAAATCATCTACAAAGAATTTATTCCACAAATCAACATAAACAGATTCTAATTCTGATAAATTATTAGAAGTTTGGTTTGATATTGGATATGAGATATCAAATGTTGTACTAATTAATGATGCATGATCAGATACCAAGTTTTGTGCTAAAGAAATTTTTTGATCAATGTTTGATTCAGAAAAATGATCAGAAGAAACATTGAAGGTAGTAGATTTTGAATAGTCACCATAGAATAATTTTATTTCATATTCACCAGAAAGACCACAAATTCTACCTTTCAGTGGAATTACGTCGGTGATAAAAACTCCATTTACTAATGGTGTAAGTTGTTGAATTTGACATAGATCACCACGAGGATTAATAATTTGCATTATCAGAAAAGAATCATCTAAAATATTTGCAACTTGACCATAAATGAATAGTGGTTCTCCTTGATCATAATTACCAAAGTTTTCAAGAATTGTGATTCTATCTGGGCTTTGAGCAGAAGCATAAACAGGCATCAAAAGAATAACAATTAAGCTCAAAACAACAAGAATTTGTCTCATAAGGATCCAAATCTACGCCTATCTTACTTAAGATTTAAGTAGCTATGATACTAGGAAATATCGAATTTGATATAATCAAGCCAGAGCAACTACCAAAGAATAGTTGTCTGACTTGATTGTTGGTACAGTGTTGGTCTGGTGAGCATTATGAGAAATGCAAGTTGAATGAAATTGTTCTATTGTACAAAGTGCACATTCCATACAAATCATGCTATTTGGCTTCATGCATTGAAAACATTTAGTATTATCAAGTAATTTTCCACCGCAGTTTCGACAGGATTCATCAGGCAATTCTTTTCAAATCAAATTAATAAAAATTGAATATAAGCAGCACGTAGAAGTCGTACAGCTCAAAGCTCAGCAAGACGAAGATTATAAGGGAACAAAAAAACAAAAAATCATGAATGGTGTTAAAAAAACTTTTGATAAATGGGCTCAAATTGGTAGAGCAGAATTAATGGAGAACGAACATGAAAATAATGTTTCAAAATTTTTACAGAAGATATCATTTGACAAACCATTTACATTTCTTGATGTTGGATGTGGAAATGGATGGGTTGTAAGAAAAATTGCAAAAGAAAATAATTGTAAAAAATCAATAGGTATTGACATAAGCAAGAAGATGATCATTCAAGCCAAAAAGAAATTAGGTAATAAAAAAGAAGAATTTTTTCATACTGATATTGAATCTTGGGATTACAAAGAAAAGTTTGATTTTATTTTTTCAATGGAGTCAATTTACTATGCAGATTCGATTGAAATAGCACTTGGAAAAATATACAAATTACTAAAACATGGGGGGCAATTTTTCTGTGGAACAGATTTTTACACAGAAAACAAGTCAACTGCAAGATGGGCAAATATTATGAAAATACAAATGCACTTACATTCAGAAAAAGAGTGGAGACAATTTTTTAAAAATGCAGGATTTCAAGTAAAAACAAAACACATCAAAGATTCAAAAAATAAAAAGAAATGGAAAAGAGAATTTGGGACTTTATTCATTACAGGCATAAAACCTGAAAAGTAAAACTCAAATTCAAGAACAACATATTATTGCCATGTGAGCTGGAGCACGACACGCTGCTACGGCAGAGGAAACTCCTCCCTCCATACAGGAAATGTGATCTGGAGATAGATAATCAGAGATGATTGGCAACGGAGCAGAAAAAAATCCAATATGGCGCACAATGATGGCAAAACCTGAGATTTCCATAAAAGGAATGAAAAAAGCCGACCCACATGGAGCAAGGCCAAACAGAACTCAAGGTTCCTGTACCAAGTTCAGGTAGGCTGCAAAGCGGAATATCGTGAAAACAGAAGGAGGGTTACTCCCAGCACACATAATTTTTTTTAATAATAAAATTGTAATTTGAATTATTATTACAATTGTCCTACAGCTTCTTTACAAACATCAGTTGTACATTTGCAATCAGCACTACAAATACAATGACCTTGCATTGCACAATCACATGAGTAATCAGGATCGCCACAATCTGCTTCGCAACCACATGCTTGATCTACCATGTTAGGGGTTGCTGCTTGTGGTGGAGGACTCTGTTGTTCTAGAGGAGGACTTTGTTGTTGTGTTCCCTCATAAACACTTCGAGTTTTTTGATAATCAGAATCATCTTTTAATTGAGCCTCACCTCTATTGGTTTGATAACCACCAGAAGATGCGCTAGTGGTATAACCCACTAGTTGATCAGGTGCAATTCCTTGTTGTCCTTGTGCTTCTTTTTTGAGTGATCTATTGCTATAAATAAAAAATCCAATTCCTCCAAGAGCTGCCATTCCTGCCATGCCATAAACTATCATAACTGGAAATCCACCTGTTGAAGTTTGTGAATATCCCTCTGGTGGAGTTGGAGTTATTCCTACAATTTCAAGTCCTTCTAATGTATCCAATGCACCAAAACCAATTGCAGATAGATTAGCTTGATCAGAGGATTGTACACTTCTAACAATATATTTTTCATCAGACATTATTTCTGCTTCATAGATTTTTTCAATTTGAATTCCTTCTCTAATACTGCTTTCACCCATAGTCCAGCTAGAGATGACAAATCCTGCAATGCTTTCATCTAATCCAAATGTTGCAGCATCAGATGTAATTCCAGTTGGATCAAACAAAAAGTGCCAGTTAGTCATTGGTTGCTCTAAGATAAAGTCTGCATTAATGAGAGGGGTGTTAAGAATGTCTTCTGCTTCAGTTCCAACAAAGAAGGTATAAGCTTCTGGCTCTTCAGATTTTAAAAGATTTAAAGGAATGTTGATATCCACACCATCAATTAAAATTTCACCATCAACTGATAGCCCCCTCCAACCCAAATCAACCAAAGTTCTCTGAGTATCTTTTGTAATAACATAATTAGTTAATGTGCCTTCAATGATTACTTTGTAATCAACGGATGTACTGATGTTTCTTGCTTTAAGATGAAAATCATAAGATACATTCAAGTCTGAGATTCTTGCCTGACTTCCATCAGAAATAATTTTTTGATTAAGTTTAGCTAAAAGGTCTTTAACTCCAGGATTGGATAAATCAGCAGTACCAGAAACAGTCCATTGGTGTCCACGCAATTCATCAAATAGATTTCCACCATTTGGGTATTCAATAAAGATGGTTTTTTGATAATTCATTTTAAATGGAGATGAACCTTCATTTGGGTTAATTCTAGCATCCAGTTGGGCAGCCCAAACAGGTGTAGTAGTTCCTATAACAATTAGTCCTACAAGCATAACCGATAAAATTATAGCCCTAGACACGCAAAAAATCATGGTTATTAAAGTAATAAACTTATCCAAAATTATTGATCGATATTTTTTGAAAAAGTAATATGGAGTGATGCAAGTACACTTTACAGTTTTAGGAGAAAATGGCATGATTACAGTTTTAGCAGGAGGGACAGGTTCAGTCAAGATAGTAAGAGGTTTAATATCTCATGAACCCAAAGTCAATGTAATTAGTAATGTTGGAGATAATTATTGGCTTTATGGACTCTATATTTGCCCAGACATAGATACTATTGTTTATGGTTTAGCTGACTTGCTTGATCAAGAAAGAGGATGGGGAATTAAAAAAGACACATTCAACTTTTTGCGTCAAATGGAAGTTTTTGGAGAAGAAACTTGGTTCAGAATAGGGGATAGAGATGCTGCAACAAATTTGATTAGAACAAATATGCTAAAAAATGGAAAAAATTTAAGTGACATTACAAAATGGATGTGTGAAAAATTTGCAGTTACAGCAAACATAATTCCAGTTACAGATAACACTATTGAAACAAGAATAACTACAAACAAAGGAGAATTACATTTACAAGAATACTGGGTCAAACACAGAGGAAAAGATCCTATTGAAGGGATTCAATATATTGGAGCAGAGAAAGCTCGCCCAAATCCTGAAGCTGTAAATGCAATACATGATGCAGACATGGTAATTTTAGCTCCTGGAAATCCACTAACATCAATTGGACCAATGCTTCAGATTAAAGGGATCAGAAAAGAACTATCAAAGATGAAGAAAAAAGTAGTAGCAATCAGCCCATTGATTGGAGATAATGCAATTAGTGGACCTGCAGCAAAATATATGCAGGCTGCAGGAATAGAATCAAATGCATATGGATTAGCAAAAATGTATTCTGATGTATGTTCCAACATTATTGTAGATTCAAAAGACAAAACGTTAATTAAAAAAATTCAGAGTTTAGATATGAAAGTTTATGAAACAAAAATTACTATGAAAAACAAAATAGCTGAAGATGCATTAGCAAATTTCATCTTAAAACAAGTACACGTGTAATTTGAAAATAGCTGCAATAATTCCTGTAAAGACTTTCTCTAATGCAAAAACTCGTTTAGATTTATCTCCACATCAAATAGAAGATTTGTGTATGGTAATGTTAGAAGAGATCCTACACATTATATCAATATCTCCACAAATTGAAAAAACAATCATGATAACAAAAGAAGAAAAAGCAATTGAGATTGGAAAAAAATTCAATACAATCACCATAATTGATGAAAAAGAAGAAAGTGTCAATAGTGCAGTGGCGCTTGCAGACAAGTATCTTTTAGATAATGGTTTTGATGCATCAATCGTATTTCCACAAGATATCCCATACATCAAAACTCAAGATATTGACTTTATGTTAAACTATAAGATGCCACCAAATTTTGCAATAATTGTACCATCAAGAAGATTTGATGGCACTAATGCACTTGTAAGAATGCCAATAGATCTAATGGAGACACATTATGATGAAGATAGCTACAAAATTCACATGAATACAGCTAAAGAACACACACTAAATGTTGCAATGGTTTTTGTAAAAAGAATCATGTGGGATGTGGATAATTTCGAAGATTTGAAATTTCTATTAGAACAAAATGAAAAACCACAGATTGCTGAAAAAATCAAGAAAATTTTAGGAACAAACTAACAAAATATTTCAAAAAGTAACAAAATAGAAATTTTACTTATGAGATCATCAGCAAACTTATAAGGGATTAATTAGAAAACATTAAATATTATCAGAAAAGGTTTTGGTGAATATAAACATGGTGAATACAATTAACACAAAGGAAAAATGCCCTAGATGTGGAAAAGGCAATCTAGTTACAGATGCCAGCACGGGAGAAAATTTTTGTGGGAAATGTGGATTTGTGATTACTGATAAAGTAGAAGAATCAGGACCAGAGTGGAGATCATTTTCAAACGAAGGTGAAAATAAAAGTAGAGCAGGCGTTCCAACTTCACTTGCAATGCACGATATGGGATTAGCAACAGTCATCAATCCTCAAAATAGAGATGCAACTGGAAAACCACTTACTGCAGCAATGAAAAGTACTATTGAAAGACTAAGAACATGGGATAGCAGAAGTCAAGTTCACGAACCAGTAGACAGAAACTTTAGACAAGCATTTAGTGAATTAGATAGACTGAAAGACAAACTTGCAGTAGGAGATGCAGTTGTGGAAAAAGCTGCATACATTTACAGAAAAGCATTAGAAAAAGGACTTGTCAGAGGACGTTCCATTTCAGCATTGATTGCATCAGCACTATACGCAGCATGTAGAGACACAGAAACACCTAGAACACTAAAAGATATTGCGCAAGGAAGCAATATTAAACGAAAAGATATTGCTCGATGTTATCGTCTTTTACTAAGAGAATTAAATTTGAGAATGCCAGTAGTTGATCCAGTTAAATGTATTTCAAGAATTGCAAGTAAAGCTGGATTATCTGAAAAAACAAAAAGAAAAGCAACAAAAATTTTACAGACTGCTGAAGAACTAAAAATTTCTGCAGGAAAAGATCCGATGGGGTTGGCAGCTGCTGCACTTTATGTTGCATGTGTAACAAATGGAGAAAATAAAACACAAAGAGATGTAGCTGAAGCAGCAGGAGTAACTGAGGTTACAATTAGAAATAGATACAAAGGCTTGAAAGTAGCATTAAATCTCTAAATCAGACACTTTTTTAGAATAGAATCTGTGTACAATCAACATAGAAAGTGATAGAACGCCAGTAACCAAAAATAATATCTCTAATGAGGACATTAAGGAATGAGAAAATGCATCTTCAATTGAAATAAAATTTAGATGAGAAATAAAATTTGCATATGAAAATACAAAATAATTTGTAGCCCAATGAATCAAAAGAGAAGCTACAAAACCATATCTAAGGTAAACCCATCCTAAAATAATCCCACTTACTGCAGCTTGAGCAAATTTACCTTCACTCCAAGATTCACCTAGAGCAATATGTGCAAATCCAAAAACAAGTCCAACCAAAATAATCAAGAAAATAGCTTTTTTAGAATCATGAATATCTAAAGTACCAGGATTCCACAAGCATCTGATAAAATATTTTATTGAAGATTTGTGAGAATAAATAAAAAATAACGGAATCCCAATTAAGATTAATCTAAACCCAAATTCTTCTATTATTGGAGCAAGACTGACATAAAAAAATTGGATGAGATCGTTATCAGTAGAAGGCGGAATAGTTACAATTCCAAATCCCTCTTGAATGAAATTAATCAATGCAGAAATTAAAATTAAAATTGAAAACCACGCTGTCACTCCAAATAGATAGTTAGACTTTGAGTCATATTTTCCAAAAGATATTATCGATGAAAGAGATTTCAAAAACCCATGTTTTGGACCCAGCAATGCAATTACAAAAATTACAAGATAAAAAGTCCACAATATAACAAACATATCACCAATACTGATATCAATTTCTGCTCGATACATTTCTGTTCCATCAAAAATATCTAAATGAGTAAGAGGATATTCATAATTGATATCTCCACCAATTTCACTTTCAAAAACAACAAAAAGTCCTATCGGAAAAGAAACAAGAAGTAAACCAAAAATTACAGACAATAATGCAGTGAAAGGAATTCCAAGAGCTTGAATAATTTTGTTTGAATTTTGCAATTCGTTCTAATGTAATTCTATGCTATCTTCAGAAAATCCCAATCCAATCAAAGTATCTTTAATGGTATCTCTATGATCACCCTGTAAGAAGATGTACCCTTCTTTTGCTGTTCCGCCACAAGCGTATTTATTTTTAAGATCTCTGGCAACACTTTCTAAGTTGTTTAGTTTAGGATCTAATCCCTCAATCATAGTGCCTTTTTTTCTAAATCGTCTGGTTTCTAATCGAATTATAATTTTTGTACTGTCTTTGGCAAGTTCACCACAAGCACACAAGTCATCTGGAAGACCACAAGTATTACAAATTACTGCCATACGTTCGATAGAAATTCACTATTACGCACTATTAAGCCTTGTTTGAATATCAATTAAAAATTAAAAATAATGATATTTTTTAGATAGAAAATCAAAGAGAAATAGTGTCAAAAGATCTCACAAAAAAAGCTGCTGAAATATTGCTCAAAGGCGGAACATTACTCAGTGAACATTGCCCATATTGTAAAGGAGTGAGAGTGATGAAAGACGGTCATGCATTATGTATCAATTGTGGACGTGAACCTGAAAAAAAAGACATTCCAAATGAAAAAACCCCACAAAAAACAAAATCAAATTTAGAAGAAACTTTAGAAAGAAAGATAGAATCATTATCAAAAGAACTTGAACAAGAAAACAATCATGAAAAACAGCAAGAGATACTAAAATCGATCAATTCATTATTGGAAACTATGAAAAAAGCAAAGAATTGACAATAAGGTTTTTATGTTAAAATCCGTGTTTTTGAATTGTAATGGCCGATAAAAAATCAGCACCACTTCCAGCATCAAGTGGCGGTCTCATGAGATTCTTTGAAGATGAGACTAAAGGATGGAAAATAGATCCAAAAATCGTAGTATCAGTTCCTATCAGTTTAATTATTGTTTCATGGTTAATTGATATCTTTCTAGCTCCGTGAAAAGACAATGCAAAAAGCTCCAGATGATGTTTCAAATATACACAACAGATTTTCTCTTACTCTAATCAATCCATCATCACATTACTTTTCCTTAGTTGGATCATTAATTGTCGCAACAGTAATTACAGTTATAACATATTTGGGATATCTTAATTCAGAAGAATTCCTATTTAGAATTCCCTTAGTAGTTGGAGTTTTAGTAATTACACAATTAATTGATTCTAGATTTACAAAAAAGAAAGAATACTCCAAAGCACTTCATGCATCACTTTTTTCAAACCTGTTATGGATAGCAACTCTGCTTATGGGGTTATTAGCAAGTTTTGTATTATCAAAAGAAACATCTTTGTTTTTTGTGACATTTGGAATGTTTTTGTTTGCAAGTTTAAGAATTGGTCTTTTTACAACTGTGCTGGGAGCAAATATCAAAAAGGCGTGGGCAATTTGTTTTGTACAACCACTTGCAATGTTTCTAGTATTAATTCCACAAGATATGTGGATGCCAATGCTTACAAACCCAATGTCATTAGGGTACGGAATAGTATTTTTGATCATTGCCAGTGTGTGGTCCATAGTTACAGATAGAGCTGGAAGACCAGGAATGGAAAGTACACACAAAACAATTCAAGCATATTTAGCTTCACAAAAAAATGACTTTACAGAAGCGGAAGAGTTGATGGAGCAACGCTCAAGCAAGACCAAAGTATCTACATCTCAAATTAGACTACTATCATCTAATGAAAATACAGAATTTAGAATGATTTTGCCAGAAATTCATCCAGGACCATATCATCCAGTAGGAGGAAGTAACATACCCTATCTAATTTACAAAAATTTTAATTCATCAGCCATGGTAATGCACAGTATTTCAGACCATGCACTAAATCTACCCTCAAAAAACGAAGTAGATAACTATCTAAAAAATTTAGAAAATAGTGTAGTCAAGGAAGAAGGATTACAATGTACAGAACCAGTAACAGTTCAGATAAACAAAGCAAGAGTAACAGGATTATTATTTGGAAAAAGTCCATTATTGTTTTTGTCTTTAGCACCACATGGAATGGAAGATATTCCAAGTTACATGAAGACAGAAATCGAACAATACGCAAAGAACCGAAGTTATGTTAGAGCAATCATAGTAGATTGCCACAATGCTATGGGAAAAGAAATTTCAAAAGACAATGGAGAAGATATGTTAAAGGCCGCAAAATCTTGCTTAGACACTCTAATAACAAAAGACAGTTTTCCAATTGAATTTGGATATGCAAATTCTGATGACATGGATGTATGGACTGAAGATCTAGGTATGGGAGGAATAGGAATTATTTGTCTTAAAATTAATGATAAAAAATATTTTCTTGGATGGGCAGATGCCAATAATATGGAAAATGGTGTAAGAGAGAAGATAATAGATAGTTTAGCAGAGAGGAATTTTCAATTACTTGAAATTTGTACATCAGACACACATTATGCTCCAGTTAAAGCTAGAAACAAAAACGGATACTATCAATTAGGTTTGATTACAGGAGCTGAGAAATTATCGAAATGGTTTTTGGACATTGCTAAGATTGCTGAAACAAAAATAACATTTGCAAAATATGAAATTTTAGAAAACCAAACATATGTGAAAATAATGGGACAGGGAATATTTGAGGATTATTCTAAAGCACTTGATAACTCTTTGAAAATAACAAAAGGGTTTATGATTGGCGGAGTATGTCTTTTCATAACTAGTCTGTTTCTATAGTCTTCATTTGATCAATGTTTCCATAAAATTCATCAATAAATGAAGAAAATTGGAAGATAGGCACTATTGGGACATTTTCAATGAAATCAACTTTATCTTGATACAATGTAACAATTACAGGTACAGATATGGCTCCAGGTGTTTTTTTAACATAGTGTTTTGTTCTTTCAATTTGTTTTTTGACTACAGTTGATAATGATGAAACACTATAACGCTTCCAATGTTTACAATCAATTAAAATTGCAACACCCAATCTAATACCAATTACATCAATCTCCATTCTAGGTTTAGTCAACATCAAATTCTTGATTACTGCAAAATTTTTTGATGTTAAAATTGCTGCAGTCAATCCTTCAAAATCTTTCCAATCTAATGCAATGGAAACTTCATCAATAGGAAGTCCTCTTTCAAGTAATTTGACTGCGATTTTTAACTTATCACCGTCCTCAAAATAATATGAATTGTCTTGTTGGGTTCCAATATTATTTTTTATGAATTCATCCAAAATTGTTTTTGAATCAACGATATTCAGTTTTGTAACAGCTGAAAAATCTTCAACGGATATTCCACCTACAAGAATTCCGGGTAATCCAACAATCATTTTAGAGTGAATTTTCAACTGAATATTTTGATTCATGTGAACGATATAGGTTTTAGGAGATATGAATCTCAGGGTATTATAACATAGATTTTATTACAAGCGTTTTAAATTATGATTATGAAAAAATTGCTAGTTGCCATACTAGCTCTTTCAATTGCAACAATCATGTATAATGAATCATTTGCAGAAAAAGGTACATTTTTTGATTCGGTAAAATTCATTCAATATCTTGATGAAAATACAGCATTAGAAGAAGTACGAAATGGGAATCTAGATGTTTATTATTATAGAATTTCATCAGATAGATTAGAGAATTTTCAGGCAAGAGAAGGATTACAAGTTTTTGATTCTACAGGTGGATCATATAGTATTCTAGTAAATCCTGCAGAGTCTGAAGAATTTAATCCATTTTCAAATAAGGATATCAGATTTGCACTAAACTATCTAGTTGATAGAAAGTTAATTGTAAATGAATTGATGGGAGGATTTGGATCTCCAATCATTTCTTACTATAGCCCATCAGATCCAGAATACCTTACAGTTATTGAAGAATTAGAGACATTTAATTTCAAATACAATCCCACACTAGCAGAAAAAATCATCTCCCAGGTACTAAAAGAAGAAGGAGCTGTTAAAATTGATGAGAAATGGCAATTTGATTCAAAACCAATAGTAATTACAATTTTTATCAGAAGTGATGATCCAGTAAGAAAATCAATAGGGGAAATCCTAGCAGTTGAATTACAAAAAATTGGATTTACAGTCAAAAAGGATTTTGGAGATCTGAACAAAGCATTTGTTATAGTGTATGGTTCAGACCCATCTGATTTGAAGTGGAGTTTATACACTGAGGGCTGGGCACGTTCTGCATTTGTAAGATATGATTCTGTAGGATTAGGTCAAATGTATTCTCCTTGGTTTTCAAATATGCCAGGATTCAATGACCCATCTTATTGGAATTACAAAAATGATAGATTAGATGAACTCACACAGAAAATATACACTGGTGATTTTGAGTCATCAGAAAAAAGATCAGAATTGATTCAAGAGGCAGTTGTTGAAGGAGTAAATGAGGCAGTTAGAATTTTTTTGGCAAGCAAGATTGATCAATATGTTGCAAATGAAAATGTGAAGGGAATTATAAATGACTTTGGTGCAGGAGTTCCAAGTAGATTTACTCCGATTAATGCAAAAAGCAATAGTAATGAGTTTGTAATTGGTGTAAAGCAAATCTATCAAGGAGCATGGAATCCAGTCATGGGATTATCTGATAGTTATAGTAGACACATTTGGGGAATAATTTCAGATCCTGCAACATTCAAGCATCCATTTACAGGAGAAACATTTCCTGTCAGAGCAAAATGGCAAGTTGAAACTGCAGGGCCAAGTGAAAAACTAAGTGTTCCTCAAGATGCAAAAATTTGGAACCCAACATTACAGAAATGGGAAAATATTTTGCCAGATACATTTGCAACAAGTAAGGTAACATTTGATTTTGAATTTAGTAATTGGCATAATGGACAAATGATGGATATTAATGACATTTTACACTCGTTATATTTCACAATAGAGTGGGGAACTCAAACAGATGACAATGATAGAACTTTTGATACAGAATTCACACCAAGAGCATCACAAGTTATTAAAACAATTATCGGAGTGACCCAAATTGATGAAGACACAATAGAAGTTTATGTTGATTATTGGCATTTTGATGAAGGTGAGATTGCAGATTGGGCAGTACTATGGAATTCAATGCCATGGGAAATTTCATCGGCAATGGAGAAAGCAGTCATGGATGGAAAAGTATCATTTTCAAGATCTGGAGCTACAAGTAAAAATGTAAGCTGGTTATCATTGATTATTCCAAAAGATGCAAACATCATCAAAGATTATTTGCAAGAATTCAAGGATTCAAACTATGTTCCTGCGCCATTAAAAGAAAATTATCAAAATTTAGAATATTTTCAAAATAGATATGATTCTTCAATAAAATGGATTGATAACAACAATCATGCAGTGATTAGTAACGGTCCATTTTATTTGAAATCATATGCACCAGAATCACGGACAATAACAGTAAGCGCATTCAATGATGATTCATATCCATTTAAGATTGGGAAATGGTCACAATTTGAAAAAGCAAAAGAACCAATCATCACAAACATAGAAATGAAAAACATCATTCAGCAAGGAGAAAAATTAGAAATTAGAGTAGAGACGGAACATGCAGATTCTATTCTATACTTTTTAACAAATAGTGAAGGGAAGATGATATCATCAGAGACACTCAACATAACAGAAAATATTATTACCATCGACATACCTTCAGAAAATACAAACTATTTAGGGATAGGTGCAAACAATGTCAAGATATTTGCAATTTCAAATTCTGTTCTAAAACCTGATTTTTATGAATCAAGTTTTATCGTAACTAACTATAAAGAAGAATTACCAATGAGTGCACCAGGTAACATAGAATTTGCAGAAAGTGAACCAGAGTATGGAATATGGATAATTCCAATACTAATCATTATAGGAATAATGATTTATTTTAAGAGAAAAAGATCTATAACAACTTAAAATCTTTTAGAATTGATTCTATTTCGTCTTCATTTTCAAGTTTCGAATATTCATCTAAAAGGTTCTGGTTAAGTTCATGGAAAGTATGTCCCCATTTGAATTTATTAAGTAATTCTAAACTTTGTTCTTTAAAACCCATAATGAATAATGACGCAGACAATGCTTCTGCCGTAGTGAGTTTGTTTAGTTTTGAATAATTTACAGGATTTCCTGCAAGTAATGGTGGAAGTTTTCGTTTAATACCATTAAATTTTTTAGAAAATGCTTGGTCTGCCAAATTCCAAGAGCAATCAATTCCAACAATAGAATTGATGGAATATCTATCTTTAGGTAATAAAGTCTTTTCAGAAAAAGGATCTAAAACCAATCCTTTATTGCCAATTTTCTTGATATTTTGAGCAAGACCAAATTTTACCATCTTTGCAGCTGTGCACTTTTTTGGATCATCTTGATAAAACATCAAAACTTGTAACTTCATTTCACTCAATAATGAAATGAACCGTATTTTGAATTTACTCTAAAGTTTTGTATGTGACTTTGTAATAGAATCGTGAAACTTGGTCATCTTTAATGACTTCAACATTCCAGTTTGTATCAGGCAAAAATGCAGTAGATGTTTCAGGTAGAATACTGAATTTTTCTAGGCGTACATCAGGACCACTATATCTCACTTTAAGGCTCATTCCATCAATTTCAACAACATCATAGATTTGTCCTTGTTTTCTTGTAGATTCTTTAACTAAACAATCAACATCAGGGCCAATAATACATACACCAGAGACAGTTGATATCTTCAGATTAACATCAGATTGATCATCTCTTGATGGTGTAATCAAAGAACCAGAAATCACTCTAGGGGCAATGGTTGCATCATCTATAGTTTTTTCCTCAGTAAAGATAGAAATTTCTTTTTCAGGTATTCTATTTTCTTTTTCAATCACAGTATCAAATTTTGGAGCTTTAGGTTTTTCAATCACTGTAAATTGAATTGATTTTGTTTCAAAGTCGGCATCAACTGTTACTTCGTATAATCCAATAGATGTTGCAGAATCAGGAATTAGGAATTCATGATTAAATGAACCAGAAGGACTTGGACGAATAGTAGTTGTAGGTCCAAGATTTGTTCCACAAATAAATGAGCCACATGTAATCTCAGAATCTGTCTTTTGAATTACATTTACATCAAATTTTTCAAGATAGATTAACTTGTTTGGCTTTCCGTTAATTATTACTGTATCACCAGGATAATATTCTGATTTGTCAGTAGATACTAAAAGAGACACAGGATCATCAATACCGAAAACAAAATCATTAGTTACGCTAAATTCTGCTTCAGCTCGAGTATTAGTGTAAAGTGTTTTTACAGTATATGGCCCTTCACTAAAAATTGTGATTGGTAATTCAAAGAGACTTGAGAATTCACCACCTTGATTTGGATAAACAAAAGATTCATGAATTTGTTTGAATGGGAAAGTACCATCTACTACTTTGATCTGTACTCTTTCTGGAACTACTAATCCTTCATCACCTTGTGCGCGTTTGATCACATTTCCAGTTACTTTCAATGTGTCACCTGCTTTGTACAGTGATTTGTCAGTAGACACAAAGAGAGGAGTTGTAGATAAAGAGTCATTTTCAGGGTCTGCAGAGACTTTGAAGAAATGGTCTTGACTATAGGTGTCAGTAGCTATTCTAATTTTATAGATTCCAAAATTAGATTTTATAACATCTCGTCCATCATCAGTTTTGATATTTTGATATTTTTCAGCAATTGGGGTATTCCATGACCATGAAAAACGTTGATTGTCAATAGATGTACCAGAATTAATCACGGTTCCATCTGGTTTTGTAAGTGAGATTTCAACTGCCCCAGCATTAGTAGGAGGTAAAATGCCAGTAAGATAGACAGTATCACCAAGACCATAAACTTCTTGGTCAAGTGAAATAACTGCACCCTCTTTCAAATTAAGAGGATCAACAATTGTGAAAGTTTTTGTTGCAGTATTATCAAAATATTCCGATTTAACTACATAGTTTCCTTCAGGAAAGATACTCTGAGTTACATCAATTCTAACTGAATAACTTCCAGAAATTTCAGGAATTGCTGTAAAGTCATAAGCAACAACTATACCTCCAGTGGATAATCTTTTACCTCCTTCAGGTAACCCAATTATTTCTAGAGGAGTACCATCCTCATGTGAAATAGATATTTTAACAGATGAACCAGTTTGATAACTTGAATTGCTAAATGGGTCTTTGATAAATCCACTAATGATCATTTCATCACCTAGTTCATAGATTTCTTTATCAGAATGAATTGTAAGTGGATCATCTGATACAACAAATTCGCTAGGATCAGAAACTACATGAATTATTGTAGATGCAGAGCCAACATCTTTGATAACTTTTATCGAATAATCGCCTAATCGTGAATCACCAGCTGGAATAATGAATGAATATTGAAATTTGCTATCCCCATCTAATCTTACAATATCCTGAATTTTAAAAGAAGAGCCACCACCGGATTGATCATTTACACCTAAAGCAAGATTTGTAGTCTGTAATATTTCCAAATCAAAATAACTTATCCAATGACTGTTTAATCTTCCAGTAATAGTTACAGTATCTCCTAATGCATAAGCTACTTTATCAGTCCAAAGGGAGATTAGAACATCCTCTTTAATGTCCTCTACAACCTCAAAAGTAGAAGAAATAGATTTGCCTGAATACTCTGCATTAATTTCATAAGTTCCATATTCTGGAGATATGGTTGTTATGAATACACTAGTTGTAAATTCACCGTTAGTTGGAAAGAGATTTCCATTAGAAATTATTTCACCTAAAGAATTTGTTACGGTAAACTTCATTCCCTCAAAAGGAATAATGTCCTCAGCAAAACCGGAAATCGAAACTGTCTGTCCTGGAAGATATAGTGATTTATCAGTGATTAAACTAAGAGCACCATCAATTTTTTCTTCCAGTTCAATTATTTCAAATCCAACTGAGAAACCTGTGTTTGTTGTTATTCCAGCATAATTTACAGATACATCATAAATTCCTTCATTGATTCCAAGAACTTGGTGTAAACTTAAGGTAGTTTCATAATTAAGATTCAGATCAGGGTATAAAGATATAGTTTTGTAAAAGTTGGGACCCGAGATATTTACTATGATTTGTGCAGGTAGGAATTCAGGAGCTACAGGATTAACTTCTTCAGAAATACTTCCTTGAATTACTGCAACTTCACCAAATAGGTAAGAAGGTTTTTCTGATGAAACTGTTACAATGATCTCTTCGGATTCTTGTGTTTCGATTAGTTTTCCATTTGATGAACCTGCTGTAGAGGTAACAAATTTCCAATCATCAGAGCTGTTCATATCATAACCATCATAGATTCTCTGCCATGATGTAAAGTCATTTTGAATATCAACAAGAGCAGGAGTTTTATCAATAACAATTCCATTTTCATCTCGAAGTTCTACTGATTCATTTGAATCAGTAAACCAAACAGTTTGATATGAATAAGTCAAGAATCTGCCTGGTTCAAGTATTGTACCAGTAGGGATAGTCATTGTTTTTTTGAGAACAGTTGTAGATGCAATTTCCCAATCGCCTATGTTAATATCAGAATCAGTAGGATTGTAAAGCTCTACCCATTCTGATACGGATGATGCATCATTACCAGGTGGGTTGATATCCACTTCATTAATTACAACATTATCAGAACCAGTCTGAGCATATGCTGGAACTAGGATTCCTGCAAGTAGGAATATAGAAAATACTATAGACAGATTCCGATTCATTGCTGTTTCCTAATTTTGTTGACTAAAGGACTCATTTTAGAATGAAATTGAGGAAAAGTTGAGCTTGTTGTTAAAGGGATATATCTTAAAACCATCAAGAATTAACCGGATTTTTCAGTATTAAGGCATACGTAGGAATTATTCCTGAGAATGGTCACAATTTGGACATTTTTTGTTTAATACTTTAGAACCACACTCCATACAGATTCCTTCCCCAACATCTCGTTCAATGGATTGTTTTCTCTTTCCCACGTACACTTTGATTCCAAAATACATGATTGCTACAATAATCACGGCATAAACAAGTCCCATGAAAGGCATAAGACCAATCATAAAAAGTAAAAGTCCCACAATCAAAAGAATATCTCGTCTTTCAAATTTCAATAAAATCATGACATCATAGAATTGATAAAAACGTGCCGGAGCTCAGAGCCAATTAGTTTACTTCATTTCAAAGTCATTTCTCTAACTCTTCTTCATTGCTCGGCAGTAATATTGAACAATAATTTGATAATAAGATGATGATTAGTGGTGGGACCGGCGAAATTTGAATTCGCGACCTCTGCGTCCCAAACGCAGAATCATACCAAGCTAGACCACGATCCCAGTAAATCATAAAAATTACCCAATTTAATCTACTATGAAATTTAGTTATAATTTTGATTTAGCACAAATGATTTACTGATTTGATTATTTGTTCCTGCTACTTTTCCATTGTATAATGAATCAGAAATTAGTTTGAAAAAACTCAATACTCTATGAAATCTTCAGATAATCATTTTAAAGGCACACAAGGGATCACAAATGTGCAAATCGAGGATTACATCAAAGCAGGAAAAATTGCTGCAGAAGTAAGAGAAATGGTCAGAGTAAAAGACTGGATTGGAAAAACAGTTTATGAAATTTGTGAAGAAGTTGAAGGAGAGATTAAAAAAAGAGGAGCAAAATGTGCATTTCCAGTAAATACTAGTATTAACGAAGTTGCAGCTCATTATACTGCAGAACCAAATGATCCAATTACAATCAAGGATACTGACTTGGTAAAAATTGATCTAGGTGCACAAATTAATGGATACATTGCAGATACGGCAGTAACTGTTTGTTATGATGCGCAATTTGATGGCTTGGTTCAAGCAGCCGAAGAGGCATTAGGAAATGCAATGGCCATGGCAAAGTCAGGGGTAAAGGTAAGTGACATTGGACGTACTATTGAAAAAACAATAAAACAATTAGGATTCAAACCAATTGCGAATCTTAGTGGGCATTCATTAGATCAATACACAATACATGCTGGAAAATCCATTCCAAACATTTGGTCAATAGGTGGATTTTCGCTTTCAGATAGTTCTGCTTATGCATGTGAACCATTTGTAACAACAAAAGATGCAGGAGGATTTGTAAGAAATGGAAAAATAAAAAACATTTTTGCCATAAATTCACGAAAGAAAACAAAAGATCCTGAAGCTAACAGATTACTTGATTTTATTTGGGAGAATTTCAACATGTTACCATTTGCATTAAGATGGATAACAAAAGAATGGGAAGAAAAGAAAGCAAGAGAATTGTTAGAAATTTTGATAAAGAAAAAGGCAGTACAAGCTTATCCAATTCTTATCGAAGTAAATGAGCAAAGAGTTGCACAAGCTGAGCACACATTTATTCCAAATGAAAACGGAGTAACTGTAACAACTAGTGCTCTATAATACTACATTTCCAACATAACCAAGCCCAAATCAAAAAATAGTATCATAAATTTGTTAATCTATTACTCGATAGTTTCGCCAAATATTTTTTCAATACTAGTGATTCCATCACATGAGGTGCATTTTGAGGATTCAGTAAACAACATATCACCTTCAGCAAATTTTCTTTTTCTTAACATTCCACATTTTTTACATTTTTCAACAGTATATGCAATAATGATTTTTTCCTTAGAGAAGATCATTGAGGCACCCCAGCAGTATTTCCCACACCAATTATCAATACAGATTGGCCTTCTTTGGTGTTTTCTTGAATCATTTCATAAACTTGGGAACGAACATCGTCAGCTTGATCAGCAATTTCTTTAGTCATCAAAGTTATTGCTTCCTTTACTGATTGTTTAACCACTATAGAAAAGACTGGAATGTTATTGTTTGTGGCAATTGCTTCAATTTGAAATCTATCAAAACCTATTCCACCAATAGCTGCACCAAAACCCTGTGAAATAGATGCAGAGTCTTCACCTTCCATTTTCA
Source organism: Candidatus Nitrosopumilus sp. (assembly GCA_963667665.2). Taxonomy (GTDB): domain Archaea; phylum Thermoproteota; class Nitrososphaeria; order Nitrososphaerales; family Nitrosopumilaceae; genus Nitrosopumilus. Next base: position 966,176 of record OY763927.2, read on the forward strand.
ATGCAGCATCAATCATAATTATTGCATCAAGTTTGTTACTAGAAATAATTGTCTCTAAGGCATCAGCAGGTCTACCCACAGTTGAGCTTGGTCCTTCTGCTTTTAAAAGAAACAATTTTCTATTCTCAAATTCAGTTTTTGCAAGAACAGTTTGAAATGCAACAGTTTCTTTTTGAATATCCAACATCATTTTTCCTACAACCATTGGACCAATTCCATCACCAACAGGTTGTCCTGCTTTAAACGCAGGAATGGCTTCTTTCATCGCCTCTGCTTGCTCCATAATAAAAGGAAGAAGCATTTGAAGAGGTAGTATTAGGGGATAGTTGTTTTGTTTTTTTGCAGTCAAGTACATATGATTAACGATTTTGTAAATCATTTGTAATGAAGAAGCAATTTCTAGTAAAGTTTGGACTTTGGTTAATTCCAAAGTACTAATTTCTGGAGAAAATAATTTTACTTGTTCTCTAGTGTAATCTTCTCTTGACCTAACAATATGTCTTACTTTGTCAATTATACCATTAGGATCCATATCAACTGGCATTATTGTAAAATAATCTAAAAATCGGTCAATTTTTTTTATTGGATCATCTTTAGGTTTTAGATTTTGTTTAATGTAATCAATTAGTTCGGTTCTTGATTCATCTTTAAAACTATCAAGTTTTTTGATTCCTTTTTTAATTTCACCAGAAGTAATGTATAATTGAATTCGTTGGCCATAAAATACGAAAAGGATTATTGGGATTATCCAGATTATCATCATTAGGGGATTTGTGTCATCACCCATTCCAAACAGCTGATCAAAATCAAAATTTGTAAAATTCACTAGAACTAGCGTTTGTCAGATCTAAATTAAACCATTCGTCTACTCTTCTGAGTAAATTGTTCTCAAAAATTCTGAAAAAAGCATGAGTGAATGAAATAATGGCGAGTGCTTTTATTATAGTTCAAATAAAAAAATCTGAATATGCCACAAACAAGACCTATCGTAAGCGTAGAAAATGTTGTAGCTTCGGCAGACGTAGGCCAGAAAATGGATTTGAATGAAATTACTAGAACATTTCCAGATGTAGAATATCACCCTGATCAATTTCCAGGTCTAGTTTTTAGATTAAAAACACCAAAAACTGCAACATTGATTTTCACCTCAGGCAAAATGGTCTGTACTGGCTCAAAATCAGAAGATATGGCAAGAAAGGCAGTAAAAACAGTTGTACAAAAACTTCGAAAAGGCGGAATTAAAGTAAAAAAAGATGCAACAGTCACAATTCAAAACATGGTTGCTTCAATCAATTTAGGTGGAAGAATCCATTTGGAACAAGCAGCTAGAACATTACCACGAAGCATGTATGAACCAGAACAATTTCCAGGACTTATTCATAGAATGTTAGACCCAAAGACAGTCATTTTGTTATTTTCTTCAGGAAAACTTGTCTGTACTGGAGCTAAAAAAGAGGAAGATGTGTACAGATCTGTAAATAATTTACATGCATTATTAGAAGAAAAAGAACTAATGATTTACTAATAGCCAGATTAGTCAAATTTAATTTTAATTCTCTAAAATTAATCAGATTATTTAATAGGACTTCCTAAAGGAACATCTTCATTTACTGTTAACCAAAATGGTTTATCATCAACATCAGCTGCCAACAACATTGCATTTGATTCAACACCTGCCATCTTTTTTGGTTCCAGATTTGCAATTACAATAACAGTTTTTCCCACAATATCTTCAGGTTGATAATATTGTGCACCACCAATAATTACATCTCGTTGATCATCATTTCCCAAATCAATTCTCCCCTTGATGATTCTTGATTTTCCTTCGATTGGTTCAGTTGCAATAATTTTTGCAACTCGAATGTCTAGTTTTGCAAAATCATCATAAGATATAGTCATAAGAATCACTAATTTTTCCAGTTAAAATGAATTTCGAATTTATTGTAGTTCATTTTTGTTTAATCCACTAGTTTCAATTTCATATTTTAGGGCAGCAGGAAGCTCCATGTATTTTTTGTTAACGAGTACAATAATTTGATCTTCTGGAACATTGACTTTTTTTAACAATTTTCCTCGTTGATGAGCGTATACATTTTTCCAAAAGCTAGCACCATCAAATGTTTCTATTTTTGGCATGTATTTCGAGGGTTTCATTTTCTTTCAAATTTAAAGTGACTGTGATGGAAGAGTGGCAAAAGCCATTGGAACTGGAGTTACTGTTCCGGATTTTAGGCATGTTGCCCACCACAGTCTATTTGAAACCAAACAGGAATCTAATATATTTAATGCGGAACAAATGTGTGTTCAATATGGCAACAATTGAGGTTGAAATTGAAATCAATGCTACAATTGACAAAGTGTGGAATGTTGTCTCAGACATTGATAATGAACCAAAATTTTGGAAGGGAACAAAAGAAATCAAAAACTTGTCTAAAGAGGGAAACATCGTAAATAGAGAGATTACAATAGCATTCAGAGATCAAAAATGCCTGCAAGAGGTGAAACTCGTACCTAAAGAGAAGATAGAGGCAAAATTCACAAAAGGTATCCTAAATGGCGAGAAAATCGTATCACTTATTCCAAAAGATGAAAAAACCATACTAAACACGGTTTGGGACATCAAGTTAACTGGAATGATGAGCATGTTTACAGGTGTAATTAAAAAACACATCAAAAGTGGTACTGAGCAAGCAATGCAAAGCATCAAAGAAGAAGTCGAGAGATAACCCCATGGAGTTAATTATTGATGTTTTCAACTATTCACTAACTGCAATTCTAATAGGAGTTTGTGGAGCTTGGATATTTCTAATAAAATCAATGACTGATTCATTTAGATTTACACCATATCTTGACAAATTTGAAAATACATCCAATTCATCCCCTAAGGTTTCAATAATTCTTCCAGCAAGAAATGAAGGGAAATTTATTGGTAAATGTTTAGACTCGTTAATTAAACAAGATTATGAAAATTATGAAATTATAGTTATTGATGATTCATCGAAGGATACCACAGGTGAAATAATTTCAGAGTATGCAAAAAAATATTCTAAAATAATTCCAGTTTCTGCAAAACCCAAACCAGAAGGATGGATGGGTAAAAATTGGGCATGTATGGAAGGGTATAGAAAAGCTACAGGAGAACTTTTGTTATTCACTGATGCAGATACAATTCATTCTAAAAATGTACTATCACTTGCAGTGGCTCATTTAATTTCATTTAATTTAGATGCATTATCTGCAATTCCAAAAATGTTAACATTTGATTTTTGGACCAAGATTACACTTCCAATGATTTCTACATTTTTGCATACTAGATTTTCTGCATTAAATGTAAACAATCCTTCAAAAAAGACAGGATATTTCTTTGGGAGTTTTTTCATCTTGGAAAAAAAGACATACGAAGAAGTAGGCATGCATGAAGGAGTAAAACAAGAAATTATTGAAGATGGTGCATTAGGGAAAAAAGTAAAAGAATCAGGATACAAAATGAAGATGGTTAGAGGAGACCATCTAATTGATGCTGTTTGGGCTAGAGACAAAATTACTTTGTGGAATGCACTGAAAAGATTGATGGTTCCATTATATCTTCAAAGTGGAAAAATTGCAATTGGTATTTTCTTTGCTGTATTATTTTTGTTGTTTATTCCATTTCCAGTATTTGCCGCATCTGTAATATTTCCAGTTGAAGAGACATCGGCTAAAATGCTGTGTATTTCTGCAGCAATTGCTTCAATTCTAATTTACATAGGTGCAATAATCGAGGCAAAAGTTGGACTCAAACTAAGATTTGTTCATGCATTATTTGCACCTATAGGAGGCCTGGTGGTTGTTTTAGGATTTCTAAGCGGATTACTTCAGGCAAAGTGTGACTCAGCTATTACATGGAAAGAAAGAAGATATTCAATGAAAGATCATACTCAAAATTCAATTAGTGTATAGCAAGCCTTTTAGATAGAAAATTGAGAATAAAATTCTCATGGACAAATCAAGTGTGTTTGTAGGTGGAACTATTGGAGCCTTAATTGTCATTGTGATATTTGCTGTACTATTTGTTTCACCACCAGAATCAATAAAATCTGAAATTGTAGTAAGTAATGGAAATTCAGCAAGTACAGTAGGAGAAACAATTCAAATTTATTCACAGAATTTATCATTAATTGAGATTTTTGAAAAATCTGAATCAGGAGTAGTGAGAGTTAATGTACAAAGAGGGGAAGTAGATGATGGAATAGGAGGGTTAGGTTCAGGTTTTGTTTTTGATAAAAAAGGACATGTAATTACAAATGCACATGTTGTTAATGATGCAAAAAAAGTTGTAGTTACATTTCTTGACGGGAGATCATACAATGCAGAAATAATCGGAATAGATGAGTTTACTGATCTTGCAGTAATCAAAGTCAATGCAGATTTGACACTGTTACATCCATTAGCACTTGGTGATTCATCTAATCTCAAAGTAGGAGAAGCAATAGCTGCTATTGGAAACCCATTTGGATTATCAGGTTCTATGACTTCAGGAATAGTAAGTCAATTAGGAAGATTACTCCCATCAGGTTCTGGATATTCCATTCCAGATGTAATTCAAACTGATGCAGCCATCAATCCTGGTAATTCAGGTGGGCCGCTACTTAACATGAGAGGAGAGATAGTTGGAATAAATACTGCAATTCAATCAACAACAGGTGAATTTACAGGAGTAGGATTTGCAATACCATCACAGACTATTGCCAAAATTATACCAACTCTTACAGAGAAAGGAGAATACAAACATCCTTGGATTGGAATCTCAGGTAGGGATATTGATCCAGATCTAGCAAAAGTTTTGGGCCTAAAAGATGCAGTTGGGTTTTTGATAGTAACAGTTGTAGAAAATAGCCCAGCTTCTAAAGCAGGATTAATCGGATCTGATAAAATCATCGAAGAGGATGGAGTCAATTATCCAATGGGAGGAGACATCATTTTATCGGTGGATAAAATTGAAGTTAGGAAAATTAGTGATATTTTGATACATCTTCAAAGAGTAAAAACAGTTGGAGACGAAATGGTTTTAGAGATTTTAAGAGATAATAGAACAACAAATGTTACAATTGTTCTTCAAGAGAGACCAAATGGTAATTAGCACAATACAAGCATAAATACTTCTAGTCGAGAATTCTTTCTATTGAACAATCTTGTGTTAAACTCTGAGAGTTTAAACAATGTTTTAGAGAATAAAGTGATATCTCGACAAAGCGTAATAGAGATTTATCAAAATGCAGTAAAAGATCCCAGTGAGCTTTTTTCTGCTGCACAAAATTTAAGAAAAAAATTCAAAAAAGATTCAGTTACATTTTCAAAAAAGGCATTTTTTAACATAGTAAATCTATGCAAAGATACTTGTTCTTATTGCACATACAAAGCAGACCCAGGAGAAGAAAAACTTTCTTTAATGTCAAAACAGCAAATATTAGAACTATTACAACTTGCAAAAAAATACAGATGTGTTGAAGCACTTTTTGTTACGGGTGAAAAACCAGAACAAAAATATCAAGAAGCACGAGATTGGCTTGAAAAAAATGGATTCAAATCAACTGTTGAATATCTTATTCATTCATCAGAACTAGCATTAGAATTAGGATTATTTCCACACACAAACGCTGGTAATCTAAATTTTGAAGAGATGAAAGAGTTGAAGAAAACAAATGTGTCAATGGGAATAATGCTTGAAAATGTAAGTGAAAGATTAACAGAAAAAGGAATGCCACATTATTTGGCGGCAAGTAAAAGACCAAAAGCAAGATTAGAAGTCTTGGAGAATTCTGGAAAATTAAGAATTCCAATGACAACAGGAATTTTGGTTGGAATTGGAGAGACAATAGAGGAAGTTATTGATTCAATTTTAGCCATAAAACAATTACATCAAAAATATGGAAATATTCAAGAAGTGATTTTGCAAAATTTTCAACCAAAACCAGATACAATTATGAAGAACACACCATCAGCTGATGAAAACTATTTCAAAACAATTGTTGCATTATCAAGAATCATCATGCCAGAAATGAACATACAGATTCCTCCAAACTTATCCCCAAAATCATATCAAAGTTTCTTATCAGTGGGAATAAATGATTGGGGAGGAATATCACCACTAACCCCAGATTTTGTTAATCCAGAATTTTCTTGGCCAGAAATTAGTAAAGTAGATGAAAATTCAAAAGATGCAGGATTTGAATTAAAATGTAGGTTCCCAATATACCCAGAATTCTTTTCTTTTGTTAGTAAAGAGTTAAGAGATAAGATGTTAGTAATTGAAAATGGGGAAGGATTGGTAAAAGAGGAGTATTGGAGATGACAAACATAGAGTCACTTTTTAAAAATGCAGACCCGCTAGTATCTACAATTCTAAATAATGCATTATCTGATAAAGAAATTTCTGAAAAAGACGCTCTGACATTATACAAAACAACTGGGATAGACTTTCACCTAGTGGGACTAGTTGCTGATGAAATTAGAAGAAGAAGAGTTGGCGATGTTGTATCATATGTAGTTAATAGAAATATCAATTTTACAAATGTCTGTATCAAGCAATGTGGATTTTGTGCATTTAGTAGAGATTTTCGAGAGGAAGAAGGGTATTTCCTACCAACTGAAGAGATTGTACGAAGAGCAAAAGAGGCACATGATCTAGGTGCAACTGAAGTATGCATTCAAGCAGGATTGCCACCAGACATGGAAGGAGACTTATATGAAAGCATATGCAGAGAAATCAAAAAAGAAATACCAGATATTCACATTCATGGATTTTCTCCTGAAGAGATTCTATATGGAGCAACAAGATCAGAGATAACAATTGAAGAATTTCTAAAGAGGATGAAAGAAGCTGGAGTAAATACACTTCCAGGAACATCTGCTGAAATTCTTGACCAAGATCTCAGAGATAAGATATCCCCAGGTAGAATTAGTGTAAAAGATTGGGAGAAAGTTATCAAGACTGCTCACAAAATGGGAATCAACACAACATCAACTATGATGTTTGGGCATCTAGAAACACTTGAAGATAGAGTAAAACATATTGCAAAACTAAGAGAAATTCAAAAGGAGACAAAAGGATTTACAGAATTTGTTCCACTAAATTTTATTCCTGACGAAGCACCAATGTACAAACATCAGTTACATGAAGGAATTAAGGATGGTGCAAGTGGAAATGATGTTCTGCTTACACATGCAATTGCAAGAATTATGTTGAATAATTCTATTAATAATCTTCAGATGTCATGGGTAAAAGAGGGTCAAAAGATGTCTCAATTATTACTAATGTGGGGAGCAAATGATTTTGGTGGTACATTGATCAATGAAAGTATTTCAACATCTGCAGGTTCAGAACATGGTCAGTTATTAAGACCTAAAGAAATAAGGAGACTAGTAAAAGAAATTGGAAGAGTTCCAGCAGAAAGAGATACCACATACAATATTCTAAGAAAGTTTGATAATGAAAATGAAGTTGAAGATGAGCTTGATAAAATTACAGACACTTCTCAATTTGGATCATATGTAGAATTAATTAAAATTAATAAATTTAATTATAAAAATCCAAGGAGAAAATGATTGTCTGCCTTAGATAAGGCATTGAATCATTCAAAGAACATAGGAATTGATGAATGCGAGATAGTTGTTGTAAAAAAAAAGATCATTACAGTAAGAATTACTGATTCAGAAATTGCTGAAATTAAGCAAAACTTTGATGAAAATTATGGAATTAGATTAATTCATGAAAAAAAAATTATATCAATTCAAACAACTAACCAAGAAGAGATAGAAAAGGTAATTGATAGTACATTTGAGACATCAACGAAACTTAAATCAAGAGATTTTTGGAAGGGGCTACCATCAGATACAACACACAAGCAACTAGAAGGAACATTTGATGGGAAATTGGAGAAGATTTCCGGCACAAATGTAATGGATATCGCACAAAATATGATAAATTCAGCAAATAATGACATGGTAAATACGATTACAGGATCACTAAACATTGTTTCAGAGAATTTTGAGTTAGCAAATTCTAATGGGTTGCATCTAAATGACAAGGCAACATACATTTCAGGAATAATTAATGCGGAATCAGAATCAGGAGTTATACCAGTATCAGGTATTGGATACGCAAGTTGTAGAACATTATCAAATTTTTCTGCAGAACAAGTTGGAGATGATGCAAAAGTTATGTGTATTGAATCAATAAACCCACAAAAAATTGATTCAGACAAGTATTCTATAATTTTCGAACCATATTCAGTAGGAGAACTATTGGCATTTGTTGTTGCAGCAAATTTTAGTTTTAAAACATTTTCAGAAAAGAAAAGTTGTTTTTCAAATAATTTTGAAGAAAAAATAGCAACTGAACAACTGAGTTTAGTTGATGATCCACACATACCAGAAGGAATTGGAACAAAATATGTAGATGATGAAGGAGTAGAAACTCAAAAAAGAAGTTTAATAGAAAAAGGAATTTTCAAGAATACTTTTTCAAATCTATTTGATAGTTACAAAGAAAGAAAACAATCTTCAGGTAATGCATCAAGAGCAGGTTCACCTATGGGAAGAAGTTCCGAGCCTATACCAATTTCAGCACCACATAATCTCAAAATAAATCCAGGGAATATTTCTCAAGAAGATATGATCAAAGATACAAAACATGGATTGTTAGTTGGAAGATTATGGTACACATATGCAGTAAATCCAATTAAAGGAGATTTTTCATGTACAGCAAGAAGTGGTATAAGAATTATTGAAAAGGGTAAAATAAAGGGACCTGGAAGATCAGTAAGAATAATTCACAATCTTCCAACTATGATAAAAAATATTTCAGAAATTGGAAACAATCAAAAAAATGTAATTCAATGGGCATCACTTCCATCCATTGTACCATCAATTAAGGCTAAAAATATTATGGTAAATTCTATCTAAATGCCAAATTCAGGCACAAATTACTTGAAAAACGTGACTACAAGATATGCAACATAACCTATAGCCAAACAAACACCCATGGCTCTATTGATAATTCCAGTTTTCAGAGCAATCAGTAATGAAATGCTAAAGATAATCATTATTGCATAATCAACATAAACATCAGCGCCAATCATTACACCTCCAAGTGCAGCACCAATTCCCATTATCATCAAGATGTTGTAGATATTACTTCCAATAATGGTTCCAATACCAATATCTGCATGACCCTTTCTAATTGCAATTATTGATGTTATTAATTCGGGAAGAGAAGTTCCAATTGCAATTACAGTTAACCCAATAATTTTTTCTGATAATCCAAACTCGTGTGCTAAAATTACAGCATTATCAACTGTAAGAATTGCGCCAACATACAAAAGTGCAATACCTATTCCAATTAATCCTACAGATTTTAGATATATGTTAGTTTTTTCTTTTTCAGTGTTCTCTTTGTTTTCCTCTCTATGTTTCATTGCATCTTTGAATGTATAAAATGCAAATACCCCCAATCCGCCAAGTAATAATATTCCATCATAATTAGAAAGTTCACCATCAACTGAGAGTAAAACAAGTAAAAGAGAAACGCCCAACATGATTGGAATTTCTTTTCGCAAAATAGATTTTCTTACTGCTAAAGGAATAAGCATTGCAGACACACCAATCACCATTCCAATGTTTGCAATATTACTTCCAATAACATTTCCCAGAATAATTGCACTGTGTTCACCTGCTGCAGCAACACTAGCAGCAAGTTCTGGAGTTGAAGTACCATACGCTACAATAGTCATCCCTATTACAAGATTACTTATTCTGAATTTTTTTGCAATGTTTACACCGCCGTTTACTAACCAATTTCCGCCAAAACATAACATTACTAATCCAACTACAGTTAAAATTGCACTTACTGCTACTTCCACAAAGAACGTTCAGATTTTCGTGGTTTAAAGGAGATTATTCACTATAATTTCACAATTCTAACAATTGCAATAAACCTGAATTTATCAATCTAGATCTAGGTGTAAAAAAACCAGCTCGGTAGATCAACAAAGCTAAAGTTAAAGATTAATAAAGTAATATACCGTACCATACAGTATGATGCGAACAAGACTAACATATGTACCACTAGAAGTAGCTGACCAATTCGAAGATTTCATCATAGAAAGAGATGTGCAAATACTTGATGCAGTAAAAGCAAGAACACGAGATTACAGTACACTATCACTGTTGAAGCTGTTGTATCAGCTTAGAGGAAATCCTATGACATTCTCAAATTTGTATTCAAAGTCAAAGATTAGAATGAAGAAATCATTTTTGAATTATCTACATCTGTGTGTGAATTACAACTTTATCAAAAAAGAGCCAGTAGGGCCAAATGTAATCTATACAATTACAGACAAAGGACGAACTATGTTGAATCTCTTTATCAACAAAGAGTTGTAAAAGAACATAAAGATAATTTTAGAAAATATATTTTTTTATTTTTAGCGACTTAATAGTAATGATGCATTTGTCTTTGTTCTAATCCTTCTTGCTCAAAGTGATTGTGAGACTTTCCACCATCATGATGAGCATGAACTACTCCATCAATATGACAATGGGTATTGTCAATCAAATTCTTCATGAACACATCATCTACATTCAGTATCATGTTAGCAACTTCAACTGCAGTTTTGAAAACTTGTTGTTTAACAACTACTGTTTCAATAATGTCAGATGATGATACGTCAGATATCTTTCTAGTGTTAGAATTTATTCCATACCATCTTATCTTGCCATTCAATGTTGCAAATTTTGCTCGAAATTGTGTTAATGTATCTAACACATCCATTCCCACATTCTGTGCTAATGTTAATGGTATTTCATCTACAGCATCTGCAAATCTTTGTATTACAATTTGTTCCTTACCTTCAACAGTTACAGATTGCTTTCTAATTTTTTGTGCAACTATTCCTTCAACAGAGCCAGCACCATATACAATGAATGGATGTTCAATGAAATTTCTTAATACATAAAATGCATTCAAAGCATTTCTGTGAAATTCATCTAGAAATCGTTTTGAGTTGGCCCTCAATAACAAAGTTACAGATTTTGGATTGTTTCCACCTTCCACAAAAACCATTTTATCTCCACCTACAGTCTTCTCATACACTCTTTTTGCAAAACCTAATTCATCGTTAGATATTTTCTCAATATTTTTACAGATCTCAGCACCAGTCGCCTTTTCTAGCCACCATAAATCATTGTACTTTACTCGCCGCATTGAGATAATACCATGTTTTGCAAGAGCTTCTTGAACAAACTCATTAACTCCTTTCCTAGATATTACGACATTAGCCCCCGAATCTACAATATTTTTTACAAGTGCAAGTAAGTCTGTGTTTTCTTGGTTAAGGAATTGGTTCATCTGTTTGGGAGAGTCTATTTCTATCTCTGCCTCCGTTCTTGTTCTCATTGGTTCTAATGATTCATTAATTAACAGAATCTTGGCATTGTGAATAGTTCTAGGCATTGCAGAACTATCTATTGTTTTATCAATCACAGTACCTTTGATCAATTGTATTTCTGTAGCATTTCCTATTTTTTCTTCAATTTTTATGTCATCAATATCTATCTGCCCTCTTTCCAAGTTGGCAATATCACATACAGCCTCAATGATAATATCTACAATCTTTGTATTTTCTTCTTGTAAATCAAAAATTGCTTTTCCCTCTAAACATGTAGTTAGTAATTGTCGCATTATTTTTCTGTCTCTTCTGTTTGATTTTATCTTAATTTCATCCAATGTTTCTAAAGCACAATCTAAACTTTGATTATAACCGCGAGTAATTGTAGCAACAGGAATTCCAATTTTTAATAATTCTTCAGCATGTTTGAGTAAACTACCAATCAAAACAGCTGTAGATGTTGTACCATCTCCAACATGAGTATCAACGGTGTTAATAGATTCTACAACTGATTTAGCTGCAGGATGATCAACATCAACTTTTCTCAAAAACGCACCACCGTGACTTGTAATTGTATCTTCTCCAAGTATGTCAATGTATATTTTTTCCATACCGCGCGGACCAAGAGATGTTTTAACTATTTCCGTAACAAGTTTACCTGAAATTAAATTATACATTTGTGATTCTTGTAATCCAATACGTGAAATATCTTGATCAAGTAAACCAGGGTATTTCATCACTTTTAGCCTCCTTTTAGATATTAAAACATGCTTACTGACGAATTTAATTTACCAAAAATAAAGAACACAAAATAAAACGAACAGTAAATTGTTTATTATTTGATTTTACTACGTTACTTCCTTACTTGTAGCATCATCAGGTCCGGGTGTGTCAGGTCCTGGTGTATTAGAGCCAGGTCCACCTGCACTTGTCGCTGAAGTATCATTTTGGAAGTGTAACAAATCTTCTCCGGCAATTACATCTTCTTCAGGTGGTACATAGTCGCGTACATCGTGTCTTGCTTTTCCTGGATACTTTCCTTGGGTTGCTTGTGCTACTATAAAGAACAAAGCAAATGCAATGATAGGAGGTATCATTGTATCCAATCCTGCCCATTCTTCTGGCATTGTAAAGAAGAATGCAAATCGAATTAGTGAACCAACAACAAGAGCTACAACGGCTGCGGGCATGTTTGCCTTTTTCCAGAACAAACCTAATGTGAGAGGAGCAAATGCTCCGGCAAAAACTATGTCAAATGCTAAGATGAGATAAATTCCAGGAGCTGGAACAAAGTAACCGATAGCAGTTCCAACTATCATCATTGGAATAATTACAACACGAGTAACTTTGAGTAATTGACTATCACTCCAATTTGGTTTGCCCATCCATCGTCTTCGGATAATTCTCTGCATCATATTTCTTGAAATTACACTGGAAATTGCCAATAGACCACCACTGGCAGTAGACATTGATGCTCCAACTACGCCCATTAGTATTGCTGCACCAATTGCAAATGGCAATACTTCTGTAGATAGTAAAGGTAAAGCCATGTTTGGATCAATATCTATTGGAAGATAGAAGAATGCTACAATTCCTAACATGCTAGTTGGAATTACTGTAAACATTGTAAGTGCGCCACCCATCAATGCACCTCTTTGTGCTGTTTTCGGGTTCTTAGCTGAAAATACTCGCTCCATAAAGTCAAGCGCAACGATATCTCCCAATCCTAGCGCAAGAATAGCACCCCAATTAATCAGCGCGCCATTAGCCATATCATACAATCCCGATAGATCCAAAAACGCTGGTGGAGCGTTGTTGTAAATGACATCCCATGGAGTATCTGCAAAGCCACCATAGAAGAAAAGGAAACCAGCCCAAAATGCACCAATTGCAAGATAAACTTGGAACAGATTTGTATAAGCCGATGCAAATAATCCTCCAGCAACTGTATAGATTACCACAACTATAGCTGAAATTGCAATACCATAGAAATAATTTATACCAAACACAACTTCCAAAATAAATCCACTAGCTGCTAAATTGCCTGCAACAAGAATTAGAAAACTAACAATCATAAGAATGCCGGAAAGACCTTCTGCTCCATTTCCAAATCTTCTGAAATAGAAATCAGGTAATGTGATCATTGACATTTTGTTTAATGGTTTAGCATAGAATGCAGCTGTTACAAACAGACATAATCCTAAACCAATTGGAATAACTGCTCCTGCCCAAAATCCAAATTCAAATACAAGAGCAACATTGCCTAACGATGAATTTCCATCAACTGCTTGAGCTGCAAGCATAGTTCCAACCATAAACAAAGGCAAACTTTTTCCTGCAATGATCAGTCGCTTACCACTATTTTTGACTAGTTTACCTGCAAATACCCCTACTGCAAGTGTAATGATAATAAATACGGCAACAGCGATGCCAAACCCATCCATCTCCACCATGTGTTTATTGATTTGATCAAGCTATATTAGCTTTGAATTTTGCAAGTATAGTACGTTTTATGAGGAAAAAATTATTCGTATAATACATTTTATGAAATAATTTCTATAAATTTCATGATTTTAAAGAAAACTTTTACGATCATAGTATGAAATTCATAATTTGTAATTTACAAAAATAATTTATTTTTAAGATAATTTTTCGATCAAACATTCATTACGATTTTAATTCAAAATTTTATTAATTCAACAATCTTGCACATATCGTGGATAAACAATATGCCATTGCAGTAATTCTGATTATCTTAGGACTGGGGTTAAACCAATCTGGCTCAGCTAACCCATTCTATAGTGGTCTTGGAATAGGAGTCATAGCAATGGGAACATTTTGGGTAGTAATTAGATTAATTAAAGAACTCAAGAAAAAACAATCTTAATTTTCAAAATTCATAAAATAATATAAACACTAATTTAGAATATTTTGTGTGCCAGGAAAAGGATATTCTACATTTGGTATGAAACCTGTAATTACAACTAGATTACAAGAAGCAACAGACAAGAGTTATCCTGGAATGTTTCTTCCCAGTACATTAATTATCATAATGAATGAGATCAAGAGAGGATATTATTCAGTAGAATCACATAAAATAAAATTAGATTTGTCTGGTAGATACAATACCATAACTATAAGATCAGATGTTAAAGAATGGTCAGTAGAAAATCATGAAAAACTTGGAAAAGATTATGAAGAAAGATACAATGTAAAATGCTTTACAAAATTTGTGAGTTATTTTATAGTTAACATGTTAGAATCAAAAAGTGATGCTCAAAACCATTCTATTAGTCTAAAGGAATTAGATTTCAGTTGGCTTCAAGATAAATATAAAAAACAAAAAAAGAGTCCTGAAGGAATTTCTAGTTTTGAACGATTTGCAGATAGTTACATTAATGATTTACTGGTAAAGATTAAAGCGGCAAAAGAAATCTTAACATTATAAATTTTATTTATAACAATTTAAATTTATAAAAAATTAAAGTGGTGTCATAGTATCAATTAATCGTGCATTAACAACATGACAATCTTTTTCTTGTATTTCAAGGTCTACAGTATATTTCAAACCATCTAGCATGAAATTAACTTGAACATCCCAAGATACTCTAGGTCCTTTTTCAGGAACTTGGAATGTTTCATTCACTCTAAAGTCACTTACGTCACCATATAATGCATTGATTATTCTACGAGACTCTCTATCGATGTCTTCTGATGTGCTAACAGCCTGCATAACTAAACTATCAAAGAATGAATATAAAAATATTCTAATTAATTTTTCCTAGTAACAGTCATCATAATTTTGTTAGTCTTTTTAAAAATGATTCTTTATTCATTTTGTCCAACTTTTCTTGAACTTTAAATCGATGAAAAATTGCAGTTTGATTTGTAGGTTCAAGTTCTAGTGCTTTGTTGTAACATTTTAGAGACTCTTCATATTTTTTTAATAATAAAAGTAATTTTCCTTTATAGCTTATTGCATAGACGTAATTAGGATTGATTTTTAGTGCTTTTTCACAATATTCAAGCGCCTCATCATATTTTTTTGAGTGTTCTAGAAACCACACCATAGTGCATAACGCCAGTACATTTCTTGGTTCAATCTCCAAAGCACATTCAAAATAGAATCTTGCTTTACCAAATTTTTTCAACTGAAACAAAGATGTGCCTTTACTGTAAAGTGCCTTAACATTATCAGAGTCATATTCTAAAATTTTATCGAAACACTCTATGGCTTTTTTATATAGTCGTGTTCTATCCAAGACTATTCCTTTATTGAATTGAGCATCAGTACATTTAGGATCAATTTTTAGGGCGTCATCATAAAAAACAAAAATCTCTTTGTTTGAAAATCCTGCTAAATCAAGAGTCCATCCCTTAGCCACAAGAGCTTTAGTATTTTTCTTATCTATCTCCAGAGCTTTTGTATAGAATTTTATTGCTTCTTCATGTTTTCCTTTCTTTGTACGCTTCTGTCCTTTTTCATATAGAATGTCTGATTGTCTAGAATCTTCATCAATAGCTTTTTGTAAGAATAGCATGGACTCTGAACTTTTTGCTAATCTTCCCAGAATCAAACTTTTGGCGTAAAGAGCAGCCGAGTTTTTTGGATTATTCAATAAAACTTGATCAATTATTGTTATAGCCTCATCATTACGCTCTAATTTACTTAAACATAATCCCATAGATGTTAATGAATCAGAATATTGTGAATCAATTTCAAGAGATTTTTTGAAAGAAGATATTGCTTCTTCGTATTTTTCTATTTTTTCAAGTGCAAGACCTTTGTTGTATAAAGCATCAAGACTTTTGGGATCTATAGATAAAATTTTATCAAAACAAATTATAGCATTTTGAAAATCTTCCAATTTGTATAATGTCCTGCCTTTATGAAGTTGAGCTACAATGTTTTCAGGTTCAAGTGAAATAGCCTTGTTAAATTTTAAAACAGCTTTTTTAAATTGATTGTAATAAACTGCGGTTAATCCTTGATTTAAAAAATACCATGCATTTTTTGAATTTTGTAAAATCATATTGGTATTGTCACCCAAATGTTATGTTTATAGTTAAAACGTACATTACACATAATTGATTTTTTTAGAAAATGATGATATTTAATAATTAAAATACAATATACGTACTTTACTTGAAATCTTTAATTATCAAAGTTGCACATAGAATTTGATTTAAAATGGGCATGGAATTTTATGGTGATGATTTTCAAGGTGCAGATGTTGCGCCATTTGTAGGAATTAATACATTTTTACATCTTCCTTGGGTAAAGACACACAAAGAATTACTTGAAGCAAAACCAGACGTTGCAATTATTGGAGAGCCATTTGACTTTGGTACTACTATCCGCCCCGGAGCAAGATATGGGCCAAGAGCAATTAGAGCTGCATCTACAATTCCATCACCACCTTTTGAACGATTCAACATTGAAACGGGTGCAGACCCATTTGGAACTTTTCGAACAGTAGATTATGGAGACGTCATAGTTTCACCAGGGGATGTTATAGAATCACACAAGAGGATGACTCTAAAAGTTAAGGAAGTGTTAGAGGCAGATGGTATTCCTGTAATGCTTGGAGGAGATCACTCAATTACTTATGCAAACGTTAGAGCATTTCAGAAAAAATACAAAAACATAGGCATGATTCATTTTGACACACACGCTGATTGTGCACCACAAGGACTAACGGGTTTCAAGTATGATCATGGAGCACATATTAGAAGAATAATGGAGATGGGTTGTCTTAAAGGAAAGAACTACTCGCTTGTAGGTCCAAGAGGATATTGGCCAGGACGTGATTTGTACAAATGGATGTCAGACCAAGATTTCCAATGGTTTACAATGCTTGATGTTGAAGAATTAGGAATTGATGTTATTGCAAAAGAAATAGCTGATAGAGCAAATGATGGAACAGATGCAGTCTATCTTAGTTGGGATATTGATTCTTTTGATCCTGCTTATGCACCAGGTACGGGAGAACCAGAACCAAACGGACTTACATCAAGAGAAGGCATTAGAATGATTCGTCTATTATCAAAATCATTTGATCCTGATAGATTTGCAATGGATTTGGTAGAAATTGCTCCAGCATATGATGTCAGTGATTCAAGTTCTTACAACGGAGGAATCACATCTGGATTAGGACAAAGATTAGTTATTGAACTATTGGCAGGATTATCATTAACAAAGAGAGGTTTGGAGGGAGGAGATCCTGTAAGACCAAAGGCATACATGGGTACTGGAAACACATACAGTTTTGGTAATCCAACATCTAAAATTCCAAAGAGAGATTAATGAAAATTGAAGTAGTGGTACAGGGAGATCCGGATATCAAGCCATTTACCAAGATATTTTATTATGAAAAATCTGATGAAACAATTTTCTTTGAATCCACACAATTAATCAAAAATCACCTATCAAACAATATGCGATTAAACATAAACGAGACACTAGGATTGTTTGTAGCTTATGTCATAACTTCGTTAAATGAACGTAAAACAATCAACGAAATACAAAAACACATACCAGATATGCTTTTACCACATCAAGTGATGATTGGGGTTCCTGAAAGTTTGAGAAAACTAACTTTTACAATTACAACCAAAGATATTGATAAAGAACAAATATTCATTACAACACCCATTCAAATTGTTCAATATTCTCTTGATGGACAGAAACAAACAGCATAGGAGTAATGGAATAATTGATTGAAACAATAATGGGAATGTTACAAGCCAACAACCCTTTTTTAATTATAATTGCTGGTTTGATGATTGGATTATTGCATGCTTTTGAGCCTGATCATCTTAGTGCAGTTTCCACTCAACTATTAAAAAACAACAATAATTCAAAGAGTTCAAAAAAACGAGACTTGCAAAATCTTACCATTATCTCTTCTTTAAGAGGAGCACTTTGGGGAATGGGACATACATCAAGTATTATTTTAATCGGACTATTGATTGCAGGTTTATCATTAAACATACCTGATGATTTTTTTATTAGTGCAGAAGTGCTTGTTGGTTTAATGTTGATTACTTTAGCAATTTTTACATTTACAAACAAAAGTATCTTTAAACAAAAACATGTTCATCCTCACACACATTCAGACGGAATTTCTCACACACATTCTCATGAACATAATGAAAATCACAAACATGGTCACAAAGCATACCTAATTGGTTGTGTTCACGGTATTGCAGGTAGTGGTAGTCTTGT
Organism: Candidatus Nitrosopumilus sp.; assembly: GCA_963667665.2. Lineage (GTDB taxonomy): Archaea > Thermoproteota > Nitrososphaeria > Nitrososphaerales > Nitrosopumilaceae > Nitrosopumilus. The sequence continues at coordinate 984,830 of OY763927.2, forward strand.
TGCATTATTTGCATCTACAATGAATGGTTTTGATATGATGATTTATTTTCTAATTTTATTTGGCATAGGCAGTATAATTGGTATGACTGTTGCTAGCGGCGTTATGGGATTACCATTTATTTTATTATCAAAAGTTAATTCTATTACTAAATATCTAAGATACACAATAGCTAGTATAACTTTCATAATTGGTCTTAATATTATAATTACAATTGGATTAGATAATAAATTATTTTCTTTAAACTAAACATATAGTTTGAAAACTATTAAAACAAATTGTATAGTCTTGACATAGAAACTTTGTCGGCAGGATCTGTTGTTGCAATTTTCCCATCAACTTTAACTTCATATGTTTCAGGATTTACCTCAATGTTTGGAGTAAGATCATTATACAACATGTCTTTCTTTCCAATAGAACGGCAATTTTTCACAGGAACCAATTTCTTTTTTGAATTGATTTCAGATTCAATACCCTTGTCTAGTGCCAGTTGAGATGTGAATGTTACAGAAGTGGAATATTTTGTTTGGCCAAGGGCTCCAAACATAGGACGATACATGACAGGTTCAGTAGTAGGAATTGATGCATTAGGATCACCCATAAGGGAATATGCAATAAAACCGCCTTTTATGATCATTTTTGGTTTGACTCCAAAAAATGCAGGGGACCAAATTACAATATCAGCTAATCGTCCAGGCTGCAATGAGCCCACATAATCTGAAACTCCATGAGTTATGGCAGGATTTATTGTAATTTTAGCAAGATAACGCTTCACTCTGAAATTATCATTTTGAGCATTGTCTTCAGGTAATGCACCAGCCATCTTTTTCATTTTATCAGCAGTCTGCCAATTTCTGGTTGTAACTTCTCCTACTCTTCCCATAGCTTGACTATCAGAAGACATCATACTCAACACACCAATATCATGTAGTACATCCTCTGCAGCAATAGTCTCACCCCTAATTCTAGACATTGCAAAGGAAACATCTTCAGGTACTGATGAGTTTAGATGATGGCAAACCATCATCATGTCAAGATGTTCTGCTAGTGTGTTTACTGTAAATGGTCTTGTAGGATTTGTAGATGAAGGAAGTATATTTTCTTCACCTGCAATTTTCATAATATCTGGAGCATGTCCACCTCCAGCACCTTCAGTATGATAAGTATGAATTGTTCTTCCTGCAATTGCTTCAATTGTGTCATCAACAAATCCACATTCATTTAGAGTATCAGTATGGATTGCAACTTGGGTATCAGTTTTGTCTGCAACCCTCAAAGCAGAATCAATCGTAGCAGGAGTTGTACCCCAATCTTCATGTAGTTTTAGTCCACAAGCTCCTGCTTCAATTTGTTCAAGTAATGCAGATTCACGAGAGTCATTTCCTTTTGCAAGAAATCCAAAGTTTAGTGGTAATTCATCAACAGACTCAATCATTCTATGAATATTCCATTTACCAGGAGTGCATGTTGTTGCATTTGTTCCATCAGCTGGACCAGTTCCACCGCCAATCATCGTGGTGGTACCATTACATATTGCATGTATTGCTTGTTGAGGAGAAATAAAATGAATATGTGAATCAATTGTTCCAGGAGTACAAATGGTATGCTCGCCGGCAATTATCTCAGTGTTAGAAGATATTACCATATCAATATCATCCATGATGTCAGGATTACCAGCATTTCCTATTCCAACAATTTTTCCATCTTTTACTCCAATGTCTGCTTTGATAATTCCCAAAATAGGATCCATTACAATTGCGTTAGTAATTACAAGATCAAGTGATTCTGCTCTAGATACGCCACTTGCTTGCCCCTGCCCATCTCTTATGCTCTTTCCTCCTCCAAATACAGCCTCATCACCATACGTAGTCAAGTCTTTTTCAATTTCAATAATCAAATCAGTATCTGCAAGACGGATTCGGTCACCCACAGTAGGACCAAACAAATCAACATGTGTTTTTCTTGGAATATCTAGAGTCATTGGGTCATTCCTTTGAATCCTTTTTCAGTAGCTTTTTTGAATGCCTCTTCTTGCTTTTCTTCTAGACTTCCATTCACCAGTCCACTAAATCCATAAACAATTTTTTTTCCTCCAAATTCCGTTAGTTCAATTTCTTTTGTATCTCCGGGTTCAAATCTAACTGATGTGCCGGCAGGAATATTGAGATGGTATCCGTAAGATTGTTTCCTTTGAAATTCAAGAGCTTTGTTTACTTCAAAAAAGTGTGTATGTGATCCTACCTGTATTGGTCTATCTCCAGTATTTCTAACACTAACAGATGTAGTTGATTTTCCTACGTTAGCAATGATAGGTTCATTAGATGAGAAGTATTCGCCAGGAATCATAGTTATCACACAATAGGGTCATGAATTGTTACAAGTTTAGTTCCATCTTCAAATGTTGCCTCCACTTGAATAGATGTAATTAATTCTACAACTCCAGGTAAAACATCATCTTTTGATAGAACATTTTTTCCAGAGCTCATAAGTTCCGGAACAGATCTTCCATCTCTTGCACCTTCTAAGATATGATCAGCAAGAATAGATACAGCTTCAGGATGATTAAGTTTCAATCCACGATTTTTTCTTCTTCGAGCAAGTTCTGATGTAACAAAAACATTTAGTTTTTCTAATTCTCTAGGAGTAAGCATCATTGAATTGGATAGTGTATCAGAGTATTTAATCATTAAAACGGTAAAATCTAACAAAGTATAACTCTGTCAAAAAACAAAGTTACTTGTGTTAGAAGTTAATTCCCCTATAGGAAATATTTTTCATGATAAAGAATTTGATAATTTGAAAAATGAGAATTTTGAAAGACTCAAGATTTCCCGAATTGAATTAGAAAAAAGAATTTTGAGAAGAAAGACAGATCGAGGAACAGATATTGGTTTGAATTTAGACCCAGGAGTGAAACTTTGCAATGGAGATATTATCAAAAATGGAGATACAAAAATTGTTGTGGAGCAATTACCAGAAAAAATAATTACAGTTAAACTAAAAAATGAAAAGATGACAGATGTAATGGTGCTGTTAGGGCACATCATTGGAAACAGACACAGACCGATATCCATTCAAGGAGATGAGATTTCATTTCCAATTCAAGCAGATTCAGAAAAGGAAATATTTACAAAATTATTTCAGAGCATTATCAACCATATCAACATTACAGTAGAAGAACAGATATTTTCCCCTCAATTAGGTGCAGATGTACATGAACATTGACGAGATAGAACAAGAGTTAGGGGTAATGCAGTTATCTGACTCATTTTTTCCTACAGGTATTTTTGCTACTTCAAATGGATTAGAATTTCTTTTCACAGAAAAAAAAATTCAAGATATGGCAGACTTGATAGAAATTATCAGAATTAACATTACTCAGCAGATAGGACCATCAGATTGTGTTGCACTTGCAAATGCATTTGATAGTGCAAACAAATGTGATTTTGAAAAAGTGATTGAAGTAGACAATATTGCTTTTGCCACTAAATCAATTAAAGAAATACGCAATTCATCAGTAAGATCGGGGGTTCAATTAGTAAAATGTGTTTCAGAATTTATAACAGATGATGAAATTTTAAATCAATACAAAAACAACATAACAAAAAACAATGCACATGGGATATTTCCTGTGGCATTTGCAATTTGTTGTAATGCATTAAAAATTAAAAAAGAAAAAAGCATGACGATGTTATTGTATGGTTTTACTGTTGGGGTTGTAGGTGCAGCATTACGATTAGGATTAATTCAACATTTTGAAGGTCAAAAAATAATTCACAATATAAAACCAATCATCAGTCAAACTATCAAAGAATATTCTAATGAATCACTTTTTGAAATGTGGCAATTTGCACCCCAAATAGATATTGTTCAAATGTCACATGAAAAAATGGATTCAAAAATGTTTATTACATAAAAATTAGATTTTTCATCATGACTCACATCGCAAGAATCGGTATTGGTGGACCAGTTGGTTCTGGTAAAAGCATGTTAATTGAACGCTTGGTGCCAATGTTGGCTGAAAAGGGATACAGTGTAAGTATAATCTCAAATGATGTGATTTCAAAAGAAGATGCTGACAGAATGAGGGATAATTTAGCTACGAAAAAAGGACTACTTCCAGAAAATTTAGTGATTGGTCTTGCAACTGGCGGTTGTCCACATACTGCAATCAGAGAAGATCCTTCCATGAATCTTGCAGTAATAGAAGAAATAGAATCAGAGCATCCTGATCTTGACCTTATAATTATTGAAAGTGGAGGAGATAACATTACAACTACATTCAGTCCCATTCTTGCAGATTATTCTATTTACATAGTTGATGTTGCAGGAGGAGACAAGTATCCAAGAAAAGGCGGATTAGGAATTGAGAGTTGTGATCTTTTAGTAATTAACAAGATAGATCTTGCCATGATGGTTGGAGCAGACCTTGATATCATGAAAAGAGATGCAGAAAAGATTAGAAAAGAAAAACCATTTGAATTTATCAATTGTAAAACAGATGAAGGTATAATGAAGATAACTGAACACATTATTCATGATGTCTTGTTTGATTCTGCACCAAAATCAGAACTTACACAAAAGGTGTGATTATTGAATAAACTAGAATACTACACACCAAATGACATACCAAAAGAAATTCAGACATATGATTCAGAAATAAAACAATTAGGAGTTGGAAAATCAGGAAAAGTAGGCATTCTTGATTTGGAACTTCAAAAAAACAGTAATGGTAAAACAGTTGTTACAAAACAATTTTCTCAAGTTCCGTTACAATTTCAACGAGCATTATATCCTGAAAACTCACTTCCTGAAATGGCATATCTTTATGTTATTTCTCCATCAGGAGGAGTTCTACAAGGGGATAGATACAGAATGGATGTGTCATTAAAAAATAAGGCCATCGCTCATATGACAACTCAAGGTGCCACTAGCATCTACAGTATGGATTCAAATTTTGCATCACAAATTGTAAACATCACACTTGATGAGAATTGTTATTTAGAATACATCCCTGATCAAATAATACCAAACAAGAATTCCAGGTATTATCAAAAAGTTAATCTGAATATTCACGATAATGCAACTTTGGTATATTCAGAAATTTTAACTCCTGGAAGAGTAGCCATGGATGAATCTTTTGAATATGATATTTGTTACCTAAGAACACACTGTAAGAACCAAGACAAAAAAATAAGGTTTTTAGAAAATACAAAAATTGAGCCAAAAAAACAAAAATTAAAAAATTTTGGAATATTAGGCAAATACAACACAGTTGGAACAGTTTACATCTTGACTAGAAAAGAAAATGTAATTGAACTAGAAAATTCAATAAATGAAAGAATCAAAAAGACAGATGCAATGTCTATTGGAACATCCATTCTTCCAGATGAATCCGGAATAGTCATCAGAATTTTAGGAGATAAGACAGATAATATTTCTGATGTAATTTTCAAGATACTTGAAATTAGTAGAAAGAAAATTCTTGGTGCATCAATTAGTAAAATAAGAAAAAACTAGGCTTAATGCTATACATGGAATATGTAAGACACTAGGGAAGAAGTGAAATATTCATTTCTTCTTCTAATTCAGCGTTTTTATCAATCAACAGTTGATTTTGATCATCAATTTCAAACTGATTTTCTGATTCATCTGAAGAATCAAATCCAAAATAAAAAATCAAATTAACTACAATAAACATTATTAGAATTAGAACTAATTTGGTTTTAGTTGATAGTGCTCTATTAGAGTCGGGTCTATTAGCCATAATGTAAATTCAAATTACTCATTTTTATCTATGCCTAAAATGAAAATCTCGCCACAAGATTTAAAATTCAATTTGATATGGAAAAATGAAATTGAATGAAAACAAAATAGAATGGTATGATGAAATTTTTGATTTTTTAAAGGACGAACACCCTGATTGGGAAAAATTGCTAGTAGATGAACAAGTCAAAATAAAAACAAATCAACATACAATAGAATTTTCTGTAATAGAGCAAGTTTTACAAAAATTTAATCTTAGAATTACTAATATTTCATATACAGACTATTATGGTATAATTTTTAGAATTGAGAAATTAGAAAAATAATTTCACTATACTATATTTCATTTTGACCAATTAGATTTTAATAATCAATTTACCAACGAATTTCAATGGATTATGAAAAACTGTGCAAAAACATTCTTGAATTAGATCCAAAAATAAGGTTCACAGGAGTCGTAAATACCAAAGGTGTTCTAGTTAATAGTTTTGAACAGAAGGGAGTGGAGCAGTATTTGTCCCCTGACGAATTGAAAATGTCCATTCATTATTCAATGTGAGAATGGGAGAAATCTCAAAATCTATCCCATGAACTTGGTTTTGAGAAATCTTCAGTTTTAGAATATGACAAAGTTTCCTTAATTAGCATACCAATTGACAGCAGTAACTTATTTGTGGCAAGTATTGAGCCTAATGAAGATTTTTTCAAAATGATTTCAAAAATAAAACCAATAATACAAAATTTTAATAAAGAATAGTCATAAGATTTCATTTTTGAAACTTGAAAAAGTTTGATTGGATAGTATGATTACTAAAAACCATCTTACCAAAAGCGTACAAAATTCTTAGTTAGTATAGTAATTAGACATAACAAATCGACGTAAACTGTGCAAAAAGAATTTCCTGAAGCTGAGATCTTTGAGATTAAGAAAGTAGAATTAAAGAACCCAATAATTTTTGCAGGTTTTGTTGGAGCAGGCCTTGTAGGTCCTGTTGCAATTAATCACATTATTGATAAATTAGAAATGGAGGAGATCGGAGTGATGAGATCAAAGTATCTTCCCCCATCAACAGTTTTCATGAGAGGTAGATTACGTCATCCTTTTAGATTTTATGCAAATCAAAAAGGAACAATTTGTGCAATAATTTGTGAAATAACATTGAAGATGGAAGGACTTTACTGTCTGGTATCATCAATTTTAGATTGGGCAGCAGAAAAAGGATCAAAAGAAATTGTAATTCTAGATGGAGTTGCAAGTGATGAACATGATAACAAAGCATACTGTGCAGCTGAAGAAGATCTGATTAGAACAATGGCAGACAAAGATATCAGTATGATTCCTCAAGGATTCATTACAGGTATTCCTGGAGGTATACTAAACGAATGTCTAGTAAGAGAAATTCAAGGTCTAACACTATTAGCAAAAGCAAACAAAACATCACCGGATTCTGCTGCAGCAGCGACTCTGATTGAGGCATTAAATCGATTCTATGAAATGGACATAGACACAACAGAGCTTCAAGAAGACAAAGAAAGAATTAGTTCAGAATTCAGTGAATTATCTCAAAAGTATGTAGAACACAGAGAAGAGACATCTGGAATGTACATGTGATTAAAACTACAAGCAAATTCTTTTATTCACAGCATATACGCATCAAACTATGGCTCTAACCTACAAAAAAGCAGGTGTAGACATTTCTAAAATTAAACAAAGCCAGGCAGCAATTGGCAAACTAATTACATCAACTCACAAGCTTCAGAAAAAAGCAAAGATTGCACATGGATTTGGACATTATGCAGGAATTGTAGAGATTCCAGGTGGTAAACTTTTGGCTACCCATACAGATGGCGTTGGAACCAAAGTAGTAATTGCAAATATGATGAAAAAATATGACACAATAGGAATTGATTGTATTGCAATGAATGTTAATGATATAATCTGTATTGGTGCAACACCAATCTCATTTGTAGATTATATTGCTGCAAACAAAAATGATGTGAAGTTATTTAAAAAAATTGTCGAAGGATTGGTCAAAGGTGCAAAAAAAGCAGCAGTTCCAATTGTTGGAGGAGAAACTGCAATAATGCCAGATTTAATTTCAGGTAAAGAATTTTCATTTGATTTAGCTGGAATGGTTTTAGGATTAGTTTCAAAAAAAGAAATGGTTTTAGGAAATAAAATAAAAGTAGGGGACATTATCATCGGTGTAAAAAGTTCCGGAATTCATTCAAATGGTTATTCACTTGCAAGAAAAGCATTATTAACAAAATATTCTATAAAAGATAAAATTAAAGGAGTAGGAATGTTAGGAAATGCATTACTTACCCCTACAGAAATTTATGTAAAACCAGTTTTAGAAGCAAATCAAAAATGCAAAGTTAATGGTTTAGCACATATCACAGGAGGTTCATTTACAAAACTACTACGACTAAAAAATATTGGATATGAGATTGATTCCTTACCAAAAATTCCACCAATAATGGGCCTGATTGAAGAACAAGGAGTAAAACCAGAGGAAATGTACAAGACATTTAACATGGGTGTTGGTTTTTGTTTGATCTCACCACAAAGTGAAGTTAAAAAAATAAGAAAAATTTTCAAAAAACACAAAATAAGCACATATGAAATTGGTCACATTAGTAAAAAGAAAGGCGTCGTTGTAAACTCTAAAAAAATAGCATAAATAGCCTCAATCTTAATCAAAATCGGTTAATTAGATTGCAGAAAATTATGCCAATAATTGGAATCACGCTTGTTGCTGTAGTCATTATGATGTTTACATTACCCGAGATGATTGGGTTAGAGTTTACAGTTGCAATGGCGTTAACCATGTCTGTTTTGATGGGAATTTACGTGATTTTAGTTACAGAAGTAATTCACAGAACAGCACTTGCGATGATTGGCGCACTCATCATTATTATTGTTCTAATTTACACGGGTCTAATTCCTGCACATGATAGTGTTGACTTTGTAATAGGATCCATTGACTTCAACACAATTGGATTACTTTTGGGAATGATGATAATTGTTGGAATTCTTGGAGAGACAGGGATTTTTCAATATATAGGAATTAAGGCAGCAAAACTTGCCAAGGGAAATGTCTGGAAGCTTATGATATTGTTGTCAGTTATTACAGCAGTAGGTTCTGCATTTTTGGATAATGTTACTATGGTTCTTCTTATAGTCCCTGTAACTATTTCTGTTGCAAGAATTCTCAACATAAATCCAATATCTATCATTCTTGCAGAAATTTTTGCATCAAACATTGGTGGTGCCGCTACTCTAATTGGTGATCCTCCCAACATTATAATTGCATCTGCTGCAAATCTTGATTTTATGAGTTTTGCATACCACATGACTCCAGAAGTTATTATCACATTTTTAGCATCTTTAGTTATTCTCAAACTCTTGTTTAGAAAAGATCTTAAACAAAAGCCCGAGAATGTTGAGAAACTAATGCAAATTGATGAAAAAAAAGAAATCAAAGATCCTGCACTACTCAAAAAAAGTGCGATAGTTTTAATCGGAGTAGTTATTGCATTTATGTTCCATGGAGTTTTAGATGTTGAAGTTTCAATTATTGCATTGGCCGGAGCTGCAATTCTTTTGGTAATTACAAAAATTCATCCAGGAAAAGCATTTGTTCATGTAGAATGGACTACCTTGATGTTTTTCGCAGGATTGTTCATTATTGTATCAGGTGTTGAATTAACAGGAGCACTGGAACTCTTTGCTCATCAAATAGTTACTGCAACTGGAGGTAATTTTGAAGCAACAGCAGTCATGATTATATGGTCATCCGCATTTGCTTCAGCATTTGTGGACAATATCCCATATACTGCCACAATGATTCCAATTATTGAAAACATTTCACTAGACCCAAACATAGCAAATAGGTTAGATACTCTCGATTTCAATCCTTTGTGGTATGCATTAGCAATAGGTGCAGATTTTGGAGGAAATGGAACTTTAATTGGTGCAAGTGCAAATCTTGTAGCCATTGCAGTTATGGAAAGGCACGGTTATCGAATGGCATTCAAAGATTTCATCATAAAAGGAATGCCATTCATGATTGCAACAACAGCAATTGGTACAGGTGTGTATCTAGTAAGATTGATGTTAAATGTATAACAATATCTTTGGCTTTTTATTTGAGATGAATTGGTGTAAAGTATGGTATTAGAAAAAGAATTCAAAGATAAAATAAGTTCGTTGATTGATGAATGTCTTATTCCTCATGGAATTCAGACACATGAATGTGATCAGGGACATTGGAAATTTAGATCTGAAGAAGATTTCAAGTATGGTCATAAAGCTGGCATAGTAATGGGAATAACTATGGGATATTATATTGCAAAATATGGTAAACTTCCTGCAAATGAAGATTTAACGGAAATGACAGAAATGATTGAATTACGTAAAGATGAGATTAAAAAAAGTTTTGATGACATACACTTTTTCTATAAAGTATAGATCATAACATCAACAATTTTGTGCTTAAAAAAAATCAGCAATAATAATTTAGTTAGTTTACTTAAACTAAAAGTCATAAAGTCTTAAATTATATAAAAAAATGGAAATGACAAGAAATGTCAGCAGAAATAAGCAATGATTCATTCAGAGCAAATATGATTGCGCAAATTAAAGAAATTCAGGAGACACTAAACGAATTAAAAACTATCAAAAGAAAGACTGTAAAGAGAAAACCAGCTAAGAGAAGAACTAAAGCTAAAAGAAAGACTGTAAAGAGAAACCCAGCTAAGAGAAGAACTAAAGCTAAAAGAAAGACTGTAAAGAGAAACCCAACTAAGAGAAGAACTAAAGCTAAAAGAAAGACCAGTAGACAAAGATAGATACCAGGTAAGCCAAATTATTTAACGAATTTATGTCCAAATCAGTATGATAATTCATGATTAACCTAGATTCTGTTTTTTCTAAAGCATGTAGTGAAATCACTCAGAACCTACTCACAATTAATGAGCCTAGCAAAAAGCAGGTGAAACAAGAAATTATAAAAATCTGTGCCAAATATTCACTTGAAAGAATTCCAAGAAATTATGAAATTTTATCAATGGCAAAGGAATCAGATTTCAATAAATTAAGAAAAGTATTATTGAAAAAGCCAGTTAAAACAGCATCAGGAGTAGCAGTAATTGCACTCATGCCAAAACCATATGCATGTCCACATGGAAGATGTACATATTGTCCAGGTGGAATTGAATTTAACACACCAAACAGTTACACAGGAAAAGAACCATCCACATTAAATGCAATAGGAAATCAATATGATCCTAAATTACAAATCTTGTCAAAGATTGACAAGTTGGTTACATTTGGACATGACACATCTAAAATGGAGATTGTAATTGTTGGAGGTACTTTTCTCTTTATGCCAAAAGACTATCAAGAAAATTTTATCAAATCATGTTATGATGCACTAAATGGAACAGATTCAAAAAATTTGCAAGAAGCTAAATCAAATAACGAACATGCAGAAATAAGAAATGTAGGATTCACAATTGAAACAAAACCAGACTATTGTAAGAAAAAAGATATAGATTTAATGTTAAGTTATGGAATAACAAGAATAGAGATTGGTGTTCAATCATTACAAGAAAGAGTATATCAAATAGTTAACAGAGGTCACAACTACAATGATGTGACAGAATCATTTCAAATTTCAAAAGATGCAGGTTACAAAATTGTTGCACATATGATGCCAGGTTTACCTACAATGACTCCAGAAGAAGACGTTGCTGATTTTAAAAAACTATTTTCTGATTCACAGTTACGACCAGACATGTTGAAAATTTATCCATCATTAGTAATTGAAAATACACCGCTCTATGAAGAATACAAACAAGGAAAATACATTCCATACTCTGATGAAGACATGATCAATGTATTAACAGAAGCAAAAAAGAATGTTCCAAAATGGGTTAGAATTATGCGTGTACAAAGGGAAATTTCTCCAAATGAGATTATTGCTGGACCAAAATCAGGTAACCTAAGACAAATTGTCCATCAAAACTTAGCCAAACAGGGACTTTCATGTAGATGTATCAGATGCAGAGAAGTGGGCCTCTCTAACAAAAAATCAGATGTAGGCGAGGTGAAACTAAACAGAATAGATTATGATTCCTCAGATGGAAAAGAGGTGTTTTTGTCTTATGAAGACAAAAATGAATCCATTTACGGATTTTTGAGATTAAGAAAACCAAGCATTAATGCTCACAGAGATGAGATTAAACAAGACACGTGTATTGTAAGAGAAATTCACGTCTATGGAAAATCACTGAAACTTGGAGAGAAAGAAGAGAATGAAGTTCAACATTCAGGACTAGGAAAAAATTTGATGAAAGAAGCAGAAAAAATTTCGAAAGAAGAATTTGATGCAAAGAAAATTTTAGTAATCAGTGCAGTTGGCACCAGAGAATATTATCAAAAGTTAGGGTATTCGTTATATGGGCCATACATGTCGAAAACATTGAACTAGTGAAAAGAAATGTCAGATCAAAAAGTTATCGGGAAAGGAACTTGGATAGATAAATTAGCTTTTGAATTACTTGAACGTGAAAAATCTCTTGGAAGAAATTTAGATATTCTTAGAGTGGAAAGTGGTCTTGGTGCATCAGGAATCCCACACATTGGAAGTTTAGGTGATGCAGTAAGAGCATACGGAGTTAAATTAGCATTAGAAAATTTAGGACACAAATCAGAACTAATTGCTTATTCAGATGATCTTGATGGATTAAGAAAAATTCCAGAAGGGATGCAAGAGTTTGGGTTAGAAGGACATATTGCTAAACCAGTATCATTAATTCCTGATCCTTATGGATGTCATGACTCCTATGGAATGCACATGAGCAGTATTCTTTTAGATGGACTTGACAAAGTAGGAATAAAGTACGAGTTTAGAAGAGCTGTTGACACTTACAAACAAGGATTACTAAAAGATCAAATCCATACAATCTTGCAAAACAGTACAAAGATTGGAGAAAAAATTGCAGAACTTGTTGGACAAGAAAAATACCAAAAATATCTACCATATTTTCCAGTTTGTGCCAATTGTAGTCGTCTATACACAGCAGAATCTACAGAATACATTGCAGATGAAAGAAAAGTAAAGTACAGATGTCATGACGTTGAAATTGGCTCAAAAATTATCAAAGGATGTGGTCATGATGGAGAAGCAGACATCACAAAAGACCTTGGGAAATTAGCCTGGAAAGTTGAATTTGCAGCAAGATGGTCAGCATTTGATATCAGATTTGAAGCATATGGAAAAGACATAATGGATTCTGTAAAAGTAAATGATTGGGTTGCAGATGAAATTTTAGGATTTGCACATCCTCATCATGTAAAATATGAAATGTTCTTAGACAAAGGAGGAAAAAAGATTTCAAAATCATTAGGCAATGTCATAACTGCACAAAAATGGTTAGAGTTTGGTAGTCCAAAATCAATTTTATTATTATTATACAAAAGAATTACAGGTGCACGAGAACTAGGATTTGAAGATATTCCATCTTTGATGAATGAATACAATGAATTAGAAGACACTTACTTTGGAAGAATCAAAATAGATAATCAAGCCAAACTAACAAAATTAAAAGGCCTCTATGAATATGTAAATTTACTTAGTCCTCCAAAACAATCAAGCATACATGTTAACTATAGACTATTAATAGAATTAACAAAAATCTTCAAAGAAGATAGAGGAGAAAGAGTAATGAAAAAATTGCTAGACTATGGAGTAATAAAAAATCCTGAGCAAGAAATTAAAAAACTCATTGTTCTTGCAGGTAACTTTTCAGATGAGTTTGATCAACAAGAAAAAATACAAGTGGATTTAGATAATTCTGCAAAAACTGCATTAAAGATACTTGTAGATGAACTTGGTGCAGAAAAGGAACCAGAAGACATTCAAAATACAATTTATCAGATTGCAAAATCAAATGATGTACAACCAAAAGATTTCTTTAAAATATTATATCAAATAATATTGGGAACATCAAGAGGACCAAAGATAGGACCATTCATCTCAGACATTGGAAGAAAACAAGTAGCAAAAACACTTTCAGAGTATACGTAATCATGGTTCACGGAGAACATAATAGATCAAGAAATAATGGTGGATTTGCTCTGATAATTTTAGGAGCATTATTACTATTTCTTGCACCAAATATCTACCCAGAAATGCCAGGATTAGGCATGATTGCATTGTTTGGAGGAGTAATTATTGGTATTATTGGATTTTATCTCAAATTTTTTAGAGACCGAGTCAAGCATGAGTAATGAAAGATTCATCTTTTGGAAATAATCAGTGAATAATATGGGACTTTTTAGCAAGAAAAATGTAGAAGAAACAATTTCTGATAAAAGTGAAGAATATGTACTAAAAGAAGAGTTAGAAACCGAAGTAGAAAATATTCAAAAAGAATTTAGAATAAAACAAGAAGAGCTTAATGAAATCACACAAAAAATTAAAACGGTAAAAGAAGAATACAATTACATCGTTAGTAATTTAATGGTAGTTAAAAAAGAAATTAATCGAAAAAAAATGGAACTTGATGTAGTTCAAATAGAATATAGAAAAACTGCCGAGAAGATTAAAAATTCTGAACAGATTAAAGATTCAAAATCAATTGATCAATTTAATAAAACTGAAAAAAACTTTTCAAAAATAAAACAAGAATTGGAAGAAGTAAAAAAAGAGCATGAAGAAATCAATGAACAAATTTTACAAAAACAATCATTACTACATAGTATAAAAAACCAACAGATAGAATATGAAAAAGAATTAGATGAAGCAAGATCTAGACTGTATAATGCAAAAGAAGAATTAGAGAAAAAAGATCATTTTCAAGATACAAGTATTCTAACTAAAAAAGAAAAAGAATTCATCCAAGGAGATAATTCAAATCAAAAAAGTTCTGCAAGAATTATTGAAGCAGCAAGTGCAGTGGTAGGATCATTAAAATCAAAACTTAACATAACACAAAAAGAACTAGAGTCACTTCAATTACTTTTAGAAAAAGAAAGAGAAGAGCATGAAAAAACGAAAAAAGAATTAAAAAAACTCAAGGCATCAACAAAGTCATTAAAAAAATCATAAACTTTCAAAATATTTTTTCCATTTTGATTTTATTTCTTCCTCTGAAATTCCCATATCATATAATGGAGAAGTCACTTCAGATACATCTGAAACATCAACTAATACAATGGAATTGATTGGACTCTTGATTCCTTTTTTTCTATAATGAGTGAGAATCTCTTCGTATAGAGAATTATCTTTAATAATTCGAGCCTGCCCTTGGAATAGATAGCCTTTACGTAGAAGAGGATCAATTACATTAATTTCTACATGAGGATTATTTTGTAAATTCTTTATTGTGTCTGGTGAACGAATATCTGCAAATGCCAATACATCTGATGTCCAGGCAATGATAGTTCCTTTGGGAGAAATGTTTGGTTTACCATCAGAGCTAACAGTTGCTACATAACCTAGCTTTTGAAGATCCAAAAAGTCTTTAATTTCTTGAGTAATCATATTAATTATTACTACAAATAACTACATTGTAATTAGTTTTCAAAATTAGCGCATAAACTCAGCCATTTCTATTGAAAAGAAGAAGAATCCAATTCCTCCTGTAATTAGTGCAATCCAAGCGACAATCTGTTTATTTTTAGACATTACGAAGAGAATACTCGAAACTTACTATTGAATCTAATTGAATTCCCCAGACAATTATAATTAGACTTGCAATAAAGTAGCAATATTGGTAAGCATCAAAGATATTGGAAAATTTTTCATGTTTATTGTTGGAGGATTAGTGGCTATAATCGTGGGTTCATTTATGATTCGAGGAACAATGCACATGTGGGACAAACCAGAAAATGGAAAAGAAGATGAAAAAGATAATGACTAAAAAACAAGTGCTACCAAATAAAATTAGAATTGCTTCAAGACTCTACAATTAGAAAATCACTTGACCAATACATCAAAAGAAGAATCCAAGAGATACCAACTGAAATTAAACAAACATTTCCATACATCAAACAAATTTGGAAGTGTGATAATGAAGTAGATTTTCTTTATGGATACTATGTTGGAAAAATTGAAGAGGGTTCTTTGCATTATTTACTCAAAGCAACTCGTGCATCAGCTGGTGGTTATGTAGATACTTTTGAAATAAGAGGAATTATTGAAACACACAAAAAAGAATTACTAGATACAATAAAATCTTCAATCAATTAGTGAAGTAGAAATACTACATCAATTATGATAAAACATGGTAGGACCACAAGATGGAGGTTTTGGATTTGATCAATCTAAAAAATATACAAATGTAGATAATCTTGAAGTGGTTTGTGTACAATGCCAAGCTGGCCAACACAAAAAGTGTTTGAAGAAAGCAAAAGAACAAGAAGTATGTGAATGTGAACAGTGTATGATTTACGGCTAGATTGATCAGACAATTATTAATACCATTAAACAACACGATCAGATCTGTCAAGTCAATACGAATTCAAATGTGTATTTTGTGGTAAGGAATATGGTTCTGATGTAGTAGAACTAGCATTACATATTGGTAGAGTTCATGACCAACCAAGAAATTTGTATATTGATTAAAAATTAAATGCTAGATAACTTGTTTTCTTGTTCCTGAATCTCTTGTTGATATGAATCAGAAACATTTTTAGCAAATTTTTTGTGTGCTGAAATGATTATAGTTAGTGCCTCCTTGTAATTTGGATGTCCTTTCTTAATTACATCACATGATTCAAGCGAAGTAATATGACCTGTAACAGTTGCAATTGCACCTTTATGATTGAATTTTATGATTCCACCAAAGGCCTCAATTAACATGTAAGCAGATTCTGCTTTGCACTTGTAAGTAACACGACCAGTTTCAGTGTTGAATAGTTGTGTAACTCCACCAGGTTTTCTTGTTACAATGACTGTCATGAGGTATGAAAAAAATATCCAGTATTAATTATTTTAGAAAAAAGATTTTCTAGGCAGTTGCATCAGCTGCTGGTGCTGTAGCATTTGCTGCCAGAGTTTTGTCTATTTCATTTATGGCGATCTTGTCTCGTCCGATCAGTTCAAACTTTTGGATCAGCGTTTCAAACTTTGTTTCTTCTTGAACTTGCTCATTGACAAACCATTCTAGAAATGCATACGTTGAATGATCCTTATCTTTTTGTGAGATTTCAACCATCTTGTGAATTGCTGCAGTAACTGCTTGTTCGTTCTTTAGTGCAGTCTTAAGAATTGACTCGAGAGATTTAAAATTAGTTGCAGGTGATTTTGATGCAGAGATCGTTGCAGAGATTCCCAAATTATTTAGATAGTGAATAAATTTTAGCATGTGTGTTCTCTCTTCATCTGACTGTGCATAAAAGAAACCAGCACCGCCTTCATATCCTGTAACTTCACACCAGGATGCCATTGCAAGATATGTATTTGATGCGTTTGCTTCAAGAGTGATTTGGTTGTTTAGTGCTTTTTGCATGTTTTTTGAAATTTTCATAATTTTCAAATAATCTTTGTTTGTATCTGTTAAAAACACTTGCTAAAAACTAGAATCACAGAGTTTCAAGATGAATACCAACACAAGAGAAACTTGTCCTATCACGAATTTCAGAATCCGCAAGTCCAGAATACTGGTAAAAAAATACTGTATCTTGAAGATATGTTCCATAATTGATTATCCCACAATCAGTAAAAGCCCAAGTCTGAATTACAGCACCTGTCCCATCAAGAACATCTACATCTACATCAAATTCATTGAGTAAATTGCCTCTATCCATCCAATCTGCAATAAAATCATAGAATTGTTTTTTATCTGCACTAGGTAGTGATTCTAAGAAAAATATTGGATTAACATCACGAAAATCATACATTCTTGCTAGAGGATCATTTGAATCACCAGGATCAGATGTTGTTATTTCAAATTTTTCAAAAAAGTGCACGGGTAAAGGTGACATTATGTTAGAAATTGTAACTCTAAATGATTGAGCACGTTCTTCATCAGAATACATTGTTTGGGCGGCAGTTACTTCAGTAATTGGAATTGGTACATCAATCACACCATTGTTAATTAGATACTCTAATGATTCAACATAATCAGCATCACTAATTGAACCTTCAGACCACCACTTTGCATTATTTTTAATCCAGTCAGGTATTGTAGAGTCTGCAGCTGACGCTGTAATTGAGAAACCTAAGAATCCAATTATAGATATTGTAAAAATTATTGAAAATTTTTTTGGGAATTTTTTTATATCAATTATGTATTGTTCTGAGTACTTCCTTTTAATTGATCAACTAATTCTCTAAGATCTTTTAGTAATTTTTCTTGATTGTATTCTAAATCATCCATTCTATCAAGAATTAATTTTTGGGCATGTGAGATATCCTTTTCTTCTTTTTCAAATCGATGTTTGTAAAAAGATGTTCACAATACAGATAAGAAAAGAGCCAAAACACCAATTCCAAAAAACATGTAAAAGATTGCTACAATTTTACCTGTATCAGTTACAGGTACTACATCTCCATATCCTACAGTTGTTACTGTAGCTACTGTCCACCAAACTGCATCAAGCATTGAATTAATTTGAGAATCTGGATGTTGTGATTCTACAGAAAAAATTACTAAAGAGCCAATTACAATAACTCCTGCTGCAGCGAAAAGAAGATAAAATAGTTTATTTACAATTAAAAACTAAATCTAGTTATTAAAAAGACTAACGCGAATCCAGATAAAAATATGATTCCTGCGAAACTCAAAAGTTTCAGCAACATAGAAGGTTGGGATTCTTTTGCAAGATGTTTTCCTGTGACTAGTCTAAAATTAAAAATAGCAATTACAGGGGCAATCAGAAATGATAAAACTGTTGCAAAATCAACTAGTTCTTTTAGATTATTTTTAAATTGAAATACAATTACAAGTGCCCCAATAGAGATTACAAATAAGAAAATGACGTAAAGTTTATTGAATTTGGGGCTTGTATTTTGTTCTTTTTTTGTAAAAATCAATTCTACAGTTCTCTTCAATGATCTAGAATAACCATCCAAAACAGCAATGATTGTTCCAAACATTACAGTAAATGCAGATGCTGCAATTAGGATATAACTCCAATCACCAATGGTCTGTGTGTATAGTGTTACTATTTTGTGTGCAAAAAGAGAATTGTTATTTGGCAAGTCTTCACCAGATCCATAAAAAATAAAAGATCCAAGTGTGACAAACATCACTGCAAGAATTCCTGTTATGAAATATGTTAATCTAAATTCAAAAATAGTTTCTTTGAGTTTTGGGATGTATTTTGTTTGTTTCATTCGCTCTAATGTCCATAAACTATTCCAGCTTGAAAGATCAACTGCAGTAGGCATCCAACCCATTAAAGCAAGTAAGAAAAAAATTCCAGAAGCATTCCAAAGTTCTTTTGGTACAAATTCATCTACAGGTTCTATTGGACCATTATACAATGCAAACAAGAAAGCCGAGACAGTAGATATTACCAAAACAATAACTATAATCTTAATCAGGCTATCAAGAATATTGTATTTTCCAACTGCTAAAATTAAAACACATATTGCAAATAAAATGATCATGGTCCATTCTCCAAGAAAATCTATTCCAAAAAGATTTTCAAAAAATCCTGCAGCAACAAAGCCTACAGCACCTGTAACAAAAAACATTGAAGCAATAGTTAGGAGAAAATATAACCATAATGCTGGTCTTCCAAGTTTCTTATAGCCGTCAATAATACTAGTTTGAGTAGAATTTGCATAACGAGAACCATATTCAAAGAAAGGATATTTTAGCAAAGTAACTATAATTACAAATCCTAAAATCAGTAAACCAAAATCAGCACCAGCCCTAGTAGATTGAACAAGATGAGAGACACCAATTGCAGTACTTGCAAATAATATTCCAGGACCAGCAGTCTTTGAAAAACGAGATAATTTCTCATTCATTGTATTCAAAAAACCTTCTAAAATCTAAACAGTGTTGACAGTCCAAGAATCATCAACATAAACACCAATAACTTTTGCACCTAAATTCCAGGAAGAAATTTCCTCAACTCCTTTTTTAATGAATTCAATGTGTTCTTCATCAGAAACTGGGTTTGCTGCACAATTATAATGTCCAGAAAAAACAATTAGTTCTGATTTGTGAGCACGAACAGATATTGTAGCTTTGGTTTTGAGTGATGCAGTTATAGAATCTCGTGTGACATTCTTATCTACACCTGGTTCTGTAATTGCATCTACATAGTCAACAGAATAATTTTCTTTAATCCATTTTGCTAATGGAATTTGAATTCTACCATCTATACAGGAAATAGAAGTCGCAAATTTTCCTTCAGACATGAATTCAGATAATTATTCTAGTTTAAAAATTATTTTTTGTATAGAAAGCAGTTAGAAATATGATCATTTACCATTCCTGTTGCCTGCATTAATGCATAACAGATTGTAGGCCCGACAAAATTGAATCCTCGTTTTTTAAGATCTTTGCTTAATTTCTCTGAAATTCCAGTAGTTGTAGGCAAATCAGATAGTTTTTTGAATTTATTTTTGATTGATTTATTCTTTACAAAGCCCCATAGATACTTGTCAAATGAGCCAAATTCTTCTTGAACTTTGAGAAACAATTTTGCATTATTAATTGCCGAATTGATTTTCAGTTTGTTTCTAATGATAGATTCATCTTTGAGTAGTTTTTCAACACGTTTTTGAGTGTATTTTGAGACTTTTAGAGCATCAAAATTAGAAAATGCCTTCCTATAGCCATCTCTTCGTTTGAGAATAGTAGTCCAAGATAGACCTGCCTGAGCCCCTTCTAGTATTAGAAATTCAAATAACTTTTGATCATTGTGTTGTGGTTTTCCCCATTCTTTATCATGATATGTTGTATTAGGTTCATCTTTTGCCCATTCACATCTCTTTTTCATAATTAGTTAATAGTTAACACAGAATATTAGTTGTCAAATACCAGGAAAATTATGAAATGAAACCAACAGCTATTACAAATTAACAGAAATTTTCTTATTTGCTTTATTATTTCAGCATCGCTATCAGCAGCAGTTGCTCAAATTTTATCAGATTATGAAAATTATCTAAACACAACTTTTACCATAATTTTTGGATACATCATTTACTTTGGAATTTTTTCATGTTTGTTTTATTTGGATAACAAAGGACGTTACAAGACTATGAAATCAAGTTTAATCAAAAAAGAATTACTTACTTTGGTTTCATCATTTGGAGTAGGTGAAATAATTTATCTTCTAGTAAGATGGCCAACACTGTATTATTTTCTTGAGATTGGAATAGAACCATTTGTGGCATCATTAATTTCAGAAATTATTTCAACTGCATGTTATATGATAACAGTTACAGTATTTCTTAGAAAAACAAAGACGTTTTAGTTATTTTGCAAGTTGATTAACTAAATCAGTAGATGTGATTAGTCCAACAATATCACCATTGTCAGTTACTGCAAGTTTTCTGATTTTTTTGCTACTCATCCTTTCTGCTGCAGCTGAGATGGATTCGTCATGATTAATTGTAACCAATGGAGAAGACATTATTTCTTTAGCGGGAGTATCAAATGAACGATTGTTTGCAGCAATTTTTGTTGCAAAATCTCTATCAGTAATGATACCAACAAGATGATCATTTTCTTTTACAAGAACTGCACCTATTCCTCCTTGTTCCATCATTTTTGCTATTTGAAATGCAGTAGTTGCAGGATTTACAGAGATTAAGGCCTTAATCATAATATCCTCGACTATAATTGAGGAAAAGTTAGAATCGTCAGGGCTCATCAATTTTGTTATTAATTGTGATATTTAAGACATTCATAGATAATGAATGGGAATATTTCAAATATGGGCCTAAAAGAAAAATTTTCAAAAAAAGACAAAGTAGGAAAAACAGAGAATGCCAAAAATGAATTACAGAAAGAATATGATGAAGGAAAAAAACAATTTCTAGGACAAGCAAAAAGAATGAAGAATCTTTGGAAGAGCAAAGAAATTGTTCAGTTAAAAACTGACGCCATTGCAGTATTGTACAAGAAAAGAGGTTATGAGGAAAAATTTTTTGAAGAATTTAATAAAATTACAAAAGAAGGATATCAAATGGTCTTAATGGAACCAGTAAAAGCAATTGATGCAGGACCAATTGATATGCAAATTGGATCATACTATTACTTTCAGCACAAAAGTTGTATTAGATAACTATTCTAGTTTTTCAACCATTGGTAATTGCCAATCTTTCTCATAGTATTCTGCAGTTGGAGAATAGAATCTAAACATCAGGAAAAATCCATCGCCTTCATTTGTATTTATCAAATGATTTTCATAACCTTCTGGGGCTTCTTGTCCAAAGTATACATCGTAAGAACCATCATCATTTTGTATTAGAGTATCAGCAACAAATGAACGAATTCCAGGTAATGGCTGTACATCATTTTTAATCATGGAACGTGTTTCAGCATCGTAAACAACTATAGACCAAAAGTTTTCAGCAGGAATATTTTCTGGTATGTTTAAGTGATATGTGTTTGAACCTA
This sequence comes from Candidatus Nitrosopumilus sp., assembly GCA_963667665.2. GTDB lineage: Archaea > Thermoproteota > Nitrososphaeria > Nitrososphaerales > Nitrosopumilaceae > Nitrosopumilus. The sequence goes on from OY763927.2 coordinate 1,007,193, forward strand.
CAAGGAAATTTTCATCACTGTCTCTATAATTTAGCAGATATTTTGAGCCCTTTCCTACAAGCTCAAGTACCATTGCATCAGCGGTGGTAATTGCTTGATAAACATAAGATAGTCTTGGTTCAATCATTGTAGCTCCTCGTTCATCTTCAAAGCTAGGATTTTTAGTCATAAGTCCAAGCTCCCAATTTTTGTCAGGATAGTAAATGAATGGTTCTTTGACAGGAGAATCATAAGCAATATTTCTAGACATTAAATTTGCCACAATAGCTGCCTCATCTAATAGTGCTTTAGTATGTTCATCAGGTTCAAATGGTTCTCCTGGAACTATACCAATTGAATGCATTAATCCAATTAGATTTTTGTCTTCATCTCTAACTACAGTTTCTTTTGAATATACTTCATGTAAGAATTCCCAGAAACCTTCAGTGGTTGGATGTGAAAGCTTTAATGATTCTCCACTTACGTCAATGAATTTTGCTTTGGGAGGATTATCGATTTCTGACAAATTATATACATTGAGACTTGTGATTAGTTCTTCTGCTGCTGCTTTATCAGGAGCATTTACAAAAGCACGACCAATTGCAAGAACTTGCATTGTATCAGATTGTTTAACAAAATAATTTTCAGTTCCTCCATCAAAATCTGAAGGAATTTCTCCATCATAGTTTGGAGGAAGTATCAAAAAGGATGCTTCATTTCCTTCATTAGGTCCTACTATTCCAAAATCAGTAATTGGTTGCTGGTAAACATTATCTACATGACCTTGAAGATTACCAGATGGAACATTAACAACGATTGGCCATTAGAAAGATCCTGAAATGTGAAAAAATACAATACAGAGGTGTTTCCTGTAAGAAGATCAATATCAGAATTCATAAAATCAGACCAATATAGAATGTCACCAGTAGTAGCACCTACTTTGTCTTGTTCATAAAATATTCCAGCACCACCAACTGCAGGAAGTGCAAGTTGGTAAACTTGAATGGCACGTTGGAAAAACAATTCATCTTTTAGAAGTTTTTGAGTTTCTGAAGTTAGATAATCAGATTGTAACTCTAGTGTACCAACTCTAGTTTCAAAAGTTTCTAATGATGACTCTTCTATCATAGATGCTTCTTTTTGTATATTTCCAAATCCTACATTTATTAATTTTTCAGCACTAATTGGTGTGACACATACTGCATCACCTAAAGTACGAATCATCAATACTAACCCAGATTTACAAACTACATCTTCAGCTGCAATTCCATCAGCCATTTGTTGTCTAGGATAATCAATTGTTTCAGCAAATGATAATGCAGGAATTATTCCAAGTGATAAAATTAATGGAATTAATGCAAAAATAATAATTTTCATAAAATCTAATGATGTATGTAATATTTTAAAAAAAAAGCGGGCTCGACCGGATTTGAACCGGTGACCTAACGCTCCGCAAGCGTTCGCACTATCCAAGCTGTGCAACGAGTCCGAAAAGTTTTGAAATTTACGCTTAATTTGGATTGCGATTAGTCAGATTGTTTGTGTAAAAATGTAAGAAGTGTCTTCGGATTCATGAAATGCCCAAACAGTCGGCAAAGATAGGGTTTGAATGGACTTTAGATTGTTTTTCTCAATTAATGAACCCCATCCTGCCTCGTTTTTTGGATCTGGTTGATATTTTTGAGAGTAAGTTCCTGCAAACACCCAACCAGTTTTTTTAAGATTAGAAATTGAATTAATTTTGTCTAAAACACCAGATGTTAATTCAGTACCGCCCATTTGTGCAAGGCCACCAATAAAGAAAATTGGTTGTGTTAGATTCAATGAAGAATAATCAAAGGTTGTGGCATCAGAACAATACGGATGAAAATCAAGTATAGTCAAAAGTTTTTGCAGATCAACTAACATATTATCAATTTCAATACTGTATGATTCCAATCCTAAAACTTTAGCACAAAATGCAATTCTACCATCCCCAGAACCAATATCAATAACTTCTTGATATCCAAATTCTTGCGCAAGTAAAACACCAACATATGCAGACATTATCCATGTTGGAGAAAATGGAGCATTACTTGAACCATGTTGAATGCTGTTTAACCAGTATTTGTTAATGTCACCTTCATAAACAATACAAGTAGTGTCACCAATAGTTTTCTCAAAAGAATTGTAATAGATAGGATTCTTTGTTGCAAATTGATGTAACAACTCTAAATCTTGTTGATGAATTGGAAACAAGTCAGATTTTAAAACAGGAATTACTTCTTGAATTTGACTTTTACCATCATAGATTTTTGCAAATTCTTTTTTTAAATGAACCAGATTTTTAGCAAGGTCTTCAATCATTAGACAATCCTTTGCCATATTGTTCAACAAATTCTTTTGTGCTCATTTTTTTACGTAGTTCTTCATAGAGTTTAGCGTCATTTTCAATGTCTTTTTTTGATTTTTGTTCAGATGTTCCAGATTGAAGATTCTTTGTAGTGTCTTGAATTGATTTGGAAAGTTGCTCTATTACCTGAGGGTGTATAATTAAATTAAATTTCTTAGATATTACTTGCTCAATTTCTATAATTTTATCTAGTAATGTTTGGTGCTCATTAGCATCAATCTGCTGCTTTAGCATTGTAATCATCGAGGATACATTCATGATTTGATAGTAAGTTTCTATAATTTCATGTAAAGATAAATCGGATTTTGTTGCTGCAGTGTTGATCAAATGTACTAGTTTTTCAGATTCAGCATCAAACATACTTGTAACATCATCAACAGAGTCCATGTGGCAAAAATAATCTCAAATTTTTAAAAATGTTGGTATTTGAAAAATTATGCTTCTTTTTCTGCCGATTTGACAAAAACATAGTTCATAATCAAACCTGCGATAATTCCACCCAAAATTGGTGCTGCCCAATACAACCAATGGAATTCCCAAAATCCAGAAATTAATGCAGGACCAAATGTTCTTGCAGGATTTACAGATGCACCAGTTAATGGAACTGCAACTAGATGAATAAGGAAAACCATTCCACCAATTGCAAGTCCTTGAATTCCAGGAGTTGCTTTTTTGTGAACTGCAACCATAAAGATTACAGTTACTAAGAAGAATGTCAAAACTGCCTCTAATGCAAATCCAGAACCAATGCTATTATTGATTAAATCACTTGGACCACCTTGAGTTCCAAAGTTTACTTTGGCTCCAAGTTCTGGTAAAATTGCTTTAAGTGTAGCAGCTGCTGCTACTGCACCAATTAATTGTGAAATAATATAACCAATACCATCTGCAATTCCAATCTTTCTTGTAATCATCATTGGGATGGTAACTGCAGGATTAATGTGAGCACCAGATACATGTCCAAATGCATAGACCATTAATGCAATAGCACCTCCGTGTCCAAGAGAAATAAACAATACAGATTGTGTAGTTAATTCTTCACCAAATGCAGAAACTGCTAAAATTACTGAGAGTGGACCAAAAAATACCAAGCCATAAGTTGCAATTGCTTCAGCAAGAAATGCTCTTGGATTAACCATTAAGCTAAAGCCACGTCAGTTTCCATATAAAACATTCGAACCAACAATATGATCATCGTAGGTCAAAAACTAATTAATTATGGAGAAATTTATCTGAAAACATAATGATTTCAGAAGGAGATCCTGTTCCAAAATTTGAGATAAGTGATGCAAACGGTAACAAAGTAAAATCTACTGATTTTAAAGGCAAAAAACATGCCATCTATTTTTACCCAAAAGATTTCACACCAGGATGTACTACAGAAGCTGATGAATTTTCAAAAGACTATAAAAAATTCCTAAAAGAAGAAATTGAAATTATTGGTATTAGTCCTGATGATGTAGACTCTCACAAAAAATTTTGTGAAAAAATGGGAATTAAATATCCACTTTTAGCAGATGTAGATAAAAAAGTCTCAAAGATGTTTGGGGTTTGGGGTATGAAAAAATTCATGGGAAGAGAATACATGGGAGTCACTAGAAGTACATTTCTTGTAGATAAGAAAGGAAAAATTTTCAAAATTTATCCTAAGGTAAAGGCTGCAGGGCATTCAAAACAAGTCCTAGAGGATTCCCTAAATTCAAATTAAAAATAAGAAAAAGTTGGATTAAAAAATTAGAAACCTTTTGGTAATGCACCTTTTTTAGATGGAGAATCACTTGCTGAAGATTCTGCTTGACGCTTTGCTCTTAGCTCTGCGGCTGCAGTCATTAATTCTTCATTCTCTCTTTGCTCATCAGCCATTCTATTCATGTAATCTGCTTCATACTCTTCCAATGATTGTTTTTTTGAGCTTCCTGCACTGCTGCTGGAGCTAGATTGTTCTGGAGGAGGTGCTTGTGTTGTCTCAGCTGGTTTTGGTGGTTCTGGAGTTTGTGCTTTTATTTCAATGCCTTCAACACTCATTGTTACACCACTGAAACTTCCAAATGTTTTACCTGGTGGACTATATGCTAATCTTTGTCTTGTAGCAAAGTATTGGTTTGATGGTTGTGTATAACCTGTAACCTTTGCTTTTTGGTCGTTCCAGTTTGATGTTGGAACGGTTCCGACAGGAGAATGTAGTCTCACAAAGTATCTGTTTGCAGCTGGGACATAACCTGTAACCTTTGCTTTGTAATCATGAAAAGAAGTCATTGACGCATTATAGTATGCATCTTCTAATGCAGCTTGAAATGTTACTGGAGCTGGTGGTGTTTTCTCAGCTGGTTTTGGAGCTTCTGCTGGTTTAACCTCTGCTGGTTTTGCTTCAGCTGGTTTAACCTCTGCGGGTTTTGCTTCAGCTGGTTTTGCTTCAGCTGGTTTTGCTTCAGCTGGTTTTGCTTTAGCTGGTTTTGCTTTAGCTGGTTTAACCTCTGCGGGTTTTGCTTCAGCTGGTTTTGGGGCAGGTGCTTCAAGTTGTGCAGCTAGTTTAGATAATTTTGCTTCTAAGTCTGCGATCTTGGTTTCTAGATCTTTTTTTGAACTTGCTTTTTTTGCTGCCATTCCTTATTGTAAATAATTCACGGTTTATTTACATTTTGATTAGTACTATATTTTGCTTAAAGTATTCCTGAAAAGGCACAAAAATGTATGAAATGTGCATCAGATCAAATATAGATTCTAAAAATTATCTGAAAAATCAGTCAGGTTCCCAAAATTGCATGACATACATACAATTGTTACATCGCCATAATTTTACATGTATACCATTATCAGTATCAGCTACATATTTCCCATCTTTCATCTTAGTGACTTTGGGAAGATAGTTCAATTCAGCATTTTCAAGCCATTCATTTTGCTGACAGTTAGGACACATGATTTTTGGTGGCACGCACGATATAGAAAATGATCAAAGAATAACATTGCTATTAAAAAAAATTCTAAAATTATTTCTAAAATTATTCCTAAAATAATCCATTAAACTAGCACATGGGTGCAAGTTTAATATGCACAATTGGTATTATAATTACAATGGACGACTTTGAGAAGGAATATCCTGATTTTGACTGGAAAAACATACCAGCATACAAACATCCAGAGGGCAGAAATTGCCCATGTCCAAAGCATGAATACATCAGAGAACAGATTAATTTTACAAAACAAGTAAATCAAAAAGGTAAAGAACCAACCAAAATTACTCTAAAGTTTTGTCCAGATCATTACAAAGTATACTTGGAAGAGGTAATCCCCGCAATGCCATTAAAATATAAAATTCTAACAAAGATTGCTCTAAAACTTGGGGCAATTCAAGTTGAACAATTAAAGTATATGGAATCAGAATTGTGTTTTTACTGCAAGTTCGGTTCTGGCGGTCATGACAGAAAGACTGAACTTCCACCAGTATAGTTTAATCAGGACTTAACAAAATTTTTGGTTTGTTTGGAGTATCATGATGACATCGCTTTCCACATAGTGGGCATTTTTTTCTATCAAGAAAAATACATTGACAAATATGAGAATCAAGATATGATTTTGCAGGTTGATTGGATTCGCCAGTTCCATTACAAAAAGGACATTGAGAACCAAGTAATTCGATAGTCCCATTTCCCTTGCAAACTACACATTTTTTATCAGACAATACTGTTTTTCCTACGAGTGAGAACTAAAATACATTTGTTAAAAGAGTAATAAGAAAAACATAGGTTCATGAAAATCCAGTTAAGCTTATACTTGAACTATCATCAGGATCATTGTGCCAATAGAAGACACCCATGAATTTATTGAAGAACTTGAAAAAAATGGGGAATTAAAGAGAGTTAAAACTGAAGTTGACTCTGATTTAGAAATTGCAGAAATTCTGAGAAGAGAGATGTACTCTAATGGTTCTGCAATTCTTTTTGAAAATGTAAAGGGATACGACATGCCAGTGTTAGGAAATGCGTTTGGATCCATGAAAAGATTAGAGATAGCACTTGAGATGACAGACTTTACTGAAATTGGTCAACGTATTGCAGATATGACAAAGATGGATATTCCATCAGGTTTACTAAACAAAATTAAAAAACTTCCAGAACTCTCAAAGATGGCAGCATCATTTCCTAAAGCAGAAACAAGTGGACCAGTAACTGAGATAACATCAAGTGATGCATCTTTTGATGATTTACCAATTTTAAAATCATGGCCTAATGATGCTGGCAAATTCATTACATTAGGATTAGTTGCCACAAAACATCCAGAAACAGGAACAAGGAATCTTGGAGTGTATAGAATGCAAATAATAGATAAAACTCATGCATTAATGCACTGGCAGAAGCACAAGAGAGGTGCTCACCACGGAGATATTTCAAAAGAGAGAGGAGAAAAAATCCCAGTTGCAATAATTATTGGAGGAGAACCTGCAACAATATTTTCATCAATTGCACCAGTACCAGAAGGACTAGACAAGTACTTGTTTGCAGGAATAACAAGAAAAGAAGGAATCAAAACGGTAAAATGCAAAACAATTGATCTGGATGTTCCTGCAAATGCAGAGATTGTTTTAGAAGGATATGTTGATCCAGAAGACATTAGAGATGAAGGACCATTTGGAGATCATACAGGATACTATACACCAGTTGAGCCATATCCAACATTCACATTAACAGGAATTATGAGAAGAAAAGATCCAATCTATGTTACAACAGTTGTTGGAAAACCAGTTCTTGAGGATGCATATATTGGAAAAGTTATCGAACGATCATTTTTACCATTAATTCAAATGCTCCAGCCAGAAGTAGTAGACTATAGCATACCATCAGCAGGATGGTTTCAAGGATTAGCAATTATTTCAATCAAAAAAAGATACCCAGGTCAAGCAAAAAAAGTGATGATGGGGTTGTGGGGAATGGGACAACTTTCTCTAACAAAGACGTTTGTTGTAGTAGATGACGACATCAATGTACATAACATAAATGATGTCATTTGGGCAATAACTACAAGAGCAGATGCAGCAAGAGATACAATAATTATCAACAACACTCCAACTGACACTCTTGATCCTGCATCTCCACTTGTCAACCTAGGTTCTAAGATGGGAATTGATGCAACACAGAAAACCAAAGAGGAAGGATATGAAAGAGAAATTCAGCAACAAGTAAAAGTTGATGATGAAACAAAAAATCTAGTGGATTCCAAGTGGTCTGATTATGGACTATGATACAGAAATAGGATTATAGAAATTATCTCTCTCTACTACCTGATAACCAATCTGATGAATAGCATCAATGATTTTTTTATCTGTTAGTTCAGTTGAGCGTGCACCAGTGCATGAAACAACCTCTTCACCGATGAGTGTACCACCAAAGTCATCAGCACCATATTGCAAAGCGAGTTGAGCCATGTCAACTCCATTTGTCAACCAAGAAGATTGAATGTGCGAAATTAAGCCATCAAAAACTAATCTAGAGATTGCAATCATCTTCAAAAGTTGGACACCACCAGTTCCATATTCAACTAAACCTTCTTCATGCATCAAAGTATTGATTGGTTCAAAATTCCATGGAATGAAAGCCATAAAACCTTTAGTTTTTTCTTGAAGTTTTACAATTTTGAAAAAGTGATCTACAATATCTTTTTTGTTTTCTACATGACCATACATCATAGTTGCAGAAGCTGGTAGTCCAAGTGAATGTGCTTCATCCATTATTCTAATCCAATCTGCACTAGAAATTTTCTTAGGACTAATGACATCTTTAACTGAATCAACTAAGATTTCAGCACCTGCACCAGGTATTGATTGTAAACCAGCATCTTTTAGTCTTGATAAAATTTCTTTTGTTGATGATTTTTCAACTTTTGCAATCATATCAATTTCAGATGTAGATAATCCATGAACCCCAACTTGCGGAAATTTCTCTCTAATCATTTTGAATGCATCTTCATAGTATTCTATATTCAGATTTGGGTTGTGTCCGCCTTGAATCAAAACTTGACGAATCTTAAACAAATCACATGAAGTCTTTACTCTAGATTCAATTTGATCAAGGGTTAATGTGTAAGCATCTTCAGCACCAGGTGGTCGATAAAATGCACAAAACTTGCAATCAGTGATGCAGACATTGGTATAATTCAAAATAATATTATTTACAAAAGATACTTTTTTACCAAATTGTTTTCTTACTAGATATCCAGAAACAAGTCCCATAAGATGAACATCTTCAGACTCTAAGAGTCTCAAACAATCTTCAGGCTCAGGTCTTTTACCATTAAGAGAATTTTCTAAAATATCTTTGATATCACTTTTTTGTATCTGTTCAGTAGTTTGGCTCAATTATCAATCATCTTTTTTAATTTCTATTTAATCTTTGATAGAAAAAAGGAGTAAAAAAAGAATTTAACTAAACGAATGGTTTGTGCGCATAGGTGTATGAACCTGAGTTTGATAGTTCACATTAATTTTAAGTAGGGCACAAAAAGTAGATCAACACATGGTATCAGGTAATCAAATTAGACTTAATCGAATTCTCAAAAAAGGAAGAATGCTTTGTATTCCAATGGATCATGGTATTTCAAATGGACCAATTGAGGGACTTGAAGACCCAGCTTCGATTATTTACAAATGTGAGGGACATGGTCTTACAAGTGTAATTATCAATAAAGGAATTCTCAAAACATTACCCAAGCCAACTAGGGTTGGAATTTTAGTTCATTTTTCAAGTAGTACATCATTATCATTAGCACCCAATCGTAAGATGTTAACGGGTACAGTAAAAGAAGCTGTAGCAATGGGAGCAGATGGTGTTTCATTACACATCAACATTGGGGGTAAGGAAGAACCAGAGATGTTAGAACAACTTGGGAAAACGGCAGAACAATGTCATAGATGGGGAATGCCATTATTGGCAATGATGTATCCAAGAGGTGAAAATATCAAAGACCCACATGATCCTGAAATTGTTGGACATGTTGCAAGAATGGGAGCAGAGTGTGGTGCAGACATTGTTAAAACATTATACACTGGCGATGTTGATTCCTTTGCAAAAATTGTAAAGAGCACACCAGTCCCAATTGTTGTTGCAGGTGGACCTAAAGCAAAAACAGATTTAGATATTCTTCAAATGACTGAAGATATTATGACTGCAGGAGCTAAAGGTATCACATATGGTAGAAACATCTTTGCACACAAAACACCTGAAAAAATGGTACAAGCATTAGCTGAAATAATTTTCAGGAAAGGTACAGCAAAGGAAGCATTGAAGAAAATTGAGTAAAACAAGAGAATTAATAATTACACCTAAAGTGTCTCAGTCACAATTAACCAAATTTCTTCCTCAATTAGAAGCTGAAGGAATCAAGATGGTATATCTTGACCCCAAAAAATTAGGCAAGAAAAAAACAAAACTGCAAACAATTTTCACTTCAAGTGCTGCAAAGTATGTAGTCCTTGAAAAAGAGGGAGCGTCCAAGCCAAAAGGTAAGAAAGTTGGAAGAAAATTCCAAGTATCATCAAACTCAGATATAGAAGATGTTCTTTCGGCTGCAAAGAAGGGATTAGACTTTGTCATAGTAGAAGTAAAAGATTGGAAAATTATTCCTCTTGAAAACATTATTGCCAAACTGCACAAAATTCATACCAAAATTTTTGCAATTGCTAGAACTCCTAAAGAAGTAAGAAAAATGTTTTCAATTTTAGAAGTAGGAGTTGATGGAGTAATTTTCAGTACATCATCAATCAATGAAGTAAGAGAGGCGACAGTATACCTAGGGACAAGTAGTTTCGATATGGAACAAGCAAAGATCATTGAGATTAAAGAGGTTGGAGACGGTGAACGTGTTTGTGTAGATACAGCTTCAATGCTTCACAAAGGAGAAGGGATGTTAATTGGGAATAGGTCTAACTTTTTGTTTCTAGTTCACAATGAATCAGTAGGATCATCATTTACATCCCCAAGACCATTTAGAGTAAATGCAGGTGCTGTACATTGTTATACTCTAGCACCAGATGGTACTACCAATTATCTCTCAGAAATTGAAACAGGTTCTGAAGTATTAATTCTTAATTCCAAAGGAAAGGCAAGAAGAGCAACAGTTGGAAGAGCAAAAATTGAACGAAGACCAATGTTAATGATAAAAGCATCTGCAGGAGGTGAAATAGGTGGAATTATTGCACAAGATGCAGAAACAATTCGTTTCATAAAACCAAATGGACAACTAGTATCAGTCACACATCTAAAGAAAGGAGATATTGTTATGGTACATGCAAAAGCAGCCACTGGAAGACATTTTGGAATGGAAGTTTCAGATGAATACATATTAGAAAAATAAAATGAAATACAAAACTTGTGTCTCTATTGCAGAAAAAACTCCATACAAAATCAAAAAGACATTAAAAATTGCATTAAAAAAATCAGATTATGTAGAAGTCAGGTTTGATTTTTTAAAAAGTGAACAAATTCCAGAAGCAATAGAGATAATCAAAAAAGATCTAAAAAAGATTGTATGTACACTAAGGCCAAAAACAGAAGGTGGGAAATTTTCAGGAAATGAAAAAGAACGAGTTGATATTCTTAAATTAATTGCAGAATACAATCCATTTTTGTTAGATATAGAATTTAACACACTAAAGAGAAATTCATCACTTAGAAGATATCTAAAATCAACAAAGACAAACTTACTTGTATCATGGCATGACTTTAAGAAAACACCAAGTTCTACAGAACTAAAAAAGAAAATGAAACAAATGAGTAAATTTTCATCTAATGTAAAAATTGTATGTACGGCAAAATCAACTGATGACTCTAATAGAATGCTGGAGTTATACAGCAAAAAAGGAAAGAATAATCTAATATCATTTGCAATGGGGGATTTTGGTAGAATTTCAAGAATTTTATGCCTGTATTTAGGTAGTCCATACACATATGTCTCATTAGGAAAGGCAATTGCCCCGGGACAGTTTAGTGTTGATGAAGTAAAAAAAATTACAAATTTGAAAAAATAACAAAATCAACAGTTGAGAGTTTAAATCAATCTTATTACTCAGAAAAATAAGATGGGAAAATCATTTGCAGTGATTGGAGATCCGATTGATCATTCATTGTCTCCAAATATTCATAGTGCAGTATTTAGAGAATTGAATTTAGATTGTTCATACATTGCTTATAGAATTCCCAAAGGAGAGTTAGAAGTAGGAATTGCAGGATTAAAAAAAATTAAGGTTTACGGATTCAACGTTACCATTCCTCACAAAGTAGATATGATGAAGTATCTCGATAAAATTGATGAGTCATGCAGTTTAATTGGTGCAGTAAACACTGTAACAAATGAAAATGGTATTCTTAAAGGATATAATACAGATATGGATGGTTTCTTGGAACCATTTAAGAAAAAGAAATTAAATATTAAAGATGCAAAAGTACTTCTTCTTGGTGCAGGAGGTGCTGCAAGAGCAATAGTCGCAGGGTTTGCAAAAGAAAAGGCAAATAGTATAACCATTGCAAACAGAACACTAGAAAATGCAGAAGAACTTTCAGAGTTTGCAAAAAAAATAGGATTAGTTTCTAATGCAATAAAAATTGAAGATGTAAATGATACAGCAAAAAAATATGATATTATTGTTAATGCAACATCAATAGGTCTAAAGAATGAACCAAGTCCAATTTCCTTAGAGAGTATTAATGAAAAAACAATTATTTTTGATATTGTATACATGCCAATGAACACAGATTTTATTAAAAAAGCAAAAGAAAATAATGCAATTGTCATTTTTGGATATGAAATGCTCCTAGGTCAAGCAGTGAGATCCTTTGAGATTTGGCATGATATGGATGCACCTTATAACGCAATGAAAAAAGCATTGTTGGGGGGATTTTGATGGCAAAAGCAATGGCTACAGTGCATGGAGCAATTTCCTTGGTAAATGCAATTGCAATCCAAAAAGGTGCAACTTTAGGAATTGCATTAAAAGTAGAAGCAACTGTTGAGACTAGTTCTGGGAAGGGGATTATACTACAATCTAAAAACAAAAGTCTCAGTTCTCGCTTAATCAACAAGACTGTGGAAAAAATTGTTTCAAAAAAAGATTTGGAGCAAAACAAAATTACAATCACACTTGATTCAGAAATTCCAACAGGATTTGGACTCAAAAGTTCAAGTGCCATTTCATCAGTAGTAGCACTTGCATGTGCAAAAATATTCAAACCAAAATTTACTGATCAAGAAATTTTACTTGCGGGAGTTGATGCATCAATTGAATCTAAGGTAAGCATCACAGGTGCCTTTGATGATGCATGTTCATGTTATTATGGAGGGTTTAATGTAACGGATAATGCAAAAAGAAAACGAATTCATTTTGAAAAAGGTCCAACTAATTTAGTCGCAGTAATATTTATTCCAAAAAATAGAAAAAGAGGGAATTTGAAAAATCTAAAAGTTCTTTCAGCAGTATTTGAAAATGCATGGGAATTGGCAAGAAAAGCAAACTATTGGGAAGCAATGATAATTAATGGATTAGCAACTGCATCAATTCTAAATTCAGATCCCGAATTAATTACAAATTTAATTAAAAAAGGAGCACTTGCAGCATCAGTTTCTGGAAATGGACCAGCTGTTGCAGCAATAATAAAAAAAGAAAATGAAGCAAATATAAAAAAAGTATTTTCAACATTAGAAGGCAATGTGATTGTTTCAAAAATTAGTAACAAAAAGGCTGAAGTTCATGAATTGTAAAGTTGAAAAATCAAAAATTTCTGGACAAGTAGTTTGTCCTCCAAATAAGAGCTATACACATAGAGCAATTTTTCTTGCATCACTTGCAGGAAATAACAGTAGAGTGGATAATGTATTGTTATCTGCAGACACCATTGCAACAATTGAGGCTTGCAAAAAATTTGGAGCAGAGATAGAAATCAAAAATTCATCAATTGTTGTCAAAAATCCAATTAAACTAGGCATAAATGTGCCTGAAATCAATACTGAAAACTCTGGAACAACAATTAGAATTGCATCAGGTATTGCTAGCCTATTTTCTGAACAGATTGTATTAACAGGAGATTCTAGTTTACAAAAAAGACCAATGCAGCCGCTATTAGATGCATTATCAAGTATAGGAGCACAGTGTATATCAACAGATGGAAAACCACCAATCAAAATCAAAGGAAAGATTTTAGGAGGTGATGTAACAATTCCAGGAAATTATTCAAGTCAATTCATTTCGGCATTATTAATTAGTGCACCACTAACAGAAAAAGGAATTAATCTAACTATTAAAGGAAATTTAGTTTCAAAACCATATCTTGATGCAACTATTGCTTCAATGAGAAATTTTGGAGTATCTGTAAAAACATTAATTCCTTACAAACGATATAATGTACTTCCACAAATCTACAAAAGTGCTACATTTACAGTTCCAATTGATTTTTCAAGTCTAGCACTACTTCTTTCAGCTGCAGTACTTAATGGAGAAGAAATTACAGTCAAGGGAAATATTGGAAACTTGCCACAAGGGGATGAAATGTTTATTGATATTTTAGAACAGATGGGAGTAAATGTCACTATAAGTGATGATGAAATTAAAATTAAATCTCCTAAAAAAATAAACGGAGGAAGATTTGATTTAAGTAACTCACCAGATCTTCTGCCACCTCTTGCAATCTTGGCATTGAATACATCTAGTCCAATTGAAATAGTTAATGTAAAGCATGCAAGATTAAAAGAAACAGACAGAATTGCAATTATAGCAAGAGAACTTGTAAAACTTGGAGTTAAAGTTCAAGAGAAAGAAGATGGAATGATTTTAAACTCATCTGAAAATCTAAGAGGAGCAGAATTAAATTCAGAAAACGATCATAGATTATTCATGGCATTTTGCATAGCTGGGATGTTCATAGGGAATTGTACTATAACTGATCCTGAATCAGTTAAAATTTCATATCCAAATTTCATAGAAGAGATGATTAGATTAGGTGCTAAAATTCAAACCCAGTGAAACAATTTTCAAAAAAACCAACTAAAAGAGACAAAAATATGGCCATAAATCATACCTATTTTCTAAGAATTTGCTAAAAATTGGCTCTGAATCACAATTATAAACATGATTTAGCTTTGATAGTATGTTGCCGGGAAGTTCTATTGGTCAGCGTCTTGTTTTAACAAGTTTTGGGGAAAGTCATGGAAAAGCTATTGGTGCTGTGTTAGATGGCTGCCCTGCGGGATTAGAAATTGATGAAAAAGATATCCAAACTATGTTAAATCAAAGAAGACCAGGTCAAAATATTATTTCAACTCAAAGAAAAGAGGGAGATGTTGTTGAAATTATATCAGGAGTCTTTAGAGGATACACCACTGGGGCTCCAATTACAATGATGATTTGGAATAGTGACCAAAAATCAAAAGATTATGAAAGTTTGAAAACAAAACTAAGACCAGGACATTCAGACTATCCTGCCATGGTGAAATACAATCATTATAATGATTACAGAGGGGGAGGTAGATTTTCTGGACGATTAACTGCAACTCACGTTATGGGAGGAGCTATTGCAAGAAAATTACTCAAAGTAACATTAGGAATTGAAACAAACTCGTACACATCACAAATTGGAAAAGTAAAGATGGTGAGAGAATTCAATGAAAAAATGATCAAATCAATTTATAAAAATGATGTAAGATGTCCTGAAAACAAAACTGCAAAAATGATGAGGACAAGTATTTTGAATGCAAGAAAAAAAGGAGATTCACTTGGAGGAATAATTGAATCAATTACAACAAATGTTCCAGTAGGATTAGGTGAACCAATTTTTAGCTCCTTAGAATCAGATTTGAGTAAAGCAATTTTTTCAATTCCGTCTGTAAAAGGAGTTGAGTTTGGTTCAGGATTTAGAGGCTCAGAACTATATGGTTCTGAAAATAATGACTTGTATACAATTAAGAAAGGAAAGATAATTACAAAGACAAATAATTCTGGAGGAATTCTTGGAGGAATTTCAAATGGAATGCCAATCACTATGAGAATTGCATTCAAGCCAGCGTCATCAATTGCACAAAAACAAAGCACAGTAGACATTAAGACTAAAAAAGAAACAATTCTTCAAGTTAAAGGAAGGCACGACCCTTGTGTAGTACCTAGAGCCCCACCAGTAGTAGACTCACTTGTAGCCTTGACCATAGCAGATCATGCACTCCTTGCAGGAACAATCAAGCCTGTTTTATAAGAAAATGTCAGATATCAATGATCTTCGAAATAAGATGGACGAAGTTACACTGGAAATGATAAAGCTACTAAAGACTAGAACAGATATTGCAAAAGAGATTGGGAAAGTAAAAAAGAATCTAGGTAAAGGAATTACTGATGAATCACGAGAAGGCAATTTACGTGGAAAAGTAATCTCATTATCCAAGAGTATAGGACTTGATGAAACAATTGCAACAAAATATTTGAATTTTCTCTTAAATGAATCAATAAAAGTTCAATCATCCAATAAACAAACACACCTATCTATTTTCTTAAAAGCAAAATCACTAGAAGAGCAAGGAAAGAAGATTATTCACATGGAGGTTGGGGAACCAGATTTTTTGCCACCGCCTATTGTAAAAAAGGCTTTAGAAGAAGTATTTGAAAAAGGATTTCTAAAATATGGCCAAGCAAAAGGGATGCCAATCTTTAGAGAAGCACTTGCAAAATATATCTCAGGCAAATTCAACACCAAGGTTACACAAGATAATATCATAGTTAGTCCGGGTGCAAGATTTTCAATTTTCACGGCAATATCAACACTTCTTAATCCAGGTGATGAAATGATCGTTATAGAACCTGCGTGGCCTGCATACAAAGAATGTGCATTAAACTCTGGAATTAAAGTTAGAACCATCAACACAACCCTAGAAGATAACTGGGAACCATCTTTAGAGCAGATAGAAAATACGATTAATTCAAACACAAAAATGATTGTACTAAACTATCCAAATAATCCAACAGGAAGGATTCTTCCTGAAAAATTACAAGACGGTATAGTAGACCTAGCTAGAAAAAATAGTCTCTATGTGTTAAGTGATGAGATCTATTCGCAATATGCAAAAAGTAGTTGGAAGAGTATTCTAAGTTACAATTATGAAAAAAGTATTGTTACTCAATCATTTTCAAAATCTCATGCCATGACAGGATTCAGAATTGGATATGGTATAGCTGATACAAAAATTATTGAAAAAATGGCAAAATTAGAGGCATTGTGCCTAACAAATGTCTCTGAACCCATTCAATACATAGCTATGAAAGCATTAGAAGCAGACACTTCCAAGAATACTAATACAGTACAAAATAGACTAGACGTATTGGTACAGAAAGCAAAAGAAATTGGTTTAGATTTTGTTGTGCCAGATGGTGCCATGTACCTTTTTGCACGAGTTAACCAAGAGGGATTTGACGGGGTTCAATTTGCCAATAGTACACTGGAGAAGGGTTTAGCAGTTGCACCAGGAGAAGGATTTGGAGATTACAAAAATTTTATTAGAATTTCTGCATGTCAAGATGAAAAAATACTAATTGGCGGAATGAATATACTAAATAACATAATGAGTGGAAAACAATGAAAAAGAAAGTTACAATTCTTGGTGCTGGAGGCCAAATGGGTCAATGGTTCACAAAATATTTTGCAGGTAAAAATTTTGAAGTAACAGGTTATGATTCAGAAAACAAAGTTTCAGGTAAAGATGTCATAGTATCAGAATCTTTGGTAGGGGCAATTCTAAAAGCAGATTATGTGGTTTTAGCTACACCCACAAGAAGAACACCAGAGATTATCAGATTAATTGCAAAAGAGATGAAACGTGGGACATACCTCATTGAAATTTCATCTGAAAAATCTAAGGTAGCAGCATCATTAGCAAAAATGCCAGCAAAAATTAATCCAATTTGTATCCATCCAATGTTTGGCCCAGGAATAAAAACAATAAAAGGTCAAAATATAATTTCAATTCCAATCAAAGATGCTAAAAATGAATTAACAGTTGCAAAATCATTATTTGAAGGAGCAAACTTTGTTACAATAGATGCAATTGAACATGACAAAAAGATTGCCGTGATTTTAGGATTAACCCATTTAATGAATGTTGTTTTTGCAAAAATTATCTCAAAAGATGAAAAGATGATGCTAACAGAAAAAATGTCAGGAACTACTTTTAGAGTACAAAAGACATTAGCAGAAAGCATAATGACTGAATCTCCAGAATTAATTGAAACAATTATTGCAAACCCAGAGATTCGAAGAGTTGCCGAGGAACTTTGGAAGGATGTAGGTAGACTACTCACAGCAGTTCAAGAATCAAAAACAGAAGAGGTCGTTACTTACATCAAGGAGGTTCAGGAAAAACTTGCAGAGCATACTGACCTCAATGAATCATACAAAAGACTAACAAAAATGGTAAAAGCCGTTGAAAAATAGCAGATATGCGCTCAACGAAAATAGTTACATCATTCATTAAAGATAATGAAAAATTATTGATTCTAAAGAGAAGTAATAAAGTAAAATCAATGAAGGGATTATGGGCTGGAATTAGTGGAATTATAGAAAAAAATGAAGAGCCATTAAAAAGAGCAAAGATTGAGATTTTTGAAGAAGTTGGAATAACAGAAGATTTGATCACACTTGTTAAAACTTCAGAAGAGATGAGAATTAATTCACCTCAATATGAAAATCATGAATGGGAGATATTTCCATTTTTGTTTGAAGTAAAAAATCCAACAATAAAGCTGAATTGGGAAAATTCTGAGTTCAAGTGGATAAATGTAGAAGAACTAGAAAATTACGAAACAGTTCCTAGTCTTCAAAAAGTATTATTCAATCTGTTGTAAATTTTTATTTTCTTTTTGATATTTTTTTTGCTGTGGCAACATCATGTAAACACAAGCTCCACCACACATTGTGCATGGAACATTATTTCCAGGATGCTGTCCAGTTCTACTATGAATTTTAGCTGCCTCCTCAGGATCTATAGATAATGCAAGTTGTTTTTCCCAGTCCAAAGTACGTCTAGCTTCAGTCATTTCCATATCCCATTTGATTACCTTGTCACGAATTTTTACAAGATCACCAGCATGAGCTGCAATTCTGTATGCAATTAATCCTGCTTTTACTTCTTCGACATTTGGTAAAGCTAAATGTTCAGAAGGAGTTAGATAACATAAAAGATCAACTCCTTCACTTGCTGAAACTGCAGCTCCTATTGCACTTGCAATGTGATCATGACCAGATGCAATATCAGTTACCAAAGGACCAAGAACATAGTATGGTACATCACCAATTAGAGACTTTGCGAGTCTAACATTTGCTGCAACCTCATTTAGTGGAACATGTCCTGGACCTTCAACCATCACTTGAACATCTTGTTCATGTGCACGTTTTGTTAATTGTGAAATATTGATCATTTCTTGAACTTGTAATTCATCATGAGAATCCAAAATTGAGCCAGGTCTAAGAGCATCTCCAAGGCTAAATGTTACATCATATTTTTTTGCCATTTCAATAAGATAGTCATAATGAGTCACGTATGGGTTTTCTTTGTCATGTTTCAACATCCATGCCGCAGTAATTGTCCCCCCTTTACTTACAACACCACCATATCTCTGAACTTTCAGGATTCTTTTTGCAATATCTTTTGTAATCCCACAATGAATTGTAACATAATCAACTCCATCTTTTACATTACTTTCAAACGCATTAAGATAATCATCTTCAGTTAAATTCAAAGGATTTTTGTGAACTTCTACCCCATAATTGTAGGCTTCATAAATTGGAACAGTTCCAAAAGTAATTGGTGTAACATCCAAAAGAGTCTGTCTTATTTTTTTAACATCTCCACCATCACTAAGATCCATTAGTGTATCTGCATGATATTTCACTGCAATCTTGGCTTTTTCAATTTCTTCGTCCAAGTTAACATTTAGAGTAGAGGTTCCAATGTTGACATTTACTTTAGTTTTAAGGCCTTTACCAATTCCAACATTATGAATTTTTTGTGGTCGAATATTATTACTTGGGATTATTATAGAACCACGTGCAATTTTTGGAATTAACCAATCAAGTGAAACATCTTCATCTTTTGCCACTTGTTTCATTTCATCAGTAGCAACACCTCGTCGTGCAGCAGTCATTTGAGTTGCCATGAAGTAATCTATGCATTTACCTGATTTAAACAATCATGAAAATTACAAAAAGTATTGATCGCTAAAAAATTTCATTACACTATATTAAGAAAATTGATCGATCTTATATGTCATAATTGTGTATTGATCATTATTGGGAACCATCAAAGAATGCAAACATTGTGGTAGAGAATTTTACAATATGAATGATGAATTTTGTTCGTTTGATTGTGTAACTCAATCATCATAATAATCTAAATCAGTTTAGATGTAATTCTTTTTCTAAGTCGAGTTTTTCACTTGTAATTTTATAAATTCTGTCTAAAATAGGCGCGGTTATTTGTTCAGAATCAGATGAACTTTCAAAATTTTGTTTAATCTCATTAACTCTTTCTTTCAATTCAATTTCAGATATAACTAATGAAATATAATTTTGAAGTTTTTGATTTTTAGATTTCACTGACTCTATTTCAGACATATCTATTATCTAGGTGGACTCCAGCTCTCTTCAATGTTATTGTCAGTATTTCCAGAAACAAGATATTGTTTTCCACATTTGAAACACTGCCACAAGAATTTGTCATCTTTCTTTGCTTGATATTGCATAGGCAACAAGCAAGTTGTACACCGTAATTCTTCAGGTGATGAATCATTAATCACTGGAATTTTAGTCACAGGTATTAAACAAATCAACAAAGTATAAAATTGATATCAAAAAAAATAACCACACATAGGTAAAAATTCTAGGTTTAAAGGAAAAACAGATTAGTGCTGAGAATAAGAAAATATTATGAATTTACTTTCAATCGGGGGTTCTGATCCTTCTTCAGGTGCAGGTATTCAAAGTGACATCAAAACTTTTTCATCATTTAATGTACACGGTTTAACAGTAATTACTGCAATTACAGGTCAAAATACTTCAAACTTTGGAATGATTGAACCAGTATCACAAAAAATTCTAAAAAATCAGATGGAATCCGTAACATCAGATTTTAAAATTGACGGAATAAAAATTGGAATGGTATACAATTCTCAAATTATCAAAGTACTTTATAATCAATTAAAAAAATTAAAAATTCCAATAGTTATTGATCCTGTACTAAAATCAACTACGGGTGGATCATTAATAGAAAGATCAGCCATCAAAGATTTTCAAAAATTTATAATTCCACTTGCAACAATAATTACACCAAACAAATTTGAGGCTGAAATTTTATCAAAAACCAAGATCAATACAAAAAATACACCTAAAAAAGTTGCAAAAATAATTCAAAAAATGGGAGCAAAAAATGTTGTCATTACAGGAATTGAGACAAAAAATAATCAAATATTAGATATTGTACTAGAAAAAAACAATAGTTATTCAATTTCAGGAGACAAAATATCTAAGATTAGTCATGGTAGTGGATGTAATTATTCTGCAGCCATAATTTTTGCACTTGCAAAAAATAAAAGCATAAAAGAATCTGTAATATTTGCCAAACAATTTACTCGTAATTCAATAAAAAATGCAAAAAATGTAGGGAAAGGAATTGCAATAACAGATATTCAAGAATATGATAAAATCAATTCAGAATTATCAAATTCCATTACAAAATTTATAGAAATTAAAAATATCTATAGAAACATACCAGAATGCCAAACCAATTTTGTATATTCCAAACAAAAACCAAAGTCAATAAAAGATATTCTAGGTATATCAGGAAGAATTGTTAAAACTGGAAAACATGTAAAGATTGCAGGAAATTTGACATATGGAGGTTCCAAACATGTTGCAACAGCAGTATTAACAATGAATAAAAAATTTCCACAAATTTGCTCTGCAATAAATCTAAAATATCAAAACTCCATAATACTAAAAATAAAAAATTCAAAATTGATAGTTTCTAGTTATGATAGAAATCAAGAACCTAAAAATGTAAAATCGAAAAATTCTACAATGGAATGGGGAATAAAAAGTGCAATTAAAAGTTCAAAGAAAGCACCAGATGTGATTTATCACAAAGGGGATTTTGGAAAAGAACCTATGATTATAATTTTTGGAGAAAATCCAAACAATGTTTTGAAAAAAATTTTAAAAATTATTTGATACAAGTTTAGTCAGAATCTATCCTTGAACATAAATAGTCAGCCACGAAATAATATTTGTGAAAGCAGTTATTCTTGCTGGAGGATTGGGTACAAGACTTCAACCATACACAAAATTTCTTCCAAAACCAATGTTGCCATTAGGTGAAAAACCAATTTTGGAACATCTAATTGATTGGACAAAGAAAAATGGTGTCAAATCAATAGTGTTGTGTGTTAGTTATCTCAGAAAAACTATTGAAAATTATTTTGAAGAGGGTACACGATTTGGAGTTAAAATAGAATATGCAATTTCAAATAAACCACTAGCTACTGCAGGTCAACTCAAAACTGCAGAAAAATTCATTGATGATACTTTTGTTTGCATATATGGTGATTCAATTTTTGATTTTAGCTTAAGAAATATGATAAAGCAACACACCAAGAAAAAGGCATTTGTCACCATGAGTCTAAATGAATACAAAACAAACTTACCTTATGGTGTAATTGAGACCTCCAAAACTGGAAAAGTCTTAAGCTGGAATGAAAAACCAGAGATTAAAGCTAATGTAAACATGGGATGTTATGTTATGGAACCTAAAATTATGAGTTTTATTCCAAAAAATAAGCCATACGGAATGGACGATGTGATAAAAAAAGCTATGAATAGAAAAAAATTGGTTAATAGTTTTATCACAAAAAAAGGATTTACAGATATTGGTAACAAGGCATCTTACAAAAAAGCATATCAAGACTATATTCAAAAACTAGGAAAGATCTGAAAATAAAAATGAGTGAACCAATAATCAGAGAATTAAGAAAAGAAGACATCTGGAATGGATTTCTAACAACACTTGATACATTAAGACAAGCAAGTGATATTGACAAAAATAAAGCTGACGAAATTTTTGAAAAAATTAATTCAAACCCAGATCACATAGTTGCAGTTGCAGAATTAGATGGAAAAATAGTAGGTTCTACAACACTTTTGATTGAACCAAAATTCATTCACAAAGGTGGGCTAGTAGGCCATATAGAAGATGTTGTAGTAGCTAAAAAATTTCAAGGACAAAAAATAGGTGAAAAAATTATGAAATATCTTCTTAAATTTGCAAAGAATCGTGGTTGTTACAAGACGATTTTAGATTGTACAGAGGATGTTAAACCATTTTATGAAAAACTTGGTTTCAAGCATATAGCAAACGAATTAAGATTTGATCACACTTAGAAATATTCTTTTTTAGGACGAATCTTTTTTTGTTTTGATAAATAAGCTCCAACACCCATAACAAGGATAGATAAGACCATAAACAAAATGGGTAAGAATCTTACTGCATCTGTAATATAATTATCTTCAATTCTATTTAGCATAGAATAACAAACATACATTCCTACTAACAAAATTATTCCCCCTGCAATAATCATTCCTCCAATTGGTCTTGAACCATATCGTCTTGACATGATAAAAGCAACTCCAGCTAAAATTCCAGCTGGGGCAACACCAATTGAAACAAATTGAATTAGTTTTGAATCTGCTGAAAATGATCTCAAAAATCCATCATCCTCAGGGATATTAATCATAAAGTTGTAAACTGAAATCATTTCTCCCGCAAACATTGCAAACAAAGCAACACTGGTAATTGCAAGCCATTTCTCAATTGCCATAATTCTAACAAAATTTAGTTGATAAATAAACCATTCAAAAAATCATTCAATTCCAACTAGGTTGGCTAATTCTTTCCTGCATGCTGCACCAAGTTTTTCAGCAGCTTCTTCAGGAGAGATATCATTTAAGAAAATTCCATATCCACGTTCTAAACCAGACCAGGGTTTGGTAATTGGGTATATTTCAATATGCCAATGAATTTGTCTACTGTTTTTCTTTTCAGGAGAAAGATGGAAGACCAAATTATATGAAACATTTTTGACAGCCTTTGAAAGACCGCCCAAAGTTGACCTGAGAATTAAGGATAAATCATTGATTTCTTTTTGAGTAATTTTAGAGAAACTAGTGGTATGTTTTTTAGGAGAAATCCAAAATTCATATGGATATGAAGGAGCCCATGGGCAAAATGCAATAAATCCTTCTGTTTGAAGAACCTGTCTTGGACCACTAATCTCCTCATTTATTACCTGACACATAGGACAAACACCTTTTTCATTTAGAATTTTGTGAGAGGCTTCTGCTTCTTCTTCAATTATTGGAGGAATTGTGGAAAGTGTCAAAAGATGAAGATGAGGATGAGGATTAGTATTACCAGCTAATTCGCCATGATCACCATAAATTGTAACATAAGTTACTCCTTTTTGTGTATAAAGCCATCTCAATCTATCTTGAACTACAACTAGAACGTTTGACCATTGTTCTGTATCAATTGTTGCAAATGTATCTTTTTTATTTGGTGTTGTAACTACAATGTAATGATAACCATATGCAGGTTCACTGTAGAAAGGCCTATCACTGTAAGAGTTTTCAGTGTCAATTGAAACTATTGGATTCTTACTTTCAAAAACTCTAATTGACCAATTCGTTACATTTTCATCTTCATTGTCTTGAAGACGTTGCAGCATTCCTTCTTTTTCAACAAGAGACAAAACAGAAGGATTTGTCATGGATTCATTACCAGGAGCAAAAGGAAATTTTTTTGGATCGACAACTTTATCGTCTTTTTTTGCAACAATCATGAAACGCTCGGAAACATAACCCTTACGCATATCTCCCATAATTATTATTTGAAGTAAATGTCTGTTAAAACGTTTACTAAGATCTATTCAATGTCAAAATTAAAAAAAATTGCAATATAATTTTCACAATATTAGGAAAATAGTACTTTCATCAAAAAATAAATGTTTTTGAAAATCAAAAATCTGTAGAAATTTATTTTCATATTTTATTTTGATCGCATTTTTTTATGTAAGCTTTAAAGGAAAGTATTAGAACTTTGAAAGACAGGGATATTTTGGATAACTCAAATATTCATTTGATTTACGTTCTTTTAGATGGAGTTGGGGATCTTCCACATCCAGATTTAGATGGAAAGACGCCTCTAGAGGCTGCAAATACACCAACTTTAGATAAAATTGCCAGTAATGGTGCAATAGGAGAAGTAATTTCTGTTGGAAAGGGAATAGCACCTGAATCAGACATTGCTGTTTTCAACATGTTAGGATACAAATTCAATCATACAGAATATGTTGGTCGTGGAGTGATTGAAGCCATAGGAATTGGAATTGACTTTAAAGATGGTGATTTAGCACTTAGAGGGAATTTTTCTACATTAAATGAAGAAGGAGTAATTACAGATAGAAGAGCTGGGAGACGTATTGAAAAAGAAGATACATTGAGTATAGCAAAAGAAATTGAAGCAAAGATCAAATTTTCACATCCTGATACATCAGTTGTAGTTTCTCCAACAATTGGACACAGAGTAACAGTTAGAGTCAGAGTGAATTCTCAAAAACTTTCTGCAAGAATTACCAATACAGACCCAGCATACAGCAATATTGGCGGTATGGGAGTAGCAAAAGCCGTTGGGGATTTTCTAAAAATTGAAAAATGTTTGCCATTAGAAGGAACTGAAGATTCTAAATTTACAGCAAATCTAGTTAATGAGTTTTCAGATCAAGCAATTGAGATTATGAAAGAGAGTAAAATTAACAAAAAACGACAAGAACAAAACAAAAAGCAACTAAGTTGTATTTTGCTTAGAGATGCAGGAAACAAATATCCAAATGTGATTCCAATTAATGAAAAATTTGCAATGAAATTTTCATGTATAGTTGACATGCCAGTAGAGCTTGGGATTTCAGAAGTTCTCAAGATGAAAACATTTGAAGCTGGTGGACTAACAGATTATGAGGAAAAAGCAAGAGTAGCTGCTGATGCGATGAAGACTCAAAATGCAATATACGTTCATCTTAAGGGACCAGATGAGTTTGGTCACGACGGAGACGCAATTGGGAAGACAAAAAACATAGAAGAGATTGATCAGAGATTCTTCAAAACTCTTGTTGAAAACATTGATTCAAGTAAAGTTGCAATTATAATTTCAGCTGATCATTCAACACCATGCATCAACAAAGGACATAGTGATGATCCAGTTCCAGTTTTAGTTTCAGGTGATTTTATTAAAAATGATGGCACAACAAGAATGACTGAAGAACAAGCTAAGAAAGGAAGTATTGGCTTGCTTCAAGGTGCAGAAGTGGTTCCAAAAGCTTTAGAATTAATTAAATCTCAAAAATAGTCAAGATCTGTGATTGTTGCATTTCAATTGCTTTGCTTCTAATTCTATCTACATCTATTGAATGATAAACAGAAGGAGAAGTACCTAATTTTTCTAAAACTCTAGACAACATGCCAATTCCAATACTGAGCTCATCTTCTTGAGCATGAGCATATGCAACTGCAAATAAAATTATTCCTTGAAGAACTTCTTTTTCTCGTCCAAAACACTGTTTCCAGACACCTTCTAACGCCTCATGGCATTCCCAAAATCTTTCATTGTTAAAGTAGAAAATTCCATCTTTGATACCTTGTTCTCTATCTATCTCTTCTTCTACGACATGTCGAATATTATCTAGAGGTCCAATTGGAGATAATCGCTCAACAAGTGTGTCAAGGTCCTCTTTTTCAACCCCTACATCTAACTCGATAAATTTTCTGGCAATTCTGCAAACTCTTACCGACGCATTCAGATCAGATGCAAGATCTCTAGCCCTGTTAATTATCTCACGGGAATGTTCAGGACCATAGTCTTTATTTTTAAAATGTAGCATATAGCGTTCCATGGCATTCATTTACAAGAATTTCTTAAATTTCTTTTCTAATTACAATCAAGGTTTATATGAAATATCCAAAGGATTTTGGGTACATGTCCATTATTGAGACTATCACAGATGTAGATAACACATTCCTATCCAGAAGAGAGCTAACATGTAATTTTACAGGATTAGGAGGTAAACTCAAAAAAATGGAAGCAGTTGAAATGATTACTAAAGAATTCAAACTAGATGGTAAAGTCGTAATTCCAATGGGATTAAAAAATCATATTGGAAAACCATTGATTACAGGAACTTTCTATGTTTATGATGATGAAGGATTGGCAAAAAGACAGATCAACCCAACAATTTTTTCAAGATTAGAAAGGACAAAAGCCAAACTAGCAGAAGCTGAAAAGGCAACAGAAGAAGCAGGTGCAGAAGAGAAACCAGCTAAGGATGCAGAAGAGAAACCAGCTAAGGATGCAGAAGAGAAACCAGCTAAGGATGCAGAAGAGAAACCAGCTAAGGATGCAGAAGTTAAAGCAGAAGAGAAACCAGCTGAAGAACCAAAAAAGGAAAAGGCTGAGTAATGGCTGGCAAGAAAGGTTCTAGTCCAAATGTTTATTCATATTACAAAGTTGATGGAGACAAACTAACAAAAACTAGAAAAGTTTGTGCAAGATGTGGAAAAGGTGTGTTTATGTCAGAACACAAAGATAGAAACACATGTGGAAAATGTGGACTAACAGAATTTAAATAGTAAAATTCTATTTATTAAAAATTATTGAAAGACAAAAATTTAGAATTTAATACAAGCGTTTTTTACGAATTTTAGAACTTTTTTCTTGTAGTTGTTCGATTTTTGAAATAAATGCAGGTGCTAATTTTATTTTAGAAAGAGATTCTACAGATAATTTTACAGTATTAGTATCCAAAGAGATGTTGGTTTTAGGGAGATTTCTATCAGCCCAAAATTTTATTGCCTTGTCTTCGAGTTTATAATCACGAAAACCAGCAGGGAATTTTTTTGTAATATGATTTAACAAAGTTTGATCTTTGAAGACTACTCTTGGTTCAAACAACCTTGTTTCATCACTGTAAACATTTTCAAATAAATTGCCAGAAATTTCATCTGAAAGTAACTCCATCTTTGAAATTTTTCTAATTAATTCCAGAAAATGTAAAAATTCATGTGCTAGAATTGCATGAATTGTTCCTTTGAGCCCATAAGCAACCAAAGGTGCAGAAATTTGGATTACAACCTGAAATTTTTCCTCAAACATCACGGGAATTGTTCTTGCGAACAAAATTCCATACTCATAAGAATTTGGATCTGGAGAGGATATTACAAGAGAAGGTTCCACATAGGCAATAGGGAATTTAATTCCTGAGGCTTTTTCAATTCTATTTATTCCTGCAACAGTAATTGGAAAACGTTCTACTGTAAGGTCATACACATCATCAGGAATGATTCCTTTTGTATGAGCATCTTTCAAACGGATTAATGGATCCAATGTTCCACATCGACAATTTTGAATGTAAAAACGTTGATTTGATCAGGATCTAGATTTTCCAGCTTTTGTTTTCTTTTTTTTACGTCTATCAGCTGTTTGATCAGCACGTCTTTTGTGTTTACCTTTTTTTCTAATTGGCATGCTGTTTTGCAATTTTGGCACTAGTTAATTGTTATCATTGTACTTCAATATCAAGAAAATCAAATTCTTGACACATACACGATATATTAAGAATTTGAGAAATTCCAGGTGAGACATCATCACTATTTACAAATCTCTTGATTGGTAACCCTCCTTCAGCTTTGATAAATAAGGTAAATGTATTACTAGAATTTTTTTTATATTTTACAGATAAGATTTTTTTCTCAGAACGTTTTCCAGATTTTTCATAAACTACTACAGGATATTTTTGAAGTTCTTTTAATTTTTTTAGATTTTTTGAATCAATTTTATCTTCTGTAGAAACTTTCAACTCAATTGATGAATTGAATTTAAGAGGTTTTTTTGGAGATTCACGAACAATTTTGAGATTAATTATATTAAGAAATTTGGATTTTATTGAAGTTGATTTTAATTTTCTTTTAAGAGGATTTTGAATTTTAACAAAAAATGGTCTTCCAGTACCTAAAACGAGGCTAGATTTGTCTTCACCACCAATCCATGTAAATTTAGCAGTGGTTCCACCAAATTTTTCAAAGATGAATTTGGAGATTATTCCTTCAACACTATCAAATTCTGAAATACCATGAAAATTGCAAGTTCTGCATCCTTTTCCAGAACAATTAGAACAAGACTTTTGCTTTTGTGAAATTCCTCTTTGAGTTTTGACATATCTTCCAGAAAAAGAAATTGATTTTGAACGTAATTGACAAGATTCATCTTTCAAGTTTATTGTAAAAGTCACATCTGAATCCAAAAAATCAATATTCTTTTTTGTTTTTCTAGAAAATGACTTTCTTAATTCTCTCGATACATCAGTCTTTATGCCATCAATTCCTTTTAGTTTGTATTTTGAGCGAATGAAATCATCTCTATCAATAATTGAAGGTTTAATCATTGCACCTACACTAAATGTAGCAAAAGAATAATTTGATGAAACATCTATCATCATTTTCAAAAAATGATTTAGATTGTCAAACAGATTTCTACAGATATAGCATTTTTGAGTAGAGTTTAGATTTTTTTTAAGTTTTTTGCCAAGAAGTTTGTTTGATGAAAGATGTAATTGTTTTGAAAACAGTCTCCCCAAACAATTGTCACACAATGGATATTTTTTTAAGATTGGTTTTACAATAGGGATGATTTTTTGATAATTAGACATTTCAGAAGAGATTTTTGTGATTAAGACTATCCTAATCCCATTTTTCTAAGTGTACCTTGCATTTGGCGTCCTTTGGATGCCTTCATCATGTTCTTGGAGTTTTTGTAATTTTTGATAAGTTCTTTAACTTCACCTTCTGGCCAGCCAGAACCACGAGCTATTCGTTTGATTCTTGATGAGTTAAGCAAGTCCAAGGGATTGGCTTTTTCAGCTTTGGTCATACTTTGAATGATGTATCGCCATTTTTCTACTCTACCTTCCATCTGATCTAGTTGATCTTCTTTTACCATTCCTGACATGCCAGGCATACTCTCAAGAATTCCTTTCAGTGAGCCTACTTTGGTAACTTCTTCTAACTGAAATAAGAAATCCTCCATGTTCATTCTTCCACTAGAGATTCTTTTCATTCTTACATCATCACCTTCATCTTCTAACCGTTTTGCCAAATCTAGTACTGCTTGAATATCACCCATTCCAAGTAATCGTCCAACAAATCGTGTAGGAGAAAATTTTTCTAAATCATCAATTCGTTCACCAGTACCAATGTACATTATTTGTGCACCAGTAGCTGCAGATGCTGCAAGTGCACCACCACCTTTTGCAGAGCTATCTAATTTTGTAATTATTACACCACCCACTGGAATAGTTTTGTGAAATGCTTCTGCCTGAGCGTAACATTGTTGTCCTATAGTTCCATCAATTACAAGTAATGCTAAATCAGGTTCTGCAACTTTGTTAATTCTAGACATTTCTTCAAGCAAGTCTGTTTCTTCTTTATGTCGTCCTGCAGTATCAATTAGAACTACATCTAAGGGTTGTCCTGCAAAATGTTTTAATCCATTTTTTACAATGTTAGGAGAATCTTTGTTGTTTTCTTCACCATATACTTCAACACTTGATTTTTCACACATCGTTTTGAGTTGAACTAGTGCTCCAGGTCTATAGGTATCAGCACCTACTACTCCAACTTTGTATCCCTGTCTAGTAAGAAATTTGGCAAGTTTTGCGGTAACTGTAGTTTTACCACTGCCTTGAATTCCAATTAAAATTATTTTATTTTGTATTCCAGGTTTAAACTCAAAATCAGATTCATTTCCTAGTAATTTTGAAAGTTCGTCATAAAGTATCTTTATAATATGATCTTTTCGTGAAAGGCCAGGAGGAGGAGTCTCATTTAGTGCCCGTTCTTCTAGTTGTTTTGTAATTTCAAGAACTAATCTGACATTAACATCAGATTGCAGTAATGCCCTTTGAACATCTTTTGAGAGCTCTTTGATTAGTTCTTCATCTATGCCTGAAGACTTTACAATCTTCTTGATTGCAGCACCTAAACTCTCCTTTAGTCCATCAAGCATTGTAATTCAATCCAGCATCCATTATTTCAAACCTTCCTCTATACCCATCCCATATTTTTTTGGTTTTATTGATTTTGATCGAATTTGAAAAGAGAGGGCAGTTTACCACAAATGTTTCAGCTTCGCCTCCTTCAAAATTTAAGTTGAACCCAAATTTCTCAGATAATTGCTTCAAAGTATCAATATCAGATTTTGTTATTTCCTTTCCAAGCCATGTGTCATCCAAACCATCAGAGGTTACAGTAATTATTATAAAATCAAAATTGGAATCTAGTAAATCATTCATGTATTGTTCTGGTTCTGTATTCCATAATGGTGTTATTGCAACTAAATCTAATTTTGAGCAAAGTGATTCAAACTTTTCTTTTTGAAATTGGCTTTTGATTCCACCATGAACTAATCCTTCAATATGAAATTGCTCTTTAGCATTTTGTAATAATTTTTCTAGTGCAAATAATTCATCATTAGTTTCATCAGATTCAGAATTAATAGTTAATTGTGGAATGTTCATTGATTCTGATTGTAATTTTGTCCATTGCAAATTCGGATAATGCAGTAAATGACTTTCTTCAGATTTTGTAAAAATACTTAGAAGGCATATAACTTCATGTCCTTGTTTTTGTGCAAGATAGATTGCATATGTACTGTCTTTTCCACCTGAAAAAAGAGAAGCTAACTTCATTATCTAAAAAATATTTAATTCAACAAACATTTGAGATTTGTTGAAAAAGGATGCTTCATTACTCATAATCCTCATCAAAATTCAGACGGCTTTTCCGCTCATCATCAGCACCCACACTAGCTCTTAATGCGCATGATTTTAGTTTTATCCATAACAACCCAGTATTCTACATTTTGTCCGTTTTCTAATTTTCCTTTAACTTCATCATCAATCATAGATACATCAATTGTCTCAAAGGTTTCAGAATCCATTACCTGTATTGTATCGCCAATAATTGAGATGATTTGTCCCACTTTTTTGTTAATTAATGGAATGTGAATTTGCATGCTGACTGGTCCTACATGAGGTCTTTTTTGACCATCAAAAATTCCCTGACCAACAATTCTTGCTTTTGCTGAACCGTGTTTTCCTGGTTTTGATGTATCGTATTCAACAATTCTGCATGGCTCTCCACTGGGTTGATCAGAATGAGGTAATAGAATGTATGAACCAATTTTCAAAGAACCAAGATCAGATGGCTTGCTCATGCAAAAACAGTTTTTACTCGAATATTTAACTTTTCTACTTTAGTTGATCAAGAAGTGAGAGACTCAATAAATTAGTCATCGTCAATCCTTTTCTGTTTACATCACGACGTGTTTGTTCACAGTATTTCTGTAAACTTTGATGACTCTTTTCACTTGCAACTTCAATGACTACAATATTTTCAGAGTATGGAAAAGTGAATTTTGAAGTATTCAGACAAAAGGTATTCATGTTTCCTAGTCCTGCTTTTTCAATTTTCTCTCTTTTTATTAAGAGATTTGCGATTTCTTGCAGGTCTTCAGCATCTTCGCCATATTCTAGATAATATACTGAAACAAAATTAGTTTCCCCTTGAACTTCTCTTTGGAAAAGATCATCTTGGATATTAAACACAAAGGAGGTTTTTTCTTGGTTATGTTTAGTAAGATCATTAGATATTTTTTCACTATCTTTGAATTTGGCTAAAAGATAATGATTAGTAGAATCAGAAAAGTATGGTTTGCTTTCACGAGAAAATGTACCTGTAACAAAAAATAAATTTTCAATATTTTTTGAATGAATCCAAGATTCTTTTAGTTCAATAGATTCATGCGTATGCAAATACGGAGCGCAAACATATCCAGAATAAGATAAGGATAGCTTTGACATTGTCTAAAAAATCGATTCAGGGTATTTATGCGTATAGTACGTTATACGATCAAAGGTGTAAAGTGTCTACGATAGTTTTTTAATAGTAGAGATCTTCGTTCTCCTTGTCCCGTGGTAGCTCAGCCTGGTAGAGCTTCCGGCTGTAGTTGTTGGCTTTAGATGGCTGACCGAATAACAGCATATCAGGCATACAGAAACCGGGTTGTCGGTGGTTCAACTCCGCCCCACGGGACCACAATTTTTTCTATGAATAAAAAAATGATTTTAAAATTATCTATTGTCCTCTTTTCATTCCTACTAATACCCTAAAAGCGGGTATTAACAGGGGTATTAAGAAATTTTTTTACAATATAGAAATAAAATTCCTTGCTTAGTCACTTTGAAAAAGCTATGAAGACTCTTTGAATAAAGACTTGATTAAAGGAGAAAAAGCTATGAAACCTCTACCAAAGGCACGTTGAATGTCTTTGAAGCAAAATTCTAGCTTTTTTAGGCACGTGGAAAATGTCGTGATAGGTAATGCTGGTGCCTGTGATTGTTCTACAAAGTAGAGTATCTGAGATTCAACGAGATTTAGAGTATAATATTTCACATATTTCATTCAGGAATTTTATCTAAAATAGAAATTTCAGAATCTGAAAATTGGTAAAGTTTGTAAATTAAATCATTTAATTCATGATCGTCTTTAGAAATGACTTTATCAATTTTTGTGATTGAATCAGTTTTTGTTTTGAAATACTGTTCCCAATCCTCCTGTTCAGTTGGAGTTAAAGTTGATTGAGATATTTTTTCTAGTTCAGACAAGAATTCGTTAAATTGGATAGTATAGAAATTTTTAAAATCTGTAGATATTGATGAAATATTGAATTTGTGAAAAACGCGATTCCAGAAATTTTGCTCTTCTTCAATTTTACTTTTGTAATTCTTCAACAGTTTTTCTACTAGAGAGATGATCTGTTTTTGTTGATTCTCATCTGCATTAAAAACAGGGAATAATCTAAATTTTGTTACACCAATATCTACTCCAACACCTCTGTGTTTTCCATATCTATTGAACCAATATCTAGCCATATTAGAATTCAAAAGACCCAAAAGATATTTGAGATCAAAGTTAGAATCTTTTTTAGAAATTACAGAAAAAGAAAATCCAACAAAATATTGTTCCTCATCATAATAGAATTCCGGAGAAGAAAACATTCCTTTACAAATTAATTTAGGATTGAGAAAAAAATGATCAGGTCTAGGTCTGTGTAAGCCATAAGGATGATTTACGGATGTAATGAAAGGAGACAAATTATCTAGATGTTTTTGAATATTAGGATATTCGCCATCTGAGATTTTTTCTCTAACTCCTTCATCAGAATAAATTAGATATTCATTTTTGAAACTAATTGAATACTTTCCAACTGCAGTACTAACGAGATATTTTTTTAGAACTTCTTGTTCTTGATTGCTAAAATTAAGAGATTTCATTTCTGATTCAGATAAAACAAAAATTCCATCACCTACTTGGAATTCTTTAGAACCAATTTCATCAAGTGCATTTTGGTCTACTTTATCAGTAGATTCTTGAACACCTGTTGATGAATTATAGACATCACCCAAGTCACTGCAATTTTTAAAGTCTATTTCATCTGGAAAGAAATCCAATGAAAGATCAGGAGTGAACAGTTTTGAATATGGTTTGATGATTTTATTTTTTTCCAAGATTACTTTTTTGAATTCTTTTTTGTCAAGTTTGATGTATGTTGTTTTATCGTTTGCTTGTGTCTTGTTTTTACGATATAGATGAATCATATGTTTGTCGCTCACGTCTTTGAAAACTTTGATCTTCCCAAAATCTACACATTTTTCTAAAATTAAATTATCTTTAATTCTTTGAATCATTTTTTTAGAACCTGAACTCTTATACCAATAACTATTGGTGATTAATCCAAATCGTCCTCCATCTTTTAGAACTTCAATTGCTCTATGTACAAAAAAATACCAATAGTCCATCTTTCCTTGATGATAGTCACCCAAATCAGCATTGATTACAGGCTCAAAAGTATCCTTATTGTCCATTTCTTTAGCGTATGGAGGATTTGTTACTACGATGTCAAACCCAGGTTCATCACGCAATTTTTCACTAAGTATTTCTGGAAATTCTGCGTTCCAATCAAATCCGGTCCCATCATCATTTTTATCAGTCAAACTATTTCCATGTTGGATTCTTGCAGAAAGGCCAATCAACTGTCTTCCTTTAGAGGCTATTTTTAAAAATAAACTTAATTTAGTAATTTCAACTGATTCAGAATTAATATCAACACCATAGATGTTATCTTTGATTATACCTCTTGCAAAAACTTTTTCGGATTCTTTATCAAATGTCATCCACTTTTGAGTGCCAGATCTTTTTCCTTTTGTTGCATGGATGTAAGAACCACCTTTTTGTTTAAATTTTTGAATTTCATCATGAATTGAAAGTAAAATATCTACAGATTTCACTAAAAATGCACCACTACCACAAGCAGGATCAAGAATTTTGATTTTTTGAAATTTATCTTCTAATTCTTGGATATTATCTTTATATTCCAAAATTAGTTGGTGTGGTTCAGTTACACCTTTTTTTGAGAGATATGGAATAATTGTATTTTTACAAATGTATTCTGTAACATATTCAGGCGTATAAAAAACTCCTTCTTTTTTTCTTTGAGATTTCTTTTTGTTTTGTAATTCTTCTAAATCACCAATAGATTGTTCAAAAATATGTCCTAGAATATTGACGCTGATTTTTTCATGATACTCATCTGTATCTTGATCCTTGGAATCATCAGGTTCATCATTGAAGTCATATGAATCCATTTTGAGCAGATTAATGATTATTGGACTAATTTTTCCATTGTAACGATCTACAGCATTTTGACGAATTTTGTTTAATTTGACTCTCTCAGGTACTGGAACTTTTTCTGTAATTTTATCAAAAAAGGATTTTTCTTTAAAATCGTAGAAAAAGGCATTCCTATCCATAGGTTCTTTAAAGAATTCTCCATTGAAACCGGATTTATTGTCAATTTCATTACTACCTGTATCCATCCATGAGAATATTGTTTGAATGTAATCTGAAATTTTAGTGGTTTTTTCTTTAACGTCACCCGAATTAAGAAGTGCCAAAATTCCATCAGAAAATATATCCTTTTTGACCAGATTATTATCTTCGGCAAAAAATAAGAAAATTAATCTGTTGAGATAAGTTTGAGCAAATTTTATTGCATCATCATTATCTACATTTGATTTATCTTGAAAGGCATGTATTAACATTAATCTTGTTTGATGATATAGTTTATAGAAATCATCTGTAAGATCTTCTTCTTCAACTTCAGTTTCATGTTTTAATGTTTTTATGAATCTTGAATCTATACTATCTTTGGAAAATATAGAAATGAATTCTATGATTTCTTGTTCTAATAATTTCATTTTTTTAGGTGGAAATGTAAATTTGTAACATTCTGCTCTCATAGATTCCCTTGTAATGAGTACAAATTCTTCAAAATTTGTAACTACAGCATAATCAATTTCAGGATTTTTTTCAATGTATGTAATTGCTTGTGTAATCGGAGTATCTTGTTCTTTTTTATCATAACCCTGAAATTCAAATAATTTCTTTTTTCTGCTTTTTAATTCAAATAAAACACCACCAGATCCAGAAGGGGGAATATAGCTAAAATCTAATCTATTTACTTCCTCTCGGATTTTTTCTCTTGGATATCCAAGAGCATCAATCATCAAATCTCTAAAATGTCCTTTGTTTTGTGTTTCTATTTTTAATTCGTCAGCGTCTAAACGCTCTTTCCATTTTTTTACAGGTGTTTTTTGTTTTGGTAAAATTTTTTTCCCTGTACAAAGTTCTTTTCTTTTTGTTTCAGAAAATAGAGTATTTGGAATTTCCATTTTTTAGACAAAATGTGTTTTTTATTATACGTTCTAAAGATTTCTATTAATATGAAATTATGATGAACTCTTCATAATTTAATAACTTCAGAGATCATAAACTAATACTTGGTTCTCAATGATTCTCAAAAACAGGCAGTAGAACATCTCGATAGTCCCCTTTTAGTCTCTGCAGGTCCTGGAAGTGGAAAAACAAGAGTAATTGTTGAAAGAATAAAATTTCTAGTTGAAAATAATCATGCCAAAAAATCAGAGATTTTATGCCTGACATTTTCTGAAAAAGCAGCCCAAGTGATGTCAGACAGATTAGAAGAAATTTTTGGAGATGTTTCTGAAATGCAAATTAGTACATTTCACTCATTTTGTCATGACATTCTAGGAGATAATGTCCTTGAAACAGGAATTGGTATTACAGATGTAATAGATAGAGCAAGTCTTTTGGTATGGGGTCTTAAAAATATTGACAGTTTTGGATTTGAACATATTGAAATTGGAAACAATGCAGCAGAAGTAATTGAATCACTAATTGATGGTATTAGTACATTCAAAGATGAACTAGTTAGTTCTGATGAATTAAGAGAATATTTAGATAAAAAACAAAGCCAAGAAGATATCAATATTGAAGAAAGAGATTATCTTCGTATGCTAGATGACTTGCACAAAGTCTATGTAAAACATATAGAATTTTTGAGAAGTGCAAAACTAATTGATTTTGATGATATGATTGTACTTACAAATGAAAAACTAAAAGAAAAACCAAACATGCTAAAAAAGTATCAAAAGAAATTCAAACATATTCTAGTTGATGAATTTCAAGACAACAACTTTGCACAATTTCAACTAGTACAACAACTAACACCAGAAGGAAATCTCACAGTAGTGGGAGATGCTGATCAAAGCATTTACAAATTCCAAGGAGCATATGATAGAATTTTTCAGCATTTCAAAGAAGCATATCCTGATTCAACAGAAATAATACTTGCAGAAAACTATCGTAGTCCAAAAAATCTAGTTGAGCTTGCAGGTCAATTACTAGAACCAATTATAAGTAGAGAACCAAAGAAATTATTTTCAAACAAAGATGATAAATCAAAGACAATTGTTGTTCGTTGCAATAATGATATGGCTGAAGTTGAATATGTGGTAAACCAAATTAAAGAGATTCTAAATTCTAATTCAGAATATTCTTTCAAGGATTTTGCAGTATTATCAAGAAAACGAGCAGATGGTAAGAAATTTGCCCAGTCACTGAATGCCTTTAACATTCCTGCCAACTATGTAGGAGATACAAAGATTTTCACATCGGCCACAGGCAAAAACATGCTTTCTTATCTGAAAATTATGGCAAATCCAACTACTTCAGGCATGCACATCTACCGTGTTTTGAGGCTACATGGTATTTCAGAGCAAAACATCTCAAAAATCATGTATCAGGCATCACGAAAGGCTAGAAAATCAGATACTGATAATGACTTTGTTTATGATTCATTGTGTGATGATATTTCTGAAATTACCCAAAAACCAGAATTAAGGGAATTATCTGATTTGTTTTCAAGGATTACCAAACTTGAAACAATGCAAAGTGTCAGCGAATCAATTTTACAAGTAATGATGAAAGAGACGGATTTGTACAAGAGTCTTACAAGAGAAGATACTCTTGAGAATAGAAATTATCAAACAATTCTAAAAGAAATTTTCAAGATTGCTCAACAATTTGAGAATCTAAATCCTGATGGTACAATTGACGATTTCTTGGGATATCTTGAGTCACTTGATAAATTTGATATTGAAACTGAAGAAGGATTAGAATCAGATAATACAGTTCAAGTATCTACAATTCACCAAAGTAAAGGTAAAGAATTTCCATTTGTCTTTGTTGTAGATGTTGCTCAAAGAAAAATGCCACTAAAGTATAACCCAAAAACATTCTATGTTCCTGATGAATTATCAAAAGGATTAATGATGCATGATACAGGAAAAGAAAGTTACATCAAAGAAGAAAGAAGATTACTCTATGTAGCAATGACTAGAGCAATTAACCAACTATTCATCATATTTCCAATAAAATACACTAGCAATAAAAGACCAAACAAACCATCACAATTCTTAGACGAATTAAATTATGATGAAAATGATTTAATTGAACTAATTGACTTTAATGGAAAAACTCAAGAATCAATGCTACAAGACCAAGAGCGACTAGATATTCTAAAAAATGATTATGCAGGACAAGCAATTACACATCTTAATCAGATGCAATTTCAAAGTGCAGTTAAGAGAATTATTGATCTTGCTAAAATTGATTACTTTGAGAAAAATAAAACTTTGGATGGATTCTCTGCTGAATCATTTCTAAAATCAGAAGACAATGAAGAACTTGAAAGTCAATTATTTGAAAACAAAATTCCACTAGTGAACAAAGAGAAACTAAGATTATCAAAATCTAAATTTTCAGTCTATCAGGAATGTCCACTAGAGTACAAATTTTCACATGTTCTTCGAGTGCCTACTATTCAAGGAACTGCCCAATACATGGGAAATGCATTTCATAAGGTAGTGGAGATTCTGGCTGGAATTGAAATGGAAGGCAGAAAACCTACCTATGAAGAAGCCCTTGAGACGCTTGAAAAGACCTGGAATTCTAATGCGTATTTGAAAAAACCCAAGAAAAAGGAGCAAGAAGATCGTCAATTAGTGGAAAATATGCTTCAAACATACATTTCATGGCTAGAATCAAACCCCAATTCAGTAGTGGATGTGGAAAAGAAGTTTCAGTTAGAGTTTGAAGGTATCAAGATTACAGGTGATATTGACAGAATCGAAAAGACACCTGCAGGGAAATACCATATTGTTGATTTTAAGACAGGTAAAAGTATTCCCAGTGGAATTATCAAAAATATTTCAGAAGATATTCAAATGAATCTTTATGCTTTGGGAGTAGAAAAACTCTACAATGAATTACCAGAAAGAAGTTCATTATACTATATTAGAAATGAAAAAACTATACCATATGATGTTGATGCAACCAAAGTTGAAGAAATTAAAAAACAATTAGAAGAAAATACAAAATCAATTCTAAATGAAGAGTTTGATGCTACACCCGGAAAACCATGTAGAAATTGCTCTTACAAAGATATTTGTGATTATAAAGTAACTACATATTAGATTAGAAACTCAGATGCATCTATTCCTTCTTGAGTGATTTTTATCCATCTGTTTCGTCCAATCTTTTCAATTTCAATGAATCCCCATTCATTTTTTAGGGGTTCTATGATATTTTTATCTAAACTTGCAAATCTTGCTTGAGAATGATTTAATTTTTCTGCATTAATTGTAATTAGTCCTGTCTCTTCTGCAATTTCTGCCATCTCTTTTTTGGTAATCTTTTGATTTTTTGCATCATGAATTATTTTCAATGCATCCAATAGTTTCTGTTTTGGAGTTTGTATTTCATATGTTGGTAATGGTATTGTATCTTTGATTCCAAAGGATTGTTGTTTTCCTTCAAATGCGGCATATGTTTCAGGTTCCGCATAGAATGGTTGAATATTTTTGCATTCTTTTAGAATCATGCATGCCATCATACATGCAATTGCTTGAATTTTAGAACCTGATGCTACATTGACATAAATGTAGTTGTTTTTTTCTTTTGAAATTATTTCTTTTACTGCTTTTATTACTTTGAATATGCTCAATCTGTCTGCATAAGATATCTCTAACTTTACTCCAAGTTTTTTACATTTTTTTCTAATTAATTCAAGGTATGGCCCTGATTTGTCTTCACTAGTTTTTTCATGAACCAATAACCATAGTTTATCTGCCTTGGTTTCTTTTAGAGGGAGGACTATTCTATCAATTTCAAAGCCTAATGGGGCAATATGTACTCGAAACGTGGCTAGTTTGCTCATAATGGTATCTATAGTATGCATACTATGTTGATAGTATATAATAATTTCTATTACGTAATTATATCATGAAACAAGAAAACATAATTCAAGAAAACGGATTTAATTCAAAGGCTTCTTTTTATCCTAGAATTATCCGAGAGTTCGAAGATAATGACGAACCAATGTTCTATGGAGGTAACTAGATGATAAGTAAAGTACTTCCAAAAGTAGATGAAAAAGAACCTGATTTTGGTTCTGAAGTTTCTGTAAAGAGAATGAACGGAAAGATGCACGAATCAATTAACATGATCGATGCTACTTTGAAATCTAAAACAGAATCACTGGATAGTTTGTTGAAGAAATTGAAAGGAGTGATCTAATCTTGATGACATCAAAAATAATCAATCAACAACATGACCAACATGTAAAGGTGTATTACCAACACCTAGAAATCCAAAAAAATATCCATCATATTTCTTGGAAAAATCATAACATTGAACAATACATTCAACAAGCTTTGGATGAATATTTGAAAAATCAGGAAGATGTAAAATGAAAATAACAAGAATTCTTCCAAAGTTTCTTGCAAAATCATATCAAGAAGAAGATTTGAGACGAGCAGAAATTAATCTACAATATCATAAAGGTATGGTTAGATTTTTTGAAGACAGAATTGCTGATGGATATGATGAACTTGCAAGATTGAGGGGATATAATTGGAAGTAATAACAGAAGTTACTCAATCGCACTTTGTTGTACTTGTAATTTTAGGGATTATCATTACATGTGTTGTAGTAATTAGCAATATTCCTCAAATTAGGAGATTC
The DNA here is from genome assembly GCA_963667665.2 of Candidatus Nitrosopumilus sp. Taxonomy (GTDB): domain Archaea; phylum Thermoproteota; class Nitrososphaeria; order Nitrososphaerales; family Nitrosopumilaceae; genus Nitrosopumilus. Next base: position 1,048,233 of record OY763927.2, read on the forward strand.
AAACATTGACTAAGAAAACTCCACCATGTCCAATATGTAAGAGTAAAAATGTTGCATGGATTTTTTATGGATATCCAGGAAACATGGAATGGTATCTTGAGGCAATAGCAAAAAAGGAGATTGTTGGTGGGGGCTGTGAGATTTCATTTGATGATCCAAAATGGGTATGCAATGGTTGTCATCATAGGTGGGGAGAAAGAGATGAGTAATCTTACAGTTGATTCCAAGAAAAAAAGTGCATCAGAAGCCTTTGTCAATTCTTTTGGGGGCTATCCAATAGGATATGCAGTAGGAATTCTAATTTTGCCAATATCTATGGGCTGGATTCAAGAGGATCCTCTAGTTGCAAACTTGGCAATTACTTTTGTCTATGCTACAGTTTCTTTTGTTCGGAGTTATGTTCTAAGAAGAACATTTGAGAAATATGGAATTGATGATAATTTCTTAAGAGCAGGTATGAAATTGATTAGAAAAATTTCATTGAGGAGAATGTAGAGAATGGGTGAAGAAAAAGTATGTTGTATATGCAATGAACATAAGAAATTTCTTGGACGTATCAATGCAGGACAAAAACTCTATTGTATGCAATGTCAAGCAAAAATTACTGAAGAATATGGAATGAATTATTGGAAACCATGCTCTTTTCAAGAATTCATGGAAGCATTTTCATCTTCTATCCATAAAGGAAAAAGAAAACCAGCAAACATGTTTAATAATCTAAGAGAAACGTTACGAAAATTTGATGATGATATATGAACCAAGAAGAAATGACTCGCATAGTAAAAGAAGAATTAAGACACATTCCAAGTGGTGATGGTGTTATGCATGGATGGTTACAAACTTACTATAATAGACGCAGAAGACATGATCTAACCAAGGGAAGAAAAAAGGAAGAAACACTGTCATGGTGTATTGATGAGATTAGAAAAGAATCTCCAGGGTGGCTTGCTGAATATGACATTACTTTTTTCAAAATCACCAATAACAAGTAGGAATAGTTATAGACATTGAAAAGATATTCAAAATAAAATGACTCAACAAACTGCTAAAAAAGCAATTGCACTACTGATTAAGAAAGATTCCAGGTTTCATGAACCTGATAAAAAGCAAAGAACTAACCTATCAGTTGCGTTTGCCAGAAAAAATATGATTCTTTATGGAAGAGCATTTGATATTATAAAACTAAAAAAGAAATCAATTTAGATGATGGAGAAAAAGTTTTCAAAAACATTGATAGTATTCTTGTATATGAAATTAAATCTACTGCAAATAAAGATGTAGGAAAAAATTTTGAAAATTACTTTTTTAGTCTTAGTACTGCAGAACTTTTAGTTGCACAAAGCTTGAATGATAGATTCAGATTTGTATTGGTGAATATCTTTACAAAAGAAACTCAAGATCTTACTCTAAAGAAATTTTTCAAAAAGGTTAGAAAAATTTATCCCACATGGTCCGTTAGTTTTTAGAGTATAATTTTGACTTTTCATGACTTGTCAAAAATTCTCATAATCACAACAGGTGAAACTGAAATGGATAGTCTTTTCGTAGAAGAATTACATTCCTCACCTGGTTTTCAAAATTGGGTTGCTGAAAAAATGTCATTGAAAAATTCTTACAAATTTAATAACGCTTGGAAATCTATTAACCAAATAACTGGAACACAATGTGATATCGCTGTACGATTTGTCCATAACAAACACAGTGTGATTTTACTAATTGAAGATAAAATTAAAGCCAATGAACAACCTAATCAAGCTAAAAGATATCGTAAAAGTGGGGAATCTCTTGTTAAAGAGAAACACTGTGATGAATATTATACATGTCTTCTTTGCCCAAATCGTTATGATGAAGATGGTTCAATTAAGAAAAAATACGACAAGAGCATATCCTATGAAGAACTTTTAGAGTGGTTCAAAAAACAATCCACTTCTAAAAGATTACAACACAAACAAATGATTATAGAAAATGGAATTGAACTTTCCCGAAAAACATTTAAAAAAATACCTGATGAAAATACGACAAAATTTCATAATTACTATAGAAAAATTGCATTTGATATAGACGACGAATTGAAACTTCCCAAGGGCATACCTCAAAAACAAAACACATGGATTCGTATTGGACATTTTGATTTTCCTAGTAACATCGAAATTAAACACAAAGGAAGACATGGATTTGTAGATTTACAAATATCTAAAATGACAAAGTTAGAAAAAGAGAAATTTTCCAAATGGTTTGCTGGTAAGAAGGAAGATAAAATGACTCTGGAAAAGACTAACAAGTCGATATCTGTACGACTCGGTACCGTGAAAATATCTAAAGAGGATATTGCAGATGCTGTAGAACCTAAAAAATATAGAAAAGAAATTGAAGAAGCCCTAGAAAAAGCAAAGATACTGAAGGATTGGTACTTCACGTGGTCTGATGATCCTATATTTGCACAGAAATTCTAAACTCTTTTTCAGGAGGATTTTACAATATCATCAATCTAGTGATTTTTAGGCTCAAATTTGTAAATATTATAGATCCCTATACAGGATATGGCCATTATCTATGGAATGGCAGACAGTGAGAGAAGGCTTCTAAACAAGCTCCCAAACGAAGTTAGAAATCTTGATGATATTGACAGAGTCAAAAAGGAATTCGAAGATAAGGTATCTAATGAAGGTGATGGAATTATTTCAGGAATCAAAAAATGGAACTACGTAAGACAAATCAACAAATTTGGAAAAGAAGAGGTTCGATTATTTCGTAAAGGAACTAGTGGAGAAAATCAAGTAATTGATGAACTATCAAAGCTAGAGGATAGTTATCATATTTTGTGTGGGGTAGATTTAGAATTAGATCATTGGTTTACCTATAACGGAGAAAGGAATCTAAAATCAGCTTCGATGGATTTGGTTGTAGTTTGTCACAAAGGCGTATACATGATTGAAGTGAAAAACTGGAGTAATCATTTTGCAAAGAATAATGATAGCTTTAGTCCATACGAGCAAACTGAAAGAGCTGGTAGAGTTTTATGGATTTCACTTCAAGGAATATTCAGAAAGGTACGTGTAACAAATGTTCTATTATCTATAAAGGGGAATTTAGAATACAACAAGAACTATCGTTCAGTCTTTGTTTCAAGCTTGGATAGAATCAATTTTTTTCTGATGAGGAGAGAAGACACTCTGACTGAAAAACAAATCAAAAACATTGTAAAAGATTTGAAAGGACACGTGACTAACTGATGTTTGGTTTATTCAAGAAAAAAGAAAAGGCCAAAACATACACATACGAAGAAAAGAGGAAAGAAAGCCGCTTAGCATACGAGAAATGGAGAGAATCCGAAGACAACATTTTGAAGAGTTATTGGAATGACAAGTCAAATAGAAAAAGCAGGAGTGAAAAGGTGCAAGAATTATCTCAAAAATTAGAAAGAGGTAGAGGTGCAATTAGGTCAAGCCTCGAAAAATTTTCTGAAAAAATGGAAATTGTTCCTTTATGAAATCACTCACAAAGGTAATACCCAAAATTATAGTTTTTAAAAATAATAAAAAGATAGACTGATTTAAGAAAACAAAAGAAATCTTAAATTAAAAAATTCTATGCCTATTCTGATTTTTTGACTTTTTGTGCTGCAGGTCCTTTTTGACCTTCGCCTACTTCAAACTCGACTTTATCGCCTTCGTTGATGAATCCGTCAACGTCTGATTTATGTACAAACAGATCGTCTCCACCTTCTCTTTCGATAAAACCAAAGCCCTTAGTACGGTTAAACCACTTTACGGTGCCTTGTTCCATTTGATTTTCAGATAATTAATCGCTATATTAAGTAAGTCATCAAAAGAAGATCAAGCACAAATCAATGATGGCTAAAAATCTTTAGGAATATGATTTTGTTCCTTTAACCATGTCACTTGAGGTAATGTGAATCTCCAAATTATATCACCACGTTCTTTTTCTTTAAAATCCCAAGGTGCAATAATCACAATATCATTATCTCGAATCCAAACTCTTCTCTTTAGTTTTCCTCTAATTCTACCACGTCTGGTAACATTATCAGCACATTTTATCATGACATTTTCACCTCCAAGCATTTTCAATACCCGTCCAAAAAGTTCACCTTCTTCAGGAAGACGAATTTCTTTAAGAGCACTTTCATTTTTTACTTGGCGCTTACCCATGAGTATAATTAACATTGTGAGCATATAACTGATAGTGTTTTTGATAGTGAGAAATTCATGCACAGCACAATACACAAGAAATTTTATCTATTATTATGAGAAATAATCTATGGAATTTAGGTGTATAGAAGATTGTTCTCAATGTTGTATTGAAAGGGAGTATTATCCAAGTAAAAAATTTGGAAAAATAGGAGTGTTAATTCTTCCTGAAGAAAAAGAGAGAATAGAAAAATTAGCAAAATTAAATGGATTAGAGATCAAAATTCTTCCAAGAATTGGGATTTCTGATAAGAAAAATTCAACTCCAACTAAAATTTTAGCATATCAAATGATGGGAATTGAAAAAAATGGAAACACATGTCCATTCTTAGATACAGACAGTGGAAAAAAATCACCACATGGTGGATTTCCATGTAGAATTTACAAAGAAAGACCACTTGCATGTATGACTTATCCATTAATTGAATTGGATCCAATCACACTTGATGAAAAATGCAAGTTTTGTAAAGAACATGGAACAGCAGACAAAAATCTAAATTCAGAAATAGAATCTCTTCTAAAGATTAAAGAAAAAATGGATACCAATGCTTCATTTATTTGGAGATTTGCAACTGGAATTGGAGAGTTAGAAGATCAGCAAATTTTGGAATCAGGTTGGATTTTAGAAGAATAGACTAGTCACAAAAATTGTATGAGGCATCATTCAACCAAAAATACAAAAAGCATTAGAACTTTTGTGTATTATGAACGAAGATGCATGGTCAAATCTAGATAAAGTTGATCAAAAGATTATCGAGATTCTCAACAACAATGCTAGAACCCCATCAAAAGAAATTGCATCAGAACTAACTAGATCAGGTCATGATGTTTCAGATAGAACAATCAGAAAGAGAATAGAACGACTTGAGAAAAGTGGGATCATCAAAGGATACAAAGCAGTTCTAACAGATGTATCAGGAATTAACAAGTATCAAGCAATATTGATGAAACTGAAACCATCAAAGTCACTGGAAGCAGTAAAAGATTCTATCAAAGAATTCATTACAAAATTAGATAATTATCTTCTAGTTGCAAATATGGAAGGAGAATGGAATATGTTAATAATGATTCAAGTGGATTCTGAAAAAACAAACACATCACAGAAAATTGTGGAAAAATTTTCAGAAGAATTAATTGATTATAGAATTAATGAAATAGATATCAAAGATGCAAATATACTAAACATGTCTCTACTTTTATTGTAGTAAAGAATATTCTGATTCTGCCACATCTATTGCTTTTTTGAGTTCATCAAGTGTAAAGGGTTTTTGAATAAATGCTGAAACACCAGTACTGATTGTTTTGTTAACACGTTTGGTTGTCTTATCATCGGCAGTAATTACTACAATCTGTAAATTTATTTTATCCTGGAGTAGTTTTGTCGCAACAACATCACCTTCAAGATCAGGTAATCCCATATCTAAAAGAATCACAGGTTCTTTATTTTCAGAAAATAGTTTTTTGCATCCTTTGATACCATCTTTCCCATTCTCAAAAACATAAACTTCAGAATAACCTAATTTTTCGACATAATTTTCTAATTTCATTACAACTGCTTTACTATCATCAATTATTACAATGGGTCTTGTAACTGGAATTGTTGATGAAACAATCATTTTTGCTTTTTGATATGCCTCTTTTGCTTTGTCAAATTCTCCTAAACTTAAGAAACATTTTGAAGCATAAAGTAATGCACCTTTCACATTATTGGAATTTTTTGAATTTGAATATTTTAAAAACAAATCTCCTGCTTCTTTGATTTCATTTTTAGATTCTTTTCCATGTCTAGTTTTGCATTCAGCAGATAACATATACAATAAAGCAGAACGGACAGGATCTGATTTTTTTAAAGATTCAGCTTGATTTAGGAATAGGTTATGGGCAGTAATGAATTGTTTATTTTTCAGATGAGTAACTGCAATTTCACAATTAATTTTTGAAACCAATATCAATATTCGACGTTTTTATTTTATAAGATTTTGTTATGGTAAATCAAACTATGGATTTATCACAGCACGGCCAATAATTTTTCTGGCTTTGAGATCATTTAAGGCAGTGTTTGCCTCATCAAGAGCATATCTTTTTGATATGACTGGTTTTATTACTCCTTTTTTTGCTAACTCTATCAATTCAACCATATCATTATAGTTACCAGTGTAAGCACCCTGAATAGTAATTGATTTGAGAGGAATTGTTACCAGAGATAATTCAAGAGATCCTCCAAAAAGTCCAACAAGTATCAAATTTCCTCGTTTTCGTATTACCCCCAATGCAGTTTTCACAGTTTGAGGCGCATTAACAAAGTCAATAATACTATCAGGCCCTTTTCCATTACAAATAGAAATTATTTTGTCTATTGGAGTTCCTACTCCAGAAGATAAAGACCCAGTAACATTAGTATTTACAACAAAATCTGCACCCATTTTTTTGGCAGTATCAAATTTTTTGTCATCATTATCAATGCAGACAATTTTAGCTTTAGTTATTGCCTTTGCAATTTGAATTGCCATCAATCCTAATCCACCAGCCCCAATTATCAACAAAAATTCTGGTGAATTTACATTTGCTTTTTTGACAGCATTATATGCAGTAAGTCCAGAACAAGCAAGCGAAGTTGCAGAATCTAAATCAACACCATCAAGTTTTGCTAAATATTTGGAATCAGGAACTAAAGCATAATCAGAATATCCACCATCTTGAAAAACACCCATTGATTTTGGTGTATCACACAAATTTTCATTTCCCACTTTACATGCAGGACATTCCCCACAACCTATCCAAGGAAAAACTAAAACTTCGTCTCCTTTTGATATTCCAGAAACTGAATCACCAATTTCTTCAACAATACCAGCAATTTCATGCCCAGGAGTTACAGGGTATTTTACACCTCTATCTGTAACCTTCATAAATTTTCCATCTCCAAGATCATATCCTCCTTCCCACAAGTGTAAATCACTATGACAAACACCTACAGATTTTACTTTAACTAGAACTTGATTTCCTTGAGGTTTGGGAGTCTCAAATTCCAATACAACAAGAGGCTCATTAGGGCCTATGATTCTAGCAGATTTCATAGGCTAGTTTTTCGTCATAACAATATAAGAGTTGACTGGAAGTGAGAGAAAAATAGAGCCCTTAGATATTATTGAATATGATAAAAGTTATCATATGAGTGAGTCAGAAACTCCCAATAGTATATCTCAAGAACCAATAAACATCCTATTTAGCCCCTCATCTGTTTCCAAAAAAGATGTTTGGGATATTGACCTAATTCAAATTTTAAATTTATTAATAAAAATTCTGGAAAAATCAGGTAAGAAGGATTTTAAAGTTGCAGGAATGGCAGCATTATCATCATCGTTAATCTATAGAATGAAAGTCGAAAGTATTTTTGCATTACAAAGAGCAGCCATGGAGAAAAAACCAATGAATCAAAGAACAGACATAGATATTGAATTAATAGACATTCCATTTAGGCATGAATCCACATACCCAGTTACACTAGATGATTTATTGGGATTACTTCAAAATCTTATAGGTACAATTGCAAATCCTCAATCAAGAAGAAACAGACGATTAGAAATTGAGCCAATTGAAGCACCTGACTTTCAAGAATATTTCATTTCACTTGAAAGTATAATTGGAAAATATGAAGACTTGGTAATGAAAAAAATATCAGTAAAGGGATTTGGGTTACTTCAAGACATTATTTTAGATCTTGATGAAATAGATTCAATCAGATGTTTCTTTGCAATATTATTTTTGGCTAGAGACCAAAAAGTTGACCTTGAACAAATTGAAGAGGATATCAAAATTACAGTAATAAAAGAAGAATTAACAAACTGATCAATAATGGAGAAAAGATTTCTTTAACTAATTTTAGAGGATGAATAGATAATTGGCTAAAATTGATAATCTGGATGAGGCAACAGCAAGAATTGAGGCAGCACTTTACTCAGCAGGTAGACCACTTAGAATAGAAGACTTAATCAGAGCCTCAGGCACAGAATCAAGAAAAAAGACACTAGAATTACTCAAAGAAATTATGAAAAAGACAAAGTCAGCATTCAAAGCACTTGAAGTAGTCATACTTCCAGATGAATCATATGTATTTCAATTAAAGCCAGAATACAGCTCTACTGTTAAAAGATATGCTTCAAAACCTGTTCTTCCAAATGCTGCACTAAAGACATTATCATACATTGCATATAGTCAACCAATATCATCAAAACAACTTGTAGAGACAAGAGGTTCCGGAGTTTATGCACATCTAAAAGAACTACGACAATTAGATTACATCAGTCATCAAAATGTTGGGAGATTAAAAATTTACACAACATCAGAAAAGTTCCAAAAGTATTTTGGAATTCAAGGAGATGTAGAAGATCTAAAACAAAGACTATTCTCCAAAGTAAGGAAAATAGCAAGTATGACTCAAACAAATCCGGATCCTCAAATTGTTACAGAACTAAACTAATCAGATTTGAATTCAAGGCTAATTTTTTGCGTTTTGTATAAATTAGAGTAACTAAGACAAGGTTTTGTGAAAAAGTGCGTAGAGAATTTAGCAACCAGTAAAATAACTGGTGGAAGAAGACATCCACTTAGAACTAGACGAAAGTATGAAACTGACAGATACCCAAATGAACCAATTAATGGAGCTCAAGTAACAGTAACAAGACACACCCGTGGAAAAAATAGAAAGACAGCTTTGAAAGCTGTTGATTTTGTTAATTTATCTACAGGTGATGCTAAAGTCAAGAAAACAAAAATTATCAAAGTTTTAGATAATGCAACAAACAATGATTACAAAAGACGTGGCATTATTACAAAGGGTGCAATTTTAGAAATTCAAGAAGGTAAGTGTAGAATTGTTTCTAGACCTGGACAAAACGGAATAGCTAACGCAATTTTACTAAAGGAATAAAATGAAAGATTACGAACATGTCGTAATCTGGTTGGATTATTTCAACAAGAATTTAAAAAAATCTAAAGGAAGAAGAATTGGATTAGAAAAATGTGTTTTTGATCCTTCATTAAAAGAGCTGATTGATGCAACAAAAGATGCTGGATTTGAAATTACAGAATCAAATGACAAAGTACGATTTCCTAAAAGACCATTTGTTAGGTCAGGATATGTCGTTTTACCAAAAGGATCCACAAAGACAATAATTCTTAACAAAATTTCTGAAAAACTGATTACAAAAAGGTCAAAGCAATCAAAATAAAATCAATTCTAGCTCTTAGCTAAAGTAAAGTTGACAGAAGTATATGAAAACAATATCATGTTAGTGTTTTTAATTGCAGGAGGTAGGCGAAATAATGCACCTAGCCGGAAGTGGCAGGGTAATCATTCAACTATCAAACAAACTAGTTGAAGGACAAATACTCTGTGACGAAAAAGGAACTAGAGTTGCAAAAGTAATGGAATTGATTGGTCCAGTAAGTAGACCATTTGCATCTGCAACTCCGTTGACAAATAATATCAAAAAATACATTGGCAAAAGTGTTTTCGCATCTGAACAAGCTCCTGCAAGTACACCAAAAAAATTTAGGAGAAGAAGAAAATGAATATATTAAAAACCCAAAACTGTCCTGAATGTAAATCTACATTAGTAGATGACATGCAGAATGGCGAAATAATCTGCTCTGGTTGTGGCGTAGTAGTCGCTGATCAGATTGCAGACAGTGGTCCAGAAACAATTAGTTCGAATCTCGAAGACAAGATGAGGTTAGCAAGAGCAACCGGACAAACAACTTATTCTCAACATGACTTGGGAATAACAACTGAGATTTCAATTAGTGCAAAGGACTTTAGTGGTAAAACAATTAACCACGAAGTTGCAAATCAAATGCACAATCTCAGAAAATGGCAACAAAGAATACGAGTTTCCTCACCAAGAGAAAGAAGACTTGCAAATGTTTTAGCAAAAATGGGCGAAACATGTGATGGTCTTAGTCTTTCAAAGAATGTGTTGGAAACTGCTTCTATGATATACAGAAACTTGGATGGACACGTAGATGTGAAGGGAAAATCAGTAGTTAGTATTACAGCTGCTACAATCTACATGGCATGCAAACAATGTGAAGTGGTAAGATCACTAGAAGAAATTTGTCGAGGAATTTGTCCGGCGAAAGATGTTAAATCAAAAACAAAACTTGCAGCAAGATACTATAGAACCATGGTAATGGAAATGGGACAATTTGTTGCCCCAGTTGTAACCATGGACAAATACATCTCAAAGATAGCAAACATGACACAAACTGAGGTTAGAGTTGAAAGACTAGCCTTGGAAATTGCAGAAAAAACCAAAGATAGTAGCATTTCAGATGGAAAGGCACCAAATGGAATTGCAGCAGCATATCTGTATGTGGCATCAGTCCTACTTGGGCAAAACGTACTTCAAAGAGACATTTCAAGTGTTGCAGGAGTCACAGAAGTTACTATCAGAAATAGATGTAAAGAGATTCTAACATGTTACAAACTCAAAATTACTTTGAGACCAACTCTGGCATAACACTACACCCTCCCCCCTTTTCATTTTATTATCAAAAATATATCATTAGGATTAGCTAAATTTCGTCTGCATTATATAGCGATATAAAATACAGCGCAACATGGCAGTATTAGAAATCAAAGACCTTCATGTATCAAGAGAAGGTAAAGAGATTCTCAAAGGAGTTAATCTAAAGACAGGTCCTGGAGAAGTACATGCCATTATGGGACCAAATGGTTCAGGAAAAAGTACACTAGCATACACACTACTTGGACATCCAAAATACCAAGTTACTAAAGGAGACATTTTGATTGATGGTGAAAGCATTTTAAAATTAAAGGCAGATGAAAGAGCAAAGAAAGGATTATTCTTAGGATTTCAATACCCAACAGAAGTTTCAGGTGTAGGATTTTCTCACTTTCTTAGAACAGCTTACAACTCTTTAAGCAAAGCACTTGAGGGAGACAACAGAGAAGTATTCATTACAGTAAGAGAATTTCAAAAATATCTAAAAGAAAATTTAGCCAAAGTAGGATTAAAAGAAGAATTTCTATCAAGATATCTTAACGAAGGATTTTCTGGAGGAGAAAAGAAACGTGCAGAAGTTTTACAAATGGCAGTGTTAAAACCAAAAATTGCAATTTTAGATGAACCAGATTCAGGATTAGATATTGATGCAGTTCAATCAGTGGCAAAAGCAATCAGTCAAGTATCTGGAAAAGAGGCAACAACAATCATAATTACTCACTATGCCAGAATTCTAAAATTCCTAGACAAACTAGATTATGTACATGTATTTGCAGAAGGAAAAGTCATGAAAACAGGTGATGCATCACTTGCAGATAAACTGGAAGCAGAAGGTTACGAATGGGTCATTAAACAAACAGCCTAATCAAATTTAAACAGAAAATTTTTTCAAAAAACCATTGATTTACAAAGTTAAAGTAGAATTTTCTAAAGAATTTCTAGAAATTAAAGACAACCAAATTAACATTGGAGTAAAATCAAAACCAGTCAAAGGAGAAGCTAGCAAAGAAATCATCAAAAAACTAGCAAAACATTTTGGAGTATCCACTACACTTGTTCATATAAAATCAGGCCACAAATCTCATCAAAAAATTATCGAGATTCTACAATAGAAAATTTAGTTTTTTGTTTAAATAGGGTTTCAAAATTGGAGAAACCATGTCAGAAGACAATGATCAATATTATTTCAATTACTCATTTTTCAAAGTTGATCCTAAATGGAGATGGATGGCAGACTTGGCAAAAGAAGAATCTGCAAAAGAAGTTGAAAATATAATTAAAAACTCAGGAATAATGTATAGAACTTATTCAAATCTAGGATTAAGAGATGATACAGACTTTTTGTTTTGGTTTGCAGCAAAGACAGTTGAAGAAATTCAAGTAGTTATTGAGAAATTATACAAAACAGTATTTGGAAAATACATTATACCATCTATAACATACTTGTCATGTACACGACCATCAGTTTATGCGAAAGAGTCAATGGCTCAGGGATTTGTGACAGGAGACGAACCAAAAAAATACGTGATAGTATATCCATTTACAAAAACAAGAGAGTGGTATCTATTACCAAAAGAAAAACGCCAAGAGATAATGGATGAACACATTGGAGTAAGCAAAAAATACCCACAAATTGTTCTAAACACCACATATTCATTTGGAATTCATGATGAAGATTTTCTTTTAGCATTTGAGGTAGATGATATTAGAGATTTCCAAGATCTTATCATGGATTTGAGAGAAACTCAAGTATCTACATATGTGAAAAATGATATTCCAATGATTGTATGCATCAAAAAGGACATCATTCCTCTAATTACAAGCATGGGCTAGATAGATTTCAAAAAAAATCCAAGACTAATCAAAATATTTCTCATATAAAACTCAAAAATCAATGATGTAAATCTTGGATAAACATAAATGATGAAATCAGAATAAATGGAGACATAGAATTGAATTACAATAAACTAGGAAAGACAGACATCAAAGTATCAGAATTAGGATTTGGTGCATGGGCAATTGCTCTTGATTGGTGGGGCAAAAAGATTGAAGAAGATGAAGCAAAAAGAATGCTCAAAAAAGCATATGATTTAGGAATCAATCTCTTTGAAACAGGAGACATGTACGGTAAAGGAAAAAGCGAGAGACTAATTGGCGAGGTTTTCAAAGATATGAGAGATGAAATCGTTATTTCTACAAAATATGGTTATGATTTTGAAGGAGTAGAACAAATTGGACACACTGAGCTTCCACAGAAATTTGATGAAGATTTTACAAGAAAGGCATTAAGAAATAGTTTAGAGAGATTGCAAACAGATCATCTTGACATGTATGGTTTGCATAATCCAAAACTATCTCACATAAGAGATGATTCAATTTTTAATGTACTTGATAGTTTTGTTAAAGACGAAACCATCAAAACATACCAAGTTGCATTAGGTCCAGCAATTGGTTGGACACAAGAAGGCCTAGAAGCAATGGATAGACCAAATCTTAGTGCGGTTCAAACAGTTTACAATATCTTAGAACAAACACCTGGTAATGAATTGATGAAAAAAGCTGAGGAAAAAAATGTTGGAATTTTAGTTAGAGTTCCTGAAGCATCAGGAATACTTACAGGAAAAGTAAATGCAGACACCAAAATTGATGAAAAGGATCACAGATCAGTAAGAAAAGGAGAATGGATTAAGGCATCATTAGAAAAAGTCGAACAGATAAGATCAATTGCAGAAAGAAATGAATTAACAATTACAGAGTTAGCAATGAAATTCATAATGACAAAGAAAGGATTTGCATCAGTATTTCCTACTATGGTCAGTGAAGAAGAAATTATCAATTATGTAGAAATGACAAAAGGTGGATACATTTCAACATCAGATATGAAAGAGATTGATGAATTATACAATACATGGCCTTCCTATGAATTAAAAGCAACATCTCAAGCAAATTAATCATTAAATGGTTATTCCAATCGATTCACAAAAGACATTAGAAATTATAGAGGGAATGAAGCTTGCAAAGATTGGCAAGTATGATAAGTGGGAAAAAATTATTAAAAAAATTAAAACCGAGAAACCACTAACCCCAGTGGAACTTGAATATTATACTAGTCTAACAAGAATTTACAAGAATTCAAGCGTGACTAGTAGAAGTAAGATATACCATACAAAACTATCAAAGCAAGATGAAAAACCACCATGCAAAGTATGTGGTGATGATTCTCTATACTATTGCAACATGAATGATCAGTATTTTTGTACAATACATGTAGTTGGACATGATGAGAATGAATTCTAAGAAACAGGTATAGTTTCTTCGAATGAAAAAGATTTTTCTACGAAATATTCAACTCTAACTTTTTTGAATTCACGAGAACTAAAAAGAATCTGGTATTCAGGAACATTGATTTGATCTTGTATCGTCTTTGCCATCTCATGTGCCTCATCATGAGTTTTGCAATGAATCATTGAAAAGACATTGTATGGCCAGTCAGGATATGTAGGTCTCTCATAGCAATGACTCACCTGAGGAAATGCACCTAGCTTTTCACCAACTTCAGATATTTTATCTTCAGGAACTTTCCAAACTATCATTCCATTTGCAGTAAATCCAACTTGTCTATGTCTTAAGATTGCTGCAAATCTTCTCATTATTCCATTGTCTTCATAATATTTCATTTTTTCAAACAATTCATTTTCAGTAATTCCTAGATTCTTTGCTGCTTTTAGAAATGGTTCATCAATAATTTCCATGTCTTTTTGTAATTCACGAATAAAGTTTTTGTCGTCTTCAGTTGGTTCAAATTTTATATTTTTAATTTCTTTTTTTGTCTCAGTTGGGGCAATCTCATGTTTCTTTTCATCTATCATGTCTAATTTTACACCAATCTTGAATAATTGTAAAGTAGGAAGCATTCTTACCTTTTTGATTCCCTTTAGAACGTTAAACTTGTCAACTTCTGTTTTCAAATCTGCACCAGGTGGAACAGCCAATGTAAACCAAAGATTAAACTGATGTTCACGTTCATAATTATGGCTAACACCAGGATGACGGTTAATTTGACTTGCAACATTTTCTAGTTGATCATGTTCAATCTCCATTGCAACTAGAGAACTTGTGTAACCAAGCTTTCGAGTATCAAAAATTGCACTTAGTTGTCTTAGAACGCCAACTTTCTTTAGATCATTCAGACGTTCTTTGATAATTTCTGGAGTAGTGTCGAATTTTTTAGCAATAGCATCAAAAGGTCTTGTTACAAGTGGAAATGTCCATTGAATCTCATTTAGAATTTCTTTATCTAATTCATCCATAGATGCCAATATGTCAGTCACTTGTATATTCAATTAAAAATGTAGCTGGTATTTTACGCGTTGATTTTTAATACATAAATAGAAACCCTAGTCCTTTTGATCGATGATAGTTGATCTAAATCTTCAGGGTAAAACAATAATTGTCATAGGTGGTGGAAATGAGGCACAAAAGAGAATCAATTCATTGCTAAAACAAGATTGTGAAATTTTGGTAATTAGTGATTCTGTTAACTCACATATTAACAAATTAGTAAAAGCAAAAAAAATCAAATTAAACAAACAAAAAATTCATGACACAAAATTTATTTCAAAATTTAAACCAAACATCATCATAACAACTACCAATGACAAAAATCTAAATCAAAAAATTATCAATAGTGCAAAAAGAAGTAAGATTATTGTGTATAGTTCTGATAATCCAGAAGACAGTGACTTTTCAAATCCTGCAATAATTGATTTTGAAAATATGATACAAATTGCAATTTTTACAGGTGGTCGTAGTCCAGCGATGTCAAAGAAGATTAGAATTCAATCAGAGAAAATATTCAAAAAGATAATCACAAAAGAAGATATTTCTCAAATTAAGATTCAAAAGATCGCAAGAAAACTAGCAAAAGAAAGTATACACACTCAAACTCAGAGAAAAAAATATCTTCATAGCATTATGGTTGATAAGAAGATTGAACAGTTAATAAAAGATGGACAGTTAAAAAGAGCTGAAAGGCAAGCCGTTACAATGTTGAGGAATTGGAAATGAATCAAAATATCATAAATGCACGTGTAACTTTTCGTAATTCACCAATTCACATTCTTGAAAAATTTACAATAAAAAATATCGATGATGCATATGAGCAATTCAAAAAGCATTCAGGAATGGATGAATGTGTAATTATTCAAACATGTAACAGAATTGAATTATTTGGTAAATCAAAAACTTATGATCTAGATAAAATCAAGAAAACATGGGCATCACTTACGGGACTTGGAGAAGATGTATTTGATGAAAATATGGAGTTCGTTGAAAATCAAGAGGCAATACATCATCTGTTGAAATTAACATCAGGGTTGGACTCCATGGTATTAGGGGAAGAACAAATTCTGGGTCAGATAAAAAAATCCATTACTTCAGCTAGAAAGATAAAAGCATCAGGACAACATCTTAACACTTTATTTGATAAAGCAATTAGAGTTGGAACTAGAATTAGAAACTCTAGTGGAATTGGTCGTGGTGGAATTTCAGTTGGTTCCATGGCAGTAAAACTTGCAGAAGAAAACATTGATGAACTAAAGACAAAGAAAATTTTATTGATTGGGACTGGTGAAGTATCGACTCTTGTTGCAAAATCATTACAAAGAAGAGGATATGCATTTGATGTTACAAGCAGAACCATTGGAAGATCACAGGCATTTTGTGAGACAATGGGAGGAGTACCAATCAAATTTGAAGAAGTTCTT
Organism: Candidatus Nitrosopumilus sp.; assembly: GCA_963667665.2. GTDB lineage: Archaea > Thermoproteota > Nitrososphaeria > Nitrososphaerales > Nitrosopumilaceae > Nitrosopumilus. Next base: position 1,064,730 of record OY763927.2, read on the forward strand.
TCAGGATTTGAAAATTATAATGTATTATTTGTTGCAACAACTGCACCATATTTTCTTGTAACTCATGAAAGAATCACAAATGCCATGAAAGATAAGAAAAATGGATTGATGATTCTAGATTTATCAAATCCAAGAACAGTAGATGAGAAAGTTGCAACAATTGGAGGAGTGAAATTGATGAATCTTGATCAGATTGCAGAGATGGTTGAAAAGAACATGAATTCACGATTAAACAAGGTAAAAACCATTGAAAATATAATTAACGAAGAAGTAATTGTATTAGAAGCCTCAATGAAAAGACTAGAAGCAGAACCACTTGTAAAAGAAGTATTCAAGAACATAGAGCATCTCAGAGAAAAAGAATTACAAAAAGCACTTCATATGCTTGGTGAAAAAGATGAGGAAAAGATCAAGATTATTGATGATCTAACAAAAGCAGTTGTTGAAAGTATTGTGTCTACTCCAATGAACAACATCAGAAAAGCATCAGAGCAAGGCAAGCCTGATGTTGTAGAATTAGCAAGCAAACTGTTTGACTATAAAAAACAGAACCAGGTAGACTAAGATTATATTTTACCCAAAGAGAATTTCTGATATGTCATTTCCATCTAGACGTCTTCGCAGATTAAGAACATCAGAGAAAATGAGAGAATTAGTTCAGCAAACTACACTTTCTTCAAAGGATTTCATTTGTCCAGTATTTGTTCAAGAAGATCTAAAGACCAGAATCAAGATAGAATCAATGTCAGAAATGGAGCGACTTCCATTAGATGACATTAATGATGAAGTAGGAACCATAAGTGATTTAGGAATCCCTGCAATCATGCTTTTTGGAATTCCAACTAAAAAAGATGAAGCAGGATCTTCAGCTTTTGATGATAATGGAATTGTTCAAAAAGCAATTACTCAGATCAGAGAAAATTTTGGAGATAAAATTGTAATAATGGCAGATGTTTGTCTCTGTCAGTTTACATCTATGGGACATTGTGGAATTGTTCAAGGAGATAAGATAGATAATGATACTAGTCTTGATACACTTGCAAAGATTGCCGTTAGTCAAGCAAAGGCAGGAGTTGATACTGTATCACCATCTGCAATGATGGATGGTCAAGTTGCTGCAATAAGAAAAGCACTTGATGATAAAGGATTTACTGATGTTTCAATAATGTCACATTCAGCTAAACATCGTTCAAACTTTTATGCTCCATTTAGAGACGCTGCAGAATGTGCACCAAAGTTTGGAGATAGGAAAACATACCAAGTTCCATACACAAACGCAAGAGAAGCAATGCTAGAAGTTGAATCAGACATTAATGAAGGAGTAGACATTGTAATGATAAAGCCTGCATTATCTTACTTGGATTTAATAGCAGAGACAAGAAGAAGATTTAACATTCCTGTTGCAGCATACAGTGTTTCTGGAGAATATGCATTAGTAAAAGCTGCATCACAGTTAGGTTACGTAAATGAAAAAGACATTACAGAAGAGATTCTATATTCCATTAAAAGAGCAGGAGCTGACATGATAGTCACATATTTTGCAAAATCAGCTTCAAAGTTTCTTCAAGAATTATGAGAGACGACGAACGATACGAGATTCAAAGAGCATTTGATCAATTACCACATGTTGTAGGCTCAGCTTGGGCAGTAATTTGGTTTAGAATGAAAGGAATCAAAAAACCAACAAGAGAAGAATATAGAGAGAAAGTTTTAGAATATTTTAAGATGGTAGAGCCAGTCTTTGAGTCTTATCCAAAAGATGAGGAATTTTCAGCAATTTGTAAGTACATTGAATTGAGAAAAATAGATGCATACAAGAAAATAATCTCAGGAGAAAATGAAGAAACTGAAAGACGGTATGACAGATATGTTGATTATGGTTAAAGTTCCTGTTTTAGTTGATTCAAGAATTCTTTTAGTATTCTAGTCCTCTTTTTTGCCTCTGCTTTTCCAGATTTTGTGTTCATTAATGATTCTAGTTTGAGTAACTTTTGGAAAAAATGATCAACTGTCCATGTGTGATCATCAGGAATTCTTCTTTTGCAAAAAGGATCATCTGGATTATAAAATGGTCTTTTTAGTGAACCACCTGTAGCAAAAACTCTTGCAATTCCGATTGCTCCTAATGCATCTAATCTATCTGCATCTTGAAGAATTTTGCCCTCAAGAGTTTTAGGGGTTTTGTTTTGTGAAAAACTATGATCTTTTATTGCATCTAAAATTATTACAATATTTTCTTTTGAGAAATCAAATTTTTCAAGTATCTTTTTTGATTTTTTTGCACTCTCAATTGAAGATGTTTTTGAGCGCTTGTCAGATTTTGGATAAGATACTAAATCATGTAATAAAGCAGCACTTAGAACTAGTTTTTCATTTACTTTTTCTTTTTTACAGATTTTTTGGGCATTTTTGTATACCCTAATTGTATGCTCAAAATCATGTGCAGAATCATTTTCTATTCTTTTTTTAACTTCATTCTTTAGGGAATCAATAACTTTCATTTAGAATCTCCATAATTTTGGTTTGACAAATTTTATTTTTCTCTGAGTAATTAAAATTGTCCAGTTAATTGATGCAAAAAGAACAACCATACCAATTCCCACACCATCAATTAATAAAATTCCAGTAAGACGGTCTTCGAAGATTTCCAGAAAAGGAGATATCACTGCATTTCCAAAATAGATCATAATCATATAAGAAATAATTCTACCAAACCAAAATCCAACATAGATTCCAATACTTTTGGCACGCATTAATCCATATGTGATAAACAACATGTTACTTGGAAGAGGAGTAGCACCAAACAGGAAAGAAGCTATAACATAACCATATTTTTTGTTATTAAGATAATCACCAATTATATCAAGATTAGATTTTTGCTCTTCTGCAACAAATCGTCTAAAATATCCACTAATCTTTTTTAGAAAAAATCGCCCTATAGTAGCTCCAGTTGCACCAACTACAGCAAGAATAATAACATTCAAGGTAGGATCAAGAAGATAAAATGATGTCAGTATTATCCAGCTAGGTGGCATTAGGATTGGAGCAGCATTTATTCCAATTAGTACTAGAAAAATTCCAAAATACGAATATTCTCCAAAAATTTCAAAAATATCTAACATCTTTCTAAGATAATGTCACTTTTTTTGTTTCTAAATCCTTGGATTGAGAGGTTATATGAAAAAAATTCATTATGAATTAAAAAATTAAAAAATTACATGTTTTTGGAAACAATGATCATGAATTGTATGAAAGTGGATCAATTATCCAATATCTTTATAAGGAATTTGTGCGTATATATAAGCATGTCTGAAGTGGTTTGGAAGTGTTATAGATGCAATCTTTCTTTTAAGGACGAAGGTGTGGCTGAAATACATAAGCAGATCTCAAGTCATTCAGTTTCCAAAATATAGACACTTTTTGAATAGTTACTAAATTTTATGAATATTGTAGTTTTGATTATAATATAATGCAGAGGGTGGGATTCGAACCCACGAACTCCTAAGAGAAGGGATTTCCTATTTTGAGGATCTTGAGTCCCTCTCGGTTGACCGGGCTTCGATACCTCTGCAATGAGATTGGATAATGACCGATATTTTTCAATTGCTATTATGATAAATTAAAAAATGATCCATTGATTTTAAACAAAGCTTATAATTGTGTCAATTTGATTCAAAAATACATGTCAGAATTTATACCAATTTCAGAAGCAAGAGAAAAGAGAAGTGGTGTCAATGTTGAAGCCGAAGTTAAAAGTAAAGGAGACCCAAGAACAGTAAATCTCAAAAGTGGTGGAACAATTGATGTCTGCGATGCAGTTATTGCTAATGGTGAAACTGAAGATGACCAAATGAAACTCACATTGTGGGGTGACGACATTAAAGCAGTAAATGTTGGAGACAAAGTTGTCATTACAAATGGATATATCAATGAGTTTAAAGGAGAAGTTTCTTTAACAAAAGGTAAATTCGGTAAGATGGATATCAATCCATAATCAATCGAAAGTTTCTTAAATTTTAAACTCTTTTTGTTTTTAAAAAATTAACGTCTAGATTTTTTCTTTGTTTTCTTTTTAGCTACTTTCTTCTTTGCTTTCTTTTTAGCTACTTTCTTTTTAGCTGCTTTTTTCTTTACTTTCTTTTTAGCTGCTTTTTTCTTTACTTTCTTTTTAGCTGCTTTTTTCTTTACTTTCTTTTTAGCTGCTTTTTTCTTTACTTTCTTCTTAGCTGCTTTTTTCTTTACTTTCTTCTTAGCTGCTTTTTTCTTTACTTTCTTCTTAGCTGCTTTTTTCTTTACTTTCTTTTTAGTTGCTTTTTTCTTTACTTTCTTTTTAGTTGCTTTTTTCTTTGCTGCTGCACGCTTTTTTGCAGCTGCTGCTCTTTTAGCTGCAGCACGTTTCTTTGCAGCTGCTATTCTTTTAGCTAATGCCTTTTTAGCTGCTTTACGTCTCTTTGCCAAAACTTCTTGGAATTTCACAGACACTTTTTCTAATGCCTTTTTAGCAGAGGCCTCTGCATTGGTTCGTCTTTCTAATTCTTTTGCAAACTTTTCAGCAGCCTTGTGACTAGATATGATAGTTTCACGCAAGGATGGTTTTGATTTGGTTTGTTTTTGAATTTTTGAAGTAATCTTTGATTTAATATCAGAATATTTGGTAGCATCATCTAAAATCTTTTTTGCTGTTTTTTGCCTACTTTTAATCTCAGCAATCAGTTCCTGAACTCGGTCATTTAGAGATCGTAATCTAAATTCTGCATTCTGTTTTTCCTCAGAATTTTCTGAGAATTCAATCTCTTGCTCAGTTTGTTCAATTGCTTCTTTTTCTCGTGTCAATCGTTCCTCGGCTGTGGCTACTAGTCTTTCAATGCTCTCTAATTGAGAGTTTTTCCTAGTAAGAACTTGAGAGGTATCAGAAACATCTTCACGTTCAGATTCTATTTTTCTATCAATAGAATTTAGACCTGAAGAAGAACGTCTTTCAACAGAACGAATTTCTTTTAGTTGTTTTTCAGCTTTTAGTCTAAGCTTGGATGCTTCATGTTTCTTTTGACGTAGTTGAACTACTATTTTTTCTAATGATGCCACGATTAAATCAAAACAAGAGAGTCGGTTAAATTGATAATATGATTAGGATTTGACTTAGCAGTAAAGAAAATTAACCATTTATGATCGCTTAAATCAATTTTTAAAAAATATTAGTTAAAAGATTTCATTAAAACCATGGAATTTCATCCAAAAGATTTGCCAATATTAAAGACATATGATCTAAAAGATGAAAAGGATGCATCAAAGGCAGTGGAGGATATGGTAAAACTTGGATTTAGAAATAGAAAAGAAGGATTCAAGGTTTTAATGCCAAAAGAATCAAAACTTGCAAAAAGAATTGGATATACAGTTACTACAGGAGTAACACAAGGACTCAGAAAAACAAATGAAATTCGAGATATCAAATATTGGACTTATCACCATGATGAAGATCACTATGCAATAGTTTTGATAAGTAATGCTTCTTTGACAGAATTAGGTTTTTGATTTATCAAAAATTTTGTAAAGTTTGGTTCTCTTGGCCATTACTCCAACAAGCATTACTCCAATTACTGCTCCTCCAATGACATCCATAGGATAATGCTGTAAGACATAGATCCTACTAAGTGAAATCATTACAGGATATAGTAATAGTAAATATGCACCTCGTGGAAATCGTTCAGATAGTGCATAACCCAAAATTATTCCAAATATCATAGATCTGGCGGCATGCCCTGAAGGATATGATGCATTAGCCCCACCCTCACAAAATAATGCGTATGTATCACGACTAATTTCTACAGGAAATGGTGAGCCTTCATATTCAAAATCAGGTCTGTCTCTATCAACTCCACATTTGATGTATCCAGTAAGTAGTGTTGAAATTACAATTAAAATCATCAATGTAATTCCAATTCTACGGGTTTTTGGTATAATTAACAGTAAAATTCCAAATGCTAACATCCACAAAACCTCGCCACTTTCTGTGACATATTGCATAATGGTGTCTAATGTTGGATTTCCGACATTTTGAGAGAAAAACAGAACTATACTTTGATCAAAACTTTCAGTCACTCCAAAGTATACTAATGCAGAAAGAATGAGAAACAGAATTGTTAACAGCACAAAGGAACGTGACCTGATATCAAAAATCCAATTTTGCAATTAATTAAACCTCAAGTACGTATCTTTTAATTTTTGTCAATACATAAGTTTTGGAAGTGTAAATCATGTTTAGAAATAAGATTTGATAAAATAATTCTGATCGGCTCAAAGAATTTAACCAAGTGCATAATAGAAAAATCGTGAAGGTGCTCACACTAGATGATTTTGACCTAAAAGGTAAGACTGTTTTTTTGAGAGTCGACATGAATTGTCCAATCGATCCAGAGACAATGGAGATTTTAGGTACTAAAAGAATTGAAGAAGCCACTGAAAGTTTAAAGTCATTAAAAGATGCCAAAGTCGTTATCGCATCACACCAAGGTAGAGTTGGGAATAAAGATTATACTGGAATGGACAAACACGCAAAAGTTCTTGAAAAATTTATGAATAAAAAAATAAAATATGTTGAAGATACAATTGGCGAAGCTGCTCAAAACGCAATCAAGAATCTAGAGAATGGGGACATTCTACTTTTAGATAATCTTCGATTGTGTGCTGAAGAAAATTATGAATTTAAACCAGAGAATGCTGCCAAAACAATCATGGTTAGTCGGTTATCCAAATTATTTGATCTTTGTGTATTAGATTCATTTCCAAGTGCTCACAGAACACATCCATCAATTGTTGGTTTTCCACAAGTTTTACCTGCATGTGCAGGAAGAATTGTTGAAAAAGAAGTCAGAAATTTAGATGAGATAATGACTGTTGCCAAGGCACCACATGTGATTGTTCTTGGAGGCTCAAAAATACAGGATAGACTTGAGGCAATCAAGTTATTGATTCAAAATGGTCGTGCTGATCATATTCTCTTAACAGGATTAATCGGGAATGTGTTTATGCGAGCACAAGGCAGAATAAAATCTTCACTTGGAATCAAAAGAGAAGACGAGGTTGTAGCAAAAGCACATTCTTTGATAGGTGAATATCCTGATGTTTTTGCCACACCTGTAGATATTGCAATTGACAAAGATGGAGAAAGAGTAGAGATGGATGTAAGAGAGATGGGTAAAGGTGATAAAATTTATGATTTGGGCCCAAAAACTGTAGAGTACTATTCAAAATTAATTTCAGGCGCAGGAACTGTCTTTATCAGTGGTCCTGCAGGATTTTTTGAAAAAGAAAATTTTAGTTACGGAACAAAAGAATTACTCAATTCAGTTGCAAACTCGATGGCTACAACAATTGTTAGTGGCGGACACTTGACAACAGCACTAAAAGAACAAGGATTATCAGATAAAATCAATCATATTAGTACTGCAGGGGGTGCATTGGTACTTTATCTTACAGGAGAAAAATTACCAATGATTCAAGCACTTGAAGATGCTGCAATAGAATACGGATCTAAATAGAAGATTTGCAAGAAGGGTTGGGACATATTCTTTTTTCAGATATTCCAAGATAGATATCATGGTTACAAGCATTGCAGTGAAGTTTTTCAGCAGGATCAAATAGCTTTAGCCAAATCGTTGTAAAGTTTTGTGCAATGTTTCTTGCAAGACCTGAATCACAAATTTCATTGAAAAATGATTCAACATCATCAATTATCCAAGATGGGTTAATGTCACCATTTTCTTTGAGTATCTCAAAAATTTCATCGTTTGTAAATTTAGTATCAACATCATTGAATTTTTCAAAGATTACTTTTCTTATTTGAAGTACAATTGGAATTACAGGAACAAAATCACTCATACTAGTAAAGATTTGCTGCATCTTCTTTTAATCTATCTACATCTTGAGAATCATCAAGATGGTCTGCAAGATACGTGTAAAGAGCAGATTTGAGTACCTTAAGTGAAAGCAAGGCACATTTTATTCTGACAGCTTGTAAATGTTCAAGACCCAACTCACTTAAAATATCATTTTTCTCAATTTTTCTTACATCATCAAGACTTTTGCCTTTTGTAATTTCAGTTAAGACTGAAGAGCAAGCCATACAAATTGCACAACCTTTTCCATCGAATTTAATATCAGTGACTTTGTTATCATCAATTTTTAGAGCAATATCAATACTATCACCACATAATGGATTGGAATCATGGAAAATTACATCATGATTTTCAAGCTTTCCATAGTTTGTAGGATTTCTTGAATAATCAACAATCATTTCATGATAAATATCTGCATTACCACTCATAGTTTGAACACCTTTGCTACTTTATTTAATGAATTCACTAGGGCATCAATGTCTTCTTTGGTATTGTAAATGTAAAAGCTAGCTCTTGATGTTGCAGCAACATTTAGTCGCTCCATTAAAACTTGTGCACAATGATGACCAGAACGAACTGCTATTCCTTCTCCATCAATAATTTGTGCAACATCATGAGGATGCACATCTGCAAAATTAAATGAGATTACACCACCACGTTTTGAAATATCTTTTGTGCCATAGATATGAATCCCTTTAACTGCAGATAATTTTTCTATAGCATATTTTGTCAGTTCTACTTCGTGTTCTCGTACATTATCCATTCCAATCTTTGTAAGATAATCTATGGCTGCCCCAAATCCTATAACATCTGCAATATTTGGAGTACCTGCTTCAAATTTGTATGGTAAATCATTCCATGTAGTTTCATACTTGTGAACTTCTCTAATCATATCACCACCACCATGAAATGGAATCATAGTTTCTAGAACTGATTTTCTAGCCCACAAAACACCAATTCCTGTAGGGCCGAGCATTTTGTGCCCAGAAAATGCAAAAAAGTCACATCCCAGTTTTTCAATATCAACTTTCATGTGAGGTACTGCCTGAGCAGCATCAATTAGTGTGAGAACACCTGCTGCCTTGCATTTTTGTATAATCTTTTTAACATCAGTAATTGTTCCAAGAACATTTGACATTAAACTAAAAGTTACAAGTTTTACTTTCCCTGTTGCAAGATATTTGTCAAGATCATCTAAAATTAACTCTCCATTATCATCCATTCCAATGTATTCTAATTTAGCACCTTTCTCTTGTGTGAGAAGTTGCCAAGGTACTATGTTGCTGTGGTGTTCATATTCAGTAGTAACAATAATGTCACCTTCTTTGATGTGGGGTCTACCCCATGAATATGCAACAAGATTAATTGCCTCAGTAGTTCCACGAACAAAGATAATTTCCTGACGATCTTTTACGTTGATGAAATTAGCAATTTTATCTCGAGTTGCTTCATATGCTTCAGTTGCTTCCTCAGATATAGAATATACTGCTCTGTGAATGTTGGAATTATAATTTTTATAATAATTAGTAATAGAATCAATTACTTGATTGGGTTTTTGTGTTGTTGATGCATTATCAAGGTATACTAGTCGTTTGTTATCTCTTACAATTCGCTTTAGAATTGGAAAGTCTTTTCTCAAATTTTCAAAAGATGTTTGTGTGCTTTGCATATTTTAAACCTCTACGTAAACCTCGTTGTTATCTATTTTAACATTATACACATTGAGTGCAGTTTCTGCAGGAAGATTTTGTGGCTTCCCATCTTCTAAATTAAAAACAGAAAGATGTAATGGACATCTTATACCTTCTTCACTAAGAAATCCAGTAGAAAGATCTGCATTAGCATGAGTGCAAATTAGATCAGTTGCATGTATTTTGCCCTTTAGATTAGCTAGAAGAATTTTCTTATCATTAATAGTTAAACCAAAAAGCTGTCCTTCTTTTACCTGCTCCAAATTACAAGCCTTTATCCATTCAGACAGAAAGATCACCTATACTTGTAGTGTTGTTCGATTTCGGCGTCTTCGTTGTAGCGAGTTTCCTCAATTTCTACAAACTTTGCTAATTCCTCATCAGTGTTAATTGATAGTTCCTTGTTTTCCCATTTTGATTCAACTAGATATGCAATCCATGCTCGTACTTGGAAAGACATTTTGCGAGATAATGGTTCTAAGAATCCTTCAATAATTGTCCTTTCAGCTTCACTATAGCTTAGACATCTAGTATTAAGATAGAATAGTTGTTCTTCATCTATTTGGGCAACAGATGCAGAGTGAGTAGCTTTGACATCATTAGTTAGAATTTCTAATCCTGGGATAGAGTCAGACTTTGCATCTTTATCAAGTAGAATAGAGCGACCTGACAAAAATGAATTTGATTTTGTTGCATTTTCTTTAATTCTAATCATTCCTTTGAAAAGAGATTTTGATTTGTTTCTGAGAATTGATTTTTCTACAACTCTGCCTTCAGTTGATCGAGCCTCATGAGTCACATTAGTTTGAATATCAAATGATTGTTCATTATTTCCAAAGATAACTTCAGAATCATTACATGATGAACCTGGTCCATTTAGAAAATATTCGATTTTATATCTAGATAATAGTGCGCCAAACAAACCAGAATACCAGTTAACAGTTGCATCTTGAGCCAAGTCAGTTCTTCGTGTGCAAAAACTAACTGAGCTTTGATCCATCATCTGTAGTGTAGTGAAATCTAATTGTGCATTAGGTGCAAGAGTTGTATTTAGTAATTCAAGATATGCTTGTTGTTTTTCTGCCTTTGGAGAGTATAGTTCCTGAACAATTGTTGCCTTGCTGCTCTCATCTGCAAAAATAATATTTCTAGAGATAGTAGATATTCCATCTTCAGATAAACAAGATAAGATATGAATTGGTTTTTCTAGTTGGATATTTCGTGGAATATGAATGAAAACTCCTGCATTAAATGCAGCATTGTTTAGTGCAGTAAATTTATCTTCATTGGAATTTGATGCTTCCAGTGCTTTTTTTACTAAATCAGAATTGTTTTGAATTGCATCTTCTAGAGAAGAAATTACAAGTCCTTTGGATTTTAGTTCATCAGAGATATTGATTCTATAGGTGTTGGTTCCAATTTGAATAATACATATTTCATTTTCTAGCTCTCCAAGTCTTTTTTGAAGAAAACTAGGAACAGTATCTGTAGTAGATACAGATAGTGAAACTTGTTGTGGATCCATTTTTTGTGCATCAGTGTATTTATTGTATAGGGGAGAAATTTCAATAGGTAATTTCTCATATACAGATAAGGAATTTTGTCTGTATTCTTTTAGCCAATCAGGTTCGTTTCTTGATGAAGAAATCTCATTGATATGACTAGTGCCAAGTTTTGAAAGAGTTTCTTGAGACATGGTTAATCAAAGATTGGGAGTCTATCCCACAGAGTCATCCATTTCTAATTTAATGAGTCTGTTTAGTTCTACAGCATATTCCATTGGTAATTCTTTTGTGAATGGCTCCATGAATCCATTAACAATTAGTGTTAATGCTTCTTCTTCGTTAAATCCTCTGCTCATAAGGTAGAAAATTTGTTCATCGCCAATTTTTCCAACTGTTGCTTCGTGAGTGATTGTTGCATCTTCTTGATTGATTTCCATGTATGGATAGGTTTCAGTTTTTGATGTATCATCTAAGAGCAATGCATCGCATCTTACAGTGGCCTTAACATTTGTAGCACCTTTTGCTACATGAAGTAATCCTCTGTAAGTGGAACGGCCATCTAGTCTGCTAACTGATTTTGATGTGGTTTTAGATGTTGTGTTTGGTGCAAGATGAACCATTTTTGCGCCTGTATCTTGGTGTTGTCCTTTACCTGCAAAGGCAATTGATAGTGTCTCACCATATGCTCTCTCACCCATTAGATAGATTCCAGGATATTTCATTGTTAATTTACTTCCAATGTTTCCATCAATCCATTCAACTGTTGCACCTTCATATGCATAAGCACGTTTTGTTACAAGATTGTAAACATCGCTACTCCAGTTTTGGATTGTCGTGTATCTTAGTTTTGCATCTTTATGTGCAATTAGTTCTACAACAGCACAATGAAGTGATTCTGAAGAATAAACAGGGGCAGTACAACCTTCAATGTAATGTACTTCTGCACCTTCATCTACAATTATTAGTGTTCTTTCAAACTGACCAATGTTTTCTGCATTAATTCTAAAGTATGCTTGTAAAGGCATATCGACTTTGACACCAGGTGGAATGTAGATAAATGAACCACCACTCCAAACTGCACTGTTTAGTGCTGCAAATTTGTTGTCCTCTGGAGGAATAATTTTACCAAAGTATTTCTTGAAAAGTTCTGGATGCTCTTTGAGAGCTGCATCAGTATCCAAAAATAGAACTCCTTGTTTTGCCAAGTCTTCTCTTAGACTATGATATACAACTTCAGATTCGTATTGTGCACCAACACCTGCTAAGAATTTCTTTTCAGCTTCTGGAATTCCAAGTTTCTCAAAAGTATTTTTGACATTTTCTGGAACATCATCCCAGTTCTTTTCTACTTTGTCTGTTGCTTTCATGTAATAATAGATACTTTGGAAATCAATAGAACTAAGATCGCCACCCCAAGTTGGCATTGGTTTTTGCATAAAAATTTCAAAAGAACGTAATCTAAAATCAAGCATCCACTGGGGTTCGTCTTTTAGTTTACTAATTTCAATTACAGTATCCTTTGAGAGACCCTTCTTACTAAGGTGAACATACAGTTCTGTAGAGTCTTTAAAATCATATTTTGAATAATCCATGTCAAGATTTTCAGTTGCCATACAAAAAATAACCCCGTTATATTATAAATACATAAGTAAAAATAGGCAGAGCTAAATAGCTTGAGCTAAATTTTGAGTGTGGCAAATCTGAAGAAAAGAATTTAGAATAAAACAATACAATACAAAAACAGTGAAACTAGAAACTATCAATTTAGCAAATGATCTAAAAATTTGCAGAATTCTAAATGGAATGTGGCAAGTATCTGGAACTCATGGACAAATTGACAAACAATTGGCAATCAAATCAATGATTGACTATCACAATAATGAATTTACTACATGGGATTTAGCAGACATTTACGGACCAGCAGAATCATACATTGGAGAATTTAGAAAAAAAATAAATTCTGAACAAATAGCAAACACACAAGCACTAACAAAGTTTGTTCCAAATCCCGGTCCAATGTCAAAAAGTATTGTAGAGTATTACATTGATCAGTCTTTACAAAAAATGAATACAGATATTTTAGATTTAGTACAATTTCACTGGTGGGACTACAACAATCTTAGTTACATGGATGCAATCGAGCATTTGTTTTCTCTTAAAGAAAAACAAAAAATAAAACATGTTGGATTGACAAACTTTGATACAGAAAGAGTCAAGATAATGACTGAGAAAGGATTTACACCAGTTACAAACCAAGTGCAATATTCTATACTAGACCAAAGAGCAGAAAAACTCATGGTACCATTTTGTCAAAAACATGGAATCAAAATATTAGCATATGGGACATTGTTGGGAGGATTTTTCTCTGAAAAATATCTTAAAGCAGATGAACCAACGAGAGCAGATCTTGACACTGCAAGCCTTCAAAAATATTACAACATGATTCAAGAATGGGGAGGATGGAAATTATTCCAAGAATTGTTAGATGTATTAGATACTATTTCAGAAAAACATGATTGCAGTATTGCAAATGTTGCTACAAGATTCATCCTAGATAGGACAGCAGTTGCAGGAGTAATTATTGGTGCAAGGCTAGGAATTTCAGAACATATTGAAGGCAATTCTAAGGCATTTGATGTGAGGCTTGATTCAGATGATTTATCTGCAATATCTTCAGTTACAACAAAAGCAAACAATCTCTTTGAGATAATTGGAGATTGTGGTGGAGAATATAGATAATCAAAAATTATACAACAGTTAAAGTATTTTTCATTGCATCAAATGCACCGGAAACTGTATGAACTTCTGCAACAGTATTTTTTACATTAAATTTTTTCAATTCATCTGAAGTGAATGGTCCAATAGATACTACAGATAATTTTACAAGATTATCAAGTAAGGTTTCTGCATCATAATCTTTTGACATTATATCAAAGAATCCTCTCACTGAGGATGCACTAGTAAACACAACACCATCAACTTTATTTTGTGAGAATAATTCTCTGAATCCATTCCATTGTGTTGTATCTCGAAATGCACAAACATCATACAAATGAATTTCCAACACGTCAATTCCAATCTTGTTTAGTAATTCTTTCAAAAAAGGAGTTGATGCACCACTGCGTGGAATAATCACCTTTTTTCCAACTGCATGAATAGCTGTAAATTCCTCACCAACACCAACTGAAGAAAATGTAGTAGGTTGATGATTCACTTTGATTCCTTCATTTTCAAGTGCAGTTGTAGTTTTGGGACCTACTGACATTACAGTAGTATTTGCAACTGCTAATTGTAATTGATCAAATTTTCCAGTCTGTTTTGCAGTATCAAATAGTAATTTGACTGCCTTTGAGCTCATAAAAACAGAATAATCTGGATTGTATGTTTCAATTGATTTCAAGAATTCATCTACAATCTTTTCTCCCTTGCTGACTAGTTCTATAGTTGGTAATGGAATAGGTGTTGCTCCATTTTGTTGTGCAAGTGCAATAAATTCAGTAGCATCATCTTTGGAGCGAGTGATTGCAATAGTTTTTCCATCAAGCATTATTTCCACCCTATAGTATCTGACAAATCAACGACTTTGCCAATAATGATGTTGCTTGGAGGAGTAATTTTGTTTGCTTTGACTTTTTTTGCAATGTTAGTTACTGTTCCTTTAATCATTTTTTGTTTTGGAGTAGTTCCATTTTGAATTACTGCTACTGGAGTATTTTTGTCCAATCCACCAGATATCAGTTGTTTGCATATAATATCAATTCTTGACAATCCCATCATAATCACAATAGTATCAACAGACTTTGCAAGTTTTTTCCATTTGACAATCTCTTTTTTCTTTTCAGGATCTTCATGTCCGGTAACAAACACGACTGAGGAAGAATGTTTTCTGTGAGTGAGAGGAATTCCAGCATAAGTTGCAGAACCAATTCCAGAAGTAATTCCGGGAACTATTTCAAATTTTACTTTATTTTCTTTGAGAAACTCTGCTTCTTCCCCACCACGGCCAAAGATTATTGGATCACCACCCTTTAGTCTAACTATATTTTTTTTAGATTTTGCATATTTTACCATTAAATCATTCGTTGTAATTTGATGAGTTGTATCATCACCTACTGCTCGTCCAACATAGACTTTTTCTACTCTTTTTGGAATCATAGAGATGATTTGTTTGCTTACCAATCTATCATACAAAACAACATCTGCTTTTTTGAGTAACTCAACTGCTCTCAATGTAATTAATTTACTATCTCCAGGACCTGCTCCAACGAGATATACTTTACCTGTCATGTCTTATTCCATTCCTCCACTTTTTCTCTCCAATTTAATGCAAGTTCATTTACTCCTTTCTCACGGAGTTCCTCTCCAGCACTTTTACCAAGAGATTTAGGATCTTTCTTATCTCCAGTTTTGTTTACCTGTATTGATTTTTTTCCATCTACAGAGAATGCCACTACACTCAATGTCATTTCAGAACCGTTTGATTTTGCATATGCACCAACTGGAAACCGACATCCAGAATCAACAAAGTCCGACAATGCACGTTCTGCTTCAATTTCTAATCTAGAATCAGCATCTTCAATTTTTTTCAGCATTGATATTGTTTGGGAATCATCTGCTCTTGCAACTATTGCAATTGCACCTTGTCCAGGGGATGGAGAAAAATCATCAATTGATAATGGAAAAAACTTTACATCAACACCCAATCTAGTAATTCCTGCCTGTGCAAGAACTATTGCATCATAGTTTTCCCCAGATGCTTTTTTAATTCTTGTTTCAATATTTCCTCGAATTGGTTTAACAGTAACATCAGATCTTTTTTGAATAACTTGTACAGCACGACGAAGTGAGCTTGTTCCAATTACTGCACCTGGTTTTATGTTCTCAAGTGTAGAACCATCTGAAGAAATAAAGACATCATTTACTACTTCGCGTTTTGGAATACAAGCCAAAATGAGACTGTCATCAATTTCTGAAGGAACATCTTTGAGACTATGAACAGCAAAATCTACTTCCTTTTGTGCAACAGCCCTATCAATTTCTTTTTCAAAAATTCCTTTCTGATCTATTGTAAATAATGGTCTTGTATCAGTATCACCTTTTGTTGTGATAGTTTTAATTTCATATTCTGAATCAGGGTTTACTTTTTTTAGTTCTGCAATTACCCAGTTTGTCTGGGCTACAGATAATTGACTTCCTCGTGCACCAACTATGTACTTCAATTTTTCACCGATTTTAGTGCTGCATGATATACGTCAAGTGTTTTGTTTAGATCAGTTTCAGTGTGAGAATCAGATAGAAAAACAACCTCAAATTGAGAAGGCGCAATGAATATTCCTTTTTTCAGTAAGGTTTTGAACATTTTTTGGAATTTCTTGGCATTTGCATTTTTTGATGTCTTATAATCAACTACAGGTTTGTTTGTAAAGAAAATCTGAAACATTGATGATGTAAAATTGATCTGGTGAGGAATTCGCATATCAGTAGCCATATCATCAAGGGCTGTAGTGAATAACAAATTGTATAATTCAAGTTTAGAATAAAGTTTGTTTTTGATTTTGTTAATTGTCTTAATGGAACTAATTGCAGCACTAACAGAAATAGGATTTCCAGCAAAAGTGCTTGCTTGATAGACTTTACCACCTGGAGATAACAAATTCATAATCTCTTTTCGCCCGCCTACAGCAGATATTGTAAATCCATTGCTTAGTGCTTTGGCAAGTGTAGTAATGTCTGGTTTGATTCCAAAATGTTCTTGTGCACCGCCAGGGGCTACACGAAACCCAGTAACAACTTCATCAAAAATTAATGGAATATTATTTTCTTTAGTAATTTTTCTCAAATCATGAAGAAAATTCTTTTCAGGCAAGATTAACCCCATGTTAGCTAAGATTGGCTCTACAATAACTCCTGCAATGTCTTTGTTTTGTTTAATTGTTTTTTGTAAATCTTCAATGTCATTATATGGAACAACTAGAGTATTTTTTGAAACCTCATCTAAACCACCATCAGAGATTGAAATTCCATTGTGTGCAGAACCAGAACCCGCTTTTACCAAAACAGAATCATGTGCACCATGATAGCATCCTTCAAATTTTATTATTTTTTTCTTTTTTGTAAATCCACGAGCTAATCGGATTGCAGTCATTGTAGCTTCGCCACCAGTATTTACTAATCGCACTTTGTCCATTGATGGAAAATTTCCAATAATTAATTTTGATAATTCTAATTCAGATTCTGTTGGAGTACAATAAAGAGTTCCTTTAGAGAGTTGTTTTGATACTGCTTGTATGATCTCTTTTCTTCTATGTCCTAAAAGTAATGCACCATAACCATTACAAAAATCGATGTAACGATTGTTGTCTTCATCCCAAATGTATGCACCATTGGATTTTTTTGTAAAAAATGGATATGGCTCAAAATATCTAACTGGGCTATTGACTCCTGATGGAATCACTTTTTTGGCATTATTGAATAATTTCTTAGATTTAGACAATATTTTGCTGTATTTATGGTCATTATTATTCGTAATTTGAGGCTCTTTGGGCTTGGAATTTACCACGAAATAGAAATGCCGCAATAATGGTTCCAACAAATGGTGCAGTCAGATATATCCACAAATCATCAAATGTTCCAGATAATAATGCTGGTGCAAAGGCTCGAGCAGGATTCATTGATGCTCCGGAAATAACTGCGAAAAATAAAATATCTAAACCAACAATCCCACCAATTGCAACACCACTAAATCCTTTCAAACCTTTTGTATACACAACATAAAAGATTACACCCATAAGCATTGCAGAAGCTAATACTTCAACTGGAAATATTATAAATATTGAAAAATCATAGTTTGGTGCATTTGCACCAAGATCTGCATTATCTCCAACAAAACTTAGAACAAATAAGGAACCTAACAGTGCACCAATTATTTCTGCTACAAAATAATATAATACTTGAATTTTTGTAATGTGTCCTGTAATATAATAACCAATAGTTACTGCAGGATTAAAATGTGCTAGAGATATTTTTCCAAATGCATACACGCCAATAAGTAATGCAATAAATGGTGCAACAGCTGCAAATGGAATTCCTAGATTACCATCAAATGTTTTAGCATCATAAACAATTGAACCAGTAGCAAAAACTACAAGAAGAAATGTTCCAACCAACTCTACAATAAAAATTTGTAAATTAGAATATACCATTAGTTATTCCTCAAGTAAATTAATTAGATTAATTACTTCAGTTTTAATTGTGTCACGAATTTTTCGCACATCATCTATTGATTTTTCTTTTGGATCAGAGATATTCCAATCAAGTGTATCTTTTACAAATAAAGATGGGCAAGATTCTTTATCCATACATCCCAAGTTGATAGTTTTAAAAGAATTTTCAATCATCGTGTCGAATAATAATTTGGGTTGTTGATCATCAAGATTAATTCCAATCTCTTTCATTACTTTAACAACCAATGAATTTAGTTGAGTTGAAGGAATTGTTCCAGCACTAATTACATTGAATTTCTTAGATGCATATTTTCTAAAAAATGCCTCAGCCATTTGGCTACGGCCAGCATTTTCTACGCACACAAATAAGATATTTTGAATATCAGCCACAATAATAATATAAATATTAGTTTATATAAATCTAAATTGATATGAATGGAATTAGCCTCTTAAAATGTATTTGTGATGAAACAAGGTTTGAGATTTTAGAATTATTACAGAAAAACAAGGAACTCTGTGTAAATGATTTTGTAAAGAAATTAAAAAAAGACCAACCTCTAGTGTCATACCATCTAAAGACACTAAAAAAATGTGGAATTGTCAAATCAAGAGATGAAGGAAAAAAGACATTGTATACAATTTCAAACAGTCAACTATCAGAACTAATATCAAATGTCACAAAAACTAGCAAGAAAATTCCAGTTTTATGTTCTGATAATTCTTGTTGTTAAAATTTTTCAGTTCTCACTACGCCAACATCACTGACATAAAGAACCAAAGCAAAATTGGCAAACATTGTTCGTGATATTTCCTCTACAATGTCTGATAATTTGTCTTCTCTCATAATTACTTCAACTTTGACATTTTTTTCATTTTTTAAACCTTGACCACGTAAACCCCGATCACCATTTCCTTCCACTTCATAAGTTGTATATCCTGTAATGTTATGTTTTTTTAAAATTTTAATAATATTTTTTTGCGCAAGAATTTCACAAGTGACTGTGAGTAATTTTACGTTATAGAGTTTCATATCCAACCCTGTGTGATGTAATGGAATAAGTCTATCGATCCTTCTACATTATGTACAATGGATGAAACAACAAACATGATTGGCAATAAAACAATGATGTTGAAAGGAAATGTAATTCCTAATGCTGATGTAATGTAAAGACTAGGTTTTGCCTCAGGAATTGCATGACGCAATACTGCAGGTGCTGCAATAAATGATGCACTAGCCAAAAGCAATCCAAACATTACTGCGCCACCTAGACTTAATCCCATTGCAGTAGCAACTAAAACACCAATAATTCCATTAAACGTAGGCATTATCACAGCAAATGCAGTAAGAAAAATACCAACTTTTTTTAGATCACCTAGTCTTTGACCAGCAATAATTCCCATCTCAATCATAAAGATAACAATTGCACCAGTAAACATCTCATCAAATACAATACTAATTGAGCTAAATCCATCCTCACCAATGATGTAACCTATCACAATACATCCAAGCAGTATAACTATTGCTTTACCAGTAATTGATTCATGTAATACTTGAGAAAGTTTTGTCTTGGTTTCTCGCATTCCTAAATCAATGTCAGATACATCATCATTTTTGAAAGACTGTTTTTTTATACGAATTTGTTTTGCAACTGCCATGTTAGTCAAAAATATTGCCATGATAAATGAAACAGGCTCCAACACTGCAAGAATAGCTGCAAGATATCCCTCAGATGTAACACCTTGATTCTTAAGAAAAGACAATCCAACAGAGAAAGTTACTGCACCTACTGCACCATATGTTGATGCTAATGCATAAGAATCAAAGAGATTGAATTTTCCCAATCTTCTCAGAATTTGATAATGATTCAAAGTAAA
Source organism: Candidatus Nitrosopumilus sp. (assembly GCA_963667665.2). Classification (GTDB taxonomy): domain Archaea; phylum Thermoproteota; class Nitrososphaeria; order Nitrososphaerales; family Nitrosopumilaceae; genus Nitrosopumilus. Next base: position 1,084,919 of record OY763927.2, read on the forward strand.
CAAAAGCGAAATGCCAATTGCAACTAACATAGGAACCAACATGTTCTCAAATCCAGTATTTCTCATCTCTATTCCTCCATGAAGTCCAATTGCCGCAAGAAGATAGATTGGTAAAAATTCTGAAATTGCTTCAGGTATTTTCAAATCAGATTTTATTCTGGCAGCAATAATTCCAAACAAAAAGAACAGAATTATTGGGGTAAGAAGATTGGATTGTATTAATTGTAAAATTTCCATTTGAATATTTCAAAAAATTTTTGCTGAAATAAAAACCAAGGTATTACCATAAATCAAACAAACAGATGAATCACATAGGTAAATGCAATTCCGAGTGCAGCACTACCGGGAATAGTAATAATCCATGCAAAAACAATTTGCCTGCCTACTTTCCAACGCACAGCACGTTTTCTTCGTACGGCACCAGCACCCATGATAGTACCAGTGATAGCATGAGTTGTACTTGCAGGAATCCCCAAAGTGGCAAAAATTGCTAACATGATCCCACCTCCAGTTTCTGCTGCAAATCCTTGATATGGTTTGAGTTTTGTAATTTTCATACCAAGTGTTTTAATGACTTTGTAGCCACCAAAGAAAGTACCTAATCCCATTGCAGTAGCTGCTGCAAAGATTACCCATAGTGGCATATCAAGTTCAGGAATCATTCCAGCTGAAAACAAAATTAGAACAATAATACCCATAGTTTTTTGCCCATCATTTGCTCCATGAGTTAGAGCAAACCAGGCTGAAGAAATTATTTGTAATCTACCAAAAGTTTTGTTCACAACTGCAGGTCTACGTTTAGCAAATATTGTAATTATTAATCCAGTAAGTAGTAAACCAAAAATCAGTCCACCTACTGGAGCAATGACAATTCCTGCAAAAATTTTAGACAGACCACCAAAAACCAATGTTTCAAAACCTATTCCTGCAATACCTGCACCCATTATTCCACCAACTAAAGAATGACTATTAGAAATTGGTAATCCAAAATATGTACATAGTGTACTCCAACCGATTGCACCAGCCAAACCACCTATAATCATATAAACAGTAATGTCATCTGGACTAACAATTCCTTTTGCAATAGTTGTAGCTACTGCAACACCAAAAATAAAAGGGCCAACAAAATTCATAGTTGCAGACAAAGTTACTGCGTGAATTGGTTTTAAAACACGCGTTCCAATAACTGTAGCAATAGAATTAGCTGAATCATTAAATCCATTTACAAAATCAAAGATTAATGCAATGATTATTGCTGCTATTGCTATTTCAATCATAGAACCATCCTAAGTATATTTCAAAACAATATCTTCAATGACATCTGCAACATCTACACATCTGTCTGATGCAGTTTCCATTGTTTCATAGATATCTTTTAGTTTAATGATTTTGATTGCATCATCACTCTCAAATAGTTCTTTGATTGCTTCTCTATACAAATCATCTACAACATGTTCAATCTTACCAGTATTTCTACAATGTTCAATCATGTCTTTAGTATTTTTGATGTGTTTGAGCTTTGAAATCATATACTCTACTTCTTTTGTGGCTTTGACTAGTTCCTTGGCCATGTCTTCACAATATGGAGGAGGGGAAGTGATTTTGTAGCTATATACTCTTGCAGCAATACCATCCATGAAATCAATCACATCATCTATTTTTGATGCAATTCTTTGCATGTCCTCACGATCTAAAGGAGTGATGAATGTCTTGTTTAGTTCAGTGAAGATGTCACGTGTTAAGACATCTGCTTCAGTTTCAAGTTTATGAATTTTTGCCGTATGTTCAGCATTGGTTAGATCGGAAAATAAAACTACTACAGCTTCTGATGTTTCAACTGCTTTTTTTGCCAAATTATCAAGAATCGTTAAGAGTTCTTTTTCATTGGATTTGATCCATGATAGCCACATTCCCATGATTTTTCAATTGTAAATTTGGAATTAAAATGTTTGAACATAAAGTCTATTGGACTATATAGAAAAAATCTAGCCTTCACAATTTAGCAGCAGATCACTTTGTGAATCTGAATAACATCGATCAGTATCTGCACCACCATCAATAACATCAGAACCAGAATTTGAATAAATTAGATCATTTCCGGATTCTCCTTTAAGGATATCATGACCAGAATTTCCTATGATTGTATCATCTCCATCATTCCCAGAAATAATATCATCACCGAATCCTCCAAATATGCAATCATTTCCTGTTCCACCAGAAATAATATCATTTCCTGCCAATCCAAAAATTAGATCATCACCATCTGTACCTAAAATTACATCATCTCCTTGAGTTCCCTCGATGAGATTGTAATCAGAATAGGTATTGCCACAAGTCTTTACAGTAATTGTTTGGGAGGTACTAGAAGCATGCCCAATATTATCAAAAGCTACCCAAATAATTGTGGACACACCAATAGAAAATGCATCTGGAGCATTGTGAATTATTGCTTTGATTCCACTTTCATCAGTAGCAGTAGCATTACCAAATGAAACAGGGGTTAGGAAATCTACAGCTTCAACTACTAATGAAATTGGAGCAACAATTACAGGCTTTGTTTTGTCAATTGGTGATTCTTCAATGATTTCATCAGAAATTTCAACAGAATCATCAATTACAGGCTGTACATAAAATTCAGTTTTATATGATTTGATTTTGTGGTTTGCAGAATCTACAATTAATAATTCACCATTAATTCCAATTGTTATATCAGAAAGAAAATCAAATGAATTTGTATATGGTCCTAACTGCTCAAATACATTTAGATTCAAATCAGAGTCTTGAGATAAATGTAAAATTCTATCATTAGCAGAGTTTACAATAAACATCTCACCCGCAGAATCAACGGCTATTGCTTCAGGAGAAAAAGTATAGTTTGGCGACTCAAATGGAAATGATTGAATCAACTCTCCAGTAGCATTAAATTTTTCAATCTTTTTGTTTCCTTTATCAGTGACATAGACATTTCCATCACTATCAATATCAATTCCAACGACTGTTAGGAATTGACCTTCACCAAGTCCGCTTGAACCAAATGATGAGATAAATTCCCCATCAGTAGAAAACATTTGAATTCTTTGATTACCAGTATCAGCCACATACACAGTTTCATTGTTTACTGCTATTCCATTTGGAAAGAAAAGTTGGCCATTCTGTTTTCCTTTTTCTCCCCATTCTGCTATGAATTCTCCATCTAGTGAAAACTTTTGGATTCTATTCAAATCACGGTCTGCAACAAAAACAGATTCACCAGATACTGCAATTCCTGATGGATAATGAAATTCACCGGATTGTTTTCCACTGTTTCCCCATTCAGAAATGTATTCGCCGTTGCTTGAGAATTTCTGAACACGTTTGTTTCCCAAATCACTTACATAGATACTTCCATCATCACCTACTGCAATAAATTGAGGGTATGAAAAGTGTCCAGACTGTGCAATTCCAAATGAACCCCATTCAGAGATAAAGTCATAATCTCCTAACCCAAAGGAACTCTGGGCAAAAGAATTAGATAATAAAAATACAGAAAATACCATTACTGCAAGGAATAATTTCATCAAATTATGATGACAAAATCAGAGAAACACAACCATTGTTTGAAAATGCAACAATTTTTGTCAACTTTCTGTCAAAATGGCTTGTTTACTTCACGCGTAAACACATAGCTTGCAAGACCAATCATTACAAACACAAACACAAAGAGAACTCCAAGGCTAAGCAGTATTGGAACCCCCCCTTCAGATACACCGGTCATCATCTCTCTTACAAGCAAAATAGTATAGGTAACAGGATTTAGTTTTGCAATTGTTGCAAGCCAATCTGGTAATAATTCCAATGGGAATAATGCAGGACTTATCATAAACAATGGCATTCCAAGAAAATTAATCACGCCCCAAAATGTTTCTTGAGACTTTGCAGTAGCTGCAACCATTACAGAAATTCCAGAGAATCCCAATGAAAATAAAATTACAATTGCCATGATTGGTGCAATCATTAATGGATTTGGGAAAGTAACACCTATTGCCAAAGCAATTCCTATAATCAAACTAGCTTGCAAAGCTGAAATCAAAGAAATTGCAGACATTTTTCCTAGAGCAATTGCAGAACGAGAAATTGGAGAAGTTAATGCCTTATTCATAAAACCATACCGCCTATCCCATAAAGTATTGACACCTCCAAAAATACTAGTAAAAATTGCTGTGAGAACAATTACACCGGGTGTCATAAATTCAATATAGTCTCCTTGAAAACCAACGGATTGAATTAGTGGTTGAGTTCCTGAAAAAGTATTTCCAATCACTATAATCCAAATAGCAGGTTGGATTAATCGAATTAAAACGCCACTCCGAGATTTTTGATATCTCTTAATCTCCCTCCAAAAAATCGTATAAGTATCATACATCAAGGTATTCATGCACGTAACCTCTTCATCTTTGCATGTTCACGCTTTCGATTGAATCCAGAATCATCATCTCTAATTTCATGTCCAGTGTAAGAGATGAATACATCATCAAGTGTTGGTTCAGTAAGCGAGATAGAAGTAATTTTTATTTTAAGTTCTGATGAAATCTGAAAAATTTTTGGAATAACTTCAGTTCCATTTGATGCAAAAAGAGTAAGTTTAGATCCATCCCCATTGATCTTCGTGACAAATTCAATTTTTTTAAGTTCAGACAAAAAGGAAGTATGATTTTCTCCTTCTAAAATAATTGAAATAACCTCATTACCCATTGCTTTTTTCATATTTTCTGGAGAATCAATTACCTGAATCTTTCCACCATCAATTATTCCAATTCTGTCACATAGTTTGTCTGCCTCTTCCATGTAGTGAGTAGTAAGAAATATTGTAATCTCAAATTCATCATGAATTTTTTTGATATATTGCCAAATTTTCCTACGAGTTTGTATATCCAACCCAACTGTAGGCTCATCGAGAAATAACACTTTTGGTCTATGCAAAAGACCACCTGCAATATCCAATCTTTTTCTCATGCCACCAGAATAGGTGCCAACTGTTTTGTCTTGTTTGTCTGTTAGTTCGATTAATTCCAAGAGTTCATCAATTCTTTTGTTGATTTCATTTTTTGGGATGTGATTAAGTTTTGCTTGAAGCATAAGATTTTCTCTTCCAGTTAGATACTCATCAACAGTTGTTTCTTGTTGGACATATCCAATATTTTCTCGGACTTTTTTTGCATTTGTCATTACATCAAACCCACAAATCATAGCTTGCCCAGATGTTGGTTTTAGTAATGTAGTGAGAATCATTATTGTAGTACTTTTTCCAGCTCCATTAGGTCCCAAGAATCCAAAGATCTCCCCAGGTTTTACGGAAAGAGAAATATCGTTAACAGCAATTACATCTCCAAATAACTTTGTGAGGGATTTTAGTTCTATTGAGTTCAATACAATGATCGCATTTCTCAATTATAAATTGCTAAGTATTGATCAAGTAGATCATCATAAAAAATTTAAAGCGCAATTTGAGAATTTACTTTATGAAAGGACTCTGTCAGAAATGTCACTCATCAAATGTAGAAATAACAGTTCAGGAAGGAATTCCTGTTTGTGATGTATGTAATAAAAAAACAGATTAATCAAAAAATGTTATTTTGAAAAAAGAAGTTTAAAAGAAGTTATTCAATTTTTTTGAATTCTTCTTTGGTCATTCCTAAAATGACTTTTTCTCCTATTCCCCAAATTTCTGATTTGGATAGGATTTTTGAATGCATCAAACCATCAGATACTTCAATTGATTCTAATTCATTAGTATCAGGATGTCTGTGTAATCGCTTTACTTTACCAATTTTATGACTGTCAATATCAACAACTGGGATTCCTGTTCTAACAGGAGGTCTGCTTAGAAGTAATGTTTCTTCAGAAAATTTGTCAATGTAATCATCTGAAAGATAGTAGTCTTTGTTGAATCCTTGGTGAATTGTCACACCACATACAGTTAGTGTGTCTTGGTTAATGTGTATGTGTTTGACTTTGCCATATTCAATTCCCTCTCGGTCTATGACTTTTTTTCCAGTAAAGGAATCTGCAGTAGCTAATTTTGAAGGCATTCCTTCTAGTTTAACTGACATTATCTGAAATGAACAGATTTGCTTATCATGCCAAATATCAGAAATTTCTTGCAATGGAGTTAAATTACTTGACAGAAAAAAATCACATATGGAAATTAAAGAGGATTTGTTTCGACCAATTCTTACCACAAGAGGAAGAATCACAGGAAAGCAGCATTCAATTATGCTTAGAGCAGTCAACTATAATGGAAAAATCTACTTTTCAAGACATCTTCCAGATGGGGACTGGTTCAAAAATGCATTAACAAATTCTGAAGTTAAAATAGAATACAACAATTTTATTTTTTCAGGAAAAGCAAAGTTAGTAACAGATGAAGAATTAAGTAAAAAAATTTCTCAACTAAAATATCCGGGAGAAAAAAGAGCAAAAGAGAAAAGAGTGACAATTGAAGTCACATTAAATTCTACATAAATTATTTTAAACCAGATTTTCAGGGATTTCTATTAGTAGTAAACACTAAATTCTAGCTCTTAAAAAAAGATAGGATGAAATGAGTTCAAAAGTAGTAATTCCAATAGCAGTAGCCATTTCGGTAATAGTTACAGCAGGAATAATGTATTCAATTGATTTTGATCAACAACCTCAAGTTTCACAAACTCCCACCCCAGAAATAATCTATATTGATAAATCAGTATCAGAATATTTTGAAGGTACAGATAATATTAAAAAAATATCATCACAAGAAGAGCTAAAGAGTATTCTTGAAGCATCAACATTATTTGGAGGAGGCTTCTATGACAATAGATTTCTTACAAGAAACATGGCAATTGAAGAATCAGTAATGTTTGATAGTGCAGGTTCTGATGGTATGGCAGTTCCTTCCAGTGCGGTAGTTAAAACACAATCTGGCGGGACAGACTATTCAACAACAAATGTTCAAGTTGAAAATGTTGATGAACCAGACTATCTAAAAAATGATTCAAAATATGTCTACATTGTATCAAGAAATACACTTTCAATAATTGATGCATATCCTGCAGAGTCTGCAAAATTAATTCTGAAAATTGCATTAGACATTGAATCACAATATATTCAGAATATGTTCCTAAATGGTGATAGACTAGTAATATTTTACAATGGACAAAGCGATGATGAAATAATTCCACAGTTTGACTTTGTTCCACGCCGTTCTTACAGCTCAGTTACACATGCACTAATAATTGATGTCTCAGATAAAGAGAATCCAACTATTCTCAAAGATTATTCCATTGATGGTCATTTTAGAGACGCACGAATGATTGGAGACTATGCATACTTTGTCACAAACAGTAACGTTGACTATCAATATCCAAAACTTCCAGTAATTATGGAGAGCTCAGTTAGAATCATGACTCCTGATGCGTTTTACTTTGATAATATAGAACAGTTTTCAAACTTCAACACACTTACTGCAATTGACATATTTGGAGATACAGTAAATTCTGAGACATTCCTTATGGGGCATAGTGGATCATTTTATGTCTCTGAAGATAATTTTTACTTGACTTACCAACAAAGTATGCCATTTGGATTTTATGAGAATTCATCACGAGATAGATTTTTTGATGTTATTGTTCCATTATTATCAAATGATATTCAAAATGAAATCATAGCAATTCAAAATGATTCTTCAAATAATTCTTCTGCACAGTGGGTAAAAATCTCAGAATTAATGCAAAAGTCATACAATGAAATGGATAAAAACGAAAAAGAAAAATTATTTGAAAAAATCAAAGAGGCACTAAACGAATATGATACAAAAATTCAGGAAGAGGCAAGAAAAACAATTATTCACAAAATATCAATTGATGAAGATAAAATAGAATATGTTGCTAAAGGCTCAGTTCCAGGTAGACTGCTAAACCAATTCTCAATGGACCAAAGTGGAGATAGATTCAGAGTTGCAACTACCACGGAATACTATACACAGTATCAAGGAACAATTCGTGCAAATGCAGTTTACATCTTAGATGAACAGCTTAACATTGTAGGAGGACTAGACCAGATTGCGCCTGATGAGAGTATTTTTTCTGCAAGATTCATTGAAGATAGACTTTACTTGGTAACATTCCAACAAATTGATCCATTTTTTGTAATTGATTTATCAACGGATACTCCAAAAATTCTAGGAGAATTAAAAATTCCAGGATTTTCAAATTATTTGCATCCATATGATGAAGAACACATTATTGGAATCGGAAGAGATACAAAAGAAATAGGAGAAGGCAGAGTTCAGCAATTAGGAATCAAAATTGCATTGTTTAATGTTGCAGATATCAACAATCCTAAAGTTGCAGATGACATAATCATTGGTGATAGTTCTACTTATTCTGAGGCATTAAACAACCATAAGGCATTCTTCTTTGATAAAACAAGAGGAGTTCTCTCAATTCCAATTAGCGGAGATGTAGAAAGTCTGGATGGATTATCTAGTTCTAAGATGTTTGCACCAGAGTTTAATCGCTGGAATGGATTCTATGTATTTGATTTGGATAGTTCAAATGGATTTGACCTTAAAGGAACAATAACTCATTCTGCGGATGATTCACGTTATTATGGAATGGGAAATGCAAGAACATTCTATATTGATGATGTCTTGTATACAGCATCTGAGGGATATCTAAAGATGAATGTCTTTAATAATCTAGAAGAAATTAATTCAATCAAACTAGAAAACACCGGAAAATTTATCGATTATCTTGAAGAAGAGATTCTGCGTTAAGTCATATTAGATGAACTATTGTTGTATGTCCTCGTTTATCAAATTCAACATCGTTCTCAACTTCAATAACAGTTACCGTAAAGGAGATAACGTCACGTGGTTTGGCATTTTCTGCATAAAGTTTTAGATGGATATCCAACATTTCTAATTCTTCTGTTGGTAAATTAGTTTCATCAAAATATGCTCCACAAGTAGATTCTATTCTAAATCTATCATCTTTAAAATGAAATCCTAGTTTCATTTTTCTTCCTTTTCTTCCACTTGCTTTAACAACTACATCAAGGATTCCAGGTTTTGTCTCAGTGTAGCTTGATTTGTTATTTAGAAAAACTCCAATCTCTAGTGGTTTGCCGGCAGTTGATTCTGCCATCTTTTGGATTCCATCATTCATTACAATATCGACTGCTTTGATAGATTGAGCAATCTTTGCAATCCATTCATTTGTTCTTGTAATGGTTGCATTAATTCCTGCACGCCTTCGTTTATCTTCATCCTCAGGTAATTTGTAATAATCAACCCATTCTATGTAATTATGAGAAATATCTTCGATGAAATCAATGCATGTTCGTCTGTATTCATCGACATTATCAGTTCTCTCTGATGCATCATCAGTTCTTATACCGTCATAATCCATTGGCATTGCCATATTCTAGTTTTAAACGAAGTTCTAAAAAAACCAATCCTGAAGTAAAATTAATGATTATAAAAGGAATTTTCATGATATACAATGATGATATTTTCTGAATTAACGTCTGATCTTCAGGTTCAACTAAAAAGAGACATGGCACAAATTAGATTTCTTCTAAAGAAAAATCAAGGTACGGCATATGCTAGAATTGTGGAGATTGGAAAAGAAGTTGGTAAAAAATACAATATCAAACTGATAGTAAACTTTCCAAAAGAGGGAAGGATTGATGAATTTGATATGTATGGAAAAAGAGATTTGAGTCTGATTATTGATTATGATAGAAAGAGATTCCCCATAGATAGAGAATTAATCAAACAAAAGGCAAAAGACACACTCGGAGATATACAAACTGAGGATGCCTACATGTATGAAGATAAAGAAGGAGTCAGAGTATTCACAAAGGATTGGAAGATTGACATCTTGCCTCATTCATTACACATCTGGACAGAATTTAATGAAAATGTAACAGCATTTTGTGATTGGTTAATGGAAAATGTTTACCAAATGAAAAAGATGGAATAATTTTATCAATTAGAGATTTTCAAGTTCTTCAAGTAATTCTTTGGCCTCATAGTTTTTTGGCTCTAGTTCCATAATTCTCTTACAACAAACGATTGCCTCATCTTTCTGTTGTAGATCCAAATGAACATCAGTTTTGATTTTAAGTAATTCAACATCATTATTGTCTAGTTGAACTGCTTTTTCAAAATATGGAAGTGCTTTTTTGGATTCTTCTAAAATTACATAGGCTCCACCCACTATGAACATAAAATCAGGATCATCAGATAATTTAGATTCTAAAGTACTTGCAAATTCAAGGGCTTCTACATATTCACCATCTCTGATTAATTTTTTCAGACGACGTTTTGGATATCTAAAAAGACTTACCATTATTGTTACGTTATTTTTTGAAAGATTTTATCAATTTGAATGTAGGTAATTTTAGGAAGAAATGCTCATAATTCCTTCTTGAATTAAGAATTGAATTCCCCCAACAAAGGAGTCATCATCAATTGAACCATCTGCCCACCAGCCTGCGTTATTTTTAATCCATGATGGGATTTCATTTGATCCAGAACTAGTGCCTTGAGTAGTTGAAGGGATTTGCATTATTCCTTCTTGAATTAAGAATTGAATTCCTTGAACAAATGAAGAGTCATCAATTGAACCATCTGCCCACCATCCTGCGTTATTTTTAATCCATGATGGAATTTCACGGACTACTGGAGTTTCTCCTTCAAAGAGAGGATTATCGTCGATTTGAATTTCTACAATAGCATATCCGCCCAATTTGGCATCAGGTACTTGGTATTCAGGTCCTGTACCATGAACAAATATGGCATAGCGGACAAGTCCTGCATTTTCTTTTCCTGGAAGAACAAGATGAACCTGACCGAATCCATTAAACAAGTCATTTCGCCCAAGGTCTTCTGCATATGAGCGCAATCTGTTGCCATCCTCATCTACAACCCAAATATCATAATGAACTTGATCAATAAATTCAACATCATTATATGGATTCATGAAGTTAATTCTCCAGTCAATAGAACAACCTTCCATAGGGAATTCTGGAGCATAATTGTACTGAATCAAAATGGTGTTTGTGTTTGTATTAACATGTTTGCCAACATGATCAGAAAAGTCTGTATCACATCCCGACAACTCTACTGGTGGTATTGTTTCTTCATGATCTTTGAAAGGATCAACCGTTACATTTTCTTTGTAATCTAACAAAGTGTATTGATGCATAATTGGAGGAATGCCTGTTGTAATCCAAGTATAAGTTAATGCTTTAACAGGATAAGGAAAATCATCTACTATCCAAATGTAATTCCAATTACCACTTTTCCAACCAACAACAACTGTATCAACAGTTCCCGCAGGAATAGATATTGTTTCTACTCGGTCTGGAATTAATTGAGCACCACCAATGGCTCCTATCTTTCCCCATGCAGGAGATTTGAAATCTTGTGGGCCATGAATTCTATCACCTTCACTTCCAGTAGCAAAAGCACCCAACCAAGCCAAGGAAGATTTGAATGCTATAGCATAATCAAAAAGATCATCATCAAATGTTATAGGTTCAGGAGAAGTTTCCCCAAGACCCATTGAACCTATGATAATCTTATTGCCATCAATGACTTCAATTTTTGCATCCCACAATGTTTCAGATTCATATGGTATTGTTCCCTTGATCCACATTTTCAATTTAATGGGTGCACAATCATTAAGATCAATTTCACATAAAGAATACTCAAAATAATCTCCAGCTTTTAGACCCTCACCCAAATACCATGAACCTTCAACATCAACACCACCTGCGGTACCAGCACCTTGACCATAAGAAAGATTTGAAAACCCAAAACTGGATAGAATAGTCAATAACATTAATGCAATAATGAACTGGTTCATAAGAATAATTACGAAATATCCTAGTTAAACGTTATTCAGGTTTGTAAAAAATGATAAAAATGAACAACGATATGTTATTCAAATAAGCAAATATAGAGGAAAATTTACAAAGATTCAGAAATGTGTGAGTGCTCAAAAGTTCACTTGTATGAAGTAGAGTTCAAATTGGATGGAATGACAGTAGTTCCAACTCACAAGAATTGTGGATTTTCATTAGATGAAAAACAAGCAGACAAGTTCCAAAAAGAATTAGTAAAGTCATGGGGCTTTGAGGAAGAAGACGATTAATTTTAAAAAATAAAAATTAGATTGTAAGTAGCTATCTTATTTTGACAATTGTCCTACAGCTTCTTTACAAACGTCAGTTGAACATTTGCAATCTGCACTGCATATACAATGACCTTGCATTGCACAATCACATGAGTAATCAGGATCGCCGCTATCTGCTTCGCAACCACATGCTTGATCTACCATAGGAGATCAGTCATTCTACTTGTTTTAAAAGGTTGGTACAAGAGACTAGAATATTACGCTCCTGAAACTATCTCAAGTATATCATTACAGGATTTTTGGATTTGTTCTGCCTGTTGTAATAATAGGTTAGAATCAGCTTCAATATCAAAGGCAACCTTCAGAATATGGATTAAATCTTGTTCTCTGTTCAAAGAATTCTTGATTTTTATAAAATTTTCTTTGTTGAGGTAACAAAAATAGAAATAACAATCAGAAAGCATTGAATTTTCTACAAAGAAATCATGTTTTTGTTGAATAATTTGAGAATGGTTATTTTTTTCTACCAAATCAGAAAACCCGATTGTGGATTTCAACATACGTTCAAGTAAAGTTAGAGTAGCCCTCTCAATTCCAACTGTTTGAGTGACAACTGAGATGTATTCATTGATTGAACTTTTTTTTAATTTCCTAAGCAGACCCAACATATGAGAAGGACTAGATCTTTGGTGATTTAGAGAAGATAAGGCATCAGCTAAATAGTAAGAAGCACATTTTTGCCAACATGGGGCAAAAACATCAGATGATTGAATTGCTTCTTTAGTTTTTTGACAACAAAACATAGATTCAATCAAACAATTTTTTGCAAAATCATTAAACAGTGAAGAACGTTTTTTCTCAATTTTGGATAGTAACATTCGCAGTTCCCATGATTCATCTTGGATTATTTGCAAGTTGTCATATTGAAGAAGTTTTTGAGATAGTGTTTCAGATAAAGATGCATGATGAATAATTACAAATTCATCTCCAGATTTAACAATTTTTTCTGGTTCTGATTTTTCATCAAAAGCAACAACATCATAAGGACATGAATCAAAATGAAGATCAGAGATTTGACAACCACCCAAACCAATGGGAAAGTTAGATAATCCATTTTCTGCTATAAATTTTTCAATATCCATGAAATTAGTATCGTTGATTTTTCTATAAAGGAATCAACTTACAAAATTTTACAAATTCATTCAAGCATTTCCTTTAAATTGAGATTGAGATTGTTTTTATCAGGCTCCTATAGTGTAGTCCGGTTAAGCATTTTGGCTTCTCAAGCCAAAGACTCGGGTTCAAATCCCGATGGGAGCATTACTCTTCAAAGTCTTAAAATAGATGTATTAGGCATAAAAGTCATGTTAGATTTAGACTATGAAAAGGTCTCAAGTGGCGGTAAACCATATGACCAATTCTTAGGGGGGATAAAAAGTCAAAAAACCAAAAGAAATTACTGCAAAAACATCCAGCGATTCTTAGATGAAATACCAGATTCCATATATCTCAAAGTTTAACACATCCCCAACATCAAAACCCCGTGAAATAGTGAATTCATTATACTGAGTAGTCATAGAATGAGGATTATAATGATTATAAGCATAATAAACACGTTCAGTAGGAATACAAACATCCCCTGTACCATCACCATCTAAATCTTGTAACCCACCTTGAGTAACACCTAATTCAATCCATTCACCATTTCCTAAAATTATCCATTGCGTAGCTACAGCAACATTAGTCAAACAGTCATCAGATTTGATAAACATGTCAGGAACATGAAGTTGGTATTTTATACCATCAAAAATAGGTGTAGCACTTAATTGATTAACTTGAGCATAACAATGGGGTGATATACAAGGAGAAGTATCAGCAAAGTTCAATCCAATAAACGATACAAAAACAATCATCAAAGAAAAAATAAGGAAGATTTTATTCAGGAATTACAACTCCTTGAATAGAATTAGCAATTTTTACACCTTCATCATAATCCAAGTCTCCATTATATCGAAAAGACACATAATATTCTTCAAAAGGTATTTCTACATAAAATCCAGGAAATTCATTATTAGGTTTTTTTATTCCAAAATAACCATTGGTTTGATTTACAATTAGTTCAGAAATTTCAGCATCAGTGTATCCAAAGGATTGGCTCGTAAGATGTCTTTTTCTATTTTCAAATGAATCAGATATAGAGTCTGTTTTTGGGTATACACTATACAGTATGCCAGTAGCGTCCATAACATTGCTTTCAGTAGTTGCATCAGTATAGGTAAATGAATCAGGTACAAACTGCATAATTAATCCATGTTTAATTTCACTGTCATAATTATGCCAGTCATGAAGAGAATAACCCAATTTATAACCTTGTGGGATATAATCAGGAATCCAATCAGTTGTAATAAATTCATAAGTAGTAGATTGTCTAGCGGTTTGTTTTGAAATTTGTTTTGCTGTTTGTAATTCTTGTAAAGTCTGTGTAGTTTCTTCATAAGGTTCTGTATAATTTCTATTAAGTAATGGGAGTTCTACTGGTCCACGTTGTAATGGTTGGGTCACATTCATATTTGAAATTTCTTTTAATTCCTCTGATATAATTAATGAAAATCCTCTATCAAGAAGTTTTTCAACAGAGTTTTCATTTACACAAGCTGGGGTATTTCTTGCAGACTCTAACAGTATTTTAGAATCACTGCACAATATTTGGTTTATTGGTATTCCTTGCTGGTATTGCTTGTATGGAGATATAGTAATTTTTCACTTTCACCAAAAGCTGAAAAATCATTTACTGCAAGTAGAGATAATACAGCTAATGCCACCAATGTAATTGCTGAAAATATTTTTGATATTAGAAATTCATAGTATATAAGAGAATAAAAGATCGATCCTTTTGACGATGATCGCTAATATTACCAAAAGTCACAATACTTTTTTTGGAACTCTGGGAAACTAACTATTTGAACTGCATTACACTCAGGTATTTCTAATCTTTCACATATATAGTCATTATTTCTTTGAAGCTCTTTTTCTCGCATCTCATACAATCCTATACAGTCAAGCATCGTTTGAATGTCAGATGTATTATTTAGAGAAAATATACGAGCACTTGAATAACAAGGCCAAGGGTCATCTCCCGTATCCAGATTACCGTTGAGAAAATTACTCTTGGCAATATCTGCATCACCTAGACATCTTTCATGAGGAAATAAACTCGTAGCTGGCCAAGTTAGATTATCAACGGAATAAAGGTAATTACTAAACGATATTCAATTAGTTTCACAGATTTGTACTCCATTAAAAAATAAACAGTTATGAGGATAAAATAATACTATACATAAAATTACAACGAGAGTTAAAAGTGATAGTAAAATAATTTTTTTATTTACAAGCATTGTTTTATTTTCTGACTATACTATAATCAAAATTCGCAAAGACAATACTCATATCCTCATTAAACTTTTCATATCACTCATCAGTAATTTCTCCAATCTCAAACATAACCTCCGGTCTTTCATCTCCAGATAGTATGCCATATGATTCCAAGCTAACACCACTAAATGCAACTTGTAATTCATAGTATTCAATTGGCCTATTCTCCATTATACCATCAAGATGGTTTCTTATTGTCTGTAGGTTTTGTTCTGAATCATCCTGAGAATAAGCAGTTAATGTTGCAGGAGCATCGACATAGAAAGTCTCAGTTTATTCTGGGATTAAAAATGATATAATAGTTCCTGCAATTATCCCAGCAACAAGTATGAGAGTAATTTTCTTTACTGGAACTGCCAATGATTAATGAAAATCATACTATAATATAAAATTAGAGATATTGATGATGATCGCTGTTTTTATTGTAATGTCAGTCATATTTATTATTAGAAGTTAAAAAATGATTAATTAGTATTTTTGAATGCATTTCTCATAATCTTCCAAATTACAACTGCTAATACTGCAGTATTTACTGTAAAGAAAATCAATATTGTAGGGTTTTGTATGACGTGGGATATTCCCCACATCTGAGAATCTATACTCAATTGTGCTGCAAAAACTATAGATCCATATGCTAATAGTATGATTCCGCAGAATCCTAGTAATAGTCTAAAATAAAAAAAATTATTGTCCCCCAGAAGGATTTACAAAGTTTGAACAACTACATATCAAACATTTCAATGCTTCATGTTCTGCCCTGGAATGGCCACACTTGCATATTTTCAACCTACGCCTTTCTTCCATAATTGCATTTCTTCTAGTCATTACTTCATCATATGTCATTCCTAAATGCTTCCAAGTCCGTATTTCTAATATAGGGATGTTACTACATAAGATGTTTAATATTTGTACACATACACGTTCGTTGTCAGTTTGTGGTTTATCTAGTAATTTTTTCATGTGTAATAACATGCCATGCTCACGTTTAATTGTAATAATTAATTTTTCTTTATCAGTTAAATACATGATTTAATAATTTTATAAAAAAATAAAAAGGTTTTAGGCTATGCAACCCTATGTAAGCCGCGCCAATCATCATTGCCTGATGTATCTTCACTTGAATTTGATTCGTAGTTTGTATCTACTCTCCAACTTAGTAGATCACCATCATCTAGACCACAATTGCAAGTTTGTGTAATATCACCTGATGCATAATTGTTATCTTGTACAATTGTACAAGATTCTCTTTCAGTGATATTCCTCACATTCATAGTTATCAATTCAAAAGATACGGTATTACAAAATGGATGAAACCACCCTACACTTTTTTCATCAGCTACATCCCATTGCCAAGAAATTATATCTATGTTTGTGTCAATAGTTCCTCTAACAGTACTAGTTGTAGAAGAATCCCAATTAGAGCAGGCTGTATGGTCATCTGTTATGCGGATTGTATTGCCTTCTGTGATTGCTCTTGCAGAGGATGTATCACTAGGTGAGTATGATTCCTCTTGTGCTACTAACCTACCAACCATAGATTCTATAGCATCCATTGTGCGTTCAGTTGTAGTTATTTTTCCTTGTATTGTGGTTTTTTCATCTTCTGATTCTGTATTTCGCAGGTCTTGTTTTAACTGCTGACGTTTGGCTTCAAGTGAATTGAATCTATCTATTAGTTCATCGATTCTATCACTTATGTTATATCCTGCTGATTTTTCTGCATCTGCAAATTGATGCTACTAAATGGAAGTATCATAGCTGCAATCAAAGATGCAAATAGAATCGTTTTGAAGTTATTATTTCTCATTAGATCCTACACATATAATTATGATAAAAGCATGACGATCAGAATTATAATTGTTAAGTATTGTTGAGATATGGTTTGTGTATATTTAGTAGATTATTTGATTTATGTTAGATTTTTCTCAATCTCATATGTTGTATTTGGAAAGCATTATGATGGAGTAGGAATATAACCATTAAAACTAATAACTGAGAAAAACAATACTAAAACAATGGATCAATATGAAAACTTTACAGATACAGTTTGATGAATCTGTCAAATATTCAAATTTAATCAAAGGAGTCAGTCTATTTTGAAAATTAATCAAAAACATTCCAGTTATCATAGATATCAAGTGTGGGTGTTCATTCCATTATCCGCATAATGTCCTTCAAGGGTCGTTGTGTCTTGGTATCTATGGTAGCACATTTTTAGAATGATTAATTTTTAAAAATTGCAACTATTAATTAAAAACATAGATGAATTAAATCCATTTGAATTAACGTTTGGATTAAAATATAATTTTTGTAATGTTATAATATGAAAAAATGTCCCAGATGTGATACAATATCAGGTGCTCTCTCTGATGTTGTAAGAATGATGTATTATCCTGCAAGAGAAGAAGATGATGAATACTGTATGAAATGTGGTGGTGAATTGTTAGATAATATTCCTAATATTTGCACAAACTGTAATGAGCCAAGACGTCTGGCAAATACAATAGTAAACCCAACATTAGTGGAGAATGACTATGTCAGATATTGTCATGTGTGCGGGAATGATGATACCAGGATAAAGTGTAAGGAATTGAAAATGTTTCACCTACAGATAGAGAGGTTGGGATATCTATTGTGTATAATGCAGGTATGAATTTTGAAGTACCATGTCCTTTGGATTCTATTCCACCCCCAGAATAAACATACTTTTCAGAATTCATCTCAAAACTAACAGGTGATGTTGTTGTAACCATAACAAATCCTCTATCAAGAAGTTTTTCAACAGAGTTTTCATTTACACAAGCTGGGGTATTTCTTGCAGACTCTAATAGTATTTTAGAATCACTGCACAATATTTGGTTTATTGGTATTCCTTGCTGGTATTGCTTGTATGGAGATATAGTAATTTTTTCACTTTCACCAAAAGCTGAAAAATCATTTACTGCAAGTAGAGATAATACAGCTAATGCCACCAATGTAATTGCTGAAAATATTTTTGAATGGTTATTCAAATTAATAAAATACCAATTAAAGATAGATATGTTCATTTTTTTGCTGTTTGGAAGTGATAATTTTTTATGAGATATATTTCCTATTCCCAAAGTTTCATAAAATTTGTCTTTTTCAGTACAGTTTATGGTAAATGCCTTATCATCATATGAGCAAAAAAACACACCTGTTGTTGGTTTTTTTGGATAATATTCGATATTATTTCCAAAGGCATCTAGCTTGTTCAATGATTGTTTTTTGATTTCCTGAGAGGCAAAAGTAATAGGATCATCACTTGGTAAAATGTATAACGAAAAACCAGTTTTGATTTTAGGAAATTCTGGATTTTTTTCTTTAATGTAATCAAAAAACTTGATTACAATTTTTCAAATAATGTTGATTTTAGTTTATTGCCTTCAAGTATTTTATGTTTACAATAAACATCATACAATGGTTCATTATTCATAAAATATCTTTGAGAAGCAATTTTAAAATTAATATCAAAGGCATTGATTTCTTGCTCAAAATCAGGGATGCTTAATCTTGCAAAATAACCCTTTTTTTATCACCTAACGTGATTTCTCCAACAATACTGTCTTTCTTTTTGAATGCCTTTATGTATCCTGGAATTACTACATATGGTTTTGGTGAGTTTGATGCAACTTTTTTGTTTGGTAGATTCAAAGATGCCTCTATATCAAGTGGCATATTAAACTGCTTTACCATCAGACTCCCAACTGTAGATGATGGGAGTGTTTTTACTCCATATTGTTCAATGGTTTTATCATCAATTATAATGGCGTTGTTTTTTACAAATATTTTTTTAATTGGTATACCATTTCCAGGCTCCAAACCTGTGTTGTTATTTTCCTGAAATATTGTATGCACTAACATATAAAAAATTGATACTGTAAAGATTGGTTCATCATATTATGCTATAGTTGCATCTGTTGAGGATCACGGTGTTCAGATAATGAATATTACAAACCCTGCAAATGTTATTCCAACTGATTCTGTGAGAGATGGAGAAGAAGGATTTGATGTTCTAGCTAGGACTGATTATGTTACTACAGTAAAGATAGATTCTAAAACATATGCACTTGCATCATCTAGTTTTGATAATGGCATTCAGATAATGAACATTACAGATCCTGCAAATATTACCCCAGTTAATTCTGTAAAGGATGGAGAAAATGGTTTTGATACACTTAATGGAGCTCGAGGTATTGCCACTGTAAAAATAGATTCTAAAACTTTTGCTTTGGTTGCATCTAGTTTTGATAATGGAGTTCAGGTTATGGATATTACAGACCCTGCAAATGTTATTCCAACTGATTCTGTGAGAGATGGAAGAGAAGGATTTGATACACTAGATGGTGCCTATGATATCACTACTACTGTTATAGGTACTCAGACTTTGGCTCTAGTTACATCTTTAGATGATCACGGAGTTCAGATAATGAACATTACAGATCCTGCAAATGTTACTCCTGTTTATTCCATAAAGGATGGGGAAAACGGTTTTGATGTTCTTAAGGATGCAAGGGATATTACTGTAGTAGTAATTGATTCTAAAACTTTTGCTCTTGTTACATCTGCTGGAGATGACGGTGTTCAGATTATTAGTGTTGTAGAGCCTAGGCATTATACTTTAGAAATATCAGAGAGTATTGGAATATTAGATTCAGTAAATACCAAAGCAGACAGAGTTCTTTTTCTCTCTGATAGTTTAGGAATTGCAGATTCAGTACAAGTTACAAAGATAGAAGCTGTTCTAGAACCAAAATATTATGAATTAGAGTTATCTGATAGTGTTGCATTTTCTGATTCAGTTGATGTAAGAAAAATATCATTTATGCCAGAACCCAAACTACACAGTTTAGAGTTATCTGATAGTTTAATAATATCAGACTCTGTGGATATAATAAAAATTGCAAAACCCAAAGTTTTTGAAATTAGTTTAACTGACGTATTATCCATATCAGATGATGTAACAATATCCAAAATAGATTCGCCCCCCCCCCCGTCTATAGCTTATACTATAACATTAAGTGACTCTATAACAATAGATGATAGTGTAGTTGTGTTTTTTGATTCATCTCCACAGTTTTTCAGTATACAATTATCAGATAATTTAGGAATATCTGACTCTGTTGATGTTACAGTAAACAAATCAATAACATTGTCTGATAGTATCACAATTTCAGATTCTGTTAAAGTGGTAAAGATAAAAGCTGTTAAAGAACCAAAGCACTATGAATTAGAATTAACTGATATCTTAGAGATAGTAGACTCTGTAAAACATAGTTTGAATAGAAACATTACATTAACTGAGGACATTATAATTGATGATTCAATTGATGTTACAAAGATAGAAGCTGTTCTAGAACCAAAACATTATGAATTAGTGTTATCTGATAGTTTAGAAATATTAGATTCAATTGATGTTACAAAGATAGAAGCTGTTCTAGAACCAAAACATTATGAATTAGAGTTATCTGATAGTTTAGGAATATTAGATTCTGTTAAAATAACAAAGATAGAGATTGTGCCAGAACCTAAAAATTATGAATTAGTGTTAGTTGATAGTTTAGAGGTCGCTGACTTTGTTGAAATAATAAAGAAAGAAGATGTTAGGGAATCTAAAAATTATGAATTAGAGTTAACTGATAGCTTAGAAATATTGGATTCTGCTGATGTAACAGTAAATAGATCAATAACACTCTCTGATAGTATTATAATTACTGATTCTGTAAAAATAACAAAGATAGAATTCATTGCAGAACCTAAGAATTATGATGTAATGTTAGCTGATAGTCTAAGTATTACAGGCATTGTTGAAGTAGCAAAAGTAGAGTTTGTACCAGGACCTAAGAATTATGATGTAATATTATCTGATGGTTTAGCAATTACTGACTCTGTAGAAATAATAAAGAAAAAGCTTGTACCAGAACGTAAAACATACAGTCTAGAATTATCTGATAGTTTAGAAATAGCTGACTCTGTAGAAATAATAAAGAAAGAGCTTGTACCAGAACGTAAAACATACAGTCTAGAATTATCTGATAGTTTAGAAATATCTGATTCTGTTAGTGTAACAAAGTTGGAGTTTGTACCAGATCCTAAAAATTATAATTTACAGCTAGTTGATAGTTTAGAAATTAATGATTCAGTTAAAGTGGTAAAGATAGAAGCTATACCAGAACCAAAAATATACAGTCTAGAGTTATCAGATAGTATTGGAATTAATGATTCAGTTAAAGTTACCACGATAAAAGCTATTCCAGAACCTAAAATATACAGTCTGTTACTAATAGAGAATTTAGAAATATCTGACTCTGTAGAAATAATAAAGATAGAAGCTGTTCTAGAACCAAAACATTATGAATTAGAAATAGTTGAGGAAATAGGAATTATTGACTCTATTAATGTAATAAAAATAGAAGCTATATCAGAGCCTAAAAGTTACAAAATAAAATTAACTGATAAATTAGAGGTATCAGATTCTGTTGAAAAAACACAGATACAGTTTGTGACAGAACCTGAAATGTACAAGCTAGAGTTAGTTGATAGCTTAGAAATACAGGATAATCTTGAGGTAACAAAAATAGATGCGATGCAAGAACCTGAAATGTACAATTTAGAACTATCAGATAGTCTAACAATATCAGATGTTATAGATGCAGTAAAAAAAGAGGCAATATTAGAGCCTAAAAATTATGAATTAGTGTTAGATGATAGTTTAGGAATTAATGATTCAATAGATATGACAAAGATAGATACAGTTCCAAAGCCAAAGTATTATGATCTAGAGTTAGTTGATAGTATCATAATTTCAGATTCTGTTAAAACTGTAAAAGTAGAATCAGTTACAGCTCCAACATCAGAACCTAGAAAATATGATGTAATATTATCTGATGGTTTAGGAATTGTTGATTCTGTAAAGGTAACAAAAATAGAATCTGTATCAGAACCAAAGAGTTACAAAATAAAATTAACTGATAGTTTAGGTGTTATTGATTCAATAGATGTAACAAAAATAGAATCCGCAATAACATCAACTCCAGCCCCAATACCAACTCCAGCTCCAATACAAACGCCAGCTCCAATACCATCTCCAACACAACCAATAATTACAGATAATACAGCACCATCAAAAACACCATCCATTACTCCTAAAACATCAGGCTCTCAAGGTGGCTCACCCTCATCAAGCTCTGGTGGTGGATTTACAATATCAAGTAATATGATAGTCTGGGATCACTGTAATGATGCAGAAAACTACACCATACTAATTGCATCAACATATGGAGACAACCTATACTCTCAGATTAAAAGTTCTGAATCAAGCTATAATGGAATAAATGTAACTGCAGAGACTGATTTTAAAAAGTACATTTCAAATACAAGAATTCCAATTAACTTTTATGCATTTTCATTTGATGGAATAGACCAGTCAGATATATATGAAATTACCATCTATGATAAAAGTAAAAAGTTTGTCTCAAGTAAGGTATCCTTTGAGAACTGCTCAGGAAGTGTAATAATCTTTGAGCCAAAAGGAATTGTATTAAATAACTTTGAACCAAATATTTTAGATGAGAAAGTAATTCCAGGCAAAGTATCCTATGATGATATTATTTCTCTATGTGATGCAAAAGAAGACAAATCAATTATAACCAAGGCCTCAACAGAGAAGCTTTATTGTGTATATAATTCCAGTGTTGAGAAACTAATGTATAGAGGATGGGCAACCCAATAATTATTATACCAATTTGTAGGCATTATCCTCAATGAAACTTTTTCTGCTTTCTCATAACTCAGAGTTGGAGTTTTTGGCATTACAAGAATTTATTAAAAATAAAAAATTAGATTATGAAATAATACGAACATCTTTTGATAAAATACAGGCAAATGATTTAGTTGCCAATTTTCAATACCAGTCATGCTATGAAAAAAGACCTATCGGGTTTACAATTGACAGAGTCGTGCAAAAACATACAAGTACTTTAACGCTAGATTTTCCACCTTTACATCATTATAATTTGTGAGTAATATTATGGTATCTCGTGGAAAGGAAATTGAAGATCATCTAAGTAATCCATCACAATTCATCAATTATTATTCTAAAGATATGGAGGATTATGACCAATGAAAATAATCTTAATCTAGAATAACTAATCCATTTATTTGCATGGTTAGGTGGTTCAAGTAAAAAATCAATTTGTACCTTACATTAGATACACTGAAAGGATTACTTTAATCCTTTACGCAACACATCGTTTAACACTCTGGAAAAACTAACTGATGCTTGCTCTGAGTGTATTCGTTTTGCTTGCAGTGTCCTTATTTTTCTATCAAGATCATCATCAAGCATGATCGTAATACGTTTTGACATGCTGTGAACATAATAATATCATTTATAAACATGATCAACAATTTTGTTATGTTTTTTGGGTATTTTATTATGAATAAGAAAATATCAATATAACAACCACATAATATATGATATACTAAATTATCTTCACATTATAATTCTTTTACATTTTTAATGCATGCACAATTTAATAGATTTTTAATATTATAATCAGACAGCCCAGATGTAATGTAGACAGTATTATCTTTGAATATTATCTGAAATTTTGCCATGTAATTGATTAGAGTAGTTTTAATGTAATAATTATTGTTTCAAGAAAATACTATTTGTAATTTCTTAGCTTTTTTTGTAAAGAGAGATTCCTAATATCGCGTTCACTATACCATGTACCTCTGAGGAATATCTGTCTTGTTCCATCATTTAATAGTCTGGTTTTACCATCCCTTGATTTGTATTGGTCATCCATTTTCCTTGAAAACCTCTAGGATCTAGTAATAGTTTAGTATTGTGTATTTCTGCAATGTTGTGATTTGTCATACAAGTAAATACAATCAAGATTCTAATGCTTTATTCAAATCACGTATTTTCGCTATACTTTTCTTGTTCTTTGAGTATCTGGGGGTGGTCCTGGCTCGATGTCCACATAGAGGACAGTGTATTCCCTTTGATTTATCATATCTATACTCGCATTTGGTGCAAAAGTTACTAGTAAGATAATCAATAAAGGGCATTATCTTTTTTTAAAAAAACCCATCACATATTAATTAAAAAATCAAAGCATGGAAATTAAATATCCAACAAATATGCCAATAACAAAAGAGGTACAGATACCTGCAGTTACAAAGTTTGAGATACCATTCAACTATTAATTACATATAGTAATAACTAAAATATGTTGTTAATTGTTTTATTATCACACAAGACCATCTGGTGCATTAGATAATAAGACAACTAATGAAAAATACAGAATGGAAATTAAAAGGAGATAACAAATGGATTACATTAATTTAAAATACGAATAGAAGAATGTGTAAATGATCAAAAATAATTATTCCAATTCAACTGTCGTAATACGGATTACTTCTTCATCATTGTCTATATGTTAGTGTATTGAAAGTTTTTCATTAGTTGTATTGTATGATGCAACTAGAAAAATCCCACTTGTACAATGTACTGATGAACGTAGATTAGAAAACACATCAATTACTTGCTTAAAATGAGTTACAATCTCTTCAATCGTTGTATTGTTTAAATTATCTAGAAAATCATTGTCTGACTCATTTGCTACAATGATTTTCCACATTTTGGAATCACTCGTTTTTTAGTGCTTTTGCAAACTCATCAATACTATTGTAGATTTTTGCTGGCTTTATTGCACCACTTTTCATCTTTTGTGCGGTTTCGAATATATTTCGCATTTTTTCTTCTTGATTGACTACTTGCATGATGTAAATTCTAGAACGTGGTTATATTAAACTATATTTTCTAATTTGCACTTTTACTAAAATCAACTTGACTCAAAATTACTAACCCTCATGAATCCTCAAAAACACAACAAAAATTAACGAAAAACAAACAAGATTAAAAAAT
Organism: Candidatus Nitrosopumilus sp.; assembly: GCA_963667665.2. Taxonomy (GTDB): domain Archaea; phylum Thermoproteota; class Nitrososphaeria; order Nitrososphaerales; family Nitrosopumilaceae; genus Nitrosopumilus. The sequence continues at coordinate 1,110,467 of OY763927.2, forward strand.
TAGATTAAATATCCTAAAATATCAACCATAGACTTGAGGTCCTAGTTTTGGGGTTTCTCAGAGAGTATCCCTTTTGGCCTGAATAATAATTACTATAATTATAATTTTCCCAAATAACAGATAGTCAAGCCATACTACATCAAAGAGTAAGGCATAAAGAAAAACATCACACAAATTATCAAGAAATTAGAGAAAATCAAAAGAAATCTCTAAATTCTTTTTTTTATTCCTGATAAGCAGGATTGATGATATATTTCATTATCTTCTCAGCCTTGGCACTTTCTATTTTCAACTCTTTAGAGTATTTTTCTAGCTTTGATACATCTCTATCTATTCCACTATAATCATAGGTAAAGTAACCATCCACATCCTGCATTATATCACTTGAATCAAACACTAGAGTTGCACGTTGTTTTTCAAACTCTATCATGTTTGCAAAGTTTGAATTCTGTCTAGTCATTACATTACTGATCTTATCTTGGTGGCGCTCAAACTCTGGTGTTGTTATCTGTATCCATGTACCATGATCATTTTGCATCCAGAGATAACCGTTCTGGTCCTCCCATACGTTGTATCGTCTATCTTGTTGTGTTAAATAAATAATTTCAGCATCTCCTTGCTTTGTCTTTTTTTGCATTAGAGAATCTGTGTGAGGATCTAGCAGCGGAGTTCCTGTAAACTCTACACCTTCATTGATGAAAGTTATATGGTTACGTCTATGATTATCCATTGCAGAGATTGCCACAATATCGTGCTTTAAAGGAGCCATTACTGTAAAATCTATTGAGATTTCATGACATTTCTCTGAATTATCCATACTTTGACATTTTACCTTATCAATTGATGCTGTTGTGTTATCTTCATTTACCAATCCTTCTTTTTGGAAGTGGTTTATTTCATCAATGTCATAGTCTACTGGGCTGTCATAGTTTCTAGATAGTACCAATTGAATTTCAGTTTCAGCATCACTGTGACTTCCAATTTCTGGCACTCCAAGGTATAGTGATGTCCACTTTAATGAATTAGCAGTATATACTTTTAATTTCAGTGTTTGAATCACCAATAATTGAACTGGTTTTGACAAAGTCTGTGTGCCAGTTATCAGTAATGGTTAGTGAATAGTCATTGAATGTAAAGCCGTTATCAATTATTTGTCTGTGAGAGTTGTGTGTTTTACCAAATGTTGGTTTGACTGCCCAGTCCTTACTGCCACCACCTTTCTTTTTCTTTGGAGGATCAGAAGAGCCAGAGTCAGGATCAGCTGGAACATAATTAATACTAAATGTTTCTGATGCAGGATTAAAGCTTTCACCAGATGTTACTTTACCTGCCTTAATAGTTACAGATAGAGTATAACTATGAAAGTCATCTATTGATGGTGAAAGAGTAAAGGTGTAGAGGATACCTGGAGTTACAGTCTTAAAATCAGATATGTCAGCATTAGTGGTAAAGAGATCATAAATGGTAAAATCTTCTACAGGAGTAGTAAAAGTTACAGTCATTGGAATTTTTGTCAGTGACGTTGTACCAGATTCAGATGAGGTGATAACTGGTAAAAGTGCAGGGTCTGCAACAGAGGCTGGAACATAATTAATACTAAATGTTTCTGATGCAGGATTAAAGTTTCCACCAGATGTTACCACATTTTCATTAATATATACAGATAGAGTAGAATCAGAAGATGTATCTGATGGAGTAAGTGCAAATTGATAGACAGTACCTGCAGATAAAATAATAAAATCAGATATGAGAGAATTAACACTAAATAAATCATTAACATCAAAACCATCTACAGGAACATCAAAAGTTACACCCATTGGAATTTTTGTCAGTGACGTTGTACCAGATTCTTGTGAGATGATAACTGGTAAAAGTGCAGGATCTACAACAGAGACTACTTTATTTAATTTTACTTTAAGAGTTAGTAATTCACCAGATACAGAGTCACCAAATCTAAAACCAAAAGTATTGACAGTACCATCAAGAGAATCAGCAATGATAGAACCAACAAGCCAATCACCATTAGGCAGTACAAATAATGGTGGAGAAACAGTAACACCTGGTACATTTTCAACATCAATGTCATTAACAGTTACATGTATAATGATGCCAGGTACTCCAAGTCCTTGAAAGAAAACATTATTTTGTTCTGTAACAAAAACATCTCCTTCATTTGCAATAGGGCGAGTTATTGTAGGGTCTACAATACACTTTTCAGCAGCAGCAAGAAAGTCCTCACTAGCTACAACAAGATGTCCTGCTTCAGAAAACTCCAAAGTATTAGTATTACCATCAGAATCAATAAAAGATACTGCAAAGTCTACATCCTCATCAGGATCAGGAAGACAGATGGAATTACTAACATCAAAGATATCATATTTGTAGAAAAATAACATTTCTTTTAGGTTCTTATCACCATCAACAACCTCAGTATAAACTAAATAGTCAGACCACTCAAAGTCATCATCATTTTGAGAAACAGTCATCGTAAGAGAATCAGCTGTAAACTTGTTATCAAGTCCAATATCGGTGATTGTAATACGTAGATATGCATCCAACTCCTCAAAAGCACAATTTTCTATATCATCACCATCAATACAATAATCATCATATGGATAGTCTAGATCACTTATTGAGAAATTAAATTAATCAGTAGAAACTTGAGCATTTGCAGTACCTGCAAGCATCCCAACAGACACTAGTAATCCAAGCGCAATAATTGTGAAAAGTTTGTATTTAAGCATATTATAGTATGAATGATCATTAATTACAAACCTTACTATAATTAACATATGAATGTAATTAGATATGAATTAAGAATATACTGTAATTATTTATGAATAAAGAGTTATGCATATCAAAGATATATCACTGCGAGCTTGTAAATACAGTGCAGTGGCATTTTCTGCATTTTCCAAACTCATCATGGCTTGATCTGGTATGATCGCATAAACACATGGAATATTTTTTAGTCATTGGTATAGTGTGGTGTATCTAAATTAAATCTCTATTGAAATCTAATCATAATGTTTAGGTGTTAACTTACACAAGCCAATATATTGATCAGAAAATAATTAAAATGTTTTATTATAGTAAAATATCTGTGATCATATTATGCATAACCATATAAAATGTAGGAAATGCGGTAGATTTACCAAAAACTTATTCTACAGACATTCTAGCACCATAAAATATAATGAGACCTTCCTCATGGGGAGAGTTTGTCATTACTGTAAAATTTACACTATAACTGAAAAATACAAGAAAGTAAAGAAAATAGAATCTTAGACTTGTCATGGTTTAATATAATTTTGAGTCACACCTTTTTTTATTATGAATAGAAAAAAATTAGTAATAATTAGTAGTTTGGTTGCAGTTGCCATATCTATGGCCTTTATATATTCTTTTGAAGAATATGTCTATGTACAATCAGACATTACAAAGGCCAATCCAAACCTCAAAGTTGGGAAAACAGCAGTAAGTATGGCAACTGACATAGAAGGTTCAAAAGAATACATAATCTTAACCATCTTAGGTCCTGTTACCTCAGTGGGGGATCCAATTCCTTGGACTGATGAAGCTGGAAATAAACACGGTGCAATACAAAAGACAATCAAAAATATTACAAATGTAAATAGTTTACATTAAATCCAGGAGTTATAATGAATTAAATTAAAAACCATAGTTTAATATCTATCAATAATGCTTTAAGATTAGCAACTTTTTAGCATAACTATAAAAAAGAATACAAAAATAAGACTTTGATAGTAGGTGAATCCCGATGGGAGCATTTCAAATTATAAATTAAATTTCAAAATAGTTTCTTTAAATAATAAAATCCACGGTCATAATTATTGAGTCTAAGAGAAATAGAACTCCAAGAAGAATATCGGTCAGACAGAAATGACATTGCATCAGAATTTTTCTTTCCTTGCCTAAGTAATTGTATAGAATATGATAGATGTGTTGACTTTTTGTCTATTCAAACATTAGCTACAATATCCATGGCATTTGATAATTTTGTTATTGGTAAGGCAAAATTAAGAATTGTTACTGGCCATAGATTTAGAGCAGCAGACTTGAATCTGTTTACAAAACTCTTTGATGAAAAACACATGAAATTATTTAAAGGAAAACAAATCAAAAACACCAAAATTGAAAAAATTGCAAGATTTTTTGATAGTGGTCAAATTGAACTAAAGATTGCAATCCCAAATTCAGAAGAAGTTGCAAATTCATTCTCAGAGAGAATTGGAATATTCAGAGATGAACATGATCAAGTAGTTGCATTTACTGGTACATCTAGTGAATCATTCTCTACTCAAACAATAGATTTTGAATCCGTAGATGTGTTTACTTCATGGAATGACAAATCAAGGGTTGAAAGAAAGGTGAAAGATTTTGAAGAATTATGGGAAAACAAGACAAAATATGTTGAAGTTTATGATTTTATGTATGCAATAAAAAACAATCTTTTAAAATATTCATCAGAGTGGATATTACAAGATTAAAGTTGAAATGATTCTTCTAATCTAGCTTTGTTTTCATAGAAATTCATTTTATTCATTTTATAATAAATGACCTCACCACGACGTTCAATGACTGCAATAATTGGTTCTTTGCCCATTTGAGTAATCTCTTCAATCTTTTTCTGTAGATTACCCATCTTTTCTTGTTGCCCCTCATTTAGACCAAAGATTAGAAATTTTGCGCCCTTTTCTCCAAATTGTCCTCGTTCATAAACTCTAAAGTCAGAACCAAAACCAAATCCATCCTTTACAACATAACCACGATTTCGAAGATCACGATATATCAAAAATTTGGTTAGAATTTCATTATCTAGTTTTTGAGAAAGGTTCATGAAAGAGTTAAAATCAATCTGTTTTTTTCCTTTCTTGAGAATTAGTTTTTTAGCATATAGCAGGTATAGAGTTTCAAATTGTTTTAGGAATAATTTTTCTTTTTCAATTTCTCCATATCCCTTTTGTTCAAGTTCATGAATCATATTTTTATTAGAAATGCAAGTTTGATCTGAAATCATCTCGCCTTTGACTAAAGGAGTTTCTTCCATGATGATGAGAAAGCCAGAGAATTTCCATATAAGCATTAGAAATATAGAGCAAATGCATGGTTAACCGTTAAAATATGGGCATTTTGGTTTGAGAATATCATGCATGGTGCAAATTATAGGGCTGGAAGGGGACAAGTGTTTACCAGAAAAGAGTACATCAAAGGTAAGCCACAAATTAAAATTGCAAAATTTCAAGGTGGCAAAAGAGGAACATACCAATATTGCGTTCAATTAAGTCTCAATGAAAAACTTCAGATCAGACACATGGCAATTGAATCAACCAGATTGGCAGCAAACAAAACTTTAGAGAAAACAACTGGAGAAACAGGTTATTATTCCAGACTAAGAATTTACCCACATAATCTTTTAAGAGAAAATAAACAAATAGCAACTGCAGGTGCAGATAGAATTTCAGAAGGAATGCGAAGATCATGGGGTAAAGCCACAAGTTTAGGTGCTAGAGTCAGACAAGGTCAATGCATAATGGAACTATACGTTAATGGTAGTGATCATCTAACTGCAGCAAGAAAAGCACTGCATGGAGCATGTGTGAAATTACCAGGTACACCATCAATCAAAGTGATTGATTGGAATAAATCCTCACCATAAATTTTCTAAATTAGATTTCTTGGTTTTAACAAATTCCAAAAATTCTTTGAATTCTTCTTTAGTGGGTTCTCGATTAAGAATTCTTTTAGATTGATAGTAAAAGGCGTTATAAATTCTGCCTACTATAATACCTAAAGCAAATGATTTTGAATCATCAATGTTTGAGAGTGATTGAACTAATTGCCTAATTTCATCCTTGTTTGAAATTGTATCTTGAATTTTTTGCTCTATCTTCTTTAGAATAATTTCATCCATAATGTATCTTGTTTGAAATAGTTAAAAACAGTTTAATATCCAAATTTTGCCTCTAGGATTGTTGCAGTTATAGTACAGTTTGGTTAATATTCTAGCTTGCCAAGTTAGTGACCCGGGTTCAAATCCCGGTAACTGCACCATTTATTTTAGATTTTTTGGCATCAATGCATTTTGAATAATTTCAAGTGCATCTTGAGCTTTTTCTGGGCGAGGTAATTGAATCATAAACACATTTTCTTTTCCATATTGAGAATGAGGTGAAGAAAGCGCAAGCATCGATGTTTTTGAAAGAGATTCAAAAAATGCAAGATCAGTTTTTGCATTGATTAGAAATTTTTCAACAATATTTCCTTTTGAAAAGATCAAGACAACTTCAACAAAAACATTTCCTAGTCCATCTTTTAAAATATTTAGATCAGTGTTAATCGATAAAGATTGTCCAGTAACTTTTGATAGCATCTCATCATATTTTTTTTCTTCAATTACAATACAAGGAGTTTTTTTACCATCAAAATCGAAAGTGGTAATTCCATCATGGACTTGATCTAATAATTTCTTTAACTCATCAGACATTTTCTTTCTTTTCTACTGCAAGAATTATTTTATCACCAGCTCTCATCAAAAATGGAGTAATAATTGCAGTGATAATAGAAATCATACCAATCAAAGGGAATAAGAAGGCACTAACTGCACCCATATCTACTCCAACCTTTACAATTACAATTGAGAATTCACCTCTAGGTGCAGCTAAGGAAAATGCAGAACGGAGTGCTTTACCACGTTTTTGTCTAAATATGATATTTCCAAGCATATTACCTCCAAACTTCATGCCAATAGAAACTGCAATCAAAACAATAGCTATAACAATATAATTTTCAAGCTGAGAAACGTCCATCAAAGCACCAACTGAGATAAAGAATATGGCTACAAACATGTCTTTGATTGGACTTGAGAGAAGTTTTGAAACTTCAGCTGATTTAGATTCAGCAACAAGCACACCTGCTAAAAATGCTCCAATTGCTACAGATAATCCAACAATGTTTGCAAATAAGGCATATCCAAAACAGAGACCAAGAACACTGAGTAGCAAAATTTCACGATGTTCTGTGGCTGCAACTCTATCAATTAGTGGAGGAATTAAACGTGTTCCAATAGTAAATGTTCCAGCAATAAGAGCAATTGCAACTGCCACTACTGCAATAATAGATTCTATTGATACAGTTCCAACTAATGCAATAGACTGTAATGAAGAAATTAAAATTACGGCAATAACATCTTCAACAATTAAAATACCTAAAACAAGTAAAGAAGATTCTTTTTTGATTTTTCCCGTATCCTCAAAAATCTTAACAATGATTGCAGTACTGGATATCGATAATGCTGCTGAAATAAACAAAGCATCCATGAATTGTAACCCCAGTATACTAGCAACATAAAATATGACACCCATTGTTAAAAATAACCCTATATTTCCAATTCCAATTGCCTTACGGCCAATACTTTTGATTTTTGAATATGGGAATTCAATGCCTATTACAAAAAGAAGTAAGATGACACCAATTTCAGCAAAAAGATTCAGTGCCTCAATATCAGATAAAATTCCCACACCTAAAGAAGTAGCATTAGGACCTCCATCAGGTAAAACCCACGACCAAAATGGAGAGAGAGGACCAATCAACATTCCTGCAAATAGATAACCAATGATTAACGGTTGTTTTATTTTAAAAAATGCAAGTGTAACTATAGCACCAATTATCATGATAAAAGCTAAATCAGTGATAAAACTAGTGTGAGGAAGTTCAGGAGTTATCTGTTCAATTAAAGTGGTAACAGTATTGTCAAGAGTGTCTTGAATTCCACTTGGATCTAATTGAAGTAGAATATTTTGCATAATATTATTTTTAAACAAATTTGTTTAAAAATGATCACAGATTGAAAATTCAGAAATAAAATCAAAATGAGAAAAAATGAAAACAGGCTCGTAGTTGTCATAATCTTTAACCTCTTTATGCTCAGTGATTATTATTAAAATGCAGAGTGATGATTAGGTCAGCTGAATAAAATGTAGAGATATGACCTGGGGTATCTGACTGCGTAATTGGTTACGTTGTAATTACCCGAGTATTAATAGTACGGTACCATACCGTACTATATGATTCAATGTGAATTTTGTACAAGAGGGTTTATTGAAACAATGAATGGTTTGACTGAAAAGACATTTCATGAATTACTTCACGAGCCAAGAGTTGTAAACAAGTAACTCTTTACATTTTTTATTTTACACCTAACTTTTTTATCATTAAATTTTTAATTTAATTCATATGGCTACCAAAACTTCGAAGAAAAAAATGACAAAACAAACAAAGAAAATTACAAAAAGAGAGCCAAGCCCATCCATATTATTAAAGAAAGTAGCATCAGTTTCAGATTCTAACAAGGCATTGCAAAAAGAGATCAAGGGAATGTCAAAAATTTTTGGTGAAAACCAAAAGATCTTAGTATCAATGAAAGGTATGATTGATACATTAACATCGACATTAGAACATATTCAAAAACAATCAAGACAAATCAACATCATTGAAGATGATACACAAAAATTATACTCTGGATTAAATCAAGTAAGAACACAATTTAATCTAGTCAACAAGATCAATGATCAAACTACCAAATTGCAAGATGAGGTAAACAAAATTTCAAATGAATCGAAATCTCAAGGACTAACTCAAAAAGTAGAAGATAGTATGAATTCAATTAGAAATAATTCTCAAATGATAATCAAAATTGCTCAGAGAATTGATGAGGTAAGAGATGATCTAAAAAAAGTTTCTGGAAAAGCAGATTCATTTTTAGAAATTGGTTCTGAGATGAACAAATTAAAAAATAGTGTTGATATGATTTCAGGAAAAACTGGAAAAATAGAGATAGGAACCCAAATTATTGAAAGCTTAAAACAAGAACTTGGAAAAATTGTTGATGGGGGATCATTTACATCTAATCTTAATGCTGAATTACAAGCAATAAAAATTACAATTGATGCCATATCATCCAAAGCTTCAAAAATTGATTCATTAGGTGGAGTAATTGATGGCCTCAAACAACAATTTGACACCATAGCATTAAAGACTAATTCTGTAGAAGGTTTGAGCCTAGAGTCAATCAGTGAGTTAGGAGATAAAATAAACAAGATTGAAGAAAAAGTAGCTTCTGTATCAGATATTGTAAAAAGACAAGATGCATCTACTGCAGAATTTCATAAAAAATCTGAAAAATTATTTGAAGAGATGCAATCAGTCAGAAATGTTACAAGTAAAGCATCAAGTGATTCATCAAATGAGATGATGGCTTTGTTAAAGCTTTCAGAATATCAATCAGGTATCAGAATGAATGCAGAATCAAAGTATGGTGATGTAAAAGATCTTGAAAAAATGGCGACACAAACTGCAAATATTGTTAATCTGTTTGATAGAATTTCAATAGAATCAGGTGAAAAGATTCCACTTCCTTATGAAGTAAGACAGTGGGCAGTGAGTAAAATTTTTGATTGCGCAGACAAGTGGGAGATTAGATTCAGCGATGTCTATTCAATTTTGACTAATGCAATTGGAAAAGGCTTGTTTAAAGAAGTAGTAAGGATTCAACAAGTAAGAGACATTTATGGAATTAGAGCAGTAAACGAAATCAGAAATGATTTGAATATTTCTTAAACTCCTGTATCAATTTCTTTGAATTGTTCTTGTTTATTTTTTAATGCAGCAAAGATTGCCAAGATTGCGACAACCCAAATTACACTATACAGCACATTTGGAGCACTAACATACATGTACGGAGTGGCATCCATAATGTTGATCCTTAACTGTAAAGCCCTATCACTAAGATCTATCATTCCTGTATGATATGCAGAACTATCTTTTGGAACAGCTGAAATTTTCTCAACGCCTGTAAGCATAAAGTTCACATCATTTTGTATTCTAAGGAAGTTTGTAGAGTCTGTAGGAAACACCCAAACTGGATTTTTGGCAATAATTTCACCATTTTCATTTGTTGTTTCAAGTAAATTTGGATTTTCCATAACAATTTCTAAATCTGCGTGAATTGCCACCAAATGAGCACGGATTGCAGCAGGATCAGACGAACCAATAATTCCATCAAGATGTCCCCTCATCCTATCAAGAGGGTAGATGTCGGTGTTGTAACCACTAATTGCCATATATCCTCCAAAAACAATAATTCCAATTATTCCAATCATGGAAAGTTTGTAAACAATTTTTGCCATTTTTTCGTTCTTGGTCATTACATGATTATTACTTGATTTATTTCTTTTAAATCGCGTATGAGACAGGCTCATGTAAGCAATATAAAAAAATCCAACAGTTTGCAATCCAATGATTGGTACAAACACAGGGTTGTTTGAAAAAATTGAAATAAAAATTGCCATTATTCCATATACACCAAAAAATATCTCCAAGAGAGTAGTTTGGGAAAAAGGCAAATTGTATGATTTGTTTTTCCAATCATCATCTTTTGTTATGATTCCATATTTTGGAGTTCTAAGAAATTCATTTTTCTTTCCAAGTACTGCATCAAAGACTGCAACAGTGTTATTTACGGACAACCCAGCATTGTAGACTAACAAGAATGGTAGTATCTTTGCTTTTGATTTCCAAGACTTGTGATACATACTTTGTATAATCATGATGTATGCACCTGGCCCCATTGCAAGATATGTTGCAAATGTAATAAGAGGAAGAAAACTAATCACGTAAAGATTAACTTGTCCTGCTAACAAAACTGGTAATGCCAAAAATTGTATCAGCATTAATGGATAAACAATATGACGAGTAAGTTGTATGAATGCTTGAATCTTTGCTTCAACTGCAACTTTACGTTTAACAGCAATATCAAAAAGTAATTTTATTGCGCATTGAATAGAACCTTTTGCCCAACGGAATTGTTGTCTTTTTGCTGCATTCATTTGAGCAGGAAGTTCTGCATCAACTACAATATCAGGCAAGAACACACATTTCCATCCTTTCATTTGTGCTCTATAACTAAGATCAAGGTCTTCAACTAGTGTAGCAGTATGCCAACCTCCAGCATCTTCAATGCAATCACGTTTCCAAATTCCAGCAGTACCATTGAAATTCATGAATAGGTGAGAATTACTTTTAGCTTTTTGTTCTATTAGAAAATGAAAGTCAAGACTGAGTGCTTGGACTTGAGTAATTGCAGAATAGTTTTCATTGACATGTCCCCAACGACATTGAAGAAGACCAATATTTGGTTTTGAAAAGTAAGGAATTGCGCGTTTTAGAAACCATGTAGGAGGAATAAAGTCAGCATCAAAGATTGCAACAAACTCTGAATCTGTTATCTGCATGGCGTATTTCAATGCGCCTGCTTTGTACCCTTTTCTGGTTCCACGTCTTATATGATCAATTTGAAATCCTTGTTTCTTGTAATCAGAAACTACATTTTCAAGTAATTCAACTGTATCATCATCAGAGTCATCTAACACCATTATTTTCAGTTTCTTTTTTGGATAATCCAAATTACATACTGCATCTACGAGTCTCTTTGCAACATATTTTTCGTTGTATATTGGAAGTTGAATTGTAACTGACGGGGTACCTAAATCAACAGTAGGCAAAACATCTTTTCTTTTTCGAGAAAGAAAAGCCAGATAGTAAAAATTGCAAGTATATGCAGTAATTATGATAGCTGATAAAATAAACAGATCAAAAACAAGCTGAGTGAAAGGATTGATTGGCATATCCCTAATTTCTCAGATTCATTATTCTCTATTTATACTTGCAAAAAATTATAATTATTTCAACTCAAAGATTTTGATTGCTTGTGGTGGGCAAACACCTTCACATGCTAGACAAAATATACAATCGGGTTCTTTTGACATTAACGGTTTCTGCTCTGATGCAGGATTTCCCGGAGTATCAAACCACTCATAAACATCTACAGGACATGCTTCAATACATCCACCATCTGCAATACAGATATCATAATCTACTGAAACAAATTCGCCCCAAACTCCCATAATTCCATTACTTGTACCTTTTCGTCCCCAAGTTTTGATTGAATATCCAGCTGCATCATATACTGCAGATTGTTTCATTTTGGATTTGTATTCAACATCAATTGGACCAGGTTTAGCGCCATCTGGAATTTCCATTTCCCCTTCATCTTCTTCACCTTCTTCTATTACTTCAACTGCTTTGGCTTTTGCACCAAGAACGATTTTTGCCAAAGGAGTAAGTTCTTCAAGTTTTTGAATAGCTGCAATCTCTGAGATCTTTTCTTTTTTTACATAATAAGAAATCATCTTGTCAGACAAGATAGTGTTTCGCAAAATAGTATCAATTACCATTTTTGCAAAATGGTCTGCTTTCTTTCTATAATCTAAAACCCAATTAGGATCACCAAATTTTTCAATTGGAAAAATTTGATAAATAATATCAACTACTACACCAGTTACAATTTCAACTGTAATAGATAATTCAACTTCGCGGTATCCTTTTGCTTCTGGATCTTTCATGTTTTGTTCTTTCCAGCGATATGTTGCAAAAATTCTGTCAGCATACATATCCATTTCAAATGTCTTTTTGAGTCCATCATGAATTGATTTTATTTCTGCTGGATCTTCAAGTGTAATTGGTAGTCTGTAAAGTCCAATTTTGTAACCATGTAATGGATAAACACCACGTTTTGCAGTTGGAGCCTCCATGGACCAAACTCGATCTTTTAAGAGTAAAGACATCTAATTTTTTAAGCACAAATTAATTTAAAAATGTTTGTCAGTTATCATCATCTGGACACGTAAGTTCTCGTAGTTCAGTGTATTTTTTGTCCAGTGCCTCTGCATACACCACAACCTGTGATAAATCAAAAGAATTCTTGGAAAAATACCATCTAATAGGAACCCAATGTCCAATTCCATCCATATCATGAATCATTCCCTTATCAGCTTTGACGTGTAGTTTTTCATCTATAGATGTCTCTTTTACAGTAAGTCCTCTCTTGGTGTTATCTTCTAAAATAAGATCTGTGTCACCATCTTTGATAAAATAGAAAAAACCTTTCTTTAGAACAGGAAGGTCTAAAAGCAATTTATTTTTCCACAGGATTTCCGATCATGTTGCCCCATTCAGTCCAAGAACCATCATAGTTTCGAACCTTGGAATAGCCGAGTAGATATTTTAAAACAAACCAACTATGTGATGATCTTTCCCCAATTCTACAATAGCATATTACATCTTTGTCTGAAGTAATACCTTTTGGTTCATAATTTTGTTTCAAGTCTTCAACTGCTTTGAATGTTCCATCAGCATCATTAACTGCAGTTGCCCATGGAATATTATTTGCACCAGGAATATGTCCACCTCTTTGTGCATGTTCCATTGGATATTCCGGAGGAGCAGTAATTTCGCCAGAGAATTCAGCAGGTGATCTAACATCAACCATCACACTATCTTCTCTTCCCATTGCTCTACTAACATCAGATAAATAAGCACGTAATCCTTCATCTGGAGGTTGTGCATTGTATGTTGTAGATGTCATTTGTGGTTCATCTGTAGTGTAATCTTTGTTTTCTAATTCCCATTTTTTTCTTCCGCCGTTCATAATCTTTAGATTTTCATGTCCATAATATTTGAAAACCCAGAAAACAAATGCTGCAAACCAATTGTTAAAGTCACCATAAAGAATTACTTCAGTGTCAGAAGTGATTCCATTTTTTGACATTAATGCTTCAAATTGTTTTTTACTAATTATATCTCGAGTAACAGGATCATTAATGTCACGTTTCCACCAAATAAGGCTCGCACCATTAATGTGACCTTTCTCATATCCATTTACTGGATCATAATCAACTTCTACTAATTTCCTATTGTTGTTAGGAGGATTTTTAGATACCCAGTCAGTATCTACTAAAACTTCAGGATGTGCGTAACTCATACCTTAGACAAATTTGTTTGCATACTTAATTGTTTTTCAAATGCAGTAAAAATATCATTTTTATGTAAATAGAATTCAGAAGAACTGCTTGAAACTTCAAAAAGTTGCAGTAGTAAGTAAAGTAGGTTCTAAAGATTCAGAGCAAGCTGGAAAAGATGTTGTAAAAAAACTATTAGCAAAAAAAGCTACAGTCTATACAATTTCCCCAATTGAAGTAAAGGGTGCAAAAAAAATTGAAACATTAGAGGAATTAAAAAAAGTGAAACTAGACCTTGTAATTACTCTTGGAGGAGATGGAACAACTCTTCGAGTTTTTAGAAACCTACAGAATGAAACACCAATTCTAACTATCAACGTAGGTGGAAATAGAGGAATTTTATCAGAAATAACATTTGAAGAATTTAATGATGCAATTGATCAAATTTTAAAAGGCAAGTTCTTCTTGGACAAAAGAATCAGAGTAGTTGCATCTTGTGGAGGAAAAGAATTCCCACCAGCACTAAATGAGATCTACATTAGTAGAACAAACTTGACTAAAACTGCGGAAATTGAAGTGAAATTTCAAAATGACACTGTAAAACAAAAAATGGATGGAGTAATTGTTGCAACACCTAGTGGATCTACGGGTCATTCATTTTCTTTAGGAGGTCCAATTTTGCATGAAAGCTTGGATGTTCTAATTATTACTCCAGTTGCACCAGTATACAGATTAGAATCAATTGTAGTTCCAGATGAGAAAATCGAGATTGTGTGTTCTCACGATTGTAATATCGTAATGGATGCACAAGTGGTTAAAGCTGCAGGATATGGAGAACCAATAATTATTAAAAAATACAAAAAAACAGCAGTCTTTGTAAGATTGAAAAAACGAGGACTGAGACAAATGAGTAAGCTTGGATTTTAGAATTTTAGATGCTAGTGCATTTTATGCAGGAGTTCCATTTAGATCATCTAGTGTTTACCATACAACATCTCTTGTTTATGATGAAATTAGGCACATAAAGAAAAATCACGGTGCTCTTGAAATTTTACTTGAAACTAAAAGACTGAAAATCAGAGAACCAGATAAAGAATCAACAGAAGTTGCAGTAAAGGCTGCAAAAGACACTGGAGATTTCCCACAGTTAACAAAACAAGATATTTCCATCATTGCGTTATGTATTGAAATGAGTGGTGAAATAATTAGTGATGATTTTGCAATTTCAAATGTAGTAAAGAATCTAGGTTTAAAAATATCACCAATAATGACTCAAGGAATTAAAGATGTAGGGAAATGGATTCATTATTGTCCAGGATGTAAAACTAACCATACTAATGTTAAAGAGTGTCCAATATGTGGAACACCATTGAAAAGAAAACTACTCAAGTGACAATCATGCATCATGTAAAGTTTTTTGGTTGGACTTTTTGAGAAATTTACTTTTAGATTCTAATATTTTTTTGATTTTCTTTGCTCGTGCTTCACCCAGTCCTTCAACTTTTGCTAATTCAATAGCAGTAGCTGTGAACACTTTGAATGGAGTTCCAAATTTTTCAAGCATCCTAACTGCAAATTTTTCTCCTATTCCAGGTAAACTACAAAGAACAGATAGTTGTTGTTTTTGTAAATCAGAAGATTTTTTAATTTTTTTTAAATAAGGACCGTTAGGAGCATCTTTTCTTGAACACATTGAGACCAATAATTTTGCTGTATGAGTTGCATTAGGAGTAGGAATTATTGGAATTTTAAAATCAATGGCAACAGTAGAAAGAGCACCATAAAATATCAGCGGATTATCAGTGATGTCCTCAATTTCATCAACATTTCCTTCTACGAGTATTATAGGAAATGCAAAATGTTCTTTGAGTCTAGAACACTGATCAAAGAGTCGCCCATCAAAAACTGATGACATTAAATCGCGAATACTCTTTCTTTCTACAACTGTTTCTGGTGCAACAATATAATCACCGATAGGAAGTGTCTTCATCTCAACGTTCAACCCAACTGACTTGAGAAGTTCAGGAATTCCACTTTTCCGTTCTCGTTCATCTACAATAATTCGAAGATTTTCTAATTTCATCTAGAATACTTTTACAGATTTATCAATATCTTATTTAAAATCAGTGTATAAGATTATTTTCTAGGATTATCTTCTGCTGGTGGAGAACTTTTAGAACTAGATTTCATCATTTCAGTAATTTTTGATTCTTGTTCTTTAAGAGATTCTTTGACACGAGTTTCTTGTTTTTCAAGAACAGTCACACGTGTTTTTGCCATCTCTTGTTTTTCTTCTAATTCATCAATTAGTTCTTTTTTTGTTGATTTAATTAAAACAGTACCTGCATGTTTGAATACAGTATCACCATCTGCAACTTTCTTTAATTCTTCAAGAGCTTTTGCTGTTTCTGCGTTTTCCATTTCAAGATGTTGTTTTTGAGTCATAATTGATTGGAGATTTTGTTGGGATTGTTGTAATTTCATAATTTGTTCTTGAAGCCATGGTGGCATTTGTGGCGATGACATATTCATTCAAAAAATTTGTTTCATTATATCTTTACCGATTCAATTGAATCGTGGCTAACTTGAATTAGTCTAAGTGTAGAATTAAGATTGGCTCTTAAATGAGGTAAATGTTCAGATTCAACAAAAATGCTTAACTCTTCATCAAATGTTATCTCAGTCTTTACAGGATTTTCAGGATAAAATTCGTTGTCAGTATTTACAGAATCATAAATTGCTTTTGTTTTGTCGTTTGCATTAATAGTGATTTTTGCACTAAAGTTTAATGTCATATGCAGTTCCAGCTACTTTAAAGCTGCATTTTTTACAAGACCAAATTCCCACAGCATCTCGACCAAATGTTGTTGAGGCGCATTCAGGGCAGTTTCTCTTTTCTTTTAATTGAAAATGGATTTTTGTATATTGTTTCCTAAGTTTAATTCCATATCTTGCACCTAATCCTTTAAGAGATTTTTTTGCTTTTGCCATTTTATTGAGCTCCCTGTTGAGCTTCTTTTAATTTTTCTCTGATTTTTGCACCTACTCTAACAGAAAGTTCTCCACATTGAACAATTTCGTCTTGTGTGAATCCATCACTACCACCTTTCTGCAAGGCACAAATATTTTCATCAGAATTGGTTGTAATTGTAATTCTTGCATCCATGCTAGCCCATTCATCTCCATTTGGATCAACAACAATATGATTTCCAATCTTTGCCATAGTTACAGATACTGGAATTGTTGCAGTTGGTAATGGAGTTGCTTCCGCATCAACAAGTGTTGGTTTATCATTTTCCATAACCCATTTTGGGGTTTTAGATGTAAGTAGTGCAGCAGTAGCAGCATAAGAGCATGCATCAAAGAGATTGCCATCATAATCAATAACTACAATATCAGCAAATACACCAACTACTGACTTGTCTTTTTCAATAACTAGTTGTGACACATCAATCATATGACTTTCTCTAATTCCCCTATCAGTAACTCGTGCCAATTCAATTACATGAGGTTGTGGTGGCCCAGTTTCAACAGTAGGATGTGAAAGTGGTAAAAGTTCAGCAGTACAAATGAAAATACCTTTGTCACCCATATCTGGAAAAGGTCTATCGGGTTGGATTTTTACTCCACATAAAACTTCGGTGTCACCTAGAAATACTCTTGCCGAACCATTTGCTTTAGGAACAGCGTTAATTTCAATTGATATTTCTCTTGGTTCATCTAGTGCTCGTCCGTCTATTCTTTTTCCTTGTTCTAGTAATTCAAGAATTTGTGACCTTTTTAATTCGTCAATTACAGTACGTGATGCCATTTCTAGTCTTTTCCTGATCCAAAGTATTTGTCATTGAGTGCTTTCTTTTGTACTTCATAAACAATTTTGCAACCTTTAACTCCAACGTCTACACATTTTTTATATTCTTCAGTAGTTAGAACTCCATCTAATTGTAATAACGTAATTTTTTCAAGACTTGGCATATAACCAATTGGCATATCTGCTTGACCTGCTTGGTCTTCTTCATTGTTAACATCAAGAACTATAGTATCAGCTACTTTACCTGAAGCACATGCTGCAACCATATCCCTCATTGGAATTCCTGCATCTGCTAATGCAACAGAGGCTGCAGAAAGTGCTGCACATCTAGTACCACCATCGGCTTGTAAGACTTCAATAAATACATCAACTGCTGTTCTTGGAAATTTTTCCAACATTACTGCAGGTTCTAGTGCCTCTTTGATTACTTTGGAAATTTCAATCTCTCTTCTTGAAGGAGCAGGATTTTTTCTGTCACTAACAGAGAATGGTTCCATATGATATCTAACTCGTAAAATTCCTGTATCAGTATCTGACATGTGTTTTGGATGAACATCTCTTGGACCAAAAATACCAACTAGTATTTTATTATCACCAAATTCAATGTAAGCAGAACCGTCTGCATTTTTTAGTCCACCAGCTCTAATCGTTATTTTTCTTGTTTCATCAATTTTTCGTCCATCACAACGAATTCCATTTTCGTCCAATAGGACCATTGTTGCATCTCGTCCACCCATTATGATTCACCTTTTGATTCTAACATTTCTTTCACTTGATCAATCAAATTAGCAATATGTGCTTTCTCATCTACCATTTCAATGGCTTTTTTTGCCTTTAATAATCCCTCGGGAGACTCACATGAAACCACTACCCATCCATTTTGACCAATTGTAATTGCAGCATTAGTAGCCATCTCTATAGTCTGGATCATTGTTCCTCGTTTTCCAATTAAGCGTGGAACCTTACTTGGGGAGATTTCAACTAATGCCCCAGAGTCTATTTTACCTAAATCTCTATCAGAAATTGTTACAAGGGGATCTCTTGTTCTATCAAAATTAGCAATTCTTGCAGCAACAAGATCTCCTGCTTTAAGTTTTGATGTAAGTTCATCAGCATGAGCAGAAAAGTCTCTTCCAAAGACATCTTGTGCTGGTAAAAAGCCAACATAACATGAATTGATATCTAATTCCCATGACAATGATGTATGAGAAAGGACTTTGCCAATAACAAGATCATTAATTTTTGGAATATATTTTCCAGTTAAGGAAATCACTCTAACAGAATCATCATAAATTTCAGAAATACCAACAGTTGTAGAAATTATCTTATTTCCATCAAGTATTACATTTTGTTCAGGTCTAAAGGGTCCTGAAGTTACTACATCGCCTGGAATAACATATTTTCTCTTATTTTCCATTACTTCATAACCTCAACTGTAGCAGAGCCTTTGGTTATAGAGCCTAATCTATCTATCACGTTTGGCCTTGCTGCAGCAGGTATTTCAAGTATTGCTTTTAGAGAACCATTATTTTGCCATTCTTCATTTTTTAAAGTACCTACAGATTTTAGAACAGAATATGATTGAGATGCATATTGTGCAGGGACTATAATTTCTAATTGCAAATTTTCAGATTTTAGGGCAATTATGGAACGCAAGTTTTCAACAATATCTTTTACTTGTTCATCTACACTTTTTTGAGGATCGACTGAAACTCTGCCATCTTTCATAGCTTGCTCAATTCTCAATGGAGGGTGAGGTAAGTGAGTTTTAGGATCTACGTAGGTCTTGGCAATATATTCAACAATACGTTTTTTCTTTTCATCAATCATTTTTCGTCTTTGATCAGTTGTAAGATTCAGATCACCTTTCTCAAGTATTATCTGAGCAATTTCAGTCAGGTCTTCAGTTTTGAAGGCCTTTAGTAATTTTTCATTTGTTGGTTTTGTTCCTTTTCCTGAGTCAGTGTAAATGTCCTCTGAAACCAAAACTGCAGAAATATCCTTTTTCTTGCCTAGTTTGTAATCCAATGCAGGATCAGGCTTTACCAAAATCTCAAATTTTTCGCCTTCATAGGAATACCTTGCTACTGTGACATCAACCATTTCTGAAATTTGTATGGTAATTTGGTATTTATCTATACGTAAAACTAGCTAGATTCTTATGGGGACTTTGAAGATTTTCTTCAAGATTTGCCATCCTTAGAAGTAATTAACAAAGATGATCAAAAAATGTCTGTAAAGCTGAAAGGCGTTCCATTACAATATGCAAATGCACTTAGACGTATTTGTCTAAATGGTGTTCCAATCTTTGCAATAGATACTGTAGATATTATAGAAAATTCATCCGTACTGCCAGATGAAGGATTGGCACACAGATTAGGACTAATTCCAATAAAAACTGACTTGTCTAGATTTAATGAACCATCTAAATGTGAATGTCAAAGTGAAACTGGTTGTTCTAACTGTAGAGTAATGTTAGTTTTAGATTCAGGTGATTCAGATGAGACAAGAACTGTTCTATCAAATGAGTTATCCTCTGAAGATGATTCAGTAAAACCAATTTCGGATAAAATCGCAATTGTTCAACTAACCCAAGGTCAAAGAATCAAAGTTGAATGTTATGCAAGATTGGGACGTGGTATAGAGCATGCTAAATGGAACTCTGCAAATATTTCAACTCTTACTGATACAGACAAAAAAGATGAAAGTGTTCTCACTGTAGAATCAACTGGAGCTCTTAGTCCAGAGCAAATTATTCTTGCGGGTGTAGACGAAGTGAGTAACAAACTAGTTGAATTCAAAGATATGATTAATCAAATCAAAGAGTAAACTAAGCATACATATTATATTTGGGTTTTAAGTGGTTTTATTATCATGACTAATCAAGTAGTAATTCGTATGGCAAGAGATCTAAAAAAAGCATCAGTCAAAAATGATGCTCCAATTTGGGCAAAACTAGCAGAATATGCATTAAAGCCTTCTATTGCACGAAGAGATATCAACTTGAATAGAATTGCCCAGTTAACAAAAGAAAACGATACAGTAGTCTTTCCAGGGAAAGTTCTTGGAACAGGTAATGTTTCTCACAAAATCACACTATGTTCATTTTCAATTTCAAATTCTGCTGTTGATAAAATTATTGATAATGGTGGAAAACTAATCAGTTTTTCAGATTTGATTAAGCAAAATCCTACTGGAAAAGGAGTGGTTCTACTTGGCTAGTCAAGAAACAGTTGTCAGAACAGACAGACCAATAGTTGTTGATGCAACAGACCATATTGCTGGAAGACTATCATCAAACGTAGCAAAATTACTAATCAAAGGAAACAGAGTTTCAGTTGTAAATTGTGAGAAAATCATGATGAGTGGAACAAGAAGTAACCAAATTAAAGAATACAGAGAATTTTTAGAAATTAACAGTATCATCAATCCAAAACACGGACCTGTCCATTACAGAAGACCAGATACAATTATTGCAAAAATGATTCGTGGAATGTTACCATATGATAGAAAACCATCAGGAAAAGAATCACATCAAAGACTTAGAACATACATTGGTTCTCCAAAAGAATTAAAATCACTTGAAAAAATTCAATTTGAAAAAGCTAAAATTAGAAAATCTTCATCAAATTATACTACAGTGGGAGAATTATGCAGAGTAATAGGGTGGACTGAATGACAACTCCAAAAACTGAAATTTATTTTGCAACTAGAAAAACAGCTAGTGCACATGTTTACATTACAAAAGGAAAAGGTAAAGTTAGAATTAACAATGTTCCAGTTGAAATGATCCCACAAGAAACTGCACGTGAAGTAATGTTAGTACCATTAGAAATCACAGGTGACTTGAGAGATAAAATAGATATTTCTGTTAGAGTAAGCGGAGGAGGTTTCATGGGACAAGCAAGTGCTGTTGCAACTGCAATCTCAAGAGCACTTATAGGATGGACAAAATCTAAAAAAGAACCTAAAGAGCATCCATTCCCAAAATCCACAAGAGAGGACCTAAGAAAAAGAATCACAGATTTCGATAAATTTCTAGTAAGTGGAGATGCCAGAAGAAAAGAACCAAAGAAATTTGGCGGACCTGGTGCCAGAAGAAGAAAACAGAAATCATACCGTTAGACTGTGAAGGCTGTAATTTTAGCAGGCGGCAAAGGAACTAGAGGTAAGCCATACACTGAATATTTTCCAAAAGCAATGACTCCCATTAATGGTAAGCCATTAATTGATTATATTGTAAAATACCTAAAATCATTCAGTTTTGTAAAAGAGATTATCATTGTTTCAGATTTTAATGGATTAGGAGGACAAATCAAAAACTATTATGGAAATCAAAAAAATATCACATTTGTTCAAGATTCACAAAGTGGTACAGGTGGAGATCTTTTACATATTGAAAAAAAACTCAAAGGTGAATCAGAATTTTTGTTATGGTTTGTAGATAACTTGTGTTCAATAGATCTAAAAAAGATGAAAGAGTTTTTCAGAGAGAAAAATAGTTCTGCATGTATTGCAACAAGAACAAAAAGAAAAGAAGAAACAGGATTTGCTATTGTAGAGAACGGAATAATAAAAGAATTCAAAGAAAAACCAGTTATGAAATTACAGTTATCAGAATGTTTAGGAATCTATATGCTTGGAAAAGACATCATTAAACGAATCAAGGCAAAACAAAAACAAAACAAGATTAATCTGTCATACGATATTTTACAACAATTATCAAAAGAAGGAAAAATTAGTGCTTATGACATTGGAAACAAAGAATGGTTAGATGTAGAATCACCCATGATTTTAGAAAGAAATGAAAAAATGGTAAAGAAGATCATAAAACAGATGGGACTTTAGACTCTTTTTCAAATTCAGATATTTTATCTTCAAATTGTAAAGTTTGTGAAATATCATCTAAACCATCTAAGAGAATTTTTTTCTTGTAAGAGTCTATTTCAAAAGATATCTCTTCAGATGAAGTTTTGATGATTTGTTTTTCTAGGTCAACTTCGATTGTGTCTAGTTCTAGTTGTAGTTTTTCAACTGTTTTTTGATTTAATGAAATTGGTAAAAGCCCATTTTTGAAGCAGTTGCTAAAGAAAATATCTGCAAAAGAAGGTGCGATAATTACAGAAAAACCATAGTCTTGAAGGGCCCAAACTGCATGTTCTCGACTAGAACCACACCCAAAATTGTCCCCAGTTACCATAATTTCAGAATTATCATATTTTGAATCATTTAATACAAAATCAGATTTTAAATTCTCGTTTTCATCATAACGCCAATTATAAAACAAAAATTTTCCAAATCCTGACTTGTGAATCAATTTTAAAAATTGTTTTGGAACAATTTGATCAGTATCCACATTAATCTTATCAAGTGGAGTGATGATACTCTTTATTTTTTTGAAGGATTCCATTTTAACTCAAATCCATCTCGCGTACATCTACAAAGTGTCCTTCAATTGCAGCAGCTGCTGCCATTACAGGACTGACTAAATGAGTTCTTCCACCAGTTCCCTGTCTGCCTTCAAAATTCCTGTTTGATGTGCTTGCACATCTTTCACCAGGAGACAAGATATCAGGGTTCATTCCAAGACACATGCTACATCCAGCTTCTCGCCATTCAAAATTAGCATCAATGAAAATTTTATCAAGACCCATTTCTTCAGCTTGTTTTTTTACCATCTGAGAACCTGGTACAACCATTGCTCGAACATTTGTAGAAATTTTTTGTCCTTTGACTACTTTAGATGCTTCAATGAGATCTTCTAGTCTTGCATTTGTACATGAACCGATAAATACTCTATCAATTTTGATGTCTGTGATTGGAATTCCTGGTTTAAGATCCATATAATCAAGGGCTTTTTCAGCACCTTTCTTTTGATTAGCATCACCTTTGGAAAATTCATCAGGAGATGGAATTGATTCAGTTACGTCACATGTCATTCCAGGATTTGTACCCCAACTAACTTGAGGTGCAATATCATTGATATTCAAAGTGAATTGTTTTTCAAATTTTGCATCACTATCTGTTTTTAGATGTTCTTTCCAATTATCAACAAGTGATTCATAGTTTTTTGGGGTATATTCTCTACCTCTAAGATAATCAAAAGCCTTCTCATCAGGTGCAATAAGACCTGCACGTGCTCCAGCTTCAATTGACATATTACAAATAGTCATTCTTTGCTCCATAGAGAGATCAGTAATGCCTTGACCACAATATTCGATAACAGTGCCATTACCACCACTGGTTCCAATATTTTTGATAATTGATAATACAATATCCTTAGCAGTTACTGCATGGGGGTTCTTTCTTTTTCCTTCAACTCTAATTTCAAATGGTTTTGGTTTTTCTAACCATAAAGTTTGAGATGTCAAAACATGTTCAACTTCACTTGTTCCGATTCCAAAAGCTAGTGTTCCAAAAGCCCCATGAGTTGAAGTATGACTATCGCCACAAACAATTGTAGAACCAGGTATGGTAATTCCCAATTGAGGTCCAATTACATGAACAATTCCTTGGTTAGGACTGTTTATATCAAATAACTTGATTCCAAAATCTTTACAGTTTTTTTCCAAAGTTTGAATTTGAACAGCTGAAGTTTGATCCAATATTGGAAGAGACCTATCATTTGTTGAAACATTATGATCCATTGTAGCAATAGTAAGATCAGGTCTTCTAACTTTTCTTTTATTCATCCGTAATCCATCAAAGGCTTGAGGAGATGTTACTTCATGTACAAGATGTCTATCAATATAGATTAGAGAAGGACCATTTTGTTTTTCAACAACTATATGAGACTTCCATATTTTTTCAAAAAGAGTTGTTCCCATTTCAATCCTAGTCTGGTTTATACTTGAAAAGACCACCTGCAGTAATTATTTTTCCAATAATTTCTGAAAACGGTTTCATTTTGTATGTTTGATTTTTAGTGATGTTTTTAATTTCATTAGCTGAAATATCAATATTAATTTCATCACCTTCGGAAATTCCATCATATGCATCTTTATCAATTTCAATTGGTAACAAAAATGCACCATCAACTGCGTTTCGATAAAAAATTCTTGCAAAAGATAATGCAAGTACAGCCTTTATTCCTGAATGAGACAAAGCGATAGGGGCATGTTCACGAGATGAACCACATCCAAAATTTTTGCCAGACAATATGAAATCACCTTCTTTTACCTTAGAATGAAAATCAGGATCTAATCCCTCCATAGCATGAGTGGCAAGCTCAGCATAATCATGTACTTTTAGATATTCACCAGGAATAATTACGTCAGTATCAATATTGTCTTGTGCGTATTTTATGATATTTCCTTTCATTTCAAATCCCTTGGATCAGTGATTTTTCCAGTAACTGCTGAGGCTGCAGCTACTAAAGGAGATGAAAGATATGTTTGCGATTCAATATGGCCCATTCTTCCTGGGAAGTTTCGGTTTGTAGTACTGATACAGATTTCATCTTTTGCCAAGACGCCCATATGAGCACCACAACAGGCTCCACAAGTTGGAGGTCCAACTGTTACGCCTGCATCTAAGAAAATTTTCAATAATCCATTTTCCATAGCACGTTGGTAAATTGAAATTGCTGCAGGTAAAATTTCAGTTCTAATCTTTACTTTTCTACCTTTAAGAATTCTTGCTACAGCTTCCAAATCTTCGTATTTTGCACCAGTGCAAGAACCGATGTATGATTTATCTAATTCAACAGATGGTGCTTCTCTTACAACTGAAATATTTGCAGGAGAAAATGGTTTTGCAACAACAGGTTCCATCTCTGAACTTTCATATTCAAATACTTTGGCATATTCTGCATCATCATCACCATTTACCAAATTAACATTTTTAGCACCTCTACTAGTAAGATAATCAATTACTTTTTGATCTGGTTCTACAATTCCATTCTTTGCACCTGCTTCAGTAGTCATATTACATAATGTTAGTCTGCTTTCTACAGACATTTCATCGACTCCACTTCCACCAAACTGCATGGTTCTATATGCACCACCATCAGTTCCAATATCCCCAATTATTTTTAGAATCAAATCTTTGGCCATGACATGATCTGGTAATTTTCCATTTATCTTAAAGTAATAAGTTTCTGGAACCTTAAACCAAATATTCCCATTCAATAAAACATAAGCAATATCGGTATGTCCTAATCCACAAGCAAATGCACCTAAAGCACCAGTTGTATTAGTATGAGAATCTCCACCAACATAAACATCACCTGGCATTACTAATGCTTCTTCATGAGATAGAGTATGGCAAATACCATATTGTCCCATACCATATTTGAAGTGTTTTTCAATTCCATATTTTTTTGTAAAGTTTGATAATTTTACAATGTTCTCTGCTGAAACTTTGTCTGCTGAAGGAACAAAGTGATCTTCAGCTACCCAAACTTTGGATGGATCCCATAATTTATCAACTGAAATTCCTTGATTCTTTAGTTTGTCAAATACTTTGATTACGCCTGGCCCTGAGACATCATGGAGCATCACCTTATCGACATCAGCAAAAATAACATCATCAGGGGAAACTGAAGATTTTCCAGATGCGCGTGCAAGAATCTTTTCAACAATATTCATAAACAAAAAAGCTTGTTCTACAGATTAAAAGCTTTTCAGAACAATAAAAAAGAAAAGAGTGCTCAGAATATTGTGCAACTAACAGTTTTACCACTATTAGCAAAGAGGATGGTAGGAAAATTTGATGTTTTTGAGGTCTTATTAGAAACATTAGGAAAAAATAATACAAAATTGCAAGAAGGAGATGTTTTAGTAATTTCAACAAAATATATCTCAAATTCACAAGGAAGGATTATCGAACTAGAAAAAATCAGAACATCAAATGAAGGTACAGAAATTTCAAAAAAGTTCCAGTTAAAACCTGAAATTGCCGAAATCATCATCAGAGAATCTGATACAATTTTTGGCGGTATCGGAGGATTTGTAATTACATCGTCAGATAACATAATGGCACCAAATGCAGGAATTGACAAATCTAATGTAAAAAAAGGGAAAGTCGTCCTATATCCTACAAAGCCATATCTTATTGCAGAACAAATTCGTAGAAAAATTTTCTTAAAATTATTCATTCATGTTGGAATAATCTTAGTAGATAGTAGGTTAATGCCAGCAAGAATTGGAACATCAGGAGTTGCAGTTGCATGTGCGGGAATTGAACCAGTTTTAGATATGAGAGCAAAAAAAGATCTTGACGGTAATTCATTAAAAGTAACATTTCAGGCAGTAGTTGATAATCTCGCAACAATTGCAAATCACAAGATGGGAGAAGGTGCAGAGTCAAAACCATTTGCCATAGTTAGGAATTCAGGTGCAAAACTTACTGATAGAAAAATCAATTCTTCAGAAATGGCAATATCCCCAGATCAATGTGTATACGTAAGAGGATTATCAAATCCTGCAAAGAATTAGTGATCTAGTTAGTTCGACTTTAAATATAGGATTTGAGTGGAACAAAATTGTGGAATACCTTACAAAATATCCTAAGACAATTTCATTTTTTGATGGATTAAAACATAAGATTA
Source organism: Candidatus Nitrosopumilus sp. (assembly GCA_963667665.2). Taxonomy (GTDB): domain Archaea; phylum Thermoproteota; class Nitrososphaeria; order Nitrososphaerales; family Nitrosopumilaceae; genus Nitrosopumilus. Next base: position 1,137,705 of record OY763927.2, read on the forward strand.
ATGTCGATAGTAAGGATGGAGTTGAACAACTTCACATTGTTGTAAAAAAGAGTTTTGAAGAATTAATGAAAATTTTTGCAGAAGAAGGATTTACTAAAGTAAAATTTGAACATAAACAACCAGAACAAATTGGAAGTGGGATTAATCTAAAATTAAAAAAACCATGGGAGATGCACATTAGAATGGTTGATCTCAAAAAAGGATTAATTGGAATTCATGCTGAAGTAGAGGTTTCAAGAGACTATCTTCAACATCTTTTCTCTCAAAGAACTCCAGTTGTTTATGAAGTAGAAGAGATTCTAAAAAAATATCAAGTAGAGTATAGTTTTTGGCATAATAAAATCAAGAAAAGTGTTCATTCAATTGTAGATAATTACAAAGTCAAACTTGCAACACCAGGAATTCCAGTAATTGCATGGAAGCCAATGTTATTTGTGATTGTAACAATTGTTGCTATGTATGGTTGGAAATTTTTTGATACAATCTGGTAGTTTAAACACCCAGAGTTTCAGCTTTGGTTAATTCTAAAAATACCTTATCTCCAACTGAAAGACCCATGTCTTTGTATTCATGCATTTCAAGTTTTAATTGAGTAGTACCTCCTTGCATTCCCATACCTCCCGTGCCACCAGCAAACATCTTGTTTAGATCTTTCATCATATCATTCATGTTTGTAAATCCCATGACCTTTGGGCTACCAAAAGGAGTTTGTGGATTTTGAGCTCCTTCTTTAAGATCTTTAATTGATGATAATGAGACTATAACATATGGTGCCCCATCAGGTGCTGCATCAATGCTTTTTACTACAAATTCTTTCTTCATATCTGAAATTACTAACTCACTCCATATAATTTTAATTTTAAGATGAATTTAGCCTAATATCACCAGGTTTGAAGCTTTAATTACAATTTTTAGGATTTTAAATTATTGCCAGAAAGTTTGAAGACCACATTACAGTATTATGGAATTTCACCCTGGGAAATTGAAGTCATATATGGATTTCTAAATTCTCATTTTACAGTAATCCAAGACGAAATTGAACCGAATGATGATAATTTTGTGAGTTTTTTAGACATGGAAATTCCTCTTCCATTTAATGAGGCATTTTTTCAATGGTTTAATTTCAGACGTTGGGAAAAAGTCAAAGCAATTTTCAAAGAGATGAAACGAAGAAGAGGTAGTGGAAACGCTTTAAAAATTAAAATCAATTTTTTGGGAAACCCAAAAATTAGTTTTGTTATTGATACTGCAGACAGACATGTATTCAACAATGCTGTGGAAAAAATTGATTTTGTTTTAGAATTATTATCATATCATTTAGATCCTAAAAAATTACCCTCAGAAATTTCAGAAATTGTGTACAAGTTTGATTCAGAAGCAATTAGATGGCGTCCCAACATAGTATCATCTGAAAATAAGAAATATACTTTCAAGGATGATTCATGGGTAAAAATTACGTGAGATCTTTCTGTAACGGCTCTAATAATTTGTGAAGTTCTTTGTATTTTGATTCTAGGAATTTTAAAGCATTATCTAATTTCTTGGATTTTCCATACTTGTAACGAATTAGTTCACGATGATGCCAAAATATTTTACCATCATCAACTGAGAGAGTTGTAAAATAATCGGTTCCTATCAAAGTATCAGGAAGTTTTACATCATAAGGAAATAATATCTCTACAATAAACCATTCATCTCCATCAGGATAATCAGAACCAGTCTCTACATCAAAAAATAGATGAAGTAAATCAGACTGCATTAGACCAGTATCATTTATGGATGGATGTTTTACTGATGATTTTTTAAAATCTAGATTAACTAGTTGTGGTTCAAAGAAACCTTTGATAATTGATTTTCTAAATATCTTATTTGCCTCTTGAATGTTCAATAGTAAAATTATCTACAAACTAGTCTATAACTTGTTAGGTACCTTGCTCTAAACTTCTAAAGAATCAAGAATTTTTGAAACATCTGTTATAGGCAAACCATTTTCCGAAATCTTTTGTTTGGCAGGGGGGTTTTCAAGGTAATTTGGAATTTTATCTTTCAAACGAACGGTAAATGGAGAAATAAGTTCGTTTTGATAAAATACGCCTGTGGGTATTTTGCCTCCCCATTCTAAAGATTTTATCAAGGCTTGAGATAGTTTTTCATTAACTTCAATCTCATCATCATAATGTACTAAAGGATCAAACCGAGTATCCTCAAGTTTGTAAATTCTGGAATGTCTTTCCAAGGATTCTTGAGCCAAATCTACACCAGCATACCAATCTCTTGTATTGATATCATTGTATGTAGGACATGGTTGCAAAACATCAAGAAATGCAAGACCCTTGTGTTTAACAGCCTTTATTATCAAATCTTTGAGATGTTTAACATCATAAGAATAACCTCTACCAACAAATGTAAAACCACTTGCTATAGCCAACCCAATTGGATTTACATCATAATTTGTATTTGGAGAAGGCAATGATTTTGTCTGTTCTCCAAGTTTTAGAGTAGGAGATGCTTGTCCCTTTGTTAATCCATAAACACCATTATCAAAAATTATGTAAGTCATGTCGACATTTCGTCTTCCAGCTGCAACAAAATGACCAGCCCCTATTCCTAGCCCATCACCATCACCACCAACGGCAACTACGGTCATCTCAGGATTTGCGAGTTTACCACCTTGGGCAAAAGTAAGAACTCGACCATGCAAAGTATGAACTCCGTATGTATTGATAAAGTGAGAAGTTTTTCCAGAACATCCAATACCTGAAAAAATTGTTGCCTTGTCTCGTTCTATTCCCATTTCTGCCAAGGCCATCTGTAATGCATTAACTATTCCAAAATCCCCACAACCAGGACACCAATCATTATGTACATCAGTTTTGTAGTCAGCAAGCTTAAGCGCCATGAGTTAGAATCTCCCTCTTGTCAGCTTTGTTTTCAACAATTTTCTTTAGCGAATCATATATTTCTGTGCTAGTCATTCCTCGTCCTGTATATTTTAATATAAAATAATCAATATCCTTAAGGACATTTTGTTTAAAGATTTGACCTAATTGTCCTGAATAATTTGCTTCAATGTCAATTATTATTTTTGTGTACTTGAGAAGAGATTTTACATAATCAGTTGGAAAAGGATGAATTAGTTTAATCTGAATAAATCCAATGTCGATTCCTTCTTTTTTTAGCATGGAAAGGGCATCTAAGATAGGACCTTTGGTAGAACCCCAAGAAATTATAGTGTGTTTATGTGCACCAAAAGATTCTACTTGTTCCTCATCAGGGATTCTTTCTAATGCCAAATCTAGTCTAGACATTCTTTTATCCATCATCTTAATTCTCTCAACAGGATCTTCAGAAATGTGGCCATATTCGTCAGATTCATCGCCTGTATTCCAGAAAATACCGTTATCTAATCCAAGTCTAGATCTAGGAGAGATGCCATCGTCAGTATAGGCAAATCTCTTGTATTCACCCTCAACTTTGTCTAGTAGTTTGCCTCTATCAATTGTAATCTTATTTGGCTGAAATCTTTTGCATGTCACAACAGAACTAGAAAGAAACTTGTCCATCATGTGAATAACAGGAATTTGAAAGACATCTGCATAGTTGAAACATCTTCCTGTATCATAGAAACTTTCTTCAATATCTCCTGAAGCATATACAATCTTTGGAAAGTCTCCTGCACCTGCATGAACTGCAAAAAGAAGATCATCTTGTCCATGTCTTGTTGGAAGACCTGTTGACGGTCCACTTCTTTGATACAAAGTAATCACAATAGGGACTTCATTAATTCCGGCCCATCCTATTGCCTCAGTCATTAATGCAAAACCTGGACCAGAAGTAGATGTTGAGGAACGTGTACCAGTTAATGCAGCACCAATCATCATCCCTATAGCAGAAATTTCATCTTCAGTTTGAATCACAGCTGTAGAACCAGGTCTGTCATCTTGAATTTGTAAAATTTCGTTTGATTCCAAATAGTTGCTTTCATCAGAAGCTGGAGTGATTGGATAATAGGATTGAAATCTACACCCAGCGACCATTTTCCCAATTGAAGTTCCATAATGACCCTGAACAAGAATGGTGTAAGGTTGTTTTGTAGTTCCAGTTAAACTATGTTCAAAGTTTTCAAATTTAGAAGCATAATTGTAAGAATAGTTTGCTGCTTGTTTGTTTATTTCTGCAATCTGAGGTTTTTTTGAAAATATTGAATCAATTGAATGAAGTAAAGAATCAAAAGGCATCTTGATTAATCCTAAAGATAATGAGACACCAATTACATTATACATTCTAACTAGCCCACGTAATTTTGGATTATCTACCTCTTCAGAAAGATTTTCTAAAAGTGTCTTAAAAGATACAGGATAAAGTTGTACACCTTTTTCTTTGGCAAGTTCAAGTACTCCTGCTATAGTAAATGGTTTATTTTTTGATTCAAGAAATTTGCATAAGCGTTCTTTGAATGGGGCATCAAGTGTATGAACACTATCAATATCAGTTTCTTCTAATTTTGAATCATAGATGATTCCACCATTAGAAGAAACTTCATCAAAATGGCGAAAAATTGTTTCGGCATCAAATGATGCCATCAATGTTACATCATTCACATTGGAATGGATGTTTTCAGTTGAAACCCTTACTGTGAAATAACTATGCTCTCCTTTAATGTTTGAATAAAATTCTCTTTTACCAAATATTTGATATCCCATTTCTGCACAAACTTTAGAAAAGATGTTCGCCCCTGATTCAACTCCACTACCTTGTGGACCACCAATTAACCATGTAAAATCAACTAAACTCATAGTAAGTCACCTTTGTTTTGAATAGTAATAATCTGTTTTACCAATTTAATCAACCTCCTGTTGCTGCATCAAACAATGCACATTCACATTTGTCACGTTCTCCACAATAAGGACAAACACAAACACATTTTTCTATTGAATTTGCGCATTCTACACAAATGGCGAATTCTTCTTCTTCATTAACTTCAGAAGACATATAGGATTTACAAAGAAATCGTATAAATGGTTTGAGATAAATTCCAAGTTAATGAAAAAGAAAGTGTTTCTTACAAGAATTTTACATGATTTTGCATTAAAGGAATTAAAAAAAAGATATCAAATAGAAATTCATTCTGGAAAAATTCCCATCCCTCAAGCTAAACTGCGATCAAAAATAAAAGAAATAGATGGACTGATCTGTTTTCCATATGACAAAATCAATAAAACAACAATTGATTTGGCCAAGAATCTAAAAGTGATTAGTACCTATAGTGTTGGTTTTGATCATATAGATACTCAATATGCCAGAAAAAAGAAAATCCATATTGGTTACACTCCAGAAGTATTAACTGATGCGACAGCTGATCTGACATTCTCATTATTACTTGACATACTACGAAGAGTTTCAGAAGGAGACAGAATAATTCGTGATGGGAAATGGAAGATAATCTACGGAGCATATGACTATGTAGGATTAGATCTTCAAGGAAAAACAATTGGTATTTTAGGCCTAGGTAGAATTGGCGGAATACTTGCCAAAAGAGCAAAGGCATTTGATATGAAGATTATATATCACAACAGAAAACATGTTTCTAAAACCAAAGAGAAAAAATTAGGAGCCAAATATGTCTCATTTGAAAAACTAATCACTCAAAGTGACATCATTTCAATTCATGTACCACACACAAAAGAAACAGATCAAATGTTTAACATGAAAATTTTCAGAAAAATGAAAAAATCTGCATTTTTGATAAATACATCTAGAGGAAAGATAGTGAATGAAAAAGATCTTGTTATTGCATTAAAGAAAAAAATTATTGCAGGCGCAGGATTAGATGTCTTTGAAACAGAGCCTATTAGTAAAAAACACGCATTAGTAAAATTACAAAATGTGGTGTTAGCACCGCACATAGGAAGTTCAACGAAAGAAACCAGAGCCAAAATGGCAGAAATTACTGTGAAAAATCTTAATCTTGGAATGAATGGGAAAAAACCGATCTACTCTGTAGGGTATTGATATTTACGCATGAGTTACAATCCAGAAAAATGTTGAGTTTTTATATCTAAATTGTAAAATAGTATCAGATTGAAAAAATTCAAACATACTAACGAAGAATTAGAATTAGCTAAACTACAAACTGAGAAAGATAAGAAGAAGAAAGAATCTGAAGAATAATTTTTTTCTACTTGTCTTTTTCAGACAAGTTTTTTTTTAAAAATTGAATTTTAGAAGAATATTTTTGATTCAAGTTATCATATACTTTTTTTCTTTCAGAAATTATTGTTTTAGACTCATCATACATTTTTGTAAAAAATGCGGCTAAAACACGCTCGCCATTTTTGTTAAAGAATCTCACACTAAAACTAGTACGGTCAGGCTTTTCTTCCTGTACAAACTCTGCTGATTTTATCAATTCTGAATTAATATGCATGTGTGCTGGGCCATCATTATCTCCAATAGTAATCCACTTTTCTTTTTGTCGTATACTAAGAGAATTACTTCTAATCTCACTTACTGCACCATCATTTTTTATTATAAGTAAAATATCATCAATTTTGACTAAATCAGATAATATCTCTAAAAGCAACAAGTATTCTTGAAATTGAAATTATATCAATTTTTAGAATTATTTCGTATCAATTTGGACAAAATCGTCTACATCGCCATGAACACAATCGGTTCCAACTGTTTTTACTGGTAAAAAGTTAATTTTGCCATCATGAATTTTTCCTTCATTTTGAAGAATTCCAATTTTTCCAGAAACAATTTGTTTATGTTTTTCACAGGCTACACCAACCATGTATTCATCTTTATCAGAAATAATAGATACAATAAATTCTGGTGGATTAACACATTGTTTTCCTTTTTCTGTTACTGAACACTGATCAGGAAGCATAATCAAATTTTGATTGTTATGGAATATTAAGCTTAATTAGAATAGATTCAGGTTTGAAAATTAGAAAAGACTTGTAATTTCATCGAAATTCCAAAAAGATTCTTTTGGTTTTTGAGAATAATCTAAGAATCCTTTCTCTTGTAATTTTTTTATAATAAATGCAGAATATGCAGGAGCACCAGTAGCTCCAGGAGAATTATAATTTACAATATGAAACGAATTTTTGCCAACAAGCTCCAAAATATCTTTTACAAATTCACCTTTGGAAGAAATAACAGGTGTTCGTATTCCTGCGGTACCATGTTTGGTGAAATATTCAGGTTTGATTTTTGGAATAAATTGTTGGATTCTATTAACCATCGCAGTTTTTGAAACAGAGCTAAGGAATTCTTTAGAAAGCATTGATAGAAAACTACTATTTGTAAGAAGACGCCTCACATTTCCTCCAAATATTTCAAGGATTTTAGAAACTGTTGTATTTAGTTCACCTACATATCCTTCATAAGTTTCAGGGGTTGCTACAGGTACTGCATTTGGTCCAATCTCAGTTGTTCCATTAGATCTTTTAATCCAATGAGGATCTAAAAATGGGAATTCAGAAAATCTAGCTACAGTGTAAATATTTGTTTTAACTAAATCTGCATATGATTGATCACATATCCAGTATTCTCCTCTAAAATGAAGATCATCGTATTCTTGTGCAAGATTACATTTTTTAGCAATATCTAATGAATTGCCACCAGAACAATTTATCAAAAATTTTGCAGTTAACGTAGAATCATCAGAGAACGTAAGTTGTACCTCTGAATTGTCATCAATGTTTATCACTTCTTTGTTAAACAAAAATTTCGTTCCATTTTTTTCAGATTCTTTTTGTAACTCTTTAGTTAAAATTCCATAATCGGTGGAGACATCCCTTGAACAGTAAAGGCCAGAGTAAGCATGTAGGTTTGATTCTTTTTTTAAAAGGTCTTTTGAATCAAGTAATTCAACTTGTTTTTCAGGAATTCCATTTTGGGTAGACCACTTCATGTATTTCTCTAAAGTTTTATGTTGTTGTTCATCTGAGGCCACTTCAATTGTTCCAACTTCATACCATGGTAGAGATTTCTTCTTTGCAAAAATTTCCCATAAATCATGAGAAACTAGAGATGAAACTGCAGATGTTTTTCTTTTTTTAGGATCTAGATAAAATGGGGAATGAACCACGCCTGTATTTCTACTACTAGTGTGTTTTGCTACATCATTTTCTTTTTCAATTACACAGACATTAAGATCATAAAGTGTTGATAGCCAATATGAAATCGTTGTACCTAAAATTCCTCCACCAATAATTGCAATATCAAATTTTTCCAACGTAGAATTAAAGATCTATTAGGATTTAATTTATTGTATATTTTTAGCCTGTTCGTTCTTCTTCATTTGATGATATGTGTCAATAAATCCAGTTGAGGTGTCAGTATTATCTGGACATAATGCATTATGAGCTTCTGACAATTTGTACCAAGGAATTGTTGGATACATGTGATGAATGTAGTGATATCCACCATTATGATGAAATAAATTTTTAAAAAATCCAATATCAGATCTAGAGCCAGACTTTGTGTTATAATGTTCAGTTACTTCTGCCCAATAAAAGAAACTTGCAAAAGACCACAAGAATGGAATAAACCAATACATTGCCAAAATATGTAAGACATCAAAATACCAGAAAATTGAAATTACAGGTATCCAAAATATTGCAAACTTTATGGAGCTTTTTGGAGGATTTAATTGAATTGCAAATCTAAGATAAAAAAGTCCAGCATATCCAATGATTGGTTTTATGAACCACATCCAAAAAAGATTCTTTTTAGGATTGTTTAGTCCATGTACTTCATAATCTCTAACAATGTGATCTACTTCTGTATTCATTTGATAATGATGATCTAAATGTTCAGTTCGATATTGATTCATATCTACAAAAAATGGTACTGCATAAACCCATTCCAGATAATCATTTAGTTTTTTTGTTTTAAACAAATTGAAATGAGATGCTTCATGGAACAATGATTCACCAATTGCATATTGGAATGCACCGATAATCCATACTGAAATTAGGTAAACAATCCAATCATTTGCCCATATACTAAAGCCAATTACACCGAAAATTACTCCCCAATCAAAAATAAGTGCTGTAAATCCCCTCAGATTACTTCTTTGAACAAAATCCTGAGCTTTTGGTTGCATTGCCATGTTCAAATTTTTTTTAGTTCAACACAGATTTAAGATTTTTCATGAGTATCAGCATAAAAATTCATGAATTATTAAGATCATACCTGAGTATGTCATGCAAAATAGCTAATTTTCTAAAAGGTTAACATTCAAGCTAACTAAACTATAACTCAATTTTTGCTTAATGTAATTCATGAATTGGGAACTAGATATGAATTGGGATCAAATATTAGATCCGAATGGAAGTTTTGAGCAGACTTCTGCTGAATTAATTCATCAAAGTCGTCCACATATAGAATTAGTTCCTGAACAAACTAAATCTCAAACAATGGGTGTATCAGATTATCTGGTTGCATTTACAACACAGTCACATAGTTATTGTGTAGGATGTGTGGATATGGTAAATTCAACAAAAACATCAGCATCTCTTCCTAGACACAAACTTTCATTCTATTATGAGACTTTTTTAAATTCCATGGCAAAAATTGTTGGAAATTTTGAGGGAACCAACTTTGAAATTAAAGACGGATACTATATGGCAGGGATTTTTGGTGTTGGAGTAGTTTCAATTCTTGTTGCCAAAAAATATCACGGCTCAGAAATGCTTGGAAAAGCATATCTATTTTTAGGATTAGGATTTTTTGCTTGGTTTATTGCAGATGTCGGATATTATTATCAACAATTTGTTTTAGATATAGACCCATGGCCATCTCCTTTTGACATAGGCTTTTTTGCAAGTTATATTTTTGCAATCTTACATCTTTCACTTAACACAAAATATTTCAGACCAAAATGGTCCAAAGAAATGAAAGCTGTTCTTATTGTGATTCCAATTGTCGCAGTTGGTAGTTTTTCAATGATTGCATATGATGCTTGGGGAGAATATGATGAGCTCTTATTTGATATAGGATACAGTAACTTGTTTATTGTTGGAATATCAATAACACTAGCTTTTGCAGTTGTAGGTGCAAGTGTTTTCCGTCATTCAGTTCTCAAAGAAACATGGTTACTATTAGCAATAGGAATATGCTTGTGGGTGGCAACAGATTCTGTCTACTTTTATTTAGAAACAATTGAAGAGTTTACTCACAATCACCCAATTAATTCAGGTTGGACTGCAGCTTTTATGATAATTATTTATGCTTTATACAAACACACTAAAACTCTATAATTAATCCCACATGTGATATTCTACAAAATGATGCTCTAATTGTTTTACTGGGAATCTTTCAGAACAGTTAGAACATTTGTAGATTTTATTCATCATAAATAATATACGTATTCATAGTAGAAAAGCAAATCCCCAAATTCTCATAATTGGGAATTAAAAAAAGCGCCGGGAGGGAGATTTGAACTCCCGTTCCCTTGCGAGAACGCGCTTTATGGTTAATTATTTCCAGGCGCGCGCCCTACCAGGCTAGGCGACCCCGGCACAAGTCTTGCGACAAAATTATTTCACAAGATTTGATTATATATTGTGTTATTTGAGAATCATACTATTTCCAAATTGTAATTGCACTTGATTTCTCTATATGATTTCCTTGATGGTCTGTTGCTGTTGAAGATATTTTGTATAGACCCTCCAAGGCAAAATTACCATCATTTTTTATTTGATTCCAATAAAGTTCTATTTCATCACCAGGTTCTATCTCAGATATCACTTGTGCAGAAATTGGTGAATATATCAATATGCCAGATAGTGTAGTAATTTTAAGACCATATGATGCATCAAAGAAGATCATTGGAATGGTTCCAGAATTTACAATTCGAATTTTCATCTCTTCACCTATTTTAAAATCAACTTTTTCAGTAACTACAGAAATTGATGGCCCTTCAACAAAAATTAACTGGCTTGTATTTTTCACATCAAGCAAATAAACACCAAATGCAAGCCCAGAAATCAAACCAACGCAAATAAAGATAACAAGGCTTTTTGCTAGCAATTCTTTTAAAATAATTTCTTGATTTTTTAATCTTTTGGAGGAGTGGGTTTGGTTCTCCATTTTTTAGGATAAGTGTTTGGAGCCATAATGATTCTTCTTGTTTCAAATGCATATCCCTTGGTAGCATCACGAATCTCTTCTTCAGACATTGTAGATTCTGCTAAAGCTACTGCCTCTCCTTTTTGTGTATAAATTCCAACGATATCTCCTACCTTTAGATTTGGAGAAATTTGCAAAATGCCAGGAATTGCAAGTTGTGCTCCATGACACATGGCATCTACTGCAGAATCACGAATTACTACTGACTTTAATTCACTAAATGCAAGTTCAACAGGCTTGATCATCTTCATTAGTTTAGTATCATCTTTGTTCTCCTCCCAAACTGCAAATGCATCTGCTAGTTCATGAAGAGTCACTAAACCATCAGTTTCATAAAATTGATCTACTCTGGTTCGTCTCAGCTCAATCATTGTAGCGCCAGGTCCAAGAATTTCGCCTATATCATAGTATAATTTTCTGATATATGTTCCAGATTCACATAAAATTCTAGTTAAGAGTAATCGTTCTTTTTGTTCTAGCACTTCAAATTCATGGATAGTTCTTGTTCTAGTTTGTCTTACAACAGCTGAACGTTGAGGAGGTTTTTGATAAATTTCTCCTCTAAACAAATCAATTGTTTCCTCTAGCTTTTCTTTAGATGGAAGGGAATGGACTCGTCCTAATGCATGGTATTCTTTTGGGCCATAAAGTAAAACACCCAATGCTTTAGTAGCTTCACCCAATCCTAATGGTAAAACTCCTGAAACTTGAGGATCAAGTGTTCCACTGTGACCAATCTTTGGAAGTTTCAAAATACGTTTTGTCCAAGCTACAGTTTCATGACTTGTAGGACCTGGTGGTTTATCCAAAATAATAAGCCCATAATTGAGTAATTGTTCAATTGTTCTTTTATCATAATATGTTCCATATGCATCATCTGTAATGTCCTGATCAATTTCAACAAGATTTTCTAGTTGTTTTAAAGTCATAGTAATTTTCTCACAGTTTCTTTTGCAACATCAATTACTTGTTGGGCAGTAAGATTATCTGTATTAATTATCAAATCAAATACTGACGTATCATCTCCAAAATCAAAGTTGTATAATTTTTTGTACAATGCCTTATTCTTATCAAATCGTTGTTTTGTAATTTCATATGCATCATCAGAATTCATTTTATCTCGTGATTGCATTCTTTTAGAACTGCTTGTATGAGAACCTTCAAGCCAAATTTTGATGCCATCTTTGATTAGCCAAGGTAATGTGTAACTGGTAATCACCATTCCACCCTGATTGTAAAGAGCAGTTAATTTTTCATCTAGTTTTTTGTCAAATTCAGAATTTTGCTCACGTTTGTTGAGAAAATCAAGTCCGTCATCGGTATCCCACCAATCATCACCTGAAGAATCAAAACCTTGTTCTTTTGCCATTTCTTTTAGAACATCTCCACCGCTAAGATATTGTAATTGAAATTCTTCTGCTAATCCTTTAGCAACAGTTGTTTTTCCTACTGCAGGAGGACCAGAAATAACAATGGATTTTGTCAAGTACCCATTGTTGTTTTTGTTAGTTTCATGATCATTCCACTAAAAGCAATAGAGGAAAGAAAATACCATGCCCAAAGATATATTGCATTTTCTTTGCCAAAACAAATATGATCAGGATCTGCTGCTTGCAAAGTAGTACATGTTAACGTGAAGAAATCTCCAGGAATTACATTTAGTGGAATTGGGGATAAAGCTACAGTGTATGAGAACAATTGTGGCAATACAAGATAAAATATCAATATCAAAGGTACAAATGTAATCATTATAGGCCTCATATTCATCTGCATCATTTCCATTGACATTTTGTTCATGTATGATGATTTTTTGTTTAGTTCAGCTGTTTTTTCTGAATCTTTAGATCTCATGGCTCTCATTCTTTCTTTTTGCCATGCTCGTGTTTCCTTCATAATGCGTTTTAGTTTCACTTGATCAACCATCTTCTTTCTAACTCCAGCATTAAACAAATTGAGAAGAATACCAAATCCAGTTACACAAAACAGCGAAAGAATTACTCCTTTGATTATTGGGTCATCACTTCCCAAAGCCTGTCTACCTTCTGTAAACATTTCAAATTGAAGGGGTATTGATTCGATGAAAAGTAGAATAAAGTTGAAATCCATTTTTTACAGTCCTATTGAAGTAATTATTTTATCCACTGCTTCATCAACCTTTCCCTCATCATTGAGAATATATCTTACTGGGGAACCGGTAATCACTACACACGCAGAAATCATGCCTGTTTGATATTCTAATTCTTTTTTAATGTTAATTAGAGTAATTTTATCTCTATTTCGAGTATCATCTTTCATTCGTCTATTATAGATTTCTTCTGGTTTTGCAGAAACAGAAACAAAGTTTGTTGGTTTGATAATTTTCAAAACATGTTCTGGTAATCCAGGATAGTATCCTTCTGGAGAATGGATAAATGCATGAGTATCAATGATTACAAGTTCGTCAGTTTGTGCAGCAATTTTTTCAGCGACAATTTTTTGGAGATTTTGTTGCTCTTTTAGTGATAATTTTCTAAGTTCATCTCTTTCTTTCAAACCATTTTCCTTGGCAATCTCAAACATCATAGTTCCAAAACTCAGTACATTGACACTTTTGTCATGACTTTTTATGATCTCAACAACTTTGGATAACAGAGTTGTTTTTCCAACACCCGGTATTCCGGTCATTATTATTTTTCTATTTTCTGCCAAGTAACGCACCCAAACGCGGCATAACCACTTCTACTTGTTCTCTCACTAATTGTGTATAATAGTTGATGAGAATATCTACCATAAGTAAAATTCCAATTCCAGAACCAAATACACCAAGAACATCAGATACACCTGCCAAGAGACCTAAAATCATAGAGCCAACAATGGTTACTGATGGAATGTACTTGTTGAGTAATGCTTCAACTGGTTTGTTTGATCTTCTAAATCCAGGAATTTGAACATCTGCATCAAGTAAATTCTGAGCTGCACTCTTTGGCGATAAACCACCAAGTTCCACCCATAACTTACCAAACACAACTACAATTCCAATCATAAATATTACATAACCTACTGCACGCATTGGATCTAAAACTGCAACATCCAAACCTCTAGGAGGAGTAATGTAATAGATGATACCACCTATTGGGGTATTGGGGCTAGTCGGATCAAATTGCGCTATAAAATTCATAAAGAAATTGTTGTTCCGCGGGTTCATGTTTGACCATAACATTTGGAACATGAAAACAGCATTTGCAGTTAAGGCAGATGCTAAAATTACTGGAATGTTTGAGACATACATCAATTTGATTGGATACACAGCAGAGAAACCTCTGTATTTTGTAGATACAATTGGAATCTCAATTTTCATTCCCTGTGTAAATACAAGTATCAACAATATTCCAGCAGTAAGACACAACCCGAAGATACTCGGGAGTTGATTTGCACGGAATAAAATATTTGAAAGATCACCATTCATGATGGATTGACCAATATACGGGATTATGCCAATCATGCCTCCATCACCTGCAGGTAACGGGCTAAACATGCTCCAAAGAATTTGTTGAGCAACACCTGCCATAATGAATAAACTGATTCCACTACCAAGACCCCAACCCTTCTGGATTGTTTCATCTAAGAACATGATAATTATCGACGCGCCCATCAGTTGGCCAATCATTACATACAAAAAGTATGGTTCAGTAACTCCAGGACCATAAACTGCTACAGCATATACAATAGATTCAGCTATAATTACAATGTATGTAACTAATTTAGTAGCTGTTTGAAATATTCCTCGTTCTTCTGGTTTTTTGAAATCAAATTTGAGAATATCTGAACCTCTCAATAATTGCATCAAGAGTCCAGCTGTAACTATCGGCCCTATTCCTAATTCAACAAGGGTTCCTTGTTGTGATGCAAAAATAACTCTAGCAAATGCTAGAAAATCAAACTGTGGTGCAGTGGCTCCAAACAAGGGCGTTTGGCCCATTACCATGTAAATTAATAATATTACTCCACACCATAACAATCGTTTTTGAAGAGTGATCTTCTTTTTTGGTTTTGGTACTTGAGGAAGATATGGTTCTACTTTGAAAACGATTTTTCTGATAGTACTAGTAATGGTACCTTCAGCCATTATCAGATAACACCTCTCCCCCAACTGCTTTTAATTTCTCTTCAGCAGATGCTGTGAATTGTTTTACTTTGACGGAATAAGCGTTAGTTAGTTTTCCGCCGCCAAGGAGTTTTTCGTATCCTGCATTTTCAAGATCTACGATTTTCTTTCCTCCTTCTTCTTTACCGAACTTTGAGAACAAGTCATCAAGATCTCTGACGCTAGCCCATTTCTTTGTAATATTTGGGTGAGGTGGTTTAGTTGAATCATGACCATAATGATCTGGGTCAAATTTTAACATAGAACTGTAATGGTGTTTCATCATACCTGTTTGTCCAAGACCGCCCTTATGACCACTTGCACGATGTTGACCTACTTGTCCCCATCCCATATGTCGTCCTCCTCTAAGTCTTCTAGTTTTTCGTAATCTAGTTGCCATGTTAAATCATTCTCCTAACTATAGTGTCAAGTTCTTTATTTTGTCCAAGCATACCTTTTTGCCCATATAGTTTCTTAGTGCTTCTCTTGAATCCATGTCTTGGAGGTGCTAAAGCAAACCAAGGTTTTAGAGGTTTTAATTTAGATAAAGTATCTTTGCCATCAGCCAAAGCTGTTGCCAATTCATCAGTACTTGCAAAACCAAGTTCTTTTAGATCTTCAGCAGTTATTTTTTTATAACCAGATTTTCTTGCTTTCTTTTCAATCAATTCTTTTGCTAAATCTGCATCAAGTTCAACCCAAGATACATAGTGTTGTACTTTTCTTAACATTCCCAAAGTGTTATCTTTAACAGGTAAAATTGTTGCACGATATTTTTTATCTAATTTTAACAAAGTCATAGTAGTTGTTGCCCAATATGGACAATCAGCTTGACCTTTAATTCTAACAACAAGATATGCTTTTACCATTTTTATCAACCTTGACTAAATGTCTGTCTAAGACAATCCAATACAGCTTTTGAAGTTGAACTCATTGTAGGAGTAGAGCCTTTTGCAGTAGTCCATGCATCTTTAAGACCAGCTAATTCCAATAATCGTTTAATTTTACCACCAGCAACTAAACCTAATCCACGAGGTGCTGGAATAATTTCAATGGTGACACTTCCACCCTTTCCTTTAACCTTGAATGGAATAGAATGTTTTTGATCACATCGGCATTCCCAACTGCCACATCCTAATTTGATTGGGCTGACATTTAGAAAAGCTTGACTTGTTGCTTTCTCAATTGCAATTCTCATTTGTTTTGATTTTCCTCTACCAATTCCCAAGTAACCATTTTCATTTCCAGCTGCAACAATTGCTTTGAATCGTGTAGACTGGCCATTTGAAGTCATTTTTTGAATAATTCCTACATCAACAACTTCACTTTTCAAATCTGGAAGTAGTTTCTTGATAATTCCTGCTTCTTGAATTCTTAATCCTGATTCAATTATTTCTTCAAGTGAAGTAATTTCGCCTGATGCAACTTTTTTCCCCAAATTAGTTTTTGGAACCCAAACCTCTTCTACGGGTTCTCTTCGTGGTCTTCTTGGACGATCGCTATTTCCTCCTGGTGGACCTCGTCCATAGACAGGTGCACGTTTTCCTCTTGGACCACCACTTGATTGCCCTTGTGTACCTTTAGTTTTTGTTGCTTGACTCATTTCTATTTACCTTCATTATCAATAGTTGATTTCATTTTTGAAATATCATTTTTAACAGTAAGATGTTCTCCGTTGATTCTATCATCAGATGGAAATGTTTCCTTATCAGCTGGAACTTGAACTCCAGCATCAATAACTCCTTTGAGAGCTGCTGCCATTCTTTGCGTGTATCTTTTAGTTCCGGTATAAAGAATAGCATCATTTGCACCTTTACCAAGTGCTTTCTTACCTGCCAAGTATCCTGTAAGATATGCTGCAGGTACACTCTTTCTAGAACCTTTCCAACCTTTTTCAAGTAAATATCTGGAATGTGCAGATGCAATAACAGTATCACCAGTCATCCCAGGCTTGAGAATTTGTACTTGAGTGTTTTCATTAGAAATATTTACAGTAATAAAATCACGTTTACCCATCAACATAGTTCCTCGTTTTTTATAATTGGTCTTTTCTTCTCTAAGTCTTCTCAATATTTTTGAATAGGCCATCTATAGAAACCGAGTTTGAATCTTCTCTTATATACGTTAAGCGTGAATGAGAGCAACAAGTAATGCCTTTTGAGTATGAAGACGATTTTCTGCCTCATCCCAAACAACGGATTGATAACTATCAATTACAGATGATGTTACTTCTTGTCCTCTCTTAGCAGGAAGACAATGCATAAAGATCGCATTTTTCTTTGCAGTTTTCATTAATTTTGAATTGACTTGATACTTGGGGGAAAAATTTTTGATTCTTTTTGGATTACTATTATGAATAGATGAAAAAGTATCTGTAACAACTACATCAGCATTTTTAGTTGCAATGAATGGATCTGTAGTTAATTCAATGTTAGTTAATTTCTTTGATTCTTTAAGAACAGTTTTGTCAGGTTCAAATCCTTTAGGAGTTGCAATCGACATGTCAATTCCAGATAATGCAGCACCATAAATCATAGAATTACAAACGTTATTTCCATCCCCAACCCAAGCAATCTTTAATCCTTTGAGTTTTTTCTTCTTTTCTTTAATTGTCATAAAATCTGCCAAAGTTTGACAAGGATGAAAAGAATCAGATAATCCATTTATCACAGGTACGTTTGCATGTTCAGCTAGTTTATCTAACAATTCATGTTCGTAAACACGGGCCATTATACAATCAGTGTATCGTGAGAGAGTTTTTGCCGTATCTTCAATAGATTCACCACGAGATAATTGCATATCATTTGATGACAAATTAATTGCATAACCACCTAATTGATACATTCCAATTTCAAAACTTACACGTGTTCTAGTAGATGGTTTTTGAAAGATCATCGTTAATGTTTTATTTTTCAAAAGAGGTTTGTTTCCACCTTTTTTAAGTTCTTTTTTTAGCTTTATTGAATAATCGATTAATTCCACAAATTCCTTTGGTGTTAATTCCGCTAAAGTGAGTAAATCTTTTGTTTTGAGTTTCATTTCCCAAATCCAAACAACCTCGTTTCTTTTTAGGTTTTTCTTCTTTGTCTTTTCATTCACCAGATTCGAGTCTACCATGTTTAACCCACTCACGAATCTTGTTTGCTAGTTTGTTAGCTTCGTTGTCATTTTCAGGGGGAGGAACATCAAATAGATCTGAATAAGTTGCAATGTCATCATCGCTAATTCCTTCAAACGGATCAGTAGAGGAAGATTCTGGTGTTGGTTCTGGTGTTGGTTCTGGTGTTGGTTCTGGTGTTGGTTCTGGTGTTGGTTCTGGTGTTGGTTCTGGTGTTGGTTCTGGTGTTGGTTCTGGTGTTGGTTCTGGTGTTGGTTCTGGTGTTGGTTCTGGTGTTGGTTCTTCTGTTTTTGTTATGTCAACATTACCTAATGAACCAAAAACAGTTTCTAGAAAAGTTTCCTTATCAAATGGTTTTAGATCAGAATATTCTTGTCCGGTTCCAACATAAAGAACTGGTGTAGAGGTGACTTTTACAATGGATAAAGCAGCACCGCCTTTTGCATCTGCATCACTCTTTGTCAAAATAGAAGCATTGAATTTTACGCGTTTAAAAAATTCTCGTGCTTGATTAACAGTATCATTTCCAGCTAAAGAATCGCCTACAAAAATTGTCATATCAGGATTTACAACTTTGTTGATTTTTTCAATTTGTTCCATCAGGTTTTTGCTTGTTTGCATTCTTCCTGCAGTGTCAATTAACACACAATCTGTTTTGTGAGATTTTGCATACAATACTGCATCTCTAGCAACGGCTGCAGGATCTGAATTATAATTTTGTGCAACAAGTTTTAGATTTAGACGATTAGTATGTTCTCGTAGTTGCTCAATTGCACCAGCTCGATAAGTATCTGCAGCTGCAACAACAACAGAATATTTTGCTTGTTGTAGCATATACGCAATTTTAGCTAAAGAAGTAGTTTTTCCTGTTCCATTAATTCCAACAAATAAAATCAGAAAGGGTTGTTCTTGTTTCTTTTTTTCATTAATTTTTTCAAATAGATCAATTTTCTCTACAGCATCAAATAATGCAGAGATGCTTGAAATCAAACTATCTTTAACAAATTTTTCAATTTGATGCTTGTCAATTTTTGAACCAATTAATTTTTCTTTTAGATCAGATTTAATTTCATCAATTACTTCACCAGCTACATCAGATTCTAAAAGAGAGATTTCTAATTCAAAAAGGATTTCTTCAATATCTTTTTCTTTGAGTTCCTTTTCACCAAAGCTTTTCGCTGCATTAGAAAATGCATCACGAAGTTTATCAAACATGTTTTATCCCGATTTTGGTTGTGATACAGATTGCATTAATTGATTAATTTGTTCTCGTCCTTGCTCTAATCGTGCTGCAGCATCTTGTTTTTTTGCAGTATTATCTTGTAAAGCAACTTCAATTTCTTTAATATGGGCTTCAAGATAGTTTATAGCTGAAGGGAAATCTTTTTCCACTGCAACTCCTGCACCAATACTCAAAACAATCTTGCTGTTAGATAAAATTTTTGTAGGAACATATGTACCGATTCCGATTGGAACAAGAGTTTCTGATTCAGGCTTTTGACTTAGAGTTTTAATGGACTCAATTGCAGCAGTTGTCTCTCTTAAAACACTCAAAAAAGTTCCTTCTCTTTGAGATAATTCAGAAAAATATGTTTCAAGCATTTGCATTTGCTGCATTAACTGCTGTGCCTGTTCTTCACTCATTTACAACAAACCATTCTCAGATGGTTATAAATTCATTCACAGATATCTCTAATGAGAATAAAAAATAAATAAAGATTGAGCTTTATTTTGCTTTTGAGAATCTAGATTCTACTTCGTCCCAATTAACTACATTCCACCATGCCTCGATATAGACTGGTCGTTTGTTTTGATAGTTGAGATAGTATGCATGCTCCCAAACATCACAGCCTAACAATGGTACTAATCCTTCTGTTCTTGGACTAGTTTGGTTTGGCATTGATTTGTATTCAACCTTACTTGAAGAAGGATTGTATACTAACCATCCCCAACCACTGCCTTGAATTACTGCTGTAGTGGATGAAAATTTCTCTTTAAAGTCAGAGAAGCTTCCAAAAGAATCGTTAATTGCATCAGCAATTGATCCTCCAGGTTCTCCGCCTCCGTTTGCTTTCATGTTATTCCAAAATAGTCTATGGTTATCATAGCCACCACCGTTGAAATTAATTGCACCTCTTTTGTCTTCTGGTACTGAGTTGATATCAGACAAAATATCAAGAATATCTTTGTCTTGAATCTCAGCTGGACATGATTCAAGAGCTGCATTTAGTTTGTCAGTGTATGCTTGATGATGTTTTGTATGATGAATCTCCATTGTTTTTGCATCAATGTGAGGTTCTAATGCATCATAAGCATATGGCATTTCAGGAAGTGTGTATTTTCCCATGAATACTTTTGAGAATTTATTCAATTTATTTGTTTAGTAAGCAATTCATTTTTACTTGTAAAAATAGTTAGAAAATTTGTGAAATTATTAGTTTTTTCTTTGATGGTAGTATTTTTGGTGGGTTTTATTTTATTTCAATCTATAGAATCTGAAAATGAAATTCAGACATACTTGGAGAGAAGTGTTCCATATGTTGGAACAGAAATTCCAAGAATGGATGGAATTGATGGAACTGGAATTAAAATAGCAGTAATTGATACTGGAGTTGATTTTAATCATCCAGATTTATTTGGATGGGGTCCTGATGGAAAAGTGATAGGAGGATATAATTTCATACAAGAAGATCAACCACCTTTAGATACAAACGGTCATGGTACGCAAGTTGCTGGAGTAATTGCAGCCGATGGTCAAGCAGTTGGAATTGCACCTAAAGCAAAAATTCTTGCCTACAAAGTTTCAGAAGATGGTGAAGGAGTATCATCAGAATTAATCACTAGAGCCATAGAAAAAGCAATTGAAGATGGTGCAGATATTATCAATATTAGTTTAGGAGTAAACAAAACAAATACAAAAATTGAACGTGCAGTAAATAATGCATTAGAAAAAGGAATTTTCGTAGTTACTGCTGCTGGAAATGATGGCCCAGGATTCAAAACAATTGGTAGCCCAGGTAGAAATTTTGGATCTGTCACGGTTGGTGCAACATACAACAATCTCACTTCAAGTTTGGTTGCAACATTAGAAGTAGATGACAAACCATATACTGTAATTCCAATGGTAGGTTCATCAAAACTAGAAGAACCAATTATTGGAAAAATAATTTTTGGAGGATATGGGAAAATTGAAAACTTGAGAAAAATTGATGTGAAAGATGCAATATTAATTGTTGAGAGAGGAAGTGATGTGGAAGGAGAGTTATTGTATTTTTCCATCAAGGAAAATAATGCTGCAAATGCAGGAGCAAAAGCTTTGATTGTATACAATAACAAAGCAGGAATTTTTTTGG
Source organism: Candidatus Nitrosopumilus sp. (assembly GCA_963667665.2). Lineage (GTDB taxonomy): Archaea > Thermoproteota > Nitrososphaeria > Nitrososphaerales > Nitrosopumilaceae > Nitrosopumilus. Next base: position 1,159,447 of record OY763927.2, read on the forward strand.
GTGAATTGATTCACGAATTTATGGAACTAGGATACAAACCACAAATTCCAGTTGTATCCATTGACAGAGAAGAAGGACTTGAAATTATAGAATCTATAAAAAATGGTAATGAAGCAAATATGCATTTATTTTACAACCCAGATTTTGTAGCACATTTTAGTTCTAGAGGACCAGTATCACCATTTTACATAAAACCAGACATGGTAGCACCTGGTGCATATATCAATTCTACACAAAACAATGGAGGATATAATTTTACGAGTGGGACAAGTTATGCAGCACCACATGTTTCTGGAGCAGCAGCACTATTACTTCAAAAAAACCCAGAACTTCATCATCATGAAATTAAATCCCTATTACTAACTACAGTTGAGCCTGTTTCAGATGCCTATGGACAAGAATTTTCACTGCATGAATCAGGTGCTGGGAGATTAGATATTGGGAATGCATATGGTGCAAAATTAATCATCACTCCACCAAATTTTGTAGTTAATGTATCATCAGATGTTCTAATTGCGGAGAAACAATTTAGAATAAAATTGATTGAGGGTACGTTTGATAATTTTGATGTTAAATTTGTTGGGCCAGAATTTGTAAAATTCACATATTTTTTTGAAGGTAATACTTTACAAATTAAAATGAATGTCACTGAAGAAAATTTTGGAGAATATGAAGGAAAAATAATCATCAATCATGACAGTACTCGATATGTAATTCCATTTCTATTACATTATACACCAGGTTCAATTTCAATAAATCAACAAAATCAAAAACTTTTCTTTTATATTTATCATCCAGAAGAATGGAGCTTTGCAAAAATATCAGTTACAAACAGCAAAGATGGAAAAATAGACACCACTACTGTTACACCAAACAAAAAGTCATCAATAGAAATCTATGAAAATGCAGAATACTGGATTGATGCAAAAATTAAAGTTAATGGAAACACATCATCTGCATTTAACACAATTAAAATTAGTTCACTTCCAGAAAATTCTTACAGATTAGAAATAATCGACATTCCAGAAAAGCAGGTAGGAATAATTGCAGGAATTGTAATAATAATAGGAATTATTGGATTAATTAAAAGAAGATAATCTATAAAGTAAGTTTTGGACCTGCATCAATTATATCAGATGAAACATTTTCAAATTTCTTAAAATTTTCAACAAATATTTGAGCTAAATTTTTTGCAGAAAAATCATACGAATCTTTGTCAATCCAAGTATTTTTTGGATCTAAAATTTCAGAAGGAACATCATCTATTTCAGTTGGGACATCTAAATTGAATAAATCATTATGATCATATTTCACATTATCAAGTGCACCTGAAAGAGCAGCAGTAATCATTGCACGACTATATTTGATCTTTATTCTTTTTCCAATTCCATATGGACCGCCAGACCAACCAGTGTTTACAAGATAAACTACAGTATTGTGTTGATTAATTTTGTCTCCAAGTAATTTTGCATAAACAGATGCTGGTCTAGGCATGAATGGAGCTCCAAAACACTCAGAAAATACAGATTTTGGTTCTTTGATTCCTCTTTCAGTTCCGGCTAATTTACTGGTATAACCGGACATAAAGTGATACATGGCACCTTCTTTTGTTAATCTAGAAACTGGAGGCAAAACTCCTAATGCATCAGCAGTCAAAAATACAATCACCTTTGGATGACCACCAACACTAGGAATTACTGCACCAGGAATGTAATCCAAAGGATATGCAACGCGGGTATTTTCAGTTAAACTGTTATCATCAAAATCAGGAACATTATCATCAAGTACTACATTTTCTAAAACAGCACCTGGTTTGATTGCATTCCAGATTTCAGGTTCTGCTTCTTGACTAAGATTGATACATTTTGCATAGCATCCGCCTTCAAAGTTGAACGTACCATTGTCAGACCATCCATGCTCATCATCACCAATTAGTTGTCTATTTGGATCTGCAGAAAGGGTGGTTTTACCAGTACCAGATAATCCAAAAAATAATGTAGTATCACCTTTTTTCCCAATATTTGCAGAACAATGCATTGGAAAAATACCACGTTCGGGTAAAAGGTAATTCATTATACTAAACATTGATTTTTTCATTTCTCCAGCATATTGCGTACCTCCAATCAAAACAATTTTTCTTGTTAAATCAACTAGGATTAATACATTAGTTCGGGTTCCATCAATTTCTGGAACTGCCTCAAAATCATTAATACATAATATAGTAAATTCAGGTTCATGATTTTCCAACTCCTCATTTGTAGGTCGAATAAACAAGGTTCGTCCAAATAGATTTTGCCAAACGTGATCATTAATCACTCTAATGGGTAGACGATTTTCAGGGTCAGAACCTACAAAACCATCAAAAACAAAAAGTTCTTTATCATCAACAAAGTTTTTCATTTTTTCAAGAAGTTTCTCAAATTTATCACTTGGAAATTGATGATTAATTTTTCCCCAATCAATTGTATTTTGAGTTTTGTCATCATATACAATAAATCGGTCATCAGGAGATCGACCAGTATATTTTCCAGTATTAACTGAAAGAGAACCTGTAGAATTTACTACACCTTCATTTCTTTCAACTGCAAGATTTACCATTTCATCTACGCCTAGATTTCTGTAAACTTTGGAAGGACTGATCCCAAATGTTGTTAATTGTGATGAGAATTTGTCAGTTACAGCATTACCTACAACTTGAGTCAGAGGATTATGCCTCCAAAAATTATTTTATCAATCTCAGATGGTTTCATGAGATATTTCGATCCGCCTTGAATTTCCTTATTATCTCTTTCCTATCTGAAATTTTTTCTTATCTAGGAACGTATTTATTTCAAAATTCAAGACTCACTCTTATGTCGATCAACAAAGAAAAGCTTGCAAAGAGACAGGAAATAAAAGGACATAATCCTGATTTTGTTAGACCAGAAAGTTGGCGTTATGTTAGATTACAAACTAATTGGAGAAAACCAAAAGGTATTGATCACCACCAAAGAAAACAAAAAAGTAGAGGTCGTCCAGGTCTTGTTAAAGTTGGATATGGAGGACCTAAAGAAGCAAGAGGATTACATCCTTCAGGATTTACAGATAATTTAGTTTACAATTTAAATGATTTAGAAAAATTAGATCCAAAAAAAGATGGTGTTAGATTTGGACATAGTGTTGGTACTAAAAAGAGAAAAGAAATTGTTGCTAAAGCAGTTGAAGGAAAATTTAAAATTTTTAATGCGAGAGTGAATGTAAGTGGTAGTAAATCTTAAAGCTAAAAAAAGACTGGCAGCTAGAGTTACTGGTGTCGGTGTTCATAGGATAAGATTTGATACTGATCATCTAGATGATGTTGCAGATGCAATTACAAGAGAAAATATTCGAAGTCTCATTACAGCAAATACAATTAGAATCAAATCATTTACAGGTACATCTAAAGGCAGAGCACATACAAAGAAAGCCCAGAAAAACAAAAGAGGTATTACTCAAGGCACAAAAAAAGGTAGAAAAGGTGCACGAGTAGGTAAAAAAGAAGTATACGTTGCAAAAGTTCGTGCATTGAGACGATTGTTAAAGATTGCAAAAGACAGAAAAGATTTGACCAATCCAGAATTTTGGATACTCTACAAAAAAGTTGGTGGAAATACAGTTAGAAACAAAGCACACCTTAGAACTTTGATGGATGAAATTAAAGAAAAAAGAAATAACTAGAATCTATATACTCTGTTTTTTAAATCCAGAATTTTACCATTTTTAATTTGAATGCCTTCATCATTTAGTAATTTTATTTTTACATGTTCTCCATACGCATAACCACCAATTTTTCCAGTAGACATCACCACCCTATGACATGGAATAATTACAGGGTAAGGATTTTTGTTCATTATTTTTCCAATTATTCTCTGTCCATTTTTCAACCCAACTGCTTTTGCTAATTCACCATAAGTTGTGATTTGACCTTTTGGAACCTCCAGTAATTTTTTGTAAATCTTTTGTTCAAGATTCAAAGTTTGATTACCTCAAGTTTTGTGGATTCAAGAAAACCAAGTACTTTCTGTTTATTGGATCCAAGTCCATTCCAATCCAAAAGAGCAGTTTGTGCCATACTATTTTGTGCAAGAATATGAGAAAATAATTTTTCATCAAGATTATCTAATGAATGTTTTGGAATTACAGTTCCAAGTGCATATTTTCCTTCAAGTAGTTCATTTGTAAATTTTAAAGGATAGTGTGTTCCTCCAAAACAAATTGCCACAGGATTTTCTTTGATTGGTTGTGTAATTACTTGATGAACCAATGTTGCTACTGAATTACACAAAGATATGTCGTTCCACTGTTTTTCAGATGTGCCTATTTCTATGAAAATAGATGGTTTAGTCAGTGCAGTAGGCCCATGATGTGTTGCCTCTATAGTGATTTGGAATTCTGAAAATTTAGACTGATGTTTCTTCAAAGTTTGGAGATACGCTTTTTGAAGATGTGGGTGAGGGATTGATACTTGTTTTTCATTTCCACCAAATTTTGCTTCAGAAAAATTACCAGTGCAATGACAAGTTAATGCTAATACTCCTGATTCTGCAGCATGTTTTGAGAGAAATACAAATCCATCATAATGATATTTTTCTTCTAACCAATCTGCAGAAATTGCAGGAGTAGGAATTATTATCATGTCATAAAATTTCCCATAGAAAATATCGCCTTCTTGGTTCATTTCTTTCGAAAGAAATTTTGCCATATTGTGACCTGCAGGATCATCTTGATACGCAACTAGTAGTTCCATGAGATAAGAGATATAAAGACACCTTATTAATTTCCAGCAATGAACCCTAAGCAGACTTTGAGAAACATGGTTAATATGATGAAAATGACCAAAAAACCAGACAGAGATGAGTATCAACAACATCTTAGATTGGTAATGTTTGGAATAGCTGGAGTTGGTGCAATTGGATTTATTATTCAGTTTGTGTTTTCGGTAATTACATTTGGTAGGACATAATGACAGAGGAAATAAAATCAACTGAGGAAGTTCAAACAACTGAGGAAATAAAATCACATTTGTTTGCAATTAGAACCACTGGTGGACAAGAAAAAGTGGTGATGAGGTTATTAGAAGCCAAGGCAAATGCAAATAAAATTAATATTCAATCAGTTTTGCTTGTTGATAATCTAAAAGGCTATGTTGTAGTTGAAGCAATCAATCCAAGTGATGCATACATGGCAGTTGAAGGAATAAGACACATTCGTGGTCAATTAAGAGGAGAATTAGAATTCAAAGATATTGAAGGATATCTTATCAAGAAATCAACAGTTTCACAATTAGCAGTAGATAACGTAATAGAGATCACAGGAGGTCCATTCAAAGGAATGAAAGCAACAATTACCAGAATTGACGTTGAAAAAGAAGAAGCAACAGTAGTTTTGTTGGATGCATCATACCAATTACCAGTAACAGTAGATGCAAACTATCTGAAACTAGCAAGTGGGGCTTAGTAAGGATTAAATTTTTCATATTAAGAGGATAAAAAATGGGAGAACAAAAAGTATCAGCACTTGTAACGGGAGGAGGAGCATCTGCGGGTCCACCATTAGGTCCAGCATTAGGCCCTCTAGGTGTTAACATTATGGAAGTCATCAAAGCAATTAATGATAAAACAAAAGACTTTGAGGGAATGAAAGTTCCTGTAATTGTTATTGTTGATACTGATACAAAAAAATATGAAATTGAGATAGGTATTCCTTCAGCTGCAGCCCTCATTATGAAAGAAGCAGGAATCCAAAAAGGCTCAGGTGCATCAGGAACTGAATGGGCAGGGGATATCACAATGGATTCAATTGTCAAAGTTGCAAATACAAAACTTGAGAAATCTTATACTTCTTCATTGAAATCTGTTGCAAAATCCATCATTGGCACATGTGTAGCATTAGGAGTCAAAGTAGAAGGAAAGACTCCAAAAGAAATTACCGTCGAAATTAATGATGGTAAATGGGATGAAAAATTCCAATAATTATTGAATTAGATAAACAGGATCTTTATCGGTTTTTTGTAATTCTACAAAGGTTTCAGTATTTTGAATACCATCTATTTTTCCAATTTTTTCAATTACTACTGTATGAAGGGCTTCAAGATTCTTTGCATAAACATGAATCATTATATCGAATCTACCAGTGATTTCAGAGATTGATACAACTTCTGGTGTTTCCATGAATTGTTTATGAATTGCATCCTTAAACTTTGGATCTCGATTGATTCCAACAGTGGCTTTTACACCAATACCTAAGAGAGAATCATCAATTTCTATGGTAAATTTTTTGACCAATTTTTTCTTTAGTAATCTCTTGATTCTACTATAAAGCACAGAAGCATTGATCCCAAGTTTTTTTGATAAAATAGGAACAGAGATAGATCCATCTTTAGTTAATTCATAAAGCAATTTCATATCAAGTTCATCAAATCTGTGCATTGTGTTAGAAAATTATACTTGTGATTTAATATATGTAGGTTTTCAGACAAATTTCCCTTCGAATTACATCTATTTTATTGAAAAAGTGTAATTTTTTAAAATAATCAATAATCAAAAATCTTAACCTCTAAACGATTTTAAGTAGGCTTTCTCGAAAATGTTCGTAATGATTACAGAGACACAACTTACTGAAGTGATTAAAAAAGTCAAAGATGAAACTAAACAGAGAAAATTTACACAAGCTATAGAACTAATTATTAATTTCAAAGATATTGATGTCAAGAAAGGATTTGCTCTAAATGAAATAGTTCAACTTCCAAAGACAAGTTCTCCAGCAACTGTTTGTGTTATGGCTACAGGAGATATGAGTCAGAAAGCAAAACAGGCAAATGCTGATGCAGTTATTGGAACAGCAGAACTAGATAAATTTGCAACTAACAAAAGAGAATCTAGAAAATTCATTAACAAATATGATTTCTTTTTAGCAGACACTAAAGTCATGCCACTTGTAGGTAAAACTTTGGGTCAATTCTTAGGTCCTAGAGGAAAAATGCCAACACCAGTTCCATTTGATGCACCAATTGAATCATTTTTACAAAGATTTAGATCATCAATCAAAGTTAGAACAAGAGCATCTTTATCCATATCATGTAAAATTGGAGACGAATCTATGGAGGACACAGACTTGGCAATTAATGCACATGCTGTAATTAGTGCAATTGAAAAGAAATTACCAAACGGTGAGAAGAACATTAAAAAAATTATGATAAAGACTACAATGGGTAAACCAGTAAAACAAGTACAAGAGGTTAAGAAGAAACGTGCATGAGAATAGAACATCTTATCCTAAAAGAAAAACCCAAATGTATCAACAATTACAAGAGTTGCCAAAAAAATACAAAGTTCTAGCTATAATCAAAATGAACAAAGTACGTTCCACACAAATATTACCATTAAGAAAAATTCTCAAAGATGACGTAGAATTTGTAAGTATCAAAGACAAAGTTGCAAAAAAAGCACTTGAGAAACTAGACGTGCCTGGAATCAAAGACATGATTGGAGAACTTACAGGACAATGCATGTTCATGTTTACTAACATGTCACCATTCAAGCTAAATGTCCTTCTAGCCAAAAATAAAATCATGATGATTGCAAGAGGAGGTGATATTGCAAGTATAGACATTGTAGTACCTGCAAAAAATACAGGAATTGCACCAGGACCAATGCTTACAGAATTCAAAGAAGCAGGTATTCCAACTAAAATTGATCAAGGAACAATTTGGATTGCAAAAGATAGTACTCCTGTTTTGAAAGGTGAAGTAATCAATGAAAAATTGGCAACAATTCTTGGAAAATTAGATATCAAGCCAGTAGAGGCAGGAATTTCACTTTATTCAGCACTAGAAGATGGACTCAAGTATGCTGAAGAAGAGATGGTAATTGACGTTGAGAAAATTAGAGGAGAATTTGCACAAGCACACCAAGAAGCAATTTCATTATCTATTGCAGCAGCATATGTTACTTCAGAAAATATTTCACAAATTCTTAATAAAGCATCTCAATCTGCACGTTCCGTATCTGTTGAATCAGGTTATATGACTGATGAAACAAAGGAGCAGATTTTACAAAAAGCAGATGCTCAAGCTAAAGCAGTTGCTGGACAAGCAAAAGATTACACACCTGCATAAATTAAAATCTAGAACCAGAGAAATTATTAATTAAGTTATTCTTTATCCGTATTTTTTATAATGAGATCAATAACATCTGATGCTCTAAATGAACTTCTAACGAATGGGCCAGATTCTACATGCAAGAATCCCAGTTTTTTCAAATCAAGTTTTAATTGGTAAAATTTTTCTGGTGTTACAAACTCCTTCACTGAAAGATGTGATAAAGATGGTTGTAAGTACTGACCAAGAGTAATGAAATCAACATCAACATCTCTGAGTTCTTGTGCAGTTTGTAGAATTTCTTCTTTTGATTCACCTAATCCCAACATCAAAGATGATTTTGTAAAAATGCTAGAATTTATTTCTTTTACATATTTCAGAACTTTCAGTGATTGCTTGTAATTTGCTCGAAGGTCTCTAATAGAGGGACTTAATCTTTTGACAGTTTCAACATTATGACCAATTACATTGGGTTTTGCTTTTGCTATCGTTTCGATGAATTTTTCATTTCCACTAAAATCAGGAATTAATGACTCAACTACTGTATTTGGGCATTCAGATTTTATGCATTGAATAGTTTTAGCAAAATGCTCAGAGCCTTCATCTGGAAGATCATCTCTGCAAACAGACGTGATTACTATATAACGAAGATTCCAATCTTTGATTGCTTCTGCTACATGTTGAGGCTCCTTAGAATCTAATTCGAAGGGTTTTCCAGTTTCAACATTGCAAAATTTGCAGCCACGTGAGCACACATCACCCATGATCATAATTGTTGCAGTTCCTACACCCCAACATTCAGAAATATTAGGACAGGAGGCCTCCTCACAAACAGTATGTAGATTATATTTTTGCAAAGTCTTTCTAACTTTGAGATAGTTTTCACCTGAAGGAATTTTCATTTTTAACCAGCTGGGCCGGATTAAACTCATTGATTCAATGAACATATAACAAATAATAACATTTTACATTTCATGCGATCTCCATTTTTCAAAAAACATTTAGAATCAAAAGCCAAAATGGTTGACTTTCATGGATGGGAAATGCCATTACAGTATTCTGGAATTATTGATGAGCACAAAAATGTCAGAGAAAGCGTTGGATTGTTTGATGTTTCTCATATGGGTAGATTCAAGATTATAGGAGATGCAGAATCACAAATACAACATTTGATAACAAATGACATTTCAAAGATTGGTGACAAACAAGCTATCTATTCTCCAATGTGTAACGAAAATGGTGGAATAATAGACGATGTGATAGTTAGCAGAATCAATTCAGATGAATTTGTAATTGTTGTAAATTCATCAAACATCAAAAAAGATCTTGATTGGATCACAGAGAATGTAAAGTCATGTGAGATTCAAAATGTCACAGATGACTATGCGTTATTAGCACTGCAAGGTCCAAAAGCTGAAAATGTTCTAAAAGATGCAGGGGTTGAGCAAATAGAAGATCTCAAGTCATTTCATTTACTTGAAACAAAACTATACAAAACTGATTGTATTATTTCAAGAACTGGGTACACTGGTGAAGATGGATTTGAGTTATTTTTTGATTCAAAACAGCTACAAGTTTGGGAAAAATTATTGGAAACAGGCACAAAATATGGAATAAAGCCTATTGGTTTGGGTGCACGGGACACACTAAGACTCGAAGCAGGATTGATGCTTTATGGGAATGACATTGATGAGACAATCACTCCACTTGAAGCACCACTAAAGTGGACCGTAAAATTTGAGACTGAATTTATTGGAAAAACAGCACTTGAACACAAAAAAGTGGAGAGAAAAATGAGAGGTTTTGAAATTATCGAAGCAAAAAGAGTTGCTAGAAAAGACAACAAGGTTTACGATGAGAAAGAGGAGATCGGAATTGTAACATCAGGTAGTTTCTCCCCCACACTTGGCAAGCCAATTGGATATTGTTTTGTACCTGTAGAATATTCTTTAGAGAGAAAAATTAAGATCGATATTGGTGATAAATTCTATGATAGCAAGTTAACATCTACTAGATTTTATAAAAGATAAAACAACTTTTTTTAAAGAGATTATTTCAGAGTCTGCCGTGGCAGGAAAAAAATTTACTAAAGAACATGAATGGGTTGAAAAAAGCGATCAAAGTATAATTGTTGGAATAACAGAATTTGCACAAGATCAGCTTGGAGACATAGTATCAATTGAATTACCTAAAGTTTCAAGTTCATTCAAACAAAATGATGTCATGGTAATCATAGATTCCGTCAAAGCATCATCTGATATCTACTGTCCAGTAGATGGAGAAATTATTGAAATTAATGAAAAATTATTAGAACATCCAGAATTAATCAATCAGTCACCCTATGAAGAAGGATGGATTGTGAAAATAAAACCAAGTAATCATGAGCAAATAGATTCTTTGCTTTCTAAAGAACAATATGATGAACTAGTAGGACAAAATAAGGAGTAATCAATGAACTTTATTCCGCATACAAAAGAAGACATTTCTAAAATGCTTTCAGTTGTTGGATGCTCAACATTAGATGAATTATTTTCAGAATTCAAACCAAGACTTTCTGAATTAAAGCTAGACAGTCCGTTAAGTGAGATGGAATTAGTTTCATACATTACATCTTTGTCAGAAAAAAATTCAAAAATGAAATACTTTGCAGGTGGTGGGTCTTATGATCATTACATACCATCGGTGATCAATCATCTTGTGTCAAGAGGAGAATTTTTGACATCATACACACCATATCAACCAGAAGCTAGTCAGGGAGTTTTGCAGGTTTTATACGAATTTCAGTCATTCATATGCCTTCTTACAGGCATGGATGTCTCAAATGCATCTCTTTATGACGGTGCATCAGCCTTGGCTGAAGCAGCATTGCTATCCAGTGCACACACCAAACGAAAGGATGTTTTTGTAGATGATGGACTTAATCCAGAATATCTCAAAGTTCTTCAAACATACTGTGATGGTACAGAGCTTACCATTACAAATACAATTGATGAAAATACTGCATGTGTAATTTCACAGACTCCAGACTTTTATGGTAATATCAAAAACTCTCAAAGCTTGATTGATAAGGCTCATCAAAACAATGCACTGTTCATAAACTGTATCTCAGATCCAACCTCTTTGGCAATACTCAAAACTCCTGGAGAATTTGGTGCAGATGTTGTTGTTGGAGAAGGTCAAGCATTTGGTATACCAAAAAGTTTTGGTGGTCCTTATCTAGGATTTATTGCAGTAAAACAATTTTTGACAAAAAAATTACCAGGAAGAATTGTAGGAATGACTACAGATTACCAAGGCAATGAAGGTTTTGTTTTGACATTACAAGCAAGAGAGCAGTTCATCAGAAGGGAACGCGCCACAAGTAACATTACTACAAATCAGACACTGCTGGCATTAACTGCAACAATTTACTTGGCATCATTAGGAAAATCTGGACTTCAAAATGTAGCAAGGGCATCATATCACAGAGCACATCTTTTGCATGAAAAGTTAAGGAAAAATGGCTTTGATGCCATCAACACAAATCCATTTTATAATGAATTTTTAGTAAAATCACCAAAACCATCTGAAAAAATAATTGCAGATTTGATGGAATGTGGCATTTTTGGTGGAATAGATGTTGGAGACAATAAATTATTGGTATGTTGCACTGAAAAAAATTCACTTCAAGATATTGGTTCATATATTTCGGCGGTAAGTAAATGAAATTAATTTTTGACTACAACCAATCAAATACAAAGCATACACCTTCTCAAGAAAATGATGTAGATTTGCCTGAAGATCTAAAAAGAAGTTCTCTTCCATTATGTGATGTAAACGAGATTCAAATTATTAGACACTACACTGAGTTGTCAAGAAAAAATTATGGTATTGACACCAATTTTTATCCTCTAGGCTCATGCACCATGAAGTACAATCCCAGAGTAAATGAAGATCTTGCCAAACTACCAGGATTTTCAAACTTACACCCTCTCATGCCTACTACTCATGCACAAGGGGCATTGCAAGTCATTTGGGAACTAGAAGATAATCTAAAAGAAATCACTGGAATGGATGCGTTTTCTCTTCAACCATCTGCTGGTTCACAATGTGAATTGCTTGGAGTAATGATTGCAAAAAAATATTTTGCTGAAAAAAATGAGAACAGAACAAAAATAATAATTCCAGACTCTGCTCATGGAACAAATCCTGCAACTGCAGCCATGTGTAAATTCCAAACAGTTACGATTCCAACAGATGTACGTGGTAACATGGACATTAATGAATTCAAAAAGGCGATAGGACCAGATGTGGCAGTTGTAATGATTACAAATCCAAACACTTTGGGGTTATATGAAGAAAATTTATCTGAGATCAAAGATCTTGCAAAAGAAAATGGAGCGCTAATGTATTGTGATGGTGCAAACATGAATGCACTTTTGGGAATTAGTAAACCTGCAGATCAAGGATTTGATATGATGCATCTTAACTTACACAAGACATTTTCTACACCACATGGTGGTGGTGGACCTGGCGGAGGAGCACTTGGAGTTAGATCATTTCTTGAAGATTATTTACCAGTACCAAGAATTAAAAAAGAAAATGAACAATTCATTTTTGATTCTAACAAAGAAAAGAGTGTAGGTAAGCTGCATTCGTTTTATGGAAACTTTGGAATACTTGTTCGCGCATTATCATACTTAAAATCATGGGGATCAGACATTCAAAAAGTTTCACAGATAGCAGTTTTAAATGCAAATTATCTTTTTAGTTTGCTAAAAGAAGACTTTGATGTACCATATGACAGGAGGTGTGCACATGAATTTGTCATATCTGCAAAAAACTTTGGTGAGAAAAGTACTATTAACATTGCAAAAAGAATTACAGATTATGGTTTTCATGCACCTACAATTTACTTTCCATTGATTGTAAAAGAGGCCTTGATGATAGAGCCAACAGAAACTGAAAGCAAAGACACACTAGATGAGTTTGCTAAGGTCTTGAAAACCATCATCAAAGAACTAAAAGAAGACCCAGAATTAGTCAAAAATGCACCTCATACCATTCCTGGAAGATTAGATGAGGTAAAGGCAGCACGCCAGCTAAATTTACGATGGATGCCTAAGGAATCATAAATTGAATTCCAGCCACGATGAAATCATTACTAAAATTATCACAGCAAAACTAGGCAAGATTGTAAAAATCGAGCTTGCCTACAAGCAAGAATCACAATTGATTCATTCAATTAGAATAACAGGTGATTTTTTTGTTCATCCTGAAGAAGTAATTGAAGAACTAGAGCAAGGACTTTGTGGAATCAAATTAGAAAAAGAAGATTTGAAAAACAAAATTCATTTAGTTTTGAAGAACTCAGAGATTTTTGGATTTGAAATTGATTCGTTAGTTGATGTTATACTTGATACAAAAGGTGATAAAAATAAAATTTGAAAAAATTAGAATTTTAGAAACAGAAAATAATATTGGACCATGGAACATGGCAGTAGATGAGTTTTTACTTTACAACTGTAAAGAACCTATTTTAAGAATTTATGGTTGGTCAAAGCCCTGTATTTCTATTGGTTACTTTCAAAACATAGACGAAGTTAATTACAAAAAATGTAATGAGAAAAATGTAGATGTAGTTAGAAGAATTACTGGTGGGGGAGCAGTTTTTCATGATATGGAGTTAACATATTCGTTTGTTACAAAAAATTTTCCACAAAATATATTGGAATCATATAAAGAAATCTGTGAGATAATCATACAAGCATTAAAGAATCTTGGACTTGATGCCAAGTTTTCGCCATTAAATGATGTTACAGTTAATGAGAAGAAGGTTTGTGGAAACGCACAGACTAGAAAGAACAATACTTTACTGCAACATGGAACAATCCTTTTAGATGTAGATGTAGAAAAAATGTTTTCACTGCTTAATGTACCAATAGAAAAGATTAGTGATAAAAAAATTTCAGATGTTAAAAATAGAGTTGCAGGTATCTCAAAAACGTTTGAACAAGTTTCTGATGCTCTAAAAAGTGCCGCAAGGGATGTTTTTGGATGTGAACTTGATCCTATCAAACTAAACCAAGAAGAATTAAAATCATGTCAAAAGTTAATGGATAAAAAATTTTCAAGTGAAAATTGGACGTTTAGAAGATAATCTTGGTAAAATTTATTGCTACTTGAATTTCATCAAATCCTATGTATGATGCAGTCATAATTGGTGCCGGACCTGCTGGTTATGTGTGCGCAATAAGCCTAGCAAGGCAAGGTGCAAAGGTATGTGTTGTTGAGAAAAATGGTCTAGGAGGCACATGTACCCAAAAGGGCTGCATTCCAACAAAATATCTACATTCAATGGGTGATATTGTAAGAAAGGCAAAATCAGCCAAAAAATTTGGTATCAACAGCAACATTGAGATTGATTATTCAATTCTAAGATCAAAAATGAAATCAACTGTTTCAAAGCTTGCATTAGGAATTGATTTTCTGTTCAAAGAGCATGGAGTAGAGCTAATAGAAGGAGAAGCTATCATTAAATCACAAAATCAAGTTATAGTAAATGATAAAACATTAGAGACAAAAAATATTGTTCTTGCAACAGGAAGCAAGCCCAAAAGTTTTCCAGTAAATAATTTAGCTGAAAAAATCGTGTCAACTGATTCAATTTTTGATCTAGAATATCTTCCAGAATCTATTTTGATTGTAGGTGGAGGATATAGTGGATGTGAGTTTGCATCAATTCTCAATGCACTAGGATGTAAAATTTGGTTAGTTGAGATGGAGAATTCTCTTCTGCCTGGTCAACCAAAAGAGGTAGGAGTTGCCATTGAAAAATATATGAAACTAGATGGAATTTCTGTTATGACAAAATCTTCTATAAAAATAGATAACGGAAAAGTAATGATAAATGAGGATGAGATCAATCCAGAAAAAATTCTAATCAGTACAGGAAGAGAACCTAATTTTAACACTGATGAACTAGACAAGTTAGGAATTGCTTGGAATAAGGAGGGCATTACAGTTAATGAGCGCATGCAAACCAATCTGTCAAATGTTTATGCAATAGGAGACATTACAGGAAAATATGAGCTTGCACATGTAGCATCATATCAAGGTGAGGTTGCAGCACAAAATATCTTGGGAGAAAAAAGTACAATGGATTATTCTGTAGTACCATTCTGTGTGTTTACATATCCTGAAGTGGCAATTGTTGGAAAATGTGAGGGAAATTCGAAAGAGTTTCCTATGGTAGCTAATGCAAAAGCAAATTGTTTAGGAGATACACGTGGATTCATCAAGGTTTTTGAGGAAAATGGGATTTTACAGGGTACAATCATAGTTGGAGCACATGCAAGTGAAATCATTGGTGAAGCTACATTGGCAATAAAATTAAAACTGAAACCAAAAGACGTGATTGAAACAATTCATGCTCATCCTACCCTTCCAGAAGCATTTGTAGATGCTCTAAGAAGTCTGGATGGAAAAAGCATCCATACCTCATAATATTTTATACTAGAGAGGTATCGTAGAAATTTTATGACTAAAATTGGAATTGAGCTTGGAATAAGAGCTCCTATAGAAGCTATAAAGCGAGCAGCTCAGATTGCTGATGCAAATTCTGTTGAATACTTTTTTGTGCCAGAAACACATCCAGGATTTTTTGGAGTGAATGCATTAGATGTATTATCAAATATCAGTGAGAAAGTAAAGAATGTAAAACTTGGAACAGGGATAATCAATGTATTTTCAAGAACACAAGAAGAGATTCTTGATGCTGCAAATCACATACACACAAAGACTGGCGGAAAATTTGTTTTAGGAATGGGAACAAGTGCACCCATAATTATTGAGAATTTGTGGAAGATGGAATTTAAAAAACCACTTTCACGATTAAGGGATTACTCTAATTTTATCAAGACAAAATATTCTGGTCCAATCTATTGGGCTGCAGTTGGCAAAAAAACCACAAAACTTGCAGCTGAAAATGCAGATGGTGTAATATTTTTTTTAAAACCAAGAGATCAAATTTCAAATCATATAGATCTAATCAACTCAACACTAAAGTCCTTGAATAAATCAGAGGATGAGTTTAATGTAATTTCAATTCTTCCTACTTTTTTTTCAGACAATAACAATCAAGCAAAAATGACCCTAGCTGGATACATTGGTGCAAATGAATTTTATGCAATTTCACTAACAAATGCTGGTTTTAAAGAAGAGGTTAAAAAAATAAAGAGTACTTATGAAAAAGGTGGATTATTGGAGGCTATGCAAAATGTTGCAGATATACTGCTTGATGAACTAACAGTTTCAGGCTCAGTAGAACAGTGCAAAGAGAAAATTAAAAAAATTACCAAAAGCACTAAATTGAAAACCATAATTTTGGGATTTGACCTACCTGAAAACAAATACACAGATGATTTTTTTGAGAAACTTGATAAATTGCTGAAAAGCCTTCAATAGGATGCCATCTGTTAACTTATCAAACATAGTATTTACCAAGGCAAAATTTCGTTATTCAATTTCTGAGATAGTGGATGATTTTCTCAAGAAAAAGCTAGACAAGGAAGTTAGAGAATATGCAAAAAATGAGCTTGGAATAGACTATATCTACAAATCATATGATTTTTCAAAAATTGATTTTGACAAGGGGAATTTTGTTGAGTCAGATGTTAGCCTAAATGACATGTATTATCAAACAGCAAAAAAGTCTCTACGTGGAGTCAATCCTAAAAAAATTGGATTATTCATTACAATTAATGACAATCAGCAGTATCTTGATCCTTCACCAACAGTTGAACTAATTCCCAAGCTTTCATTTAGAAAAGATATCAGAGCACAAAACTTCCAGGGATTGGCATGTTCCTCATTTTCAGAATCGCTGCTAAATTCTGCAGGATATTTTCTCATGAATGGGAAAGAAGATGCATTTGTACTAATTGGGACACATTATACTCCATGGTTCTTAGATAGAATAAAGCAAATTAAACACATCACAAAAAAAGATAAAACAAATTTTTATAATTTAATTTATTTTTTGATTTTTAGTGATGCTGTTGCATCTACCATATTATCACAAAAAAAGACAAAAAATACGCAAATTCAGATTGATTCAAAATCAATTCTCACTCTAAAGGATACAAAAAATACTGAGAAAAATGCCACAATCAAAATGTCTCCAGACAAAAAACACAGAATAGTTTTTGATATGAAATTAAAGCCAAAAAAGCTTAGAGAAGAGGTAGCAAATCTTTCAGTAGAAAATCTCAAACTATTGCGCAAAAAGATGCCGTCTGAATTTAAAAGAATTAAGATCTGGGGATTACACACTGCGGGAGGTAGATTCGTAGATTATGTTTCAGAAAAATGTCAAATTGATAAAACAAAGATTGGACTCAGTTATGATTTAATGAAAAAGACAGGCAATACAGGTGCGGTAAGCTCACTACAATTCATCTACGAATGCATAAATAAAAAAGATCTCTCCAAAAACAACTTGGGTTGTTTTATTGATTATGGTTGGGAAGGAGTTAACCTATTCATATTTAGAAAAGTAAATTGAAAAAAAGTAAAGTTATCTAGCCAAATAGAGAAGACAATCCTTCCATGGCTGCTTCTTCATTTTTAGGTTCTTCTTTCTTTTCTTCACCACCAGCTGCTGCATCTGGTGCGGCTGCTGCTGTAACTGCTACAGGTGCGGCTTTAACTGCCTCATCGATATTTACATCAGCCAAGGCTGCAACTAGGGATTTTACTTGAGCTTCATTAACTTCAGTACCAGATGCTTTAACAACTGAACTGATGTTTGTCTCATTGACGTCCTTTTTTAGCTTGTGAAGAAGTAAAGCAGCGTAAACATATTCCATTGTATCGAGATTTTCTTAGAGCATAATATAAAACTATGGAGAAATCATGGCTAAAATTTGAAAAGTTAGTTCAAGATTCTAAGACTTCGACAAACAGAATAAAGTGTTCTTCTCAGGTTTTTATCAATTAAAGACTCCATTCTGTTTTTCAAAACCCGTTTTGCTTCATCTCTTTCAGAACCAAGAGGTAAGGATAATACTTTATTTAGAAATTCTGATAGAGATTCTCTAATCCAACCATCCAGCATTGCATACACTTGTGGAGGAATAATATCGCATTTGTCTTCATTAAGATTAACTATATCTGCATAATTTTCATATTCAATTCTATACACTAAAGCCAAAACAACATTATCAGGTGTAGGATGCTCTAATATTTCTCGTGAACGTTCTCCTGTTTTTCCTTGTTCCACCTTATTTTTTAGGCCAACAGGATTGACTATTACACCATTGACTCCTACTTTTTTGCCATCAATACCTGTAATTACTCCAAAGATAAAGTCAAAAAAATCACCATTTTTTTTAGTAGCAAAAACATGAGCCCCTTCTTTTAGGGTAAGTTTTTTTCCAAACATGAATCAACTGCATTATGTAGTGTATTTAATTTATTATTAATCGACAATTCTTAATAATGGATTGGAGCATGCTCAACGTTGGATAAAAAAGAGATTCTAAAGGAATTTTCATCAGATTCTGACAGATACTACAAAGTCAAGTTGTTTGATGAGCAAGGTTTTGTCAGAAAGGCTTGCTCAAAGTGTGGTAGGTTCTTTTGGACTTTGGATTCTGGAAGAAATTTTTGTCCTGATGATGCAGATGATACGTATTCGTTCATTGGAGAACCTCCAACAACTAAGAGATTTGATTATACACAAGCATGGAAACAAGTTGAAGAATTTTTTGTAAAAAATGGTCATACTTCAGTTAGTAGATACCCAGTAGTGTGTAGATGGCGTGATGACTTGTACTTTACAATTGCATCAATTGTTGATTTTCAAAGAGTAATGGGTTCAAAAGTAGTTTTTGAGTTTCCTGCAAATCCATTAGTAGTTCCACAAACTTGTTTGCGTTTCAAAGATTTAGAAAATGTTGGAGTAACAGGTAGACACTTTTCTAGTTTTTGTATGATAGG
Organism: Candidatus Nitrosopumilus sp.; assembly: GCA_963667665.2. GTDB lineage: Archaea > Thermoproteota > Nitrososphaeria > Nitrososphaerales > Nitrosopumilaceae > Nitrosopumilus. Next base: position 1,178,543 of record OY763927.2, read on the forward strand.
ACAACATAGTATTCCAAATGCAGATGGGTATTGGAAAGACCAATGTGTTGATTTAGACTTTAGATTACTAACTGAGCAATTTGGGATAAAGAAAGAAGAAGTTGTTTTTGTAGAAGATGTGTGGGCTGGTGGCGGTTCATTTGGTTCATCATTAGAATATTTTGTGAGAGGGTTGGAACTTGGGAATGCAGTATTTACTGAATTTCAGGGAGAATTAGAAAAGCACACTACGCTAGACCAAAAAATTATAGACATGGGTGCAGGTCTTGAGAGATTTGCATGGATTACGATGGGAACTCCTACTGCATATGACTGCTGTTTTGGTCCAATAACGAATTATCTCTTTGAGAAAATAGGAATTGATTCAGATTCTGAAATGTTAAGAAAATACTTTACAGCAATTGCAAAGAATCTTGAGATATATGATGACTTGATTGATGTAAGAAAACATGCAGTAAAGAGTGTAGGATTAAGTGAGGACCAAGTAAATAGAATTATCACACCGCTTGAAGGAATGTATCTTATTGCAGATCATCTTCGTACTTTGATCTTTGCAATAGCTGATGGTGCTCTACCAAGTAATGTTGGAGGTGGATATAATCTAAGAATGATGATACGAAGAATTAGCGGAACAATTGATAGAATGAATCTCAAGCTAGACATTGATGAATTAGTGGATATGCATATTGACTATCTCAAAGATACTTACCCAGAACTAGATGAGAAAAGACAAGACGTCAAGACCATCCTAAAAATAGAATCTCAGAGATATGTTGAATCCAAAGTCCATATGAAGAAGAAAGCTGATAAAATTCGTGAAAAAGGAACACCATCAGTTGGTGAACTAATTACTTTGTACGAATCAGATGGAATTACACCTGAATATCTCAAAGAGATAGATGTAATTTCAGAGATTCCCTCATCATTTTATGAAAAATTATCAGATTTGCATCAGTCAGACAAGAAAAAGACTGCAGAGCAACTATCCATTGAAGACTTGCCTGAAACTGAGATGTTATTTTACAAAGATGATCCTATATCATTTGATGCCAAAGTTCTCAGAGTAATTGATGATTTGGTAGTACTTGATAGAACCTCATTTTATGCAAGAGGTGGAGGACAAGAACCAGATTATGGCAGTATATCAGGCTCAAAAGTAGTTGATGTGAACAAACATGGCGGTATAATTTTGCACAAGCTTGATGGTAAAATTCCAAAAGAAGGAGAAACAGTATCATGTATAGTTGATGAAACTCGTAGATCAAACATTACAAAAAACCATACCAGCACACACATTCTAAATTCATCAGCTAGAGGAGTTTTGGGTTCATGGGTTTGGCAGCATTCTGCATTCAAAGATGATGATCATGCCAGACTAGACATTACACATCATTCATCACTAACTGAACAACAAGTACAAGATATAGAGAGATCTGCAAATGAGGTTGTTGCAAAAGACATGTCAGTTACAATTGATTACTATGATAGAGGAGCAGCTGAGCAAAAATATGGATTTAAAATATACCAGGGAGGTGTAGTTCCAGTAAAGTCAGTTAGAATTGTATCAATTGAGGACTTTGATGTTGAAGCTTGTGGTGGAACACATGTCAAAAAGACAAAAGATATTGAATTAATCAAAATTACAAGAACTAAACGAATTCAAGATGGAGTAGTAAGAATAGAGTTTGTCTCAGGACCAACTGCACAAAAATATGTTGAACAACAAAAAGTAAAACAATCAGAACAAGCTGAAGAATCAGCTCAAAAAGAAATGATAGAAAAACAAAGAGAAGAGCGAAAACAAAAAGATATAGAAAAGATGCGAGTATTATTTAAAGAAATCTCAGAAGGAAAATCAGGTATTATTGAAGAAATAGAAATGAAAGATAAATGTCGTTTTACATCTAGTAAAAAATATAATGAATTTTTCCATCAAAAATTTGGCGGAGATTTAGTAAAAATGGATAAAAAAATAGCCTATTGTGGAGTTTATGAAGCAGATAACGCGGTATGGATAATTGTATTTTGTGGAGAACAATCAGGGAAAAATGCAGAAGAAATTGTTCGTAAAGTCGCAAAAATCTTAGATGGGAAGGGTGGTGGAACTGCCAAATTTGCTAAAGGTGCTGGAAAAGACACATCTAAAAAAGACGAGGCAATTAAAAAAGCAAAATCAATGATTTTAGGATGATATTATGGAAATTAACTGGAATGAATTAGAATCAAAGTGGAGAGAGAGATGGAATGAAACTCGAGACTTTGAGACAAATCCAAATGATAAACCAAAAAAATTCATTACAGTAGCATATCCATATCCTAACTCACCTCAACACATTGGACATGGAAGAACTTACACCATAGCTGACATTCATGCAAGATTTTATCGAATGAAAGGATACAATGTCTTGTTTCCAATGGGTTTCCATTATACTGGAACACCAATACTCGGCATGGCAAGAAGAGTAGAATCTAATGATAAGGAGATAATGGATGGTCTTCGTAACATCTATCATGTTCCAGAAGAAGACATCAAAACATTTGTTGAACCAATAAAGATTGCAGACTATTTCCATGAAGAGATTAAATCTGGAATGATAGAGATGGGTTATTCCATTGATTGGAGAAGAGAGTTCACTACAATAGTTCCAGCGTACCAGAAATTCATTGAATGGCAGATTAATATTTTGAAAGAGAAGAACTTGATCATCCAAGGGAATCATCCTGTTGGATGGTGTCCACGTGATCAGAATCCAGTATCACAACACGATACAATGGGTGATGTAGAGCCAGACTTTACTGAATACATCTTGATTAAATTCAAGTTTGATGATTATATCATACCAACTGCAACACTACGTCCTGAAACAATTTTTGGTGTGACAAATCTTTGGGTTAATCCTGGAATAATGTATAAAAAAATTACGGTTAATGGTAAGAAATGGATTGTATCTAAAGAATGTGCACGCAAGTTAGAATTTTTGGATAAAGAGATTACTTATGATGGTGAGATATCTGGTTCTGATTTGGTTGGAAAAAATGTCACCATTCCACATCTCAATAAATCAATTCCAATGATTCAGGCTAGCTTTGTTGAATCAGCCACTGGGACTGGTCTTGTAATGTCAGTGCCAGCTCACGCTCCATTTGACCATCAAGCTCTAGTTGATTTTAAGAAAGATCAGCCTCTAGGCTCAGAATATCAGCTAATCAAGCCTATTTCAATCATATCTACAGAAGGATATGGAGATTTTTCAGCAAAAGAGACTTGTGAGAAATTTGAGATAAAGAATCAAGATGATCCAAAGCTGGAAGAAGCTACAGACGAGATTTATGGAAAAGAGTTCTACAGTGGAGTTCTCAAAGAAAATTGTGAGCAGTTTGCCGGCAAAAAAGTATCTGAAGCTAAAGATACAATCAAAGAATGGTTAGAGGAGAAAAAGTATTCAGATATTTTATTAGAATTAACAAACGCTCCTGTAAAGTGTCGTTGTGGAACTGAGTGTGTTGTTAAAGTTTTGACAAATCAATGGTTTCTTAATTACGGTGATAAAGACTGGAAAGATAAAGCTACAAAGTGTTTTGATACAATGGGAATATTACCAAATGAGATAGTTAGTGAGTTTCATTATGTAGTTGGATGGTTACGAGAACGAGCTTGTGCAAGACAACATGGTTTGGGTACCAAATTACCATGGGATAAAGACTGGATTGTTGAAAGTTTGTCTGATTCTGTAATTTACATGTCATACTATACAATTGCTAGATTTGTCAATGATGGAACCATTAAAGCTGAGAATTTGTCAAAAGAATTTTTTGATTATGTCTTTTTAGGTGAAGGTTCAGCTGATAAAGTATCTGGAATTCCAACTGGAACAGTAGAAGAGATAAGAAAAGAGTTTGTATACTTTTATCCAGTTGATTCAAGACATTCAGGTCGAGATTTAGTTCCAAATCACTTGACATTTTTTGTTTTTAATCACGTAGCTATATTTCCTGAAAATAATTGGCCGCAACAAATTGTTGTTAATGGTTCTGTACTAATGGATGGTAAAAAAATGTCAAAGAGTATGGGAAATATCATTCCATTACGACAAGCCATACAAGATTATGGTGCTGATCCAATCAGATTGGCAATTATCATATCAGCTGAGCTACTACAAGACGCTGACTTTAATTTAGAATCAGTAGGCGGAATCAAAAACAAGCTAGAATCAATTCTTGAGGAATGCCACAAGCTGAAATCTGGTCAAATTAGCAATTCTGAGGCTGAAGACAGGTGGATTACAAGTAGATTGCAGAATCTTATTGCAAATGTTACTGGCTCTGTAGAGAAAATGAGGCTACGTGAAGCACTCCATGAGATATTATTTGCATTTGAAGGGGATCTACAGTGGTATCTCAAGCGTGCAAAGGCCAAAGGTCGAGATAATTATGATGGAATCTTACACCAAATTCATAGTACTAGAATAGCAATGCTTTCACCATTTGCACCCCATATAGCTGAAGAGATGTGGCAGAATCTTGGCAATTCTGAAATGGTTTCAAAATCTAGCTGGCCTACAGTAGATACAAGAGTAATTGATGCTAAAGCTATCCAAGCTGAAGACTTGTTAAAGTCAATCATTAATGATATTGCAAATATTCTCAAAGTTACAAAAATTACTCCAAAGAAGATTACAATTTACACAGCTGATTCATTCAAGTCAAAAGCTTATCATACAATTTTAGAAAAAGTGATGGAAGAGCAAACTAACATGGGAGTAATAATGAAAGAATTAATTGCAAATCCGGAAACAGTTGACATTAAGAAAAATCCGGACTTTGTTCAAAAGACAATCAAGGATATTTTATCAGAACCAACTGAAATTAGAAAGACCAAGCTAGAAACTATAGATTTTGATGAGAAAAAGTTTGTTTCAGAAGAATTGGTTTCAATTGCAAAGCAAGACTTTGGTGTTGATGTGTCTGTATTTGCAGAAGATGATGCAAACATCTACGATCCAAAAGGAAAAGCTAGACATGCAAGACCATTCAAGCCAGCAATCCTAATTGAATAAAAAAACCGCACAGGTATGCAATAAACATGAGGGGAATATGGCATATGTACGGTATGCTACTAAATGATTATCAAAATTTCTAAAATGGATCATCTACTTTGTAATACCATTTGGTGAGATCAATTTGTCAAAAGCAAATTAGCGATCATATTATTTCATGTCGTAAACTTTATTTTTTCTCTTTTTTCAAGATATCAATAATTTCAGTATTAGTCTTTATCCATGTTTTAAGATATGCAAAAAACAGATTCTCCAAATCATCAATTAATCCTTCAAGTCTAGGATCTAAGCGTATATCTGCAAGTTGTTCATCGAGATTTTCTAGAATCACAGCTAATCCTTGGTTAGAAATTTCTAACTTTTTAATTGCGTCTTCAACGGTCACAAAAATTATAATATATCATAGATATTTATTGTTCTTAATATTATAATATTATAAACAATTTTTAAAGATACAAGTTATTTTCAAACACACTTTCGGATAGTATATTTATTAGGTATGAATGAATCGCAAAATATCTTGAAGATAGCAGTGATGGGAATGGGAGTAGCAGGATCTTATCTCATGGCCAGACTAAAAGATTCTGAACATGAAGTTGTAGGATATGAAAGAATGGTAGAAGAAAGACATGACTCTATTTGTGCTTGGGGTACAATAAAGTCAGAGTTAGACAAGTTCTGCGAAAAGACTGGCAGAGATTTTGATGACTTTATGATTCATGATGGTAAAACCATGAAAGTCAAGATGGGTAATGGTGTAAAATTTGATATTGGATTACATGGATTATGTACGTATAACAAATTAGCATTAATCAAAGATTTTATCAAAGATTCTAAGGTACTTTATGGAACAGCACCAAAGCTTGAAGAGTTAGAAAAAGAATATGACATGATAGTTGATTGTACAGGATTTCATAGAATTTATCTGCCAAAGCTAAAAGAAGATTTTTTCTTGCCAACATATGAATACAAAGTTGAATATGAAAACGGTGTACCATTTGATGACTTTTACCTAGAACCATTTCCTGGAATGTCAGGATATTTTTGGTACTTTCCATTAGGTGAAAAATGGGCACACATTGGAGCAGGGGACTACAAAAAGAATCACATCAAAGTAACTGATGATTTCTTGAAAAAATATGGAGGTAAAGTACTCAAAACTAAAGGACGTCCAATCAGGCTAGCCACACCTGATAGATGTAAACCATTCTATTCAGGAAAAGTAGTTGGTGTTGGTGAATCAATTGGAACAGTTTTTGCAATGTTAGGTGAAGGAATTATTCCATCTATGCAGTGTGTTGATATTTTTCTTGAAAACATGCATGACTTTGCAGCATATGAAAAGGCAGTTGATAAACACTTCAAGGTATATGCCAAGGTTTTTAATTTCGTTAGAAAAAAAATCCACAAGGACTTTAATTTCTTCAAGGCATTACCTGACTTTATTGCAATATTTCTATACATGAAAAAGCATGAGAAAAGATTTGGAATGGACATTAAGATTAGTAATTTAATGAAAGTAGCCAAAGCCTAACTAAAACTAACTGAACCAAATCCTTCTCGATTGGTTCTATTTGATGCCATATTGTAATCGTAAATAATTTTTGAGTATTCTTTGAATTCGTCTTTCATAGGATCTAAAGTATCTGCCAAGTAAAATCCTGGACAATCACCGGTAAACTGAAAAGTTGCATGCACACGGGGTGTTCCTTTCTCATTTTCTAGCCAAGTACTAAATGGATAAAGATAACATACTCCAGGTCTATCAGGATGCATACCACAACCTCCCTCTTCATTTAAAAATCTACATGAGATATGTGTTCCATCATCAGCTTCTGTCTCTTCTTTCTTTCTTTTTAGATTAATTGTAGTCATTGTTGTCATCTCTCCTGATGGCCCTGGTTCTGAATATGTTACAGTTATAGTTTCATTTTTTATAAAATCCGAAGTCTTTTGATATTTCAAACCCTTTCCAATAGTTATTAGGTCATCAGAAGTTAACGGAAGTCTTCCTTGTCTATCACAACAATTATGACAGTCAGGCCAATAACATTTCCATAAGATGTATTTTTTTTGAGAATTAAGAAATGGTACATGAAAAATTACATCTTTTACTTTTAGTGGATAATCAGTCACATCAGTAACTTTACCTAAAGTAAATTCTCTTAATATTGGGTCAATGTCCCAATTTTTTTCTAGCAAATTTAATGATTCTTCAATTTCTTTTTGAGACAATCAAGTTATAACATATTTTTTAGATTTTATTAATGTAGTTAGAATAAAGTAATTTCAGTAAATGATTATATTCTAAAACACCAGAATTTGTTTTGGTAGCCCGATAGTCTAGCGGTCAAGGATTCTGCCCTCTGGATCTCATGAGTGGATAGGCGGAGACGGGAGTTCGAATCTTCCTCGGGCTACTGTAAAAATTTCTAAAAACAGTAAAGTTCTATCTTGATGCTTGTGCGATTCTTTCTAGCTCATGTTTCTTCTTGACTGAAGGAGCGTTAGAATCGTTTGCTGCTGCAAGTATTAGTTGTTCTGCCATGTGTTCTTCAATTGATTTTGGATTGGAAAATGTTGCCTCTTTGATTGCATCGGCGATAAATTTCAAAGCCATATCAACTCTTCGGATTGGAGCAACATCAACTGATACATGGTATGTAGTACCACCATAAACAATTCTAGTAGTGTCTTCGTTTGGAGCAGAAAACTCTACGGCTCTAACTAAAACTTCAACGGGGTTTTGTCCAGTCTTTAGTGCAATAATATCAAATGCAGATTTTACAGTGTTGAGAAGTTTAGTTTTCTTGCCAGTCATTCTACCAGTGTTTTTTGCATATTTCTTTCCAAAGTGCATTGACTTGTTGATTAATCTCTCAACAATGTTAACATCAGCTTTGTTGAATCGCTTTAATGCTGAACGACCATATGTGTATGGTAAAATTTGTTTTCTTAGACAGATTGCAGTTTTTAATCCAGGATCTTTGATTTCAATGTCTGATAAATCCCATTTTCTAAATAATAACAAGTTCTTTGTTTCTGCCATGTCTATCTCCTTGGTTTCTCTTTCTTGCCAATTACTAATTCATGAAGTGATGTATCATTTACTTTGAAAACTTTGAATCTAACTCCAGGAATATCTCCCATTGCACCACCTTGTGTTGCACCCATACCTTGAATATGTACTTCATCATGCTCATCAATGAAATTCATTGCACCGTCTCGTGGCAAAAATGCTGTAACGGTCTTTCCATTTTTAATTAATTGAACTCGAACACATTTTCTTATAGCAGAGTTGGGTTGTTTTGCTGCAATACCAACTTTTTCTAAAACAATACCTCGTCCTTGAGGAGCGCCTCCAAGAGGATCAGATTTTTTATCAATACCAAGTTTTCTTCTTTTGTAAGTAGAGATTGCCCATCTCTGTTTCTTTTTCTTAGAGTTCAAAACTCTACCAGCAAATAATCCGAGGGGTGATTTTCTTGTCATTCTTACATCTCCAATGTTGATCTTTTTGGACTGTTAATTAGTACGTTTGTTATATTGAAATATCGTTTTGCAAGTAGACGTGCTTTTTCGGCATTTCTGCCTTCTCGTCCTACAACAATTCCTTTCTTTCTTGGGTCTACCAATACAATTGCCTGTTTTGAACCATCTGGTCTGGTATTTATTTTCACTTCAGAAACTAGTTTTGAGTTAAGTAAATTAGTCAAAAATTTTGCTGGATCTTCATCAAATTCTACCAGTTCAACATTTCTCTTGACAATATTTTGTAATGATTTGATATGCATGCCACCTTTACCAATTGCTAGACCCATTTTACCGGAATTAACTACAAAAATTACTCTATCTTGTTTTTCATCTTCTATACAATCACGTGCAGTTGCACCTGTTACATTTTGGAAAAGAGACATCATACGCATTTGATCAGTAGAAAGTTTGATTGCTTGTGTCATTAGAATTCCTTTTTATCTCCAACAAAAAATGTCTCATTTAAACTTTCATGTAATAAAATACAACTATTCATTTTTTTCCTCAGCTTCTGTATCTTTTAGAATTGTTTTGATGTTTGCATCAGTTATTGATGTGAATGAAATTGTTGAAATTCTAAATTGTAAGCCACATAGTCTACCCAATGCGACTGATGTTCCCTGAAAGTTCACTAATGGTATTTTTTCTTTTTTTGCATCTAATTCAATTTTCTCAAATATTTCTTTTTTTACTGATTGAGACAATACAAGTAGCTTGGAATTTTTTATAGAGTTCAAAACTTGTTTAGTGCCCATCGTTAACTTATCTTCTTTAAGAGCATCCTTCAATGATTTTTCAAGTATCTTACTCATGTGTTTCCTTATGATGATCGTCTTAACAGGGCTTTATAGGTTTATTGAAAAATTTTATAGTTAAAAACAGAAAACTTAGTTTAGAAAACCAAATAGAGAACCTAAAGAAGAAAATACAAGACTCATCTCTTCAAAAAAGTTAGTTGGTTTTTGTTTTTTTGAATCAAATAAAATAGTTTTTTCAGATAAAGAAGATTTGTGATTAATAATATTTTTAGTTTCAAATTTATCTATAGTGTTAACTACATTATGAATTTGTGAAGTTTCTGATAAGACAATTTCAAGATTTTTTCTAGCAGTAATATAATGAGAGTTTTTTGTTAGAATCTCATTATACAAGGAAATGGCATCATCAGTATTTCCAAGATTTGCAAGAGCATTAGCCTTGTTATTTTTAGCAGGTAGGAAATTAGGATCAATATTGATTGCTTGATCATAGTACAATATTGCCTCTGAAAAATATCCCAATTTTCCTAAAGTGGAACCTTTGTTTACAAGAATTTCCACATCATTAGGATTGTCAATTAATGATTCATTAAAAAAATTCAAAGAACTATCAAATTTACATAATCGATACAAGGCAGGACCCATACCATCATAATATGAAATTGTATCAGTGAATGTACTTGAATCACATTTCAAATTAATTTGATTCAGTAATTTACCTAATTCCATATCCTCTACAGTAAGATTAGTTTGTTTTTTGATTTCAGTTTTTACTATGATTTTTTTTGAATTATTTTTTTTATCAATTGGTTTTGCTTCTTCAATTTTAGGATTTGTTATTTTTTTAATATTTTTTTCTTCAGTAATTATTTTTTCATCTAATGAAATATTTGTACTATCAGAAATGATTTCATCAAATGATTCTTCAATTTTTTCTTCAACGTGTTTATTTTCTTTAATTTTTTCTTCAATAGTATTTTGGATAGTCTCATCAATTATTGATGAGGGAATTTTGTAATAATCAAAAAAAGACATGGCTTCTGTTTCTGCATAATATGCTTTTATTGAATATGTACCATCTACTCTAAAATTTACACTGTCTTTTACAAGAAAGCTTGTAGAAAATTCTAAATTAGAATCAATGGAGCCAAAGTAAAATCCTTCTGGTGTTCCAAATGGATCATAAACTCCTATCAACACTGTAGGTGAATCTAATTTAGAAACTAAACCAGTGATTTTGATAAAATCTTTGTCAATGTATTGTTTTTTGTCAGTATAAAGTAAAATGATTTCAGGTTTTTCAAAGTGCTCAACTAAAATTTCAGGTTCAGAAAATTCATTTTTCATAACAAAATAATGATTTTCAGAAATTTGTCCATAATCTAATTTTACCATGTATTTCCCAATTTTTTCATAAAAGGGAGAGTCAAGTGAGATTGTTTTAAAAAAGGTATTCTGAGAGGATATTTCTAAATTATTTGCAGACAAAATTTTTCCATTGGGATTATAGATGCTTAATGCAATTATTGGCATTTTAAAATCAAGAATTTCACCTGAAATGGTGAGAGAATCACCTGTCTTGTATTGTTCTTGATTAAAATCAACAACAAATGAATCAGCAAGAACTTCTGTAAAAATCAAAGGAGACAATGCAGTTAACACTAGCATTATTCCTAGCAAATATCCTAACACACGAGTAAAAATGTAATTTTCTATTTAATAATCACGTAGAAAACATACTTTTTGATTCAACGATATCAAAAATTGAATTTAATGTTTGATGGATAAATTTCTAAGAATCTTCTTTAGGAATAGAAACTGCCAAAATATTATCACCACGTATCAAAACTGTTCCAAGTTTTTCAGGATTTTCATCAGAAATGTATTCTGCATCATCCAAAGTCAAATTCATGTGAATGTCAAATTGTTTTAGTCTACCTTGAATAGTTGGGGTATTTTTCATTCTAAGTAAAACAACTTTATCTTTACTGTTATTCATTAATGTTGAAATTTCAAAAGCCATAATTGTTCAGTGTAGTTTATTTTTTATTCCTCATTTTTTCTTGCTTACTTGCATGTATAAATCAACAGTACCACTTCCAATTGGAATGTTACTTCCAACAATTACATTTTCAGTAATACCTTTGAGTTGTTCAATTTCTCCACCAAGTGCAGCTTTTGCAATTGTTGGTACTGTAATTTCAAATGCAGCTCTTGCAAGAACACTATCTTTTGTACCAGCAATTCCATGTCTACCTATTTGTTGCATGTAACCTCTTGAGCACATTAAGTCTGATACTAGCATGATATACCTATTATCAACTTCTAGTCCTTGGTCTTCTAGAGTATGATTTAGTTCATTAATCAATGAATTTCTTGCAGCTTCAATACCTAAAGTTCCTGCAACTTCAAAGACATTATTTGTTCTAACATTTTGTTTGTCAATACCTTTGACTTCAAGTACTTTGGCAATGTTAGATCCAGTTGTTTGGATAACCCATTCATCATCTTTTTGAACTAATGTAACTCGTTCAATGTCTGGAACTCCTTTAACTGTAGTTTTAAGAACTTTATTTCTAATTGCAATTGCAGTTGGAGCATCACATTCGTCAACTAGTTTTAGAGTGATTAATTCACCAATTATTTCCATCTTGAATTTTTTATTTGATGAAAGTGCATTTTCTATCTCGGTAATTGTGCATCCTCTTTCTTTAAGTCTATTCTCACTTACAATTAGTTTGATTTCAGTTGAATAATCAGTTTCAGTATCAGCAAGTAATGCACTTACTTGAGTTTGTAATACATTTCTTGCAACATCTATTGCTTTTTCTCGTGATTTCTTTGATTCATTATCAAGATAGATATCCATAGTTGGAGTTACAGGTTTCTTTCTTGCATCAACTAATTCAATTAGTCGTGGAAGACCCAATGTAACGTTTCTTTCTTTAATTCCTGCAAAGTGGAAAGTTCTCAAAGTCATTTGAGTACCAGGTTCACCAATTGATTGAGCAGTAATAATTCCCACAGCTTGTCCTGGTTCTACTTGTGCACTATTGTAAAGTGAAAGTCCTTTCTTACATACAATTTCTGCACCATCTTTACTCAAACCAGATTTCTGTAAGGTATCAATTACAAGTGAAGTTAATCTTGGATTAAACGTCTTTGTATATTTTTTAGTAAGAGTATCAATCTCATCTTTTGTAGCTTTCTTGCCAGAATCAATAAGGCTTTGAGATTCAGTTAGTCTTTCAATGTTAAATGCCTCACCATGATCACTTTTTTGCACATCTATTCCGTCTTCGCCATAAAGGAATTGAACAATGTGACCATGTGGATCTCGTACTGTTCCATCATATTCTAATCTAATGTGTTCTAATGCGTTAATCAGTCTACGTTGCATGTAACCACTTTGTTGTGTTCTAACTGCAGTATCTACTAGTCCTTCACGACCACCCATTGCATGGAAAAAGAATTCTAATGTAGAGAGACCTTCTCTGTAATTGGATTTCACAAATCCGTGTGCGTCAGGATTTGGATCATTTTCTACATAATGTGTCAATGCACGATTAGTGTAACCTGTATTCATTCTATCTCCTCTTCTGGATTGTTGACCCAAGGCACCTGCCATCTGACCTACGTTTAGAGATGAACCTCTGGCACCAGTTGTAGCCATAATTTTTCCAGCATTCATATCATCAAGTGAACTATTTGCAGTAGATCCTGCTTTGTCTCTTGCTTTACCTAATTCATTTACAATGTATGCTTCTAATGCCTCTTCAGGCCTCATACCTCTTGTGAGTTTTAGAGTTCCTTTTTCATATTGACGAGTCAAGTCAGCCACTACATCATAAGTTGATTTAATATCATCAATAATCTGTTGTCTCTCTTTTTCTGGAACTTCAAGATCACCAAAACCATAACTAAAACCATAATGTGTAATGAATTGTTTAACCATAATTAGAATAGAGTTAAGGAAATTTTTTCCAACTTCATTTCCATAGTCTTTTACAATTCTATGTAAGACACTTTCTGGCTCTTCTGCACCTATGGATGTTTTATCAATTACACCACTAATTAGTTCACCATTTTTAATTACAACATCTTTGTCTTTTCCACCTGTTCCTTTTGACCATTTTGATGTGAGAACATAGTTGAAGTCTTTTGGAAGAAATAATGAGAATAGTTGTTTTCCAGTATATGCTGGTCCATCTTTTGTTTTAGTGGCAGGTTTAGGAAGTTGACCAGTATAGTTACCAAGCATTGCAAGGTTTGAAAATTCTTGGACAGATAGTGTTGTATCATCTTTAGTTAGAAGATACGCACCAGTAACAAAGTCTCTTAGTGCTCCAATAATTGGACCGCCATATCTTGGAGAGATTAATTGATCTTGAACTCTCATCAAAAGAATTGCTTCTGCTCTTGCTTCTTCACTTTGAGGAACGTGAAGATTCATCTCATCACCATCAAAGTCTGCGTTGTATGGTGGACATACAGAAGGATGTAATCTGAAAGTCTTACCTGGAAGCACCCTAACATAGTGAGCCATAATAGACATTTGATGAAGTGATGGTTGTCTGTTAAACATCACAATATCACCATTTGAAAGATGTCTTTCAATTAGATATCCATTCTCAAGTGTTTCAGCAATTATAGAGCGGTCTTCGACAAAATCTAATCTAATCTTTACACCATCAGGTCTAACGATATAATTTACACCTGGGAATATATCAGGTCCGTTAATTACAAGTTTTCTCATTCTATCAATGTTCCATTCTGTAACAATTTCAGGAATTGTTAGTTTCATTGCAACTTGAGTAGGAACTCCAACTTCAGATAAATCCAAACTAGGATCTGGAGAAATTACAGTTCTACTTGAAAAGTCAACTCTCTTTCCAGATAATGAACCTCGGAATCTTCCTTCTTTTCCCTTGAGTCTTTGAGTCAATGTTTTGAGAGGACGACCAGAACGATGATGTGCTTGTGGAATTCCAGAAACTTCGTTATCAAAATATGTTGTAGTGTGATATTGTAACAAGTCAACTAAATCTTGAACAATTAGTGGTGGAGTTCCTGCATCTTTACTTTCTTTTAGTCTTTGATTAACTCTAATGATATCAACCATTTTGTGTGTCAAATCATCTTCTGATCTTATTCCTGTTTCAAGAATAATTGATGGTCTAACAGTTACAGGTGGGACAGGAAATGCTTGAAGAATAAACCATTCGGGTCTTGCAGTAACAGGATCATAGTTTAATAGTTTCAAATCTTCATCAAGTATTTGTGAAAATCTTTCTCTAATTGTTATTGGAAGTAATCTATGTTCACCAATTTCTGTTTTCTCTACAAAAATAGTTGGCTTTGTAAAGATTAACTCATATTGTGTTTTTCCACAATGAGGACATTCTTTTGCTTTTTTTGCTTTCTCTATGATTTGTTCTGGAATACGTTTTTGAGAAATTACAGTATAAGCAGCTTTTTTGTTTTTAATTTTTAGAAATACATCTAAATCTTCTTGAGGAACTTTGAGTCTTGCACAAGAACGACATGTTGATTGTAATAGTTTGTAGATATTATCAATAAATGCAATATGTAAGATGGGTTCAGCAAGTTCAAGATGTCCAAAGTGCCCAGGACATCGCGCTGCTGTATTTCCACATGTAAGACATTTTTGTCCAGGCTCAAGAGTACCAAGTCTGCCATCCATAAGACCTCCTTGTACTGCCATTCCATCTTCATCATATGTTTCAGGAGCAGTAATTTCAGCAACAGAGTATTTTCTAATTTCAGTTGGAGACCATACTGAAAAACGAATTGCATCAATTTTTTTTATTGCTTGAATAGACATTAGATTTTCTCCTTGATTAGTAATCGTGGTGCAATGTTAAGACTCTGCATTTCTTGTAAGAGTAGTTTGAATGCATATGCTACAGATACTGATGATACTTTGGCTTTATCACCACAAACTCTGCAGACATATTTTCTTTGTTTTACATCATGATAAGCTACCAAACCACATCTTTCACATACAAAGATATCAGATTTATCAGATTCATCAAGTAATCTATCTTTTAGAATCATTGATGCACCATAAGCAATCAAACAATCTCTTTCCATTTCACCAAATCTTAATCCACCACCTCTTGCTCTTCCTTCTGTTGGTTGTTTGGTTAACATCTGTACTTGTCCACGTGCTCTTGCATGGATTTTATCTGCAACCATGTGATGAAGTTTTTGATAATATACAACTCCAATAAAGACATCAACGGGGAATGATTTTCCAGTTCGACCGTCATACATTATTTCCTTACCAGAATATTTGAAATTGTGTGCATCCATTACTTCTTTAACTTCATCCATTTTTTCTCCAACAAATGCAGAACCATCAAATCGTTTTCCACGAAATGCTGCAGCCTTTCCACAAATTGATTCCATCATCATTCCAACTGTCATTCTTGATGGGAATGCATGAGGATTAATCAAAACATCAGGAGACATTCCTTCTTTTGTATATGGTAAATCTTCTGCTTTAGCTAAAATTCCCATTACGCCCTTTTGTCCGTGTCTTGATGCAAACTTGTCACCAATCTCTGGAATTCTCATATCTCTTGCTCTAATTTTATACATTTTTCCGCCTTCGTTTGATTGAGTCATAACAACAGTATCTACAACTCCAGTTTCAGAAGGTCTTACACCAATAGAAGTATCACGTCTGTAGGGACCAGTTGATTCAAACTCTCTATATTCTTCCATAAATCGTGGAGGACTAGTTTTTCCAATCAAAATATCTCCTCCTTTAATTGGAGATTCTGATGCAACTACACCATCTTCTTCTAGTAATCTGTATGCGCGCTCTCCTTTGTAGCCTCGAATGTTATCTTCAGCATTTGGAATCTCAAAGCTATCACGCATTCCACCTGGGTATTGTTTTGCTTCAGCATCGTATATTCTAAAGAAGAAACTTCTTCCTAATCCTCTATCAACTGATGCTTGACTAAGTACAATTGCATCTTCAATATTGTAACCATCAAATGGCAATACTGCAACAATACAATTTTGACCTGCTGGTCTGTCTTCTAGTCCTAAAAGCTTCATTGCTTTAGTATTAACAATTGGGACTTGGGGATATAACATAAAGTGTTGTCTAACATATGTACTAGTATTCATCATTGGTGTAGAGAATCCTAAACTTTGTTTTGCCATTGCAGATTCGTATGTATTTCTTGGAGATTGGTTGTGTTCAGGATATGGAATTATTGAAGCACCAGCACCAAGGATTGCTGGGGGGAATACTTCAAGGTGAGTACGCTTTTTTGTATCTTTGTCATCTAAAGTAACATAACAATTTTCTTCTTCATTTGCATCAATCATTTCCAAAACACCCATTCTCAAAAGATCAGTCCAAGAAAGTAATTTCTTTGAAATTTTATCCAATAGATCTTGTGTTAACAATGATTTGTTATCTTTGATAATAATTAATGGTCGTAAGACACGTCCTGCATTACAATTCACATAAAGTCTTCTTGTTGAACCTTCAATGTCAGATTTATGAAATGAAATTCCAACATGAGGATGAATCTTTGAGTTTCGTCTAAGGTCTCTAAGTAATTCTGCTAGTTCTCCACCATCTTTGAAATATCCAATTAAGCGACCGTCAACAAATATTCTGGTTCCATCTTTTTTCAAATCTTCTTTTGCATCAAAGAAATGTACGGTTCCAAGATCATAGAGTTTTTCCACAATTTCTTCAGAGGGAACATTAACTGAGATAATTCCAGATAGTGCCAAATTTTTTACTAAACCACAATTCGAGCCTTCTGGAGTTTCACTTGGACAAATTCGTCCAAAGTGAGTTGCATGCAAGTCTCTTGCTTGAAAGTTTGGCTGAGTTCTACTAAGTGGAGATTGAATTCTTCTAAGATGACTAATAGTTGAAAGATAATTGGTTCTATCAAGTAATTGAGTAACACCAACACGTCCACGTCCCCAGTTTCCAGTTGCAATAGCATTGTTTAGTTTATCAGTAATTATTCCTGGACGAATTGCTGCAGCCACTGCATTAATTCCACGTTTTTGGCCTGATCTTTCTAATTGATATTTCATATCTCTAACAAGATTTCTAAATGCAGTTCTAAACAGGTCTGCTAACATTTGACCTGCAAATTTTATGACTTTGTTTCCATAGTGATCTTTATCATCAGATGTAATCCATCCAAGTTTTAATTCTAATAGTTTACAAGCTGCTTCTCCTAAGAATTGGGCTTTTTCTTTTCTGTTTTCAGGATGCTTACCCAAGTGTGGTAACAATCCCCAATCCAGTAAAGTCTCTGCGCGTTTTATCTGGAATTCTTCTAACATTCCAGGTGCAATTCTTTTACTGATGTAAACAATTGCATCTTTTGATGTTGCAACATCAGCTGCTTTTTCAAATGAACCTTCTAATTCATCTTGCAAGTCATCTACCAATGAAACCACTCCAGCAATCTCTCTATCAGATTCTAATCCAAGTGCTCTCATCAATATTACAACTGGAATATCAACTGGGGAGCCAGGAATTCTAGCGACAATTAGTCCATCATTTTTCATTACAAGTTCTAATTTTGCGCGATAACCAACAATTGAAGAATAGACTTTGGCTTTGAAAACAATATTTCCACCAACAGTTTCTCTATCAACAATAATTTTATTGTAAGAAAGATCTTCTAATCCTACAATGACTCGTTCAGAACCATTGATGATAAAGTAACCACCAGGATCATTTGGATCTTCACCATGTTCAATTAATTTTTGAGTAGAAAAGTTATGTAAGATACATGCATTTGATTTTGCCATAACTGGAACATCGCCGATATGAACAAATCTAGATTCCAAAATTTTTCCATCTTCTACAACACTTGCCTCCATCATTACAGGTGCAGAGTATGAAACATTTCTTAGTCTTGCTTCAGCAGGGGTGATATGAGTAATAGAACCGTCAAGTTCCATCATTCGTGGTTGTTGAAGTTTAACTTTACCTAGTTGAATTTTGTAAGGATATTCAGCGTTTTCAATATCTATTTGGCTGACTTCATTGATAATGCTTTGAAGACCTCTTTCTAAAAATTCATCAAAGGAGTTGAGATGTTGACGTGCAATACCTTCACGTTTTAGAATATCTTGAATTACAGGCCAGCGTTTGTTAGAAGGATGAACCATTATACTTCCACCACATATCGGTAATAGAGACTCGTACCAGCAGTTGGGCTTTTTCGGGTAATCTTTATCAAATCACCTGGTTTTACACCAAGTCCCAAAATTGCAGGATCAGTTACAAAAATTAATGGTAATTCAGTTGGGTTACAATTGTATTTTTCTAAAACTTGCTCAGCTTCTTGTTTTGAAATAATTTCATGTTTTGGAACATAGATATGATCAGGAACTAGAACTTGATTTTTCTTAGTTGCCATCTATAAGACCTCCATTAGAACATTAAATGTAATAGTAAAGAATACACACAAACTGTAAAAAATTCCGTTCAGGTTAATATATATCTAATCTGAAATTCGTCGCAACAAGTGTTTTTTCTTATTTGTCAATAAATTTTTTCACAACCTTAAATAGTGTAAATTTAGGCGTAGAATTGATGAAAGCTTATCTATCGGTGTTTGCCCTATCTGCAATTTTAATTGCAAGTATTGGTATGGCACCAGCATTTGGACAAAGCTCACTTGTAGTAACTACAGACAAAGCATCCTATTCAGAAGGTGATACTGTAGAAATTACAGGAGAAGTTGCTCAACTTCTAGGAGGATATGCCTTATCTGTCAGAGTGATAGCACCAAATGGAAATATTGTTTCCATTGAACAGCTCACAGTTGGTGCAGATAAAAAATTCAGTTTTAGTACAACTGCAGGCGGCCCACTATGGAAGAGTGGAGGAACTTATACAGTTCTAGTCCAATATGGAGACAACAAAAATAATTCAGGAACAACATCATTTGAATTTGGTGGTTCTACAACGACACCACCAACTGAAGTAGAAGGATCAGTGTTAACTGATACAACTGTTTCAGTTTCAGGTTCTAGTGATTTGATAGGATATGAGATTACAGGTGGAAAACTACTAGGCATCGTAACTGATTTTGATGCAAATTCACTGATCATATCTATTCAAGCTGATGAGGATGGCACATTAATCCTTACAATACCTAGATCGGTGTTAGATGCAACAATTAATGGTGAAGATGATGACTTCTTTATCTTAATTGATGGAGAAGAAGTAGACTTTGATGAAACAACCACATCAACAGACAGAACACTTACCATAGCATTTCCAGCAGGTGCTGAAGAGATCGAGATAATCGGTACCTTTGTGATTCCAGAATTTGGTACAATTGCAGTCATGATTCTAGCAGTAGCAATTATCTCAATAATTGCAGTATCTGCAAAGTCAAGACTTAGTATTATGCCAAGATACTAAAATTCATCTTTTTTTCTCTTTTTAAGATTCTGGGTAATCTGAGGGGTTTGTTTTGAATAATTCTCCGTGTTTACTTTCGGGTGTTTGTTAAGTATAGAATCTAAGTCTTGAAAAGATAAATTGAATATATCATATTCTCATAATACATGAGATCGATTTATACTATAATTCAATATGTCTGTGTAGATGATTTCATCGATTATTCTTTTTGGGGGCTTGTCGTAGGACTTGTCACTCTTGCTGGCGGAACTGGTTTAGCATTATATTTGTATTTTAGAACAAAGAAAGATATTGATGCTATTGGCTTACATGATGATGTTATTGTAAGTAGACTAAGTTCGGCAGGCATAGAGATTACGGATTGAACAAATAAATTCATAAATATAGGAATTTTTGAATATTATGTATGTCTGAAACCACAATTAAGAAATCGACATTATCTAATCCAGATAATGAAATAGAAGTTACAACAACTTTTCAAACAAAAACAACAATTGTTAATAATAATACTGAATATGACAAGGTAGATGACGACAAAGAAGAATATTGATTTTGAAGTTATAAAAGAAAGGTGGGGTAAATACACCTTAAATGATGGCTCAGTTTTAAAAATTAGATTTATTTTAACAAACATAAAAACATGGAATGAAAACGGAGAGAAAAAATACACTGCAAATAATCAAGTCATTCAAACAATTCTTTCTGCTGAACATCTAATTGGAGAACCAGCAAAGGCTACATTTACACCCGAAGTATTACAAAAAAATATAGAAAAAGATGATTTATCATATGAGCAGTTAGAAACCCCAGTTAATGAATACATTTTAGATGATGGAACAAAACTCAAACTTTTCCCTCAAGTAATAAGAGTCGATAGATCTTCATTAAAAAATAAACTTGGTGAACCTATCTATATGGTAACTACCAATGTAACAATTAATTATAATTTACCTAAAACATCATAGATGAATCCTATGATCTATGTGATTTTATTTTTTACTGGAATTTTGAATTAAGGTTATCCATTTGTTTTTTCCATTAATTTTAATTCCTGCCCTATCTGCTGGAGTATCATTATTCAATCCCATGTGGGAACGGATGTAATTATGATGAATCTGCATACCTGTAATAATTGGAGAGTCATCTTTTTTCAATCCTCTCATGACCTTTTCCCTGTCTCTAAGTTCTCCGTTAAGTCTCTCCATTTTGTTGTTGTTCATATCTCCCTTAAAGTGAACATGACGAATGTGGATTGATTGATCTATTTTGTATCTTGAATACCATTCCTTTTTGTGGGCTTGCTGAAAGTTTCTAGCACCGTCTGAAATGAGTACTTTGGGTTTCTTTCCTGCAACTTTTACACTTTCCTTAAACATTGGTCTTACATCCTCAGTGTACTTTGTATTTGAAACCTGTTTTGCAATCCAGAATCTAGTTTCATCATCCATCATTACATAGAGATATTTTCTATCCCCTTTAATTTTGAGATATAGTTCGTCAGTTCTCCACTTGTCTGAAACTTGTGGTGTAATTTTTTCAAGATATTTCTCCATAAGATTTGTATATTTTCTAATCCAATTCCATACTGTTTTGTGAGTTACTTTGACTCCTTGCAACTCTAAGAATCTCTGAGTATTCCTTAATGACTCTCCTGTAAAGTATAGTTGTAATGCAGATGTTATCATTTGAGGACTTGCTTTCATTTTCTCAAAGCCCAGATTGATTGAGAATTTCTTCTCACAGTTCTTGCATTTGAATCTCTGAATATCATAGTTTTTGTTGTGTCTAACTCCATCTTTTTTGAGATTAACAGATTCACAATTAGGGCAGGATTGATTATTAATTTCATTTATGGTAACTTGTTGTTTTACTATCTCTCTAATTTCAAGTGAAACCTCTACTGCATGGATGTGTTTGCAACAAATTTGTCTGAATGTGTGATCAGGACAGGAACATTCCCATCCTTGTTCAGTTGAGATAACGTCATAGTATTTGTTTTGTGATTGTGATTTTACTAGGTAGTAATGACTATCAATTCTCTTGATCTGGTCTTGTTTTTCTGCAATCTTTTTTCCTCTTTGTTGTCTTGGGTTTGGTTTCATGTTGTTATAGTTATGGTACCATAATTTAAAATACATGAACTATCCTAAACAAATTATGAAACTACAAAAAGTTCATGCGTACAACTATGGGGATAAAGCCCACCACAAGTATGTGATAACCTTGCCTGAGGAATTGATTGGTGAATTAAAGTGGGAACATGGTAGTGAATTAGAAGTTAAAAAACTTAAAGATAAAATTCAAATTTCATTTGTTTCAAAACCCGTCAAAAATCCGAAACCTAAGAACATAAAACCAAAGATGCCATATAGTGAATTTAGAGAAAAAATCCAAAATGCTTTGGAGTATAGAGATGATGGGGCTACATGGACTGAATTACGAGATCAATTAGAATTAGAGCAAGTCGTACCTAATAACAAATGGGTTAGACAATTAGAGAAAGACATCGGACTAAAACGAATTAGAGACATGAAAGGAGTTGTGTGGCGAATTAGTCATGTCTAAGGGATTAAAGGCGTTTGATGATGTTAAAGTAGAAACAACAGTTGAGAAAAAATATTTTGAAGATCTTATTGTTTTAGGTAATGCTGTACCTGATGAAATTAGTGACAATAGAAAAACTGTTTGCACAGTAGCGTTTTCAAAAGAACATGGACTGATTAGAATTTATCCAGTACCGCCATACTCTCCAATGAAAAGGTGGAATGTAGTTTCTTTGCCCTTAGAAAGAAATACAAAAGATAGTAGAGATGAAAGTTGGAAAATTCAAGGCTCAAAAACAGAATGGGAGACATTATCAGATAAAATAATAGTAAAGCGAAAATTATCAAGAAAAGAGTGGGTAGAACTAATTACATATTTGAAAGAAAATCATAGTTATGGTTGTATCGAAGATATTAATGATAAAAAATTGAGTTTAGGAATAATTGTCCCAAAAATTATTGATAAGAATTTAGAAAAAATGTGGATTCTACTGTTCAAACCACATTAGTGAATGATGACTTATTCATGACAATTCAAAATTATGGAGTTCGTCCAGTTATTACATATAGTTGTCCCCATTGTAGAACTAAAAAACAACAACACAAACAGGGCGTGTTGGAATGGGGAGTGTATGAGTGGTTACGTTATAATCCTGTTGAAAAAGTTCAAGATCAAGTTTGGGATAATCTACACATTGATGAATCAGGGTATGACCAAACGTTTCTTGTTGGCAATATGAATCTCCATAGGAGTAGATTTTTGATTATTAGTATTTTCAGGTACAAACTTTGATTGTAACAATCTAGGATCTTCAACCAACTCTCTAACCATGTGTCTGTGACAAGGGCAGCCATCTTTTTCATAACAAAGTAATGTAATGTCTTGCATGTTGCTTCTAGCTTGTAATGCATGAATTGCTTCAACACTATCCATATTGTCTCTTAACTCAGACAATAGGGTTATTTTAAAATCATCCCAATCTACTTCAGTATTTTTGTATCGTTTTAGTAATTCTGCACTTGAGGCTAACTCTCGTACCCAAATATCATATTTTTCTCGTTTAACTCCCCTAGGATACCATCTAGTAATCAAAACTCGAAGTCCATCTTCTTCTTCGATTGGTTTGTAAATGGACTTTGTCTTAATCACGGCTGTTCGCCTTTATCCTTGCACAAAATATAATTCATGATCCGATGTTGAAAAGCAAGGATCAAAGGAGAGAGATCGAGAAAAGTTGACTTTTTACTTAGCCCCCGATAGTAAACAAGTAGAAGATTTGAAAATAAACCCTTCAGATTACCCACTTCCCTTTTTAAATATACATAAATACCAAAGATATCTGGATTGAAACAGGATGAATTTTAAACGTTCTACAACATCAATGGCAATAGCCCTTATGGCACTGTCATTAATTTCAGTGGTATCAATTCAACAAGATGCTTTTGCTGCAAGTCAAGGAATGTCTATTACAGCAACAGCTGATAGAGGTTCAGATACCATTACTCTAATGGGTATGACAACTTCAGGATATACAGATGTTACAATTAGAGTAGTATCACCAATGGGAAATGTAGTATCTGTAGGTCAGGAAACACCAGATGAAAATGGAAATTTTGAAGATGTATTCAATGTTAGTAAATGGAATGAAGATGGATACTATACAATTCAAGCCAAGCAAGGTCAAGGAATTTTCACATTATCTGTAGATGTTCTAGTTAACAATGGTATGACTGAAAAAACTTCTGAAACTCAATCTACTTTAGATACAGGAATTTTTGTTCCAAACGTCATTACTAGAGACGCAGGAATTGAAATTTTTGCAGAAGCTGAAATTGGTTCTACAACAATCAATATTATTGGAACTACAGACAGAGTAAGTGAAGCTATTACATTAACTGTAATTTCACCAAATGGGAATATAGTATCAATTGATCAAGTAACAGCAATGCTTAATGGAGAATTCACTTCAGTTATTGCTACAGGAGGACCATTATGGAAACAAGATGGTTTTTACACTGTAACTGCATACCAAAATGACAATCCAAAATATTCTGCGTCAACTGAGGTAGATATCAAAGATGGAGTAGTAGTACCAGAATTTGGTACAATTGCAGCTATGATTCTAGCAGTAGCAATTATCTCAATAATTGCAGTATCTGCAAAGTCAAGACTTAGCATCATACCAAGATACTAAAATTCATCTTTTTTTCTCTTTTTAAATATACATAAATAGAGATAGGTGTAAATCGCAACAAGATGAACAACCGTACGTCGTTCGCGCTACTAGCCGTTTTGACTGTAGTCGCTACTTTAACCATGTCATCAGCATATGCTCAACAACCAGCAGTATATTCTGAGGAGGAAGCAAGAATAGCAGCAAATGAGTTTTTGCTTCAGGATCTTCCAGTATCTGTTTGGACAGACAAAACAGATTATGTTCACAATGACATGATTATTGTAACAGGTCAAGTAGCAAATGTATCTGGATTTCCAATCACAGTTACTGTTGTGAGTCCACTAAACTCCCTTGTTACAATTGCTCAACTCACTGTAGCAAATGATGGTAGTTTTGAGACAACACTAAACACAGCAGGTGCAATGTGGAAATACGATGGTACCTACACCATTAAAGTAAACTATGGAAGCCCTGAAAAAAGTAACAAAGCAAAAGTTGAACTAACTGGTGAAGTTGCATATACACCAACAGTGCCAGCAAAACAATGTGGTACTAATGATATATCTGTAGATGGTCAATGTATACCATACAGCATTTCAGGTGGAATGGTAACTAGTGCAACCTTCAATACTGATGATAATTCAATTATCATTAACATCAACGCAGAAGATGATGGAACACTAACAATAAACCCAGAAACACAAGTCATAGATGGTATCTTTATGGTACTAGTTGACGGAGAAGAATGGGATGATGTTGAAATTGTTGCAAATAAAGTAACAGTAATGTTCCCAGCAGGCGCTGAACAAATTGAAATTATTGGTACCTTTGTGATTCCAGAATTTGGTACAATTGCAGCCATGATTCTAGCAGTAGCAATTATCTCAATAATTGCAGTATCTGCAAAGTCAAGACTTAGCATCATACCAAGATACTAAAATCACAACTTTTTTTCATTTTTTCATTTTAGATAGTAAAGGAAATATACAAATGTGCATTTGGAAACTTGTGGAATCTAAAATATTTTATGGTATCATAGTTTTATTTTTTATTTCAACTACAACTGCGTTTGCTCAAGAATCTTTAATTTCCGATTTTAAGACAGATGACAATCTGTACGATGAAGGCGATACAGTTGTAATATCAGGTATTGTAAATACAGTAATTGGAAAAACGCCAATCATAATACAAATAATTCATGAAGCAACATACGTACATTTTGCACAAATAGAAGTAGCCCAAGATGGTACATTTTCAGAAACGGTTATTGCAGAAGGGCCATTATGGAAAAATGCAGGAGAATACATAGTTAGAGCATCATACCAAGATCAAATAGCAGAAATTGAATTTGATTATACTCCAAAATCAGAGTCAATTGAGACCACAACCAATTTTGAAGTAGATGCAGGAAGTTATGGAACATTTGATGTAGAGTATACCATCAGAGGAGGTACAATTAAAGACATGATAGTAGATACGGAACAGTTTGCAATAATAGTACAAATTGATTCAACAGACGAGGGAACCATCACATTAGATTTACCTAGAGAATTCATAGGTGCTGAGAAACAAAATGGTAAAGATGATACTTTCATTATTCTGATAGATGGAATAGAAGTTGCATATCAAGAATCTTTAGTACACCCAAATTCCAGAGTCATAACAGTGAATTTTGAAGAAGGGGATTCAGATATTGAAATTATTGGAACTTATGTTGTTCCAGAATTTGGCACCATTGTAATGATGATTCTGATTGTAGGTATAATGACAGTTATTTTAGCATCCAGAAACAAATTACAAATTAAGATTTAGTTTTTTGAAACAAAAGAATATTTTTCTTTGAATGGAGAAACGGAACGAAGTTCTTGAACTATTTTTTTTAGAATATCAACTGTTTGATCGATTTCTTTTTGATCATTAAAAATTCCTGTTGTCAAACGCAAAGAACCAGTAATTTGTTCAAGTGAAAATCCCATTGCTTCTAAAACATGTGAAGCTTTTTGTGTGTTTACAGAACATGCAGAACCTGTAGATGCTGCAATTCCATATTCATCAAGTTTGATTATAAGATCCTCACCATTTACACCAAGAAATGTAAAATGTGCATTATTTGGTAATCTGAATTGAGGATGACCATTCAAAGTCACTTCAGGAATTTCATTTATTACTTTTTCAATTAGGGTATCCCTAAGTTTTTTCATCTGAGAGATATTTCCATTTAGATTATTTTTTGCTAATTCACATGCCTTTCCAAATCCTACAATGCTTGCAACATTTTCAGTTCCAGAACGCAATCCATGTTCTTGTCCTCCACCCAGAATCACAGGATCAATGTCTATACCATTTTTGATGTATAATGCACCTATCCCTTTTGGACCATATAGCTTATGAGATGAAATAGAGAGTAAATCTATTCCTAATTTTTTAACATCCAGAGGAATTTTACCAACAGCTTGTACAGCATCAGTATGAAATAGAACGTTTTTTTCATTACATATTTTTGATATTTCAGATATTGCTTGTATAGTACCTACTTCGTTATTTCCAAACATTATAGAGACAAGAATAGTTTTCTCAGAAATATGACTTTTCAAAACAGATGAATCTACCACACCAAACTTGTTTACTGGTAGATAATCTACATCAAATCCATTTTGTTTTAATTTTTTACATGGTTCTAAAATTGCATCATGTTCAATTAAGGAGGTAATGATTTGGCCAGAGGTATTTTTCATGGCTATCCCTTTCAAGGCAGTGTTATTTGATTCAGTACCACCAGATGTAAGTAAAATTTCAGAAGGTTCTGCATTAATTAAAGATGCAATTTGTTTTCTTGATTTTTCAATTGCTTTGTGAGCTAACCTACCATAACGATGTAGGGATGATGGATTTCCATATTGTTCTTTTAGGTAGGGCAACATTGAATTCAAAACATCTTCATGAATTTGAGTTGATGCAGCATTATCTAGATAAATCAATCTGCAATCACATTAATTTTTCCCGGTTTATATCCATCCTGATCAATTTCAACTGCAGAAAATCCAATCATCTTTAATTTTTCAGTGATTTTATTCAGAATTGCATCATTAAATGACGATATCATTACTTTGTCGACTTCAATTTTTGCACAACCATTAAGATCTCGAACTCTAACTCGTTTTACATTTGTAAGTTGTTTAACAATTGTTTCACCAAATTCAATCCTAATTAATTTCTCAGCTGTTACTCTTTGTCCCCAAGGTATTCTAGAAGCCAAACAAGAATTTGATGGTCTATCATAAACAGACAATCCTATAAATTTTGCAGATTCTCTAATTTCTAATTTTGAAAAATTTGTTTCTACAAGTGGGCTTCGGATACCATTTTGTTTTAAAGCTTCAATTCCAGGTCTGTAATCACCCAAATCATCCAAATTAGTTCCATCAACTATTACTTGAACACCATGTTTATTGGCTAATGCAATCAAATGATCTCCTAATTCTATTCTACAATGAAAACATCGGTTTGAGTCATTTTTTATAAATTCTTCATTTTCAAGTTCATTATAATCCAAAAAGAGTTGTCTTATTCCAATCTCTTTGCATATTTGTTTGGCAGAATCAAGTTCTTCCTTAGATAGTGTTTTGTAATCAGCAGTAACTGCAATTGCTGAATTTCCTAGTTTTTGAAAAGCAGCATACGCAACAAGGGCACTATCAACACCACCTGAAAGTGCAATCATTACTTTATTTTTAGATTCAAACCAATTTACTAATTCATCCAGTTTTGTCATTGTTAATCCTCTAATTTCTCAATCTCTTTTCTTAATAATGACTCGGTCTCTTTAATTGATTTGTCAATTGTGTTAGATACAGTTTTCAAGTCATCAAATTCTATTTTAAAATCAGTTTTTCCTTTGAAGGATGATTTTTTGTAATTTACTTGAAAAGATACACCATTCAAAGTTAAAGAAACAGAATGGATTGTCCTAGGAACAATTAATCGATTAGATTCAGAAATTCGAATTCCCAAGGTACCAGTTTCAAGAATTAAGGTATCAACAATTTCTTCAACGTTTTCATCATTACAAATTACAGATACAAGATTTGTAGGTCTACCTTTCTTGGTAATTCCATGATAAATTGAAACATCTTTTGCACCTTTTTCCATAATTTTTTCAATTAGATTTCCTAGAATTTCTCCTGAAACATCATCCACATTTGTTTCAAGAATTTTTACTGAATCAATATCAAAATTATTTTCAGGGCCTCTAACAATTTTCAAAACATTTGAAAAAGTTTCAAAATCTTTTTGTCCTGCACCATAACCTATTGAATCAATTTTCATAGAGGGGTAATATTCCACAGCATTATTTGTTAGATTTGCTAAAATACAGGCCCCAGTTGGAGTAGTAAGTTCTTCGTTTGCAGTATTTCCTTTAATTGTTAAATTCGAATTTTTGAAAATCTCAAGAATTGCACTAGCTGGATTTGACATGGTCCCATGTGAAAAAGTTACATTACCTCCACCAACTGAGATAGGTAAACAAAGAATTTTTTCATCAAATAGTCCTAAATCTTCTAGAGCAATTGTAATGCCAACAATATCCACAAGCGTATCAATACTAGATGCTTCATGAAAGAGAACAGAATCTTTGGGAATTCCATGTATTTTAGATTCAGAAGAAATAAGTGTATCAATACAAGAATTTGAAAAGGTGTTTGCTTTTTCTGAAAGTCCAATGGATTGAATAGAATCAGAAATTGCCTTTTTGATTTCTGAGCCTTTTCTTTCATGAACATCTTCATTAATTTCTAAAATTAATTGAACAGATTCGATTCCATGTTTAGAAATTTTTTCAAAATCAATTTGTTTAATTGATGAATTTGGGAAAAAAAATTCTGATTGTTTTATTCCATTAATTATCTTATTTTTATCAGCACCTAAATCCACCAATGAGCAAAGAAGCATATCTCCAGATATTCCAGCAATCTGTGGATCAATTACAACAACCATAGATTAAAAATTATCAAAAATACTTATAAATTCGTCTAATAGGTAATGAATTTCATTAGATTTAATTATTGAAAATCAACAGTGTTTTTCATGATTACTATTATTGGTTCAGGTAAAGTAGGTGGAGATGCTGCATTATTCTCTGCATTAAAGCGACTAGATGATCAAATTTTGTTATTAGATGTTGTTGAAGGACTTCCACAAGGAGAAGCAATGGATATCAACCATATGTTATCAGAACAGGGAATTGATGTTGAGGTAAAAGGTTCAAATGATTATGCAGATATGAAAGGCTCAAACATTGTTGTAGTTGTTGCAGGTTCTGGAAGAAAACCAGGAATGACAAGAATGGATCTTTTGAAGATTAATGCTTCAGTTGTCAAAAGTGTTGTTGGAAATATCAAAAAATATGCTGATGACTCGATGATCATTCCAGTTACAAATCCACTTGATCCAATGGCATATGTCACATACAAAGTCTCAGGATTTGATAGGAGTAGAGTATTTGGAATGGGAGGAATGCTAGACTTGTCAAGATTCAAACAATTTATTCATGAAGCTACAGGACATTCACGTGATTCCATTAGAGCATTAGTAATTGGAGAGCATGGAGAAAATATGCTTCCATTACCAAGATTTTCATCAGTTTCAGGTATTCCATTATCAACTTTTCTTCCACAAGAAAAATTGGATGAATTGGTTCAAAACACAAAACAAGTTGCAGCCAAAGTTATCGAGTTAAAAGGTGCCACAGTACATGCTCCAGGAAATGCAATATCTGCAATTGTTGAATCAGTTGTAAAAGATAGAAAACAAGTCATGCCAGTTGCAACATATCTTGATGGAGAATACGGTCATTCAGATGTTACGATAGGAGTTCCAGCAGTTATTGGGAAGAAAGGCGTAGAGAAAATCATAGAACTAGACCTTAATGATGAAGAAAAACAAGTTTTTGAAAAAGGAATTGAGAGTGTAAAAGGTGCCATCTCAGGTATTGAGATCTAAGCCTTTTTTTATCCAAACAAAGAAAAATCATCATTGGAAATTCATGAAATTTTAGAATCATTGAAGGCAGGTAAAATTGCAGTTAATGATGCAAAAAAACTTCTCTCATTATATTCAATTGAACAAGTAGAAGGATTTGCCAAAATTGACATCAACCGAAGAAAGAGAAGAGGGATTCCAGAAGTGATTTTTGCCGAACCAAAAGAACTAAACGAAATTAAAAAAATTATAAAGAAAACTCTTGAAAAAAATAACTCAGTAATTGTCTCAAGGATTAAGAAAAAAGATTATCCAAAAATTATAGCATTCGCAAAGAGACTTGAAGTAAAAATAAAAACTGGAAAAAATTCATCATCAGTGTTGCTATTTAAAAAACCTATAAAATTTCATGGAGGGAAAGTAGGAATACTCACTGCTGGAACATCAGATATTGGAGTGGCAGAAGAATCTAGGTTAATGTGTGAGGCAATGAACTGTAAATGTATTACAAGTTATGATGTAGGAGTTGCAGGTATTCATAGAATTTTTCCAATTTTAAAAGAAATGATAAAAGAAGATGTGGATTGTATAATAGTGGCTGCAGGAATGGAAGGTGCTTTGGCCACACTTGTTTCTACCATGGTAGACATTCCAATCATAGGAATTCCAACATCTGTAGGATATGGATACGGTGAAAAAGGAATAGCTGCCCTTGCATCAATGCTACAAAGTTGTTCGTTAGGATTATCAGTAGTAAATATAGATAATGGGATTGCAGCAGGTGGGATTGCAGCAAATATTGCAAACAGAGCTGTCAGAAAAAAATGAAAAAACAATTCTAATTAAAATTTACAAATGATCTAGTCACGGTCTCGTAAATGATATATAACACACTTTAACGACGTTTTGTAGTTGGCTGGCAAACGTGTTGTACTTACTGCTGATCGTAGTTTAATGACAAATTATAGAGGAAATTTTCTGTATGGTTTTATTGCATGTGGACCATATGAAGTTCTACCAGAATGGGTTTTTGACAAAGTTTTCTGTCCATCAGTTGAAACAGACAAAACTACAGGAGAAGTTAAAGTTGCTCAAGTAGGATTAAGAAGAGTAGAAAGCTCACTTCTTCAAGGAGGATACAAAAGAGATGAAGTATTCCTTGCACATCCTGAAATGTTACACAAATCAATTGGGCCTGATACCAAAGTTGTAGGAATTAATGTAATGGATCCACTAGGAATGGCTCCAGTAACAACAACAATGTCACCAGAAAAACTATCCTATGTAGCAATGAAATTCAAGAAAATGTGTGCTAGTATTATTCAGCTCAAAAAGAAATATGACTTCAAAGTGGTAGTTGGAGGTAATGGAGCATGGGAATTAGCTAAATCAGACAGAATGAAAATTCACGGAATTGATACAGTAGTTGTTGGTGAAGCTGATGAGTTAGCAATAGATTTGTTCCAAGATCTAGAAAAAGGGGATGCACCAGAACTAATGCATTGTTTTGTCAGAAATCTTGAAAATATTCCAGTTATTGAAGGCCCTACAATCAATTCCTTAATTGAAGCAATGAGAGGTTGTGGAAGAGGATGTGACTTTTGTGACGTAAATAAAAGATCAAAGAAAGACCTTCCATTAGAAAGATTACAACATGAAGCAAAAATTAACTTAGATTATGGATTTGATTCAATTTGGTTACATTCAGATGAGATGTTACTTTATGGATGTGACAATAGAGACTTTTATCCAAACAGAGATGTCA
Source organism: Candidatus Nitrosopumilus sp. (assembly GCA_963667665.2). Classification (GTDB taxonomy): domain Archaea; phylum Thermoproteota; class Nitrososphaeria; order Nitrososphaerales; family Nitrosopumilaceae; genus Nitrosopumilus. The sequence goes on from OY763927.2 coordinate 1,210,812, forward strand.
TTACTGATTTATGGAAAGGACTCAAAGGATTAGGAGCAAACTTTATTGGAACTACACATATGACATTCTCAGCAGTTGCAGCAGATCCTACATTAATGCAACAAATTTCACATATCAATGAACAAGACAAAACAGGAAGATGGCTTGCAACAAATTTGGGAATTGAAACAGTTGCACCAGCATTAGTAAAGAAACATCTGGGTGTTAAAACAAAACCATTCTCACCTGATGAATGGGGAAGTGTTGTAATGGAAGGTGCAAAGATTCTAAATGAAAATCACTGGTTTCCAGCTGCAACAATTATCATTGGTTGGCCTGATGAAACTCCAGAGGACAATCAGTATACTATTGATATGGTCAGTGACTTTAGAGAGATGAATTTTAGAGGATTGGTTGCACCATTACTTTACCAAGACTTTAGTGAAAAGAATTCAATGCACTTTGGAAACTTGAATGAAGCCCAATTCACATTATTTTGGAGATGTTGGGAAAATAACTTACGTGTAATTAATGATATAATTCCAATTATTCTTAGAAACAAGACCTATGGTCCACCAATGAAAGTCTTCATGTATGGTATTCTTAGAGCAGGAACATGGGCAATAATGAGATATCTCAGAGGACTGTGTAAAGATCTTTTCAATGGACGAACTCCAGAAGAGATTATGGACAAATATGCAAGAAGTAGATCAGTAACTGCACCTAGAATTCAAACAAAGAAATTATAGATTTTCAATAGCAATATCTGCTATAGTGTTTCGTTTTGGTGTTATGGAGATAAAATAAACTTTGTCTGCTCTTTCAATACTTTCAACTTTTTTGTAAGACTTTGATGTTACATCAAATTCATAGATTCCTGATTCAAGTGAACCTTTTGAATAAAGCATAAGAAATGTTTCTCCAGTTATTGGACTAAGCGGAATAAATGACATTACATATTCTTTGTAAGAATTAATGGGCATTGTATTTTTCATTGGAGGAGCTGCTGCTGCCATGTACATAAAGAAGTCTTCAATTGTATCAAATTCTTCGTATTCAATATGCATTAAGTTTCATAATTTGCTTTAGTATAATAACCTACTAATGAAATGAGGTAAAATTATTTTCTAGATTTGATGTGGTTGTGAACTTTAAATCCAATCAATGCAGGTGCTGCAATATACATTCCCAAGTTGAGTGCAATTACAGAAATTCCAAGTCCTAGAACTTCAACTTCTGAACCATCTTCAGCTAATGTCATTATTGACAATGATGATATCATTGGAGTGATAAAAGCTCTCACTACTTCTTGGAACATTGGATTTTCTCTTTCCATGTCAGCAATGATTGGTGAGAATGAATAGTACAATTGATTAAATCCAGTCATGAATGCTATTCCTGATTCAGTACTCATTACAGTATTATCTCTAATTTCTCTGAGGAATTGAACTTGTGGTGCTAATTCAGTTCCATATGCTGCTGTTGCAATTAGACAACCACCACCACCTTTTGCTTCAGGTTCTTTATCCATTACTACTTGGCAAATACCATTTACTAATTCGGTTCCAGCTCCACATGTTGGTTCTGGTTCAGGTGTTGGTTCAGGTGTTGGTTCAGGTGTTGGTTCAGGTGTTGGTTCAGGTGTTGGTTCAGGTGTTGGTTCAGGTGTTGGTTCAGGTGTAGTACCAACAAACTCTCCACCAACATAATTAATTGCAATTTCAGATTTATCGCCACCATATTTTGCTTCAACCATATAATCACCACTTAATTTCCATAGGTTACCACCAGCAGTGAAAGTAAATTGGAATGAACCATCAGAGTTTGGAGATAGTTGTCCAATCCCCACAATACTATTGTCAGGAGACCATACCAGATAAGTAATATCACCAGCAGTTAATGATGAAGATTCATAATTTTTGATCTGTCCAGAGATAACAACCTGAGAATCATTTGAATATATTGTCAAGTCAGATTCAAGGAATACTGGAGGAACATTATGTTCATCGGCAAAAGCAGAACCATTAACACCATAAGATAGGATTGAAATAAATAATAATGCAAACGCTAGGAATGCTGAAAGCCTCATTTTCATTTTGAATCTGAGTTGAGAGTATTTATGTATTAAATGAAATAAAAATTGACAGTATTATACTAGAATTATACCTTTTTTGACCAAGTATTGGATCGACTCTATAAAGTCTTCATCAGATATTTGTTCATCAGCCCACCATTTGGCATTATTTTTGATCCAATCAGGAATTTCTCGTTCAAAAGAACTTCTCTCAGAAGGCATAACAGAGATTATTTCTTTATCAATTAGATGTTCAATTCCGTCAATAAATTCATTATCAGAAATACTGTTTGAAGACCACCAACGGGCATTATTTTTAATCCAATCAGGTATAATTTCTGAAATTACAGAAAATGATAAAGTTCCAATATTTTTGTCATCATAGGAAAGATGGATTAAATATTTTCCAGGTGAGGAATTAGCATTTACAGTAAAAATTGACTTGTAGCCGCCACTTGTACTTAGAGTTGCAGCAAAGTTTTGATCAGTTCCATCAGGATTTGTAAGAGTGATAGATAATGGAATTCCACGTTTTTGGTTCTTTATACTTCCAGACAAAATTATTTCTTGAACAGAACCAGTGTCTGGTAATGAAACTTTATCATGACTCAATTTTGCGGGACTAGAGAATGAGACTGAAGTTTTCGAACTTGACAAACTGAAGATATTTGAATTTCCAGAGGCATCACGTGAATCATAATATCGTGCATCAATACTACCTCCAGCTGGCGAAATTAATTTTGAGCCAGTTCTATCACAAATCCATGATGGTAACTTAAAGACGCCCTCAAAGATTCCAGTACTTGGTCCTGTTTCAATTAGAGCAAATCCTGATGAAGCTAAACCACTATACTCAACACCGTCAATGGTACAACGTTTGTAACGAATGTCTTTGATTTTGATCTCTAACAAAATATTTCCATCTTTTCCTACAGTATCAACAATAGGAGAATTTGGATCATTGATAGATTGATAGATTTCTATTGTATCACTTTTTAAATTAAGATCAGAATCTTTGAGAATAATGGTAACTGGTTGTCCAAATCGATACGTTGTTGAAGTAGTTGAAACTGTTCCAGAACTTGTTGATACATCAGATTTTGTAGAAGTTGTAGTAATCACACCGGTCTCATCTAAATCAGAATAAGATATTGCAATTCCTTCTTCATCAATTAATCTGTCGGTTACAATAATTTTTATTTCATCATCAATAGTTTGTATGGTTTGAATAAAATTAGGATCTAATATATTCAATTGATTTGTTACAGCATACTCAAAAGTACCTTCAAAAGTAGAAGAATTATCCTGAGTTTCTTCTAATTCAAAACGATAAATTGAATTGTTTATACTTTGATCATTTTTTAATCCAAATGAAAATAAATCAAAAACAATTGGTTGTTTGTTTGTTTCACTAGTAATAGACATTGCTCCAGAAGAATCAAAATCAATTATAAGAAATACAGTTCCGCTTTTAGCTGCAATAGCTTTCACATCCACATCATCAATTTGGATAAATCCTTGCGATGATGAAATATCGCCTGCATCAACTATAGTTATTGTGGATGAACCAAGAGTTACAAAAGAAAGAGCAAATGTAGTATCACTAAAATCAGAAATTCCAAAGTCACTTTCAAAGGATCTTAAATCATAATTTATCCAATTTGTACCATCTGTGTTTGATTCAGATACATCAAGCAAAATTGAAGATAGTGATAGTGCGGAAATTCCCAAGTCTATTGAAAACATTTCATATGTGCCATCATCTACAATAGATGTGTCAATTACCAGCCGGTCAGAGTTAAAGTCAGGCACGGAAGAGTTTGCATCATCACCTATAGGAAAAGTAGCAGATGATGTGTGAAATAGTACATCCTGAGTATTCTCAAAAGTAATAGGATTTCCGATTGTGATGGTTGGTATGATTGCTGTTGTTCTAAATACATCCAAATCACCGCGTGCGCCAGTGTTTAGATTTTGATCAGGATCTACCAAAATTACAGGGTATTCAGTTCCAGGATGAAGAGTTTCACCATTTGCAATTGTCAATACTGGGTCAGGGTTAAGCGAGACTGAAGCAGTTGAAGATCCTGTCAAAACTGAGATAGAATCTTTATTGTAATTGATTATTCCAGTTTGACCACGTGGAGCATCATCAAGAATTCCTATTGTAGATTGATCACTTGAATCAAAGTTTTCAAAAAGTCCAGAATTTGGTTCTTGTTCAACTAATGTGACAATTTTAGAAAATGTGTTTGTACCCCCATCACCTACTGAAGAATTAGGTTGATCACTGTTTATTTTTAGCTCCATTATGTTTCCAAGATTCAAAGAGAGTTTACCATTATCTTCAAATCCTAAGTTTGAAAGATATGGAACCAAATCTACTAAACCTGCCCCTCCATTTGCAGAGCTAGTACCAGCATTATCATATGCTTGATAAAATGTACTCATTGTAGAATTAATGTTAAAAGTCCAAGAGTCTTCATCAGTAGGATCTTGATTTAATTGAAAGTCATTTACATTTAGAAAAACTTCGGCATTATCGGGATATAGATCTCTATCTATACTAAAAGAAATATTTTGTATTTCATCATATTCAAGTGAAACTTGTTGTGATGGGCCACCAGGATTGTATTGAATTATTACATCATCAAATGAATAGAGTTGAATTAATGGCCAAGCATTAGAATCTAATCCAATTTGTCCAGTAGGAATATTTGGATTTGTATTAATTGATTTTGCTTTTCTAACTATATTATTCAAATTTGTAGAACCAGTTGGAGAACCAGTACAGGAACTAAATGAGGAATCGCCATTAGTAAAACTCCCCAAACCTACAGATTGAGGTACTGCAACTCCATCAGTTTCAGATATAGTAATTCCAAATACAGATGATGATGTATCTCTACTACAGAAAACTCCAAAATCTAATCCTTGTCCAGCTAATCCTACCGTAGAATCTGCTATCTTTGCCTTCTCGACATTTGCAAAATAAGCATACCAATTACCATCAGTGGCCTGAACCATTCGTAATGATTTTCCATTAAGTGTAACATCAGGTTCTCCCTTTCCATCATCAGTATCATGTAGATTTGAATCACGAATAACTACTTCAATTACCATAGAGCCTGAAAAATGATTGTCAAATTGGGAATTTTCAGCAGATACAAACAAGTTTGGATTACTTGATGCCTCAGCATTCACTACAGGAATTAGTGAAAATATTGAGAAAATTATTAGTAAATAGAAGCATTTCTTGTCCAACACTCAAAATTCCATTTTATCACAAATAACATTGTCGTAGCATTTCTTCTTAGAAACTAGTAATACATAATAAGAAATATCAAAAAATAAGGAAAATGTTTGTTCAAAGAACCAAAGTTTTACAGATTTCACTTTTAGCTATTTTTTCTGCATTTCTAGTAGAGTTAATTTTTGGTTTAATCTCAAACAGTCTTGCACTCATCACTGATAGTATTCATGCATTGTTAGACTGTGTAGTTACAATTGTTTTACTTTTGGCAGCAAGAATGGCAATCAAACCACCTGATGCAGAACATACCTACGGACATGGAAAAATTGAATCACTAGGTGGATTAATTGGAGGAATAGCAATTTTTCTGATTGCATGTTTTTTTATTTATGAATCTATCAACAGATTACAGAGTCCGCCACCAAGTATTCTACCAGGATTATTTGCAATAATTGGTGGATTATACACAATAGGAATTGATTTTTTCAGAATAATTCTGTTAAGAAGAGCCATAAAAAAAATTGGAGGTGCAACTCTCAAAGCAGATTTCTACCATGCATTTATGGATCTTGGTTCTACCGTAGTTGCAATTGCGGGAATAGTTTTGATATCATATGGATTCTATTATGGAGATTTTGTTGCAGCATTAATTTTAGGAGGATTATTAGCAGTACTTAGTGTAAAACTAATCTACAAAACTGCTCTTGATTTGACAGACATCATCTCACCTAAACTTGTAAAAGATGTCAGAGAGATTGCAACTTCAACAAAGGGAGTAATTGATGCCAATCCAATACTGATGAGAAGATCAGGTGATACAATTTTTACAGACATAACCATCTCATTAAGAGGTGATACTAGTTTTGATAAAGCACATGAAATTAGTAATAGTGTTGAGAGAAACATAAAAAATAAAATTTCAAATGCATCAATTACAATCCATTTTGAGCCAAATTGGAAAGATGTTCCATTGGATGGAAAAATTTTAGATATTGCAAAAAGTGTTGATGGTGTAAAAGATGTTCATAATGTTAGTACACACAAAACCAAGGGAAAGACATTTTCTGATTTACATGTAATGGTTGACAAAGAGATCAATCTATCATCAGCCCATAAAATTTCTGAAATTGTTGAGCAGAAAATTCAAGAAAATATACTTGAAATTGCACATTCTACTATCCATTTAGAGCCATTTGTGACAGTACCTGAGAAATTTAATGTAGAAGACACAATTACAGAAGATGAAATCAAGGAGGTTTTAGAGAAATATCCCGAAATCAAAAAAATTGGTCGCATTGTATCTTTGAGTTTTGAGAATATTCTCAAAATAGACATAGATTGTTCATTTGATAAGGAATTGTCAATTGAAAAAGTTCATGATTTAACATCAAAAATAGAACATGTCATTAGAACACAAATCAAAAATGCTGTAATTACAATTCATCCAGAACCAGACTAAACCAAAATACTAGTCAGATACATTACTAACATTCCTGCTGCAAAACCAGATACCACAGCAGCACTAGAGAAATTTTTGTCACCTTCATCTCTAATCCATTTCATTATTACAACAATTACTTGAAAAATAGCTCCTGCTCCAATTGCAAGAAAAATCACCGATGTAAATGGAGAATATACAAAACCACCAACCCATGCACCAAAAATGGCAGGAGAGCCTGCAATTAACCCCATTGCGGCCAGTTTTCCTATCATTAATTTTCCTCTAGACATAGGGGCTGCGATAGCTATTCCTTCAGTAGTGTTATGCAAAGCAAATCCTACAATTAGAAACGTGCTAAATGCAATAGAGCCCAATCCAACAGCTGCACCAATTGCAAGTCCTTCACCAAAATTATGCATTCCAATTCCAATAGAAATCATTAATGCAATTGCGACAGGTTTTGAAATTTTTGAAGAATCAGCTTTTTTGACAAGTTTGTTTCCAGCATAATATAATCCAAGAAAAGACAATACTGTAACGGTAGCAACAAGCAAAGTACCATTAAAACTTCCAGCTAAACTCTCATCAGAAACATCAATTGCTTCTTCAATAGAATCAATTGCCAAGAAAAATAATAATCCAGCAGTTAATGCCAAAAAGAAATGGTACTTTTGTTTGCTTATTCTTTTTATGAAAGGAAGCCATAACAATCCAATCATTACAGGAATAATTCCAACATAAGTTCCAATTACTGCAAAAAAGATTACAAGATCAAAAGATGGTTCTAATGCAGGGGCAGCTGCCTCTATCTCTTTTTCAAATCTAGTTCCATCTTCGATAGTGATTCCAATTATGTAGGGTTCTGCTTCATTCCATTCAAATGGTATTCTTACCAAAGCTGTTTCAAACCGTTCTAGGAATCTATCGGGTTCAACTGCTGCAGGTTGTATTCTGTCATTAATATCTGCCATAACTACTTCAACAGAAATAGGTCCAGTGTTTCGTACAGTAGCTTGAATTTCAGAATCAACAAAATCTACTTTCTCAATAGTTATTTCAGGTAAAGGAACACCCAAATCTAACAAATCAGATCCAGGACCGAAAATGTATGCTATCAAAAGTATGAGAAACACAAATGGAATTATACCACTTGCTAGAATCTTGCCTTTTGATGATTTGTTACTAATTTCCATAATCTACTCCTGTTTGTGATTTTTGAATTTGATTATCTTTAACTAGAAATATTCCAACCCAACCTTTTTCTGAAAATTCTACCTTGTGAGCGTGAAATAGATACTTTCCAGGATATTCATACTGGAATTCCATAATACCACGCTCAGTTTGTGATAGAGTAATCATATCAGTGTAAAACGAAGGAACAGTATCGGTTCCTGTTGGATAATAATGATATAGATTGCCATGTAAGTGTAGATTGTTTATTGGATCGAATTCAACCATATTGACAACATAGATTCGAATTAGTTCATTAGTGTTAATTTCAATGGGATGATGTTGGTAATAAAATGGAATCGTGTTTGCAGCATAGAAATTATTTTCAGTATCAAAATCAGTATCCAAACCATTTAGTACCATAACCATTTCATCTGCTAATGGTCTACCTTCTTTTGGATCAACTATGTAAACACCATACAGACCACGGACAATATGTTCTTCAAGTGGCATCACATGACAGTGATATGGATGAACACCAACAGGACCTGCTTTAAATTCATAAGTAAAACTACCTCCAGGTCCAACTATTTCAAATACACCATCCATCTCGGCTGGATGAATTCCATGAAAGTGCATTGTATGAGATTTTGAACCGTTATTCATGAAATTTATACGAACAAGATCACCTTCAGTAGCTCTTATGGTTGGACCTGGAACAGTACCATTGAATGTCCACACATTAAAGAATACACCTGGTGAAACTTCCATAATTTTATCATCTTCTGCAATAATAGTAAATTCTCTTAGAGTAGTTCCATCAGATAACTGTGAAACTTTTCCATAGTTAAATTCTCGTAGATATTCCATCGGGTCAAATTCCAATGTTGCACTAGTATACAGGGGATCCAATACTTCACCTGTTGTTTTTATAACACCACCAGTATGTGTAACAAAGACGATCTCTTCTAGTTGGGCACTAATATCTTCTGTAAATGTAAAGTAAAGTGTAGACATTGCAATGATCACAAATATTGATACGATCATAATTCTAGAGCGATATTTTTTCATTAGATATATTCTGCGCACGTCTAAATTGTAATTTAAATTTACCCTAAGCTAACTTTTTTAGCATTATCTAACTTTGTTAAACAAGACTAATTTACAAATTTTAAAAAATTACGTTTAAACTAAAGAAAATCAGTCATAATTTGTGCAAAAATCAGGAATAATGCTCATGAGTTCAGCTGCATTAATTGCAATAGGATTGCTTTTGTTAGTTTTAGGAAATCAAATTATCTTAGAAGGAATTAGTCAGGGAGAGGGAAAAGTGAGTTCTAGTCAATCACTGACAGTTTCAGCAGATTTTGATTCACAAGAGACATCAACAGGAATTTTTGCGGTCCAAATTATGGAATTCAAAGATAACATATTTTCTGTTAAAGTATTAGATCCATTAGAGAGTGAAATTATTTTTCAAACAATTAATGAAGAAACAATTGAAAAAGAATTTGATGTTTTAGAGACTGGAACATACGAACTAATCATTGAAAGTACTAGTAATGAGGAACCTATGATATTTGCAGCTATAGGACCACTTCCAGATGCTAACAAACAATTACTTGGCTCTATTTCAATTATTATACTTGTTATTGGAATGATTGGACTAGTAGTAGTAGGAATTTACGGAATTAAATATAGAAGAAAATCAATTTAGATAACTATCCATTTTTTCAAGACTATCAATGGCAGCATCAAAGTTATCACTATTTTCAACAATTGTGTTTAGTTTATCAGAATTGGCAGCAAGAAAACATTTTCCATCATCAGATTTTTTGGAAATAAATTCATGCTCTATCAAATAAGAGAGTCTTTCAAGAACCTCAGATTCAGATATGGAAACTTTTTGGGCTAAAAATGAACATTCTTTTTCACCATCTTCTAGTTCTGCCAATATTGAAGATGTTATAGGATCAAACATACAATCTACGACTTTTTCTCGATCAAATGTTTCATCCATTTCACACAATTAGAAAAGTTGTAAATTTATAACTTTTCACACAAATCATGCCAATAAGATAATTAGGAAAAAGATACTCAGATAATCATGCAAAAACTTTGCATCAAAGATCCATCAGGAAAAGGCAAACACTGTTTTTGTATAGATATTGATGCCCAGCGAGGAGTCAAAAAATGCTGTAAATGTAACCAATGGAATGTTCAAGGTAATGACTGGACAGAAGATGCAGACTTTAGATAATTTGAAATAAAAAATGGTATTATTATTGTGACTAGACACAAAAATCATCAGAAAAGAAAATTAGAAAAATCACCGAATTTGACGCCTAGCATGGTTTTTATCGGGGTTTCCTTGAATTTTGGAATAATTGAGCAGTCAAGAATATAGACACATTGTAAGGATTGTGGGTAACGATATCCTAGGTGAGAGAAAGTCACTTGTAGGATTAACCCAGATCAAAGGTATTGGTTACAACTTTGCTACAGCAATTTTGGATACTCTAAAAATTAATACAAATTCCAATATCGGTAATCTTACGGATGATAATGTCAAAGCAATTGAAAAATTAATTTTAGATCCAATTGGAGCAAATTTTCCAACATGGTTTCTTAACAGAAACAAAGATTTTGAAACCGGAAAAAATTTGCATTTGTTAACATCAGATATTCCATTTACATTAAGAAATGATATTGAAAGAGAAAGAATAACTGCAAGTTGGAGAGCTTATCGTCATCTAAGTGGACTAAAAGTTAGAGGACAAAGAACTAGAACTTCAGGAAGAAAAGGTGGTGCAGTTGGTGTTGCCAAAGGTGGACTAGCAGCTCCAGTAAAGAAAGGTGATCCAGGAGCTCCAGGAGCAGATGCAGCAGCTACTACAGCAGATGCAGCAACAGAAAAGAAAGAAGCTCCAGCAGCAGAAAAGAAAGAAGCTCCAGTGGAGAAAAAGAAATAGGTGTAATAAATGGGAGACCCAAAATTACCACGTAGAGTTTGGAGAAAACCAAAGAGACCTCTTAATTATGAACTAAAGATGGAAGAGCTAAAAACTGTTGGTACATTTGGATTAAGAACTAAAAGAGAATTGTGGAAAGCACATACAGAATTATCGCGTGTGAGACATCAAGCAAGATCATTGCTTGCATTAAGACAAGAAGTTAGAGAAGAAAAAGAACCAATCTTAATGAAATCTCTTGCTAGAATTGGATTAGTAAGTAGTGATGCAACATTAGATGATGTACTTAATCTAAATGTGGACGATTTACTTTCACGTAGATTACAAACTATTGTTTCAAAGAAGCTTGGATTCAAAACTCCATATCAAGCAAGACAAGCAGTGATTCATGGACATATTATGATTGGAGATAGAAAAATAGACATTCCATCATATACAGTTAGAGTGAATGAAGAAGACAATATTCACTTTACACCAGAATCTAAGATTCCAGAAATGTTAGAAAAAACAAAATCAGAGCCTGTAGTTGAAAAACCAGTTGAAGAAGAAGGTGAAACAACTACTGAAGAAGTTAAGACACCTACTGAAGAAGCACCAAAAGATGAAAGTTCTTCAACCGAACAATCAAAAAAATAGGCTTACCAGTAAATAACCCCAATTATCAAAGAGAATAACATGTGTTCAATTATTGGTTACTTCGGAAAGAAAATTGCTGCACCTATTATTGTAAAGGGATTAAAAAGAATGGAATATCGGGGATACGATAGTGTTGGAGTTGCAACAGAATCTGAAAATCAAATTGAATTAAAGAAAGGTACTGGAAAAGTAAATGAAGTAAATTTAAAAGTTCAGTTAGATAAACTACCTGGAAAAATAGGTATTGGTCATACCAGATGGGCAACTCATGGAAAAGTTACAGATGCAAATGCACATCCACATCAAAGTAACTCTGGAAAAATTGCTATAGTACATAACGGAATTATAGAAAATTTTGAAGAATTAAAAAAACAGTTAGAAAATGAAGGATATAGTTTCAAAAGTGAAACAGATAGTGAAGTTATTGCAAACTTGCTTCAAAAAAATTATAAATCAACTGGAGATATCAAAGAAACAATTTTGAAAACAGTCTCAAAACTTAAAGGACATTTTTCATTTGTTGCAATGTTTGAAAATGGTCAACTTGCAGCTGCAAGATTTCATAAACCATTAATAATAGGAATTGGACAAGATGATTTCTTTTTGTCAAGCGATGTTTTAGGATTCATTGAACATACAGATGACGCAATCTATATGGAAAATGGAAATTTTGTTATTTTAGATAAAAATAAGTTTCAGATTTTTGATTTTAATGGTGAACATGCAAAATATGGAATCACAAAAGTTTCAAAAGAATTTGGAGATGCTTACAAAGGAGATTATGCACATTTTACACTAAAAGAAATTTTTGAGCAACATGAAACAATTTTGAAAGCTGGAGAAAAAACAGCAGAAGCAATTGAAAAAACAGCAGACTATATCAGACATGCAAAAAACATCTACATAACAGGAAGTGGAACTAGTTACAATTCAGCCCTTATTGCAAAGCAAATTTTATCAAAATACGTCAAAATCAAGGCTGAGCCAATCATATCAAGTGAACTACAATTTGCACCAGATAGTATTGAAGAAAATTCTATCCTAATTGCAATATCGCAAAGTGGAGAAAGTGCTGACGTTTTAGATGCAGTAAGAATTGCAAAAGAAGCAAATTGCAAGATAATATGTATTGTCAATATGCTTACATCATCACTCGCACGTGAATCAGATGTAGTGATTGGTATGAATTGTGGACCTGAAATTGGGGTTGCAGCAACAAAAAGTTTCACATCACAACTAGTAATACTCTATAAAATTGTGCAAAAATTAAGTAACAATGACATTACAATTAATTTTGAAAAGTTTTCTGAAACAATTTTAAAAATATTAGAGAATCCAAAAAAAATTCAACAGATTGCAAAAGAATTAAAGGAAATTTCAGATATTTACATTTTAGGAAGAGGAATAAATTATCCTATTGCAATAGAGGCTGCCTTAAAATTAAAAGAGTTAACATACATTCATGCAGAAGGAATTCCAGGAGGAGAATTAAAACATGGACCTCTTGCATTAATGGATTCTAATGTATTTGTGATCATTATCAATCCAAATGATTCAACTTATTCAGATACGCTAACAAGTGCTAGAGAGATAAAAGCTCGTGATGCAAAAATTATTGGAGTTTCAGATATAGAAAGTGATGTGTATGATTATTGGATAGAAATTCCAAAAATAGATCAAGTATTGTATCCAATTTCAGAAATTATTCCAATACAATTGTTATCTTACTATGCAGCACTTGAAAAAGATACAGACCCAGATTATCCTAGAAATCTAGCAAAATCAGTTACAGTGAAGTAAACAATCTGTGATATTCTTTTTCTACCATCTCTAAAAATTCTGCAGAATTGTTTCCCGTTTTGAGCATGGATGAGACAATGCTGCCACCTGCACCCACACCTTCTTTTGCAAATCCTTCTGAAAATGCCCTTAGACCAGAATATTGTGAATTTTTTAAGCCAGGATCAACAGAGATTGCGGGAATATCAGATATTTCCTTGACTAAATTCTTGAAATTTGCACTTTCATCATTTGTAATATACGAAGTAGTTCCAATTGCAGTATTTTCTTCATTAAATCCAATTTTTGATGCAAATGCCAATACTGCAGTCATCTGAGTTCCACCTGCCAACATAACTTTAGAAACATCAGAAGCAGCACTAAGCATTCCTGCAACAAAAGGAATCATAGGATCCCCAACTTTGGCAACAATACTGTAAGGATGATCAGAATTAATTCTATCAAGTGCAGAACTAACAATTTGATTTTTCAATTCAACAGGATTGTTTGGAATACTAGAACTGACTTTAGCATCAAAACCTAATGCTTTCAATACAGCTAATGCAGTGGTAGTTCCACCAGGAATACTCTCACCAATTATTAGACAATCAGTTAGAGATGCCATACTTCTTCCGACAATTCTACCATAATCAACAGCGTGTGACACTTGAGAATCAGTCATAGCATCTTGATTTGAAATATTTTTTCCAAAAGGTAATCCTGTTTCAATGAAAGGTAATTGGGGAGAAATTTTACTACCAGCATTAATTGTTAAATGAGGAATACTTGATGATTCCAAAGCAGTTTTTGTCAAAATCCCAGGAGTTGGTTTTCCATCAGGGGTCATTGGAATATTATCAATTGTTTTACAATATCCATAATGAAGATATTCTGCATCAGCTGGTGGAGTAAACTGTATTAAATTTTTATCTGCACCTGCAAAAGTAATTCCAGGAATTTCACAAGTTTCAGTATATGAAATTACAAAAGAAAAAAGAAATCTTCCAGATTTAATAGTGTCTAGAAAATTTTGAGCCTTTTCAACATTACCAAATAGTTCAAAATTTTCCAAAAAATTCACTGACCCATCATTTCAACAAACTGTTGTTCAGTTCGTTTTTGCATTACAGGGTTAGTGATTTTTTCTTCTCCAATAGTTGATATTTCAGAAATTCCATAATTGTGGCCAGAATACAATACCAAATTGTCATCTAAGGAATGGAGAACATCAAAAAGGCTATGATAGAGTTCTTTTGCACTTCCTCCTGGTAAATCAATTCTACCACAATTTCCAACAAATAATGTATCACCTGAGAAAATTTTACCATCACCTATTAGACAAATACTGTCCTTAGAATGTCCAGGAGTATGAATTACTTTTAATTTTGAATTACCAAATTCGATATAATCTCCATCTTTTACTGTAATGTCATGTTTTAATTCAGAAGATTCGTGTTGGATGATAGGAGCTTTAGTTGATTCTACCATTGCTTCATTTCCTTGAGTATGATCAAAATGGTGATGAGTATTTACAATGTATTTTATTTTCAAATTATTTCTTTTTATGATCATTTCTAATTCGATTAGATCCCATGATGGATCAATTAGGATTGCTTCACTGGTATCTTCATCTTCTACAATATAGGTAAAGTTCTGCATATTTCCTACTTGAATTTGATGAACTTTCATAGGATACCATCTTCAGCTTCAGGAGGTATTCCAATTTTTTCGGCAAACAATTCTCCAGTCAAATCTTTTCGTTTTGGAATTCCTTGTTTCATTTTATGAAATGTGACTGTCATGTCACATTTTGTGTAGATGTTTGCAGTCTCGCCTGTTTGTGGATTTAATCCAGATGGCACATCTACTGCAAATTTGTAGCAATCTGTTTGATTGATGTAAGTAATGGCAGATGCATATGGCTCTCGAATTTCTCCAGAGATACCAGTGCCAAAAATACCATCAACTATTACATCTGGTTTGAAATCAAAATCAAAAGTATCTCCAGAAACTAGTTTCACAGATGGCATTTTCTGCAAGATTGACCAATTCCAATTACTTTCCTCAGTTTTGATTTTATCAGGAGTGCCAAGAAGCATTACTGTAACTTTTGCATGGTAACCAGCTAAATGTCTTGCCATTACCAAACCATCACCGCCATTATTTCCCAATCCTACAAAAATCAGAATATTTTTTGAATCTACATTTCCAAGTTTGTCAACTAATCGTCTAACTGATGCAGCACCTGCATTTTCCATCATGAACTTTTTTAAAAATCCCATATCATGACCTTTGTTTTCAATTTGATACATTTGATCAACAGTAATTTCCATGATTTACAAGAAAATCATATCCAAAATAAGAGCTTTCGGAATGTGTTTTAAGTAAAAAATAATTTTTTACTCATTAATTCGAATGATTTATCAACTACCTACATCTAAAACCACTAAACAATGAGTTCTGCAGGGAAAATAATAGGAATTGCAATTGTAATTATCATAATTATTGTAGGTTTAGGTTATGTAATTGGAGATTCAGATACAGAGATTAGCGAATCTACAGATTCAACAGTTGAAGAAATTTCAGAATTATCAGGTGTTGTCAATATAGGATTAATTTTACCGCTTTCAGGGGATTTAGCTACACATGGATTAGAAAATTTGGAAGGCTCAAAATTAGGAGTGATTGAGTTTAACAAGCATTTAGAGGAAATAGGAGCTTCATGGACACTTAAAATGACTTCAGAGGATTCTGCAACTAACCCAGTTATTGCATTAGAAAAATTAACTTCACTAAATGCTAAAGGAATTAAAATGATAGTCGGTCCTGAAACAAGTTCTAACATTAGAAACATGAAGGGGTATTCAGATTCAAACAACATGTTACTAGTTAGTTGTTGTTCATCAGCTCCATCTTTGGCGATTCCAAATGACAGTGTGTATCGTCTAGTTCCAGATGATTCTAATCAAGGCACTGCACTTTCAAAGCTAATTCAACATGAAGGAATTGAAGTATTAGTTCCTGTTTGGAGAGGAGATACGTGGGGTGATGGATTAAGTGCTGCTACTACTAGTTCATTTGTTCAACGTGGTGGAATTATAGATGAGGGTGTTCGTTATAATCCCGAGTCTCCAGAATTTTCTGCATCAACATCATTACTTGCTGAAATAGTTCAAGGACATGTTGATGAGTATGGAAAAGATAAGGTAGCTGTTATGTTTTTAGGATTTGCTGAAATTTTACAATTTGTACAATCTGCAGACCAACATGAGATTTTGGATGATGTTAGATGGTTTGGACCAGGAGCTAATACTAAAGAACATAAATTAATTGATGATCCAATTGGTTTAGACTTTTCAACTAATGTTCAATTTACTACAGTTCAATTTGCAGCATCTAAAATGACCGATACTGGTGATGTAAATCCAATTTATGAGAAAGTGCAAGATCATCTAACTGAAACTTTGGGAACAGCACCTAACTCATTTGTGCTTTCTTCATATGATGCTGTATGGATTATTGGTTTATCAATGCTTGAAACTCAAAGCACGGATGTCACTAAAATAAAATCAGTAATTTCAGATATTGCAGAAAACTATAGCGGCGCAATTGGTCCCACAATACTCAATGAGGCAGGTGATTTGGCACAAGCAAATTATGAAGTCTGGGGAATCAGAGGCGGCGAGTGGGTATTATTAGGACAATATACGCAATCTACTGATTCAATTTCACTAATTTAGGAAAGTCCCAAGTATAACTTTCCAAGTTCAGGATGAGCCAATAATTCATCAGGTTTTCCTTTGAACACACCCTTTCCATTGGCAAAAAGATAAACAAAATCAGCCAAAGTAATGGCTCTTTTGACATTTTGCTCTACTAGAATAATTGTAATTCCAAAATCATCTCTTAGTTGTTTAATTTTTGAGAGCACTTCATTAGCTAGCTTTGGAGAAAGGCTAGCAGTTGGTTCATCAAAAAGCATTACATTTGGCTGTCGAATCAGTGCCATACCCATAGCAAGCATTTGACGTTCTCCCCCACTGAGGGTATTTGATTTTGATTTTTCATATTTTTTTAATACAGGAAATGTCTCAAATATTTCAGGTATTCTCTGAGACACAAGTTTTGAATTTAAGGTATAACTTGCCATAATTAGATTTTCCTTGATAGTAAGATTAGAAAATACATTATCTACTTGTGGAAGATATGCAATTTTTTTTCTGGCAACTTTATGAGGTGCAAGACGGGTAATTTTTTCACCATTATAACTAATGTCTCCAGAATATACAGTACATAAACCAAAAATACTTTTGAGCAAAGTACTTTTTCCACTTCCATTTGGTCCCACCACTACAGTAATTTCTTTTTCTTTTGCATCAAAATCTACATCAAACAGAATATGACTATTAACATATCCAGAGTTTAGCGCATCTACATGAATAGTTGAATGAATAGTTTTTTGTGACATTTATTCTCCCAGATAAGATTCCATTACTTTTGGATGTTTAATGATTTCATCAGAACTTCCTTGTGCAATAATTTTTCCTCTATTCATTGCAAAGACATGATCTGCATATTGTAATGCAATGTCTAATCTATGCTCAACAATTAAAAATGTAATTTTTTGTTTTTTACAAAGATTTGAAATTTTTTCAAATATCTCATGTGCTAATGTTGGATTTACTCCTGCAATAGGCTCATCCATAAGAATCATCGAAGCACCAGACATCATTGCTCTACCTAATTCAAGAAGTTTTTGCTGACCGCCACTTAGATTTCGACTTGTAGTATCCTTTTTTTCCACAAGATTAACCATTTCCATTATTTCCATTGCTTTATCTGCAATTCTTTTCTCATCATTTTCCCATTTTGATTTTAATGGCGCCATAAGAAATGATTCACCGGCATTGCCATTACTAGAAATTAAAAAATTCTCCATAGTTGTAAGAGTGTTAAATGGTTGAGGTATCTGCCAAGTTCTAATCAGACCTGTATTGTAGGTATCAAACAATCCTTTTTGAGTAATATCAGTTCCATCAAAAATTATCTTACCATTATCTGGTTTTAGAAGACCAGAAACTACATTGATGAGTGTTGTTTTTCCACTTCCATTTGGGCCAATTAGCTGATATAATTTCCCTTGTTCTATTTCCATATCAATTCCATCTAAAACAGTAAAACTGTCAAAATGCTTTCTGATACCTGAAATAGATAAAATACTCATCAAAACATCAAAGGCGTAAAGAAATTAAGGGTTTTCGATCTTGGAATGATAACTTGGCACTTGATCCAATATTTTCTGATGCTATAATTTTTGCAAGTCTTTTAGCTCTTCTCAGTATCGGACTTACACTCACATATCTTACAACTAGAGTTCCAAATTTTGCTCATGCCTCATTTGCTACTATTGGTGTATACATTGCATTAGTTGCGACAAGAGTTTGGGAGAGTTCACCATACATTGCAATTCCAATTGCATTTGTAATTTCAGGAATAGTAGCTGTTGCTTTGTATACTTTTATTTTAAAACCATTAATTCGTAAAGGTGCTTCTCAAGCAATTCAGATGGTAGCAACTTTGGCATTTGATTTAATTGTAATTGCAATGCTAAACATTTTTGCAGATTATATCGTAAATACATATCAAGTTACATCTAGAGAATTTACACTACGAAGTTATGATGTAGAATTTATGGGACTGCCAGTGATTGTCTTTGCAGCACCAATTACAATTGCTATTTTAGCAATCACACTACATGTTGTGTTAAGGAAAACAAAATTTGGAATTGCAATGAGGGCTGCAACTGAAAATTCTGACTTGTCAGGAATAGTTGGAATTAATGTAAAGTTGATTTTTGGTATATCATGGCTTTTAGGTGGAGGTATAGCAGGAATAGCTGGTGCTCTAATGTCATTATGGTTTCAAGGAGACCCAAATTTAGGTCCGCAACTAATACCAAGTGTATTTGCAGCAAGTATTGTAGGAGGATTTTTCAGCATTTATGGAGCAATAGCTGGAGGTATACTAGTTGGACTAACTGAAGTTTTAGGAACACGATTTTTAGCTGGTGAATTAGGTTCTTGGTTGATTGCATACAGACCACTAATTCCACTGGTGTTCATTGTAGTTACATTACTATTAGCACCACGCGGATTGGCAGGAATAAACTGGTCAAGATTGAGGAGACATGGTTCTAGAAGCTGAAATAGTTTTCATTGTAGATTTACTTGCAATTTTTGCAATCTACCTTATTGTTAATCTAAGCTTAAACATGGAGTTTGGATATGCTGGAATTCCAAATTTTGGAAAAGTTCTAGCAGTTGG
The DNA here is from genome assembly GCA_963667665.2 of Candidatus Nitrosopumilus sp. Taxonomy (GTDB): domain Archaea; phylum Thermoproteota; class Nitrososphaeria; order Nitrososphaerales; family Nitrosopumilaceae; genus Nitrosopumilus. The sequence continues at coordinate 1,230,440 of OY763927.2, forward strand.
TGCAGGTGCATTTGTTGCAGCATCAATTCCAGGAAGAATTTTTGCAAACATTGCAGGAATAGAGGGGGACTATATTGAAAACAATTTAGCCATAGTTTCTGAAATTAATGTTTGGTTAGTGGATAATACTGGAATTGGATTCATTGTATTCTTTTTGACACTAGGTATTGCAGCAGCCGTAGGTGGAGGTTTAGGATTACTTACTGCATATCCTGCCATACGACTACGAGGAGATTATCTAGCAATTTCATTGCTAGCTTTTGGTGAAAGTATAAGAATAATTGGAAATAACTTTACACCGCTAGTTGGCGGTACGCTTGGTGTTCAAGTACCAGATCCACTATCATTTCTTCCAGGAGAATTACGATTCCCAATAGCTACTATTGGATTGATCCTAATTGCAATTGTTGTGTATGTGTTTAGCGAAAAAATGATTCGTTCACCACTTGGAAGAATGCTTAGAGCAGTTAGAGATAACGAAGTGGCAGCTGAATCACTTGGAAAAAACACTACACAGATAAGAATTAAAATAATTATTGTATCTGCAGCACTTGCAGCAATAGCAGGTGCATTGTATGCATTTTATGTTGGTGGAACAATTGCCTTTGCGTACGATAGAGCAAGTTGGACTTTTTGGCCATTTCTTATGATTCTCATAGGAGGATTAGCAAATAACAAAGGAGTACTCATTGGAACACTTCTCTTTGTTACACTACGAAAATTCATTATATTTTTCAAAGATTCATTTCAAGAATATGTCCCATTTGATGTTGTATGGTTAGACTTTTTGTTGCTTGGAATAATTTTGCTTGCAGTTTTATTATATAGACCACAAGGAATTTTTATTGAAAAGCCGACACCAACTATTACTCTAAATGGAAATAGTGAACCGTCAGGATTAAAGAAGATGTTTAATTTCTTTTTTAAATAGAATATTACAAGCAAGATTGTCAAAACATTGGATTTAGCAAACGACTTTATCCTAGTTTTTAGACATTATCAAGCATGACATTAAAGAATGTAAAACCATCACTAAACAAAATTGCAAAATCTTTAGAGAGTATCCAAGAAGCAAGGGAATTTCTACTAAAAAATACAAGAGAGATAATTATTCTCTGTAGCAGATCAATTATTGCAGTTCATAAAGGAGATCTAAAGACTGGAAAAAATAATTTGAAACAAGCAGACAAATTATTGAAAAAATATAAGAAAAAAGCAACAGGTGGACTTAGAAGATATCTAATTACACCAGAACAGGAATTTGTAGAAGCTGCTTGTCTTATTGCAATTGTTGAAAAAAAAGAAATTCCTTCAGATAAGAAATTGTCAGTAATGCCAGAATCATATGTTTTAGGATTATTGGATTGTGTAGGTGAATTGAAAAGAATGGTATTTGATAAAATTAGAATAGGCAAGATTGATGAGGCTACAAAGATTTTTGAAGTAATGGAGAATTTGTATCTTCATCTTTACACTTTTTCATTGTATGATAAAGTGGTAAAAGAGGCTAGAAGAAAAATCGATGTAAATAGAATTTTAGTAGATGATGTCAGATCTGCAATTACAGAAGAGAAAAGGCGAAGTGAGCTAATCAAGACTTTACAAAAACTCAAGAAATAATTTTTAAAATTCTGTATGCGGGCGATGGGATTTGAACCCACGAACTCCTGAGAGACTAGCCCCTCAAGCTAGCGCCTTTGGCCAGGCTGGGCGACGCCCGCAATGAAATTTCCTTGTATGGTTTTTATAATCCTTGATTACTTTTTTGTTCGTATGTTAGTTCCTGTTAGATGTTTTACCTGTGGAAATTTAATTGCAGATAAATTTGAAGAATATCAAAATAAAGTAAAATCAGGGGAAGAACCAGAAAAAGTTCTAGATTCTTTGGGACTTGAGAGATATTGTTGTAGAAGAATGCTTTTGACTACTGTTGAGACAATTCAACAAGTAATTCCATTCTATGAAGCAATTCAGAAAAGAAAACAGGAAGTTCAAGCTGAGTTAGAATAACTTGTCCAAGATTTCCTCGATTGAAGGACGTATTTTATATAATAGTAGAGGAAGCAAGACAATTGAAATAGATGTAAAATCAGAAGGTAAATTTCTTGGAAGAGTTTGTGCGCCATCAGGTGCCAGTGTAGGAAAATATGAAGCAGTAAGTTTTCCTAATGGAAAACCAGAAGAAAGTCTAAGAATAATTCAAGAAAATTCTCAAAAATTTATTGGATTAGAATCTTCAGATCTTAAAGGAATTCACGACACTCTAAAAAGTCTGGATAATTCTACAAACTATTCAGAAATTGGAGGTGCACTTGCTTTTGCAGTGACAATTGCATCAATGGAATCAGCCTCAAAATCATCAGGAGAACCATTGTTTAAAACACTGTCATCAGAATCCTCATTCAAATTTCCATTTCCAATAGGAAATATTTTGGGAGGTGGAGCACATGCAGGACCTGGAACACCAGACATTCAAGAGATTTTGATTTGTCCAACAGGGTCAAAGACTATAGAAAATGCTATTGAAACTAATTTGGCAGTACATAAAGAATTACGTAATGTTTTAGAAAAAGAAGATCCTAACTTTACTAACGGAAGAGGTGATGAAGGTGGATGGGCACCAAAATTAGAAAATGAAAAAGCATTAGAAGTTTCTGTAAAAGCTTGTGAAAATTTAGGATTTACTTTAGGAAAAGAGGTATCATTGGGGGTAGACTTTGCATCATCTACACAATGGAATGAAGAAAAACAAAAGTATGTTTATGACAGAGCTGGATTTGAAAATTCTACTGGAGAACAGATTGATTTTGCAGCAAATATTATTGAAAAATATAAATTAATTTATGCAGAGGATGCAGTCCACGAAGAAGCATTTGAAGACATGGGAGAATTGACTGCCAAATTTCCAAACATACTGATTACAGGAGATGATTTGATAGTTACAAGCAAAGATATCCTGACAAAAGCTATTGATTCAAAATCATGTAATGCAGCAATTCTAAAAGTAAATCAAGCAGGTAGTCTTTATGATGCTCTTGAATTTGCCAGTGTTGCAAATCAAAACAATATCAAATTAATCACATCACACAGATCGGGAGAATCAATTGATTCACAAATATCTCATATAGGAATAGCAACAAAATCAAAAATGCTCAAAGTTGGAGTAGTTGGTGGAGAAAGAGTAGCAAAACTCAATGAACTATTACGCCTATCAGAGCATGATTTAATACGCGGTATGGCAGAGATTTAAAATCGTCATGAGTCAACAAGCAGAAGCAATAGACATCAAAAAGAAAATTTTAGCTACTGGAATTAGAGTAGGAACTCAAGTAAAGACAAAATTCATGAGGCCATTTATCACTACAGCCAGTCCTGAAGGACTTTACATGCTTGATTTAGACATTACATTAGAGAAAATCAAAACTGCTGCGAAATTTATCAACAGAATAGGAACAGACAATATCATTGTATGTACAGGAAGACGATATGCAGAAACACCAATTGAAAAATTCTGTGAGATGTTAGATGCTAAGAAACTCCTTGGAAGATTCATGCCAGGAACTTTGACAAATCCTTCATTGCCATATTATATTGAACCAAAATTAGTCTTAATTTCAGATCCACAAGTGGATGAGCAAGCAATTACAGAAGCAACGAATGCAGGTATTCCAGTCATAGGAATTGCAAATACGGATAATATTACATCAAAACTAGATGTAATTATTCCAGCAAACAATAGAGGAAGAAAAGCTCTTGCAACAGTTTACTGGTTATTGGTACGTCAAATTCTCATTGAAAGAGGAGAACTAAAAGAAAACGAATCAATGAAATATGAAATCGATGATTTTGAAACAAAGATTACAGAAGAGGAAATCGAATAAATCATTAAAAATTTTAAAGTGTTCACTTGAAATCTAAAGCATCTGCTCCAGGAAAAGTTATTCTTTTTGGAGAACATTTTGTAGTATATGGAGTAAAAGTAATTCTTTGTGCAATCAATAAACGAATTACCGTCATTGCAGAAAAAGTAAAAGAAGAAGAAATATCTATCAAATCAAACATAGGGGATTTAATTTTAAAACCAAACAAACCTATTGCAGAAATTGATTCTCCTCTAAAACCACTATACTATTTAGCAGACAAAATATTACAAAAACAAAATCAAACTACAGGAATTAAAATTACAGTAGAATCAGACATTCCATTGGGAGTGGGTTTAGGTTCATCATCTGCTTGTTGTGTTGCAGGTGCTGCAGCAATTTCTAGATTATTTACAGAAACATCAAAAGAAGAAATTCTTGAACTTGCAATTGAAGCTGAAAAAACTATGTTTCAAAACACTTCAGGAGCAGATTGTACAGTTTGTACATATGGAGGAATTATGGAATATGATAAAAAAAATGGATTTACCAAAATAAGATCTGAACCCAATTTTCATCTTGTTATTGCAAATTCAAACATAGAACATTCTACAGAATTAGTAGTTGCAGGAGTAAAACAATTCAAAGAAGAAAATGAAATTGAATTTTCCAAGTTATGCAATGATGAATCAAAATTAGTTGAAGATGTTCTAAAATTATTAAAAGACAACAACATCAAAGAATTAGGACATAAAATAAGTCAGAATCAGAAATATCTAGAGGTAATAGGAATTTCAAATGAAAAATTAAGAGACATGATCCTAATTGGAGAAAAATCATCATTTGGAGCAAAAATTACAGGTGCGGGAGGAGGTGGATGTATCTTTGCCTTGACAGATAAAACAAATTTGGAGCAGTCAATCAATCAATTCACAGATAAAAATTATGACTGCTTTTCTGTAAAAATTGATTTCAAAGGACTGGATACTTTTTAATTAACTACACAATTTGGAACAGCATGATTCTAATAAAATTAGGTGGTTCAATTATCACAAATAAAGAAAAACCATTATCAGTTAGAAGAAAAACAATAGAAAAAATTGCTAAGAGTTTAAAAAAAATCGATGAAACAATGATTATTGTTCATGGTGGTGGTTCCTATGGACATTATTGGTCTGTAAAATATAATATGCATACAAAAGAAAAAAAGTATGATCTTAGAGGAGTAGCAATTGTAAAAAATTCAATGATCGAATTAAACAAGATTGTTTTGGATTCATTATTAAAAAATAAATTAAATCCATATTGTTTTCCACCATCAAATTTTATGTTAGGAAACAAACCAATTTCAAAAAAGATTGAAGAAATAGAAAAAATTGCAAAATCAGGCTTAATTCCAGTAACATATGGAGATGCATTATGGTACGGTCAACAAAAAACATACATTTTGTCAGGTGACAAGATAATGACGCATCTTGCAAAAATTTTAAAACCAAGACTTAGCATTTTTGTTCTAAATGAAGATGGATTGTACTCTGATCTCAAATCAAAAAAATTAATTTATGAATTAAAGGGTAAACGTCCTTCAATTTCAGAAAATAAAAAAGATGTCACTGGTGGAATGGTTAGAAAAGTAGAGGAGGCCTCAAAGATTTCAAAAATGGGAATAAATGTATTTTTTGTAAATGGAAACAAACCTGAAAGAATTGTGAAAGCTGTTAAAAATAGGAAATTTGAAGGGACATTGTTTAGAGGAAAATGAAATGTCTGAAGAATATGTAATTTTAGTTGATGAAAATGATAATCCAATCGGTACTGAAGAAAAAGTAAAGTGTCATTTGCCTAATGGAAAACTGCATAGAGCATTTACTGCTTTATTATTTGATGAAGACGGTAGATTAGTAATTACAAGACGAGCAAAAGAAAAGATGTTGTGGCCAAGTGATTGGGATGGAACATTTGCAAGTCACCCAAGAGAATCTGAAACTTATGTATCATCAGGCGAAAGAAGAATGCCTGAAGAATTAGGAATTGAAGGAAAATTAGATTATTTACACAAATTTGAGTATCATATATCTTTCAAAGATGTGGGTTCTGAAAATGAAATTTGTGGAACATTAATTGGAATAATTGATAAATCTACAGAACTAAAAGAAATTGAAGGGGAAATAGATGAAATTAAGTGGATTTCTGCAAAAGAGTTACTTTTAGAATTAAAGACAAATCCTCAAATTTATTGTCCATGGATGCTTATTGCTTTAGTATTATTAGATAAATCTGAGCAATCTATGCTTGAAAAGCATGAAAATGTCTTATCTACATGGATGAATAATGAAGTTCATGATAGATTGCATGAAGCAATCAAGACACATTTACCAAAAGACAAGTGGAGATTAGTAAATGGAAAAAAATAATCCAATTGAAAAAAATGCAAAAATAGTAAACAAGTCTCTTAATTCAAAACTAAAAGGAAATCCAAAGAGACTCTATGATGCAGCTGGTCACTTGATTATTCATGGTGGAAAAAGACTTAGACCATATATGGTAATTAGAAGTTGTCAAATTTTAGGAGGTAAAGTTTCTAATGCAATGCTTGCTGCAAGTGCTGTAGAAATGGTTCATAACTTTACTTTAGTTCATGATGATATAATGGATAATGATGAGATGCGTCACGGAGTTCCAACTGTACATAAAAAATTTGGAATGTCAGTTGCAATTCTAGCTGGTGATGTTTTATTTTCAAAAGCTTTTCAAATAATTACTGAATCAAAATTATCTGCAAATGCTACTACTAAATTAGTTTCCAGACTATCAAAAGCATGTGTAGATGTATGTGAAGGTCAGTTACTTGATGTAAAGATGGCCGAAGATAAAAAAATTCCAACACAAACAGACTACATTACAATGATTAGTAAAAAGACTGCAGCGTTATTTGATGTATCATGTGCAATGGGAGCTATTTGTGCCACAAACAAATCTAGCGACATTTCAAATCTTTCATCATTTGGAAAAAATTTAGGAATTGCATTTCAGATAACTGATGACCTAATAGGAGTTATGGGAGATCCTAAAATTACAAAGAAACCTGTTGGAAACGATCTTAGAGAAGGTAAAAAATCACTTCCAATTCTAATGGCAATAAAATCAGCAAAAGGCAAAAACAAAAAAATAATTCTAAAGGCATTTGGAAATTCCAAGGCAACAAGAAATGATCTAAATAAGGCGGTAGAAGTAATTCGCTCTCTTGGAATTGAAGAAAATGTTAGAAAACAGGCTCTAAAATATGCAGAAAAAGCAGAAAAATCATTGGGAAAGTATTCAGGCTTTGCTAAAACAGAACTAATCACATTATTGGATTTTGTAGTTATGAGAAGTGTATAGTTACAATAGGTGAATCAGCATGGATAAAGAATTAAAAAAAGAAATTAGGAAAATGGCCCTTCAAAATGCATTTGAGCATGGAGGACAAACTCAAGATAAAATAATTTTGGGAAAAATTCTTGGAACTAAACCAGTATTTAGAACTAAAGTAAAAGAAATTACAGAAGATATTTCTGAAATTGTTGCAAATGTAAATCAGTTATCATCAGAAGAACAAAAAAAAGAAATTGATGAAAACTTTCCAGAAATTTTAGCACCTAAAGAAAAAATCAAAGGAAGAGAAGGCCTTCCAGAATTAGAAGGAGCTGAACAAGGAAAAGTCATTACAAGATTTCCTCCTGAACCAAATGGCTATCCGCACATAGGACATGCAAAAGCTGCCATCATTAATTCAGAATATGCAAAGATGTATGGTGGAAAATTTATTCTAAGAATGGATGACACAAATCCTGAAGCAGAGAGAATGGAGTATCATGCAGCTATCAAAGTTGGATTAGAGTGGATAGGAATAAAATTTGACACTGTAAAAAGTACTTCAGATGATATGGAAGTATTTTATGAGAAAGGTATAGAATTAATCAATTCTGGAAAAGCTTACGTTTGTACTTGTAAAAGAGACAACATCAGTAAGAACAGAAGAGAAAGAAAAGCTTGCAAGTGCAGTATGGGAGATATTGACAAAAATAATAAAAATTGGGAAAAGATGAAAGAAAAATACAAACCTGGTGATGCAATTCTAAGATTTCGTGGAGACATGAAAGCAGATAATGCAGTCATGAGAGATCCAGTATTATTCAGAATAATTGATGAAAGTCATTACACATTAGGTAAAAAATATAGAATTTGGCCTAGTTATGATTTTGCAGTTGCAATTGAAGATAGTATTGATGGAATTACACATGCTTTTCGTTCAAAAGAATTTGAACTAAGAAAAGAGCTAACTGATGCAATCTTAGATGCATTAAACATGAGAAAGCCATACCAAGGATTTTTCTCCAGATTAGAATTCAAAGGAATGCCAATTTCAAAAAGAATCATCAAGCCATTGATTGAAGAAGGCAAGGTTTCATGGTATGATGATCCAAGACTACCAACTCTTGAGGCACTTAGAAGAAGAGGGATTAGACCAGAGGCTATCAGAAAATTCATTCTATCTTTAGGGTTAACCAAAGCAAATACTCTTGCTCCATTTGATGCACTTGAAGCATTTAATAGAAAATTTGTGGATGCTGAAAGTACAAGATTATTCATGGTAAGCAATGCAAAAAAATTAACAGTGAAAAATTTACCAATATCATCAGTTGAAATTCCTAACCATCCAATTAATGACATGGGGAAAAGAAAAATTGAGATTGATGAAAATTTTTATATTTCTGGAGATGATGCACTAAACATAAAACAAGGAATGAAGATTAGACTTTTAGGATTAGGAAATGTTTCCATTACAAAAGTCGGTACAGAATTTGAAGGTGAGTTTATTGAAGAGAAAGAAACAAAAGATATTTTGAAAATTCAATGGGTATCACAAAAAACTGCACATGAAATTAAGATGATCATTCCAAAAGCATTATTCATTGGTGATGAATTTAATGAAGAAAGTTTAGAAGAATTAGATGTTTTTACAGAACCATATTATCTACAATTAAAAGAAGGGGAAGAAATACAATTTGTCAGATTTGGATATTGTAGAAAAGATTCACAGAATCAAGCGATTTTTACACACAAGTGATCAAGTATGAAAATAGTGAGATTATTACATGAAAATATTGAAACATATGGTTTCGTTAAAGGAGATAAAGTAGCCACAAAAGATGAAATTACTTTTCTAACAGGAATTCCAATTCCATTTACTGTAAAAGAATTTCTTTTTGATGGATGGTATGATGAAATCAAAAACAAGATTGGAGATTTGCCATATGAAGAAAATATTTCAAAATTCAAATTATTATCACCAATCCAAAATCCAAATAAAATAATCTGTTTGGCATTCAACTATTCAGACCATGCTGAAGAACAAGGATTGCAAGCACCTGAAGATCCAGTCATTGTGATTAAACCACGAACAACACTAACTAGTACTGAATCAGATATTGTATGCCCAGATTTTGTTTCAGAATTAGACTATGAAGTAGAATTAGCCGTGATTATTGGAAAAAACTGCAAAAATGTCAGTGCAGAGGATGCATCAAAGGCTGTATTTGGATATATGGTATTCAATGATGTTTCTGCTAGAGATATTCAATTCAAAGATAAACAGTTTACTAGAGGAAAGAGTTTTGATACGTTTGCACCATGTGGTCCATGGATTACAACAGCTGATGAAATCAAAGATGCCCAAAATCTAAAGATGACAACCAAAATTAATGGAGAATTAAGACAAAACTCTTCTACAAGTAAAATGTTTTTAAAAATCCCTGAAATTGTTTCAAAAATTTCCAAAGTCATGACTTTAGAAAAAGGAGACATTATTGCTACAGGAACACCAGCAGGTGTAGCACTAAAGAATCCAAATGTAGAATTTTTGAAAGACGGAGATAAAGTTGAAATGGAAATTGAGGGTCTTGGAATTTTAAAAAATACAATAAAGTTTGTTAAATCAGACTAAAGATTTCTTCATTAAATTAAATGAAATTTTATGTTCTAATGAATCAAAAATAGGTAATTGTTCTTTAGTCAAAATTTGTATTCTTTCATAATTTTTCTCCATACCATAATTTTGTAAAAAGGAAATTACTTGTAATGTGGTGTTTTGTGAGCCTGAAAATAATGTAACAATCAAAGTTTTATCAAAATGTTCGGAATCAGTAAAAATTGCAATTGAATTTTTACCATCCACATAAGATTTGACAATTTTATTTTGTTCATAAAATGTAGATAATGTATCATCATCAATAGGAAGCCATCTCCAAGATTTTACATAATGAGAACATAATTGACGATTTAGAGATTTTTCAAAATAGATATCATAATTTGGATTTTTTTTTGGCATAAGAGAGTAAAAATTCCATGTTTGAAAGATGGCATAATCTAAAGAATGTGCCATTAAGTGAGATGAAGTGTTTTCAGTATCAATTAACATAAAGGAAAATGAGGCACCATTTTCTAGTCCAATTGATTCAGCATGTTTTACTAGTTTGGATGCAATTTTTTGTCTTCGAAAATTTGGATCTATCCTAATTCCTTCAATCCAAATTTGGTCTTCTGAGTAAAATGCATGACATATTCCAATGGGAAACTGTTTTTCAAATAATAGTAAATTACCTTCTGATAACCAAGAATCCCAGACTTGTTCTACATAGTCTCCCCAAGAAAAAGTATTTTTACAAAATTTCAAAACTGGAATTTTATCTAAATCGTTTGCTTCTCTAATCATTATTGTCACTGTACAAAACAATATTAAGAATAATCAAATAAAAACTACAATGGGAAAAATTATAGCTGGTAAAATATCAGATATTCCTCCTGGAAAGATGATCAAGGTTTCTATTGATGGAAAAGACATCTTAGTTGCAAATATTGATGGTAAATATTGTGCAACTGATGATTCTTGTACTCATTCAGGTTCCAGTCTATCAGAAGGAAAATTAGATGGATGTACAATTACATGTGGTTGGCATGGTGCACAATTTGATAGTAAAACAGGGAAATTAGTTAAATTCCCAACAAAAATTAGAGATTTGACATCATACAATGTTGTGGTAGAATCAGACGACGTGTTTGTAGAGATGTGACTATATACTGCTAATTTTTAAGAAAAGGTGTTAAAAATGGTAGACGACGCTCAAAATAAAGAATCAATGAAAGAAGCAATTGAAACATTAAACCAAATTGCATCCAATAATTCTACTCCAAAGACAATTAGAAAATCAGTTTCGGATTTGATTGGAGATTTGAGTAAGGAAGGAGATTCATTATCAGTAAGAGCCGCAAATACAATTAGTCTACTAGATGACGTAACACAAGATCCCAACATGCCTTCATACGTTAGAACACAGTTATGGCAAGCGGTTTCAAAATTAGAAAGTATAAGAGAATAAATTCTCTCATGTAGAAATAATACTATTGAAAATTGAGGAATATTTAGAAACACTTCCAGAAAATTTACTTAGTGGGGAAGACGTTCAGCTACCAGAAAAATCTTTTAGAGAAATTTTCAAATTTATAGATTTAGGGGAAAATGATATTTTTTATCATTTAGGTTGTGGTAATGAAAAAGGAATAGAGATAGCAGTAAAAGAGTTCAAAGTAAAAAAAGCTGTAGGGATAGATAACAATCCTGAAAAAATTCAACATGGAAAAGAAATTCTTGAACAAAAAAATATTCAAGGACAATTAGTTTGTAAAAATATAGAAGAATCAGATATCTCAGATGCTACAGCAATTTTGTTCTGGTTCACAGATGATAATGTGATTAATCAAATGTTAGGAAAATTTGAAAAACTAAAACCAGAAACAAAAATAATTACAATTTGGGGACCACTTCCAGATTGTATTCCAGATAAAGTAAATTTTCCATACATTATCAACAAAATACCATTCAAAAAAGCACAAAGTATGAAAGAACAGGTATTAGCAATTTTTGGCGTAAAATGCATAGATTTTGTCACAGCATGGGAATTTGCAGAAAGATATACAAAATCTATTGGAACCCCTGAAATTAAAAATGATCGATTTTTGACAATCATACAGACATTAATGATTTGGATTAATGCAAAAAAATTAGGAGTTGCTTGTGGTGAAGAGATTCCAGAAGCTATTCAAACTTATATCAATATCATGAAAATGCAATTTGACATTGATTTTGAATATCTTTTAAAAGAATAATCGGTGTAAGCCTTTTATTTTGTTTTGATGTAATATTGAATATGGAAAGTAGAATTAACATCAATGTTTCTACAGTAGATTATGATAAAACAAGTAAAGCATTAACTCATCAACTAGTTCTTTTAGAAGAAATGGTTCATAGTAAAGAAGATTTTGTTATGACTGATTCTGAATTTGCATTTGGTTGGCACTTTTTTGTATTAAGTGTGAATAAATCGCTTGTTGAAAAATTGATCGAAATTATGGGAGCAGATTTTAATAAACTAAAAGGAAAAGGAATTGAAAAAAAATTTCTTACATGGTTAACAAAGAATGTAGAAACCAAGTCTCCACGATTCAAACTTGCCATCAAAGAAGAAATGGAATCTAGTAAATTCGGTATTTTCTAAAAATTAGGTATGAAAAAGGATTGATTTTTACTCATTAAGGCAAATGATCCCAAAATCTTCAAATTATATCTAGAATTAATATTTAAAATTCTTTTAGAAAATTTTATCATCTAGAATGATTATCAATTATTATGGATATACAAAAAGCAGTTGAAAAAATTTTGAAGGTAAGCCCATCTGTCAGAGTAGTCAGTGTGGTTGATCTCAAAGGAAAAGTGGTATTTTCAGAACGTGCTAAGAAAGTGAAAATTTTGGTGTCAAAGAAACAGAGCTTGGCATCATTAAAGGCAGCAGCAAATGATTGGAAACAACGAAAAAAACTAGTAAAAACGCTTGGTACATGCAAGTATGTTGTTGCAGAATATGACACGATAAAGAGGATAATTATGCCTGCAGGAAGAAATCATATTTTGTATGTAACTACTACTGCAGCTTTAGATCATAACAAAGTAGTTCGTAAAGTACGCTCTTTAAAGTAATCAAAACAATTCTATTTTTTTTTACAGTTTATTCAAGCTAGATCATTAGTTATTTTAAAAAAATTTTAGTGACAATACATTTTGTTGATTGTCTTTTTTAGATTAGTCACTGAATTTATTTGAGTTTTCTTTTTCCAGTTCCTCTACCAGAACTAACCCACATACCTTTTGTATCAGGTCTCTTTTTTGGTTCAGATATATCACTGAAACTTATTTTACCAGTTCCTCTACCAGAAGTGATATATTTTATACCACTGTCTTTAGCTTTTGCTTTAGCTGCTTCTTGGATTTGTTTATATTCTTCACCAGTCCACTTTGTAGCATCACTGTCAACTTCAATAATTCTAGTGCCTCTTCCGGATCGTACTCTTATTTTGACCATATTAATCACATATAATATAGAAATTCTCATTAATAAAATTTCGAAAAAGCGCAATTTTTGGAAAATTTGTCGTATTAAATGATTTAATTAAATTATGTATAAAAAATTCAAATTATTTTCTTAGTGAAAGGTTTTAGAATTTTTATGATTCATAAAATTATGTAGACCCTCGAGGTGACTTGTCAAGTTAGTTCATGGCCCTTACAAGAATTAACAGTAAAACCTTATTCTATGCCTAAAATTTGACCTTAAAACAAATTTCATATGTGATTATTCTCAATTAAAATTTGGAAATTTTTTCATGTATATCATAAAGATCTAATTTCTGATCTAATACAGCAGAGGCCACAACAGTTACAATTTCAATTATGGGTTTAGTAAATGTCATCAAGAATCACACTAAAGAAACTATATTTAAAGAAATTTAAAATGGATTGTTAGATGTGTTTTATGGTTACTTGTGATAAATGCTATCACGAATATCATGATCAATGCATGGGAAAAGTAGGAATGTTTGACTGTGATTGCTAGTGTTTGAAAAAATAGTTTTTCTAGAATTATTTTCTGATTTCTATTAAAATATTCTCATCAAACCATCTGATCTGCTCTAAATCATCAAAATTATTCTTGATGTTTTGTTGAAATATTTCAAGAGATTCATCAAATGTTTCTTTATCATATAGAGCAAAAGTAGAATAGTGGTTGTTTTGAGCTTGGTGAACTAGTCTATCAAGACTAGAGGTTCTAGAATGTCCAAATACTCGGGTGGAATTAATATGTATATCTGCATTTTGTATATGGTGTTCTAATTCATCTAGTTCGTACAAACGATCTTCTTTCTCTGTAAATAATGGAAAGTGTTCTCCCCAAATACTTCTAGAATTTTGATTTCTTAGTCTAGTGTATATGAAAAGATGTCCATCATCTTTGAGTGTTCGTAATGATTCAGACAAAAACTTTGGAACATCAAAATGGTGAATTGTATTAAAGGTAACAATGCAATCCATTGAATTATTCTCTAGTGGTAGTCTGTTTGCATCACCCAGTCTTACACAAAAGTTTGTAGTGTTCTCCTCTACAAGATAACTCTCTAATGATTCTAACATTTTTTCATTATAATCCACACAGTGAATATAAAATGAAGCATCAAAGCATTTCAAAAACTCTAGGGAATACCGTCCATCTCCACAACCAACATCTGCCATGTTGATTTTCTGTTTTTCTTTTAGTTTGTCTTTTATGTGTAGGATTGGTTTTGTATCCAATGTTCTTACACTTCGATATTTTGAGGCAATAGTTGAAAAGTGAGTATGCATATCTTGCGAGTTTAATTTAATTTCATTTTGTATTCTTGACAAGGATTACGATGACTTTTTGCCCTATATGAAGCCACTAGTTTTTCAATCAATTTAACATGAAAAGAACCAAAAAAACTAGATTCTTGACGATAAAATCAAAATTTGGATTCTATATGATAAAAATAAAGAGATAATATACAATGCAGCGTAATATCCAATATGGTACTTGTACTGATAGGAATTGCATTAGGAATTTTAATAGTAATAGCTCTAATTATCAAGGCGACTAAAACGTCTTCTCGTGATGTTGTGGGGATTGACATACATTGCAAAAAGTGTGGTGTTAAAACACAGGGATTACCATGTCCAAAATGTGAAAAAAGAACCCAGTCATTTGGTGTTTAATTTTAGTTCTAAATTGTAATAGATATTGCCAAAAAACTAGTAAGTACTACTTATTGTTAAATTGAAATTTAGGCCTTCAAAGGGAACTAGTGTTTTAGTTTAAGACTCTACAATTTAAAATAATTTTTAAAAATTTTCAGAACAAAATGCAATGTTAGAGTCTTGAAATAATTTCGGAGGGCCCTCGAGGGGAATCGAACCCCTGTCCGGGGATCCACAATCCCCTATACTAGCCACTGTACTACGAAGGCCACCAGAAAGAAAAATAGTTTATCCTGTAATAATCTTTGATTATGAACCAAAACTTAGACTGTAAATTTATTATTTACTAGTTAGAATTTAGAATATGCGATTATGGTGGATTGCAATGGCAATAGCAATTGGACTAACATGGATTGGAATGAACTATGGACTTCCATTCAAGTAGCCTCAAATGCAAGAATGTTTTTCAATTTTACAACTAGGATTTTTTCATAAAGTGATAGCGATCGCTTTAAATTTGTTGTATTAGGGTATTTTTCGACTTGAGAAAAGGATTCATTGCCAATAGATTACGTTCAGGAAGAAAATCAGTAGAGAATTCTATTGAAAGTGAAATGGAGACCATACAAGGGGAAAAATTTGTATGGATTAATTTACAAAATCCAGATAGAAAAGATGTTGAAAAATTAGCTAAAAAATACAATTTCAATACACTAAACATTGAGGATTGTATGACCAAATTTGAACTTCCAAAACTAGATAGTTATGATGACCATTTCTTTGTAATTTTGCATTTTCCACCACTTGCACAAAAAGTAGGAATATCAAAAAATAGTCAGTTATCAATATTTCTTGGAAAAGATTTCCTAGTCACAGTACATCAAGGAGATCTAAAACCCCTAGTTGAATTAGCAGAAATATGTAAAACAGATTCAGATCTACAAAGAAAAGAGAGACTATTAGGAAAATCCTCAGGAGTATTACTTCATGAAATTATAGACGTACTAGTAGATGATCTTTTACATACTTCTAGAAAGATAATTGCAAATCTAGATGAAATGGAAGATAGGGTATTTGATGAAAAAAAACCAGTAGCAAGAAGTATTGCCCTACTTAGAAGGGAAATTAACAGACTAAGAAGAATAGCTAATCCATTAAAGAAATTTGTATTAGAAATTGCAAAAAATATTAAAAGATTTGCAGAAAGAGATGATGTAGAACTAACTTTATTTTTTGATGATATTATAGATCACATAGACAAAGTAATTGAAACACTAGAAGAATCACGAGAAACTATGGAAATTTACAAAGATACAGACTTTGTGTTAAGCACGGAAAAGACAAACAAAGTACTTAGTTTACTAACTATTATTTTCATGCTAACAATACCATCAACATTAATTGGAACATTTTATGGAATGAATGTCAATTTACCAGGAGGAATTGGGGATGATTCAATGTTCTTAGGTCCATTTACAATTTTTATAATTATTATTCTTGCATCAGTAATTCCTGCGATCATGATGTTTGTATATTTCAAAAAACTGGGCTGGATATCTAGTTAAAATAAGAGATTTTAGAGTTTTTTACAAATTTCACTAAAATTAGGGTAAATTCCAACAAAGCACCCTAGATAAATACAAGATAATTTTACCTTATTTTATGGTTAAAATTAGAGTACGAAGCGGAAGAGGCACAAGAATTATTGAAGTTGATAGCGATGCTACAAAGTGGACTGGTGAACAATTTAAAGAAATCCAAGCAGCCAGAAAAGCAGCAACTGGAAATAGAATGGTCTCTTCTGGTAGAGGAACCGGTAGAAGAAAATTGAGTGATATACCTGAACCAAAAAAGAGACCTGAATACAAAGGTACAATAACTTCAGGTAGAGGAACCGGTAAAAGAAAAGCGAAGTAATAAGAATTCGTAAAAAACCTAATTTTTCATTTTTAATATTTTTTATTTTATATTATTAACTAGATTTGATTTTTCTATATTTTGATATCAGGATTTCCAGCTTTAAGCTTTTCCCAATCTGCAAGAAAGTTTTCTAAACCAATTTTTGTCAATGGATGTTGCATCATCTTGTCTAAAACTGCAGGAGGTAATGTTACTACATCTGCTCCAATTTTTGCAGCATCAATTACATGTATTGGATGACGGATACTTGCAACAAGTATCTCAGTTTCAAAATCATAATTGTCAAATATTTTTCTGATATCTTTAATTAGATGCATTCCATCTTGTCCAATATCATCTAGTCTTCCAATAAATGGACTAACATATTTTGCACCAGATTTTGCAGCAAGCAAAGCCTGATTTGGTGAAAATATCAACGTAACATTAACAGGGATTCCTTCTGATGAAAGGGATTTACATGCTTTCAAACCATCAGGAGTCATAGGAACTTTAACTACAACATTATCTCCATATTCACGAAGACGTTTGCCTTCTTCCATCATTCCAGAGTATTCTGTACTTACAACTTCTAGACTTACATCACCTTTGATAATTTTTGTTATCTCTTCCATTGCATCTTTAGGATTACCTTTTTCTTTAGACAATAGAGAAGGGTTTGTTGTGATTCCATCTAGTAATCCCATATCATTAAATTTTCTAATAGATTCTAGATTAGCAGTGTCAAGAAAAATCTTCATAATTTTTTGTTCCTAATTTCTTTGACTTGTTTTACCATATTAAAAGATGTTATTCCATGCTTTTCTAAGAGTAAAGGAACTTCGTTATCTCTAGCAGATTCACCAAACATATCTTGAGCACCAATTCTCTTTATTGGTACAGGATATGTTTCAGAAACAGATTCTGTAACAGCAGAACCCATTCCACCAAAAATATTGTGTTCCTCAGTAGTAACTATACAACCAGTTTCTCTTGCTGCTTTTTCTAAAATTTTATTGTCAATTGGTTTTATTGAAAACATATCCAAAACTCTACAGGAAATACCTTCTTGCTTTAATGTATCAGCTGCATCTAAAGCCATGCTAACAGTAATTCCACATGCTGCAATAGTACAATCAGAACCATCTCTTAGAGTAATACCTTTTCCAATTTGAAAATCTTGAGATTCTGAATGAATCAAAGGAGTTTTGGATCTTGCCATTCTCATATAAAATGGACCATATTCATTTGCCATTAAGTGAGTTAATTTGGAAACTGAAATAGTATCAGCTGGAATAAAAACTCGGAAATTAGGAATAACTCTCATTATTGCAATGTCCTCAAGTTGTTGATGTGAACCTCCATCAGGTCCAACAGACAAACCTCCATGAGAGACAACTAATTTCACATTAAGACCATTTTTGCCTTGGGGTGAAGGATAAGCAATATTATTTCGAATTTGATCAACTGCTCTTCCTGGCAAAAATATTGCATAAGTACTAGCAAAAGAAATTTTTCCAGATGCTGCCAATCCAGCAGAAACTGTAACAAGATTTGCTTCAGCAATCCCAACATTGAAAAATCTATCAGGAAATTCTTTTCCAAAACCAGAAGTCTTTAGTGAATCAGTTGTATCTGCACCTAAAACTACAACATTTGGATTATCTTTTCCAACTTGTATCAAAGATTTGGAATATTCTGAACGCATATCAGTCATAATTTTTTCAATCAAATGTATCCTGCCTCCTGTGCAATTTTTTTAATTTGTTCTTGTTTCTCTCCTATAACATGCAAACCAATCCATTTATTCACTAAATCTGTCCCACCTAACTCATGGGCTTTATCAAGTAAAGCACTTCTTCTAGATTTTAAAACCTCATTTCTAAAGTCTCTAATTGCTCCACGTACATCTTGCTGTCCAATAATAGCACCGCCCCCAACAAAGACACGAGCGCCTTCTGCAAATATCGAGCCAATATTTTCAAGATTTACTCCTCCATCAGCCTCAATGTAGCCTGAAAAATTATGTTCATTTAGAATCGAATTCAATCTAGCCATCTTTGTGTGAGTTTCTTCAATGAATTTTTGACCAGATTTTCCAGGTACTACAGACATTACAATTAGTTGATCAAGTGAAGGTAAGAATTTGTAAGACCATTCAGGTAATTCTGTATCAGGGTTTATTGCAAAACCTATTCCAACTTGATTTTGTTTTAATAAATCATGAATCTCTCCAAAACTAGATTCATCAGTTACTTCAGCATGAACTGTAATAATATCACTACCTGCATCAATGTAATCCCTAACATGTTTCACAGGATCATTAATCATCAAATGTGAATCAAATGGAATTACAGTAAGAGGTCTTAGTTCTTTGATTTTAGTATGATCAAAAGTTTTGTTTGGAACAAAGTGTCCATCCATTACATCAAGATGAATGTAATCAGCCCTACTCGAAACACATTTTTTAATTTCATTTTCTAGATTTGTCATATCACCTGCAATGATAGATGGAGCAATCATGAACTGTGAATTCAATTCATGATTAATGATAGGAACTACATCAGAATCAGGAGCTTTTCCATGCCATAGTGGATTATCCTCCATATGTTCTACTGATTTGCCCTTAACTGTTCTTGATATGATCATTGTAGGGATTCCTTTTGTTGCATTTGCTTTTGCAATGGCAGCATCAATTTGTTCTACTCTATGTCCATCAATTTCAATTACATTCCAACCAAAAGATCTCCACTTGTCACCAGTCTTCCAACGTGATGCATCTTTCCACATTTCAGAAAGATCATCACCTTCTAATTTTTCATCTAGTGGCATAATTTTTTCAGTGTAAGAATCTTGTTGAATAAAATTTCTATCAAGAAAAGCAGTTAGATTATCAACCTTGTATTTTGCAGCAGTCATTGCAGCCTCCCAAATTTGTCCCTCGTCTGATTCTCCATCCCCAATGATAGTATAAACATGATAATCTTTGGAGTTAATTTTTGCAGCAAGTGCAACTCCTATAGAATAAGATAATCCGGTGCCTAAAGATCCACCACAAAATTCCACACCGGGACATTTTAGGTCAGGATGCCCTTGTAATCTACTACCAAATTTTCGTAGGGTTTCAAGTTCGGATTCTGGGAAATATCCTGCAACTGCCATATTTGAAAACAAACCAGGAGATGCATGACCTTTAGATAAAACGAAACGATCCCTGTCTTCCCATTGTGGATTTTTAGGATCAAATTTCAGATATTTATAAAATAAACAACCCAAAATTTCAGCCATAGAGAAAGAGCCCCCAGGATGGCCTGAACCAGCAATATTGGTCGCTTTTATCACTAATTTACGGGCTCTAAGAATATTTTTCTTAATTTGATAATAATTAAGCCCCATCTTGATCGTTATCTTTGTAAATTTAATAAAAATCTATTTCTATAAAATTTTAATTTGATCGGGACTATAGACTAGTATGGAAATTAAAGAAAATACTCCAATTGTAGTTTATGACAATCAATGTTACTTGTGTGTAAAATTTGCTAGATTTGTTGATTTTTTTGCAAGAGGTAAAATGACAATGGTAGGACACTATTCAGATTTTGGAATAAAAATTAGAAATGAAATTCTAGATGAATCTGCATTAGACATGTTTTGGTTTATTGATAAAAAAAGAGCATACGGAGGAAGAGCAGCATTATTACCATTAGTCAAATCAATTTTTTCTAAAAAAACAAAAAATACATCAACTATGAATATTGATAAAAATTGTCAGCAAGACTGTAAAACTGTTAAAGCAGTTTTTTTGAGATCATCAAGTCTGCTTACAAATAGCAGAAAAATAGATCTCTAGTAAATCTAAATAACACATCATAACTCAGACACATAATGAAGATAAAAACTGAAAGTTCTACAAAAAAGAAAACACAACTACTTTGTTGTTTTGTGTTAGAAAATTCAAACAAGACTCTAGGATTAGGAAAATTTGATGCTAAAACATCCTCAGCAATTAATCAATCTCTAAAAGATATGCAAGGAAAATTTGGAAAATTAAACATTATTCCAGTACCAGGAAAAAAACATGCACAAAGAATTCTACTTGCAGGGTTGGGAAGAAAAGAGAATTTAACAAAAGATACTATCAGATTAGTTTCAGGTAAAATTGCACAAAAAGCAAGAGAGTTAAAACTTAAAGAATTTTCAATAATAACACCACCAAGTTTTGTAACTGATCAAATGTCATCAGTGACTCAGATTGTTGAAGGCTCCAAAATGGCTCTTTACAAATTTGACAAATTCAAGGCAGAAAAAATTAATAATTCACCAGATTTAACAATCATAGTTTCTAAATCAAATAAAACCTCACAAGCAATCAAAACAGCTGTAATTGTTGCAGATGGTGCCATATTTACAAAAAGTATTGCCAATTTACCTCCAAACGAGTGTACTCCAAGTACATTAGCAAATTTTGCAAGAACAATTTCCAAAAAGAACAAGATGAAATGCAGTATAATTTCTAAACCTGAATTAAAAAAGAAAGGTTTTGGCGGTATTACAGCTGTAGGACAAGGAAGTAAAAATGAACCTAAACTAATTGTTTTAGAACATAATCGTGGACCAAGAAATGAAAAACCAATTGTTCTAGTTGGTAAGGCAGTAACATTTGACACAGGAGGAATTTCGTTAAAGCCTGGTGATAAAATGAATGAGATGAAGTTTGACAAATGTGGTGGTTGTACAGTTCTTGGAATAATGAAAGCAGTTTCAGAATTAAAACTACCAATTAATGTTGTTGGAATTGTTCCATCAGTTGAAAATATGCCTAGTGGGGAATCATATAGACCTGGAGATATCATAAAGTTGTATAATGGGAAATCTGCAGAAATTCTCAACACAGATGCAGAGGGCAGGTTGATTTTAGCTGATGCATTATCATATGGAGAAAAACATTATTCACCAAAAGCAATTATTGATTTTGCAACTCTAACTGGAGCATGCATTGTAGCATTAGGTACCAATGTAGCAGCAATTGTATCAAACAATGAAAAACTAACAAAGAAAATTAATGAATCGTCTAAAAAAACAATGGAAGAAGTTTGGGAGCTTCCATTAAATCAAGATTATATGGATATGATAAAATCAGAAGTTGCAGATATGAAAAATATTGGAATTGATAGAGCTGCGGGAACCATAACTGCTGCAGCATTTTTAAGAAATGCAATTGAAAATACTCCATGGACTCATATTGATATTGCAGGAGTTGCATGGACACAAGTAGCTACAAAAGAAAAATCATACAATCCAAAGGGTGCTACAGGTTTTGGTGTAAGATTGATTCTAGATTATTTACAAAATTTGAAAAACTAATAACCTCTACTATTTCTATCAGGTGTACCAACATTTGGATTTCTAAAACCATGTTTTTCCATCATGTGATTTAAAAATCTAATATCATCAGAAAATGATTCACCACATATACTACAATTTTGCATTGAAATCATAATCAAACCATTTAATTGAATATTAAAAGATTGATTGGAAAATAGAAAATGCCAGCACTGTTGCTTCCCAAGAGCTCTCGCATCTTAGTAGCACAACAGCGACATCAGGTTTGACTTCCAAGTTCGGAATGGGATTGGGTCGCACCCTAACGCTATGGCCGGCTTGAAAAATGTTGTCAGATTCTCATCTATTAACGTAACGACAGATTTCAAATGTGCTCAAAATAGGTATAAAACAAAGAAAATACCGAGTTACAATATGACTCATAGAGTTGCTGTTTTAGATCATGATCTATGTCAGCCAAAAAAATGTGGTTTAGAGTGCGTAAAATACTGCCCAATTAACAAATCAGGAGCAGATTGTATCATTATTAGTGAAGAATCAAAAAAAGCTCAGATCGATGAAGACATTTGTAATGGATGTGGAATATGTGTCAAAGTATGTCCATTTGATGCAATAACTATCGTAAATCTTGCAAGTGAATTAGCTACAGATAAAATTCATCAGTATGGTCCAAATTCATTTCGACTATTCAAACTACCTACTCCAAAAAAAGGAGAAGTGGTTGGACTATTAGGAAGAAACGGAATGGGAAAAAGTACTGTAGTTAACATACTATCAGGAAATCTAAAACCAAATCTTGGTAGATATGAAAATCCACCAGAATGGGATGAGATTTTAAAATATTATAGCGGAACAGAACTTAAACAACATTTTGAAAAAATTGAACAGAAACAAATTCGTGCATCAATAAAACCGCAACAAGTTCATCACATTGCACAAGCATTTGATGGAACAGGAAAAGAACTCATTGACAAATACGATGAAAGAGGAGTGTCAAGAGAATTAATCAAAGAATTAGGACTAGAGAATTCTATGGAACAGAGTTTAAAGGAACTAAGTGGTGGTGAGCTACAAAGATTAGCAGTAGCAACAGCAGCAGCAAAAGATACAGAATTTTACTTTTTTGATGAACCATCATCATACAATGATGTTTTTCAAAGAATTGGAGTTGCTCGCGTAATACAGAGTTTAGCAAAAATTGGAAAAAGTGTAATGGTAGTTGAACATGATTTAACATTATTAGATTTTCTCAGTGATTATATCGAAGTGTTATACGGTGAACCTACCGCATATGGAATTGTTTCAAGTGTTCTATCTACCAAAGTTGGAATCAATGTTTTTCTTGATGGATATTTACCAACAGAAAATGTCAGATTTAGAGACAAGAAATTTTCTTTTGATGTGTCCTCATCATCTACGGATGTGTTTCAAGAAGGAAGTGATGTCATTACTTACCCAAAACTTGAGAAGAAATATCCTTCATTTTCTGTAACAATTGAGCCTGGTAGAGTAAGAAAAGGTGAAGTTCTAGGCATCATGGGAGCAAACGCACTTGGAAAGACAACTATGATGAAAATGATTGCAGGAGTTGAAAAGCCAGATTCAGGTAGTATTGACAAGAAAATAAAGATAGCATACAAACCACAGTATCTTCAAAATGATATGGATGTAGAAGTTATGGCATTATTAGATAAAGCAAATGATAATCCAATTGAAGGGAGTCTTGAAGAAGAACAAATACTTGAACCATTAAAAATTAAAAAATTATACAATAAAACAATCAAAAATCTTTCTGGAGGAGAATTACAAAAAGTTGCTGTTGCATCATGCCTATTACAAAAAGTTGATCTTTATGCATTAGATGAGCCATCAGCATTTTTGGATGTAGAAGACAGGATTGCAGTAGCAAAATTTTTGCAAAAATTTGTTCGTTCTTTTGGAAAATCAGCAATTGTAATTGATCATGATTTACAATTGATGGATCTGGTTTCTGATACAATGATAATCTTTGAGGGAGAATCAGGAATATCTGGTCAAGCCACATCTCCATTGCCAAAAGCAGATGCTATGAATAAATTTCTAAAATCACTTGACATGTCATTTAGAAGAGATGAAAGAAGTCTCAGACCACGTGTAAACAAACTAGAAAGCAGATTAGATAAAAATCAGAAAGCATCTGGAAATTATTATTACAAGAATTGACTCGAATGTTAAAAAAAGCACTAGAAAACGCTCTCACATCAGAAGAAAGTGATGAGTTAATCTCAGCCTTTGATCAGATAGGAGATATAATTATTGTAAGAATTCCTGATTCTCTATTATCAAAGAAAAAAATCATTGGTGAAACTTTGCTAAATGAGGTAAAAGTTGCTAGAAGTGTTTTTTATCAGGCATCAGATGTAGAAGGAGATTTTCGTACAAGAAACCTAGAGATTCTGGCAGGAGAAGAAAATACTGAAACAGAATATAAGGAATTTGGCTGTAAATTTTTAGTAGATGTTGAAAATGCATTTTTTTCACCTAGACTTTCGACAGAAAGAGAGAGAATTGCAAATTTAATTCAGGATGGAGAAGTGATTTCCAACATGTTTGCAGGAGTAGGAATGTTTTCTATAATGGCTGCAAAAAAGAAAAAATGTACTGTTTATAGTATTGACATCAATCCAGTTGCATCAAAGTTGTGTGAAAAAAATATTGAATTAAACAAACTTGTTGGAGAAGTGATTTCAATAAATGGTGACGCATCAGAAATTATCAAAAAACAACTAGTTAACAAATCTGATAGAACATTGATGTTGTTACCTGAAAGATCTGATGAATTTTTAGAATCTGCAATAAATACAACCAAAAATGGAGGCATTATTCATTATTATTCACATATTCATGCAGATAAAAAATCAGAAGCAGGAAAACTTTCAGAAGAACATTATCTTCAAGTAACACCAGTACAATCAGAAATTCTAAGTTCAAAAATTGTCAGAGCAGTGGGTCCTAGATATTATCAAACAGTAGTAGATGTAAAAATTTCAAAATAAACTAATCATCAGATGTAATTGATGCAGATGAAGGTTTTGTTGTTGCCATCACATATCCAATCCATGCAACTACTGCAAGAATTGCCCCTGCAAGCATCAATACAGACAATTGTAATACAATTGGACTCCATTCAGAGAGCATCAACAGATATGCATAAAGAAAGAATCCACCTATGCAAAGAATGAAAATGGTGATGCCAGTCCCTTTACGTTTGTCCATTACGATGAATTTTTTGTGAGTTATTTATTGGTTTGAACTAATTCAATTCTATTGCCATTAGATATGCATCTTCACCATCTCGATAGTAAGCATTTAGTTGTTGTCTAATAACAAAACCAAGTTTTTCATATAGCCTCACAGCATCATTATTACTACATCTGACTTCCAGGTGAAATTCATCACAATTTTTTAATTTTATACCCTTTACTGATTCTTCAACAAGTACATTTCCTATTCCTTTCTTTCTATAATCATCAAGAACTGCAATAGATACTACATGACCTTTTTTTACAAAACCTAATTTCTTAAAATTTGAAAAACCATATTCAGTTTTACACATAATATAACCAACATGTTTTCCTCCAATTTCTGCAACAATAAATGCCTCAGGAATTTCTGCAAGTAAACTTTCATAAAAATAATCAGAATAATGTTCAGGGAGTGTTTTCAAATTAATTTCCATGATAGGAATCAGATCGCTTGGTTCTGCTCGTCTAATATTGCAATCACCTAATTGTCTTAGAATTACTTGCATGCTATAACATATTTGTATCAATATTTAATTTTAAACCAGAAAGCCATTTAATGGAAAGATTTAGTCTTAAACAGATGGAAGAGGATTCACAAGAAGAGGTTATTTCATTCGTAAATGCCATATTTGAGGTAAGTGATTTTATTAAAACAGAATTTTCATTAGAATTTAAAATTGAGGATTTAGAATTCAAATCAAAATTTGTGGATTTAGCAAGAAAGTTAGAAAATCGGGATTATGCATGTAAGTTAGAAGAGATAGATGGTAGCAAATACGTCATTGTTCAAAAATTCACTCTAAGAAAACAAGGGAAAATAATGAGTTCATCATGGACTCCTCGAATTTTGTTTGCAATTGTCATTTCATTTGTGATGTTTGATGGATACTATAGAACATCATTGGCAAATTCGGTTGTAGAAATTGGGAATCCTCTAGAAATGGCAATATTTTACACATTAGCAGTAATGGGAATTTTAGGAATTCATGAACTGGGTCACATTGTTGCTGCAAAAGTACATAGACTAAAAACTACTTGGCCATATTTTCTTCCAGGAATACCAATATTTGGCATTCCAACATTTGGGGCATTTATTCAGTCAAGAGGACTGACAATTAATCGAGAAATTTTATTTGATGTTGCTATTGCAGGTCCTATTGCAGGATTGGTAATTGCAGTAATAGTTTCAATTTATGGAGCATACACTGCACCAATTTTAGATCCAGAATTTGCTGCAGAGTTATTTGCAGAATCCAGATTGATTGATCGTGGTCTAGGAGAACCATTGTTAATGACTGCTAGTTTAGCAATGTTTGGTAAAGGAGCATGGTATGGGCAGATCATACTCAGTACACCTCTTATGTTTGCAGCTTGGATTGGATTTTTAATTACATTTTTGAACTTATTGCCGGCATGGCAATTAGATGGAGGACATATGGCACGAACATTACTTAGTCCAAAAATGCATAGATATGCAACTTATGGTAGTGTTGGAATTCTTGTTTTGTTAAATTATTGGCCAATGGCAATATTGATTCTTGTGATGAGTTCAAGAAGTCCTAGTGCATCTCCACTGGATAATGTATCACCACTTTCAAGAAATAGAAAACTTGCATACATTGGAATTATAATATTAGCAATTTTATGCGCGCCGTTACCAACAAGTTTTTTGCCTGGATTTTTATCTTAACAAAAGTCTAGCACCATCAGTAACTACTGTAACTTTTTGTTTTGCACCTTGTGTTTTGAGAATATAGTCCAGGGAATATTTTATACCTTGCAAAGAAATCATGTTAAGTTTCTTTGCATAAAATTCTGGAAGAATTGAAACTAGACTAATTTGAAAATTCTTTTGAACTTCTGAAAGAAATAACAAATCTTCCATTCCACTAATGTATTTTGTAGGATTTTGGAGTTGTTCTAAAGTTAATCTATCTTCAATGTATTGTTGAATAGCATCAGAACCTAAACCACCTTTACATTCAGCCACTAAAATAGCAAGACCATCTTTTTTGATTGCATTAGAACAATTCCAAAGTGAAGAAAAAGATTTTCCTAGATTATCATTACTTGCATCTTTACCAGTACTAATTATCATTGTTTTATGTTGACCTATATCTTTGATTGAATGTGATTCCATAATTTTAGTTGTAGAAATAGTTTCTGAAGGATGACCTATAGAAAAATCAATTATGCCTTTAGAATTTGCAATTATTTCAATTCCTTGAATTTCAAAATTATTTGTGAATTTTTTTGCTTCATCTAAACTTTCAGGATATTGACCGGGTGTTGGAAGATTTCCTTGTCTTTTTGCATATGCTGAAAGCATTGATTCTAGACCAAATTTTTTGATAAGACGAGTAGAAATGGTTTCATAACCAAATAGTCCATCAAATTCCATTTCAGCCATAAATACAAGATTAGAATTTGAAATACCAACATCATCAAATTCATTAATTGAACTTCCTTCAGG
This sequence comes from Candidatus Nitrosopumilus sp., assembly GCA_963667665.2. Classification (GTDB taxonomy): domain Archaea; phylum Thermoproteota; class Nitrososphaeria; order Nitrososphaerales; family Nitrosopumilaceae; genus Nitrosopumilus. The sequence goes on from OY763927.2 coordinate 1,258,436, forward strand.
TAATCCTGCTTTGACTAAATTTAGAATTTTTTTATCAGTTAGAATTTTTGGAAAAGGTTTTGATTTTTGCTCACACAAAGTAAACAATGATGAAATAATTTTTTGAATAGATTTTGAATTATGTAAAACTACAAGTTCCATTGGTTTTGATAAATCAAGTGTATTGAGTTTTTCATTAATCATTGAATCTTCCAAAATTTCACCTTCAGAATCAATTTTTTGCTCTAAATTCTCTGCTCTTATATCCAAAACAACGTCTGTAATACCATAATTTAACCAAATTTCAGGCATAATTCATAGATAATACAAACCAAAATAAATCCAGTGTAGTTAATTTTGGTATGGACTTTGTTAAAGAGTTTGCAACATTTTTGCATCAAAATGGCATTATAAAATTTGGAGACTTTACACTTGCTAGTGGAAAAAAGAGTTCATACTATGTAGATTTGAGACTAGTTCCAAGCTATCCCCATGAATTTAGAAAAATGGTAAAATATCTTGAAAATGAGATTGTACAAAATATTGGATTAGATAAATTTGATTCTATTGTTTCAGTACCAACAGGTGGTTTGGTAATTGCATCAGCATTAGCTATTGAAACAGTCAAACCACTAATCTATGTAAGAAGTAAACCAAAAGATTATGGGACTTCAAAATCAGTTGAAGGAAAAATTCATGATGGAATGGAAGTGATCATGATTGATGATGTTGCAACTACTGGTAGTTCAGTTGCAAATGCAATAAAATCACTAAAAGAAGTCAATGTTTCTGTAAAAGATGCATATGTAATTGTTAATAGAATGGAGGGAGCAGATGAGGCATTATTGGAATTAGGAGTAAAGATGTATTCAATTCTAAATATTTTACAAATCACAGAAGTATTGTACGAACAAAATCTTGTTGATGAGAGTACTTTAGAAAAAGTGAAAAATCAAATTAGTAAATGAGTTTTGGCAGCTCAGACAAATGCCTTCCAATCATCATTCAGATATAACTCTGATTCTTCATTGCAGCCAGTAAATTTTGGATTTGCTTGTTTTAAAACTAATGGAAATTATATGGGCCCGAAGGGCTTCGATCCCTTGGCTCACCGGTTATGAGCCGGTTACTCTACCAAGCTGAGTTACGGGCCCTAAGCAGATGAATTTTTTCTCAGATATAAAATGTTATGAGATTAACAGTATTCTTCATAACAACTATCAAGCAACAAGTTTTGTGCAGAAATAGATTTGTCTGCAATTTCAAGCAAGTTGTTAGAGTCAGTTGAAGATTTTTCTAGTATATTTCTCCATGATGCAGTATGTCTAATGTCAGCTTCTGTATGGAGTTTGAAGTATTCTGTCGCTTCATCACTAGTCATTCCATAGAATTCTGCTAATCCATCAAGTTTTGTTTGACTGATTTTAGGAATTTCTTTTTCAAAAGCATACATTGCACATGAACCACCCTCATAGGTATTCATTAATTCATTCAAATCAGAAACAGCCTTACAAGTTTTGGTTAATCCAGTGTATGAAGTTAATTCATCTTCAGATACACCAAGCTCGACTGCAAAGTCGATCCACAATTGTACATGATCAGATTCTTCTTGTTGGTTTGCAATTAATTCACTAATTACAGAATCAGGTGCTTTTTCAATAATTGGAGTCATAAAAGATGGAACTGCTTTTACAAGTTGAAAATATTCTTTAGAATAACCTGCCAAAGATTCCTGTGTTAACTTTCCATCAGACCACATCTGGTAAAATGGATGTTTAAGTAAACTTCGTTCTTCAATCATTTCATCAATTCTTTTTATTATATTCATGTACCATCTCCAAATTTGCCAATAAAAAATCTTTGTGGTTTACAAAAGATTTTATGGACAAAATACTGAATTTTCTTGGGTTCCAGTGGTGTAGACCGGTCAAGCATTTTGCCCTTTCAAGGCAAAGATCCCGGGTTCAAAATCAAACGATGAAAATCCCGGCTGGAGCACCAAGATTTAATTACTATTGAGAAAGTTTTTTGATCAGACCATTTTGGATAGAAAAAATATTGAGATTAATCCTCTACTTGAGACATATGGTAAATATATTGAAAAAATAGATCAGGCTTTAAAGAAAGAACTAGATCTTTATTCTGAATCGGAATTCATTGAACCACTAAAATATTCCTTAGATGGAGGAAAGCGAATCAGACCTATTATTTTGACCTTGGCTGCTGAAAGCGTGGGTGAAATTGATGAAAATATATTTTCAGCGTCATGCGCTGTTGAATTTTTACATATGGAATCAATCATTCATGATGACATTATTGATAATGAAACAATGAGAAGACAAAAAGATCCTTTTCATATCAAATATGGATACAACACAAGCGTCCTTACTGGAGACTTTGTTTTAGGATTAATTCTTGCAATATCTTCTAGATTAAACAATCCAAGAATTACAAAAGATTTGGCTACTACTGCTATGTTAATGAGTGAAGGAGAAATGATTGAAAGTAGATTAGAAACTAGTGAAGATGTTACATTTGCAGATTACCTCAAAGTAATTGAATACAAAACAGCAACTGCATTTGAAGTTGCAGCTAGAATAGGTGCAATTATTGCAAATGGAACAGAAGAGCAAATTGAGGCATTAACGAGATATGGAAAAAATATTGGAATTGCATATCAAATTAGAGATGATTTGCTAGATTGGAAAAATGAAGACAAATTGTTTAATTTGTTAATCAAGAAAAGTGTAGACCCAAGAGATGTTTTTGACAAAATGGAAGATATGTTAAAAGAGTATTCTGAAAAAGCGAGATCTCATTTAAGAAAGCTTCCAGAAAATGATGCAAAAATAAATCTAGATAATTTAATTAAGTTAACTTCGTTTAAGGCGTAAAGTCTGAACTAATTACTGGAGTTGCAAATTCTACAAATTGCATAAGTGGTTCTGGGAATACACCAAATCCAATCAAGAAAATCATTGAGAAGATCATTACAGCAATAATTGGTTTTGATTCTTTAACTCTCTTCTGTGTTTCTCCTTCAAAGTACATCTTTCTGGTAATCCAACCATAGTAAGCAAGTGATAATGCACTGTTAAGTACACCAGCTATTGCAAGCCATGGTGCCCACCATAATGTAGAACCAGCATCTAGTGCACTACCAAACAACATCAATTTACTCCAAAATCCTGAAAGTGGAGGAACACCAGCAAGTGCAAATAGTGAGATAACCAAAGCTAGGGCAGTAATTGGCATTCTTCTTCCAAGTCCCTGTAGTTTATCGAGATGAGTTACTGCAAGAGTTGTTACAATTCCTGCAATTGCAATAAAGGCCATACCTTTCATTACTGCATGATTTAGAATATGGTACAGTGAACCTTGTAAACCAAGGGAACTATGAGGTGCAACTGCTAGTCCAATCAAAATGTATCCAGCGTGCGCTATGCTAGAATATGCCAACATTCTAGTGAGATTCTTTTGCATGATTGCAGCAATATTACCAATAGTCATCGTCATTACTGCAAGAACACCAAGAGCTAATGTCCAATCAAGATTTAGAACAACTATACCAAGAACAATAATTCTAATTGCTGCAGCAAATCCTACTTTCTTTGTTCCTGCTGCAAGAAGAGCAGCAATTGGTGGTGGTGCTCCCTCATATGTGTCAGGAAGCCATTGGTGGAAAGGTACGAGTCCCATCTTGAATCCAAATCCTGCAATAAACATTCCAACTGAAAGTAAAGCAAGTGGTAACAGAGACGGATCAAGTGTTGAATAACCTTGAATTACTTCTCCAATGTTTGTAGAACCAGTTAATCCATATGAGATTGAAATTCCGTAAACTATGATTGCAGATGATAATGCACCAAACAAGAAATATTTTAGAGCAGCCTCATTAGAGCTTGGATTCTTTTTAATAAATCCAACCAACATGTATGTTGGAAGACTCATGAGCTCCCATGCAACAAATAGCATTACCAAGTCAGTAGAATATGCTACTAACACCATACCAATTGTTGCAAGTAGAATTAGAGAATAGTAAACAGCAGGAGAGTTATGTTTTCTCATGTAATTAAAAGAGCCAACAGTAGTGAACAAAGCAACAATTAACATTGCTATTGCAAATAATCCACCAAAGGCATCATCTACAAGTACATCTTCTGAGAAAAGTGCAGCCGCTGCTACATTATCATTAAGGAACTGGTATCCAACATAACCCATTGATACAATTAATGCTGCAAATGCAATTACCGCATAAAATGTGTTAGAACCTTGTTCTTTTCTTGCAATACTAATGATTGGAATAAGAATTCCAACGGTTCCAAGAATCGCCATTATTACCAGTGGGGTAGAAGTAATTTCTAACATCTCATATCACCTATATCAACAATATCAGAACTACGAATAGTAATCCTGCTCCAAATACGAATAGATAAGATTGTGAGACACCAGTTTGCGTTCCTTGGACAACTTTAGCACTCCAACCAACTGCTTTCTGGAATCCATCGTTCATACCATAATCTATAGCTGTCTTTTCAAAGTATCTGAATACACCTCTTGATAACCATAATGGTGCTGCAACAAAGCACCAGTATATGATGGCGTTAAGATACCATCGATTTAAGAGAAATTTATGAATTCCATAAAAGAATAGATTAGAGTTTACAAATTTTACAGGATCAACCCATCTACCAATATAGAAGATGTAGCCTAATCCAGCACCTATTGCAAATGCTGCCAATGATGAACCAACTGCAACAGGATTAAGTCCTTGCAAGAATTCTGGTAGAATTGATGATTCATTTGCATAATGTTCAGTGTGAATACCAAAGGAATTTTCAAGATAATCTACAAACGTATGGTGAAGTCCTTCTTCGAATGATAATCCAATAAGACCAATTCCAATAGTTAGAACTGCAAGAATTCCATATGGAATCCACATTGATAATGGTGCTTCATGGATATGGTGTCCTTCTTCTTCCATCTTTTCGATGTGTTTGCTCTTCTTTCCAAAGAAGACCAGTCCCATCATTCTCATAGTATAGAAAGCAGTAATGACTGCAGTAAATACAGCAATTGCAAACAATGGAATTGCCCATTCATTTCCAGATTCATAGACTGCTGCAAAGATTGCATCCTTACTCCAGAAACCTGTTGTGATAAATGGAGCACCCATTAATCCAAGACCAGCTGCCCACATGAATGCATATGTTTTCTTCATCTGTTTTCTCAGACCGCCCATATCTGTCATAAATCGAGAGCCAACAGTATGCAATATAGCACCAGCTGCCATGAATAATGAAGCTTTGAACATTGCGTGTGAAATTAAATGGAAGAATCCTGCAGTGTAGCCATCAACATATTGATAAGATAATCCTGCAACACCTAATGCCATCATCATGTAGCCAATTTGAGAGCCGGTAGAATAAGCAAGAACTTTCTTTATTTCAGGATTCACCATTGCTTGTGTTGCAAGTAATAGTGCGGTAATTGCTCCAATCCAAGCAATAATCTCAAAGAATTGATCAGCAAGAATTCCTGCTGCTCCTAATGCAAATACAAGAGGACCTATTCTTGCAACTAAGAATACACCGGCCTTTACCATAGTAGCTGCGTGAATCAATGCAGAAACAGCAGTAGGGCCAGTCATTGCTTCTAACAACCATTCGTTTAGCGGGAATTGTGCTGATTTTCCTACAGCTCCTCCAAAAATTAAAACAAACGCAGGAACCAAAAGCCCTTGAGAGGCCATTGTAACGGCCCATTCTGTATCTCCAATTAATTCTTTGAATCCAAAAGTATCTGCATACACAAATATCAAGAGCATACCTGCAATCATCATTACATCACCAACTTTGGTCATGATGAATGCCTTCATACCAGCATGAGTTGGAGAATAGTAATCTAACATGCCAAGAACTGTACGTCCTTCAGTACCAACATGATCTTTCTTTTTATCGCGATACCAAAAGCTGATCAATGCATATGACGCAAGACCTACACCTTCCCATCCAAAGAATACTTGAAGTAAGTTATCAGACATGACAATTAATTGCATTGAACCAATGAAGAACATCATCCAGAACCAGAATCTTGTAATGTCTTTATCGCCTTTCATATATCCTGTACTGTAAATTAAAATGAGAAATGAAATCCAGCCAACAACATTTGACATTATAATGGAGAGTGGATCTGCCAAGACACCGGCTTTAAGACCAAGTGATTCTATCCATGGAATTTGATGATGTATTTCACCGGCCTCTAAAACAATTGGTATCATTGATGCTGCAGATAATGTGCTCATCAAAGCAAATCCAACTGCAATATAACCAGTTGCGTGTTTTGATAAGTGGCCAGTTCCGTATTTTGATAATTTAGCAATTCCAGGTATGATTAGAGCTGCTGCAAATGGAAGAATCCAAACTAACCAAGCACTAGTTGCTCCAATTTCAAATCCCATTAATTCAGTTGCCATATTCTAAACTCCCAAAACCCCACTCATGTACGGAATTATTGATTTATAGAATATGTCAGGATAAATCCCCAACACAATAGAAAATCCTGCTAACACCATCATTGGTGCAACCATGTACCAACTTCCTTCTTTCACATTTTCAAGATGTTCAGGAGTTTTACCAAAGAATACACGCTTTAGCATCCAAAGAAGATAAGACATTGTAAGAACTGTTGCAACAAGACCCAAACCAAATCCCACTGCTCGAAGTGTAGAACCTTCTTCAAGTGCAGTCTCTAATGCGCCAGCAAAGAGAATCCATTCTCCCATGAAACCGCTGGTTGGTGGTACGCCCATTATAGTCAAGGCACCAATTACTGCACATACTGCTGTAATTGGCATCTTGCCAGCCAATCCTCCAAGTTTTGAAATACTTCGGGTTCCGACTTTAACGATAATAATTCCAGCCATCATGAAGAGAATACCTTTTCCAATAGCGTGTGTTACATACATCATCTCAGCACCCGTAAGACCAAGTACAGAAATTGTACCAATACCAAACAAGAGATAACCCATTTGGCTGATACTAGAGTAAGCAAGAAGACGTTTCAAGTCGTCTTGCATCAACGCCATTGCACCGCCATAAATCATTGTAACAAGACCCCAAATGTAGAACCATATTGAAAGGTCAGCAAATGTAGCAGGTAAGAATTCAACAATTAATCTGAACATACCATAAATACCAATTCCAATCATGGCTGGAGACAACAATGCACTAATTGGTGTTGGTGCAGCACCGTGGACATATGGGAGCCAAATGTGAAACATAAAGACTGCTAGTTTAACACCAAGACCTAATGCAATCGCAACTGCAGAAAGCATTGCAATGTCTTGAGGAATTTCTGATTCATTAATATCTGCAAAGTCAAAACTTCCAACACTAAGACCAATCATCAAAAAGCCTAAAAGTAAAACAACTGCACCTGAGTGAGTCCAAAATAAGAACATCAAACCAATCTTTCTTCTATTACCTGCACCCCAAAGAGCAACTAAGAAGAAACCTGGAATCAACATGATCTCAAAGAATACAAAGAATTCAATCAGGTTTGTTGCAAGAACTGTTCCAAGCATTCCCACTGCAAAGAGAAGATAAAGTGCAAAGTATAGTCCAGATTTGGCATTTACATAATTGGTAAGAGCAGCTGATTCAACAACTGCAGTTTGTCCGCTTCCAGATGGAGTGATGTTTTGTTCTTCTTCGAATTGATGGTGGAATATGTGAATCATATATGGTTTTGAGTAAAGAACCAAGATTGTAGATAGAACGTAAATCATTATTGCAAATGGTGATGCTAAACCATCTAACAAGAAACCAAACTCACCAAACTGGGTTGTCCATGGATAATGCTCTTCTACAGTTCCAGAAAGTGCAGCATTAACTATTAGAATTGTTGCATAAAGCAGAATTGCAAATGTAAACCACATTACAGGTGTAGGACCAAATTTTCTTCCAATAATGTATGCGACTGGAGCTAACAGTAGAGGCAGTATAACTGCCTGCAATAATGCATATTCCATTATCCTTTCAGGCTCCTAAAGTCTGCAATATCGACATTTTGATACATACGATAAGCCACAATAATTAATGAAAGTCCAACTGCTACTTCGGCTGCTGCAATTGCAATTGAGAATAATGCCAAAGTCTGACCTCCACTATCAGGTATGAATCTACCAAATGCAACAAGGTTAAGATTTGCAGCATTGATAATTATTTCAATTGCAAATAACATTCGAATAAAGTTACGTTTTACTGCAAGACCGTAAATTCCTATGCCCAAAAGAGCAACAGAAACAAGTGTAAAATCAATTAGTTCGTTGGCCATCTTCCACATCCACTCGTCTAGCTAAAACTAATGCACCAGTTACAGTACTTGCTAAAATTAAACCCATCAAAATTAATGCAGGCCAATAATAAATTACAAAGTCTGCACCAATATCTCTAAAATTAACTGGTGGTTCATCAGTAGTTATTGTTTTGATTCCAGAATCTATGAAAACTGCACCTAATGACACCATTATTATAAGCATCAAACCAATTCCTGCGAATTTTCTTCTCTTGTCTTCAATTTTTTTGAAGATGAGTTCTCTTTTTACCAACATGACAGTAAATAAAATTAAAACTGCAATTGAACCAACATAGACTGCAAGTTGAAACAATGCAACAAATGGTGCATCTAACAATAAGAAGAATCCAGCAATTCCACCAAGAGAACCCATCAAAGCAATTGAACCGTAAATTAATGATCTCATTTCAAGTGCAGCAATTGCAGAACCAATTGTAATTACAGTTAATGCAAGAAAGGCAACATCAGCCATGTGATGCACCTCTATCAGTAATTATGATTTCACTATCTTGTGCAACGTATGGTTTTACTTGAAGTTGAGCAGGAGTGTAGATTAATCCTTCTTTAGAAAACGAAGAAAGTTCATAGTCATTAGTCATGTATAGTGCATAAAATGGACATGCATCAACACAAAGACCACAGAAAACACATTTACCATAATCAATCTGAGGCATGATTGCTTTCTTGTTGTGTTTATGTTCTTCTGGAACCTTTACCATTGCAATTGCTTCAGCAACTCCTTCACATGCAATAGAGCACAATTGGCAACCAGTACAATGATCATGAAATAACAGATGACGCCCCTTTAGTCCTGCAATTCCTACACCAGTTGAAGGATCAAATTGATATCCATCACCTACAAACTTTAGTTTCTCTTCAGGATAACGAAGCGTAAATCGCTTTATTGCAAGATGTTTAATTCCAGAGTTTAATGCACGAATAATACCTGTAGCAGTTCCCATTATTGTAACCCTCCTGGCCCAAGCACTCCAGCGTAAAGCAAACCAAGTGCAATAAAGATGTTAATGAAACAAAGACCGATGAGTTTGGTCCAACCAAGGTTCAACAATAGATCAACTCTGACTCTTGGGAATACACCTCTTGGCAATATTATAAAGAAAATTACTCCAGCTGTTTTGAGAACAAACCAAAGTGTTCCATTAAGCATTTCTTGTGTTATTGTATCATGAAGTAATGGTCCCAATCCATCAACAGTGAGAGTAATAGGACCCATTTCAATTCCTTCAGTAATAATTTGCTCTGGGAATGCAGGTACAACCATTGGTCCATTCCAACCACCAAGGAACAAAACAACAAACAAGGCTGCAAACGCATAAAGTTTCAGATAGGATCCTAATTGAACAAGTCCATACATCATTCCTGAGAGTTCTGTTAACCATCCAGCTACAATTTCACTTTCTGCTTCTGGCAAATCAAATGGAATTCTTTCTAATTCTGCAAGCATTGTAATAAAAAAGACAATAGCACCAATTGGTAAAAATATAATCCATGGGAAATTTGCTTGGCTTGCTGAAATTTCAGACAGGTTTAGAGTTCCAGTCAACATAACAACTCCCAACAAAGACAAGATTAACGGAATTTCAAATGAAACCATTTGGAATAAAGCTCTAATTCCTCCAATGAATGGATACTTGCTGTTTGCAGACCATGCAGAAAGAATTGTAATGATTGGGAAGAATCCAATTACTGCAAATACACCAAGTAATCCCAAGTCTATATCTGCAACGACCCAACCAGGAGCTACTGGAATTAATGCAACAAATGCAGCTGCTGTTGCAACAAAGAGTACTGGTGCTGCCCAGAAAATTGGTTTATCAGCTTTTGCAGGTATAATAATTTCTTTAGAAATTAATTTTAATCCATCACCCATTAATTGTAAAATACCTTCAACTTTTCCGCAGTAGAAAGGACCAACTCTTAGTTGTATTTTTGCCATCATCTTTCTTTCAACGAAAATTACTGAAGCTGCCAATAATGCTGCAAAACCAAATCCAGGAAATGCCATTACTCTAAAGATGTCAGTTGTCAGGAATGCATGTATTATCGGAAGAAGGCGTGTAGGATTTACTAAAGCTGAAAATGCAAGAAATGGTGTAAGTAATTCTCCATCAATTACAGGCAATGGAATGACAAATAAAATCATGAAAATTGCTGGAACTCCAACTAAAACCAATAACAGTAAGATCCAGAAAATATTGTCAAGTAATGATTGGACAAATTTACTTAGTTTGAAGTTTGGTGCAATAACTGACATTTACCTATCTGCCTCCACTGGCCAATAATTAAGACTCCAATAAACTGATGGCATATTACCAAGTTTTTCACCTTTGAGAAGGTAGGGTAATGCAATCAAGTTTCTAAATGATGGAACACTTAGCTTTAATCTGTATGGCTCAGGTTTTCCATCAGAAACAATATAGTATCCTAAAGAACCTCTACCAGATTCTACACGTTTGTAAACTGAAGTAAGTCCTTTTCCTTTTGGATTTGGTTTTAGTTTAACTCTAACAGAACCAGACTTTGGCATTTTTTGTAATGCTTGTCTAATAATGTTACAACTATCCATTATATCAAGCCATGGTATTTTAGATCTTGCGTAGGCATCTCCTGCTGTCATTACATTAGTATGGATATCTAATTCATCATAAGCATCATATGGTTCTTTAATTCTTAGATCATAATCTACACCACTTGCACGAAGTACAGAACCAGTTGTTCCAAGTCTAATTGCATCTTGACGTGATAGTACACCAGTGTCTTGAGTTCTTGAAATCAGAATTGGGTTATCATAAAAGACTGCTGCATATTCTTTAATACGTTTTTCAAAATAGTTTACTTGACGTAAACAAACATCTTCAAAGTTTGGTGGTAAGTCATTTCTTACTCCACCTGGAACAAAATGTGCATGTGTAACTCTAGCGCCAGTCATTTTTTCCATAAGATCAATTAAGAGTTCACGGTCACCTGCTGGCCACATGAACATTGTAGAATGTCCTAAGAAGATTCCATAAATTGCAAGCCAATACATTATGTAGATACATCTGTTAAGCTCAGATGCAATAACTCTAAGATACTGTGCACGTTCAGGAACTTCAATTCCAAGAATTTCTTCAACTCCCAATACATAGGGATAAAGAATATTACATGAATCATGAATAACTGGTCTTTCTAAGTGAGGAATGTTTAAGATATAATTTCTATATTCTGCCATTTTTTCTTCTCCACGATGAACATATCCGGGATCAGGATCACATGCAACGATATAGTCACCATCAATTTGTACAATAAGTCTCATGTGACCAGAACCTGGATGTTGTGGTCCAACATTGAGAGTCATGATTTTCTCATCAACTTTTTGAAGTGCTAATCCTGGTGGTAACCAATTTGATGATGGTTTTTCCATCTGTATTTTTGATGATACTGGTAATTCTGTAGTCATCTCTATCTTCCCTTTATTGTAAAGTCCTTTCTGAGTGGAGGTAAATCTGCCCAATCTTCTGGCAAAAGTAATCGTCTATTATCAGGATGACCTTCAAAGTAAACACCAAACATTTCAAAAACTTCCCTTTCATGAAATTCTACACTGTAAAATACATCTCTAAGAGTAGGAAGTTTTGTTGCATCACTTCCAGGAATTGGATTTTCTTCTCGTTGAGCCCTAGTAGATAAAGCAAGAATTTGTCTTGCTAATGAGGGATCGGAGTAAGAGCCTATGTGATATACAACTGCAATTTCTTGTTCTAGAGGATAATCTACACCTGAAACAGATTCTACATGATCATAGTTTAATTCATCACGAATGAATTCTGCAACATCATGAACATTTTCTCGGCCAACATTAATTCCAATTCTGTCTTCTTTTACAAATGCAACTTCAACTTTATCACCAAACTTTTCAACAATTTTATCAGAAATATTTTTTTCAAATGCAGGTAATTCTATTGATGTTTCTTCAGGTTTTTTTACTACAGGTTTTGTTTCAGGTTTAACTTCAGGTTTTGCATCTGCAGGTTTTGTTTCAGGTTTAGCATCTGCAGGTTTTTCAGAATCAGAACTCATTATACAAACGTCCTAGCCTTCATTCTCTTTATTTTCTCTTGCAGTAAAATACATCCTTGGATGAGAGTTTCAGGTCTAGGTGGGCAGCCTGGAACATAGACATCAACTGGAATTACTCCGTCAATTCCTGGAAGTACATTGTATGAATCAAAATACAATCCTCCAGTAATTGCACAAGCTCCCATAGCAATTACATACTTTGGTTCTGGCATTTGATCATAAACTAATCTGAGACGTGGTGCCATTTTTCTTGTAATAGTTCCTTGAACAACAATTAGATCACATTGTCTAAGTGATCCAAATGCTTCAATGATACCAAATCTTTCAACATCATATCTAGGACTTGATGCTGCGCCAAATTCAACACTGCAACAAGCTGTTTCAATGTGGACAGGCCAGAGTGACCAAATTCTACCCCAGTTGATGGCGTAGCCCAATGGTTTACCAATTGCTTTTTCTAAAATGTCTCCTAACTTTCCTACAAAGACATTTGCATTTTCTGGTGTTACTAAGTCTTTAAGCAATCTTATCCCCTATCCTCATAAATGAAATTGATATAAAAAACTACCATATTCTTCTTCTCCCTGATTGATACAATGCAAATGCCATTGCACCAAACATTATAGCTAAAAATCCCATCATAGGTAATGTTGCACTCTTTGGAAGTTCCAAAAGAGAACTTCCCCATGCATACAAGAAAATTGCCATGACATCAAATACTACAAACATCAGAATGTATGGATAATATTGCATCATAAAGTGAGTTCGTCCTTCTCCTGACGGAACTTGGCCACATTCCATTGGCAAAAATTTTACAGGATTACTTCGTTTTCTTGGAGAAATCATTCTTGAAATAACTAATGCAGGTGCCATCGCTACTATACCAAAGGCAAACATCAGTACCACTGTACTATAATTGCCCGCTAATTCCCCGACCAATTTAGCTATTTGACCGAATTTTTGTATAAAAAGGTATGCTTACTTTTCTAGATCTTGTTTTAAAAAAAATGGTTTTTGAAAACTACTTAATAGGATTATAACGAAAAACGTTCATGACATTAAATATTGGGGATGTTGCTCCTGATTTTGAACTTCCAGATACAGAACTAAAGTTGCGGACTTTGGATGAATTTAAAGGAAAAAAAATTATACTATCATTCATTGTAGCTGCAAGTTCTCCAGTTTGTGAAGCTGAACTTTGTACACTAAGGGATTCTTGGCAAGAGATTTCAGATCTTGGTGCACAAATAATCTCAATCAGTAATGATGGTCCATTTGCAAATAAAGCATTTGCAGAAAAACACCACTTCAATTTTCCATTATTAGGGGATTATAACAGTAAAACAATTCGTGATTATGACATATTGATGAAAGATTTACTTCACATTAAGGATTACAATGCTGCAAAACGTTCTGTATTCATAATAATGGAAGATGGAAAGATTGGTTACAAATGGGTTTCAGAAGATCCATTAAAAGAACCAAACTATGAAGAAATTAAAAATTTCTTAAAATAGAAAAAAGTTTTTTATTCTATTTCTGCAACTACGTCGCCTTTGGCAACAGTTGCAGTTTCCTTTACTTTAATTGATTTTATAACACCATCTTTGTGTGCTTTGATAGCTACTTGCATTTTCATAGACTCTAAAGTACAGACAACATCACCTTTCTTTACAGAATCACCATCAGTAACTGCAATTGATACAACCTTTCCTGGAATTTGACTTTTCAAAGCTAATTGTGCATCACCAGTACCACCTCTGCCAGTATTTTTGTAAACAATTTCATCAAAGTGGGAATTAATGTTTAGAGTAATTGGGACATTATCAATTACAAGATTCATTTCATTTGTAGATTGTTCAAGATATTTTGCTCGGTGATAGTTTTGATCTAAAATAAATTCAATTCCTTTTGAACTCATATTAATAATTTTTAATGTATGCTCATTATCATTAATCTTAATAACATATTCATTATTACCAAGATTTTCTATTATTTTTCCTTCAAATGATTTTTCAATGTCGGGTATTTTATAATCCATAATTCATCAATCCAATTTATTTTTCCAATTAGAATTATTGTTAGTAATATTTTGTACACGACTCTTAAAGTATTCAGAATGAATTATTGCAGCAACCAAAGCTGCTTCACTTTTCTCTTCTTTTTCTTTCTTAAGATCTTTAGTTAATCTATCAATCATGCCATGACGCTTGAGAAAATCAGTGGATAATTCTCCATTTTTGTATTCATCGGAATTTAGAATTGTTTTGTATAGAGGAATTGAAGTTTCCACTCCTTGAATGTAAAAGTCATTTAATGCTGAAAGCATTCTAGTTCTAGATTCTTCAAATGTTTGACCCCATGTACAGAGTTTTGCCATAAGTGAGTCATAAAATGGAGAAACTGCACATCCAGGATATAGATAAGTGTCACATCTAACACTTGGTCCTGCGGGAATTGTTACATCTGGAATAGGGCCAGTAGATGGAGCAAAGTCCAAGAACGTATCTTCTGCATTGATTCTACATTCTATTGCATAGCCATTCATTTTGAGATCACTTTGTTTGAATGTAATTGCTTCTCCATTTGCAATATCGATTTGCAATTTGACCAAATCCAACCCAGATACAAGTTCTGTGATTGGATGTTCTACTTGTAATCTTGCATTAATTTCAATAAAATAAAATTCGCCATCATCAGCTCTTAGAAATTCAGCAGTTCCTAAATTTGTATAACCAACTGCATCAGCTGCTTTACAAACTAATGCACCTATACGATTTCTTGTTTCTTCATCAACAGCAGGTGAAGGAGTTTGTTCGATTAATTTTTGATTTCGTCTTTGAATTGAACATTCTCGCTCAAAGATATGAACAGTATTACCATGAGTATCTCTAGCCATTTGAAATTCAATGTGTCGAGTTTTTTCAAGAAATTTTTCTACAAGAATGGCTGATTTTCCTACTGATGCCATTGATTCGCCTGTAACAGCTTCATAGCCTTCGCGTAATTCTTTATCACTAGTTACTATTCTAATTCCACGACCACCACCACCATAAACTGATTTTAACATTACAGGATAACCAATTTTATTTGCAATTTTTTCTGCATCATCTGCATCTTTTACTAGACCGGGACTTCCAGGAACAGTTGGAACTTTAGCTTTTAACATTGCAGCTTTGCATTTCATTTTGTCACCACAGAGATCCATTGAATCAGCAGACGGACCAATAAAATTAATTTTATTTTTTTCACATAAACGAGCAAAGTCATCATTTTCAGAAAGAAAACCATAACCTGGATGAACAGCATCTGCACCAGAGGATAACATAACTTCCAGAATTTTTTCTTGATTAAGATATGATTTTGTAGGAGTAGCCTCTCCAATGTAATATGCTTCAGTAGCTTGTTTTACATGCATTGAATTGTAATCTTCATCAGAATAAACTGCAACTGATTTGATTCCAAGTCTTTTACATGTTCTAATTACACGTAAAGCAATTTCTCCTCTGTTTGCGATAAGTACTTTTTCAATCATTTTAAATCACAGATTTATGTTTCCGTGTTTTCTTGGTAGTTGTTTTGCTCTTTTGTTTTCAAGCATATCTAGTGCTTTTATTAGCATAGGTCTTGTTTCAGCAGGATCAATTACATTATCAACAGTTCCATGAGAGGCTGCAACGTAAGGATTTTCAAATTTTTCTGCAAATTCATCGATTAATTCTTTTTTAAGAGATTCAGGGTCTTCAGCTTTTGCAAGTTCTTTTCTATACATGATTTTTACGGCTGCTTCTCCACCTAAAACTGCACATCTTGCAGTTGGCCATGCATAGTTGATGTCAGTTCTAAGATTTTTACTTCCCATTGCAATGTATGCACCGCCATATGCTTTGCCAATTACTAAAGTAATTCTTGGAACAGTAGCTTCACAAAATGCAAAGAGTAGTTTACTTCCATGTCTAATGATTCCATTGTGTTCTTGATTAGAACCAGGCATGTAACCAGGAGTGTCAACTAAAGTGATAAGAGGTATGTTAAATGAATCACAGAATCTGATGAAACGTGCAGCTTTGTTTGATGAATCAATATCAAGTGCACCAGCAAGATGCATAGGATTGTTTGCAATAAATCCAACAACTCTTCCATTCATTCTTCCATAACCAACTACAATATTTGGTGCAAACAATTCATGCACTTCAAAGAATTCGTGATTATCAACAATTGAGTTAATGATATCTTTCATGTCATAAGGTTGCAAAGGATTTTCTGGAATTATATTAATCAGATTATGATCTAATCTATTTGGATCATCATCAGTTGTAGTTTTAGGTGGCTCTTCAGTATTATTTTGTGGAAGATATGAAAGTAGTTTTTTGACATAATCCATACACTCGTATTCATTTTCTGCAACGAAATGTGCAACTCCACTTTTTGTACCATGTGTCATTGCACCACCAAGATCTTCAAATGAAATTTCTTCACCTAATACAGTTTTGACTACATCAGGTCCTGTAACAAACATAGTTCCTATCTTGTTAACCATAATTACAAAGTCAGTCATTGCGGGAGAGTAAACAGCACCACCTGCAGAAGGACCAATGCTTGCAGTAATTTGTGGAATAACTCCAGAAGCTAATTGATTGTAATAAAAAATATCTGCAAAGCCATCAAGACTCATAATTCCTTCTTGGATTCTAGCACCACCAGAATCCATTATCCCAATAATTGGGCATCCTGTTTTAAGTGCATGTTCCGTAAGTTTTGTAATTTTTTGAGCTCCCATTCTACTTAGTGTACCACCAAGTATAGTAAAGTCATAAGCAAAGACAAAGATTTGTCTACCATTTACTGTCCCATATCCACAAATTACACCATCTGTAAAGAATTTCTTTTTCTGCATATCATATTCATGATAGTGATGAGTGGTTAATGGATCCATTTCAGTAAAAGTACCTTCGTCGAGTAAAAGATTAATTCGTTCACGAGCAGTTAATTTGCCCTTATCATGTTGAGCCTTGATTCTATCTTGGCCCCCTCCTTGTAATGCTATGTTATTCTTTTTAGTATATTCTTCAATCTTTTCAGAATGCATAACAGTGATCTAAAGCATGAGGGTTTCATATATTAATTTAATTTGGTATTAAAAAAATTATCAAATTTTTACAAAAATTCAAGTATTATTCATTTTAGAAATTTAGGAGTTAAGAATTATGAATTTCTTTTTGGTTGATTTTTGGTAAGAGTCAAAAGCATCTTTTTCCTCACTGCATTTCTTACAGATACATAATTGAGATACATTTGGAATATCACAATTTTCCTGAAATTCACATTGCGAACAACCAGCAGAAGCACCACATACTGCGCATTGTAATTCATTGATTTGAGCACATTTTTCATGTTTTACACCTAATCCTTTTGCCCATAAGCCAATTTCATTGACTTTAATTTTTTCATTACACACTATACAAGTTCCTGGAAACTTCATAGGAATTTTTCTCCAACTCATTGGATTAGTTCAATCTCCTTGTCGATAATATCACCAAAAGTTTCTTCTAGGTCTAATTCAAGAGTATTATTTTTAATACAAAATAAAACATAAGGAAAACAAAGTGCTACAAAAGTACTAGATGATGTATGTAATTTTTTTGCCATGACAGATGATAATGACTTTATTTTTTTGCCATCCCAACGAATTCTATTAAGTAAAGGCCATGAAAGATTGTATTGTGAATATCTAATTCTGTCATCATTTTGATACAATTCTATCAAAACATCATTAAGATAACGTAAAAGTCTCCAATTCTGAGTTTTCATAATCTTACCATAAAGCATATCAGCATTTGAAATAACTTTTAGATATTTTGCAAGTGTTATATTATCTAAATCACTTGTGATTATACTAGAATAAAATGCATCAATCTTTGTTCTTGGATCAATTTGCATAGAATACAAAACACCTCTAGCTTCTTCAATGGAATTTGCTTTAAAGAATGCATTTACTCCATCTTCAACATTAATACTTTCAAAAGACGTTTCAGTTTGAGGATTAAATCCAGTTACTAAAGATTGAGTCAAATTAATCATTGAGCGGATATCTCCATGTGATTTGTCAATAACTTTGATCAAAGAGCCAGGACTTAGTTTTGCACCCTCTTTTTTCAGAATATTTTCAAGATAGACTCTCAAAAGACGAGGAGGAATTCTTTTGAAGTGGATTGTTTTAACCACTTTTTTGATACCTTTCATTTTGTCTAATGCATCATCGTTTGCAGCAAGGATGATAGGTACTGTTGGTTCTTTTAGAATATCAACAAGGGCTGCGGCTCCTCCATAATCACCACGACCATGAATGCCATCTACCTCATCAACAAATATCATTGGAGTTCCTAAAACACTCACATTACCTAAGACAGGTATGAGAATTTCATTAAGTCTGGATTTACTTCGGGCATCACTAGCATTAAGCCCAATCATATCATATTCAAATTGTTTTGCTATAAGATAGGCTATTGTGGTTTTTCCAATTCCAGGTGGTCCAACTAAAAGAAGAGGTTTTGTTCCTTTCTTCCATTTTGTAAACCATTCCATGATAGCAGCACGAGGTTCTTCGTTTCCCACCATATCAGAAATAATCTGAGGTCGGTGTTTTTCAGACCACATCAATTATATCACTTGGGAAGTTTGGATTCAAACTCTGACCATTTGTTAGCCTTTTGTAATTTATTATACCAATATTGGTTATAATGCTCTACAGTCAAAAACAAAAATTCTAAAAATTCTTTGTGGGAAAATCCTTCAGGTAATAATTCTAGAGTAAGGCGAGCATCTTGCAAAAACAGATTACTTTTTTCTAAAGTAATTTCAAATCCTTTTTTCACATCATTTGCTAATAGTGAATAGTAAAGTGGCCAAGAGGGGATTTTTACAAATCCATTTTTAATAGAGTCTTCAATTTCATTTCCACAGCCAACACCTTCTGCAGCTCTTGCCATACCTAAATAGAAAATTTCTCCTAATGGTCGTTCTGCTAAAGCCATGTTTTTACCTGCAGTTCCCATTACTGCTCGATATTTTTTGTAAGAGAGTGCCATTTCTTCTTCAGTAATTTCAGTTGGTTTTGATTTTAATTTTTCATCAAGATATTGTCCTATTCTTGCATCTTTGAATCCTTCTTCAAATTCTTTTAGTACTTGTTCACCGCCCTTTGAAATTTTATCACGAGCTAATTTCAAGATGTATGGATTCATTAGTTTGTAATCATCAAGAAATTCTAAATCTTCATCTCTATCTACAATTCTATCCATTGGTTCACTGAGATCTATTGCTAAGATATGACCCTCAACTACATTCTGTTTTAATTGAGGATCATCTCTTCCAGAATAATCTGCCGCAGCGTCAAACAATCCATTAAAAACAGGAAAGGTCATTTTTACAAAATTTGAGTTTAAAATTCTAAGTACCCTGTCTTTTAGTACATCCAGACTTTCTAATTTTGATTTTATAGGCTCAATTTCTGATGCATTTAGTATTATTTCAGTTGAACCTACTTCATTACCAAATGCTTGCTGAGTAGAATTTGGGTTAGTATCAGATTTTATTTCATTAAGAAGGCCTTGTGCAAATCTTTCGGCAAAATTTGGGAATTCATTTTCTGTTTCTTCTTTATATTTTTTAAATAATTTGTAACCTTTTGATTTGAACAAGCCTTGTTTGATAATTTGTTTACCAGGTTTTGTGCTCATCAAAGCTTCTTTACTTACAACAGATTGATCTTTGCCACTCACAAACGTAAACTTCTTTGTTGTTATTTATGCTTTCAAAATAAATGTTTACTTCACTTAAATTACGAAAATCTAAATGTTCAGTATGGAAGTAATAGAAATTCTTCGAGAAGCTTCAAATAGAATTTATAAAAATGTAAAAGATCTTGCAGGTACTGAACAAGCTGCAGGAGATTTTGGTAGAGGAGCAGGAGGAGACATTTCACGAAACATAGACATTGTTGCTGAAAAAACAGTTTTAGATTATCTCAAAGAAATTAATTTTGAATGTATTGTTTTAGGTGAAGAATGTGGAAGAGTTGAATTGTCAGATAATTCTAAAGGATATATCATTATGGATGCTATAGATGGGTCTGCTAATGCAGTACGTGGTGTTCCTTTTTTCTGTAGTTCATTGGCATTTGCAACTGAGAATAAACTTAGTTCAATTACAGATGGAGTTATTACAAATCTAACAAATGGAGAAATGTATTGGGCTTCAAAAAATAAAGGCGCATTTTTCAATGAGGAGCAAATCAAAGTTCACAACAGTGATCCAATATACAAAATAGTTGGCATTAACATATCTGGGGCATCAATAGATTTGATGAAACGATTACATCCAATATTTGAAAACCACAATCACACAAGACATTTTGGTGCAAATGCCCTAGAAATGGCATTATTTGCAAGAGGATTGATGGATGTTTTTATTGATTTGAGAGATAAAATTAGAATTCAAGATATTGCTGCAGGGTATCTAATTGTTAAAGAAGCAGGAGGATTACTATTAGATGCAGATTTGAACCCACTTGATGCTGATCTAAGTTATGATACAAGAGTTTCTTTTATTGCTGCTGCAAATCAGAAAATTCTAGATGAAATAGTATCGCAGATCAATCAGTGAACAAATTACAATAGAAAATTAAATTTTCACAAGTAATTTTATAGTTTTTCATACTTGAGAGCAGTAATCGAATTTTGAGAATGAAAATATAAAAGAAATATTTTTATCTATAATAGGAGAAAAGCTTCTTGTATGGTTTCTGAGATGAAGGCAAAGGTCACTTATATGGAAATGTTAAAAGAAGATCTTGTAATTATGCGAGTAGTTCCAGAAAATGGAATGCCAGAATACAGAACTGGTCAATTTCTAACTATTGGTCTTCCAATACCAGCAGAAAAAAAGGTAGTTAGAAGAGCATATTCACTTGCATCCCATGCAGGGAATAGAGATTATTTTGAATTTGTAATTAGATGGGTAAGAAAACCACTTCCAGGTCGTGTTACAACTGAATTATTTTATCTAGGTGTTGGTGATGAAGTATCACTAGGATATCCTACAGGAGCTGCATTACAAATTAGTGAAAAGTTACCTAACGGAGAAAAAGACAATAGAAGAGTTATTTGTGTTGGCGGTGGAACAGGATTAGCACCATTTATTGCATTTGCACATCATTTCCATGATACTAATGACAAAAGAGAATTGATTATTTTGCACGGAGCAAGTTACATTGATGAATTAAGTTACAAACGACTTTTAACAGATTTGGAAAATGATAGTAAAAAAAGGGGAAGTGATCAATGGAACTTTAGATATAGGGCAGCCATCAGTAGACCAAAAGAATACTATAACAGATCTTGGTCTGGCCATGTAGGCAGAGTAGAATCATTTTTCAAGCTTGATAAAAAAACGGGATTATCACCAGTAGATGAAATGGTAGGAGAAGAAATAACGCCAGAGAACACCATAGTATACATTTGTGGTTATCAAGGTACAATTGATGGTGTAATTGACTCTCTTGGTTCAAGAGGTTTTGTTACGGAACACGAGAAAAATCCCGATGGAAGTTTTGGAATAAAGTTTGAATCTTACGGATAGAAAGAATTTCCAAGAAAATAATCATAAATTTAATTTTTATAATTAGAAAAGCAATTTTATTAGATCAGACATACCTGTGGATTTTTATATTGTAGTATTTTTCCTAAAGTATGGCAAAACTCAAGTGTGGAGATTACGGATTTGAATGTGATTTTGTAGCAGAAGGGGAAATGGAAGAGGTCATAGTGAATTTTAGAAAACACACTGATGAAGAACATGGAATAGACTATTCTAAGGAAGCAGTAATGCAGTTTCTCTTAAGAAAACAAGGAATTTAAGAAAATTAAGAATCTAATTTTTGCATTGTCATAGATAAAATAGGCACTTCTTTTGCAATAATTTTTTCAACTGCAGGAACAATGTTTACTCTAGCTTTAACACCTTCTTCATAAATTTCATAAATTTGATCTCTAAACAATAATTTAATTCCTGGAAGTGCTGTAATTCCTTCAGCTACAGTTCTAGGTTCTGACAAATCTAAAATTAGTGTACCTTTTTTCTTTTCTTCCATCGCCAAATGGATTCCATCATAAGTGATTAAGAAATAATCACAAGTCGTTGCAACAAAGATAATATCATATTTATCAAAACCAGATAAAGCTTCATTAAACTCAATAGGATTTCCTCCCAAGAGTGTTGTAAATCCAGTTGCACGATCAATTGTTCTACTTGTGACATCAAAGTTGATGTCTCTTTTCTTCAAAGTTTTGGCAACCATAGCAGCTTGCTCACCAGTACCAATAAGTAATACTTTTTTCTTGGCATCAAGTCCTGCTTTTTCATCTACTAGTTTTATTGCAACATCACCAAGAGAAACAACATCTTTTGCAATTCCTGTGGTATCTCGCATTCTTAGAGATAATCTAATTACGCTTTCAAATAATTTATTAAGAATTTTGCCAGATACGCCTGCACTCTTTGCCTTAGCGAATGACAAAACAATCTCATCAAATATTTCTTGTTTTCCAATAACTGGAGAATCCAATCCAGATGCTAAACGTAATAGATGAAGATAAACATCATCGCCTTTGTATACTTCAAGAGTTTGATCAAAATGATCAATATCA
The DNA here is from genome assembly GCA_963667665.2 of Candidatus Nitrosopumilus sp. GTDB lineage: Archaea > Thermoproteota > Nitrososphaeria > Nitrososphaerales > Nitrosopumilaceae > Nitrosopumilus. The sequence continues at coordinate 1,281,559 of OY763927.2, forward strand.
TTCTGGTTTAATGTAGACAAAGGTATCCAAGTATCTTTGATTTGATTTAACACAAGAGTTTTTCCTTCAGCTCTTCTTGCATCTGGAGAATCAGAAGTTTCAACATTGCTTACTAAAAAGATTTCAACTCTACTTGCTGTTTGAATAATTACACATTCATCAACACCAGAAATTTTTTTGAATTCTTCAGATGCTGCAATTACATCTTTGAAATTAAATTTTGATAGCATATGTAGAGGAACATTTTTGAAAGTGACTCTTGCATTCATTACATCAAAACTTACTTTACCCAAATCATTCACCATTAAGATTTTATCTTGTCCCGTCCGCCTTTTGCAGTTCTGAAAACATTCATTCCGATGTAGAAATTTTCATGTAATGACTTTAAGTAAGTAATATCATTTTTAGCATTTTTGATTTGTTTTTCAGTAGCTTCTGGATCATTTTTTAATTTTTCAAGTATTTGTTTAGATTCTTCTATAAATGTATCAACTGCTTTTTCATAATTTGAAACACCACCAAACTCTGGACTAAGAACATGTTCAGGAACATAATTAGGAGTTACATCTTGGAACCTCTCAGCTTCTCTTGTTATAGATTCCTGTTCTTCTGCTGAAAGAATTGGTCGTGGGAATCGATCTTTCTTATCTAACCAAAATTCTGGTTCACCCATCTCTCGTCTAAAGATTTCTTCGCCTTGTCTCTTGAATGTATAATCAGGACCCTTTACTGCATCTTCTTTTACTTCATCGGCAATTGCCTTGTATTCTGCTTCTGCTGCAGATTCTGCTTTATCTTTTGCAGCTGCTGCTTTTGCAATAGCTTTTTGTGCTGCAATTTCTGCTTTTTCAGCTGCTTTTGCTGCTGCATCAGCTTTACTTGTAGCATCTACTGCCACTTTGGCTTCTTTTGCAGCTTTAGTTTTTGCAACTTTTTCTGTAGATGATTTATCTGATGCTGTATCTTCTGAAGGTTTTGCGTCTACTTCGGATTCCTTTTTCTCCTCAGACATCAAAATTTACTGAAGTTGCCTGAATTTTAAGATTCTTGTATGAAAAATCGTTGATCATTTCTTTTTTGATTATTAATATCTGTAAATATAATTCTGATCGATTGTTAAAGGATTTTCAGATAAATTAGATTTTATAAAAATTATGGCGCCCTCGGCGGGATTTGAACACGCGTCTCAGCCGTGACAGGGCCGAATTCTAGACCGGGCTATACTACAAGGGCACAAATACTTTGAATCAAATTGCCAGATTAAAAGTTTCTGTCACGATAAAAAATTTTGTAAAAGTCTAAATTATACACGTAAAGCATTTTTCATGAGGGTCTATGGCGCAGCCAGGTAGCGCACCGGACTTTTAATCCGGTTGTCGAGGGTCCGAATCCCTCTAGACCCGCTACTTTTCTTTCTTTTATTTATTGAATTAATTCTTTAACTTGTTTTTCCAAGTTTTCAATAGATGAATTGATTTCATTTTCCCTGTTAGTTATAGTGGTTCTATAGTTATTGATCATTTCAATTCTATCAGAAATCATTCTTTTCTGTTCATCAAATCCAGAGGAACCAAATGATTTTCTGTCCTTTAGAGAAGAGACAACAGTAACAGAAGAGACAATTTTTGAAACAATTTTGGGATCAACTTTAGTATCAACTACAGATTTTTTTATTTCTGGTAAAGTCAATTTGGAAATAGGTTTTTTTGATTGATGTGCTAATTGAACCAAAATACCTGTAATTTTATGTGTAACTCTAAATGGAATTCCCTCTTGAACTAATTTTTCAGCAATATCTAATGCAATAAGATTACTTGACTCTGTAATTTTTTTCATTTGTTTTTCATTTACGTTCAAAGTGAGAAGTATTGATTTTAGAATTAATAGTGAACTGATGGATATTTTTGATGTTGACCAAATAGATGATTTTATTTGTTGTAAATCACGTCCATAGCCAGATGCTAGTCCTTTGATAGTAGTTAGAATTGCAGTTAGGTTTCCAATAACTTGAGCAGTTTTACCTCGTGTCAATTCTAAAATATCTGGATTTTTCTTTTGAGGCATTACGCTTGAAGGAGACGTAAATTCATCAGCAAGTTCAATAAAAGAAAATTCAGATGTAGACCAGAGGATAAAATCTTCAGATATCTTACTTAGATTAGTCATCAAAATTGAAACCATTGCAACATATTCTGCTACAAAATCACGCGTACTTGTAGCATCAATTGAATTCTCAACAAGACCATCAAAACCCAACATCTTTGCAGTGCTATGTCTATCAATTTGGATACTTGTTCCACCAACAGGTCCTGCGCCAAGTGGACTTTGGTTTACTCGTTCAAATGTTCCATAAAGTCGTTGGAAATCTCTAGACAAAACATCTGCATGTGCCAAAAGGTAATGAGAAAATAAACCAGCTTGAGCTTGTTGAAGGTGAGTATAAAGTGGCATTATTGTTTTTTGATGATTTTTAGCCACAGAAACTAGAGCTTCAATGGCATCTAGAAGGCAATTACAAATAATGTTGATATCATCTCTAATTTTCATTCTAATATCTAATGCAACTTGATCATTACGCGACCTTGCAGTATGCATTTTTCCTCCACTTGCCATTCCAGCCTTTTTGATAACAAGTGATTCAATTAATTCATGGATATCCTCTGCTCCAGATGATGAATCAAATTTTTCTTTTTTCAAATTCTCTAATGCCGACAAGATCTTTTTTGCATCATTTTTTGTTATGATGTTATTTTGAAATAACATTAAAGTATGAGCTTGACTTCCAAGAATATCATAAAGTGCAATTTCAAAATCATCATTTATTGAGGAAATATAATCTAAAGTAATATCACTCAAATCATTTCCAAGACGTGAACGATACATCACATAAGATTTTAGAATGGTTATATATAGCATCGACGCTTTTGCCAAACATGAGTCAAGATATCAAATTGCTTCGAGTAAAAATCTTCGATGAGTTATCTAAGATTGTGGATCCAGAAATCAATACATCAATTGTTGAATTAGAGTTGATTGATGAAGTTGATATCAATAATAGTAATGTTAAAGTTGATTTGCATCTTACTAGTCCATTCTGTCCAGCAGTTTTTGGTTTTAAGATTTGCCAAGATGTGCACGATTATCTTTTGAAGGTAGATGGAGTAGATGATGTCAAAGTAAATGTTTCAAATCACTTTATGGCAGAACAAATTAACAATCAGGTAAACAATAGCCCAAACCCAAAAAAACTAGGTTAACTTCTAAATCCTAACAAATAGCCTCGAAGTAGTTGTATTCCCATTGCAGGATCAACTCCTTTTGGACATACTTGACTACAAGAACCAGCAAAGTGACATCTCCAAATACCATGAGATTCATCAATTATCTTAAGTCTGGAATCTTTTCCCTTATCTCTGCTATCAGCAACATATCGATATGCTTGAGCTAATGCTTGTGGTCCAACAAATGAAGAATCTGTTGCCATGGTAGGGCATGCAGAATTACATAAACCACATTTGATACAATTAGCAAATTGTATGTATTGTTCTACTTCTTCAGGAGTTTGTAAGAATTCTTTTTCATCAGATTCTATTTCTGAATCATCTCGTATTAGATATGGTTTGATTTTATGATGAGATTCAAACAATTTTTCAAACTTTACTGCCAAATCACGAATAATTGGAAAATTACTCATAGGTTCAACTGTAATTACATCAGAGTTTAATTCAGTAATTTTTGTAAAACATGCAAGTTTTGGTTTTCCGTTGATCATCATTCCACACGAACCACATGAAGCTTGTCTACAAGAATATCGAACTGCTACTGAATGATCAAAATGTTTTTTGACCTCAAGAATTGCATCTAGAACAGTTGTCCATTTTTCATATGGAACAGAAAACTCCATAAATCCACTTGTTTCATCGTATGCTGGATTATATCGTGAAATTCTAAGTGTAATTGATTTTGAAGAAGATAATGGCGTTGATGTTTGTTCTTCTGCAATACTAGATACCTGTGCCATTTCTATACCATCCCCATGTTAGTAACAATTATTGTTCTTGAACCATATGCTATTAATCCAACCATTGCAGCAATACAACCATAAGAGACAGCTTTTTCGTAAGTTTTCCCTTGTTTTAATTCCAATAAAATAACTCTAAGTCCATTAAATCCATGAATTGAAAGCAAGACAAGTATCAATTCCAACATTATAGCATATGGAACGAATTTGTAGTTAGCAAGAACACTTTCAAATTCTAAGGATTCTGCAAATCCCTGCGTAAGACGCATCAAAACATGAACTGCTACTAGTGCTACTGCTGCAATTGCAGTTCCATAGTGAATTTTCATGATTGTACTTTCTCTCATCTTATTCACCAAACATTACTGCCATTCCATACATCATTGCAACTGCGGCAAGAACAATTGCAGAATAGATTCCTATCTTGTGTCTGTAGTTTTGTGATGCTGGATCATATGGGTAATCAGGTCTAGCAGGTTTTCCTACACCAACTCCTCCATGACCTAACATCACTCTAACTCCATTAACAGTATGAAATACACACATTCCAATTACAATTGCTAAAACAGCATGTCCTTCAGTAGATGATGTCATTTCCATTAACTCATCCCATCCAACTTGTCCCCTCAGAATATTACTTGTTTCATAAATGTGAGCTATAAAATATGCCAATAATCCTAATCCACTTAATCGCATTAACAAATATGCAACTCGTTCTATGCCATAGCGACGAGGATTTATCATTCCTCCAACGCCTTCTTTGTGTTCGTCGGAAGTCATCTAATATTTTCTCTCCACTGGCTTGTACTTAGTAATTGTTACTGGAAATTTTTTCATGATTGGTTCATTTGGATCATAGTAGGCAAGTGTATGATGTAAAAAGTTTACATCATCACGTTTAGTATAATCAGTTCTAGCGTGTGCACCACGAGATTCTTTTCGATTAATTGCACCAATCAACACAATCTCTGCTACTCTAAACATAGAATCAAGTTCCATGACATTTGAAAAGTTAGTGTTATACTCTTTTGCTTTATCATCAACATGTTTCCAAGTCTGCACTTTTAGTTCACGAATCTTTTTGAGACCTGCAACTAGATCAGTTTCATTTCTGTAAACATATGCCTTTTCATTCATAGTGTCAGTAAGTTGTTGTCTAATTTCATATGGATTTGCATCACCATTTCCTCTAAAGATTCCATCATAGATTCTCGTCTCTTCGGCTGTAACCAAATGATGAGGCCAAGGAATTGATGGGATGCCCTTTTGGATGTACTCAACTGCTAATTCTCCTGTAATTTTACCCCAAACAAGGCATTCAGAGGTAGAATTTGCGCCTAATCGATTTGAGCCATGAGCACTATTACATGCAGCCTCGCCAGCAGCCCAAACACCTAGCATTTCTGTTGCTCCTTGAATATCAGTATGTATTCCGCCCATCATATAATGACAAACAGGTCTAATGTCAAGTAAGTCTTCGGCAGGATCAATACCAGAAAATTTGATAGAGATTTCTCTTATTCCACCTAATTTTTCTTTAATTTTTTCATCTCCGATATGTCTTAAATCAAGTTTCATACAATCAACTCCAGTTTCATGTTTGAATCCTCGACCTTCTTGAATTTCCGTTATAATTGATCTTGAAACAATGTCACGTGGAGCTAATTCCATTGTACTTTCAGCATAATTTTTCATAAATCGTTCACCTTTGTTGTTAAGAAGATAAGCACCCTCTCCTCTTGCACCTTCTGTGATCAAAATTCCAGATGGTAAAATTCCTGTTGGATGAAATTGCACAAACTCCATGTCTTTGAGTGCCATACCTGCACGGTATCCCATATCCAAACCATCTGGAGTTGATGACAATGAATAAGTTGAAAAACTATACAATCGTCCAGCACCGCCAGTCGCAATGATAAGAGCTTTACCTTTGATTATGTAAAATGTGCCAGAAGATAATTCTATTGCAGTAAGTCCCATGAATCTTTTTCCATCATGAATGATTGATGTTGCAAACCATTCGTTAAGATATTCAATATTTTCGTATTTTTGACATGTGTCATACAAGGTCTGCATTTCAAAGAAACCAACTTTATCTGATGCATAAGTTGCTCTTGGAAAACTATAACCACCAAAATTTCTTTGATCAATTTTACCATCATCTTTTCTAGACCATGGCATTCCCCAATGTTCTAATTGGTAGATTTCTTTTGGCATTTCTACACAGAGTTTTTCTGCAACATCTTGGTCTGCAAGAAAGTCGCTTCCTTTCACAGTATCATAAATATGGGATTCAATAGTATCACCTGCTTCTTCACAAATTACTGCTGCAGTACCTCCTTCTGCAGATACAGAATGAGAACGCATTACTTGTAATTTTGAAACAATGCCGATTTTCAGATTTGGTCCCTTTTTTGTAGCTGCTATTGCAGCTCTCAAACCAGCAAGACCAGAACCACAGATTATCAAATCAAATTCGATAGAATCAACCATTTTTCAGACAAACTTGCTTTGAGTGGGATAAATATGTAGTAATTGATAGGCGTGATCCAAAATACTAAAATATATCACTAGTGATATCACTAGTGATGATTTCGGAATGGTTTCAGAGAGTAGGAAGTTCAATTCCAAGAGGATTTTCAAGATATTTCATTTTAGAGTTATTGAAAAAGAAAACACACACTGGAAAAGAGATCATCGATTATGCAGTTAAACAAAGTAATGGAATTTGGAAACCATCACCAGGATTGATCTATCCATTGTTAGGTAGATTACTAGATGAAGGATTAATTGAAGAAGCCAAAGACGGAAAATATCAATTAACAAAGAAAGGGAAGGAAACAGCAGATGATGTAGATAAGATAAACGATATTGTTAGAAAGCAATTAGAGGTTTTATTTAGACTAAGTAATGTAGGAAAATTTGTTGCTATTGATCTATTAGAAAAGATTTCATCAATGGGATCTATTCTTAGTTCAAATTTTGCCCATATGACTGATGAAGAAACCAAGAAATACAAACATTTTCTTGAATCAGAATTAAAGAAAATTCAAGAAAAAGAAGTAAAGAAAAAAGGCAAAGAAATAAAGATCGAATAGCAATAATAGAAAAATTATTTTAAGTTTCAAAGAATCAAATTGAAATGGTATTAGATAATTTTTGATTAAAATCATAAATAATTCAGAGAAAGAACACCATTATGAAAAATTTGAGAAATATGTTAAAATCAAAAAAACCACTTGTCATTCCAGGAGTTTATGATGCATTAGGAGCAAAAATTGCCCAAAAAGTCGGATTTGAGGCAATGTTCCAAACAGGTTATGGAACATCTGCAACTCTATTTGGAATGCCAGATTATGGATTTATCGGAGCTGCTGAAACAGTAGATAATGCAAGACGCATATGCAGAGCAGTTTCAGTACCTGTAATTGTAGATTCAGATACAGGATATGGAAATGCTTTGAGTGTATGGAAAATAGTTAAGGAATTAGAATCAGCAGGAGCTGCAGGAATTTTTCTTGAAGATCAAAGATGGCCAAAAAGATGTGGACATATGCAAGGAAAAGAAGTAATTCCACAAGAGGAATATACTGAAAAATTATCAGCCGCACTTGACGCAAGAGAAAGCAAAGATTTCATAATTGTTGCAAGAACAGATGCAAGAGCTACTGAAGGATTAGATGCTGCTATTGAGCGTGGAAAGCAAAATAAGAAAACAGGAGCAAACGCGATATTTGTTGAAGCCCCAAGATCATTAGAAGAGATGAAAAAGATTGGAAAGGAGATCAATGCGCCATTAGTTGCAAACATGATTGAAGGAGGAGTTACTCCATTGAGTTCAGCTGAAACATTAAACAAGATGGGATTTAAAATAATTCTTTATCCACTATCTGTTTTGTATGCTAACTCATTTGCAACCATGAATATTCTAAAAGAATTAAAGAAATCAGGTAACACTACAAAATACAAACATAAAGTTGTGAATTTTGATCAGTTTAATGATCTAGTTGAACTTCCAAAGTTCAGAAAGATGGAAAAGAAGTTCAAATTTTCAAAAAGAAAATAAAAGAAAAATTTCAAGTAAAGCGCAGCTATGCTGTGGTTCTCTTTACTTCAATTTCTATCGTTGAAACGTTTCTGGTTCTACCGTCTTGTGACTCTAATGCTTCAGAGCCAATTTTGATTTCACCAACAGCGTAGCCTGCACTTTCTGTTTTTCGTGCAATGATTTGAGCTACATCTACAGCACGGCCAATGCTCATGCCTCTAGCTTTGATGTAGACGGCTGATAAGTTTGCCAATTGAATAAGCGCTGATGTTACATATGCCATCAATGGTTTCTTACCAATGAATATAGTATCTCTGGTACCTGAAGATTCTCTAGGTTTGGAAGACTGTGTATTTTCTCTAGGTTTGGAAGACTGTGTATTTTCTCTAGGTTTGGAAGACTGTGTATTTTCTCTAGGTTTGGAAGACTGTGTATCTTCTGGAGTTTCTTTAGATTCAGAAGTCTGTGTATCTTCTGGAGTTTCTTTAGATTCAGAAGACTGTGTATCTTCTGGAGTTTCTTTAGATTCAGAAGACTGTGTATCTTCTGGAGTTTCTTTAGATTCAGAAGACTGTGTATCTTCTGGAGTTTCTTTAGATTCAGAAGACTGTGTATCTTCTGGAGTTTCTTTAGATTCAGAAGTCTGTGTATCTTCTGGAGTTTCTTTAGATTCAGAAGTCTGTGTATCTTCTGGAGTTTCTTTAGATTCAGAAGTCTGTGTATCTTCTGGAGTTTCTTTAGATTCAGAAGACTGTGTATCTTCTGGAGTTTCTTTAGATTCAGAAGTCTGTGTATCTTCTGGAGTTTCTTTAGATTCAGAAGTCTGTGTATCTTCTGGAGTTTCTTTAGATTCAGAAGTCTGTGTATCTTCTGGAGTTTCTTTAGATTCAGAAGTCTGTGTATCTTCTGGAGTTTCTTTAGATTCAGAAGTCTGTGTATCTTCTGGAGTTTCTTTAGATTCAGAAGTCTGTGTATCTTCTGGAGTTTCTTTAGATTCAGAAGTCTGTGTATCTTCTGGAGTTTCTTTAGATTCAGAAGTCTGTGTATCTTCTGGAGTTTCTTTAGATTCAGAAGTCTGTGTATCTTCTGGAGTTTCTTTAGATTCAGAAGTCTGTGTATCTTCTGGAGTTTCTTTAGATTCAGAAGTCTGTGTATCTTCTGGAGTTTCTTTAGATTCAGAAGTCTGTGTATCTTCTGGAGTTTCTTTAGATTCAGAAGTCTGTGTATCTTCTGGAGTTTCTTTAGATTCAGAAGTCTGTGTATCTTCTGGAGTTTCTTTAGATTCAGAAGTCTGTGTATCTTCTGGAGTTTCTTTAGATTCAGAAGTCTGTGTATCTTCTGGAGTTTCTTTAGATTCAGAAGTCTGTGTATCTTCTGGAGTTTCTTTAGATTCAGAAGTCTGTGTATCTTCTGGAGTCTGTGTATCTTCTGGAGTTTCTTTAGATTCAGAAGTCTGTGTATCTTCTGGAGTTTCTTTAGATTCAGAAGTCTGTGTATCTTCTGGAGTTTCTTTAGATTCAGAAGTCTGTGTATCTTCTGGAGTTTCTTTAGATTCAGAAGTCTGTGTATCTTCTGGAGTTTCTTTAGATTCAGAAGTCTGTGTATTTTCTGGAGTTTCTTTAGATTCAGAAGTCTGTGTATCTTCTGGAGTTTCTTTAGATTCAGAAGTCTGTGTATTTTCTGGAGTTTCTTTAGATTCAGAAGTCTGTGTATCTTCTGGAGTTTCTTTAGATTCAGAAGTCTGTGTATCTTCTGGAGTTTCTTTAGATTCAGAAGTCTCTGTATTTTCTGGAGTTTCTTTAGATTCAGAAGTCTCTGTATTTTCTGGAGTTTCTTTAGATTCAGAAGTCTCTGTATTTTCTGGAGTTTCTTTAGATTCAGAAGTCTCTGTATTTTCTGGAGTTTCTTTAGATTCAGAAGTCTCTGTATTTTCTGGAGTTTCTTTAGATTCAGAAGTCTCTGTATTTTCTGGAGTTTCTTTAGATTCAGAAGTCTCTGTATTTTCTGGAGTTTCTTTAGATTCAGAAGTCTCTGTATTTTCTGGAGTTTCTTTAGATTCAGAAGTCTCTGTATTTTCTGGAGTTTCTTTAGATTCAGAAGTCTCTGTATTTTCTGGAGTTTCTTTAGATTCAGAAGTCTCTGTATTTTCTGGAGTTTCTTTAGATTCAGAAGTCTCTGTATTTTCTGGAGTTTCTTTAGATTCAGAAGTCTCTGTATTTTCTGGAGTTTCTTTAGATTCAGAAGTCTCTGTATCTTCTGGAGTTTCTTTAGATTCAGAAGTCTGTGTATCTTCTGGAGTTTCTTTAGATTCAGAAGTCTGTGTGTTATCTGTCGACATAACATTCAACCATTTAAGGATAATTTAAAGCTAAAGGAATTTTTTTGAATTTAATGGAAATTTTGCAAAAAATTTGAACTAATATTAACTACAAAAGAGTAATTTATTCTGAACTTGGAAAATATTTCAAAGATTTTAGAATTAGGAAGTTGTGAAGAAAAAATCAAAATTTTACAAACATTAGATTGTACAAAAAATCCAGAATTTTTGGAAAAAATGATTTTAAAATTAGATGATGATGATATTCAGGTTAGAGGAGAGGCATTTAGTTCACTTGTATTAAATGAAAATAAAATTTCAAATTTTTTAATTAAAAGTTTGAATTCTACAAGCAAAAATATCAGAGGTTTTGCATCATTGATATTAGCAAATAGAAATGAAACAACTGCAATTCCAGAAATTTTAAAACTTGTAAAAGATGAACGGTCTATGGTCAGAGAATGTGCAATTGGGGCACTAGGATATCTCAAAGCTCAAGAAGCTAAAGAAACTTTTCTTGAATCTCTGTTAGACTCTAATTTGGAAGTAAGAAAAAGTGCTCTTCAGGCAGTTATTGATCTAAATATTATAATTTCAAAAAATACAATAAATGAAATTAGTAAAGAAAAAGATCCTGAAATAAAAAAATTAGTTTCTATATTAAAAAAAAGTGGACCGGAAGGGATTTGAACCCTCGATCCGATGCATGCCATGCACCTATCCTACCGGACTAGACGACCGGCCCATTAATCAGAATTCTGATCGAATAATATTTTTCAAATTGGTTATTAACGTTTAGCGGTGTAAGTAAAATCTAGTATGAAGTTAACACAAAAGATATTTAACCATAATTAATCATGATTGAATCGTTATGGTGGTAGATAACAAAGCAACTGTCACATATGTTCAATTATTAAAAGAGGATCTTGTGATTATTAGATTAGTTCCAAAAGATGAAGAGGGTAATGTTGCTCCAGTTCCAGATTTTAAAGCTGGTCAATTTATCACATTGGGATTACCAAATCCTCTAGAAGGTGGAAAGATTGTTAGACGAGCATATTCAATTGCATCGCATCCAGAAAATAAAGATTACATTGAGCTTGTAATTAGATGGGTTAGAAAACCACTTCCAGGTAGATTAACTACACAATTATTTAATTTAAAAGAAGGAGACGAAATTCTTTGGTTAAAACCTACAGGTAAAGCCCTTGACATTAACGAAGAACTTCCCAATGGAAAAAAAGATAGCAGACGAATTATTTGTATAGGTGGAGGTACAGGCCTTGCACCATTCGTTAGTTTTGCACAGCATTTTCATGACACTGGAGATAAGCGAGAAATCATAGTATTACAGGGTGCAAGTTACGTTGATGAGTTAAGTTACAAAGATTTGCTAACTTCACTTGAAAATGAGAGTATTGAGAAAGGCAAAGATGTATGGAACTTTAAGTACAGAGCCGCAGTAAGTAGACCTCAAGAATGGTTTAACAGATCATGGGGCGGTCAAATTGGAAGAGTTGAAACATTTCTAAGACCTAGGGAGAATGGAATGTCACCACTAGAAGAATTAATTGAGAAAAAAATTACTAAAGAGAATACAATTTTCTATGTTTGTGGTTGGCAAGGAACAATAGATGGTGTAATGGACTTTTTAAAGCCACTAGGTTTTGTTACAGAACATGACAAACGTGAAGACGGAAGCTTTGAACTCAAATACGAATCATACGGATAGAATTATCAAAAAATCAATCATTGAAATATGAGATTTATTTAGTGATTATAATTGATTACTGCACTATATCTTGCGCATCTAAATCCACTGACAAATGCACATGTTGAAATTATTTCAGAGTTGAAAAAAGAAGCTGATATTGTTAAAGTCATGCCTGTAGTTTTCAGAGATGATGACAGAGAAATAAACAGTAAAAGTTTTCCATTTAATTTTGAAACCAGAAAGAAAATGCTCATATCAGTTTTTGAAGATTCAATTCAAATTACAGATGATTATGCATTTCTTGCTCCATTTAAAAAATACTTGCCACCTTTAGTCAGATCAAGGTCATGGAAATTAAAAAAACAAATTCTGCAGGGAGTAGAAGGAGATTATTTTTCATATACAGGAGACAAAGCTGAGGGTTATATGTTAAAAATGTACAGACTAAAACCAAAGTTAGGGAAAAGAAAATCACTTTCTGCATCATCTGTTAAAGAAAAATTATTTGATGCTGCACTTGGGAAAGAATCCACATGGAAAAATGATGTGCCAGAAAGTATAATCAAGATAATTGAAGAAGAATGGAAAACAGTTGAGAAATTTGCAAATATGGAAGATAAAACTACTAGAGTTTTAGGAATGAAATTTCCTAAAGAAGGATATTCAAAATAAATAGAGATTAATACACATTCAGTAAAAAATTTTCTATGAAACTTCCACTTTCAAAATATGTCTGGTTTGATGGAAAATATGTTCTTACAGAAAAAGCTCAAGTTCCATTAACTACTCATGCAATTCATTATGGAACGTCAATCTTTGAGGGAGTAAGGGCATATTGGAATGGAAAGAATCTCTATGTGTTTAGACTAGATGAGCATGTAAAGCGGTTTAGAAGATCAGGTCAGTTTTATAATATTTCACTTAATTTCTCTGACAAGGAAATCACTGATGCAATTACTGGAATCTGTAAAAAAAATAAGATTAAAAAATCATGTTATATCAGACCATTTTACTTTGTTGGGGATTATGGAATAAATCTACATGTAACAGAAAAGGCACCAACTAATGTTGCAATTTTTACATTTCCTTTTGGAAATTTGTTTAACAAGAATGGAATTTCAGCAGGAGTAGTATCTTGGAGAAAATTCTCAGATTTAGCTACTCCTTCACAAGCAAAAATGGGAGGAAATTATCTAAATTCTATAATTGCAACACAAGAAGCAAAAAGAAATGGTGTTGATGAAGCAATTTTGTTAGATCATAATGGAAATGTTAGTGAAGCGCCAGGAGAAAATATCTTCATTGTAAGAGATGGACAGTTAGTAACACCATCACTAGCATCATCAGCACTTGAAGGTATTACTCGTGATGCAGTAATCAAAATTGCAAGAGATTTAGATATTGATGTAGTTGAGAGATACATTTCTAGAGATGAGTTAGTTATGTCTGATGAGATTTTTCTAACAGGAACAGCAGCTGAAATCACTCCTATCATATCAATGGATTCAAAAAAGATAGGTAATGGTAAACCGGGAGATATAACAAAGAAGATGATGCAAGAGTATACAGACATAGTAATGAACAAAAATGATGACTATTCTCATTGGTTAACAGAGGTGTATTAGATGAAAATTGTTCAAATTGGAACCGGTGGATGGGGTAAAAACCATACGAGAATTTTATCTCAATTAGGTGTACTTTCAGCTGTTTGTGATGCAGATTCTCAAAGAAGTAAAGAATATGGAGAAAAGTATTCTGTAAATCATTATGAATCATTAGATGAGCTACTTAGTTCAGAAGAGTTTGATGGAGCATTTGTAGTAACACCTACATCAACTCACACAGAAATTGCAACAAAATTGTTAGATGCAAAAAAACATGTTTTTGTAGAAAAACCAATGACGTACAAATCTGAAGATGGTGAAAAACTTGCCAAACTTGCAGAGAAAAATAAAGTAGTTTTAACATGTGGGTATATTGAGAGATTTAATCCTGCAGTAGATGTTGTAAAAAAATTTGTCAAGGAAAAGAAATTTGGAGATTTGGTAATGCTAGAATTTCATCGTGAAAATAGAATGCCTCTTCATATCAAAGATGTTGGGATTATCTATGATACTTCAGTTCATGATATTGATACTGCAAATTGGTTGTTTGATGATATGCCACATGTGGTATTTGCAAGAGCAGGTAAAATAAAACATGAACATGAAGATTTTGCAAGCATTATGCTTGGATACAAAGATGACAAAGTTGCAATCATTTCATCAAACTGGATTACGCCAAAAAAAGTTAGAAAATTTAATGCTGTATGTACAGATGCTATAATTTCATCAGACTTTATTACTCAAGAAATCATTGTGGAAAAAAATGATGAATCAGAAATTATTCAAAATGAAAAACAAGAACCATTATTATTAGAAATTCAAAGTTTTCTTGGAGCAATTGAAGGTAAAAATGAACAAGTTGTAAAATCACAAGAAGCAGTTAATGTTACAAAAATTGCAGAAGCTGCACTTTTATCTAGTCAAAAAGGAATACCAATCTATCTAGATCTAAAATGAACAAAACAATGATGGATATTTTGGCATGCCCAATAGACAAAAATCACCCTCTAGAATTATTTGAAATTAAAGAGAAAGACAATATTGTCTCCGAAGGAGCACTATTTTGCTCAAAATGTTCCAGATTTTATCCAATTATTGAAGAGATTCCAATAATGCTTCCGGATGAATTAAGAGACAAAAAACAAGAATTAGAATTTCTAAAAACTAACAAGGACAAATTACCTGAAAAAATTATTACAAAGGCAAACCCATGGCATTTGTGAGATAATGGTTACAAATTTTATTTCTGAAAAAGCAAAAATTGGTCAGAATGTACAGATTTGGCATTTTTCATATGTTGGAGATAATGTAGAGATTGGAGACAATGTTAAGATTGGTTCTCTTGCACATATTGATTACAATGTAAAGATTGGAGAGAATACAAAGATAGAAGGTCAAGCATACATTCCACCGTTATCCATAATTGGAAAAAATGTATTCATTGGTCCAGCAGTTGCATTAACAAATGATCCTTATCCCATGTGTGATAAAATGGTCGGTGTTACAATTAAAGACAATGCAATAATTGGTGCACGTGCAGTAATCAAAGCAGGAGTCACTATAGGAAAAAACAGTGTTGTTGGAATGGGCGCAGTTGTAACAAGAGATGTTCCTGAAAACACTGTTGTCATTGGTTCTCCAGCTACAATCAGATACACTAGAGAAGAATATGACAAGAAACAAAGAAAGTGGAAAGAGAGTTAAGACTTTATCTCTTTTTTAAAAATCAAGTTTTTCAATTTAGACAGAATTAAAATCCATATTACAACTAAAATAATTGCAACTATTGCTTTAATTATAGATCCAATAAACATATCAAATTCACCAAATCCAGAAACAGAAATTGGTCCTAATATTGTAACAACAATTCCACCGCCGACAAGTATCAAAATCCACATTGCAAACAAAAATCCAAAAAGATCAGACTTCAAAGAGAAACCCCCATCATAAATGCAGTAATTATAGCCAAAATTCCTGAAAATATAGCTAGTTTGAAAATTGCAAATCCAACTTGTTTTTCAGATAATGGCCCTCCTGCAAGTATCAGTCTTACCAAAGTAATAGGAGCAGTCTTGTCATCAGTTGCCCTAAGTAGGAAATCATCAGTATGATCTACTGGTTTTCCCTTGATTTGTCTATGCTCTACTATTCGTTTTACGCTTGATAGGAACAAAAATGAGTTGATAACAGCAGGCAATAATGCAATGGCAGCTAAAATTTCTACACCACCTACAATTGCAATTGTTCCATACATTGCACCAAATGTTAATGCTCCTGAATCTCCGGGAAAAATCTTGCTTGGAACTTTATGGTATTTATAAAAAGCCAATGAAACAAATCCTAGTGGCAAACTAACTATTGCAATTTCATAATTTTGTACAATAAACAAACATATCGACAATGAAAAACTTGCAATTACCATAAAGCCACTAGCAACTCCATTTAGAACATCAATTGAATTAATTGTATTTCCAGTAATAGGAATTATAAAAACTATCAAAGCAAGATAGAGTACTGGGATTTGTACTATTCCAAATAACGGAAAGGCAAGATTTGAATCATATGCACCCAATGCGATAATGGGAATTGCTGCAAATGCAAGTGCAACAGGTTTGAACCAACCACCCATTACTTTTCTATCATCAATGTATCCAATTACAAAAGCAGCAGACGTAGTAATAATTATGGCAAGAATTTCATTTAACTGTAAAAATGCATAAAGAACAATTTCTGATGCAATGATTCCTACAATTATGGATGGTCCACCTGGTCTGACAACCATTACATCTTCTTTTTTGTTCATGTCTTTTACTGCTAGATTTCTTTTTCCTAGAAATTTGATTAAAGGAGGAGTCATTAGAAATACGACAAAAAACGCAACTATGCAAGAAGCTACTGCTGGAAGTATTAATTCAATCAATTATCTAACCTTTCGTAATTCAGACTTTATGTTATCTGCAAGGGTTGAACCAATTTTATCTATTTCTGCTAATTTATTCACTGGAATTTTTGCCAAATCATCTAAATTCTTAATTCCATGTTTGTAGAGAGTTCTGGCTCTAACCCTTCCAATTCCTTTGACTCTAACTAGTTCAAGCAATTCCTCTCGAATTCCATAAACAATTCTTTTTCTTAGATTACCAAGTTCTTCAAGCAAATCAGCTCTTTTCACATGCTTGGAGATCTCTCTGAGGCAGTATGAAAGCCAATTTGCAGTCTCCGTCATCCTATGCATGTCTCCTGACTCAATTCCAAGGTTATCAGATAGTGACAATTCTGAAGATTCGGTAATCCAAGCCTGTAAGGCCAAAAGGCTTCTTGAGCAATCATATTCTGAAATTTGTTCAAGCAATTCTGAAGAATTATTTTCTATCAAAAGACTGGCAGATTCATAATCCTTCTTTCGAAGTGAGAATTTTGGGAAAAATTCTTCACAGTTTGAGATCAAGTGCAAAAATCCAAATGTATGTTTTCTTTCTTGGGATACATTTTCAATAGCATCTCTAAAGTATGTTGCAGTTAAAGGATCAATATACAACATTGATGTCTTTTTTCCAAATTCAGTAGCTGCATATCTTTCACCTTTTTTGATTATCAGATATTTGCTGGATAAAAAACGCAAAGAAATATCAATTGCAAATTTTATTGTAGGTTTTCTTGATTGTAAACCTCCTAATGTTTGTAAGAAAAATTCCAAGATCTCATCTTTTTTAATTCCAGGATGTGTAACTATAACACTAAGTATGTGAGTTCGCAGAGATTTGTCATCAGTAATCTTTGAAATTATTGGTTCTGGTTCTCCATTAACATAATAATCAATCAAGTCCGCAGTATTTCCATTTCCAACAATTATTGCTTCTCCATAATCATCATATTGTGGTCTTCCAGCTCTGCCACAGAGTTGTTTGTATTCTAAAATACTAATGGGTCTATTTGCCCCAACTTTTGCATTATACCGATTAACATTTGAAATTACAACTCTTCTTGCTGGAAGATTAACTCCAGCTGCTAAAGTTGGTGTGGATGACAATAACTTGATAGTTCCTTTACGAAATTCTGTTTCTATTGTCTCTCTGCAATTTTGATTCAACCCTGCATGATGAAATGCAACTCCTTTTTTAACAAGAAATGCTAATGTCTTTATTAATTCTGTATGTTCATTTTGGGCTAGAATTTTTTTTGAGGTTTTTTCTAATTCCTTCAAATCTTTTTTTTCTAAAATTTGAGAGATGGCATCTGCTGCTTTTGTTGCAAGAGATTTTGAACGGTTTCTAGTCTCTGCAAATACTAAAGATTGACCTCCTTCTTTTACTGATTGTACGCCTAAATCAATAGGAGTTCCACGTATGCTACGCTCAACTGAAAAGGTTTTACCATCATTCATAGTAACTTCGCCTGCATCACATACTCCCTCTGTTAGAGGTACAGGTCTCCAGTCATTTTTTACTAGCTTGCAATCAAGCCAATCTGCAATCTCATCAGAATTTGTAATAGTAGCACTAAGACCTACAATCTGAGGTTTTGTTTCTAGTAATTTTAGTTGTGTAAGAATCATCTCAAGTGTTGGACCTCGATTTTCATCTCCAATTAAATGGACTTCATCAGTAATTACTAGTCCAATTTCTTCAACCCATTCAGCACCATGCCTAATAATTGAATCCATTTTTTCATTTGTTAAAATTAAAACATTACTTTTCTCCAAATTCTTTTCAATATTTTCATAGTCTCCAGTTGATATACTGACTTTGACTTTATTTCCTATTGCAACTTTTTCTAATTTTTTAAATTCTGAGAATTTTTCAGCAGCCAATGCACGTAAAGGACTAAGATAAATCACCTTGCCGGTATTCTTTGAAAGATAACTAATTATTGCAAGCATTGCAATCAGGGTCTTTCCACTTGCAGTAGGAGCAGATACTAGAATACTTTTCCCATCTAGTAAGCCAGATTCAATACTATCAGCTTGTGGAGGATATAATTTTTCATAACCTTGTGATTTTAAAAATTCAATTGCAGAATCGGGAAGATCTAGTTTCTCTATTTTCATACTCGGTTATAATGACCGGGTCTTGATTCATAAATAGATGCTTCTCTAAGCATTCTTCGGATATAGTTTCTTGCCTCATCTTCAGTGAATTTATCACTCTTTTCTAGTTCCCTGACAAACAACTTTTCTTCTACGGGTACCTTGTTATCACCTTCAAGGCCTCTGAGAACATCCATGAATAATTGCATCTTTGAAACCTCACTTCTTGGTTTTCCTTGTAATACTCCAAGATCTACTTTTCCAGTATTGACATCTACTCCTGCGTCCTCAAGCATACTCTGAAGCAAGAAGATTGCACGCTCAGCATCTTCTAGTTCTACCTCGTTTTTCATGAGTAATCTTGCTCTTGCAGTAGAGAGTCTGATAATTCCCTCTAGTTGTCTTGGCGTAACTGTAATCATCTCTTCGGATTCTACATTTCTCATCTGGAGATAGTATTCGAGGATCTTTTCTTCAGCATCTTTTGTCATTTTAGGAGTACCACGTTTTGCATATGAGAGATATTTTGTTAGTAAATCAACATCAATTACAGAACGTTTGTCTGTTCCTTGTATAGAATGCAGTTCTATAATGTGTCTAGCAATTCTTTCATCTTTTTCTTTACTTGGAATATCTCTTACAACAAAAATCAAGTCAAATCTTGTAAGCAATGGAATTGGCAAGTTTACATTTTCTGTAATATTTTTGAATGGATCATATTTTCCATACATTGGGTTTGCAGCAGCTAAAATTGATGTTCTAGCATTTAGTGTGGCGACAATACCACCTTTTGCAATACTGGCTGACTGTTGTTCCATGACTTCGTGTAAAGCACTTCTATCTTCTGGTTTCATCTTGTCAAATTCATCTATACATACAAGACCTTGGTCACCAAGCACTACTGCACCTGCTTCAAGCATCATGATTCCAGTTTTGTCTTTAACTATAGCAGCTGTAAGTCCTGCAGCAGTTGAACCTCTACCAGAAGTATACAAACCTCGTGGTGCAATCCTTGTACAAAACTTTAGCATCTCACTTTTTGCAGTACCAGGATCTCCAACTAGAAATACGTTAATGTCGCCTCTAATCTTGCTTCCATCACCCAATATTTTTTGATTAGCACCAACGATAAGTAACATAATAGCTTCTTTGATAACTGAATGTCCTTGAATATGAGGAGCAAATGAATCAATTAGTTTTTGATATACATCAGGACTTTTACTTAATGCTTTGATCATTTCTTCTTCTTCAGGTGAAACTTCGTCTTTTGCTATTTTACGAGACATTTTAGAACCATGCCCACCCAAAAATTCAATGTTATTTCCTTCAATTCTTAATCGGTATAATCCACTATGACCTCTCTGAACACCTGCAACAGATTCTTGTTCGATTCTTACTATACCTGTAAGAATTATTCTGTCTCCAGGCCTTGCATTATCGACTAAATCCTGCCTAATTGTGACATCAATATAGTGAGGAAGTTGTCCTGGAGGTAGATCTTCAGGAAGTTCTTGTAATCTAAGAAGTTGAAAATCAATAAACTTGCTTGCTTCAGGTTTTATCTCAAAATCCCTGTGTTTACAAGATGGGTTATCACATACTACAGGAATTTTAACATCCATTCCTTTAAGCTGAATTACTTTGGTAGGATGATCATCTGGACAAACAAAGACTAGTTCTTTTGCAAGAGGTTTTACTTCTGATGCTCTAACTACCATTCCTGAAACACTTGTAATTGTTCCAATAGTTTCAGCATTGATTTGTCTGAGACTTCTCTGAAGTGGATAATTTATTATTCTTACACGAACTTCATCTTTTATTTTTTCAGCATAATCAGGAAATCTTGTTTGTAGTGCTTCTTTGATTGCTCTAGAAAACGCATCAAAGACTCTATCAGGACTTGTAGTAAATAAGATCTCAATTTCTGGTTCTACAACCAAATCATTGTAATCAACTACAATGTATTTTGCATTTTTAGGCATCATCTCATCGATTGCCTCTACATAGGTATAGTTACCAGATTTATTTTTGAATCTAGTCAGGAATTCTTTTACTCTATCTGACAATGCAGAATCTGTAAATGTACTAGTTTGAGTCTTGCTCATTTAGATCTCCTCTTATTTGTTTTTCAAACTCTACACTGTTATCATGGATTGTTTTATAGAATGCACTTTCTTCAACAGTTAATTTGTTGTAGAGTTCAGAATTTAGTTTGATAGAGTCTGCTATCTTTACTAGTTTACCTCTTCTCATTCTAAATAACTCTAACATCATACTTTCAACTTTATCAAAATCGTTATGATTCAATTCTTTCATAGATTCTTTTAGTTTAATGTAAAAATGAGAGTCTAGTGTAGAGATTTGATATTCTCCAACCATCTTTTCTTTTGATAATGCTTGTTTTAGTTCAGTAATCATATCTGGAGAATCAAGTGTTGTCAATTTATTATCAGATAGTATTTTTCCAATCCACTGAGGCATGTTAATTATCTCCCCTGTAGTTCCCTCGGTTTTTATTCCTGCAACATTAAATTTGAAATCGCGATTAACTGTAACCTTAGCATCCTTTAGGCGGTGTCCAACCGAATGCACTTTTTCTATTTTATCTATTTCCATATCGAGATCTTGATCCGCCTGAAGATCTTCAAGTCAGGATCCGTCAATTGATCTGATCAAACAGCTCAATAGAATTGATCCAAGCGATCTCAGGCTGATCGCATAGAAAATACAACTAATTTTGATTTTAATTTGTAGTATGTCATAATAACCAATTCGGATTTATTAATGGGAATTGAACCTAAAGTTTTATGTCTGCAACAGGAATGTGGGTAGAAAAATATCGACCAACAAAACTTTCAGAAATTGTAAACCAGACAGAAATTATTGGAAGTTTAGAAGCTCTAATCAAAGATCCCACTGATATGCCACACTTGATGTTTTCTGGTTCTGCAGGAGTAGGCAAAACCACTACTGCATTATGTCTTTCAAGACAAATTTTAGGGGAATATGCCAAAGACCACACTCTTGAGTTAAACGCATCAGATGAACGAGGAATTGAAATGGTTAGACAAAAAGTAAAGAAATTTTCAAGATTTGCCGGAATGGTAGATGTTCCATTTAAAATTATTATTTTAGATGAAGCAGATGAAATGACCTCAGCTGCTCAAACTGCACTTAGAAGAATTATAGAAGATACCGCAAAAATTTGTAGATTTATTTTAATTGCAAATAATATTTCAAAAATTATAGAACCTATTCAAAGCAGATGTGCAACTTTCAAGTTTACAACAGTTTCTGAAGAAGATGTCATTGCCAGACTAGAAGAGATTGCCAAAAAAGAGAAAGTAAAGACTGACAAAAAGGGTCTAAAGGAAATTTATGAATATACAGAAGGAGATTTGAGACATGCAATTAATTTAATGCAAGCAACTGCAAGTCTTGGTGGAATCACTGAAGAGAATGTAAAGGCATCAGCTGGATTATCAAAAACCAGTGATGTTGATGAAGTCCTAAAAATTGCACTAGCCGGAAAAGTTGTCGAAGCAAGAGAGAAGATGATAGAATTAATCAAAGTTTATGGAATGTCAGAATCTGATTTCCTAAAGTATTTCAATTCAGCTGTATTCAAATCAAAACATACCAATTTGTCAGATATTTTACAAGTAATTGCAAAGTATGATTATAGAATACTAGTTGGAGCAAATTCTGAAATTCAGTTATCTGCAATGCTTGCAGAACTTGCAAAATTAGAAAAGTAATTCAAGAATTAAGCATCTAGAGATTTTAGATTTTTACATCTGTTTCTTATAGTAACTTCAGTTACGCCTGCAGCCAAGGCAATTGTTTTTTGGGTTGTATTCTCGCCAGTCTCCATACTTGCAATATACAAAGCAGATGCTGCCATTCCCATAGGATCTTTTCCAGATACAATTTGATGTTGTTCAGCTTTTTTGAGAAGCTTCATTGCATGACGTTTAGTTTTTTCAGATAGACCTATCTGACTTGCAATTCGTGAAATACATGAAACTGAATCAACTACCGGCATCTTCAAATCTAATTCTTTTACTACCATTCTATAACAAATAGCGAGATTTTTTCTCGTAATGTTAATTGAACTTGAAACATCATTAAGAGTTCTTGGAGTACCAGTTTCACGACAAGCAGCATAGAGTGTTGCAGCAATTAATGCAGAAATTGATCTACCCCTAACAAGTTTCTTTTCAAGAGCTTTTCTGTAAATGTAAGCTGCTTTTTCTACAATAGGATCAGATAAAGATAATTTCTCTTTCATTTTGAGTAATTCACTTAGTGCATGTTGAAGATTTCTATCAGCAGAATCTTTAGTACGACTTCGGCTATCCCAAATACGTAATCGCTTAATTGAGGATTTCATGGATGAAGATAACGGATTTCCAGAAGAGTCTTTGTTCATTGGGCTAATTATTGTACTAAGACCTTGATCATGTCTTGTTAGTGATGTTCTATCTCCAGTTCTTGATTTGTTGGTACCACTATCTGAGAATGTTCTTTCTGGTCCTTGATTGTCTATTCTGCCAGTAATTACAAAACCACACTTGCCACAAAACATTTCACCTGTTTCATCATCAGTAATTATTTTGCTTTTTCCACATCTAGGACAGCCTTGTTTTTTTGATAGTTGTTGATTTTGTTGTGCCATGTTATTTTATCTTAAATGTTAATGTCTAATAAATCGTCAAATCTCTGCATTGTGATCTATGAATAATAAAAACGCAGAGAGAGGGATTTGAACCCCCGTATGCTTGCGCACACAGGCTCTCAAGGCCCGCGCCCTACCGAGCTAGGCGACCTCTGCAAAAAATAGTGTGAAAAAGTGATTAAAATTTGTTGATGTAAAAATAAAAAATAAGAAAAAAGAAAAAGTTTCTTTAATTGTGAGCGTGTGGTCCGCCACCACTAGATGGCATTACAACAAATGTTCCATCTGCTTTCTCGTGCCATTCTTGGTTAGCTGCTTCAATTCGAATAGCTCCTTGAGGACAGATTTCTTGACATGCCATACAAATCGTACAATCATGTTCTCGGATTGGTTGTGATTTGTCTGAAGCATCTAATCTTTCAGTTGCTTCTGTAAGACCAGTTCCTTCAAAGGTTGCATCAAGACAGTCTGCTGCCGGAATGTCTTTTTCGGTTCTATACCATTGAAAAGTTTGAACAGGACATACACCAAAGCATTCACCTGCTGCAATACATGAATCCCAATCAACTGCGACTGTTGTTCCATGAATTCCTAAAGGAACCATTTTCTCTCCATGTTCTGCATAAGCTGCTTTTACATCCTCATTTGAGAATGCTTTGCCGTTTGGATCTCCTTTGCCCCAGATAAAGTGCTTATTTTCTCCATCTGAATGGCTAGTTTTTCCTACGGGCTTTACGTCATTTGTACAAAAATCTTCTGGTATTACTAAATCTACCATACTATAATGATTTGAGAATATTATTTAAAGCTAGGGCAAAATTAGTTGTGACTAAATCTTTTATTTACAAAGTTTTTGCTGCGTTTTGATGTGCTTCCAAGTTTGACTGATCAACTATGATTGCCTGAGGAGGACATACGGATACACATGCCATACACCAAATACAATCATGTTCTCTGATTGGGTCTGCCTTGTCAGTTAGATCTTTTCTCTCATCTTTAACATCACTGCCTGTTCCCTCAAAGGTTTGCCCAACAACATCTTTTGCTGGAATGTCTTTTTCGGTTCTATACCATTGGAATACCTGCACAGGACATGCCTCTATACATGCACCATCTGCAACACAAGAATCCCAGTCAACTGCGACCATTGTACCGCTAATTCCTAAAGGAACTTGCTCTTCTTTTCTTGCAGCATATGCTGCTACTACTTCTGCATCAGCTAATGCTTCCACTTGAGAGCCATCAGCATTTTTTGTTCTACCTGGACCCCACATTATATGGAAATTACCATCAGATATGGAAATCTTACCTAATGGCTTTAGTCCTTCAGGGAAATTTTCAGGTATTGGCATTAACAAATTTCACAATAGATATTATTTAAAGCTAGGCCAAGATTGTTAGGAGTACCAGTCAGTAATAGATCAGTTATGTAGTAATTTCCTTACGTTCATAACGATCTACGATCAATTTCGTGGATATGGATATTTTCAAATTTGATGTGTATCGTGGACCAAACCTTGGAGTCTACATTAGTGTTAATGATAATACTATACTAGTTCCAATGGGTTATGCCAAATCAAAAGCAGAGAAACTTGAAAAATATCTTGATGCAGAGGTTTTATTCACATCAATTGCAAACACTAGACTAATTGGAATATTATCTGTAATGAATAACAAAGGAATCCTGCTTCCTAAAACTGCATATCAAGATGAATATGATTTTTTGAAAAAAGAGACTGGCTTGGAAATTGGTGTACTTGATTCAAAATTTACTGCATTAGGAAATGTAATTTGTGCAAATGATAAGGGTGCAGTTGTTTCTCCTTGGTTATCAAAAAATGATTGCCAGACAATTTCAGATGTACTAGGAGTTGAGGTAATTCAGAAAAGAATTGCAGGATTCAACCAAACAGGAGTAGTCATTGTAGCAAACAATTCTGGTGCTGCAATCCATCCAGAAGCTGATGAAGAAGACATGAAGACATTCTCTAATTTGCTAGGCGTGAAAATAGAGCAGAGCTCAATTAATAATGGCACGCCCTATGTCTCATCTGGAATTCTTGCAAATAATCATGCTCTAGTTGTTGGGTCTCTAACTACGGGTCCTGAAATAATGATGTTAACTAGGGCTTTTCTAAATTAAGAATAGAGTTTGGATCTTCAGTTAGTTTCTCTAAAGAGATAACTCCTTCTGTTCCATCAATCATGTTTCTTAGTACGACATTTCCCTCTTCAAGTTCTTTTGGTCCAACAATAATTGAGAATCTAGCATTTGTTGCAATCTCCATCTGTTTTTTTAGATTACGTCCTGCCAAATCAATATCAGTTGGAATATTTGCTAGTCTTAATAGTGATGTAATTGATAATGCAACTTTTTGCATCTCTTCATTAGTGTACAATACTGCAACTCTGCTTTGTTTTACATCAGGAATTATTCCTTGCTCTTGCATTGTTAGTATCATTCTCTCTACTCCACCAGCAACTCCTGTTGCTCCAATGTCTTCTCTGCCAAATGCTTTAGTTAGTGAATCGTATCTACCTCCACCAGCTAGAGCTCCTAGAGTTGAATTTTTATCAAATACTTCAAAGACAATACCAGAGTAATAGTCTAATCCTCTTACTATACCGAAATTAATTCTAACATTTGAGACTCCGCGATTCTCTAGTGAATCAATTAATAATTTTAGTTCATCCCATGATTCTAGCTGTGATACATCAAATGCTTCTTCTACTTCTGAGATGGTTCCTTTAATTTGTGAGAACTCTAGAATCTTTTCTAATTTTTCTGTATCATATCGGTCTTTGAATTCTTGTATGATTTTGTCTTTGGATTTTTTTGCAATTTTATCTACTGCTCGCAGAATATCTGCTACTAGTGTTGAGTCTGTAGAATCAAAGATTTTGTTGATATAGGATTCTACGAGATTTCTATGATTAACATCAATTGTGATATTTTTGAGTAATAGTGAATCAAATAGTCGAGATGTTAACTCTATAACTTCAGCCTCAGATTCTAAGGTTGGTTTTCCATAAATTTCCAAATCCCACTGGTGAAAGTAGCGGTATCGTCCTTTTTGAGGCTCGTCATATCTGAACACTCCGCCATAGCTTGCAATTTTTGCTGGAAGCTTCATTGATTTCTGATTAGCTGCGAATCGGGTTAGTCCAACTGTAAAGTCAAATCGTAACGCTACATCTCTATCTCCTTTATCTTTGAAATAGTAAATTTCATCTTTTATTCCAGGACCTGACTTTGTCTCTAATACTGATAGTAGCTCAATTGGGGATGGATCCATAAATGAAAACCCGTATAGGTTTGATAGTTGCTTGAAATGATTCCTGATATGCTCAATGTTTGCAGTTTCTATACTTTCAAAGTCTTTCATTCCACGAGGTAGTTCCATTGATAATCTGTTAGATGATTGTGATTTAGATATTTCTGTAGAGCTAGGTAGTTTTTTTGCAGTATAAATGAAAATTAAATTACTAGAGATGTCCATACAAAGTATGGACTATAACAGTCTGAATAGTAATATTTTAAAACTAAACCCAAAGGTTAGGTATGCTGGAATCTATCAAACCGGAAATGTGCAAATATGGGAAAAAATACAGAAAGGAATTACCAGACTATTTGATAAGGAAAAAACCAATGACACTTTAATTCATGCATACATGAGATGGCGAACTCGTCAACATGATTCAGAAATAATTGGTCAACCAATGTATTCAATTACAAAATATGCAAAAATTAATCGTCTAACAATTCCTGCAAATTCAAAGGCACTCTTAATGGTAAATACAGAATCAGATCTTGAAATTCATGAGATAGTTGGTGATATTATAAAACTAATTGGAAAATATTCTGATGATCCCGACTATACACCAAAAAAAGTGCATTTGGGATAAGATGATTGTCTAACAAAGACGTTTCTCATAATTGATACAATAAAAAATGAGACGTTTTACGTCGTTATTTCTGGTAAATTTTGCATTAATCTATATGATGTCATGAATATTTGTTTAGTTTTTACTTTATTATTAAATAATTTGAAATATTTTTTTTGCTTTGTTTAAATATTTTTTAAACATATTAGTTTCATGGAAACTGCATATGTGCGTTCAACTCTTACTTTGATGTGGATTCAGAGACAAAATTAGGAGAAATATGGCTAAAGCCTATGTCTTAATTGTAAATGAACCTGGAGCAGAAGATTCTATAATTTCTAATTTAAGTAAAATATCAAGTATTACAGATGCCCATAGAACATTTGGAACATATGACATACTAACCAAACTAGAATCTCATGATGAAGATATAATTCAAAATAATATTACAAATGGAATTAGAAAAATTTCAAAGATTAGATCAACTTTAACAATACTGGTCGATAAAAAACCAGGAATCTTAAAGGTAAACGAAATTGAACAAAAAGTATTAGATGAGCATACGGCTCAGGCGTATATTATCACTATTCATCGTGTAAAGACAGACGAACCTTACATAATGAAAAGATTACAAGAAATTCCTGAAGTGATAGAAGCAGATTTCTTGATTGGATACTATGAGATGATTTGTAAGATTTCTGCTCCTTCATTCAATGACATTTCTGAAATTGTTAGTAGTAAGATTAGAAAGATTTCTGGAATAAAATCTACAATAACAGTTAATGTGATAAATAATCAGGGATTTAGTAGAAAACCATGTTCTAGGTAAATGCACAAAATGTTCTTGAAGAAGAATTGAAAATATTTGAATCTTCAATGCCGTAACTAAAAAAACGAGATACTCTCTATTAGTACCATGAAAATTTAACCCTCTAGGGGATTTCCTAATTGATTCAATTCTTTAGAGGCTTGAACCATTCTTTTTTTAGAATCCTTCTTCGTCTGCATCAGGTTCTTTATTTATTTTCTCAAAAGTCATATCTGCTCTTTGGCATGATTCACATTTTTCCCACATACCAAATTCATTCCTATATTTTCCTGTTCCATCACATCTCAAACAGTTCAATTTGATTTAATTAGATTAGATTAGCATTAAGGTTTTCTAAGAATCTGATTTTTTTTGAATCTAGATGTTTGATTCTAAACTCTTTTTTTACAGTATAAAGTAGAAAATTTGTATATGTCTAGTGTAATAGTAAATGGAGTAATTCTCGCAATGGTATTTGTTTTGTTTATTCCAGTATCAGTATTTGCGCCATCTCATCCAGAGTATGTTGGATTTGATTCACCAAGAAAGCAAGTAGCACAAGGTGTTTTGCCTTCAGCAGTTACTTGCAATGAAGGATTATCATTAATTGTAAAAAATAGTGGCACTCCTGCATGTGTTAAAGAATCCACTTTAGATAAACTTGAGAAACGTGGTTGGGGAGGAGTTCCTGGCCCTTGTTGCAAAAAGATGCATGAAGAAACTCAGACACTTCCTGATTATCAAAAAAATGAAAACAACAATTCTGCAGTATTCTCTGTTGGGAAATTAAAAGTAGATGTAATGGATGTGAAATATTATCAAAACTCTATAGGATATCTTGCTGCACCTCAATTAGAAGGAGACTATCCTGGAATAATTATGATTCATGAATGGTGGGGACTAAATGATAACATCAAAGAGATGGCAGAAAAACTAGCATCGCATGGATATGTTGTATTAGCTGTAGACTTGTATGATGGAAATGTAGCAGTAACCTCTGAGCAAGCTCGTTCCTTGATTGGATCTTTTGAGAAACAATATTGGATTGATAACATGAATGCTGCTACATCGTATCTTCAAGTAGAGTACTTGCCTGAAAAGATTGGATCTATTGGTTGGTGCTTTGGTGGCGGTCAATCATTGAATCTTGCATTAAATAATGAGATGGATGCAACTATAATTTACTATGGAAATCTAGAAACACAATTAGATGTACTATCAGTAATTGATTGGCCAATCCTTGGAATTTTTGCAGGGTTAGATACAGGAATTCCACCTGAAACAGTTAATGAATTTGAATCAGCATTAGATGAGCTATCTATTCCAAATGAAATTTACATTTATCCTGATGTAAATCACGCATTTGCAAATCCATCGGGAGATAGATATGCACCTGAAGAGTCTAGTGATGCATGGAATAAGACTATAGAATTTCTAGAGAGCAATTTGAAGAATTAGTCTGATTAACTTTGATTTATTAATTAATTTAGAAAAATTTTATGTCGTACAATACCAATGCTTGAAATCGTACTATACGACTTGTAAAGGCTAGACTAATTTTATCTAGATTTATAACGCATGATCATTGGCGTGAATGATGTTTCAGAAAATAATCTGTCATCTTGAAAAATTATTCAAGTATGTAGATAGACAAACTAACATCGGTTGATGTTTTATCGGGGGAAGCGTTTGTCTTCCCTCTGACCCTTTAGATTAAGTGAAGTAAAACTACCAAATTGGGGATAAAAATGAAGGATTATAACAGATCCATATTTTTTTATTTATACTCTCATTCACAATGAAGTAGGGTATTTTTTGTAAATAGATTTGTAGATGGTTCCTTTTGTATACTCTATTCCATGTTCATTATTCATGTATTCACAATAAGCATCAACTACTTGATCAATTACTCCTTCCATAAAATAATCACAATCAAAACCATAATCATCACACCTAATGTTTACAATTTTAGAGATTACCTTGTCACCTTGTATAGTGGATACGTTACTAGTGTCTACGGATAATTCTGCCAACTAATTTGGTACGTGATGGATTGATTTAAAGATGATCAAAAGTATGTAAGTATGAAAAAAATATAATATATTTTAATAAAAATACACAAAAACTGTAAAAAATAGTCTAGATGATCCGAAATTAGTTCTACATTGTTTACTGAAATTCTTAATTCTTAGTTTGCTTTGAATGTATTATGGCTTTTACTAGATGTGGCAAATGTGGCGAACTTCGATTTGATACAAAAATTAATCTTTGTGCAAATTGTGGCTATAGAATTACAAGGACTGCAAAGTCATTTGAGTGATGAAGGAATTTTGATAGTGAATTAAATGAAACCTAATGGATTATTGATACTGTATCCAGTATTGTTTGGATTAATTGGAGGCATCATAGCGTACTTGAGAGTTATAAATAAAGACAAAGATCTTGCTACTGCATTATTGAAGATAGGAGGAGGAGTAACTGCATTATGGATTGTTGTAGTAATTGTCATATTTGTAATACAATATACTGACTTTATCTAAAAAATCATCTAGTTTTTACATCCCCATACTGGTAATTTGTTGCGTGATTCCAAAAATCGCGATTACCAAATCGGGTAATCGAAACGCAAATTGAAGAACGGATTCTCTCCATTCTTCATGAGATTGGAAGGACCTATTCAGTTCTTTCAATCTCGCTTTTGATAATTTAGATATACATTGTATCGTTATGAATTAAGAATAGATAATACGCTTGAGTTTCTAATTTTTGTAGAAACTTTGTGACCGATGATAAGAAAATGAAAATTATGTGTAAATGGTGTAATGTTTCTAAAACTTGTCATATTGTTAGTCAAGAAATTACAGATCATCAGGGAACCTATGGAATAGATAGTGTCATGATGGCCAAAGTTAAAATCCACAAGCATTTCAAAGGAAAAAATTATTGTAAAGGCTCAGATAGAACAATTACTGTGCCTTTAGATAAGGTGGTAAAGTATAATGAAAAAAATCGAGATTAGATTCTAAACTCTTTTTGCCTAGCTCACATCATATAACATGTGAAAAAAGTACTGCTTTTTGCAGTGGTTTTTGTATTGATAATTAGTGTTTCTTCTGCAACAATTTATGCCCAATCTCAATCTGAGATTCCATCCTGGGTTAAAGGAATAGCAAACTTTTGGGTGGAAGGAAACATTTCAGATAACGAATTTGGAGAATCAATTTCATTTCTAATTGAACAAAAAATTATACAAGTTGAAATGCCAGAGACGGATAATTATCAAGACACTAAAAAAATTAGAGATCTAGTAGTTAAAAATAAGAAATTAGAAGCAGAAAATAAGAAACTCAAAAACGAGAATTCAATTTTAAAAAATGAGAATAAGCAATTGAATACTATGGTTGACAATCTTTTGTATTCACCACCTGAATCTTCAAATGATAATTATTTAGACAATGGATGTACTGTAGATTATCCATACCCTTGGTCAGATGGATTATGTCATAAGATATCAGAACCTAACTGTCCTGCAAGTAATCCTTACATTTGGTCTGATGGATTTTGTTACAAGTCTCCAGAATATTTAGACAATGGTTGTCATAGTGATTATCCATACTATTGGTCAGATGGATTGTGTCATACAACACCTGAATCAAATTATAATCCACCAACAAATTCAGCTCCAAGTTGCGACTCTTCATATCCAGATGTATGCATTCCACCTTATCCTCCAGATTTAGATTGTGATGAGATTTTCTATTCTAACTTTAGAGTGACAGGTTATGATCCTCACGGATTTGATACTGATTATGATGGTATAGGTTGTGAAGTAGGTTCTCCTGATTCTTCTAACACTGTAGATACTCCAAGTTGTGATCCTTCATATCCGGATGTATGCATTCCACCATATCCTCCTGACTTGAATTGTGGAGATATTGGATACTCAAACTTTAGAGTAATAGGAAATGATCCTCATGGATTTGATAGAAACAATGACGGAATTGGTTGTGAATCATGATTTTATTTTCTTCTTATCCAATCCCATTCAGGACGTTCATTTTGTTCAGGTTCTATTCCAAGAACTTTTTCATGGAATTCATAGATAAATTCGTCTAGATCTTCTTCATCCATATGATTTTCATAATCATTTTAGTATATAGCAAATATTATGTTCAAAATATGACACACACTATTTAGCTATTTTAGATTCTACTCTAGACAATTTGAAAAAACTATTCACTCTACGCGTTCAATTAATTTTAAGATACAAACAATCGATGTTACATCAAGAGTAAATTATGATAAATTGAATGGTTTGCCAATATGTTTAGAGTCTAAATTCTTACATTGACAGATATACGTTACAGGAGCCACAGAATTGTTTTCCATTTTTGTACTGTGTATCATTGCCACAATGAGGACAAACCCAAAACTGTGTCTCATCTTGTGATTTTAATTTTGGAAGTAAGTTTGATTGAGATGATGCCCTACTACTTTGTCTACTACTTTGTCTACTACTTTGCCTTCTAGGTCTACGTCTTAATGCTTGTTGACGATTTAATAGTCTTTTTGTTGGAAGTTCATATTCAAACATAATTTTTCCTGTTTTCAACAATGTGATTCTATAACACATTCCATTTGATTTTATTTCATAATTTTTTAGATATTCCCAGATTTTCTCAAACTTTCTATCAATATCTTTCATTGCCAAAGTTGCATGGAATTTGAATTCATCTTTTGAATCATGATCGATATTTGTGGTATCAGTAATTTTGAGTAGTTTTTTTGCCAATTTGTGTCTGAATTCTTTGAGTTCATCACTTGGTTTTATTTTCAGATAGATTACATTTTTCTTGGTAGATGTAGTGATGAATAGAAATTTTTTCTTTAACTCAAAATAATCAAACCCATCAATTCCATATGCTAATTCTGAGTATTCAGAACCAACTTCTCCAATGGTATGTATGACATCTCTAATGGAACGACATCCAAAAGGGCCAAATAGTGAAACATGAGGTACAGGTCTGTGTTTCACTTGACCCCTAACTCGGAATTTATGGAAAATATCAAAAACAATTTTGTTTGATGGAACAAAACCATTTCCATCAAAAGCAGAGGAGAAAAAAAGTGAAATGGTTGATGGACTTGATGAGCTAAATCAAGAAATCAAAGAAAGAGAAAATAAATTGAAAAATTATTTGATTGTTGCTCCAAAACGATCTGAACGTGGTGCAATTAGTAGTAATTTGGGTACAATAATGCAAAATTTTTTACCACATAACAAGGAGTTTGGCAAAAATATCTCGATAGTGGACTCGAGATTTTTATCTGCACAAATAGACATTATAGTTTTTGATGGTGCAGCAAATTATGATGTAAAACATATTTCCTTTATGGATGCTAAAACTGGAGATGGAACACTGGAACCAAATCAAAAACAAATTAGTGATATTGTAACTAATGGTAAGGTAAGATCGGAGTTGCTCTAAATGGCAGATACTTTAGATCTATTTAATCAATTTAAGACAATTTTATGTTTATGCCCACATTGTTCAAGTCTTCTTAGGTTAAGTCAGTTGCATTTACGTTCTGATGTTCCATCTCAAAAAACATGGCTTGATGAATATGATCTAAAGAAAATTAAACTAGGAAACAAGGAAGAAAAGATTTCTCAGAAAGAATACAAACAAAAAGAATTGATAAAGGAGAAAAAAAAAGAAGCTACACAACGTGGAAGAACTAAAGTTGTAAACACTGTTTTGAATTCTTTACATTCTTCATCTTCAACAAATATGTTGAAAAAATACAATCCATTTGATGTAAAACCAATAATTCATCCTGTAGATTTTGTGATTTTCAATGGAGATTATGAAGCAAAAAAGACCAAATATAAGAAAAAAAAGATTCAGGAAGTTGTATTTTTCTCAAAAAAATCAGAAAATTCAGATATGTTAAACTTGCAAAAATCAGTTGATGAATGTGTAAAAAACAAAAATTATGATTTTAAGGTTGTAAGAATCAACAATAGTGGTAATGTAAGTTTTGAATAATCCCAATTTGTCATCAATGTACTTAGATTGGAGTGATTGGAACTCCTTCTGACTCTGCGGCTTTAATCAGTAGACTATCTCGCGTAATCAATTGAACTTGTTTAGTCAAATGCATTTGGAGTAAGATACAATCAGTTACAGAAAGTGGAATTCCCTCCTCATTAACATATTTTTTTGAATCAAATATTTCTCTTGCTTTGAGCATTTCTTTATCTGCATAATCTATTTGGATTTTTTTGACTGCACCTATCTTTCTTAGTGATTCAATAATTCGTTCTTCAGTTAATGATACATTGTACTCTTGTTTTTCCATGTGGATGGTTTCAATTAATATTCTATCAACTAAAACTAGATTTTTTTCAGTGCCTTGAATTTTTTTTGTAAGCTTTTCAACAATATTTTTATTATTGATTATTTCATGAATTATCATTGTATCTAGTAACAAATGAGTTATTTTTTTGGTACTTTGCTCTGATGTTTTGATACTTTGATTAGATATTTTGATGGTTGGTAATTCTTTTTTAGTTTTTTTACCAACAAATTCAGTAGCAGCTTCAACTCTTTTTCTTAATCTTTCTTTTGCTCTTTCTCTTTTTTCCTTATTAGACATTACTTTGAATTTCTTATTCTCTTCTAATTATTTACTATTTTTCCTTATTTTCTTCATCAAATAGTCCCAACGTTTCTCTAATGTTATTAAATATGTTTCTTGGTCTTTTCTTTTTTCCTTTTCTCATATGCGATAACATGCTCTCAAAAAATTCTACTTGTGAGCATGGTTTCCAATAATCCATACCTGATTCGTTAATTTTTCTCATACAAAAATTACAATAGAATTTTTCTCCAGTATTGACACGTCCAATGAATTTAGTAGTTCCACACATGCAACATGCATTTTCCTCGTCTATCACAGTATCATTACAAAATTTTTGCATTAAACTAATTTCCAACAATTCATCACTTGTCACATCTTTAGTCACTGTCACAAATTGAGGCGTAAAGGAGGGGCTACTATTTTTACTGATTGTCAAGAATCTCTTTTGTAAAAACTCTCATAGGGAATTATTACTTTGGTTCAATGCCCTAAAAATAAAAAAAGAAAGATTAGTTAGCAGGAACTATAATTCCTCTATCTATCATCTTCAATGCAGTATCTGCATATAGACACATTGCTACACCGTTTGATGCTTTCATTACAAGGCTGAATCCTTCTCTACATTCAACGTCTGCGGCATCAAGGCCTGCAGTCATTTGAGTACGTGGGGAAATCCATGCTAGTTGCATGTCTTTTGCCTTTTCAATGAAATCTGCTCTAAGTTCTTGTTTTTCCTCGTCAGTCATATCAGATGCTCTTTCTCGAAGATCAGCTTTGAATGCTTTCATCTCAGCTATTCTATCATGAATGTCAGATTTTTGCTCATCAGTTAGATTGTGTTTGATTTTTGCCATATGATCTTTGAATTTCATTTTAAGATCAGACTTTTTTGCATCAGTCAAATCACCATGCTTTTCTTTGTATTTCATCTTGATTTCATCCATTCTCTCATCAGTAATGTCATGCTTTGTCATGATCATTGCTTTGAGTCGTGGAGATTGATCAGAGAATTTCTGCATTTTGTCATGTAGTTTGTCTTTTGCGACATCAGACATTCTGTCTTTTGCCATATCTGACATTCCATCAAAGTCATGTTTTTTATCCATCATTTTGTCTTTCATAGAATCTTTATGATCACGCTTGAAATCTTCTCTCTCTTCTGGAGTCATTTCACACCATTCAGAGATTCTATCAAGTTTTGCTACATCTGTGATTTCTGCTGCTCTATCTGATGCTGCCATATCACATAGTCTATCATAATTCATGTGAGGTTTTTTATCTGACATGTTATCTCGCATTTTGTCTTTCATGTGATCTTTGATGTAATCTTCTCTTGCGTCATCGTCAAGTGAACAATATTCGTTCATCTTTTCTACATGATCAGCTGCTTTGTCATGTTCTGCAACAAATGCTAGCTTATCTTCGTCAGACATTTCACAGTATCTATCTATCATACCTCGTATGTCTTTGTCATGCATTCTGTCTTCCATGTGAGCTTTGAATTCGTCTCTGTGTTCTGCGATAAAGTCTGCTCTGTCTGATTCATTTAAAGTACAATATCTGTCAGCTTTTGCTATTTGATCTTCTGTTTTATCATATTTAGCTGCAGTTGCTTCTTTGTCTTCATCAGACATTTCACACCATTGTGTTAGTTTATGTCTAAAGTCTGCGTCAGTATTTCTGTCCCAGTCTTCATCTCTAACATGATCTCTAATAAAATCATCAATTGCATCTTCGCGTTCATCTCCAGACAAATCACAATAGTTTGCTAGTCTGTCAGAAAACTGTTCTAATCTTGGATGATCCTCAAAGAATTGACGTTTTTCCTCGTCAGTCATTTCACAGAAATATTCTAGTCTGTCATCAAGATCGTGATGTCTACCATCTTTGACATAATCTCTGTCATAGTAATCGTCATCGTATGAATCGTCATATTCGTCTGATTCAGCAAATGCTACACTACCGGCAGTAACACCAGTAAACATAATCACTGAAAAAACTATACTTAGAAGTTGTTTACTTTTCATTGCAAATCTTCAATTCTTTTGAATATAAAGAATAACGGATCATATCGTAGTAGCTTTTATTACAAATGAGACATTTTTTGGCTAATTTCACGCCTGGTAGGCATGAAGTATGTAATTTGTGATTAAATCAAAAGACTAGCTGATTTTTTTAGTTTTGTTCATTTTTATTTTTAGAAAACATAAGTAATTTCTTGCTATTCTAAATCAAATGGCAAACGTGATGATTGCCGATGATTCAGAACAAGTAAGATACACCTTAAGGGATATTGTAGAGGCAGGAAAACACAAGGTAGTAGCAGAAGCAGTAGATGGCATTGACACACTAGAAAAATTTGATGCTGTAAAACCTGATGTGTTATTACTTGATGTAGCAATGCCGAAAAAAGATGGCATGGAAACTTTAATTGAGCTTATGAAAAATGATTCAAAACCCAAAGTTATCATGATTACTGCACATGATGATATGGATCTAATACAGAATTGTATCAAAATAGGTGCTTTGGCATACATTACAAAACCGTTTAACACTGATGATATTTTACAAGCAATCTCTTATGCATTTGAAGAAAAATAATTAATTTCAAATTAAGGTAAGGGTGAACTAGCAAGTCCCATGGCTTCACCAAAGTAATATCCAGCCAAAATTGTTGCAGCAGACCAAATACAGGAACCTGCAAACGTATACAAAACAAATTTTGGAATTTTCATTTGTAGTAATCCAGCTGGAACTGAAATCATCTCCCTCATTACTGGAATCATTCTACCCAAAAATACTGCCTTGTCTCCATACTTTTCAAACCATTTCTCAACTCGCTCTAACTTTTTTTCTGATACCTTGACATATTTCAAATAACGAAGTAAAACTACTCGTCCAAGTTTTAATGCAATAAAATAGATTGCAGATGTTCCAATAGTAGCACCAATTCCACCAAGAATTATCATTGGAATTACTTCAATTATTGGAATTCCTTGTTGTGATGCTAAAAATCCTGCAGTTGGAAATATTGCAAGAGTAGGAATTGGAGGAATTATTGTCTCAATTAGAGCAGCTAGAAATATTCCCTCATAGAGATGTCCTCCTAAAAATTCTGTAACCCATACCAAAAACGAATCAAAAAGTTCCATTTGCTTCTGGAAATAAGATCCTACTAAATTACTTTACGAGTAAAAACTCGTACTGATTAGTCATATCTCTATTGCCAAGAATTTGGATAAGATTTGGAAAATGTGTTTTATATCAAAATCAGATGATGTAACCATGAACAAATCTTTGCTGGTAATTATAGCAGTAATAATAGTCGGAGCAGCATCAGTATTTGCTGTATCGCCATACTTTACAGAATCAACTGTAGATGAGGCATTACCAACTGGCGCTATTATGCAACCAAAGATGGAAGATAAAGACGCAATGATGATCAAAGATGATTCTACTGTGATGGAAGAAAAAGCCATGATGGAAGAGGAAACTATGATGGAAGACAAAATGATGGATGAAACTATGGAGGAAGAATCCATGATAGATGAAGATTCTATGATGGATGAAACTATGGAAGAATTAGTTGTAGTCTCTTATGCTGGAACATTTACTGGTGCGGGTGATGGAATTCATGATGCACAAGGAGATGCATACACAATACCACTAGAAGATGGAAGTAATGTACTAAGACTAGAGAATTTCCAATCAACTAATGGTCCAGACTTGTTTGTTTATCTGTCAACTGATGAGAATGCATCAGAGTTTATCAATCTAGGAGCACTAAAAGCAAACAATGGAAACCAAAATTATGAAATTCCAGATGATACTGATCTTGAGAAATACAACAAAGTTCTAATTTGGTGTAAATCATTTAGTGTTTTATTTGGTAGTGCAGAATTATCTTCCTGATATCTTTTTTTAAAATAAAAAGATCTGTTTTAAATAAGTCAATGAGAAGAAAAATTATGCCAAGAGTTTCATGGTTTGATATTCCAGCAGATGATCCTGAAAGGGCTCAAAAATTCTACAAGGAAGTATTTGATTGGAGTTTTGACAAATGGGATGGGCCAATGGATTACTGGATGACAAAAACAGGAACTGAAGAACCAGGAATTGATGGAGGGTTATCAAAAAGAATGCCTGGCCAAACGGGAATGACAAATACCATTACTGTTCCATCAGTTGATGAATTTACAAAAAAAATTATAGAGAAAGGTGGACAAATGGTTTGTGCTAAAATGGCGATTCCAAAAATAGGATGGATTGCACAAGCAACAGATACTGAAGGAAATGTATTTGGAATTATAGAAATGGATGAGAAAGCAGAGTAATACCACCTAAATTAATAATTAGAAAGATTTCAAAATGAATAATTGAGTTACAAGTTTTTAGATCACGCAACTGATGCCATAATTGAAGTAACAGCAAAAGACCTCAAAGAAGCTTTTTCAGTAACTGCTGATGCTGTGATTAATCTAACACTTGATCAAGATAAGGTAGAGGAAAAAGATCAAAAAGAGTTTTCAGCAAATGGAAAAGATCTAAGATATCTTCTATTTAGCTGGATTGAAGAGATAACATTTGTTCTAATTACTCAAGGATTTGCAATAAAGAGAGTAGAATTTGATATTGAACAAAAAGAAGGCTACAAAATCATTGCCAAAGCATACGGTGAGCCTCTTGATTTACACAAACATAATTTCAAAGTAGAGATAAAGGCACCTACATTTTACGAAATGGAGATAAATCAGGATGAAGGCGTTTATATGAAATTTTTGGTAGACTTGTAAAGAATTTTTTGCAAATAGATAGAAGAAATTATACGCGTTTTTTAAAAAACTCCAAAATAAATCAATATTATGCGCAGCAGACTAGCAGGATTTGCAGTATTTTCATTATTTGTACTAATGATGGTACCAGTCAATGCTGAGGTGACAGAAGTTTCCCTTGGAAAAAATCTCTACACTATTAATGAAAAGATTTCATTTGTGGGTAATGAAAGTGAAGGAAGTGAAATAGTTAATGTAGTTGTAAAACCACCTAGTGGAAAATCAGAATTGCTTGGAGGAGGTTTTTCTAATTCTGATGGAGAATTTGAAACAATTCCACAACCAGTAAAAAATATCTTTGATAGAGTTGGAATATATAGTGTAACAGTATTTGTAGACAAAATTGAAAATGGTATTTCAATTCAACTTGAATTTGACGGAAACAAAGTATTTGAAGTTCCTGATGTTGTATTACAACTAAAATCAATTGTAGATAAAACAATAGAAGTAGAAAAAACAATTTCATTTACAGCTAGTCTTACTGATAGTTCAATTGAGGATGCAGTTTTTAGTTTGAATAGTGCAGCGCCTACAGGGGCTACAATAGATTCAAGTTCTGGAAAATTTATTTGGACTGTATCAAAATCGCAGGGAAATATTCAAGATGTACAGTATAATTTTGATATTATTGTAACAAAGGGAGCTCAAGAAGATAGAGAAAACATAACAATTACAATAAAGCAAGCATATGTTGAACCAGAAAAAGAACCAAAACCCACAACAGAACCAGAACCATTAGAAATTCCAGCACCATTTGTTGATGAATCAAAGGATCCACAGAGTTATGTTGATAGATACAACAATGAAATTACATACAAGGATTGGTTTGATAAAACATATCCAGAATATGATTCAATTTATCAGGCAGTGGGACTAGAGAAACCATTAGAAATTCCAGCGTCATTTGTAGATGAGTCAAAGGATCCACAGAGTTATGTTGATAGATACAACAATGAAATTACATACAAGGATTGGTTTGATAAAACATATCCAGAATATGATTCAATTTATCAGGCAGTTGGACTAGAAGAGCCAAAAGAATTAGCACCATTTGTTGATCCAAATCTAGACCCTCAATACTATATTGATAGATACAATAATGAAATTACATACAAGGATTGGTTTGATAAAACATATCCAGACATTACAATTTACAAAGCAGTGGGAATTGAAGAAGAAGAGTTTGGAGAATGTGGTAAAGGAACAGATCTTGTAAATGGAATGTGTGTTATTGTTGATAATTCTGGAGGAGGTTGTCTTATTGCAACAGCTGCATATGGCTCAGAAATGGCACCACAAGTTCAATTACTTAGAGAGATTCGCGATAATCAATTAATGAATACTGAATCAGGATCATCATTTATGACAGGATTCAACCAATTGTATTATTCATTCTCACCAACTATAGCTGATATGCAAAGAGAAAATCCAATGTTCCAAGAAATAGTAAAAATTGGAATTACCCCATTATTATCATCATTGTCAATAATGGAATATGCTGAATCAGACTCTGAAGTATTAGGATATGGTATTGGTGTTATTTTGATGAATATTGGAATGTATTTTGCAGCACCAGCAATTATAATTTTCAAGACTAGAAAATATATCAGAATTTAGAAAAATCTTCAGATATTGTAAATCTCAATTGATCAAATGGGTAGTGAAATTTATTACTTAATTTATTAAATTTGCATCAATGTGAATAATTATAAATTGGAAAAAAAAATAATTTTTAGTCTTTTATTCGTGCTTTGTGTTGCATCTATTCAAATTGCATATGCTGAACCAGAATTTGCTTTCAAATTTGGTTCATTAGGCACGAATGATGATGAACTGGATAATCCTACAGATTTGATATTAGATAAAAATGGAAAAAATGTCTATGTAATAGACAACCAAAACAACAGAATTAATGCATTTGAAGACGATGGTGATGATGATTTCATTTATGGATCATTTTGCGATATTGTATCTATTCAAGATTGCAATGACAATGCAGATGGAGCAGATGAAGATGGAGATGGTCAATTCAATAGCCCAATTAGTATTGCTCGAGATGCCTTAGGAAAGTTTTTTGTTGTAGATTCAGATAATTCAAGAGTACAGATATTTGATGATGATGGGGAATTTCAATCAAAGTTTGGTTCATCAGATAGTGGAGATGATGAATATCTTGGCTCAGCTGTAGGAATCGTAATACAAGAATCATCTAGAGATATTTTTGTTTCAGATGTTAAAAGAGATTCAATATCTGTTTTTGATTCAACAGGTAACTTCAAGTTTAAATTTGATTCATTTGATGGAAACGATGATTTCAAAAACCCAACAAACATGATAATTGACAATTCAGAAGAAATGTTATTTGTTACAGATACAAGAAACGATAGAATTGTTATCTTTGAATTAGTTGATGGTACAACTTGTCCTAGTGGAACAGTAGAGTCAGTTGATGGAGTTTGTTTTGTAAAAGAATTTGGTTCTGCAGGATCAGATGAAGGAGAATTTGATGAT
Organism: Candidatus Nitrosopumilus sp.; assembly: GCA_963667665.2. Classification (GTDB taxonomy): domain Archaea; phylum Thermoproteota; class Nitrososphaeria; order Nitrososphaerales; family Nitrosopumilaceae; genus Nitrosopumilus. The sequence continues at coordinate 1,323,648 of OY763927.2, forward strand.
CCCACAGGACTTGCATATGATTCTGTTAAGGATTTGTTGTATGTGGCTGATACAGATAATAACAGAATTCAGATCTTTGAGATAATTGAAGGAAATGTTTGTCCTAGTAGAACACAGGAAATAGTTGACGGAGTTTGTTTTGTTGAAGAATTCGGTTCTGCAGGTACTAGAAATGGAAAATTTGACACTCCAATGGGAATTGCACTAGATACAACTAATGATTTGTTGTTTGTGGCTGATTCAGATAATGACAGAATTCAGGCATTTGATCTAAACACAGGACCTGTAGTTCTTCTTGCAGAAAAACCAGATAATCTAAAGGCATTACCAATTTCACCAACTTCAATAATAATTTCATGGGATGAACCAGAAATGCAAGAAAATGTACCTGCAATTTCAGGATACAAAATAGAATACAAAATTGGTTCAGGAAGTTATGCAGTAATCACTGAAAATACTGCAAGTACTGCAACATCATTTATTCATCAGGGACTTAGTTCTAGTGAGACTTACTATTATCGAGTGTATTCAATTAATTCAGAAGGAACAAGCACTTCATCAAGTGTTTCAATAAGGCCAGAACATACTACAACACCTGCAGCATTAACTGCAACAGCAATTTCACCTAACCAGATTAAACTTTCTTGGTTATCACCATCAGATACTTTTGGACAAGCAATTAGTGGTTATGAAGTTAAAAGAGAAATTATTCCAGCAGTTTATGAGGTTATAGGAAATACAAACAAAGATACCACCACATTCATTGTAAGCGGCTTGGCAACTGATAAGACATACACATTTGCAATTAGTGCAAATATTAGATCTGGAACAACACAAGAATCAAATTCTGCATCTGCTACTCCACAAGAAGATTCAGTAGATACATCAGAAGAACCAATAACATCAACTTTAGTGCAAATAACAGTTTCTACACCACCAATAAAATTAACTGCATCAAGTGTTTCAGCAACTCAAATTAATTTATCATGGAGTCCACCAGTAGAGGATGGAAATTCTCCAATTACAGGTTACAAAATTGAAATGAAAATAGATAGTAATGCATTCACTACACTAGTTGCAGACACAGAAAGTACAACAGAAACATACTCACACATCAATCTCATAACAAATGCAAGGTATACCTACAAGATTTCAGCCATAAACTCTGCAGGAGTTAGTGAACCATCAAATGAATTTTCTACTACACCAAAATCAACAAATGTACAAATTAGCCCCATTGGTAAATTAACAATAGATGAAGGAAAATTGTTATCTTTTACAGTTAAGCTTGTTGATAATTCAGTCAGTAATGCAGTATTTAGTTTGGAGAAAAATCCACCATCTGGTGTCAAAATCATATCAAATACAGGTATGATTTCATGGACGCCATCAAGTTCTGATGGTGGAAAAACACACACATTTGATGTGGTAGCAAAAAAAGATGGAATCTCAGATAGTGAGACAATAACGATTGTTGTCAATGACGTAATGAATGATTCACAATCAACAACAGAGCCTGAACCAAAAGAAACAGGAATTGCCCCATTTGTTGATGAATCAAAGGATCCACAGAGTTATGTTGATAGATACAACAATGAAATTACATACAAGGATTGGTTTGATAAAACATATCCAGAATATGATTCAATTTATCAGGCAGTGGGACTAGAGAAACCATTAGAAATTCCAGCGTCATTTGTAGATGAGTCAAAGGATCCACAGAGTTATGTTGATAGATACAACAATGAAATTACATACAAGGATTGGTTTGATAAAACATATCCAGAATATGATTCAATTTATCAGGCAGTTGGACTAGAAGAGCCAAAAGAATTAGCACCATTTGTTGATCCAAATCTAGACCCTCAATACTATATTGATAGATACAATAATGAAATTACATATAAGGATTGGTTTGATAAAACATTTCCAGAATATGATTCAATTTATCAGGCAGTTGGACTAGAAGAGCCAAAAATTAAAGAGAAGCAATTTGGAATATGTGGTCCTGGAACAAAGTTGATTGACGGTGTATGTACAATTATTGAAAAACCAATTGTAAAGCCTTGGTGGAAATTTTGGTAAAATATATTGAAAAGTTAAGTTTTAATCACAATACTTTTTCATCATTATTATGGGAAAACTAGATAAACATCTTAGAATTTGTGGCGAATGTGGTATTGTATATTCTTCAGTTAGCTTTACAAAACTCATTGATCAGTGTCCCATATGCAAATCAAGAAGATTTGAGTCAATTTCAATAGAATGAGATAAACAATAATTATTCAACATAGATTTTTTAGTAGAACTAATTTTTGAGATATAATGTCTGATGACCCAGAAATTGAGAAAATAAAGCAAAAACAGTTAGAAGAATTGCTCAAACAGCAAAATCAGCCCAAAATTGAGCCTGGAATCATAGATTTGAATGAGTCTAATTTTGACCAAACCATATCAGCTGAGAATCCAACATTAGTAGATTTTTGGGCAGAGTGGTGCGGACCATGCAAGACGATGCATCCAGTTTTTGAGAGTCTATCAAAAACTTATCCAAAAATAAAATTTGCCAGAGTTAATGTTGATAACAATCAAAACATTTCAACGAGATTTGCAGTTCAATCAATTCCTACATTTATCATGTTCAAGTCAGGACAAATTGCAGATAAAATGATGGGAGCAGTTGGTGCACCTGGAATTCATATGATTTGCAAAAAGTATTCAAACTAGTAAGCGTATACTGGTTCTTTTTCTCGTTGAATCCTAACTATTTCATTTAGAATTTTTTGTTCTTCAGGATTGAGTTTATGCATGAATCTATTGAGTAGTTGTTTTGCTTGGTGTGATGGCGGAAACGTGTAGTAAACTTCTTCTTCAAAGATTTGTCTACCAATTGTAACATCTCTAACAGAGCAGGCAACCTCATCTCCTGTTTTTGCAGAAGTAACTGTTTTTTTATCTAGTTGAAGTTGATGGATATTTCCAACCTTTCTTCCTTTCATGTTCATAAATGGAATTTTTTGTTTTAGAGTTCCAACATCTATACGAATTCCAAAAACTGCAGGATCATTATTTCTGAAAACCATTCCTTTGAGGAAGGTAAATTTTGAGATTGGAACTAATTCTGAAAATATTGCATCTTCTTCATTTGCACTATCTTCTTCAACCCATGCATTGTAGTTATCAATTAAACTGTAGATTACTTTGTCTTCAAACACTTTGATATGACTGTCTTCTGATTCTTCTTTTGCATCAGGTAGAACCTTGACATTAAATGACAAAACAACTCCTAGATGTCTATCTTTTTCTTTGATTGCTTTTGCTTCAATAACATCTCGTCTGGTAACAGGTCCAATGTCGGCTTTGGCAACAGGGACTTGGGAGCGTCTAAGCATCTCAATTATGGCCTCAAGTGAGCCTATAGTATCGCATTTGAGGATAATTCCGTTAGTTTCAGTGTCAATAAACATAGATTTCATTTCAGATTCGATGAGTTTGGAGAATTTTTCTATCTCTTCTTTATTTGATGCAACATAGAGAGTACTTCCTGGAAGAACTCCCTCAAGATCAGGTGATGCGATTTTTAGTCCAGCAGCAGCATCTACTTGTGTAACTGGTTTGAATTTATCTCGAGGATCTCGCATCTCATCGAGAGGTTTTGGTAAAAGCAATGCTTTTGGTTTTATTACTACAACAGAATCTCTTTTAGCTACAACAATGCTGTTTTCTTTTTTGATTGTTCCATCAATTAGAATAATATTCGCTGTTTGTCCTAACCCTACCTCATCTTTTACCTCCAAGACAATGCCACGTGGATCTTTTTCTTCCTTGCTGAGTCTTTTTTGAAGATACTGTTGCGTTAATCCTACTAGTACACTAAGTAATTCAGGAATCCCAACTCCAGATCGTGCAGAGATTGGAACTATTGCAATCTCGGATTTAAAGTCCTTAACACGATAAAATGCCTCTGATTGATATCCCAAAATAGAAAGAGTTCCTACAACATCATAGATCTTTTGATCAAGATCAGCTTGGATAGATGCATCTTGTTCTTTTAGTACCTTTGAGATAAAAAGAGACTCTGATTTTCGCCATCCAGAAATTTGATCACATTTGTTTAGTGCAATAACAAAAGGAACTTTTCTGTTCTGTAGAATTTTCAAGCTTTCATTTGTTTGTGGTTGAAATCCACGATTAACATCAACTACGAGAATTGCAATGTCAGCTGCTGATCCTCCTCTAGAACGAAGGTTTGTAAAAACTTCGTGTCCCGGAGTATCAATAACTAAAATTCCTGGAACCTGATTTTCTGATTCTTCAAGTTTCTTGTATAATATTCCACATGTTTTTTTGATGGTCTCAATTGGAAGAAAGCTTGCACCAATGTGCTGTGTAATTCCACCGGCTTCTCTACCTTGAACACCTGTACCACGAATTTTATCTAAAAGAGAAGTTTTACCAGAGTCTACATGACCAAGAACTGCCACTATGGGCTGACGAATTTGCAAACCAGATCACTCAAACACTACCCTCGATTCGTGATCAAAACTTTCCTGTGAATCTGATGCATGAATAATATTTGCACTAAATCCTAATCCAAAGTCTCCCCTGATGGAACCAGGTTCTGCTTCAAATGATTTAGTTGTGCCAATCATAATTCTTGTAGTAGCAATTGCATTGTTTCCTTCAATGATTGCTGCAACTACAGGCCCTGATGTGATAAATGATGTCAATTCACCAAAGAAAGGTTTGTCTTTGTGTACATCATAGAATTTCTCTGCTTGTTCTTGAGTAAATGTAAACATCTTTAGTTTCAAAATTTTAAATCCTTTTTTTTCAAATCTTGATATAACTTCACCAACTAGATTTCTAGCCACTGCATCTGGCTTTACAATAAATAGAGTATTTTCAGACAATTCTACTTCTTTCTAATTCCGCCTTTAACGTGTTTTTTGGTCCACTTTAATTTTCTTGGATCACGTTTTAGAACTAGTGCATTTTTTTTACATTTTGAAGAACAGAACCATAAAACAGTTCCATTATTTTTGGCAAACATTGTACCTGAACCTTTGGGAACAGGTCTATCACAAAAACTGCAAGGTTTAGCTAAAAGACTCATCTAATCACCTATTTGATCTTTTTTGCTTCTCGCTCTGTTTCTCGTAACATGAGAATCTCACCCACTCTAACAGAACCTTTGACATTTCTTGTAAGAATTCTTCCTTTATCATTTCCTGTAAGAACTTTAACTCTAACTTGAATTACTTCACCAGCAATGCCAGTTCGTCCAACAATTTGAATAATTTCAGATTGAACTACTTGATCAGTTGTAGAGCTCATTGATCAGTCTTGCCACCTTTGAGTTTTGCAATTGTTTCTATAATTTGATCGACTATGTGTTGTGCATCACCAGCATCCAAAATTGCTGCAGCTGCAGAAGTAATCTCAATACCTAGTGAACTACCTAATTCTTGCTTTGTTGGAACAAATACAAATGCTGTATCGTGTTCCTCACATAGAATTGGAAGATGAGCGACTACCTCAGGTGGTTCAACATCTTCTGCTATAATGATTAGCTTACTTGTGCCACGTTCAATTGCCTTGGTGGCTTCGTTAGTTCCTTTCTTGACCTTACCGCTAGTAGATGCTACTCTAAGTGCCTCTAAAATTGGGCTTACAAGATCCTCTGGTGTTTCAAATTTAACGTAATATGGTTTTCCCATACTTTGTCACCCTAAGGTTCATTCTCCATTCTCTCAGTCGATTAGTTTGGTATTAAAAGTGTTATCGGGAAATAATTGATTTTACTTTTTTGATATATTCAGACATCAATGTGTCTAGTTTCTCCTGACTTTTAGCTTCTGCATAGATTCTAACAATTGGTTCAGTTCCACTAGATCTAATCATTACCCAATTTTTTGAATCAATTGTTATTTTGATACCATCAGTTGTATCAGAACTTGGAAACTTTTCTTTTAGTGAGATAATCAGTTTTGAAGCATTTTCTGCAGAACATGAAACCTTGTCTTTTGTAGTAAAAGAAGGAGGTAAACTGTCAATCTCATCAGATAGAGACTTGCCTGTAGCTAAAAGTTCAAGCATTAATGCCAAAGCCATACAGCCATCTCTGACTTGATTATGTTTTCCATACATGAATCCCCCATTTTCTTCAAATCCTATTAACGCATCAGTTGCAACCATTTTTCGTGATACTTCAACGCTACCCACTTTGGTACGAATAACTTTTGAGTTGAATTTTTCAGCCATTACTTCAATATTAGAACCAGAATTCAAACAAGTAATAATTAACGAGTTTGGATTTTTCTTTAAGATATGTTGAGTAAGAAGTAATGCAGATTTATCGCCAGTTAAGACATTACCTTTGTTGTCACAAAAAATACTTCTATCCCCATCTCCATCAAATGCAATTCCAAAATCAGCATTGTTTTCTACCACAGTCTTTGAAAGCTCGGAAAGATTTTGTGGTGTTGGTTCTGATCCACGTCCTGGAAAGCTTCCATCAATATTTTGATTTACTAAAAGTGTTTCACAATGTAGCATTTTACAAAAATCAGGTGCAGAAACTGCTTGTACACCATTTCCTAAATCTAAAACTACTTTGAAATTTTTTGATTCTATTAATTTAGAATCAACATGAGAAATGATTCCTTTAAGATATGTTTCAACTGTTCTCTCCTCTCTTCCTGTTTCACCCCAATTATCAGCATTCTTTATCCAACTTTTTTGTGTATAGATATCTTCAATTATTAATTCATCTTCTCGTGAAATCTCAACTCCATCCTTTGCAGCTGGTTTGATTCCATTGTATTGTGGAGGATTGTGAGATGCAGTAATCATAATTCCACCAGAATAACCCAAAGTCTTTACAGCGAATTCAAGACAAGGAGTTGGAACAATTCCTGCAACATTACAATTAATTCCTATTGAATTCAAAGCAGAGCTTATAACTTTGCAAATTACTGGACTTGATTCTCTTCCATCAAAACCAATCAGTATTGGTCCTCGTGCAAAGTAAGTTCCAATAGCTAAAGTCATATCATGAACAAATTCTAATGTAAAGTTTTCAGAGAATACTCCACGAATTCCATTTGTTCCAAAAAATTTTGCCATAATATTATTCAATAATAGATAAATTTGTGTTTAATGGCATGTCCGTTGCGGGAGTCGCCCAGCCTGGTCAAAGGCGTAGGGCTTAGGACCCTATATCTTAGGATTTCGTGGGTTCAAATCCCACTTCCCGCACCATTTTGATTTCTGTGAATGATTAATAATGAGAAAATCCCCAACAAACAAAGTCTTGAAAAAAACAGTCATTGGAATTACAGTAGTTGGAAAAGATAGAGAAGGAATTGTAGCTACATTTACAAATTTTGCATTCTCAAAACATGGAAACATTGAGAAAGTAAACCAAAATGTAATCAAAGGTCTGTTTGGAATGTATCTAGAAGTATCCTTTTCAAAAACAGTTGATGTGAAGAGATTTGATGCAGAAATACAAAGTTTAGCTAAAAAACAAAAAATGGATGTAAGTACACATCATGAAATAAATTCGCAGAAAAATATTGCAATATTTGTAACAAAAGAGCCACTTTGTCTTAAAACAATTCTTGCTAATGCAAAATCACTCAAAGGAAAAATTTCAGTAATAGTTGGTACAGAAAATACACTTGCCCCCTTAGCAAAGAAGGCAAAGATTCCATTTGTTACAATAAAAGAAAAGATTCAACAAAAGGCTGAAGAAAAAATTATTCAAATATGCAAAAAATATGATATTGATTTGATCTCACTTGCAAGATACATGAGAATTCTTAGTCCAAACTTTGTTTGGAGATATCCAAATAGAATAATTAACATTCATCCATCAGTATTACCTGCATTTCCAGGAGCACTGGCATATGAACAAGCATATGAAAGAGGTACAAAAATTGTTGGTGTAACTTCGCATTATGTTACAGAAAATTTAGATCAAGGACCAATTATCTTCCAAGATTCATTCAAAGTGGATCCGAATGATACATTAGAAAAAATAAAGACAAAAGGACAAAGACTTGAAGCAGACACATTGCTTAAAGCAATGAAAATGCATCTAGAAAACAAACTAGAAGTTCGTTGGAGAAAGGTTCACATCAAATCCAAGTGAATTAAATGACAGATATCAGAGCCCAATTTGATCCTAATCTTAGAAAATCAATCAAAAAGAAAAAACAAGTCGCTGTAATTCCAATTGGCGCAATTGAGCAGCACGGAGCACATTTGCCTGTATCAACAGATTCAGATATTGTAACTGAAGTTGCTAAAAGATTATCTGAAATGAAAGGGTATCTTCTTTTTCCAACACTTAACTATGGAGTTTCATTTGAGCATGCACCATTTTTTAATTTAAGCATTAAAGAATCAACATTACGTACTGTTCTAACTGATTTGTGTTCATCACTGTTAGCAAATAATATCAAAACAATTTTCATAATTAATGGACATCATGGAAATTTAAAATCAATCAAAAACATTGATGTAAAACTCCAAAAACTCTCAAAAAACAAGCTCAAAGTATTTTCATTATCCTATTGGCATTTTATGAAAAGAGATTTTGATCATGCAGGATTTGTAGAGACATCATTAATGTTAGCAATTTCAAAAAACGTGAAAATGACATTAGCAAAAAAGGGGTTAATCACTGATGGGATGACAAAACAAGAAATCAAAAAACTTGGAAAACTAGCAAATCAATCATTTCCCAAAGCGACCAAAAATGGAATTTGGGGCGATCCTAGAAAAGCTACAAAAAAGGATGGACAGTCAATTTTAGCTGAAATTGTTAAAAATTTAGGAAAAAAGTGTCAAACTTGCCTTACTGAGCATAGCTCTTAGTTTAACCAATGAATATTTAATATAATCCCTCAATATCAAAGCCAATAAGTGAAATAGATGTCCGTTGATATGGCAGTAAAAGTATTGGATGAGAGTATCAATCAAGTAGTATTGATAAAACTCAAAGGTAACAAAACACTTAGAGGTAATCTTCTTGGTTTTGACCAACACATGAACCTGCTACTCGATTCTTCAGAGGAAGTTCCTGCTGAAGGCGAGACAAAGAGCCTTGGAACCATCGTAGTTAGAGGAGATAATGTAGTTATGATATCCCCTCCACCACCAAACAAATAGGTGATTTGAGATGGTAAAAGGCACAACTTCTATGGGTGGTTATACAAAGAAGAAAGTTCACATCAGATGTAGAAGATGTGGTAAAAACTCACTTCACAAACGTCATCACCAATGTGCAAGTTGTGGATTCCCAGAGGCTAAACGCAGAAAGTATTCCTGGATTAAATGGTATACATAGATGCAAGAAATTGTTCTTATTCTTAGTTCAATAGCAGGTGTAGCTACAGCCGTTGCTGCACGAAAGATGCCAAGAGGTAAAAAACAATTGCTTAGCCTTGGTGCTAGTTCACATATTAAAAGTCAAATTAATACTCTAAAAATTGAAAAAGATATTCTAACAAAAACAATTACAAGATTATACCAAGTAGACTCTGAATTTTCTAAAATTCAAAAGGACAAACTATTACTAAGATATCAACACCAATTAGGAATTGTTTTAGCTAAACTAGAAAAACTTGAGCAAGCAAGTAAACACCCAGACTTGGGTCCAGTAGGTGATGGTTTGATAACTTTGATGGATCAAAAATTATCAAAACTAGATGATAGATTGTATGAAATATCATCAAAGATGAAAAGTGCAAAAATAGAAACACCAGAAATTAAAGAAACAAAGAGAGAATCAAAACAAAGTATTTCAAAATCATGGTTCAACTTTGAGAAACCAAAAGAAACAAAGAGAGAATCAATTGTAATTCCTCCAACAAAATCAAAACAATCATTTGAATTTTCTACTTTAACAAATATTTCAACAAAGGATTCAAAATTCCCATTATTTGAAAAAGAAGAATCAAAACAAGACATTGTAAATCCAATTTCACAACCTGAAATTATTCAATCTACAATAATCAAACCAAAAGAAGAGATTATCCAAGAAATTATTCAACCAAAGCCAAAAGTTGAGGATAAAATTGATATTATTCAGTCAGTTGCACCAAAGCCAGTACTAGAGACTAAGATTGACATTAACAAAGAAGTTGCAAAAATTACTGAACACAAAGCACTCCCAGAACCAGAACAAAAACCAACAACATTAGATAATGACTTTGATGATGATGTAGATGATTTAGATAAAGTCAAATCAAATATCATGAAAGTTCTATCAAAGCTTGATCAAGCAGAGGTAGAGTAATTGTCCTATGATAGTGCTATCAAGGCATTATCAAGTGATGCACTAAAGCATGTCAAAGATTATTCTATAGTTGGATTAGGAAGCGGAAGAGCAGCAACTGCACTTGTAAAATCACTTTCACGACTAATCGAAGTAAAAGATTTTCATATTGTTGGAATTCCAACTTCATTACAAATCAAACAAGTTGCAGAAAATGGGGGCATACCACTTGTAGAAGCTGATCAAGTTGATCATATTGATGTTGTATTTGATGGTGCAGATCAAATTGATTCTCAAAAATTTGTAATCAAAGGAGGAGGAGGTGCTTTACTACGAGAAAATGTTTTGTTTAGTCTTGCAAAAAAAGTTGTAGTCATGGCAGACAAGAGCAAGTTTGTAAAAAATTTTACAAGAACTGTTCCAGTAGAAGTTCATCCATTTGCTAGAAGTTCAGTAATAAATGCAATTGAAAAACTAGGAGGAAAAGTACAACTACGAACAATGGATAGAGGCTATTCGTTTTTTACAGAAAATGGTAACATAATTTTAGATTGTGATTTTGGAACAATAAAGAATCCAAAAGTACTTACTCAAAAAATCAAACAAATTGCTGGAGTTTTAGAGTCTGGAATTTTTCTTAGAAAACCAGATGTAATTTACAGAGCCAAAACTAACGGTAAATTTGATATTCTCTAGAAAATTTTGACAAACCTATTCTTTTTTGCCAAATTTTCCCAGTAGAGGAACAAAAATGTAGTTCGGTTGGTTTTTAATTTCAACAATTCCTTCAGAAGTTTTTTTCAATAAAACTAATGATTGAGATGAATTCCCTACAGGTGCAATTAAGAGTCCATTCTCACCGAGTTGTTCAAGTAATGGTAAAGGAATTTCTGTGCATGCTGCAGTAATTATGATTTTATCATATGGTGATTCTTCTGAATAACCCAAAGTACCATCACCTAAAATTACTTGAGTATTATCCAATCCAAATTTTTCTAAATTGTTTTTTGCAAATTTTACTAATTTTGAATGTCTTTCTATGGAATAAACAGTTCCTGTTCCTACTAGATAAGAAAGGATTGCAGTCTGCCAAGCAGAACCAGTACCAATCTCAAGAATTTTTTGCCCATCTTTTACATCTAACCACTCTGTCATTCTTGCAACAACTCCTGGTTGAGAAATAGTCTGATCTTTCATTATTGATAGAGGTTCATTGTAATATGCTCTATCTAGTTCTGATATAGGAACAAATTCATGTCTTGGAATGTTTCTAAATGCAGATTCAACGTTATCATTAGTAAGAAATTCTGAATCTTTTAGATAATTAATTAAATTATCTAACTCCATCTGATATTTTTTTTCAATTTTAATTATATTCAATTATTATAGATAGAATTTTTTATCATTTAAACCCAATTTGTTATTTTGAAAATAAGTTAATTTTTCGTTCGACTAGTTTTCCATGACCAAGTTTTCCAATTACTTCAAAGTCATCAGCGACTATTTCTCCTCTAACAATTGTTTTAACAGGCCATCCTTTTAGATTTCTTCCTTCATACACAATATAATCAGAAAAGCCTCCAAACAAATCAGATGTTACTTTTTTTTCTTTTTTCAAATCGATCATAGTAATGTCGGCATCAGAATTTTTTTCCAATGTTCCTTTTTGTGGATACATTCCAAAAATTTGAGCAGCATTATAACTTGTAAATTGCACAAATTGCTCAAGTGTTATTTTGTTTTGGTTTACACCATCATTAAGTAATATTGGAATTACAGTACCAATTCCTGGAAATCCTGCTAATGCTCCCCAAATATCATCACCATCTAGTTTGAGTTTGAGTTGATTTGCAACATGATCCGTACCTATGGTATCAATAAAATTCTGAGAAAGAGCATTCCAAACTGCCTTGTTGTCATTTTCTGTTCTTATTGGAGGCATAACTTTAGCAAGATATCCTTCTTGTTTTTCAATAGATAGTGTAAGATAGTGAGGGCACGTCTCAACAAAAATTTTTGTTCCAAGTTTTTTCTCTTCTTGAATCTGAGCTAATGCTCGTTCTGAGCCAATGTGAACAAAATAAATTACACAATCATAATCTCTTCCAAACTTTGAAACAGTCTTAATGGCTTTGGCCTCAAATTCAGGAGAACGACTTTGAGACCACGCAGAAAGTCCGTCTTGTTTTTTTTCTTTTGCAGTTTTAATTCCACATCCACATGATTCATAGTCTTCGGCGTGAACAAGTACTGGACAACCAAGTGAAGCTGCAGTTTTTACAGTTTGTTCAACTATTTCATCATTAACTTCTACTTTAGCTGAAACAAGTTTAGAGGAGTTTGGTGGCATATCCATGTATACATGACTAATTTCACCACCAAGATTCATGTAAATTTTAAAAGATGTAATTCCTTTTTCTATACAGAAATTCATCTCATTGATTTGTTGAGGTGTAAAAATAGAAGCATGAATTGCATAATCAATGTAATGACTTTGAGATGATGCATCAAGCTGAGCTTGTAATGAGCTAGAAAATGAATTTTCCAATCTAAGCATTCTCATCATAGTTGTTATTCCACCAATTGCTGCAGCATGAGATTCGGTTTTTGCTGATTCATTTATTGGAGAATACACACCATAATGAACATGAGTATCAATTGGACCAGGAACAGAAATCAATCCATTGCCATTAATTTTGTTATCACAAGCTGGAGTATCATTTGTAAACCCAACAATTTTTCCCTCATCAATTAGAATATTTTTGTCTAGCATTCCCTGAGGAAGTATAATGTGTGAATCGATAATCACAGTATCATACGTCATTTGAAAATTTTATACCTGGCAGTCTATTATGCGTTGAGAAAATGAATAAACATACAACTAGAAGGAATAACTCAGGGGCCGGTGGTTTAGGGGTATAATGCCTCGTTCGCAACGAGGATGTCGAGGGTTCGATTCCCTCCCGGTCCACTTTTCTAGAAACCATTATACATAAATGAAAAAATTCTAACGTTATGGAAGTATTTGACGGCAAAAAAGCTGCACAAGACTACATGTCAACACATACTCTAGCATTTTCAACTCCAGAATTAACTCTAATGAGATTTGCATTTTGGTTGGGAGATTCAGTCCCAGATCCAAAAAACGAAGGAAAGGGATTTCCTAGAATGATGACATTTTTGACAGAAGCAGATTTTGAACCAGTTTTAATTGATGATGACAAATACGAACCATCTGGTGCAGTCAGTAGATCTGCATTTCTTGGAAACGCCTACAAAGAAGAAAATACAGACGGAAAGTTTTGTTCTGAATGTGGTACAACTCTTTCAGCAACAGCAAAATTCTGTCCTGAATGCGGTACAACACAAGAATGAGAAAATAGTTTTTAGAGTTTTAATTTTATGTTCTAGTTCCACACTTTGTGCAAAACTTTGCATTTGGTCTTAGTTCAGCACCACATGAAGAACATCCATTTCCACTAGATGTTGTAGCTGTTTGAGCTACCAAACGTTGATCTGGTGTTGGTAAAGTTCCAACGTCTCCAAATGATTCTTGGGCAGAAACAATTCCTGGTGGGCCTCCAACTGGATTGTCCGTAGTCCCTGCTCTTGGTGGCATTCCCATTCCGCCAGCCATACCTCCAGGATTTCCCATTCCGGGCATCAAACCAGGAGACTGTGTATTTCCTCCGCCAGAACCCATTGATTTTTTCATCTCAAATAGTACTTTGATTGCTAGAAATTCTAATGCTGAATATGCTACTACATAATCACCAAGTTTTTGGAAGAATTCTTTATCACTTAGTTGGCCTTTTTTGTACATGTTATTAGTATCAAGAAATGTTTCATAGTATCCTTGAGATTCATCAAACAAACTTTCGAGTTTTTCATATAGCATACCTAGTGTATCTACTTCACCAAACGACATGAACCCCCTCAATTTTTGGAATATTAATTACTTTAGGATCAAAATGTGTAATGTTCAATATACTCAACAGGCTCAATTTAGTCACAGATATCATTGAATTGATTTTTCATATTGAAAGTAGGTTCAGCTAATTAAGACAAGTTCTTTAAACAATTGTTTAGTTTTTGTGTAGTTAATTTTATTTAAAATGTATTTCTTGAAATGAAAATGGATAAATCTTCTCACCAAACAAAAGATCTCTTTGGTGTATCTAAAAAAAATATTGACAGATTTTTTAATGAGGTTGAAAAATCTTCTCCAAAATACCATCAATCAGTCGCTAAACTTCAGCAAGATTACATCGATGCATGGAAAACTGTGATTAATTCAGCTATTTCTTTGGAACAAGAATATGCAATCAAGGCGGGTTACAAGACAGAAGTACCTGAATCTGTTCTAAAAACAATCCGTGATATTACTGACTTCTCTCTTGAAGCATATAACAATCAAAATAAAATCACTACAAATGCATCAGAGGCAACGAAACAGGCGTTTAAAACATTTAATCAAAATACAAAATCTTTTGCGACTCTAAACAAAGAGATTATGGGATATATCATGTCTGTATTTGAACAGAAATTAAACACCTAATCTATTTTTTCTAGATCAAAAAAGAAGAAAAACGTGTTTGGGATTTATGCTAGTGCTCTATCAATCATACTTTTGTATGATTCTTTAGAAGCAGCGCCTACTTGTTGGCTAACTAATTCACCTTTGTTAAGTAGGATTAAGGTTGGAATACTAAAGACATTATATTTTGATGCCAATTCATTGGCCTCATCAACATTAACCTTGACAAATTTTACTTTGCCATCATAATCATTTGCCAATTCTTCAACTACTGGACTTACCATCCTACATGGACCACACCATTCTGCCCAAAAGTCTACAAATACAGGAATATCAGAGTTTACCACTTCGACTTCCCAAGACTTTGCATCTGAAACTTGTGTAACTGTCATGGTACTGATACTTTATTGACCGTACCTAAAAACGTTCACCAGAATTAACACCATATTTTTTGTTGGATAATTAATTTTGGTATATATTTAAATGACGTTTTAATAAAATTCAGACATGAGTTCAGAGCTTAGACTTAAAAAATTAAGAGGTTCCGGAGGATATGTTATGGCCACAGTTACTGATGAACAACAGAGAAAAGCAAATGTAGGTGGTGGTGGTCCTGATCTGTTTTTAGCAGCAATAGGTAGATTAGAAGTAGAAAAAATTACCAAATATTTTTGCAATACCTGCGAAAAAGAATTCGAGGGCGCACCAAAAATAGAATTTGAGAATCCTAACGAAGAAGTTTCAGAAAATCTAATTCTTGTAGAAAAAGGACAATACATATGCAATTCATGTAATAATTCAATTGCAGAATATAGAGAATTCAAAAAACCAGACGAAACAGGAGAAATTGGAAATGCAAAACCTGAAGGGGAAATAGTTGAAAGTGTACCACAGCAAGTTGTAGAGGCATCACCACAAACTCCACAGGAAACAGTTACACAACCAGGTCCAGCAACTTCAGTTACTTCAATTGAAGGAAGAGCAGTATATGATGAAAATGCCAACAAGATCGGAGTTGCAAAACAAGTAGGTATTGATTCTTCACAGTCGATGGTTCTAGTATTGACTAAAAATGATGGTACAGAAGGCAGTATTCCATGGAATGGTATCAAAAAGATTGGCGAAGTAATTCTTTTAGGAAATCCAGAATCTGCTACTCAACCAGGAAAATGCTCTAATTGTGGATTTGGAAATAAAGAAGGCTCTAAATTCTGTGAAGAGTGCGGAACCAAGCTCTAATAGCTAACAAATTTAATCAATGAAAATAGGCGATGATATAATTGAAAAAATCTATTTCTAAAGGAGTAATCAAAGACATCATTATTGTTGGTGTAGGGGTTTTAGTTATTTGGATAGGTCTACAAGCAGCATTTGGAACACAAAATCCATTCTATGTAGTTGCAAGTGGAAGTATGATTCCAGTTTTAGAAGTTTATGATGTTTTGATAGTTCAAGGACATGAGCCTTTTGAAGATATAGAGATAGGAGACATTATTGTATTTAATCGGCCATCAGATCATAATAGAGTAATTGTACATAGAGTTATATCAATAATTGATGATGAACCAAAAACAGTTAGAACAAAAGGAGATGCAAATCCAGCGTCAATTCCTGGAACTGACTTTCCAATTACTGAAGAAGAATACATTGGAAAAGTAGTACATACGCTTCCACAAGTAGGATATGTTACACAGTTACTAAAACCACCCATTAACTATGTCATTATTGCAGTTGTGATAGGAGTAATGATTGTAAAACAGATTACAAAGAAGAAAAAAGAAAAAGAAACTATACTCTCAGATCCATTAGATTCAAAAAATCCAGACACAATTGAAGAATTATCAGATATAGATAAAATAGAAAAAGATTCTGAATATTCTGGACATGTAGAAAAATTAGATTCTACAGAAAAAGTAGAGTCTGATGAAGAAGCTAAATTAGATTCAGATGAAACACCCAAAAAAGATGATAAAACATCTGAGAAAGATAACAAAGAGTAAATTAAATTCGGTGTAATTCAGGCAAACAGGTTCACATTATGCGTAGATGAAAGCACTAGATCGTCCTGTTTGCTTGGTGAGATTATTTACGTAAAATTTACTAAAAAAGGATTCTGATAAATCATTAGTTCCAAGAGTAGAATCATTTATGAACTACCTGTAATGTTAATTTTAAAATCTATAGTTTTGTAGATTAGTTTAGTGCGTATTTCATTAAAATCCCAATTATCTAATGAGTATATGCAATTTTAGATAACTTACGGATATGACTAGTATCATTTTTTGCTGCCAAGTTTAGTGCTTTTTGCATTTTATTTTTGATTTCATCAAAGTCTTTTTGGTCCTCTTTGATTACCTCGCATTCTGCGACAATTGGCAAGTCTCTAAAGTTCTGAAACTGCACATATGTCACAACACAGGTATAGTATTTTTTGTCTTCCTTGAATTTGTACCTAATTTTAACTGGCATACCATTTTCAATGTAATTTAATTATGAGATTAAATACTGTTAGTTAGAAAAATAAATAACATCTTTATGATCGCTATGTTGTTTTTAATAATTTGATCTCACCAAATTGTATTACAAATTTAATGATCTATTTTAGAAATTTTAAAATCTACAAAATAGAATCTTTTGTTTGAAATATTCGTTTAAAGTAATCAGAGGGTTCTGATGGTTCTTCAAGATCGTTTGTAATACCAGCTAGTTTCTTTGCAAGATTCTTTTTGTAACCAATTTGCATCTGTCTTTGAATCTGGATTCTTTGTGCTTGTGGAGAACCTGCACCATGCATAGATTCTGTAAGATATCCCACAGAATTTCTACCAAGTGTCATGTTTTCAATTAGTCTAAGAATTCTCATTCTGTTTTCAACATCAACACCTTTTCTTCCTACAAGAAATCTTTTCAGTAATGGACCAGCAACTGGATGTCTAAAGTCCTTTTCAGATGGAAGAGTCACTACTAATCCACCGGCAATGTCTTGTGCAAGTCTACTAATTTCATATGGAAATCTAGTAACGTTGTGTTTGCAAACTTGTGCAAGCATATCTTCATTTAGATATACACCTGATTTCATCTTGTGTGCTAAGTAAGAGGATGCTATTCCTGCAGCAAAGATTGATTCGTTAAGATGAGTCATTTCAACAATTTTGTCTTTAATGTGAGATACCTTTGGTACTCCATTATAGTCAGCAATTGTTGCTGCAGCACCAATGAGTACATCACCAAGTCCTGTTTTGCATACATAACTACGTCTATGATAACAAGTAAAACGCTCTATTAGCATAGATGCAAATTCATATTCTCCATGCATGAAGACCTTATCCCATGGAATAAACACTCTTTCTAAAATCATCAAGGCTTCTTGTCCACCATATTTTGCATTACCATCATCAATGTCACCTTCTTCCATGCTTCTAGTGTCACAAGACTGTCGACCATAGATGTAAGTAACTCCTTTTGCATCTGCTGGAATTACACCAACAAATGCCCAGTCTTTGTCATCTTGTGTCAGTCTAACTGTGGGCATCAAAATAATCCAATGTGAATTAATACAACCAGTTTGGTGTGCTTTGGCACCAGACACATAGATTCCTTTATCATCAGTCTCTACTACTCGTGTAAACATGTCTGGATCATCTTGTTCTGATGGTCCTTTACTTCTATCACCTTTAGGATCAGTCATTGCACCACCAATTACAAGATTTTCTTGTTGAACCATCTTTACAAATTCTAAGAATCTTTTATGATAGTCTGTTCCATGTTTTTCATCTATTTCAAAAGTTACAGAGTGTAAAGAATTCAATGCATCCATTCCAACACATCTCTGGAAACATGTTCCAGTGTTTTGTCCTAATGTTCTTTGCATTTTATTTTGTAAAACCAAGTCTTGTGCACTTTCTGCAATGTGTAAAAATCTGTTAACTCTTAATCCAGTAATTGATGAATCAGCTGTAGCCAAAGCTTCTTCACGTACTGCAAGATCATAAGTTTCTGCAACTGCGTTAATTGATGGTCTAATCATTGGATGATCTACGGGTTCTTTGACTAATTCTCCAAATAGGTAAACTGTGAGATCACGTCCTCTAAGACTTTCAATATAATCATCACCTGTTCTAATTGTCTTTAAGACATTAGCCATGTAATAATATTCTCCTTTATGATGTATAAATATTCAGATTGAAATGAGGAAAAATTTACGAATGAATTATTATCAGAGACCTATTCTGACATCTAAAATGCGACAACCTTTACCCTTCTCCATTACAAGTACAGGATTCATGTCTAATTCTTTGATCTCTTTAAAGTCAGAAACTAGTTGAGATAACCTTTGAATGCATTCAGAGAGTTTTGATATGTCTGAAGGTTTTTCACCTCTTACACCTAGAAGTATTTTTTGGGTCTTTATTGATGCTATCATGTCATCTGCTTCTTTGTCAGTTACAGGCGCTATCTTGAATGTAACATCTTTGAGAACTTCGACGTAGATTCCTCCCATTCCTAGCATGATTACTGGACCGAATCCAGGCTCGAGTTTTGAGCCGATGATTAGTTCTTTTCCACCCTTTACCATCTCTACAATCAAGACACCCTTAATCTCAGCTTTTTTGTTGTATTTTTTAGCATTTTTGATAATTGTTTTGTATGCATTTTTGATTTCAGAATCATTTGTCAAGTTTACTTTAACACCACCTGCATCAGATTTGTGAACAATCTGAGGTGATGCAATTTTCATTACAACTGGATAACCAATCTTCTTTGCAATTTTTACTGCTTCGGACTCTGTTGCAGCAAGTGCACTTGAAGGTAGTGGTAATCCATATGCTTTAAGAACTTCTTGTCCTTCTTCTTCTAGAAGATTTGGTCGTTTCTCTTTTTTGACCTGGTCAAATATTTTCTTGGCTTTTGCTTTGTTTACTTTGAATTTAGTAATTTTTCCAGTAGGATCTTTTATCCAGTTAGAAAATCTAATCATTGCTGCAAGAGTTCTAATTGCACCTTCTGCGTATGTGTAATATGGAACATTTCCAGCAGCTAAAATTTCTCTGTTGGTAATTCCTTCATCTAATCCCATCAAACTTGCAAGCATTGTCTTTTTGTATTTCTTTGACATTTCAACAATGACTTCTGCTAGTTTATCATAATCTAGAGTTCCAGAAGGAGTACACATTGTAATTACAGACCCAACTTTTGGATGTTTGAGAACTCTATCTAAAACATTATGGAATCGATTAAAATCAGCATCACCAACAATATCAACAGGATTTCGAGAGCTTCCCCAAGGTGGAATTACCTCGTCAATTTTTTTTCTAACACTTGTAATATCTGCCATCTTGATTTTAGCCTTTGAACATGCATCAGTTGAGATGATTGCAGGACCACCTGCATTTGAAACAATTACAAGATCACCATTTGATGGTAGTGGTTGTTTAGAAAATGCTGTTGCATAATCAAAGAGTTCTTCCATGGTATCAACTCTGATTGCACCAGATTGTTTTAGTAAAGCATCATAGATTTCATCGGAACCCATCAAGGCTCCAGTATGAGACATTGCAGCTTTTGCTCCTTCAGGACTACGTCCAGATTTGAGAACAAGAACTGGTTTTTTGAGTTTTTTAGTAATATTTTTACAAACTTTAAGGAATTCTTGACCATTCCCCATGTCTTCAAGATACATTACAATAACTTCTGTTTGTTTATGATTTGCAAGTGTCTTTAAGACATCAACTTCACTCATTACAGCTTTGTTTCCAAGACTAACTACTGCAGAAAAACCAATTCCTTGAGCACTAGCATCTTCAACTAATGCAGCACATATTGCACCACTTTGAGATATGAGTGCAATTTTTCCAGATTTTGGTGTAATTTTAAGAAAAGTAGAATTCATCATTGTCTTTGGATCAAGATTCATGACACCAAGACAGTTTGGTCCAATGACTTCTATTTTGTATTTTTTAGCAATGTCTTTGAGTTGTTGTTCACGTTTTGCACCTTCTTCATCAACTTCTTTAAAACCAGCTGTAATGATAATGACACCTTTGATTTTTTTCTTGCCGCATTCTTCTAACACTGTTGCAACCAATGTGTTTTTGATTACAATTACTGCAAGATCAATTGGTTTTGGAACATCTAAGACACTCTTGTATGCTTTTTTGTAAAAGACTGTTTCTCTTGAAGGACTAATAGGATAAACAGTTCCTGTAAAACCATTCATAATATTTGAGGTAATGGTATCTCCAACACTTCCTCTTTTGTCAGATGCACCGATTACTGCAATTGATTTTGGTGATAAAAAGACAGATTCTGCCATGTAAGTTGGATCTAAAGATTTTATATAATAAAGTTATTCATAGAAATTTCTGATCTGTGATTTTAGCTTCCCAACATTTTTCCTGCTAGATTCTCTTTTCGAGGAATCCATTTTATTAATGGTCTATCAGAAAGTTTTCCTATAATAGCCCAAGCTTCTTGTGCCAGTCTTCGAAGTTCATCATTATTTATTGCAAATTCATGATTTAATTGATTTACAGTATTTTTTGAATCACTGTAAATGGTAATGTTATCATTTGAATCAATGAACTTGTATAATGCCGAAATTATTGCCAAGTATTCCGCTTGATTGTTAGTTAGATCTGGTTTTTTTTCATAAAATGATTCTCCTGTCTCTTTTACAAAATAGCCATATCCACTATTAGGAATTCCAGAACCATCAACGTAAACACTAATTTTCATCTTTATACAATCTCACTAACTTTACATTTATGTTTGCCACTATTAAAAAAATCAATGCGGATATACTTTGAGATATAATTGATGCTAGGTACGGATCATAATCTATTGTTAAAAAATAGTATTGCAGAACCCATCTAGCAATAGTATAAACAACTTCAGCAAGTCCAAGAGATGTAACTAATTTTATGAGATCACGTTTTAGTTTTACAGTATCTGTTCCACCAGATTCAATTCTATATTTTTTTCTGTTATCAAAATAATATAACACACCAAAAACTGAAAAGTAAATTGAATAATCTGCAATTGTAGTGTATGTTGAATTTAGATAGTCTTCTTGATCAGATAAAAGTTGTGCAATTCCTGCAGAAATAATGATAGATGTAAAAATTGCGATTAGAATATTTTTGTTAAGCTTGAGATAGTCTTGTAACACAGATTTTATTATTTTTTGTTACAATTAAACTAAAGTCAATCCAAAGTAATCTTTAGAAATATAATCAAACCTGCAAGTTCTGCAATTCCTACTCCTAGCATGTATGGGAATATTTCATTAGAGAAAAGCATCTCCATGGAGAAATATGCTAGCGCACCAATGACATTATGCAAAAATAACATCACAGTAACTACAATCATACCTAATGGAAGCTGTGCTCTAGTCTTTCCATACATCTTTCCAAATATACAGATCAGAATTCCTAGAATGCCCATATTTGCAATTGAAACAACAGACAAGATTAGCGAGGTAGGTTCCATTTAGTAAAAAACACCTCTTGAGCTTTTATTTACTTTTGTCCAATTTTCTTTCAATTTCTTCAAATGACTCCATATTTACTTCAAGAAAGGTGGAAATGAAAAATGTGATTCCATATTTTTCTCCAACTTTAGTGATCATATTGTTTTTTTCAAGCACCTTAATGTGATGTTGGATAGCCTTGTAATCTAGGCCCAACTCTTTTGCTAGTTGATTAGTATTAAGCGGATTTTCCTTTAATTTTGAAATAATTTTTAATCTATTCAGTCCTCCTCTTGAAGCTGCAAAAACAAACCAAAGAAGCCTTTTTGCGTCAGGATCATTTGCCATGAGTAATGAAAATTCTTCTAGTTTACTACTAAAAGGTATTTTGTGATTGAACCATAATAGAAAGTATAAAAAACACAATCAAACAAATTTCTGTGAATTAAAAATGATGTTAAATTATGATGCCCCATTATACAGACCACCTTCAGAAGCAAGGTCATTAATTTTCCAAGTTACATTAGGTTGTTCATTTAACGAATGTTCTTTTTGTGATATGTATAGAACAAAAGAATATTCTGAAAGAACATGGGATGAGATAAAAACAGAAATTGATATGATGGCAAATTATTTGCCTGAAACTAAAAGAGTTTTTCTTGCAGATGGAGATGCATTAAATCTAGATACAGAATTCATGATAAAAATTATAAAATATATTAAAGAAAAATTTGCAAAGCTTGAAAGAATTTCCTGCTATGCAATGCCTATGAATATTCTAAAGAAAACACCTGAAGAACTAAAGAAGATGAATGAAGCTGGATTGGATATGTTTTATCTTGGAATTGAAAGTGGTTCTGATATAGTTCTAAAAAAAGTAACAAAGGGAGCTATTGCAAAGACAATAACAAAATCTGTCAACAAGGCCAAAGAAGCAGGTTACATAATGTCATGTATGATAATTTTGGGATTGGGTGGAAGAACATATTCCAAAGAACACATCAAAGGTACTGCAGAAGTGATTAGTGCATGTTCTCCACAGTATGTAGGAGCTCTAACTTTGTATCTGGAAAAGGGGATAAAACAAGAATTTCTTGACAAGTTTGAAGAACCATTCATAAAAATTAATGATGATGAATCATTAGAAGAACTTCATGATTTGATCAACCAAATAGAAACTAAAGATGAGATTATTTTTAGAGTTAATCATGGTTCAAACGCATATTCAGTCAAAGGTACTTTTCCACAAGACAAACAAGAAATGTTAGATAAAATAGAATGGATGAAACAACATCCAGAAGTTGTGCGCCCAGAGGGACTACGAGGATTCTAAATTAAAGATTCTCAATTATAGTTTTGAGATTTTCTGGTAATTCTGGTAATTCAGTATGACTTTCATTGTTTTGAAGGTTTTCAGGTCCTATGCGTCTAACTCGTTGAGTTCCAATTAGAGTATCAATATTTCTTTGAATATCTTTTTCTGATAATATAGTCTTTAATTTTTCCATTACAGTATCTTCATTTTCATATTTTTTTATTCCATACTGAACAAGAATCATTTTCTCTTCTGAGGTAAATTCTGTCACATATTTGCCAAGAAGTTTAAGGTTAATAATCGTTGATTAGTGAAAAACAATTAAAATACTATAAATTACAAATTACCCTACTTGGAAAGCAAATTACAATTAATCTCAAATGTATTAACTACGAAAAGATATGCTACAGTTGCAATAATTAGTGGTGTAGGATTAGGAATAATCTATTACTTTTTAACAATGTCAATGCTACCTACTCATTTTGATACTACAGTAAAGATAATGCATTCTTACATTGCTACATCAATTGTATTAACAATAATAATTTCAGCGTTAGCTGGAATTAATTTTACATTAATGGCATTTAAGATAAAGAGAATGAAAATGATGAATTCTGTAAAATCAAACTCTTCAGCTGTATTAGGAGGAGCCTTTGCAGCATTTACTCCAGGATGTCCTGCATGTACTGCACCTCTAGCAGTAATTTTAGGTGCAGTTGGAGGATTGTCATTGTTTCCAATGCAAGGATTAGAGCTGAAATTCATTTCAGTTGGAGTCCTAATTTTTTCTATTTATTGGATTACTAGAGGACTACAAAGTAAAAGTTGTTGCAAGATAGGATAAATGGGCCCACGGGGATTTGAACCCCGGACCTTCGCCGTGTAAGGGCGACGTCATAACCGACCTGGACCATGAGCCCAGAAACCTACCTTACTGAAATCCATTTAAACTTTGAGACAAAGGAGAATCTAGAAATTTGATAAAAAATAAAGAAATTCATGAATGTGTTTGATTATTTTTCTAGTCCAATTGGATTAGGTCATGTTACTCGAGATATTGCAATTGTAAATAATTTTGAAAATATTTCAATTAACTTTGTAACAGGTAGTGGAGCTGCAAAAATTCTAAAGAATTTAGATTTCAAAGTACAAGATGTATACA
The DNA here is from genome assembly GCA_963667665.2 of Candidatus Nitrosopumilus sp. Taxonomy (GTDB): domain Archaea; phylum Thermoproteota; class Nitrososphaeria; order Nitrososphaerales; family Nitrosopumilaceae; genus Nitrosopumilus. The sequence goes on from OY763927.2 coordinate 1,348,418, forward strand.
GTCCACCTTCATTTATTATTGAAAATGGTGCATTAAAAAATCCAGCAAAATGGTTATGGAATTATTATCAATACTATAAAGACTGTAAAAAAATTTCACAGCGTATTATTCAAAAGGATAATCCAAGCTTGGTGATTAGTGATGAGGATTTTGCATCATTAACTGTAGCACAAAAAATGAAAATTCCAACAGTACTTGTCACAGATGTTTTAGAGACTCGTTTCACTAAAGGATTAGTATCATTTGTTGAAAAAAAGATGAACAAATCAATGCAAGAAATTATTAAAAAATGTGACGTTGTAATTCTTCCTGAAAATGGAGATGATCAAGATAATATTAGAAAGGTAGGACCAATAGTTAGACAAACAAAGTTTTCAAGAGAAGATCTACGAAATAAATTCTCGTTTGATAAAAAGACAATAGTTATTTCTGTTGGTGGAACTGATGCAGGAATGTTTCTTATCAGAAAAGCATTAGAATCTATTTCAAAAATTAATCAAGAAATAGAAGTTGTTCTAGTATCAGGTCCAGCAATTAGTAAAAAATTTGATAATGTTAGAAATTTAGGATTTGTAGATAATTTACACGAGTTGATTTTTGCTGCAGATATGTTAATTTCTCTGGCTGGAAAATCAACAATAGATGAGGCTAATGCTTATGGAACACCTGCAATATTTATTCCCATAAAGAGTCATTTTGAGCAAGAAGATAACGCAAAAGAAGAGGGATTTGTTTTTGATGATATCAATAGGCTTGATGAATTAATTTTAGAAAAACTTGAAGAAAAAAGAAATCAAGTAGATACAGATGGTGCAAAAAACGCATCAGATATTATTAAAAAATTGATGAATTAACGATCAAATGCTTAATAGATGGTAATTGAGTTTTGATAAGTTACCATGACCAATCTAGTAGTAGTAAAATTTGGTGGAAGTGCAATAGGTCCAGATGGAGCATCCATTACAGAAATTGTTAAACGAATTAATGATTTGAAAAAAAATTCCAAAGTAATTGCTGTTTTTTCAGCTCCATTAACAATACATGATGAGAAAAAGCGTTCTCTAACTGATGTAATTTTAGAGCAAGGAAAAAATGCAGAGGATGGAAAAACTCCATCTTTAGATATTGTAAGATCAACTTATCAAAAAATTCTTGAAATGGTAAATTCGGAGAATAAAGATAATTGCCAAAATTCTATTGATTCACATCTAGCAAAAGCACAAAAAGCATTAGATGAGGCATTTGAGAATAAAGAATTTGTAGAGGAGGTACGTTCAAGAGCATTAGCATTTGCAGGTGAGATTTTGATGTCTCATGTAATGAACTACATTCTAAGAAGTAATGGTATAAAATCTGAGGCTATAGGATTTGATGATTGGCCAATTATCACTGATAACAACATAGAATCAACAAATTTTCTTACATCAGAATCTAGAGAAAGAATGGATAAAACAGCAGAATTAGTAGAAGAGAACGAAGTAGTTACAATTGGAGGATTTATTGGGAAAACAGTAGATTGCGTTACAACTACATATGAGCGAGGAGGATCAGATAGAACTGCTGCAGATCTAGGAATATTATTTCACAAAAAATATGAAACTAGTATAGACTTTGAAAAAGATAGTGCAGTAGTTTCTGCCGATCCAAAAATTGTGAAATCAGGATTAAGTGAAGTAATTCAATTGTCATACAATGAAGCTAGATTAGCAGGAATGTTTGGAATGAAAATTTTGGATCCAATTGCAATAAAAGAAATTGTAGAAAATGGAGTCGATATGCTAATTACTGTTACAAATATGAAAAATCCAGAAAAAACAACTACAATTATGAGAGTACTAGATGAACAGAAAGGGCATCCAATTAAGATAGTTACAGGAAAAGAAAATTGTGCGATTTTCAGAATTGAAACAAGTTGTATTCAAAAATTGCTAACATCATTGGAAAAAGACAAACGATATAGTGAGTTTATAATTTTATCACCATTTACTAAAGATGGAATTGAATTTTCTAGAATATTATTTTTAGATGGAGATTATGTTAAAAGAAATGAAAAATATTTGTTAGGATTTGATTCTCTTGCTACAATTACATACAATAGAGGAGTAATTACGTTAGTTGGAGATGAAATGTGGAGAGTTCAACAAGTTGCTTCAAGAACTAGTACAAAAATTGGGGAGTCAGGATTAAACATTTTGAATATGGATGCACAAGAAGAGACTTCAAGAATAATTATTGTCATAGAAGATGCAGGGGACAACATAAGCAAAGCAATTAATGCAATACACGAAGAGATTTCAAAAATTAAATTTGTTTAACGAAAAGAGTGGCGTTACGGGCTTTCACCTGTAAACGCCATCATGGGTTTATTCTTGGACCATTATCTAGATTCAGTCCGGCGTTACCCAAAACACGCGATACTATACGTTAAATTTTCTAGTATTTAGAGCTGATCTATATAGATTAGATACGCTCAGCTGCATACCAAAGAATTATTCCAATTCCAAGTAGAGCATACCACTTGAAGTTTTTCTTATTCATGAAAATATTTGCTGAGCCTAATTGACCATCTTTGGATGTACTCAAATTAATTTTTCTCATTTCAAATGCCTGGCCTACTAAGCCTATTACAAGAAGTATTATTCCAACAAAACCCAAAGTCCATTCCATGTTAGAATTTGACTTTAATCTGATATGTAGTTTTTAAATTTAGAAAATCCACATTAAAAGATAATTCTTTAAATTAGCAGAGTTTTTTCTCTCTTCTATGAAAGAGACAGGCAAAATATGGATGAACGGGAAGTTAATACCATTCAAAGATGCCAAAGTTCATGTATTAACTCACGCATTACATTATTCAACATCAATCTTTGAGGGAATTAGATGTTATAACACACCAAATGGTTCTGCAATATTTAGACTTACAGAACATGTTGATAGATTATTCAAATCTGCAAAATTGTATTCAATGAAAATGCAATTCTCAAAAAAAGAAATTTCAGATGCCATAGTAAAAACTGTAAAGGCAAGTGGACTCAAAGAATGCTACATTAGACCATTAGCATACTATGGTTATGGAACAATGGGATTAACTCCTACTCAAAATAAAGTAGATGTTTCAATTGCATGTTGGGCATGGAAGATGGGTGAATCAAAAGCAGGTAAATTCTCTGGAGCAAAATGTAAAGTATCAAGTTGGATGAAAATTGATTCAAGGTCTCAACCAATGCAAGCAAAAGCAGCTGCAAACTATTCAAATGCAGCACTTGCAAGAATGGAAGCATTAGAAAATGGATATGATGAGGCAATTATGTTAAATTCACAAGGAAAGATCTCAGAAGGAAGTGCAGAGAATATCTTTATTATAAAAAATGACATTATTCAAACACCACCCCTTTCTGCAGGAGGGTTAGATGGAATAACAAGAGATAGTGTTATTCAAATTATTGAAGAAAATGGCGGATTTGTAATTGAACGAGATCTAGAAAGAGATGATCTCTATACAGCTGATGAAATTTTCATGACAGGTACTGCTGCTGAGGTAAAGTCAGTGACACAGGTAGACCAAATAAAAATTGGAAATGGTAAGATGGGTGTTATCACAAAAGCATTACAAAAATCATTTTCGGATGTTGTAATGGGTAAAGATGAGAGATTCTTGCCATGGTTAACATTTATCTAATTTTCCACGAGGTTTTTTACCCACAAAAATGATCAGATATCATGGATTCATGCGCTACAGGTGATACTCATGAAATCTGCTGGTTTTGCAGAAAAGGACGTCATCAAGACTGTATGAAAGAGATTCCAACACAAGGAAAATCAGATGGGCCACATGATTGCACTTTTGATACAAAACTTGTTACATGCAAATGTCAACACTAAACAATTAATATCAAATACAGCTATGTTTGAAAAATTCTATGAGTTACAATAAGGAATTTTGGGACAAATATGCAAATGAAAATGAAGCAAAATACAATGAAGAATTTGCAAAATTTACAAGAGATTTGGCAACTTCTTTGCGCTGTTCAAGTGTTTTAGAGATTGGATGTGGAACTGGAATTGATTTGAGACTATTTACTGATACATTTCAAATTCATGGAATTGATCTAAATGATAATGCTTTAGATATAGCAAAAGCAAAAATTCCAAGTGCAAATTTTAAGAAAGGAACAATTACTGATTTACCATTTGAGGATTCTTCAATAGATTTTGTTTTTACACATCAGCTCTTGAATTATTTAGATGATGATACATTAGACAAAGGAGTTGCAGAAATGTATAGAGTAGCTGGAAAATATATAATGAATTGTGAAAAATTTGAAGAAACAGAAAAACAGATTGATGAAAATCACAAATTTCGTAACATGTTAAAAAGATGGAAAAATTACAAAGTTAAAATTGTAAGCAATGTAGATATGCATGAAGAGATAGAACCTGAGAAAGCTAGATTCACTTTATTAAGAAAACTTTAATTTTATCTTTTTTTAAATTGTGAAAAATAATACTTGAAATTATTTTGGCAGTTTAATGATAAAAGTAGTAGGATTATTTGTTATAGAAATTTCACCTTGATGTTGCTCTATAATGTTCCTACAGCTTGCCAAACCAAGGCCAGTACCTTTTTGTTTAGTAGTGTATAGAGGCTCAAACACTTTATCAAGATCTTCATCAGAAATCCCTTCACCAGAATCAATAAACTTCAAAATTATCATGTTGTCTTCTTCATTAATTAAAATCTCAATTTTCCCACCTTCATGCATTGCCTGAATTGAGTTTACAAGAAGATTAATGAATACAGCATCCAGTTTATCTTCATCACAATTAATTTTTATTTTATTTTCAGATACTATAATTTCAACATCATCTGTAACATTAATTTTGTCTATAGAATTTTGAATAATTTCATCTACAAAAACTTTGGATAATTGTAGTGGAGAATGTCTTACATATCCTAAAACATCATCAACTTGATGAGATATTCTATCAATGCTTTTTTCTATTAAATTAATTCTTTTAGTAACTGATTCTTCAGAGATTTTTAAATCTGGAGAGGATTGTTTAATCATATCTACAGACATTTTCATTACAGATAATGGATTTCTTAAATCATGTGCAAGACGACCTGATAATTCTCCAATTGCAGACAGACGTTCTGATTTTAATACTTCTTGTGTTTTTTTTTCTACAAGATTTTCGAGGTTATCTCTTTGTTCAACTAATTCATTGGTTCTCATTTTAACTAATCGTGAAAGATTCCTGGTGATAGTGATTACTATAATACCAAAAACACCTAACATGGCAATAATTCCAAGCAAAAGATGTTCAGCTGAAAGTTGTTCATCGGTTTGAATAAAAACTGTACTAATAAGAGAGATGAGAATAACCATACAAACAATAGCTACTGTAAGTGGAATTCCAAATTGGCTAATGGTCTCAAATTTTACATTTTCAGAAAAGAACATAGTATGTCTTTCAGAAGTTGGCAGCTTTGAAATCTTTAAACGAATATGTAATGCAAAAATTAGCATGAAATAGCTGTAGAGATACATCAGATCAGATGGATGCCCATCATAGTATGAGTCATCAAGTTCTGCAAAGACAAAAAATGTATCTGCAATAGCATACATTATGAATCCAAATAAAATTAACATCCAAGCTAGGTTTGCACCTCTTTTGGCAAGATACATGACTCCTATAATTGCTGGAACTAGTTGGAATGATGCCAATATTGGATATGCAAGTAAAACAGAAGCTGTAAATGCTTCTTCTTCGAAAATATCCCCATATACACCAGAAATAGAGGGTACTAGAAAGGAAAAAGATAAACCAATTGCAAACAACCAAACATTTCTGCTAACTGATTTGAGTATAGGTTTTAGAGAAAAGATCAAAAATGCAAAGAAAAATGGATATGCAGCAAGATAAAAAATGTCTGCTTCAGATGGAAAAGGTTCACCTACCACAAAAATACTATAATCATATAATTGCCAAATTTGTTCAGCTATAAACCAACATGATGCACCTATAGCAAAAAAGAGAAATGCTTTTGCTTGATAGTGTTTTTGTTTGAATAATTTTATTGTTATAAGTATAGAATAAACAAGCAAAACTCCGGGAATAATAAGATACGCAGGAGCTGATATAACCGAAAATTCATCAAAATTAAGAAACGGTCTTAATTAATATAAAATAGTAATTATCACTAGAAAAGAAATTAAAATAGTCAGAACACGTTTGTTATCAGAAAACTGTGTTTTTGTTAAAGCATGATTATTACCCAAATTCCAAACCTCGTAATTTCACATATTTTTTTAATGTACAAGAATATACGTTTTCATATAATTTCAATTCAGTCTCAAAATCTGTTGGATAAAAAGTACAATTAACATGTAATGTGTAATATTCAGCCTAACTTAGTCTTTAAAAGTAAAGTATGATAATATTACTTTGAAAATGAAAAAAACTATTCTAGTAGTAGAGGATGATGAAGATTTACGAGGTATTTACAAAGAAATTCTAGAAGTATATGACTATGATGTTCAGATTGCCATTAATGGATTGGAAGGAGTTGAAAAATTCAAGCAAAAAAAACCATCTTTAGTAATTATGGATGCAGATATGCCTGTGCTTGATGGATATAAGGCATTCAAGCAAATCAAAGAGATAGATAATAACGCAAAGGTAATCATTGTCACAGGATTTTCAGATACGGAACCCAAAAGTATAGAAGCAATGAAACTAGGACTAATCAAAATAATTTCAAAACCATTAGGAGTAGATGAATTGCTAATGTTGGCAAAAAAATATACTAAAACTAAACTAGAAAAATAATTTGGTTAAAAGATTGTCAGATTGATTTCTAGATAAGTTAGATTTAAAATTAAAAGCGGGTCTAGAGGGATTCGGACCCTCGACAACCGGATTAAGAGTCCGGTGCGCTACCTGGCTGCGCCATAAACCCACCAAAGTGGATATGCCTAGAGTTGTTATTAATCTTAAGATTGTAAAATAAAGGAAAATTTAGTTTTGTGCTTTTGCTTCAATTTCATTGTACTTTTCAAGAATTGCTGTTAGTACAGTTGAAACTGGAACATCATTCATCTTTTTCTTTTCGATAAGGATTTTTTTGTATGCATCTAGTGTAATGTATACTGGAATTGAACCATTTCCTTCAAGTAAACCTCTAACGTTGTAAAGAGCAGTCTCCATTCCTTTCTCAGCAGATTTTGCAAATTTTGCTTTATCCATAATTGCTCCTAGTGGACCAAATGGCATCACATAATCAACTGACATTGTTATTCTAGTAAGATTATCACCTAATTCTTTGAATTCATTGGTAATTTGCCATCTCTTAAATGGACCCTCAATTTGCTTTGCAGAGATCTTTTCATTTTTAATAAATTCAGTTGTCTCACAATCCCATTCAAGACGTTTACCACTAAAGTCACCGATAATTCTAAAGGTTGTACCAACACCCATTCCTTCTTTGATATCCATAGGAACGACTTGCATGCCTACGACATCAGTTTTAATTTGATCAGAGATGTGTTCAGGTCTTGCAAAATAGGTAAAAACATTCTCTACTGGTGTTTTGATATCAATAGATTTTGTAACTAAGGTCACGATTCAATTTCTCGTAGTTTAGGATTTAAAGGTTTTGAAGATTTTTGAATAAAAATTGATTTACAATATATTTATCCATTTTCTATGACAATCTAAATGTCTAAAAAGCGATCAGTTTTTTTGATTTTTATTTTACTACTTTCATCTGTCTCAATATTTGATTATGCTTATGCTCATTCAATGTTTAATTCTAGTGAGAAATTTGAAGCAGGTTATAGAGTACAAGTTGCAACATTACCAGAGTTTCCCGAAATTGGTGGACCATCTATATTTTTGGTAAGAGTATCTGAGGGATTTGAATATACAGAAGTTGATAGATTTACTATGGGAATTAGAATTTATTATAATGAAGAACTAGTAGATACAATTCCTGTAACACATATAGAAGGATCTCATTGGGACATTGATTATGTATGGAAAAATTCAGGAAACCATATTGTAAAGGTTGACTTGTATAATATTGGAGAAAATCAAGGAATTACAACTTATACATTTAACATGGGAACACAAAATCCATTTGGATACATCTTCTTTATTGCAATAGCTATAGGCGCTTTATTTCTTGCAGTAACTATTGGGTATGTTTACTTTACAAAAAAATTAAAAAAATCTAAACTTTAGACGCTATAGATATTCTAGAGATTCTAAATGCAAATAATGTAGTTAACAATACCATTGCAAATAATAATATTCCAATTCCCAAGTGAATTGCAACCAAAACCGCTTGTAGTTTCAGATCAATTACTAAAGCACCAAGAATAATTTGAGTAATAACAAATACAGTTGCAAGTGAGCTTGTTACTTTGATCTTCAAATCAGCATTTTTGTTAATGAGACTGGCAACCATAGTTGCAATTACTAATGCCCCAGTAGTTGCTGCAATTAATCTATGAGTCCATTCAATTAAATATTCTTCAGTAGGCAATACCCCACTTGGACACAAAGGCCACTCAGGACAAGTCAAGCCAAGTCCGGCTGCCGAGATATATCCGCCAATAACCATTAGAGAATACAAAACCATCATGGTTACTAGTGCAAGATATTGAATTGCCAAAACTATTCTACGATAAAGCTGCCTTGCATGCCTTGTATTGCATGTCCTGGGATAGTACAGGTATAATAATATGATCCAGGTGCACCAGCAGTGAAAGTAGTACTAGCACTTTCATCTGATTTTAATGCACTTGACATTGAACCAATTGTAGAATCCATTACCACGCTGTTAAAATCTTCAGGATTTGAAACAACTCCAAATGCGTGAAACAATACACCTGTATTAGTTACTGTAACGGTTACTTCATCACCAGAATTTACACGAATTTCTGGATTGTGACCATCCTCACCAGGTAATGCATTAAATGCCAAAGTCCTAATGTCATCAGATTCTACAAAGTCTAAAGCAAATTCATGAGATACACCTGTTGGAGCTGCTGCTACTCCAGAAGAACCACCACCTTGTGCAGGACCAATAATGATTTCTCCAACCATTCCTTGTTCTCTATGTCCAGGAACTGTACAGATGTAGTAGTAAGTTCCCTCCTCACCTGCAATGAATTCAGAAGAACCACCTTCTCCTCCAGTTAATGGACTAGATGCAGCACCAATTTCACTACCTGGAATTATTCCTGCAAAACCTTCATCAGATTTTGTAACACCAAATGCGTGAACTAATATTCCTCCATTATCTACATTAAAGACAACTGTATCCCCAACATTCATCTGAATTGTTGGGTTGTGACCATCCTCACTCGGTAATGCATTAAATGCCAAAGTCCTAAAGTCATCAGATTCAATAAACGTAAGATCTTGTGTAATTGTTTTTCCAGTTGCAACAGCTGGTGCTGCATGATCTACTTCTCCTGCCATCATTGCTACAACTGGTGCAGGTTGTGAAATCCAATAGTCCCACATTGCAAAGAAAATTATTCCACCTACAATGCAAATGCCTAACATTATGATCATCATTTTTCCAGTTCTAGATGCACTTGTTCTGTATACTGGATGTTCTGCTTCGCCAATTGGGTGTTCTGTTTCGTTACTCATTTTTTTCTCCTAATGATGTGGGTTTTTTGCCTCAAATGGATAGTAGTACTTGCCACCTAGACCAAATGGGTCATGAATATCTGCAAGTTTGCCTTTAGCTGAACTGTAAATCATATTTACCAAGAAGATTGCCATACTAACACCAATAATCATTGCACCGACAGATGCAATCTGATTCATTGCAATCCATTCTGGAATTGGTGGATAATCATAAACTCTCCTTGGCATTCCGTACAAACCAAGTACGTGTTGTGTAAAGAATACCAATATTGTACCTACAAAAGACAAGAAGAAGTGTATCTTACCTGCAGTTTCATTGTACATTCTACCTGTGACATATGGGAACATGTAGTAGAGATAACCAATTGAACCAAATGCAATAGTACCCATTACAAAGAGATGGAAGTGACCAACTACCCAGTATGAATCATGTGTTGAAAAGTCTAATGGCATTGCGCTGTTAACTACACCACCTGCACCTGCAGAAAAGAACAATGCAATTCCTCCAACTGCCCACATCATTGGTGTTGCGAATTTAATTCTGCTATTCCACATTGTTGCAATAAAGTTAAACACATGCATAGCAGATGCTGGAACAGCAGCAAGAGTTCCTACCATAAAGACTGTTTTTTCAGTAAACGACATTCCTGTTGCAAACATGTGGTGTGCCCATGATGAAAAAGCAACAAGTGATAACATTACAAACGCAAAGACTGCAGAGTTGTAGCTATAGATTGGCTTTCTTGAGAATCTCGGAATAATTTCATACATCATACCAATTGCTGGAATTACCAAGACGTATACTTCTGGATGGAATGTAAACCAGAACAAGTGTGAATATGCAATTGGATCACCACCCATTGCAGGATTAAAAAATCCACTAACACCCAGTCTGTCAGTTAGAAGCATTAAGAGGGCTGCTGCAAATGTTGGAATTGCAACAATGATTATTACAGATGTTGCCAAAAATGACCAAGCTAAAAGCGGGACTTGGCCAATTGACATGTCTGGATGCTTACATTTGAGAATTGTAACTACAAAGTTGATGGCACCAAGTACTGATGAGACACCCAAAATCTTTAGTCCAAATATCCACATATCAGCTGCTGGACCTGGAGCACTGATGATAGAATATGGTGGTTGTGCATACCATGTAAAGTCTGCAAAGCCTAACCAGACCAGTGCTGCAGCAGGTGGAATCATCCAAAATGCAATTGCATTAAGTTTTGGATATGCCATGTCTTTGTATCTAACCATTATTGGGACAAAGTAGTTACCAACTGCAGATGCAAAAGGAATGATAAACAAAAAGATTAGTGTCGTACCATGAACAGTAAAGATTCTGTTGAAGGTCATTGAATCTGCAATTAGTTGTCCTGCCCCTTCAACATTAGGTAAGAATAATTCTATTCTGATTGCAAGTGCTAATGAACCACCTAAGAACAAGAATGCTAGTGATGAAATAAGATAGAGTAAACCAATATCAGTATGATGTGTTGAGAACATAATTTGCCAAATTGGACGTGGCTTTGCTAATTCTAGAACCATTAGTTAATCTCCTTGCTTGAAATAATTGAAAGTTGTGATAATAATGTTATCAAGTTGATGCTTCCTCCACATATAGTGTTCCGCGCATGTTATAGTGAATCAAGCCACAATATTCTCTGCATTGAATATTATGTTCTCCTACTGCATCTGGAGCAAACCAAACAGTGTTAACTCTTCCTGGAATTGCATCCATTAAAACAACATAATCATGAATGTTAAAAGAGTGAATAACATCTTTTGACATTATTTCAAATTTGTATGCCTTTCCAACTTCAACATGTAGCTCACCAATTTCTTTTGTTCCATCTTCATGCTCAAAAGTCCAGAACCATTGTTGTCCAGTTACTTTGATTACTTTAGCATCTGCAGGAATATGTTCAATAAGTCTTTCAGCATTCCATGCTTCTGCTCCAACCCATGCCATTAATGCAATTACAACTGCAATGTAAATCCATTCAGGCCAGTTAGAGTGTCCACTCAATTCGACCAGTCAGTTCCCTCATATGCAGTTGGTTTTGCTTTTGGATGAGATTCTCTGAATCTCCAAACTAACCAAGTCATTGTTCCTGCAACTACTGCACCAACTGTAAATGCAACAGTCATCATTCTAAAGAACAAATTCCAAATAATTACTCTACGGTCAAGGTATTCTCCAGGCTCATCACCTGCAGCAAATGCTAAGTCTATAGCTGGAATCATTACTAAAACAGCCAATACTAAGAATAATCCAACAATCCTTTCCATTAGCGATTGACTGACGAAACCTATTTTTTATATTTAAGGGTTTTCAAGATTACTAACTCCATCCATGATCGAAACGTGATGGATCCATTACATTAAGTCCGGAAAGTGAAAAATTTTTATCATTTTCTCTAAAGATGGTAAGAGAAGCATTTGGTAAAATTAATTCATAAAGATTGGTAGGAGATAAGTCAATGACAGTAGATAGCATTGCTTTGATTGGGTCCATATGAGTTACAAGCAGTACATTCTCATCAGGATGTTTTTCAATTATGTGATCAACTATTCCTAGGATTCGTTTTTTGACATCAGAGAAAGTTTCTACTCCATTATGGGCAATTTCAAGTTCACCATTATAGAATTTCATAAAGACATTACCATGACTGTTAAAAATTTCATCATATGGCATACCAGTAAATTTTCCCATATCAAGTTCAATTAGACGATCATCAATTGTAACATCAAGTGAGTTGTGTTTTCCAACAATTTCTGCAGTATGTTTTGCTCGTTGTATAGGACTTGAATAAATTGTTGAGATATTCATCTGTTCAAGTAATTGTGCAGTATATTCAGATTGTTTTATTCCAGTATCAGTTAATGGTACACCTTCTGTTCTACCAGCTAAAATTCTCTCGGTGTTATTTTTTGCCTGGCCATGTCTAAGAAAAATTATTTGTCCCAATTTGATCGAAATTCAAATAGAGATAATAATAACATTGTCAGATAGGTTATCATGAAAATAGGAATTATTGGCGGTACTGGTGGAATGGGTAAAGGTTTTGCTTTAAGATGGTCACAAAACCACGATGTAATAATTGGCTCTAGAGATGCCACAAGAGCATCTGATTCAGCAGTAGAATATACTAATCTTGCAAAAGAAGCATTTGGTGAAATAAAGGGAACAATTTCTGGAAATGATAATGTTTCAGTTGCAAAGGAAAGTGATGTTTTGATTTTATCAATTCCATATGAGAATATTGATTCTACATGTTCTGGAATGTTATCTGAGATCAAAGATAGTTGTGTTGTTGTATCTCCAATTGTTCCAATGACTAAAACAGATGTGGGATTTGAATGCGTTGCAATTAAGGAAAACAAACCATTTTCATATCAACTAGTATCAAAACACATGAAGAATAAATCAAAATTAGTTTCTGCATTTCATGTAATTTCTGAAAAGAAACTTGTCAATGCAACATTAGAACTTGATTATGACATTTTTGTATGTGGAGATGATGAGTCAGTTCAAGTGGTAAATGGATTGATTAATGAAATCAAAGGTCTAAGACCAATATACTTGGGTCCAGTAGAATTATCTTATTTTGCAGAAATGTCAACGCCACTTTTGCTAAATGCAATGATAAAAAATAAGATTAAAAATCCCGGCATTAAAATTGTCTAAGTCTGTTTTTTTCATTAATCATGAGTCACGAATACTATAGACGAGGTAGAAATTGGTTTACAGCAATTGGGACACTTTTTTCTGTAATGGCTGGAATTGTTCTAATCAGACAATTATTTATCTGGGGACCAGAATTTGTTGAAGATTTTTTGTTCAATGCAGAAATTACAAATGAAAAAGTTTCATTTGCAATGCTTGCCTTTGGTATTTTTATGATAGGATTAGGATTTAGAAAACATGAACAAAAGATATGAATTTCTAAAATCACAAAAAGTATTACGACTAGCAACAATTGGTAAAAACAAAACTCCACATATTGCTCCTGTTTGGTATTTGTATAGTGGAAAAAAGATCTACATAGGGACAAACACCAGAACTGAAAAGGCAAAAAATGTAAAAGCACACAAACGAGCCTCATTTTGTGTGGATGTAGGAGTAAATGCTCCAAATATTTATGGAGTAATGGGACAAGGAGATGCGAATTTAATTTTAGAAAAAAACAAAGTAAAAACAATTGCAAAAAAAATTCTTTTACGATACTTCAAGTCACTAGAAAACAAATCTGCAAAAGAACTATTAGATGACACTAACTGTATTATAGAAATAATTCCTGAAAAATTTTCAGTGTGGAGTTACTAACTAACAAATTCTTCAATTTTGTTCATTGCAGAATCTAATATATCAAGACTAGGAAGATAAACTAGTCTGAAATGTCCGCTACCATATTGTTTGCCAAATCCAGAACCATGAACAGTTAGTACACCTTTAGTTTCTAATAATTTTGTAACAAATTCTTTATCTGTACCAAATCTGTTGTCTTCTATCTTTGGAAAGGCATAAAATGCACCTTTTGGATTGGGACAAGAAATTCCAGGCATTTCATTGAGACGTTTTATGACCAAGTCTCTATGTTTTTTAATTTCAGTAACAAAGTGGCTAATGTATTCTTGTGGTCCTCGAAGAGATTCTAAAGCAGCATGTTGTACTGGAAGACTAGTTGCAATACGAACTCTTGCTAGTTTTGGAAGATGTTCCCTAATTTCTTCAAGTTGTGGTGATTGATTAAATGCAATATATCCAATTCTCCAACCAGACATGAGATGAACTTTAGAAAAACCATTAAGAATTATTACAGGTGAATCTTTTGCAACTTTGCCTATTCCCACAAATTTTTCATCAAAAATAATTTGATCATAAATTTCATCACATATTATGTATAGATTATTTTGATTTGCAATGTCTACTAGTTCTTTTAGTGAGTTTTCATTAAACACCACACCAGTAGGGTTATTGGGGCTAATCAAACAGATAGCAACAGTCTTTGATGTAATTTTGGATTTAATATCATCAAGGTCTGGTGTAGAATTATTCATATCTACTGCAAACTCTACAGGAATTCCTCCATGTAACCTCACATATGATGCATATGGCGGATAGTATGGTCCTGGTAAAAGTACCTCATCACCATCTTCTACAATTGATGAAATTACCATATCAAGTCCTTCAGAAACACCATTAGTAACTAGAATTTCATCAGCTGAAATTGATAGTCCTTTAGCATTTTCTTTTTTAGCAATCTCTTCTCTTAATTCTAAGAGACCTTCAGATGGAGAGTAATAGTTTTCTCCATTGTTTATTGCATCAATCATAGCTTTCTTAACATTGTCTGGTGGTTGAAAACCAAACTGTACAGGATCACCAATGTTAAGATAATCAACTTTGATTCCTTTTTGTTCCACTTTTCTTGCAGCAAGAACTATATCTCGAATTGCATATTC
This sequence comes from Candidatus Nitrosopumilus sp., assembly GCA_963667665.2. Classification (GTDB taxonomy): domain Archaea; phylum Thermoproteota; class Nitrososphaeria; order Nitrososphaerales; family Nitrosopumilaceae; genus Nitrosopumilus. Next base: position 1,363,556 of record OY763927.2, read on the forward strand.
AACACCAGTTACTTTTTTTGATACCTTCAAAGTATCTAGACAGATATTTAGGCCCGTTAAAATCTTACTTCTTTGGACTCGTTGCACAGTCTGGATAGTGCGAGCGGCTTCGGACCGCTAGGTCGAGGGATCGAAGCCCTCCGAGCCCTTTAGATTATCTTATTAGGTAAATGATTTACAAAATTATTGATTTGAAGATATCACTGTTCAAAATTGGAATCATACTAAGCGTGATAGGAATTATTTGGACATCAGGGGTATTTTTAGAAAGTAATAAAATTTCAGAAGGGTTTACTATAGAATCACAACACTCTCATAAAATTCAATTAAATTTTGAAGGGAATGGAATCGGATATTATAAAATTTTTATGCCTGAATTTCTAAAATACAAAATATTTGTTCAAGTATTAGATGATAATGAAAATATTATTTCAGAAAAAAATATAGAAACAAAAATGTCTGTGAGTTATTTTGATTTTGATCAGAGCGGAAAATATACAATAAATGTTGTCAATACATTAGAACATCCAATTGACATACAAATAGAATTAGGAAATACAGATATGGAAGAAATGATTTATTCAGGAATTATGACTTTTGCAGGAGGAATTATTATCGTCATTTCATCGTTTATCAAATTGAGAAATTACAAAATTGAGCATCCTGATGAGAATATTACGTGAATATAGATACATTGTATTGTATGTCCAAAAATTAAAGCAAAATTAAACACAAGCCAAGTTGTAAAGAAAAGAAAAGAAATTATTGAAAATGGAATTAAAATTTTGAGTTTGGTATGTTCTCTATTTTTTAGTACCAGAAATCCACCAAGTGCTGCTAAAACTAAACCTAATTCGAGTGGTTGATGTGACCATGAAATCAACCCATCAATACCATACATATCATGAGAAACAGAATCTACAAAACCTGCAATTAGTTGAATTACAGCACCAAATACTACAAGTAAAATTCCAGTTTTTAGAATTCCATGTACAGATTTTTTTATTAAAAGAATCATGCTCAAAAGACCAGCAGATGCAACCAAGGAAACTCCAAAATATACAACCATGTGTTGAATACTCCAAAAATACTCAGGTTCATTCACCAAATGATTAACTGCATCCCAAAATCCTCCAGAAACTGAAATAAATGGTCCAAAAACTGCAAGAATAGAAACCAAAGAAACCAGAGTTGTAGGTTTAGCAAGTGTAAAATTTGTAATTCTGTTAATTAGTTTCATTTTGTTTCTATAATATCACATAGATATAAAATATTGAAAGGTTTTCAATTAGGAAAATTGAATTTTATGGGTAATTTTGTCAATTAACTATATTAGAACACAAAAGGTAGGAAAATTATGAGTCCTGGAATTGGTCTGATGAAAAGAAGACTAGAAAAGGAAAAAGAAGCAATTGTACTTGCAGTTTCTGGAATTGCAAAAAAATACGATGTAAAACCAGATGATATCAAAACACTAGAAACAAAGTATCATGATGATGCAGGAGATTGGTATGTTGCATTAGGCTGGGATGAAAAAAAAGCCATAGTAAAAATGGATTCTGTTCAAGGAACAATAACTGAAATTAAAGAAATTTGAATGCTTATTTGGTAAATTCTATTTCAGTACAAATTTTACATTCTTTCAAAGTTTCTTGATATATCCATTTGTGGATGTGACTCATTTCAATTAATAGACATGATTTTTAGATGTAAATTCCTGCATGATCAAAATGATCATTCAGGTTAGAAATTAAAGAAATTTAATTATCATGTAATGTTCTAAAAATTACATGACTAGTGCAATTGTTCTTGGTGGCTCAAGAGGAATAGGAAAAGCAATTTCAGAATCACTCAAATCTATAGAAATTGATGTTTTTGCAGCTTCTAAAAATGATATTGATACATCAAACTTGAACAGTGTAAAAAAATTTCTAGAAACACACAATCAAACAGATATTCTAGTTTTAAACACAGGAGGTCCTGCTCCAAAGCAATTCTCATCTATTACTGAAGAGGATTGGAAACTATATCACAATCAATTATTTTTGGGATTTTGTACTATTTTACAAAATATCAAAATTAATGATGGTGGATATATCTTTTTGATTAGCTCAAACGTGATCAAAGAGCCAAATCCAAAATTAATAATTTCATCTGCATATCGTGCTGCATTTAGTGAAGTTTTCAAAATTTTAAGCAAAGAGTATGCTGGAAAAAATATCAGTTGTATCAATATTGCACCAGGTCCAATCAATACAGATAGAACTAAAGAATTAGTTGAAAATATTGAAGAATTCAAAAAATCTTTACCCATGAAAAGGTTAGGAGAGCCAAAAGAGATTGGAAACTTTGTAAAAGCAATTATTGAAAATAAAATAAAATATCTTTCAGGTGTTGTAATTAATTTTGATGGAGCTAATTCAAACTATATTTTTTAAAATTATTTTTTAAATTCAACGTTTGGTGTATCTGGTTGACCTGCAATGGCAATTAATCCACCATCGCGTAGTTGTTGTAGTAATTGCATTACTTCTTTTTCTACTTGGTTTCTTTGTAGTCCTGTTTGTTTGGCAAACACTTCAACTAGTTCAGTGACTTTGCGTTGGCCGTTGCAAGACTTCCAAAAGTCAACAATTGCTTGGTTTACCATAAAGCTTTGTTCATGTTCATTTGCTAATACCATAGAACCATCTTCTTGTTTGACTAGTTTTCCAACTCCTTGAGGTAATGCAGTTTCATAGTTAATTGGAGCAGGAGTATTTAGTCCAGCTCCCATATTTTTGATTTTGATTTTAGCTTCTTCAGACATTTTATCCATTGACCATGCAGGTTCCCATACAATGTCTACTTTGACATTATTTACTCCTGGAACTTTTTTTACATATCTTGTTGCATCTTGGACCAGAGTTTCATGGAGTGGGCAACCTTGTGTGGTCATTGTCATTTTGATATTAACGTCATTGTTTTCTGTAACATCAATTCCATAGATTAATCCCATTTCTACAATGTTTAATGGAACCTCAGGATCCATGCATTGTTTGAGGGAATCCTCAATTGCTTGTGCAGAAACTGTACTCATATTGTAAAATGCAGTTTGAAAAACAATAAAAACTTTCTATTAATTAGCTTCAAATAATTTTTTGATAGATTCTTCATATGGTGGTTTAGCCACGCCTTTTTCTGTAATAATTCCAGAAATTAATTTAGGAGGAGTAATATCAAATGCCGGATTTATCACATTAATGCCATCAGGAGCAGTCTTTTTGTCTCCAATTCCTGTAACTTCACTACCTTTTCTCATCTCAATAATTACATCTTCAGCCTTACTTTTCATATCAATTGTGGATAATGGTGCTGCCACATAGAATGGAATTCCATGTTGTTTTGCCATGGTTGCTACCTGATAGGTTCCAATTTTATTAAAGACGTGACCTGTTTTTACAATTCTATCAGCACCAACTATAACTTTGTCAACAAGACCATTTGCCATACTATATCCGACTGCAGTATCTGGAATCAAACTAACATCAAATCCATCATGCTTTAGTTCAAATGCAGTTAATCTTGAACCCTGTTGAATGGGTCTAGTTTCAGTTGCAATAACTTTGATGTTTTTTCCACTCTCTCTAGTTGCACGAATTACACCTAATGCTGTTCCATATGCAACAGTAGCTAATGCACCTGCATTACAATGAGTCATTATAGTATCATTATCATCAAAAAGAACAGATCCATTTTTTCCCATGGTTTTGTTTATTTCAATATCTTCGTCTGCCATTTTTTTAGCTTTTGAAATTACTAATTCTTTAATTTGTTCTACAGTGTCTCCAGACTTTGCAACAGCCATAACTTTTTCTAGTCCCCACCCCAAGTTTACTGCAGTAGGTCTAGTTTCAAATAGAATTTTTCTTGCTTTTTCCAAATCTAAAATTAATTCATCTTTAGTAGTTACCTTACTTTGTAAAACTGCTAATGCCAATCCAAAAGCTCCAGATACACCAATTGCAGGAGCACCTCTCACTACCAAAGTTCTGATAGCATCTGCCACTTGGTTAAAATCATTATATTCTACAAACACTAATTCGTTAGGTAATTTGGTCTGATCAATCATTACAACTTTGTTATCTTTCCATTCTACTGTTCTAATAGATGAATCAATTGTTGTATTATTCATAAATAATCTCAAAATTAGGCTTTTTAAAAATCAATTGAAGAGACAACTGATAGTCATGAAATATAACCCTATTTCATTTTAGTATTTTATGAAAATTCTAGTTACAGGTGGAGCAGGTTTTATTGGAAAATATCTTGTTAGATCTCTTTTGGGAAATAATTACTCGGTTACTATATTTGACAATGTTTCTAACTCTACAGAAGATTCTATATCTTCTATTGTTGATATTGGTGCCAAAGTAATAGAAGGTGATATAACAAAACCTCTAGATATACTGAATGCAACAAAAGATCAAGATGTGGTAATTCATTTAGCTGCTAAAATTTCAGTGTCAGAATCAATAAAGAATCCCGCAGAAACATTTCAAGTTAATGTAGATGGGACCAGAAATGTACTTGCTGCTTGTGAAAAAAACCATGTAAAAAAATTAATTGTGGCATCATCAGCAGCTGTTTATGGGGAAGGTTCCTCTAATGTCAAATTAACTGAGGAATCAAAAACAAATCCAATTTCACCTTATGGTGAAAGCAAAATAAAGATGGAGCAAGAGATAAGAGAATTTGAATCAAAACATGACATTGATTGTATCATACTAAGGTTTTTCAATATTTACGGTATTGGTCAATCACCAGAATATGCTGGAGTCATAACTAAATTTCTGGAAAAAATTGCACACAGTAAACCACTTGAAATATTTGGAGATGGTTTACAGACAAGGGATTTCGTTGCAATAGATGATGTAATTAGTTCAATTCACAATGCCATATCATTTGGAAAAAGTGGAACATACAACATTGCAAGTGGAAAAACTGTTACTATAAAGGAGCTTGCAGAGTTGATGATTTTATTTTCTGGAAAAAAACTAGAGACAGAATATACTACTGCACAAAAAGGCGATATTAGAAATAGTCAGGCAGATATATCTCTGGCAAAAAAAGAGCTTGGATATTCTCCAAAATTTGAACTAGAAAGAATTAAAGAATTGTTAGAATAAGGTAGACATTTTATTACTGATAATTTTATCTGCTTACATATTGTTTGATCTTTCCATAGTAGAAAAATATGATATTCAGAAAATGTATGCAGTTTATGATAGATGGCCAAAAATTGCACTAGAAGCATTCGAGTCCAACTTGGATTCTGTAAATTTTGGGGGTATCAATCATATTGTATTTGCAGGAATGGGAGGCTCTGGCAGTATAGGTGATATTTTTTCAGCAATTTTATCAAAATCTAAAATTCATGTTTCTGTTGTCAAAGGATACGTTTTACCTAGTACAGTTTCTGATAAAACATTAGTAATTGTAACAAGTGTTTCTGGAAATACAGCTGAAACTTTAACAATTTTAGAATCAGCGATAGATTTACCATGTAAAATAATTGCATTTTCTTCAGGAGGAAAGATAGAGCAAATTTGTAAGAAGAATTCAATAAAATATTTTAAAATATCAGAAATTCATTCTCCACGAGCATCATTAACAAAGTATCTTTACACAATGTTGAATATTCTTATTCAAATCATCCCTATAGAAAAAGATGAAATTTTAAAATCAATTAACATGTTAATTGAATTAAAAAACAAGATATCATCAGAAAATTTAACGGAAAGTAATCCTTCTCTAAAATTGAGTTATTGGATTAATGATATTCCATGTATTTATTATCCATGGGGGTTGCAAGCTGCAGCTATTAGATTTAAAAATTCACTTCAAGAAAATTCAAAAATTCATGTAATTACAGAAGATGTTATAGAAGCATGTCATAATGGGATTGTATCATGGGAAACATCTTCAAAAATTCATCCAATATTAATTCGTGGACAAGAAGACAGCCAAAAAACAAAAGAAAGATGGAAAATAATCAAAGAGTATTTTACTAAAGGTGAAATTGACTTTAAGGAAATTATTTCTTTAGAAGGAAATATACTGACAAAGATTATTTGTTTGATTTATTTATTGGATTATACATCCATCTATTTTGCAATTAAGAATGAGATTGATCCTTCTCCAGTTGAATCAATAGATTTTATAAAAAACCAATTATAGAAAAAAATTAGAAATTAAATTTTTTCTTTTAATTCATCTACTTTTTGATCATATTTACCATCTGAAAATCTATTTGCAAATTCATATGCATCTAGAGCACGAACAAAATCTCCAGAAGACTCTATAATTTTACCTTTTTGAGCCCAAAGTTCAGTGTCAAATTTGGCTTTATCTATAGCAGTGTTAATTGAACGCTCTGCTTCACGATATTCTTCAATTGATAATAAAATATCAGTGGATGAAATTAAATATTCAAGTATTTTCTGTTCAAATACATTCCTAAATTGTTGATTTTTTTTAACTTGATCCATGTCAGTTATTTTTAAGAATATAAGAGAAACATCTTTGTGCCATATTACATAATCATCATAATCAGGATGTTTATCTTGTTCAATAGTTTTAAAATGAGAAATTGCACATTTATCAATTATCTCCAAAAAATTGTGTATGTCTATATCATTAACAGATAAATTAAACTTTTTAAAATACTTCAATTCATTACTAATTGCATTATTTATTTTATTACATGTTCTTTCTGCAGTCTCATAATCAGAATGTTCAAAAGATAAATAAAATTTTATTAATACTAAATCGTTTTTAGACATACTATTTGTGAATGAATCTAAATATGCAATTGTATGTAAATAATTTTCTTCATTCTCAAAAATTATTTCCTTGTTAAGATTCAAATCAATAGAATCTTGTAATGATATTACTAATTTTGGATTATTTTGTTCAGAGTTTGATTTTAAATCAATTTCATCTAAGTTAAGCTTAACTAAAAATAATTTAACATTAGCATTAAGATCATCAGGGTTGATGTCAATAATATTTTGACATTGAATTTCAGCTATACTAAATTTTTTATTTAAAAGAAAAGTATCACATATCTTATGAGAAATTTCAGCATCGTCAGATTTAAATTCTTTAAATTCATCTAAAACTTTTTTAGATGTTGAAAGATCACCAATTTTTTCTAATTTTATTGCTTTGACAGCATATGCATCAGGTCTTGATATATCAGAATCTAAAACATTTTCAACTTTTAATATGTATGAATCACCTGTTGAATACAATTCCTCATAATAATAATCAGAAATTCCCCAAGCAAAAATGTAATTTTTTCTCTCATCCCAAATTTGTTGATGAATATCAGATTCAAGAGAATAAAAAACCAGATAGTCAATATCATAATATTCAATATATTTTTGAAACGAAATTTGGTCAAAAAACATAGGAAGAACAACAGAACTTAAATCAGTTTTTAAAGAGACTAGGTAAGGGTGATTAGTACCCATAGTTGCATTGAGATCAATTTCATTATTTATAAAATTATTAATAATTTTTGCATCATTATTTTCTATTTTAAAAGTTAAAGCGTGAGAATTAATTTTTTCAAGTCCATAAGACATATCAATAATAAGAATAACTGAAATGGAAATCAAAATTAAATAACAAACATTTCTTGTAGAAATATTTTTAAAAACTATTAAATTTTTTAAAGTGTGATTATCAAAGTTAAATCGGTTTAATAGAACAATAAAAATTTTTTCTGCACCAATTATTGCAAGAGGTAAAAGAAGAAGAAGTTGAAGTAAAAAATGTTTATGTGAAGGAACTAATCGTCCTGAATTCAGTGAGTATAAATAAACTATTATCAAAGTTATAAAAGAGCTTATTAAAATGAATTTTTGAAATCGTGAAGTATTATCTAAAAAGTTATTTGAAAATTTGTAAAATAAAAATATCAAAATTATAGGAAAAATGAATATAAAGAAAATTTGTAAAGTAAGTAGAGTAGAATGACTGAACAGAACATCTTCACCTTGAGAACTAAATTGTGAATTGACCTCAGAGATTTGCCAAACAATAAGATACAGAATAATCACAACAGAAAAATAAATCAAACCTTTTTTAACAGATTTTCTAGATATATTTTTGAAGGAAATAAAGGAAAAACCAGCAAATACTAATATAAAAATTACAATTAAACCTATATGAAAAAAGGAAAACATTTCATTAAAAACACCTCCAAATACATCAAATGGTAAAAAAGGTTGAGGCAATATATCAAAATCAATTTTTGCAGATGAAACAACATTTGTTGGTAAGTAAGAAACATCATCACTTATTGTAGGTAAAAATGATAGATAGTTTGATAATTTATCAGTTAATGGAAGATATAATCCCCATCCTATATCTTGAAAATAATAATAATTACGTATGAACCAAGGAATAAAAATTACAAGTCCAATTAAATTCGATATTAATATTCCTTTAAATTCTCTATTTAGTAATAGAAAAATATTGTAACTAAGTATGATGTATAATCCAAAAGGATGAGTCAGGTAGGCTAATCCAAAAAATAATCCAGAAATTATATATTCAGTTTTTTTTTTTCCAAAGAAAAAAAATGGAGTAATTATAAAAATATACATTAGAGGATACAATAAAATTCTTGTAGAACTCCATTCAAACCATGGCACAAATAATATTAATGAAGTAGATAACATAGCTGGAAACAAACCAAACTTTTTTTTCAATAAAAAGAAAAATAAAACTAGAAAAAATGATGAAAGAATATTATTGAAATAACTTCCTGTTACCCATAATTCTTCCAGAGGGGGATTTATTAATTCAAGAAAACCTCCCAGCCCAATGTAATAAAGCGGTCCTTTAACAACCATCGGGTATTCGGCATTAGGATAATGTTCAATTAATTTGTCAACAGAAAATTTGGGATTATGATAGGAAGTTGTATCAAAGAAAAATTTTCCAGTCTTACGAAAATTCTCTGCAACAGATAAATTTATTCCATCATCAGCTACCCAAACGACTTCGAGAAAATTTGTGCGTAAGTATGAGGCGATAAGAGAGTTGCCAATAATTAAAAATAATATAAACAAAATTTGTATTATTAAAAGTAATTTTTGATTTTTTATGTTGTTAAGCAGTTTATATTTAGACAATTCTTAAAACCAAAAACTATTCTAATCAAATGATTATTCTAGAATGGCATAAGATGGAGAAGGAGAAAAATTAAATCGTTTAAGTCTAATGTTGTGGATTCCCAATTCTTCTATAACAGCAATAGTTTCACCAGGCCAATTTGGATGATTTAATTCATCGAAAGATATGATAGCACCTTTAGGCATTCGTGGTAAAAGAAGTTTTAATGCTACTTTTGTTCCTGAATAGATATCTAAATCTAAATTCAACAAACTTACAACTAGGTGTGGGTTTTCTTTAAGATATTTTGGGAGAGTTTTTGTAACATCACCTTTTACTAATTCTACTTTGGGACTTTGATTTTGGTATCTGTCACGATCATAAAGAGAAATGGATTTTAAAAGATCGTCATAGGAATCTACATAATTTCCTTGTTTTTTTGGAGTTTTCATTCCACGAGATTTTTCAATAGATTTTGAAATGTTATCTTTTCCAGAAATAGAAGGAAAGCCAGAAAAAGTATCAAATCCAATAATTTTTCTTGAATAATTTGAAGGTTCATAGATAGAACTTAATTTTGCCCAAGACATCAAACCGCCACCAAACAGAACACCTAGCTCTAAAATAGAACCATGAACGTTTAGAATTTTTTTAAAAACTTCAACTCGAAACAAAAAATTTCTTAAATCCAATTCAGTAACATATTTTGGAAATTGTGAAATCTTTACATAATCAGTTCCTACAGAATTCTGATAATAGTTTGAAATCTCATCTTTATAATCAACATTTCTCTTTAAATGTAGAATTCCTTTGTAAGAATTTTTCTTTTTTTGTGTCATGATATCACAGAAAAAATCCACTTTTTATGGTTTACGAAAAGATTCATTATTAGATATACACATTAAGCCTGTTTTATGAATAGCTTTCTCATTTTTTAATTATATATTTAGGATGTTTCGAAAAAGGAAATTCAAGGATTTCGATATTCTCATCTTTGAAATAATCATCCACAGCTTTAGTTTCACCAGGAAATTTTTCATAATCATCAAGAATCAAAATTCCACCAGAAGAAAGTTTTGGGTATAATGATTCCAATATTGCTACAGATGGTTCATAAATATCGACATCAAGATTGAGAAGAGATATTTTCAAATCAGAATGTTTTTTGATATATTCTGGAACGCTTTTAGTTATATCACCTTTAACTAATTCAACATAATTTTTAACATCTTTATGAGAAAGTACTGAATGTAATTGTTCTGTAGAAATACAATTTTCACCAGCATCACTGATAAATTTATCACGAGGACTAAAATCTTGTTCAAAATTAGTTTGAGGAAATTTTTCAAATGTATCAAAACCAATTACTTTTTTGTTAATATCAAACAATTTCAAAAAAGTTGCAAATCGACTTAATGACACACCTTTAAAAACACCACAATCAACTATGTCTCCAGGAATTTTTAAAGTCATTTTAAACAATTCATAATGAATTATAATTTTTCCAATTCTTGATGGATCACAGGAAAGATAAAAATCATTTTCATATTCAAATGATTTATCAAAATCAGGTAAATCAAACATAAATATTAAAAAATTTAACGTCTTAAAATCATAACTATTAACAAAATGTCAATATATCATAAGATTTTTTTAAAATCAAAATAGACTAAGTTAAATAATGATTTAGGAATGATGACAACAATGAATCTGGTTTTTGAAAAGGAAATTAAGAACAATATTAAAAAGAGTGCATCAACTATAGAAAAAATCTCATCTCAAATTAATCAAATTGATGAATCAATAAACAAGATTTTAGATTGTTACCAGAAAGGAAAAAAAGTTATAATATTTGGAAACGGTGGGAGTGCAGCAGATGCACAACATATTGCGGCAGAATTCATTGGAAGGTTTTATTTAGAGAGAGAGAGCTACCCTGCTATTGCTCTCACAACAGATACATCTATTCTAACCTCACTTGGGAATGATTATTCATTTGATGTGATTTTTAGTAGACAATGTGAAAGTCTAGTTTCAAAAGGAGATGTAGTAATTGGAATTTCAACAAGTGGAAAATCTCAAAATGTGAAAAATGGATTAATTGAAGCAAAAAAGAAAGGTGCAATTACCATAGGACTTTTAGGAAATAGTGGTGGAACAATTAAAAAAATTACAGATATTCCAATTATTGTAGATTCTAATGAAACACCTAGAATACAGGAAGCACATAGAACAATTTATCATATAATTTGTGAAGCAGTTGAAAAAAAATTATCAATCAGTAGATCTGGAAAGAAGAAATGACAGATAAATTTTTAGAAAATAAAAAATGTTTGATCACTGGTGCCACTGGAGGAATTGGTAAAGAGATATCAAAACTTTTGATTGATAATGGATGTGATGTTTTCATAACTGGAAGAAACAAGAATAAATTGGAAAAGTTACAAGAAGAACTAAATAGTAAAAATAAAATTGGTTTTGAATCAGGGGATTTAACAAAAAAGGAAGATATTCAAAGAATAATTAAAAAAATAAGAACAAGTTTTGGTGAAATTGATATTTTAATTAATTGTGCAGGAATTTTTTTTATTGAGCCTTTATCTACTTCTAAAATTGAAGATTTTGAAAATTGTTTAAAAATTTCAGTAATTGCTCCATTTATTTTTTCTAAAGAATTTTCTCAAGAAATGATAAGGAAAAAATGGGGTAGAATTATCAATATTGGATCTTCATCATCATATAGTGGTTTTAAAAATGGTTCAATTTATTGTTCATCAAAGCATTCTATTTTAGGGCTATCAAGAGCTTTACATCAAGAATTAAAAGAAAATAATGTAAGAGTTCTTTGTATCTCTCCAGGTTCTACTCAAACAGACATGGGAAAATTATCAACTGATCAAGATTTTAGTACATTCCTGAAACCAAAAGAAGTTGCAGAATACATTATTTTTGCAATGAAATTTGATAATGAATTAATTATTGATGAAAGTCGTTTAAATCGTATTACACTAAAATAAAAAATGGATTAGAGATTTCGTAATTTCTTCATTACAGGTATTTCAGAATCCCATACACGTTTTACACCATCACCTAAAATAGATTCTATCTTTCTGAGATCTCTAACCATGCGTCGTAAACCATCAAATTCTAAAGATGCTGGATGATCTGAACCATACATAGATCTGTCTAATGTAATATGTCTCTCAAAAGTAGTAGCACCTAAAACTGCGGCAGCTAGACAAACAAGATATGAAGCAGTTTCATGTCCACTATATCCAACATTACAATCAAATTCATTTTTTAAAGTGGTAATACATTTTAGGTTAGCTTCTTCTAATTTCATTGGATAAGAGCTATTAGTATGCATTAATTCAAAAGGGCAATTATTATCTCTAAAAATTTTAACTGCTTCTTTAATTTGATCCATGGAACTCATACCAGTTGAGATAAAGGTATGTTTTTTTTCTTCTGCAATTGTTTTCAACAATTCTTTATCTGTTAATAATGCTGAAGCGACTTTATTATGATGTAAATCATATTGCCGCAAAAATAATTGACTATCAATATCCCAGGCAGAAGCAAACCATTCTATTTTATTTTGTTTACAGTATTCATCAATATCATCATATTCATCTTTATTAAATTCCAATCCCAATTTCTGCTCCCTTGTAGTTTTACCCCAAGGACTTTCTCTAGGAGAATCTAAGACATCTTTTGAATATACCTTATCAATAGTTCTTTTCTGAAATTTTACAGCATCACAACCTGCTGTTTTTGCTAAAAAAATTAGTTGTTTTGCGATGTCAACGCTACCATTATGATTAATTCCAATTTCAGCAATGATGAACATCAATAATCATTTTTATCAAAACAAATCTACTTTATATTTTGTACTGATAGAATCATATCAGCTATTTCTCGAAATGCTCCTTCACCGCCTCTTTTTTTACAAACATAATGACAGTTTTTTTTCAACTCTTCAATTCCGTCGTTAGGAGTAGCAGAAAATCCAACTATTTTTAATAGACCAAAATCATTTACATCATCACCTATATAGGCAACTTCGTTTGAATTGACCTTGAAATCTTTACAGATTTTTTTTAATACAAGTTCTTTATTTGTTATACCATCAAAAAGTTTTTGAATTTTCATTTTTTTAGCCCATTGTTTTATAATTTCATTTTTTTCCTTAGTTACAATTATTGAAGGAATCTCATTTTTTCTAAGTAACGTTACTCCCATTCCATCACGTGTAAAAAATTTTTTCATGATGTCACCTTTTGAAGAATAATACATTCCTCCATCTGTTAAGACACCATCAACATCAGTCATGACAATTTTTATTTTCTTACATTTTGATGCTATAGTAGAACGCATTATTAGATATTGAAAAATCATCAATATTATTATATCAACCTGTAAAAATTACAGTTATGACAAAAGCAGTTAAAGAAACTAGGCATATTGGAATTGCTGTGACAAACATGGAAAAATCACTTTACTTTTACCGTGATCTTTTGGGATTAGAAATTGTTCGAGAAATGGATGAATCTGGTGAATATATTGATAACATGTTATCCATTAATAATGTAAATGTAAAAACTGTAAAAATGTCTGTAAACAATGGGATTACATTAATTGAACTGCTTGAGTTTAAATCGCATCCAAAAGAAAATCAACAAAGAGAAATTTATGATATTGGAGCATCTCATGTTGCATTTACTGTAGAAAATCTTAATGAAATGTATGAATATTTACTTAAATCAGGAGTAGAATTTAATGCTCCTCCTCAAACATCGCCAGATAAATTTGCGAAAGTAACTTTTTGTAAAGATCCAGATGGAACTCCTATAGAATTAGTAGAAGTTATAGGAAATTAATTAAGGAAAAGCTGATTAATGTCTAATTAATTACTAAAAAAATGGAAGATATTTTTTCAATTAAAGATAAAGTAATCATCATAACAGGAGCTGGTAAAGGTATTGGTAAATTTCTTGCAATGAATATGGCAAAACAGTCAGCTATAGTATATGGAATTGATCTAAAATTTTCTAAAAAAGTTCCAGAAAACCTTTCAGACAAGTATTATCAAATAAATTGTGATATAACTAAAAATTTGAAGTTTCAAAAAATTTGTAAGATGATTTTTGAAAAACATAAAAAAATAGATGCATTAATAAATAATGCAGGAATTTCATTGCCCAGTAAAAAAAATACATTTTATTCTGAAAAAAACTGGAATACTACTCTAAAAATTAATTTAACAGCTCACTTCAATTGTAGTCAATCTGTATTAAAATATATGAAAAAAAATAATGATGGTTCAATTGTTAACATTACAAGTCTTAATGCAAAGTTAGGATTTCCAAACAACCCTGCTTACGTAGCAGCAAAAGGAGGACTAAAAATGCTAGGAAAATCTTTAGCTAGAGATTGGGGAACATTTGGTATTAGAGTAAACAATCTTGGTCCAGGATATATCAAAACAGATATGACAAAGAAAAGTTTCAATAACTTAAAAATTAGAAAAATTAGAGAAAAACGTACAATGTTAGGTAAATGGGGAGAAATAAAAGATCTTTTAGGTCCATGTATTTTTTTAATTAGTAATGCTTCAAACTACATTACTGGACAAGACCTCTATGTTGATGGAGGATGGATTTCAAATGGGCTGTCAAATGAAGATTAGATTAATGTAACCAAACAAGATTTAATGGATTAAGATGAACGTAGATATTTTTATCCCAGCAAGACTTGGTAGTTCAAGATTACCAGAGAAGCATTTTAAAAAAATTGATGGTCAACCTGTAATAAAATATTTAATTGAACGATTAAAATCTACAAAAAAAATTAGAAACATAGTTGTCTGTACAACTAATTTGAAATCAGATGATCCATTAGTTGAGTTTCTTGAAAAAGAAGAAATCTTGTATTATAGAGGAAATTCTAAAGATATACTAGTACGATTTTTAGATGCATCTAAAAAATTTAACACGGATATTATTGTAGATGTAGAAGGAGACAAAATTTACACTGATCCTATCTTTGTAGACAAAATAGTAGAAAAGATGATTAATTCAGATATTGACTATCTTGAAGGTAAGAGTTCAAATGAAAACGAACCAGTTCATGGAATTCATGGAGTGATTCCAGCAGGAATTAGAGTTAGTATTTTAGAAAAAATATGTAATCTCAAGAAAACAAACAACACTGAAACAGGATATAGAGAATTTTTTATAAATAATAAAATTGTTAAATGTGGATTTCTTTTGCTTGATTCAGAAATTAAATTTCCTAAAAATATTCGGTTAACACTAGACTATCCTGAAGACTTAGAACTAGCAAAAAATGTTTTTAAAGAATTGGGAAATAATTTCCATCTTTCAGATATTTTAAATTTATTTAATAAAAAACCGGAATTGTTGAAAATTACTGAACCACTGATAAAAAAATGGGAGAAAGAATATAAAAAAAATCTGACAAATTTTTCCTTAACAAAAAAATAGAATAATTAATTTTTTATTCTTATAATTTTTTAAAAATTGCATTGACCTTAAATCCCATACCTAACTCACAGACTTTTTTGGCATCAAATAAATCAGTCATAAGTTTTGAATTACCATATTCAGGATTTTTAAAGTTTAACCAATTTGAAATCCAATTTAATTCAGAAACATAAGATTCAGCATGAATTAATTCATAGTCAGACATTAGTAATTTTAATTGATTAATTCCATAATGCATTGTATGATGTGGCCCAATGAAGATGGGGGATTTATCATGCATTATTCTAGCAGAAAGACTATCACGATTATTTATTGCAAAAAAGAAAAGACCACCTTTACGAAGATATTTTGTTAAATTTTTAATAACTTGATGGGGATTTAAAACATGATCAATGTAATCCCAACAGGTAATGAGATCAAAAGTATTATCAAAATTGATTCTTTCAAGATTATCATTTAATACTTCATGTCCTTTCTTTTGTGCAACTTTTCTTAAAGGAGTATGATATTCATGACCAATTATAGAATATTTTTCAGTAGCCCAGTCTAAAAAAGTTCCTGATTGGCTTCCAAAATCAAAAATATTTTTAATTTCTGTATGTTTATTGAGTTCTTCAAAAATAATTTCAAATTTTGTTCTATCTAGTTCATTGACAAATTTATTTTCTTTATATTCTCCATAAGCATCACCTTCACCACCTTCTTCCATATAGGGTAATTTTGATTCATCAATTATTTGGAGTGTAAAAATTAAGTCACAAGAATCACACAACATGTGATCAAATCCTTGTTTTTCAAATAGAAATTCAATCACTTCAGATTCACATAAAGGACAATTATCTCTAATTATCGTAAATTTAGATTTTACTTTTTTTGTGAAAGGATCAATATATTTCGAAAGTTCTGATTCACGTTTTGTGAGAGATAAATTTTCATAATTGGATATTTTTGAAATCATTTCTTCTCTAGTAAATTTATTAGATAAAGAATAGACTTCATCAAGTTTAGAGCGCTGCATGTTCTATCAAAAAAATTCGTAGTATTTAATCATACTCTAAAATATTCAAATTAAGAATTATTCTTTTTCCCTTCAATTTTTTTTAAGATTATAGCACATAATCTTTCAGAAGATTTTCCATCGTCACTGTAGAAATATTTTTTAATAAATGCATCAGTTTTTTTAGAATTACCTGCAGGATTTGAATCATAGGCAGATCTAATTTGTGCGACAATTTGAGCTGGATCATTAACTCTTAGTGCAAGTTCATGATTGATTAATTTGCTAGTTAGGGCATTGAAAAAATCACAAAGAACCATAGGTTTTTGAAGAATCAATGCATGAACTAATACAAAAGATAAACTTACATTAGAAATTACAACATCAGCATCATCTAAGAATTGTGAGATATCTCCATTTTGATGAATTGGAACTGTGGGATCAATATCATGTAATAATTTTTCATATTCATATAACATCTGTGCAGTTGGATGGATTTTTACCGTTAATGACATGTCATCTTGATTAGTTATTTGTTTCACAATCTCTTGAAAATTATAATCTCTTTCCTGACGAGTCCATATTCCTACTTCATAAATTTGTGCAGGCATATATAAAATCCTGATTTTATCATGAATTCTTTTAATTGGTTTATTCTTTTTTATAAATTCAAAAGCTGTATCATGTACTGGACTTCCGATCACAAAAATATTTTCTTTATGGTAACCCTTCTCTAGCATAGTTTCAACTTGTTCATCACTAGGTAACCAATGAATATCATTTTCAAATCTAGAATCATAAAATGGTCGTTTTTGGATAAATTGAATTTTGAAAATTAATACTATTAATGAGATTCTTTTAAAAAAAGAAAAATTACATGCTTTTAATGTTTTAAAAAGAAATTGAAATTTGTAAACTAAAAACAAACCTCTTCTGAAAGGTTTTCTTTCTGATTTTGAAGTATCAGTTTGAATTGATGAATGGAAAAATTTTGAAAAATAGGCTCTAATCTTTCTGAAGGCACTAATATGTTGAAGAAATTCTTTATCCATTCTTGTAACGCTAATTTTATTTCTAAAATTACCAGCAAAGTTTAACGTAAAATCTATTAAACTTGGAGGCTCATGATCAATTATTACATCAGGTTCAACTTCATCAATTATCTCTAATCCATTATTGTAGTCATTAATATCCAAAATAATTTCATTACCAGTAGATGTTTTATCGATTTTATTTGGTCGATATACTAACCAGTAAATTTTTACATCAAAATTTTTTTCAAAAACTTTAGCGATATTTCTTGTCAATAATGTTGTTCTGTGATTAACTGAAGGTAAATGATGGATAGATGTAAGAATTTTGATTGAATCCATTTACTAAAAAAGAATTAAATTGAATATATAGACTTGTATATTTGATTAATTATTTTATTGCTTCAACATAAAATGAATAATTAGGATTATTTTTATCAAAAAGTTTTCCTCTAAATTCTTTAAATTCACTACCTTGAAAGCTTGATGAATAAATTTTCTTAAAACCAGATTCTTTCAATAATTTTTCTAATTTAGAAAAAGTGTACCAATTAACATGAGGTACATTTCCTTGTTCATGGATCTCATCATCAGAGATTTGATTAGTAAAATAATTAGCAAATTCATCTATAAGCATAGAATTCAACATATCACGAAGTTTTTCTGCTGAGAATTTTTTCTTTAAAGGTTTTGCAAAGAAATGTAAAAATCGTTCTTCAATGGAACCATGACTAGAAGGATAGACATAATCAAAATCATTATCCAAGAAAGCTTTTACAGCTATTTCAAAATCAGGTAAAACAAATCGTACAACACCATCAGGTTTTAAACATCTGAAAATTTCACTAAAAACATATGGGATATGTTTTTGCTGAACATGTTCTAAAGAATGAGATGTAAAGAAAAATGATACAGAATCATCATTAAAAGGAAATGGTGTATGACTTGTAAAATTATAATTGTAATCTATTGTTCCAAAACTATGATATTTTGTTTCAAAATCTAAATTTTTCCAATGTCTTCTAAGAACATTACCAGAACCTAAATCAACCATTAGTTTTTTCTTATCTGTATCTTTATCAATTATTTTAAAAATTTGTTTTTTCAAAACTCTAAGATTACTTGGAATGTAAATAGGTCGTACAATTTTGTATAATCGTGGATGTTGGACTACCCATGATTTTAACTTCCAGAAATAAGAATAATGAGGTGGAGTCAATTTATTTTCTGGGGATACTGATTTTTTCAAATTCTTAATACGAAATGGGAATTAGCATGGTTATAAATATTAAAAATTGAAAAAATAGTTCAGGTCTTATTTAAAAATTAAAGTAGATTCAAGGAATTTATGTGGTGAATAAAAACCAGATTATCTCTTAAAGAAATTATTGAAAACATAAGAGATTCAGAATATATACAATTTATTTTACTATCAATAATACAACATCAAAAATTAAGATTTTTTAAACTAATTGTAAATATTCTTATGGGAAATTACTAAGTCAATATTGTGGAAGAGTTAATATCTGTAATTATACCAGTTTGGAAACCTCATTTTGAGCAATTAAAAATTTGTATTGAATCAATAGTAAATCAGACATACAAGAATTTAGAAATTATCATATCATATAGAAATGAGAATGCATTTGATGAAAAATTTTTCAGAATGATTAATGAATTTAATGATTCTAGAATAAAAATAATTTTAAATAAAAAAAAAGGATTCACTAATGCTCTAAATGAAGCAGTAGTATACGCAAGTGGTAAATATATTGCAAGAATGGATGCAGATGATTCTTGTAAAGTAGATAGGATTGAAAAACAAATGGAGTTTAAAAAACATCATGATTATGATATTGTTGGAACATGGGGGAAAATTATATCAGAAGAAGGAAAGATTATAGGTAGTATTCAAGTTCCTATTTCAAACACAGAAATAAGGAAAAAAATAATTTTACATAATCCTATTTTACATCCATCAGTTTTAATGGATAAGAAAATTTTTGAGGATATTGGGTTATATGATACATCATTTGCACATGCAGAAGATTATGAATTATGGACTAGAGCTATAAAAAATAATTTACAAATAGGAAATATACCAGAATATTTAACATCAATTAGAGAAGCAAAAAATTCTAGAACAAGAGGAGAAGAGTGGAGAGAACACAGAAAATACAATATTAAAGTCAAAAGTAAAGCAATAAATCAATATGGATTTAGGAAACCAACAGATATCTTTTATTATGTAATTTCACTATTTTCTTATTTTGTATCACCAAAATATGCACTAACAGCAAAAAAAATTACTGGATGGTACAAATAAACAGTAATAAAAATAAAATTATTTTTAGAATAAGATATAAAAAATTAAAATTTGGAAATTAATTGGATTGTTCCTTTATTTTCAAAATTTAATTTTAGTTCAGTTAGTTCTTTTAAGGAAGTTCTAACTTTTGAATGATATTTTTTTTCACAATAAAAAGTCAGAAATCCACCATATCCACCACCATTTAATTTCCCACCAAGAGCACCAGAATCAATAGCTTTCTTGTAAAAGGAATCAACGGTAGGGTTAGAGATAAAAGGAGAAAGTTTCTTTTTTTCTGTCCAAGCGTCATCAAGTAATATACCAAATTGTGTTAGATCACCAGACTTGAGCAGATCAAGTCCCAAATCTGCTTGTTCCCTAATTTTTAATAAATTCTTAAAATTTTGTGGAATATTTTTCTTTTGATATGAAAGAGACTTGGAGCTTTTCCTTCTAATACCAGTATAGAAACATAAAATATTTTCTTCCAATTCAGAGAGAATTTTGTTTGAGATATTTACTTTTGATACTTTAACTGTTCGATCAGAATTAAATTTTATGTAACTTAGTCCACCAAAAGATGCAAAATACTGATCTTGTTTACCAATAGGTTCCTTCAATTTATTAATTTCAATATCAGAAGAGTTTTTTGCAAGATAATGTTTACTTGGTCGTTTTTTACTAAATAGTCCTAACGTATGTAATATTCCCACCATAGTAGAACTAGAAGACCCCAATCCTGTTCCAGTACCAGGAACATCAGCTATTGTAACAAGTTCTAAACCATTTTTGATTTTATAGTGTAATAGACCCTCTCGAATTAATGGATGTTGTATTTTTGAACTATTTTTTACAATTTCAGTTTTTGAATAACTAGCCCTTATTTCAGATTCAAATCTGGAATTTGCTAATACATAAACATACTTGTCTATAGTAGTTCCAATTACTGCGCCATAATCCTTTTTATAAAAATCATAGAAATCAGTTCCGCCACCAAAAAAACTAATTCGGAGGGGGGTACGTGTAACAATCAACAATTACTCTGGTTTAATTGATCTTATAGCCTCTAAAATACATTCTTTAGATGTTAGAGTTGGTTTCCATCCCAAATGCTTTAATTTTTTATTTGATAGATACATTTTTGGGACATCACCTTTCCAACCTCCTTTACCACCAGTAAAAGTTAGTTTTGTTCCATAGCCTAATTCCTTTACAAACAGTTTTGCAATTTGTCTAATTTTGATTTTATCATCATTTCCTAAATTATATACAAAGATAGAATTGTTAGTTTTTTGTGTTTTTTTAATAACAAATAACATTGCATCAACAAGTAATGTATTCGTTAAATATGATTTTTCTTGGTTTCCATCACCAAGAACTACAAGTGTTTTTTTATTTTTTTTTATTTTTTTGGAAAAATCAAAAATAATTCCATGAGTTGCAGGTTTTCCAGTGATATTAGCAAGACGAAAAATCCAGCTTTTTATGTTAAATAGATAAGCATATGATGAGATATAAGCCTCACATGCAAGTTTAGAAGCACCATATAATGAAATAGGAAGAGATGGACCATAATTTTCATCTGTTGGATATTCAGAAGGCAATCCAAAAACAGTTGAAGACGAGGTAAATGCAAGTTTAGAAATTTTATTTTTTGACATTGCGTCTAAAACATTAATTGTTCCAATAGTATTGATATTTAGATCAAGTCGTTTGTCCATAGTACCTTGTCGAATATCAGGATTAGCTGCTAAATGAAAAACAAAATCACAATTTTTCATAGACTTTTCAAGTTTTTTAGAATCTAAAATATCACCTTTAATAAATTGAAAATTCGTATTTTTTTTAAAATCGTCTAAAAAATTTAGATTTCCAGAGCTTAGGTTATCATAAACAATAATTTTATGATTATTTTTTATTAGTTGTTTTACTAAAGCAGATCCTATAAACCCAGTACCGCCAGTTACAAAATATTTCATTTGTAATCTTTTCCTCCTCTAAATAGAGTCACAAGTATATGGTTAAGCATTAAATGAAGATCCTCAATTCTGTACATTGAATTAGCAGGAATAATTATACATTCATCACAAAGTGTTTTCAGTTTCCCGCCATTAAAACCTGTAAAACCAATTACTTTACCTTTCTTATTTTTAGCATATTTTGCAGCTTTAATTACATTTGAAGAGTTTCCACTACCACTAATGATTAATAATACATCAGAAGGATTAAAGAAATTCTTTAATTGTTCAACGAAAATATCATCATATTTAATATCATTTCCTAAAGCAGTAATTATTGGGATATTATCTGTAAGTGAGATAGTTCTAAATCTTTTTTTTCCAGTCATGCTAGATGTTTTATTCAGATCACATAACATGTGAGATGCCGTTGAGGCACTACCTCCATTTCCACAAATAAAAATATTATTTCCATTTTTTTTTGTTTTTTCTAAAATATTAAATATTTTTTCAATTAGAACTTGTTGTGTTTTCAATTTCTCAATACTTTGAATGGAATCATCAAGATAATTTAGAATAATTTTAGAATTTTTTAAAGTCATTTAGAATATCAGATACAGATCACATATTTCAACATATGTTTAAAGTCAGTCATTCATCATTGATTTGAACTTGTTTAATCTTGAAATAGTACCAATATCATAAAATCTTTTTTCAGTAGGAAAAGATGAAATCATTTTCTCACGTAGTAATGCAGGAAAAATATCATTTTCAATTGATAAAATTTCATTATCAAATTTTTCAAAAAGTTTCTTTCTAAAGCAATAAATTCCAGCATCAATTGCATTAAGGTTATCAGAAGAATTTTTTGAATAGTTATTGATCAAATTATTATTTACTGACATATTATACTTGTTTTCATAAAACTCAGGACCAACATAGGACACAACCTGCATTAATCCAGAATCTTTCTTACAAAATCTAAGAAATTCATCATAATCAAAATCAAGATAAGTATCACCATTTATTACTAAAAAAACATCGTCTAATTCTTCATAGAATTTTTTAAAGCAACCTGCAGTGCCTAAAGGTTTTTTTTCAATGAAATATCTTAACTTCATTCCAAATTTTTCACCATTTGAAAAATGCTGAATTATTTTTTCATGCATAAAACCAACTGATAAAACAATATCAAAAAAATTATGATTTTTCAACATTATCAGTAATAATTCTAAAAAGGGTTTTTTGCCAATTTCAATCATTGGTTTAGGAAGCGTTTTAGTCAAATGTTGTAATCTTGTTCCAAAACCACCCGCTAGAATAATTACTTGCATATCAATTTTTGAATAAAGTGATATTTGAATGCACAAAATCAAGTAAATCACCATTTCGTTTAATTTTATATCCTTTAATTTTAGCAGACAAAGCTGATTCTATGTCAATATCAGTATCACCAATCAATAGAGAAGAAGATACATCTATATCAAAATCTTTAATTGATTGCAAAAGTAAACCAGGTTTAGGTTTTCGGCAAATACAGTTTTCAGAAGGAAGATGGGGACAATAATAAAAACACTCAATTTTTCCACTATATTTTGCAATTTTAGATGAAATTGTTGAATGTAAAATATCTAATTCATCTATAGAAATAATTTTTCGATTAATGACAGATTGATTTGTCACTACAATAATTATAAATCCAAGATCATTCAAAAATTTTATTGCTTTGGGAACATTTGGTAAAATTTTTAATTCATCTAAATTTTTTACATAATCATCTCTATGCAGATTTATCACGCCATCTCTATCTAAAAAAACAGCTTTTCTTTTTGAATTAATCATATTATTTCTAATCTAACATGATTAATTTAATTTGCTTAAGTTTTATACTGAAATTTCATTAATATAACACTGGATAAGAAATGATACAATGAAACAAAACATATTATTTATTGTAATAGATTCATTCAGAGCTGACAAATGTTTTGGTAAACAAAAAATATCATTTACCCCAAATTTTGAGAAATTAATGAAAGAAGGAACTTATTTCTCAGAAACTGTATCTTGTGCTGATGGAACAATTTTATCATTAGGGGGATTATTTACAGGACTTTTTCCATTCAAAGTAGGATTAGGAGGAAAATCCTATAATAAATTAGAAAAAGACATAGAAACATATCTTTCAATTTTGAAAAATGCAGGATATTCTATTCATGGAACAGTTCCTAAAGCAATGGAATTTTATAATTTAACAAAAGATTTTGATAATAAAGATGATTTAACTTATGATACATTTCTTAGATTGAAAGATGGATTAGATAAAAAAATTCATAACAAAATTAAAGAATTAGAAAATAAAAAACCATGGTTATATTATATCCATTTGTTAGATCTGCATCAACCCATTTGGGTACCCGAACACTTGGATGATGAAAAATTTGGAGATAGTAAATATGAAAGGATGATTTCTTCTATCGATGAATGGATTGGAAAAATTGCTAAAAAAATTGATTTGCAAAACACAATGATAGTCATTACAGCAGATCATGGGGAATATCTCCCTTTTGTAAAATTTGGTGATAAAACAATTAGTTTTGAAGAGATTAGATTGCAAAAGACGCAGACCGCCCTAGGCAATTTATTTCCAAGTTTTCTTTTACCATTAAAATGGAAATGTACTATTTGGGCTCATAAATTAAGGACAAAATCTAGAAAAGAAAAAATTGAGAAATTATCATTAAGTTCTTATGAAAAACGTTCTCTTTTATTATCTAGATCAGATCCTGATTGCTACCTATATGATGAATTAATCAAAATTCCTCTGTTTATGATAGGAAGTGGTTTCCCTAAAAATAAAATAATTAAAAACCAAATTCGGAGTGTCGATATTTTCCCAACGATTTTGGAGATATTAAAAATTAAAGATAAAAGAGAGATAGATGGACAAAGTTTAGTTTCATTAATGAACGGAAATGAATTTAATGAGTTACCTGCATACGCTGAAAGTTCTGCATTTATAAAAAAATCACTAGGAGATGTTATTGGAGTAAGAACAAATGAATACAAATATTTTCGGTCAATTGATAGTTCAATTAAGAAAGTACATCTATATGATTTAAAAAAAGATCCTTTGGAAGAGAATAACATATCTTCTAAAGAATCAGACATAAAGAAAAAAATGGAATCATACATCAGCATGATTAGAAAAGGTGAAAAAATTATACAAAATGAAAAAATGAGTAAGGAAGAAAGACAGAATGTTGAAGATGAGTTAAGAAAACTAGGTTATATCTAAAACTAAGAATACTTCCAATCACTAGAAATAATTATTTCAAAAATAACTAGAATTTATTGATTTCAATAATTGTACAATATCATTTTTAGTTATTGGTTTGGGATTATTATCAAGATGTTTAAAATCAGGAATGATTGTTTCAGCAGCTTCATCTAATGATTGTTTTAAGCTAATTTTTGAAAAATTTAATTTTTTTACAAGATTAGAATATCGTTTATAAAATTTTGAATCATTAAATTTATGAGCTGCACTAGTAGTAAAAGCCAAAGCATGACCATGAGAAATACCCTCATTTGAATATACATAAGAAAGGGCATGCCCTAATGTTGTTGATGAATTTCCAAAGCCTAGACCATCAAACAAAGAACCTATCACAATTTTTTCATAATTCTTGGTAAGTATACCTTCTTCTAAAAGATCAAAAGCTGAATTACATAGAAATTTTGTATAAGGATTTGCAAGTTTACTGTCATATGCTTCAGTACATTGTGCACATGCATCAATTACTGAATTTTTAATTATTTTTTGATCTGAGTTTTCAATAAAATAAGAATCAATTATAGCAATATCTGCAAAAATACCATCATCATGAAAGCTTTTTTTCTTACCATCAACCTTTAACACTGAAATACGTGTTACTTCGCTACCACTGCCAAATGTAGTAGGAATAATTATTTTTAATTTCTTCATTTGAAAAGCACAATATTTTGCTACATCCATAGAGCTTCCACCACCAATACCAATAACATGACTAAAGGTAGAATTTTTGAATTTGGAAATAATTTTTTCGACAGTTTTTAGAGATGGGTTGGGTTCTACATCATCAAAAATTTTCTGATTGCTCAATCCAGTGTATTCTAACCAACCTCTGGATTTTGCTCCTTTTGATGTAATAACTAAACAATTTTCTGGAAATGAAAATTCCTTAACAGAGTTTTTACCAAAAATGATTTTTGGTGGTTGTTTTATTGTCCACATATAAAGAAAGTAAAAAGATCTATTATTATAGATTAAATTATTTTCTTAATTTATCTGATTCAAATGAATGATGGAGCCAATATTTTACACTCAAAATTAAAAGAAAAACAGATTTTGAAAGTAGCGGGGGCATTTGATGCAATGTCTGCTAAATTAGTAGAATTGAGTAATTTTGATGCTATTTGGGCAGGTAGTTTTGCCATATCTGCAACTCATGCATTACCAGATGCTAGCATCCTTACTATGACAGAATTTCTATCTGTAGCATCCAATATGGCAGATGCTTGCTCAATTCCAATTATTGCTGATTGTGATACAGGGTTTGGTGGACCTAGTAACGTTAGTCATATGGTAAAAAAATATGAAAGTGCAGGAATTGCTGCAGTGAGCATAGAAGACAAAGTATTTCCCAAACAAAATAGTCTTTTGGAAGAAGGTAATCAAGAATTATTATCAGAGAAAGATTTTGTTGCAAAAATTATAGCTGCAAAAAACGCTAAGGTAAATGAAAATTTTATGATTATTGCTAGAGTTGAAGCTCTGATTGCAGGATTAGGAGTTAATGAAGCAAAAAAAAGATCAGATGCATATGAAAAAGCAGGAGCAGATGCAATTTTAATTCACTCAAAAAAGAATACTCCAGATGAAATTTTTGAATTTTGTGATACATGGAATGGAAATATTCCAATAATTGCTATTCCTACATCATATCCAAATGTAACACTAGATGAACTTCAAAAACATAAAGTAAAAATGGTAATTTATGCAAATCAATCATTACGGGCAGCTCATTGGGCTATGGCTGAACATCTAAATAAATTATCTACAGCTGAAAGTCTTAGCGATGTTAAAACAAAAATGACTACGATGGAAGAGATATTTCATCTTCAAGAAATGTATGAAATTAAAAAACAAGAAACAGATATTGAAAAAAATCTAAAAAAATTAGGTTACATAAATTGAATGAGCAAACACAACGTAGAATATATCATTATTTAAAGAAAAAAAATATAGAAAATTTTATAGGAGTACCTGATTCTACACTAAAGTACTTTATCGATGAATGTCAAAAAAATAACAATGTAATCATTACAACCAGAGAAGAAGAAGCCATAGGTATTGCTACTGGAATGTATCTTTCTAAAAGTTCCTCATTAGTCTTTATGCAAAATGCAGGATTTGCTAATTCAATTAGTACAATTACTTCTCTTGTTCAACTGTATGAAATTCCTTTAATTTTACTTATTGGGTGGAGGGGTTATCTTGTAGACGATGCTCCTGAACATCTAAAAATTGGCAAAATCCAGCCTGAGCTTCTAAAGATTATGGAACTAAAATCAAAAATTATCACAGATAAAAATTGGAAATCAATGTGTGATTGGGCATTAAATCAGATTAAAGAAAAAAAACCATGTGCACTTGTAATTAAGAGGATATTTCATGATTAGAAAAGAAGTTGTGAAAATTATTGCAAAAAGTGTTGGAAAAAATCCAATTGTATCAGCAAATGGGTTTATGAGTAGAGATTTGTTTGAAGTTAACGATAAAGAATCAAATTTTTACATGATTGGTTCAATGGGTCTTGCTTCATCAATTGGATTAGGCATTGCAGTGAAAAATCCAAAAAAACGGGTTTTTATTTTTGATGGAGATGGAAATATTCTAATGAATTTAGGTTCATTAGTAACGATAGGGAGTCTAGCACCAAAAAATTTGATTCATGTAGTATTTGATAATAATAGTCATGAATCAACAGGAGGACAACCCACAAATTCATCAAAAATTAATTTAGAAAAAATAGCAAAAAATACAGGATATAAAATCTTTAAAATAAAATCAAAAGATAAACTAGTATCAATTTTAAAAAATATAAGAAAATATCAGGGGCCAATTTTTCTCTTGATAAAAATCTCAAAAAGTAAAGAAAGAAGTGACAGAGTTCTGTGGAAACCTAAAACTATTAGAGACCGAGTAATGAAATCATTATAGAAATTTTATGAAAGCAATAATTATTGCAGCTGGTTCTGCAAAAAGATTAGATTTACACACCAAAGAATTACCTAAAGGATTATTGGATATTAACGGAAAAACCATCCTTGAAAGACAGATAGATTTGCTAAAAAGGAAAAATATTCAAGAGATCATAATAATAACAGGTCCCCATAAAGAGAAATTCAAATTTGACAAAGTTAGATATGTTGAAGATTTAGAACATGAAAAACATGATGTACTTTTGAGCCTAATGGCAGCTAAGCATGAGATTAAAGGGGATGTAATTATTACATATTCAGATATTCTATTTGATGAAAAAATTCTTCAACAAATTATTAATTCAAAAGTAAACATAGGAATTGCAATAGATATGAATTGGGAACAAAATTATGAAAATCGGACAGAACATCCAAAAGAACAAGCTGACAATGTAATTATTGAAAATAATAAAATTGTTAAAATAAAAAAGAATATTACAAAAATATCAAATGAACAAAAAAATGGAGAGTTTATTGGAATAATAAAATTCTCTGATAAAGGTTCTATAATATTTGTAAATGAATTCAATAAGCTGGAAAAAAATATTTCAAAACCATTTCATGATGTACCATCATTTGAGAAGGCATATTTGACAGATATGATACAAGAGTTGATTGAACAAAATATTCTTGTTGAACCAATTATTGTAGATGGGGATTGGTGTGAAATTGATACACCTCAAGACTTTGAAAATGCAAAAAAGAAATATAACTGAATTATGTTATAAATAATGTTGAATTTCTTTCCAAAGCATTACTTCAACTTGTAAATTTTTACCAGCAAGATTATTTTCTTCATCAGGATCAAACTCTAAATCATAAAGCTCTTTCGAATTGTTATATTCATTAAAGATTAATTTCCATTTTGAAGTCCTTATCGATTTAGTATTTGGATTTTCTGGAGGTCGTTTATCTTTAAGAGGATTACCAGTTTCAGAAAATGCAAATTTTTCTTCAGTAGTAATTCCTTTGATTAATGGGATGAGAGATTCGCCATCAATTTTTTCAAATTTATCAGATTGTGGTATGTTAAGATAATCTAAAATTGTAGGCATGAAATCGATGGTTCTAATTTGCTGTTTTATCTCAATGGACTGTATTTCAGGATATACAAAGTAGGTAAAAGTTCGTAATGTATAATCATAACAAAATACACCATAGGCTCGTTCACCAACTTTTTCTCCAACACTAATTCCATGATCAGACATCACCAAAAGTAGAGAATTTTTATCTAAATCAAGAGAATTAATTTTTTTAAGAATTGCTTCTAAATAAATTTCTGCATGATAGAATAATTTATCATATCGTTTTTCATTTATATTTTTATTTGAGAAATAGTTTGAACTAAAATTTTCATAAACTTTCAATACTTCATTCATAATTCCAGTATGAATATTACTATATTGAAGATATAAGAAAAAATTTTTCCCTTCAGAATTTTTTTTTTTCATATCTGTAAGGAAATTACAATGACGTAAAGTCAAATTATCTTTTAATTCATCATGAATTAAAAATTCATCAAATCCCTGTTGAGGAATTACTAATTTATTAACGACATCTGCAAGAGTATAATATTCTTCATCATGTAGATATTCAGTCAAAGATTTGAATTTGTCTTTTTTAAATTTGAAAGTAGACCAATAACTATCAGTGCCAGTTCTATTGCCATAAGTACCACTAAAAACTGCATGCATAGCAGCAATTGTATGAGGACCATAAGTTATAGATTGAGAGAAAAATGCTGAAGTTTTTTTTAAGTTATTAAAAATATTAGATTTTAAAGCACGATCTAATCTTCCACCATCAATCATTAAAATAATTACATTTTTTCTATTCATAATTCACATATACTGTAATAATTAAATAAAAATGGTTCTGAGAGGGATATGAATTAGTACAATAAGTGATTAATTTGATTAAAATCCAAGAAATTGTAGGGGATTTTAAAAAAAATAGCATTTTTTTATATAGAGCATTTTAGAAATCAAGTAAATGAAAGTAGCAGTAGGAATTCCAGCATATAATGAAGAAGGAAAAATTGCTAAAATTTTGGCCGGTTTAAATGAAATCACAGATACAGTGATTGTATGTGATGATGGTTCAACGGATATGACAGAAAAAATTGCTAAGAAAATGGGAGCAATAGTAGTAAAACACGAAAAAAACTTGGGCTATGGAGCTGCTATAAGAGATATTTTTTTAAAATCTAGAGAAATTGGCTGTGATGTTCTAGTAACATTTGATGCAGATGGACAACATAGAATTGAAGATATAAATTCTGTTTTACTGCCAATTCAGAAAAATGAAGCAGATATGGTTATAGGATCTAGATTTTTAGATGATGTTCAAAAAAATATTCCGAAGTTTAGAAAAATAGGGATAAAAACTATCAATAAATTAACTAATACAAGCGGTGAACAAAAAATAACCGATACCCAAAGTGGGTTAAGAGCATATAGTAAGAAAGTTTTGGAAGCTATTACTCCATCAGACTTTGGAATGGGTGTTTCAACAGAAATTTTGATCAAAGCAAATTCAAAAAAATTTAAAATTAAAGAAGTTCCAATTGTGGTCTTGTATGGCAAGGATACTTCAACTCATAATGCAACATCGCACGGAATTTCAGTAATTCTTAGTACTATCAAGTTCATATCTATTGAAAAACCGATCTCATTTTATGGATTACCAGGTTTAACATTATTTGGAATTGGGTTATTCTTTATTTTTTGGACTATTCAAGAATTTACTGTAACACGGGAGATTATTACAAACATATCTCTAATCGGAATAGGTTCCACAATATTGGGAATAATTCTAATCATGACTGCAATTATTCTTTTTTCTCTTGTAAGTGTTGTAAGAGAACGCCACAGTAAATAAAACTAGATTATATCTCTGTATACATTTAGAAGTTCAGACAATTTGTAGAATTTAGATGCTAAATAAATTAAAAGATCTTACAACTGTTGTTGTTGCTAATGGATTATCTACACTGATACTAGGACTTTTTTGGTTTTATATGGCAGGATTACTTGGAACAGAAAATTATGGGCATGTAAGCTATTTTATTGCAGCAGCCAGCATAGGTTATGTAATTTCTCTATTAGGAGGAAGTAACACTGTGTTAGTTTTTACAGCTAAGGAAAACAAAAAACAGCCGACTATTCACATTTTTCCATTAATAATTAGTGGAATAGCAGCTGTAATAACTTATTTCATATTTTGGAATATAGGAGTTAGTTTATTCATAATTGGAAATGTTGTATTTACACTAGTTATTTCAGAATTACTTGGTGAAAAAAATTATAGTTTATTTGGAAAAGTTGTTATCTCACAAAAAATTTTTCTAGTTGTATTATCAATTGGATTATACTATTTAATTGGAATAGATGGTGTGATTTTAGGATATGCAATTTCTTTTTATCCATACTTTTGGTTTATCATAAAATCTTTTAAAGCAGGAAAAATTGATTTTGGAATACTTAAAACTCGAATGCATTTTATGTTAAATAGTTATTCTATGGATTTATCGAGACGATTATCATGGTCAGCTGATAAATTAATTATTTTACCATTATTTGGATTTGTATTACTAGGAAATTATCAATTAGGTTTCCAGTTTTTAATTTTACTAAGTATCATTCCTTCTTCAGTTTATCAATATATTCTCCCTCAAAATTCATCAGGAAAAAGTAAAGAAAAACTCAAAAAAATTACAATTTTATTTTCAGTTCTTTTAGCATTACTTGGTGTTTTTGTCGCACCAGAATTAGTCAATACATTCTTCCCACAATATCAAGAAACAACGGAAATAATTAGAATTATGAGTTTAGCTATTATTCCAATCACAATTAATTATATGTACACTGCAAAGTTTTTGGGGATAGAAAAAACTAAGTTTATCCTCATAGGCGCAATACTTTTTGTTTCAATTCAATTTGCTGGAATTTATCTTCTTGGAGAAATATTTGGAATTAATGGTGCTGCAATATCATTAGTTCTAGGAGCATCATCTCAATCCATTTTCCTCGTTTTATCAGATAAATTTTTCATTAAAGATAATTACGTTGAGGAAAAAAGCTGATTATGCATGAAAAAATTGAGAAATTAAAATGGAATTAATTGAAACAATTGAAAAGAAAACTGAATGGATCTTTTCAAAACCAATAATTGGAATCATAATAATTTGTTTTGTTAGTATTGGATTACGTGTGTATTTTACACCCTGGTCATCTTTATCAAATTCACCGGATGCAGTATTTTATTTGATAAATGCGTTAGCTTTATCTGAATTTGGTTATAGTTATTTTCACATAGGATTTTTATGGCCATTAATTTTGTCAATTTTCTTTTCTATGTTTGATTTCCAGAATAATTTAGAATATGTAAATTTAATGAGAATTATATCTATGGCAATATCTATTGTCACAATTCCAATAATATTTTTGGTTGCACAAAAATATGTTAAAACAAAATTTGCTTTACTTATTTCAGCATTTTTTGCATTTGAGCCAAACTTAATTGAAAATTCAATTTTTGCAATTACTGAACCTTTGTTTATATTACTTGGAATGATTACATTTTATTTTATTTTACAAAAAAATATAAAATTCTATTTATTGGCATTTGTTTTTGCAGGGTTATCTTTTGATACAAGAATCAACGGAATTATGTTATTATTATTTTTGGTTGGAGTATCTATCATTAGAATTAAAGAGAGAAGAGTTATGTTACAAATAATTCTTGTAGGAATTACAATTTTTGTTGCAGTAGGTTTTGTACATATATCAATACCTTTAGAACATAATCAAATTCCATATCTATATCATTTTGAAAAGGTGTTTGGAATTATTAATGGAGAAGAAGTATTTTCTTCTACATATGATCCAACAAAAACACCAGATGGTGCATCTATTATTAAAAATTCATTACTTAACACATTTCTCTATATTTTCCGAATAAGTATTCCATATCTCATTTTATTTGTCCCAATAGGATTAATCATTTCCTTCAGAAATATTAATTTTGAAAAAAAAGTACTATATTTAGCAATAATTCTAACAATAATTATTGCTATACCACAAAACACTATGTCAAATGAGTATAGAAATTTATTCTTTTTAATTCCTTTTTTCTGTATTCTTAGTGGAATAGGAATTCAAAAAATCACGGAGAATTTTAAATTAAAAAATATTTTATTAGTTTTATTAATTGGAGGATTAATTATTTTATCATATAATTTTCTTCGGGAGAGATATGATACAGATCAAGAAATCATAGAACAAAAAAATAATTTTGGAAAATACATTACAAAAAATTTCAATGGAAATTTTACTGGAGGTGAATTTGTTTGGATTGTACAAAATATGCAAGATGTAAAATATGTAAGTCTTGAGAAAGCAAAATTTTATTTCAATGATAATTTTGGATTTTTATGGGCAATTAATAGAGTTTATTCTGACGTAGACACTCTAATGGAAGATATGAAGAAAGAAGATATAGATTATCTAATTATCACTAAGGAACAAGATAAAAGATTTCCAATTTTTTCAAAGATATATAATAATGAATCTGAGTTTTCATTTTTAACAAAAATTATCGATACTAAAGAAACAAAAGAATTTGAAAAAATTAATACAAAAATTTTTAAAATTAATTATGATAAGCTTGAATAAAGTTTGAAATATTGTTTTCCAATATTTTTCCAATCATATTTTTCAACTTCATTAATTGCATTTCGTACAATGGAATCTCGAAGTTTTATATCCGAGAACAACTCATTGACAGATCCTAAAATTTCAGAGTGATTTTGAATCAAAATGCCAGTATTATGATCTGAAAGGATTTCCTTATTTCCACCAACATTTGTTGCAATTATAGCAGTTTTGCAAGCCATTGCTTCTAGAATACTAGTACTAATTCCTTCAATTAGAGAAGGCTGAATCAAAATATCTGAACCGCGAACAAGAGGAATGGTTTGTTCAGGTGGTAAATATCCAAGATAATGAATATTGTCTTGTTTTGAAGCTAGTTCAACTTTTTCTTCTTCAGGTCCATTTCCAACAATTAGCAGACTGGTATCATTTGATAGTTCTTTCATTATTGATAATAATTCTAAAATACCTTTTTCCTTTGATAGTCTTCCAACATAGATAATCTGTTTTTCAAACATTTTCTTTTCAGATTGAGGTAAGGAATTAATATCAATTGCATTTGGAATGTGATAAGTATCAAATCCTAATTTTTGATAATGTTCTTGAGCTTCTTTAGAAACAACAGTTATTGCATCAGCCCATTCTAATGCACTATTCTCGTATTTTTTAGAAAATTTTCCAATAGTTTTACCATGTAACATATCAATTTGTTCAGAAAAAATTCCATGAAGAGTTAGTATTTTCTTTCCCTTTGCATTCTTCATAGCTTTTGCAGATGGAATGTTATGAACATGAACTATATCATAATTTTTCATAAATTTTGTTTTTATAAAAGAAGAAATTAAAAAGCTTGGATTTTTTAATTTTTTAAATGGAATTGTTGGAGTATTTTCTGAAGAAATTATTTCAACTTGATGCCCATGCTCTTTTAGGAAAGTAATTAAATCTCTGACATGTTGTGCTATTCCTCCAATTCCTGACTGTGTAGGTGAAATAAGTAGAATTTTCATAAATGAGATTTAGATTTAGAACTTTTAAGGTATTGGATTAAAAAATTCTTTTACATTGTTGCTTGTGCTGCATCATGGAACATCTGACTCTTTGCACAACCAGCAGCGAGTTCATCGCCTGCTCCACGTCTCATAAGACCACGATAAAGGCCATCTTCTAGTTTGACGCCTTCTCTTTCTTCCCATTCCTCTAGCTGTTGCATTAGTTTTATCTAGTACAGCTGAAGCAATATTTCTATTTATTGTAAAAAAAACACAAAAAATTAATAAAGTTACGTAAGAATCAATAGAAATCCTTTGTTATAAATTTAAAATCATTCAGCTTTAAATCTAAATGTTATTAAATGAATAAAAATAAAATTTCAAGTCAATAAATTAGTAAAATAATTAATATAGATTTTTTAATATTTTAGTTATTTCTTTTTTGGTAATTGGTTTTAAATTTTTAAAATATTGCTCTACATTAATTGCTTTTTTTGAATTTTTATATTTAGTTTTTGAAAATGGTTTGAATAAAGATGGTAGAATAAAAAAATCTTTAGTTTCCAATACATGCTCCATTTCAAAATCAGTAAGAAGATATTCAAATAACTTCTCACCAGGTCTAATTCCAATATGTTTTGTCTTAATTTGAGTGGGTTTGAATCCATATTTTGGAGCTAGAATTTCTTTCATTACTTCAAAGAGTTCATTCAAATTCAATAATTGCATTTTAAGAATAAAAATTTCGCCTCCAGTAGCAATATTAGTTGCATTTACAATTAATTTAACAGCATCATTTTTAGTCATGAAAAATCGTTTCATTCTTTTATCAGTAAGTGTTATTGGTCCACCGTTTTTGATTTGATCTTCAATTCTAGGTAAAATTGAACCTCTTGTATGAAAAACATTTCCAAATCTTACAGATGCAAAAATGGTTTTTGAATGTGAATTGAATGCTTCAGCAGATAATAATTTTTCACCCAACAGCTTAGTTGCCCCCATAACACCTATTGGGTTAACTGCTTTATCAGAACTTATAGAAATTACTTTTTTTACATTTTCATTTACAGCTGCTTTAACAATGTTATTTGTTCCAATAATGTTGACAGTAAAAGTTTCAAAAGGATTTAGTTCGCATCTATCAACATGCTTTAAAGCAGCAGCATGAAAGATAATATCAATACCTTTTACTGCAAAATTTACTGTTTCAGAGTTTCTAATATCACCTACAACATATTCAATTTTTTTATTTGTAAAAATTTGTTCCATTTCATATAAGCCATTTTCATCATTACTGAAAACTTTGATAGATTTTGCTCCATCTTCTAAAGCTTTTTTTACAATTGACTGACCAATAGAACCGGAACCACCAGTAACTAGAATATTTTTATTTTTTAGAATTGAAGTCATTTATTAAATCACTAAAATACTAATTAATTAATCATGTCACACTCAACAAATTTACAAAAAATAATCAAAATTATGAAATACTTGACTATTAACAAGAAAAGCCATAGATGGATGTAATTTATGAGTAGACTATGGATTCAATATTAGTTACAGGTTCATCGGGATTTATTGGAAGAAAAATTATAGAAAGATTATCCAAATCAGAAGTTTTAACAGATTCGGATAATTCTAAGCGAATAGATTTACGAAATATAAAAGAAGTATTAAAGATTGATTCTGCCGATGTCGTAATTCATTTAGCTGGAAAAACACCCAAGAAGGAATTAAAATGGAATAATTATTTTGATAATAATGTATCTGGGACATTAAATGTTTTAGAATACTGTATTAAAAAAAAAGTAAAAAAGTTGATTTATGTAAGTAGTTATGTTTATGGTAATCCAGAATATTGTCCAATTGATGAAAATCATCCTGTAAATCCACATAGTGCTTATAATGAAAGTAAATATCTTGGAGAAAGATTATGCAAGTTCTATTGCGATAAAACTAAACTTAATTTAACAATACTAAGACCATTTAATATTTTTGGAGAATCAATGAATGAGGGTTTTTTGCTAACAAATCTAATCAATGCAGTAAAAACTGATAAAAAAATTACAATTGTAAATAAAAATAGTAAAAGAGATTTTTTATATATTGATGATTTTATTGATTTGGTTTTAAAGATCAAAGATTATAATTGTAAATTTGAAATTTTTAATGTTGGTACAGGGATTTCATTTTCATTTAATGATATTATTAAAAATATTGAATACATTACATCAAAAAAGCTAAATTTGGATTATTTAGAAGATGATAAAATATTCATTGGTGATATACAAGCTGATATTTCAAAGATTAAAAGGAAATTAAATTGGAAACCCAAAATTGAATTTGAAGAAGGGTTAAAAAAAATACTAAAAAATTGTTAGGATTGTAAGACTTTTTCATATAAATCAACATAACGTTGACCAATATTTGACCAATCATATTTTTGAACTTCAGTATAAGCAGATGTAGAAATTTTTTCTTGAAGATTTTTATCATTTACTAATTCAACAATTTTTTTTAATAGTATTTTCGAATCTCCAGGCGCAATCAATATGCCTACGTTATTATTTCCAAGTAATTCTTTATTGCCACCAATATTTGTGGCAATTATTGGTGTTTTACATGCCATGGCTTCAAGTAATGATGAACTAATCCCTTCTGCAAATGATGGTTGAATTAATGCAGTAGAACCACGTATTAGTGAAATAGTTTTTTCTTTTGGTTGATATCCTAAAAAATGTATATTTTCTTTATTTTTTGTAGATTCTATTACAGTATTTTCCTCGGGACCACTACCAATTATTAATAAATGAATGTCATTTGGAAGTTCTTTAATGGTTTCTAAGATAGTAAGTATTCCTTTTTCTTTTGATAATCTTCCAGCAAAAATTATTTGTTTTTCATATCGTGAATCAGAACCAGTAGGTAATGAATTGATATCTATAGCATTTGGAACATAATAGACATTTGAATTTAGTTTACTATAATACTCGTAAGCATCTTTAGAACCTGCTGTTATTACATCTGCCCATTCTAAAGCATTTTTTTCATATCTATTAGAAAGTTTTGAGCTTAACTCACCATGTAATAATCCAATTTGTTCACTATATACTCCATGAATAGTAAGAATTTTTTTTGCTGAGATGTTCTTCATTGCTAATGCAGCTATTGGGTGTAGTGCATGAACTATATCATAATTTTTCATAAATTTTGTTTTTATAAAAGAAGAAATTAAAAAGCTTGGATTTTTTAATTTTTTAAATGGAATTGTTGGAGTATTTTCTGAAGAAATTATCTCAACTTGATGCCCATGCTCTTTTAGGAAAGTAATTAAATCTCTGACATGTTGTGCTATTCCTCCAATTCCTGACTGTGTAGGTGAAATAAGTAGAATTTTCATAAATGAGATTTAGATTTAGAACTTTTAAGGTATTGGATTAAAAAATTCTTTTACATTGTTGCTTGTGCTGCATCATGGAACATCTGACTCTTTGCACAACCAGCAGCGAGTTCATCGCCTGCTCCACGTCTCATAAGACCACGGTAAAGGCCATCTTCTAGTTTGACGCCTTCTCTTTCTTCCCATTCCTCTACAGTAATAGAGAATTTCTTTTGAATTCTATCTCTATACCATTCAGGAATTACATTAAATGCACAAAATGGAACTATTCTAAGGTCTGGTGTCACATAATGAATATCACATCTTTGTAGTCTTTCCAAATCTTCGTTGTATTTGTCTTGAAAGTGCATCATTCCAAGGAATAATCCCTTGACATGCCATGAACCAATTGAATCAAATGATCTCTTCATGAGTATATTACCGAACATCTTTGCTAGGTCTAATCCTGCTGGTTGTTTCTTTGTATCAACATATCCTTTGAGTTTTCTTACAACTTCTAGCATTGTAAAGTACTTGTTTTTACCAGAACGAATCTCTTCTGCTTTATCCTCAAATAATTCCAACATTCCTTGAATATCACAGAATTTTGTTAGTGGAACAAACTTCTTTGTATCTGCATCCTCAAAGATGTAAGTTCCTGCTCCACAAGCAAAGTGAATTGATAATTCATATTTTGGTTTGCTTGAGAATGCTTCAATTACATTTGTTAGTGGCATACAACTTGGTACTGGGAACCAATCATCAACAGTTACCTCACCATTTGTTTGCTCTTCAATTCTTTGTACACAATCAGGTACTGTAATTCTATATTTTTCACGTTCAGTTTTACCCATTCTTCCAGTTAGTGATACTGGTTGAAAGTTTACAGCATGAACTATATCCATGTTCTTTTGTGCATATCTGATAATTCCACCTAATTCGTGGTCGTTAATTGATTTGATTACTGTTGGAACAAATACTACCGAAGTACCAGTCTTTCTGCAACTATCAAGTGCATATGGAATCTCCCAGTGGTTCTTTGGGTTTGTTCTTGCAGTTACACCATCAAAGGAAAGATACAAGTTGTTACATCCAGCAAGTCTTACTTCTCTTGCTGCCTCTGGATCCATTGCGTGTCGGATTCCATTGGTATTCATTTGGATATGGTCAACTCCTTCTTCTTTCATTATTTTAATAACATCAGCAATGTCTTCTCTGAGCATTGGTTCACCACCAGTAATTTGCATAGAGTTTCCTGGAATTGGTCTTTCAGCTCTTAGAGTTTTCATCATTGCTCTGATTTGAGTATGATCTGGCTCATACATGTAAGCGCCTTCCAATCCCTTCTTTACATAAAAGAAACAATACCAGCATGTTAAATCACATCTGTTAGTTACAATCATGTTTGCTAGTCCACTGTGAGATAGGTGGTTTGAGCATAATCCACAGTTATTTGGACAAGAACATCTGTCAATCATTACATTTGGAGAATGAGCACCTTTGCCATCCACCCAGTATGTACTGAATTTTTTATACATTTGATAAGAACCAAAATACAACTCCTCACATTCGCCGTGAGTTGGACATACTTTAGTCATAAAGACCTGATTATCTCGCTCAAAGACTTCTGCATCGAGAATCATATTACAATCAGGACAAATACTTTGAGTGAATCGGATTGTGGTCTTTTTGCTTAGATTTTTAGTCGATTGATTAGATATCTGAATTAGAGCCATGCCTACATTGGGAATTTTTCCGAATTAGTATATAATGCATTTCATACTTGCCCCCGTGGGGAGTTTAGGAGGTAGGCATATGCAGTTTAAATACCAAAACTGATCGACAAGATCGCATGAGCATATCTGACAAAACAAAAAAGGCTTTAGAAAAAATTGGTCTTACAAGTTATGAAATCAGAACATTTACTGCTTTACTCAAAACTGGAGAACAAACAGCATCAGATCTTAGTCAAAAGTCAGGAGTGCCATATTCAAAAATTTATGAAGTGTTAGGAACTCTAGAAGAAAAAAGTTGGATTGGCTCAGATGATTCAAGACCAACAAAATATTTTGCAAAATCACCATCAACAGGACTAGAAACTACAAAACAAAAAATAGAAAATGATTTTTTACAGCATCAAAGTGTAATTCTAAACGAATTAGTTCCATTGTATGAAAAAAGTGGAACAAGCGAAAAACCAGACATTTGGGTACTTTCAGGTTCAGCCAACATTGCTGCTAAAATTTTAGAAATGGTAGAGTCATGTAGAAGTGAAGTAATGATTGCAGTACCTGAAGCAGGTGAAGAATTAGTTAAACAAGCATTACCAAAATTAAGAGCACTTCATGATAAAGGAGTAGAAATTACAATACTTATTTCAGATAAAATAGATAAAGAATCCATCAAGGCAATCAAAAGAGTTGCAAGTGTAAAAATCAAGAAAGGTTTGTTTGGAGGAGGTATAATATCTGACAAAAGATATGTGGTAATATTATTAGGTCCAGAAATAACAGGTGAAAGCTCTTCAGATATAGTTGCAATTTGGGCAGATCATGCCGGATTAGCAGGATTTGCACATCAATACTTCGAATATTTATTAAAAGATTCAAAGAAGGTATAATATGGATACACCAAATGATGAGATTCTATTTGTAGGAACTGCAGATGCAGAGCATATAGAGATGTATCTAAAGGCAATTTGGCATATTAAAGAAAGAAAAGAAGATGTCAAAATTAGTACCATTGCAAAAATGCTCAAAGTTAGACAGCCAAGTGTAGTTCAAATGCTTAAAAAATTAAATGGTAAAGATTTGGTTAATTACAACAAAGCAGGAGTAAAACTCACAGAAGAAGGTCAAGCAGTAGGTGCAAGTATGATGAGAAATAGTAGATTATTAGAGGTTCTCATGGAAAGTGCACTAAAAGTAAAAATTGATGAGGAAATGGTATGTGGAATTGAACATCATATGAAAAAGGAATTTACAAATGCTCTGTGTACAATGCTAAAGCATCCAAGAACATGTCCACATGATCGTGAAATTCCAATGGGTG
Source organism: Candidatus Nitrosopumilus sp. (assembly GCA_963667665.2). Lineage (GTDB taxonomy): Archaea > Thermoproteota > Nitrososphaeria > Nitrososphaerales > Nitrosopumilaceae > Nitrosopumilus. The sequence continues at coordinate 1,404,906 of OY763927.2, forward strand.
AATGTTGTCAATCATCTTGAATAAAATAATATCCTAAAAGATATATCATCTAAAAAATAATATTTTATCATGACATGTTTTTGTGGATGTAAAACATATGAAAAAAATGATGATGGATTCAAGATAGCATGTGTAAAATGTGGTCACGGACCTCAAAATCATGATGATAAATTTAGAGAATCTGCAAGAAAAAATGAATCACAAAGTCAAAAACGTGATGTAGACTTTGGATAGAAAACTATTCACCAATTATTTTAACTAAAACTCTTTTTGGTCTTTTTCCATCAAATTCTCCATAGAAAATTTGTTCCCATGGACCAAAATCTAATTCACCATTAGTAATAGCAACTACCACTTCTCGTCCCATTACTTGTCGTTTTAGATGAGCATCTGCATTATCCTCACCAGTTTTGTTGTGATCATACTGATCAATTGGTTCGTGTGGTGCCAAATTTTCTAACCATTTTTCATAATCCTTATGCAAACCACTTTCATTGTCATTAATGAAAACACTAGCAGTGATGTGCATTGCATTTACAAGACAAAGCCCTTCTTGGATTTTACTTTTTGTAACTAGTTTTCTGACATTGGGAGTAATATTGACAAAAGCTCTTCGTGTTTTAACATGAAATGTAAGATGTTCAGTAAGAGATTTCATGTTTGCTCAAAGTAAATCATCCATTAAAATCCTAAGGCAGGCTCAGAACTCAAGATCCTCATCATCATTCAAAGGGATAGGTACATCACTGCCCGCAAGTCATATTTCAAGCAGATTCCTTTTGAGTCTTTCAATAAGCTTGATAAATGGCTTAATAGATCATTCATTCAAAATGGTTACAATTGATACTCCAGCTTCAGTGGAAAGTTTTCGAAGATTTATCTTTTTGAGCACATGCAAATCTTATGCACCAAGAAGTTATTTTGAAGATTTTGAGGTATTTCCAGAAAGAGAAGATAATTTGGGATCAGTTTACGTAGAAGCAGCTGATAAAGTAACTTTGAAAAAAATTAGAGATATTACATTTGTAAATGCAATAGATATTCTTGGAATAATTTATAATTCAAAAAGTGGAAATACATCTCTAAAATGGCGCCAGATTAAAAGAAATAATGGCAAAGTATCAGGTGAAGCTTCTGCAAACTCTTTAACAAATCTATCAGAATCAGGTGTTCTCACTTTAGATTGGGTTGAAAACTATCTAAAGAAAAAATCTGAAGAAGCAAAGACTAACGAAGTTACAAGCTAAACTCTTTTCTTTTTGTATATTAGAACAATATCATGATTACAAAGATTATTGATGAGAATTCAATTTCTGTCAAGCCAGAAGATTCTGATGATCTTTTGAATTTACGTCGTATAATTAAAGAAGATGATAAAGTAATTGGAGATACAACTAGAGTTTTAAAACAAGATAAGGATTATTCAAGACCTGACAAAGGAGAAAGAATCAAGGTTAGAATTTCATTATTAGTAGAAAAAATTTCACTGGATGATGTTTTAGATAAATTAAGAATTGGTGGAACAATTTCTGAATCAAGTAATGAATCAGTACCACATGGATCACATCATTCATTTATTTTAAAAATAAATGATGGAATAACAATTTCAAAGAAAAAATGGTTACCAATTGAAAAGAATCTTCTCGAATCAAATAATAATCAAATAGGTTTTGTACTTGTTGCAATTGATACTGGTGATTGTGGGATTGCAAAACTAAGAGGAACACACTTGGAGTTTATTCCAAATATCTATTCTGGTTCTAGCGGAAAGAGATACAAAACTAATTTCAATATTGAGAAATTCTTTGAACAAGTACAATTAGCAGTATCAACTGTTCTCAAAGAAGGAGATTCGATAGTAATTTTTGGACCTGGTGAAACAAAAAAAAGATTTTCTAATTTTATTCAGAAACCGCAAAATACACAAAAAAATAAAATTCAAGTTGTAGATGGAATTGATTCTGGTGGAGAAGATGGAATTTTCATATTTACAAAATCTCAATCAATGAAGGAAATAATGTCAGATAGTAAGCTAGCAAAAGCATCATCAATTATTGATGAAGTAATGCTTCTTGCAAATAAAAAGAGTAGAAAATTCACTATGGGATTTGATGAAACATTTAATGCAAATCAATTAGGAGCAGTGGAATCTCTTGTATTTTCCGATAAAGCAATTCAAGATAATGAGCAAAAAATGATAGATTTTCTAAATGATGTTGAAAGGAAAGGAGTAAAAATTTACAGTGTTGATTCATCCACAGATATTGGTCTAAGAGTTACAGGTTTAGGTGGAATAGTTTCTTTATTACGATATGCAGTAGAATCTTAGTTTGTAGATTCTATTAGCCAATTTAGATAGGATTTGTTAATAGATGTAACATCAATTTCTGCGATTTCAGGAACATCATATGGATGAGTTTCTTTAATTTTCTTTTTTAGTAGTTTTTTGTTTTTTGTTGTAGTTTTGAATATAGCAAGATATTCAGATGTATTTTCCACTTTTTTATTCCAAGAGTAAATTGAAGAAATTTTTGAAATATTGACACATGCAACTATCTTATTTTTTACAAACTCATTTGCAATTTTTGTAATTGATTTTTTGTTAGGATAAGTTGAGATAATTATCACTGGTTTCATAGTAACCGATAAATGTACGTACTTTAAAAAATTAACAATTAATTTGGAACTTGATTTTATTACTCAGAATGCGATAATCTATGTGTTAATTGCTTGGGTTATCATTTTTGTAACTGCAAAAGGTCTAAAATTACAAAAATATGGTGTTGAGATAAAGGTATACAGCCTTGTATACAAGAATAAAGGAGTTAATTCAGTTCTCATTAAAATTCTAAGTAGAACAAGGAGAGGAATCAGAGTTTTTGCTGATGTAAGTGTAATTGCTGGTTTTCTAATGATGGGTTATGCATTTTACTTTTTGCTAAATAATATATTAAACTTTTTTGTTGCACAAGATGAATTTTCAGAATTAACAGTACTTATTCCAGGAGTAACATTAACTTCTGCACCAGCTATTGCATTCTTTTTACTATCAATACCAATTGTACTAATTATGCATGAAGGAGCACATGGTATAGTAGCTGCACTAGAAAAGATAAAGATCAAAACAGGAGGCTTTGCAATATTCATTGCATTGTTTGCAGGATTTGTAGAACCAGATGAGGAAGAATTCAACAAGGCAAAAAAGATTTCAAAATTAAGAGTGATTGGAGCAGGTGCTACATCAAATGTAATGTTTGCAATTGTTTTAGGTGCTATTATGTTAACAAATCCAATTTTTGGAATGGTTTTAGATAGCATTCCACTATTTGGGGAAGTCATCTTAAACGTATTTTATGAATTATCACAAGGAGTTTTGGTACTGTCAATCATAGAAAATTCAGGAGCTGAACAAGCAGGAATGCAAGTAAATGATATCATTACTTCAATTAATGAAATACCGATCCATGGTCCGGCTGATTTTCCCATCTTAAATCCAGGAGAAACAGCTAGTGTTACTGTACTTAGAGATAGTCAGACATTAGAATTTGGTGTGGAGATTATGCCTTCACCTGAAGATCCTAAAAGAGGGTTGATAGGCATTATGAGAGATAATTCAATTCCATACAAACCAGTAATGAATTTCATTGACTGGACAAATGTTGATTTCAATGTTTCAATGTTCTTGTTATGGCTTTGGATGATTTCATTTTTCATAGGAATAATCAATATGCTTCCTTTACCAATATTAGATGGAGGAAAATTTATCCATACAATTATTGATAAAAGAATTTCAGACAATGCAGTAAATGGGGTTATGTGGGGAATTTACGCATTCACCTTTGTTGTGTTTGGTCTAAACATAGCTTTGTCTTACATGAAATCTGGATGGTTTACAATATAGAGAATACCTAAAGAATCATTAATGAAAAAAAATACTTGAATTTATGATATGCGATAGATGCAAAAATCAGGCAGTCTATACTAGGAAATATTCAGGCCAAAAACTATGCTCAAAATGCTTCTCAAATTCTATTGTTAGAAAAACTGCTAAAACTATTTCAAAATATAATATGATTAAAAACGATGAATTAGTGGCTGTTGCAGTATCTGGTGGAAAAGATTCCCTAGCATTATTAAAAATCATTCACGAAATGTCATTAACCCATAATTTTAGAATTAAGGCAATTACAATTGATGAGGGGATTCCAGGGTATAGAGATGAGGCACTAGAAATCGTTGAAAAATTTTGCAGCAAATTAAATGTAGAACACAAAGTTTACTCTTACAAAGATCTGTTTGAGTTGACACTTGATGAAGCATTAGAGTTAAGAGAAAGCAAAAAAACTTCTTCATGTTCAATTTGTGGTACACTACGAAGACGTGCAATGGATTTTGCAGCAAAAGATATTGGTGCAAATGTAATTGCAACAGGTCATAATCTAGATGATACATTACAAACATTTGTCATAAACATGCTTGCAGGTGATACAACTAAGATTGGATGGATGGATCCTGATACATCTTCAAATTCGTTAAGAAAAATAAAACCATTTTGTGAGATATACGAATCTGAAATAGTTTTTTATGCATTTACAAACGATATACCATTTCAATCAGAACCTTGTCCACACATGAGTGAAGGAATAAGAACAGAAATTCGTGAATTTCTAAATTCGTTGGAAAGTCAACATAGTGGAATTAAAAATAATTTGTATCAATCGGTTCTTAAAGTATCTCAAATTGTTAAGAATTCTAATTACAAAGAAAAAACAATTTGCAAAAAATGTGGTAATGAATGTACAGGAAGTGTATGCTCAGTTTGTACCTTGGTTTTAAAACTAAAATCTAAGCAAACCTAATGCAAATATAACATACTTTCTTTAGGAAAAATGGTAGTAGGTAGGATCAGGGTGCCAGCCGTACCCTATTCTGAAACCGGCTATATGCAGAGATCAGCAACTGTTGGGTAAATCTCTAGATGGATAATTCCCGCTTGGTGTGCGGAAATGAAATCACGCCGAGGCGGATGGTTGCAGGACTAGAATTATCCGAAGGGATAACTTCTAAGACCGAACCATTGAAAGGGATGAGGTCCGGGAGGGAACAATCCTAAGGTGGGACATCCATGCTTCCTCGTCAACGTGGCGGATCTTGTATGCCTTGAAATGGGGCTATTCGTCTAGACTGGAGCCAACAGATCTACTACCTTTATAATTAAAATAAGATTTGTAAAATTATGGAAGGAATAATTTCATTTGGAAATAAAAGGAATTATGATGATTTTAAGAAACAAATTCCAAGTTCTGTATTGCCTCTTTTTGATTCAATTAGAGAATTTTGCTTCTCATTAGGGAAAAATGTAGTAGAAGATGTTAGAATGCATAGAGTAGTTTTTTGTAAATCAATGACATTTAGATGGTTTGTAGATGTAGAACCTCAAAGTGAAGGGGTAATCATCAAAATTCAGAAAAACCGAAAAGAACCTATACAAACAATTCAGATCAAAAAAGAGCAACAAATTTCAGAATTTAGTCAAATACTCAAAGTTGCATTTGAAGAGATTCATTAATACACAACATCAAATTTTAAAAATTCGCTAGAAAATTTCTCATTACGTATTTCTACATCTTTAACTCTTGCATTAGCTGGTCCTCCATGAGCCCATTCAACTAATCTACTAACTTTTTCTTCATCTCCTTCTAAAATAGCTTCAACACGACCATCTTTGAGATTTTTTACCCAACCAAAAACATTATTTTTTTTTGCCATCACTTTTAATGCCTGACGAAAAAATACACCTTGCACTTTACCTGTAACAATAATTCTAATTCGTTGATTTGACATTCAAATTTTATTATAGCAAAAGCTATTAATCAATTTTAGGTTAAAAGAAAAATTATCTTCTTTCTTTAATTCTAGCTCTACCAGTCTTTCTAGCAGCAATACTGCCTACCTTTGCACCAGGAGGTGCATTTCTTGAAACAGTTGAGCTTTGTCCAACGTGTTGATGACGACCACCACCATGAGGGTGGACATATGCTGCTTGAGCAACACCTCTAACAATTGGGAATTTCTTTCCTTTTGCTTTGAAACTTCTCCATTTATTGCCTGCACTCATCATTGGTCTATCACCAGCTCCACCTCCAGCAAGAGTACCAATCATGGCTCTGTTTTTTGGATTAAGAGTGGTAAATTTTCCAGAAGGAAGTTTAACTGTAACACCATCATCACCATGAGAGAAAATAGTTGCATCAGTGCCTGCGGATTTTACTATGGCACCACCGTCTCCAAAGTGCCTTTCAATGTTACATACTATTGTTCCATCAGGAATATTTTGAACACTAATTACATTTCCTTGTTCGATTTTTGATTTTAATCCAAATTGTAAAGTTGTACCTACTTTAGTTCCTAGTATTGCAGGAATAAATGAAACAGAGCCGTCCTCAAATCTGACTTTAGCTAAAGGTGCCTCTCTACCACGTTCATGAACCAGATCAATAATTTCACCGTCATGTTGTTCTGATAGTGCAAAACGAGGATAATTTGCCTTGGAACCTACTTTTCCAGTAGATGTAGATCTAAACTGAAATCCTCCACGGCCACGTCTTCTTACTAATGGTCTTTTACCCAAGTTGATCGTTTCCTATGCGCAGATGATTTTAAGCTTGTGATTTTTTCAGTGTTATTTAAGAAAATTACCACAAAGGTATAAGAATTAGACAAGTTGTTTTTCTGTATGAGTCAAAATGCTCTTACACTCAAAGTCCTTGAAGCATACACAAGAGATGTTGGAAGAGGAGTAGCAAGAATTGATTATGATTCTATGGATACACTAAATGCATCTACTGGTGATGTCATAGAAATTAAAGGTAAAAGAAGAACAGTTGCAAAATGTCTTCCATTATATCCATCTGATGAAGGAAAAGGAATTATTAGAATTGACGGACTTGGTAGAAATAATTCAGGAATTGCAATTGGAGATTCAATTTCAGTTAGAAAAATAAAGGCAGTAGCTGCAGAAAAAGTAGTAGTAGCACCATTAGAAGCAATTCCTCCAATTGATGAAAGATATCTTGCAGATGCCTTAGAAAGTGTGCCTTTGATTAAAGGAGATAATGTAATGGTTCCATATTTTGGTGGACGTTTAACTTTTCAAGTAATAGGAGTAACACCAGCAGCTGATGCAGTTTTAGTTACACAAAAAACTGTTTTCCACATTGCAGAAAAAGGAGAGACTTTACGTGGAGTTCCACAAGTCACATATGAAGACATTGGTGGTTTAACAGATGAGATTAAAAAAGTTAGAGAAATGATTGAACTTCCACTAAGACACCCAGAAATTTTTGAAAAATTAGGAATTGAAGCACCAAAAGGTGTTTTATTGTATGGTCCTCCTGGAACAGGAAAGACTTTACTTGCAAAAGCAGTTGCAAATGAAAGTAATGCACACTTTATCAGCATTTCAGGTCCAGAAATTATGAGTAAGTTTTATGGAGAAAGTGAAGCAAGACTAAGAGAAATTTTCAAAGAAGCAAGAGAAAAATCTCCATCAATTATCTTTATTGATGAAATTGACTCCATTGCACCAAAAAGAGAAGAAGTTACAGGTGAAGTTGAAAGAAGAGTTGTTTCTCAAATGTTATCATTAATGGATGGATTAGAGGCAAGAGGTAAAGTAATTGTCATTTCTGCAACAAATAGACCAAATGCAATTGATCCTGCACTTAGGAGACCAGGTAGATTTGATAGAGAAATCGAGATTAGAGTTCCAGACAAAAAAGGAAGAAAAGACATACTTGCAATTCACAGTAGAAATATGCCATTAACAGATGATGTCAATATAAATAAACTCGCAGCAGTAAGCCACGGATATGTTGGCGCAGATTTAGAATATCTCTGTAAAGAAGCTGCAATGAAATGTTTGAGAAGATTACTACCTATTCTTGATTTACAAGAAGAGAAACTCCCTCCAGAAACATTAGATAAACTAGTTGTTAATGGAGATGACTTTTCAAAAGCATTGATTGAAGTAATTCCATCTGGAATGAGAGAAGTTTTCATTGAGAATCCAGATGTAAAGTGGACAGACGTTGGAGGTTTAGATGATGTTAAACGGGAGCTACAAGAAGCTGTTGAATGGCCAATGAAATATCCAGGTCTTTATGATAAATTAGGACATAAAATGCCAAGAGGTATATTACTTCATGGTCCAAGCGGTACAGGAAAAACTTTACTTGCAAAAGCAGTTGCTACAGAAAGTGAAGCAAATTTTGTTTCAGTAAGAGGTCCTGAACTTTTATCAAAATGGGTAGGCGAATCTGAAAGAGGTATTAGAGAAATTTTCAAAAGAGCACGACAATCTGCTCCATGTGTGATATTCTTTGATGAAATTGATTCAATAGCACCAATCCGAGGAGCAGGAGGAGAAACTGCAGTAAGTGAAAGAGTTGTTAGTCAATTACTTACAGAATTAGATGGAATGGAAAATATGCACGGTGTGATAGTTTTAGCTGCAACAAACAGAGCAGACATGATTGATCCTGCATTGTTAAGACCAGGTAGATTTGATAAAATTATTCAAATTCCACTTCCGGATAAAGAAAGCAGAAAAAGTATCTTGAAAATTACTGCTGAAGAAATACCAGTAATTTCTGAGGCAAGTGATACCGGACGCGTTGATTTTGATAAACTTTCTGAAATGACAGATGGACTTAGTGGCGCAGACGTAGCAGCCGTTGCAAATGTTGCAGTTTCTTTAGTTATTCATGAATTCTTAGACAAGAATCCAGATATCAAAGATGTTGAGAAAACAAGTATTGATGCCAAAGTAACTATGGAACACTTTGAAAAATCAGTCAAGAAAGTCAGAGAACAAAAAGACCTAAAGTTGGGCGAAAAACTAGTAGCTTCCTATTACAGGTAGTTTTAATAAAATAACAAATCTAATTCTCGTAAATGTCAGAACATAGAGGATATGAGGGAGATTCATTAGAATTCCTCAAGGCAAATCAGATTTCAGTTGGAGATTCTGTTAAGATATTAGCAGATATCACTTATTCAGGCATAATAATGCCTAGATATGAACACAGCGACGATAAACATATTGTTTTGAAATTAACAAGTGGTTACAATATTGGTTTAGAAATTGAAAAAATTGAGAAAATAGAGATAATAAAATCTGCTGAAAAAATTGTTCAGCAAGATGAAAAACTAGAAAAAGTTGCAGGATTGCCAAAAATTTTGTTATTATCAACTGGAGGAACAATTGCAAGCAAAATTGACTACAGAACAGGAGCAGTTACTCCTGTATTAACAGCTGAAGAATTGAATTCATCTGTTCCAGAACTTGCTAAAATTGCAAATATAGATGCAGAAGCTCTATTATCAGAATATTCTGAAAACATAATGCCTGAACATTGGTTACAAATTGCTGAAAAGATAAATGAATATTCTAAATCAGATTATTCAGGAATTATTATTGCCCATGGTACAGATACTATGCATTATACATCATCCTTTCTTTCATTTGCACTTGCAGGATTTCCTATTCCAATTGTATTAGTTGGATCACAAAGATCATCAGATCGTGCATCATCAGATGCAGCATTAAATTTGATTGGAGCAACAAAATTTATCACAGAAAGTAATACCAAAGGTGTCTATATTGTAATGCATCAAGATGAAAATGATGATACTATAGCATGTCATATTGGAACAAGAGTAAGAAAAAATCATACAAGTAAAAGAGGAGCATTCCAAACAATTGGAAATAATCCAGCATTCATTATTTCACAGAATCAAATTCAAAAAAATATTTCTGAAGATTTTTTTAAAATTAGTGAATTTCAACCAAGAATTAAACTAGACACACGTGTTGCTTTAGTTAAATATCATCCAGGATATGATCCTAAATTATTAGATCAAATTATTGAGATGGGGTATAAAGGAATAATTTTTGAAGGAACTGGATTAGGTCATATTGGAAATACAATGTATGAGAGTGTAAAAAAAGCAAATGAAAAAGGAATCTTTCTAGGTATGACTTCCCAATGTATTGATGGTAGAATTAGAATGACAGTGTATGAAAGTGGACGAGATTTGCTTGATTTAGGCATAATTCCATTAGAAAATATGATTCCAGAAGTAGCACTAGTTAAAGCAATGTGGGCAATGGGAAATTTTCAGAATGGAGATGAAATAAAGAAAATAATGCTTGAAAATATTTCATCGGAATTCTCAAGTTAGAGAGTGAAATAGAATGTCAGAATTTTCCATAAATGATGTTGGAGTAAAAGTAGGACTAGAAATTCATCAGCAACTAGCAACTAACAAAAAGTTGTTTTGTAATTGTACGCCATTAGAATCAGATGAATATTTTATAAAATTTCAGAGAAAATTACGAGCATCAAAAAGTGAATTGGGAGAGTTTGATTCTGCGGTATTATTTGAAAAATCTAAAGCAAAAACAATAATGTATTATGCCAACCCAAAAAGTAGCTGTCTAGTAGAACAAGATGAGGAACCTCCACATGAATTAGACAAGGATGCAAGAAAAATTGCATTAATTATTGCTTCTGCATTAAAATCAAATATTTTTAGTGAAATCTATCCTATGAGAAAAACAGTTGTTGATGGTTCTAATACAACTGGATTTCAACGCACGATGTTAATTTCACAGGGAGGATTTTTTGATGTAGAAGGAACAAAGATAGGGATTCAATCAATTTGTCTTGAAGAAGATGCTGCTAAAATCCTAGGTGAACAAGGATCAATTAGAAAATATGGTTTAGAACGTCTTGGTGTGCCATTAGTTGAAATTGCAACAGAACCTTTTGAAGTAAAACCTCAAGAAGTTAGAAAAATTGCATTATCTTTAGGAAGAATTTTGAGAAGCACCAAAAAAGTGAAGAGAGGTCTTGGTTCAATCCGACAAGATGTTAATGTATCAATCAAAGAAGGAGGAGTTGTTATTGAAGTAAAAGGAGTGCAACAATTAGAACAATTAGAAAAAGTTGTAGAATATGAAGCAAAAAGACAGCACGGATTATTAAAAATATCAAAAAAATTACAAGAGAAAAATTGGATGCATGTCAATAAAGATGATAGAAAAGACATTACAGAATTATTTTCAAAATGTAAATCAAAGATTATTCAAAATGCTTTAAAGAAAAATCAGAAAATTTTTGCCGTATCTTTTAGAAATATGGCTGGAATGTTTGGATATTCACCATATGAAAGCATAAGATTAGGAAAAGAAGTAGCAGAATTAGTACGATTTTTTGGATTAGGTGGAGTTTTTCATTCAGATGAATTACCTAATTATGGAATAGAAAAATCAGATCTAGAAAATCTAAAAGAATTTCTAAAAATTACTGAGAATGATGGATTTTTGATATTAGCTATTCCTGAAGAAAAAATTCATGCAATTGTTGACCAAATAATTTTAAGAATTGAACATATCAAAAACAAAGGTATACCAATAGATACACGATTAGCTACTCAAACAGGCGAAACAAAATTTCTTAGACCTAGACCTGGTGCGGCAAGAATGTATCCTGAAACAGATATCCCTCCAATTATTATTTCAAAAGAGGAATTAGAAGATGCAAGAAAAAATATACCAAAATCATGGGATGAATCTATCAAAGAATTACAAACAAAATATGAAATTAACTCACAACTTACAGAACAAATTTTTGATTCAAGATATATAGAATTATTTGAAAAAATTGTTGAAAAAACCAAAGTCAATCCTACATTTGTTGCATCTGTACTTTGCTCTACAATTACTAATTTAGAGAGAAGCGGATTAAATTCTAATTTATTACAAAACAAAGAAATTGTAAAATCATTTGAATTGTTAGAAGTACGAAAAATTGCTAAAGAATCAATTGAGATAATTTTTGAAAACATTATGGCTAGAAAAGCCAAGACCACAGAAGAGGCAATGAAAAATACTGCAATTGAGGCTGTAAATGAATCAGATTTGGAGAAAATTATTGAAGAAATAGTTGAAAAGAATCAAGATATTATTAAAAATCAAAAAGAGAGAGCTGTTGGGCCACTTATGGGAATTGCCATGAAGGAATTAAGAGGTAAAGCTTCTGGTGAAATGGTAAATAATCTTCTTTTAAAAAATATCAAGAAAAAGTTAGCAAGTATCTGATTGTAGTGCGGGAAGTGGGATTTGAACCCACGAACTCCTAGAAGATAAGGATCTGAACCTTACGCCGTTGACCAGGCTGGGCTACTCCCGCATTGTGAATTTTTAAAATCTAGAATAAGTTTCTTTATTATACATGAAACAAACACATGCAATTAATCAAGTGATAAAATGGAATTCAGAGAAATATATTGTAATAATTGTAAAAAAATACTTGGACGATATAATATTAAATTCTACAATGAAGATAAAATTGGAGAAATATTAAAAACAACTCATTCTATCCATGTAAGAAGTGGACATCAAGTTATCATAAAAAAATTTGTAAAAGATTAAATCAGTTTTATTTTTTCTACTGCCTCTGAAAGATTTGAAATTTTATGAATTCCATTTTCTGAAATATGTTTATTCCACGGTTGTGAATATAGAATCACTTTTTTGTTATGCTGAATAATGTTTAATGCGTTTAGAGGTGAATCATCAATAAACACATCATAATCTAAATTTGCCTTCATCGGTCCATCAATTACTGACACATAATTATCATATGATATATTGTGATGATTGAGCCAATTTTTTACAAAAGAATCAGTAGAACGTTCTCTTGCAGTAACAATATCTACCTGACCTATATTTGAAAGATCTTTTGTAACAGATGACAAATTTTCTTCAGTAGGGGGGATAGAATTCCAATTTTTCCAACAGGAACTTAATTCAGCGTAAAAATCATAGCGGTTTATCTGAAATTTCTTCCAAAAATCCCAATCAGATATTTCATGTTTGGAGATTTTTGGTCTAATTGTATTGCTATAATTTAACCAAGATTGTATTACATCTGCAAGAACACCATCAACATCTAATGCAATTTTCATTTTTTCTCAATTAATCACTAGTTTTTTTAAATTCATCTAGAAGGTTTTTTTGATGTTTATTGAGTTTTTTTGGAACATTTACTACAATTCTAACATATTGGTCTCCTTTGCCTCTAGAATTGATATGAGAAACTCCTTTTCCTTTTAATTTTATAATTGTATTTGGTTGACTACCAGAATTTACTTTGATTTTTTCAGTACTCTCCAAGGTTGGAACTATAATTTCGCAACCTAATGCGGCATCAATCATTGAAATATCATGATCATAGAAAATATCTTTTCCATCTCTATTAAATTTAGAATGAGGTTGTACTCTGACTCTAACAATTAAATCTCCATTAGATCCTCCAGGAACTTCATTTCCTTCCTCTGGAACTGTATAATCACCAGAATCAATTCCAGGTGGAATTTCAAAAGTGACTTTTTTTGAACCTTTTTTCTTACCTTGCCCCTTACAATCTCCACAAGGAGTTTCAATAACAGAACCTTGACCTCTACAAGAAGGACATGGTGCAGCTGTTACAAATGAAGCAAATCCCATGTTACGAGTTTGTCTTATTTGTCCTTGACCATTACATGTAGCACATGTTTTCTTGTTTGTTCCAGGTTTACACCCAGAACCTTGACAAATATTGCATTGAATTTGTTTTTGTAGATCAATTTCTATTTTTTTGCCATGAAGAACATCCTCTAATGTTACTGAAGTTTCAAAGAGAATATCAGAACCACGTTGTTGATTGAAACTAAATCCACCGCCTCCACGATCAAAGATTGATTCAAAAATAGAATCAAATCCACCGCCTCCACGACCAAATATATCACTAAAATTTCCACGTGCACCTTGAAAAATATCTTCACTGCTGTATCTGCCATCTACACCAGCATGTCCATGTTGATCATAGAGTTGCCTTTTTTCAGTATTTGAAAGAATAGCATATGCCTCAGAAATTTCTTTGAAATGTTCTGGAGCTTCTGAAGAGTTGTTACGATCGGGATGAAATTTTAATGCTAATTTTCTATATTGTTGTTTAATTTCATCTACAGAAGATGATTTTGTAACCCCTAAAACTTCATAGTAATCTCGTTTTGCAGACATGAATTATTCCTTAATCATAATTATTGTATAAATGGTTGAATTTGAAAAATTAGTTAGTTTTTGTTTCATCAGTTGAAGAAGACTCTGTTGATTGTCCTTCAGCACCATCACTTTGTTGTCCTTCAGCACCATCACTTTGTTGTCCTTCAGCACCATCACTTTGTTGTCCTTCAGCACCATCACTTTGTTGTCCTTCAGCACCATCACTTTGTTGTCCTTCAGCACCATCACTTTGTTGTCCTTCAGCACCAGGAGGAGGTGATGCATTTTTGTAAAGTTCAGTTGTTACTTCGTTGACTAGAGATTGTAGTACATCGAGTTTAGGCTGTAATTCAGTTGGTTCTTTATCTAAAACTTCTTTGACTTCTTTTACAGCATCAGTAATTTTAATTCCTTGTTCTTGAGAAATTTTATCTTTTAGATCATGATTAACTAATTTTTCTGTAGTGTAAATATAGCTCTCTGCTTCATTTTTTAGATCAATTTTTTCTTTCTTCTTTTTATCTTCATCAGAGAATTTTTCTGCATCTTCTTTTAATTTTTCAATTTCTTCTTTAGATAATTTTGATGAAGATTCAATAGTAATTTTTGCTTCCTTTTGTGTTCCAAGATCTTTTGCTGTAACATTAATTATTCCATTTGCATCAATATCAAATTTTACTTCAATTTGAGGAACTCCTCTAGGAGCTGGTGGGACATCAGATAGATTAAAACTTCCTAATGAAACATTGTCAGTTGCCATTGGTCGTTCACCTTGAACAACATGAATAGTTACAGCTGTCTGGTTATCAGCTGCAGTTGTGAAAACTTTACTCTTGGAAGTTGGAATTGTTGTATTTCTTTCAATTAATGGTTCTCGAACTCCACCTAAAGTTTCAATTCCTAATGTTAGTGGAGTAACATCAAGTAAAACTATATCACTCGTTACGTCTCCAGCAATAATTCCTGCTTGTATTGCAGCTCCCATTGCTACAGCCTCCATAGGATCAACTCCGGATTCAGTCTCCTTACCAACAACTTCACTAACAAATTTTTTAACTAATGGCATTCTTGTTGGTCCGCCAATCATTACTATTTTTTTAATATCAGAGTAAGAGAGTTTTGCATCTTCCATTGCTTTTGTTATAGAAGGTTTACATCGTTCTATAATTGGTCCAACTAATTCATCTAGTTTAGATCTAGTTATTCTTAATTCAAGATTTTTGGCACCTGTTGATTGATCATGTGCAAGAAAGGGTAAATTAACATCTGTTTCCATAACTGTTGATAATTCAATTTTGGCTTTTTCAGCAGCTTCTCTAATTCTAGTCATTGCAGTTGTATCTTGAGAAAGATCAATGCCTTCTTTTTTCTTAAATTCATCAGCAATGTAATCAATTAGAACTGCATCCATATCTGTGCCACCTAACTGAGTATCTCCAGATGTACTAAGTACTTCAAAAACACCGCCACCCATTTCCATAATTGTAACATCTAATGTACCGCCACCAAAATCAAAGACAAGAATTTTCATGTCTTCTTTTGCTTTATCTAATCCAAATGCCAAAGATGCTGCTGTTGGTTCATTGATAATTCTAACTACATCAAGTCCTGCAATTGTTCCAGCATCTTTAGTTGCTTGACGTTGATTATCATCAAAATATGCAGGAACTGTAATTACTGCTTTCTCAACAGACTCACCAACAAATGCTTCAGCATCTTTTTTGATTTTTTGTAAAATATAGGCAGAGATTTGTTGAGGTTTGTATTCTTTATCTTGAATTTTAAAAGTATGATCAGAACCCATTTTTCTTTTTGCTGCAACAATAGTGTTATCAGGATTTGTTACTGCTTGTCTTCGTGCAGGTTCTCCAACTAAAAGTTCACCATCTTTAGAAAATGCTACAACTGATGGAAATGCTTTTCCACCTACAGTAGCTCCTTCTGCAGCGGGAATAATAGTTGGCTTACCACCCATAACAACTGCAGCAGCTGAGTTACTTGTTCCCAAATCAATACCAATAATTTTAGCCATATTTTATCATCCCTTTTTTGAAATTTCCACTAGTGTTGGTCTTATAACCCTATTTTTAGAAATATATCCCTTCCTGATCTCTTTTGTAATTGTATTATCATCTAAATCAGGATCAGTAATAGTTGATATGGCTTCATGAAAAGTAGGATTAAAAATTTCTCCTAATGCATCAATTGGGCTTACATCATATTTTTTCAATAATGAATCCATATTTTTCAAAATAGAATCTAGACCATCGGTATTACTTTTATTTTCAGAAAAAATTTCTTTTGCTCTAACAAAGTCATCATATATTTTTAAAAAATCTAATACAAATTCATCAACTTTAGCATTAACACCATTTTCAATATCAGATTGTGTTTTCCGAGTGAGATTCTGAAAGTCTGCTAAAACATGTTTTAATTTTTCTTCATATTCTGATACTGTTTGTTTTTCTAACTCCCATAATTTGGATAATTCTTCAATGCTTGTAGTAGGTTTAGATTTTTCTGAAGAATCATTAGATTCAGGTTCATTTTCAGATACCACATCTACAGGAATTTCGTCAGAATTATTTTCAGTTGACAAATCAAAAAAAATTATAATTTAGCTAATTTAAATTATTATTAAATAGTTTCACATAAAGGATTAGCTTTGACAATAATTAGATTAGAATCTTGTTTGGTTTTTTCAATATTGTCAAGATCAGTTTTTGAACATGCCACAACAATTGTTGTTTTATCACTATGAAAAAGATCAAAATTTGGATCTTCATAAGCTTCTACATCACCTATATAATCACGTAATCTTGAGGTTAAATTTTGGAGCATTTCGATTTTATCTCCACGCATTGCATGTTGATCAAGAGTCCAAGATAATGCAATTTTAGTTTTACTAGCTTTAAGATCATTTTTCTTTAACGTTGTTCGAATTTCATCAATTAATCTCTTGATATATCCATCAATTCCTTTTACACTTCCATTGATTAGATACATGAGAGTATTTGCACCCTCAAATGAAGAGCCTAAAGTTTTTAGATCTAAAAGCCCGCTAACCATATCATCAAGAAATATTTCTTGAAAATCATCTGAGGATAGGTCACTTTTGGTAATTTCATCTTGTGCATACTTGCATACCTCTAAAACACTACACAAACTAGAAAATCTAGTTAGCGTGTTTATAGCATGAAAATGTTCTGATGATGAAATGGCAACAAATCTTTTCTCATTTTTAGTCATTGTGAGTAAATCAGATAATTTAGGATCTTTTTTTCCATTAAAAGAGCCAATAATCTTTGGTTGATGATTTAGATCTTCCAAGGGATAATAAAAATAAGAAACTGATTTTCCTACCTGAAGACCTGTTACATGTTCCAGTAATGAAATATTTTCATTGTTTCCTCCAAATCCTGTTGGAAGAGTAAAAACAACTGAACTATTCTTCTTTAATGATTTTATTGCATCCTTAAATTTTGAATGAATTTCAGTTTTAGTATCTTGTCCTGTTTTTCTAATTCTTGGAGTAAAGAAAAGATATTGAGCTTTGGAAACAGCTACATCAATAGGTTCCATGGCCAATAATGGCTCATCTTCTTTTAGAGAAGATACATTTGGATAAGTTTTAGCTATTTCTGCTTTAAGTGAAATTGCTGAAGGAGTGGATTCATCTATAATGAAAACATCAGCACCTTTGATTGCCATTTGAGATGCAATAGCATATCCTTCTGTACTTAGGCCATAAACAACAACTTTTGCTCCCCCCATTACACTTTCAGCTAGTAATAGACTAAGAAAAACTTATTGAACTTGATATAATTATGAAAATTACTTGAAAATATGGATAGATATTCTTACACCTAAACAATTATTGTTTTTTGAACCTATGATGAACAAATTGGGTAAAAAACACAAGGTTTTATGCACAACAAGAAAATATCGAGAAGTAGATCAATTAGCAAAAATTAGAAAAATTAGAGTAAAAGTTATTGGAAAACACGGAGGAGCCAAAAATTCTGATAAATTAAGAGCAAATCTCAACAGAATGAAACTTTTGATGCCAATTATTGAAAAATTCAAACCAGATGCGACAATTAGTTTTTGCTCACCAGATGCTGCGAGAGTATCATATGGATTAAAAATTAAACATGTAGCTTTTTGTGATGCACCTCACGCTGAAGCTGTTATGAGATTAACTATTCCATTAATTCAGAAATTACTTATTCCATGGATCATCCCCAAAAAAGAATTTACAAAATTTGGAATATCTCCAAAGAACATTATTCCTTACAGAGCAATAGATGCTGCATTAATTATTTCTCAAAAGTCAAAAAAGAAAACAATTCCCATAATTTTTAAAAAAGGAACAAATATTTTGCTTAGAACTCATGAATCAAATGCATCATATGCAAAAGAAAAAATTAATGTGATTGAAATAATTAGAAAACTTTCAGAAATTGAAAATATCAACATCATAGTTTTGGGAAGATATTCAGAAGAAATTAAAAAATTAAAAAAGAAAACGTTTGATCGTGTGTTTGTATTGAATAAATCTGTAGATAGTGGAGAAATTTTAGAAGTGACAGATATTTTTATAGGATCAGGGGGTACTATGACTGCAGAAGCCGCTCTTAGGGGAATTCCTACATTTTCTTATAATGCAATTCCAAATATCATTGAAGAGTATTTAGTTAAAAAGAAATTAGTAACAAGAATTAATGATGTAAGTAAACTTGATAAAAAAATTTTAAGAGTTTTAACTAAAAAATCAAATTCAATCAAAAATCTTGCAACAAAGGAATTCAATTCGATGGAAAATCCAATAAAAAAACTTGAACTAGTTTTACGAATGCTTAATGAATAACATTTTAAAGGAAATTAGAATACAAAATTTGCAGCAGCCCGGTAGTGTAGAGGTCAAGCATATGGGCCTTTGAAGCCCGTGACGCCAGTTCGAGTCTGGCCCGGGCTACTTTTTTGATATATTAAAAACTGTTGAAAGATTATATTTAATGTTCAAAGATTTGTTTTGAGCATACTTGACATCAAATGATATAATTGTATTAGGTATTACTGATGGCCATAACGCTGGTGCATGTCTTTTAAGAAATGGGATAATAGAATTTGCAATTTCTGAAGAGAGAATTTCAAGGATAAAAAATGAAGCAGGATATCCAAAATTATCTATTGAAAAAATTCTTGAATTATCAAATGTGAAAATTGAAGAGATTCATTCAGTAGCATTAGCTGGAAAATTTAGTCATGAAAAAAAATTCTATTCAAATTGGGATTGGTATAAAGTTGATTATGAGAATCAATTAGAAGATAGTAAAAAAGCAAATACTGTTAATTTTGAAAATCGATTAAATGAAAGAAAAAAAGCTATTGTAAATCATCTCAAAGTTAATGAGGAAAAGATTTTTGTTGTAGAGCATCATCTATCACATGCAGCATCAGCTTATCTTGCATCTTCATGGATAAATGATGAAGAGATTCTAGTTTTGACGTGTGATGGTTCAGGTGATGGAATTTGTGCAACTGTCAACATTGGAAAAAATGGGAAAATTAAAAGGATTTCTGAAACAAAAAATAGTGCATCTATTGGAAAAATCTATTCTAGAATTACATTGCTATTAGGAATGAAACCATGGGAGCATGAATACAAGATTATGGGATTAGCTCCATATGCAGATGAATCAGGAGTTAAAAGATCTAAGGATGTTTTTGATGAACTAATTGAAGTAAAAGAATCAAGTTTGGAATTCAATACAAAGACAAAATTATCTATGAATTATTGTTACGAATTTCTAAAAACAAGACTGGAAAATCACAGATTTGATTGGATTGCAGGAGGAATTCAACAAATCACTGAAGAAGTTTTAAAAAAATGGGTCATAAATGCTTTGAAGAAAACAGGATGTAGAAAAATGGTTTGTTCAGGTGGAGTATTTATGAATGTAAAAGCAAACATGCATCTTTCTGAATTAGAACTTGTTGATGATATTTTCATTTTTCCTAGTGGTGGAGATGAATCACTTGCAATGGGTGCAGCAATGCATGTTTATTCAGAAATTCTTGAAAAGATCGGAGAGAAAATTCACTTAGAACCATTAGGGCCGATTTATTTGGGAATGGAGTTTACAAATTCAGAAATTGAAGATGAAATTAAGAAGAGTGAATTAGAAGGATATTCAGTAGAGTATGTTAAAGATATAGAAAAACAAACAGCAGAATTATTATCAAAAGGAGAAATTGTTGCTAGATTTAATGATAAGATGGAATGGGGAGCCCGTTCATTAGGAAACAGGAGTATTCTTGCAGATCCAAGCAGTTTTGAGAAAGTAAGAGAAATTAATTTAGCAATTAAACAACGAGATTTTTGGATGCCTTTTGCACCTTCTATTATTTCAGAAAAACAGGAAGAATATATTGAAAATCCAAAAAAAATCAAGGCCCCTTACATGATGATGGGATTCCATACAAAAGAACGAGCGCATAAAGAATTAACATCAGCAATTCATTCTTATGATTTTACTGCAAGACCACAACTTCTTGAAGAAAAATTCAATAGTTCATACTATAATCTAATTAGAAATTTTGAAAAACATACTGGAATTCCAGCATTATTAAATACTTCATTTAATCTTCATGGATATCCTATTGTCTGTGCTCCAATTGATGCAATAACTACTCTAACAAAATCAGGATTAAAGCACCTAGCTCTAGGAAATTATTTGATTAGTAAAAAATAATATAAGATTTTTGACAACCATATGATAACTTAATATTAATTTCATCATGAGATAATATGTTGTCTGGAAATAATGGGATTTTAGATTTAGAAATTGAAGAGTTTGAAAAAAAGGTTCAAAATAATGATATTAAAATTTCAGTCATAGGATTAGGGAGAATTGGATTACCCACATCAGTAGTTATTGCAAGAGCCAATTTTTCTGTAATTGGAGTAGACATTAATCATGAAATTGTAGAATTTGTGAATAATGGTAAATTACGAATTAATGATGAACCAGGATTAGAAGACGCATTAAAAAAAGTAATAGAAAATAAAAAATTTATTGCTACAACAAAAATTAGTGAATCAGTAAAAAATTCAGATATAATTATTGTTTGTTTGCCAACTCCTCTTGAAAATAAATCTAAAAAAATAGATTATCAATTTTTGTTAAAAGGTTGTTCTGAAATTGCAAAATTTATGAAAAAAAATTCATTGGTAATTATAGAAAGTACAGTAGGACCAGGAATTGTTGAAAATGAGGTCGTTCCAGTTTTAGAAAAAGAAAGTCATCTTGTAGCTGGAAAAGATTTTGGTGTCGCTAGTTGCCCTGAACGAGCAAATCCATCTACTATTCTAACAGATTTCAATAAAATTCCAAGAGTGGTAGGTGGAATAAATGACAAAAGTACAAAATTTGCTTCAAAATTATATCAATTTGTTTTTAAAATTAAAGTTATTTCTGTTAAAAATTGTAAAACTGCAAACGCAGTTAAAGTTGTAGAAAATGTTTTCAGAGATGTAAATGTTGCATTTATCAATGAAATAGCAATTTTTTGTGATAGAATGGGAATAGATGTAAATGAATTGATTGAAGGTTGTAAAACAAAATATAATTTTATTCCTCATTTTCCTGGTCCAGGTGTTGGTGGACCATGTCTACCAGTAAATCCTTATCAATTACTAGATGCTCCAGAATCAAAAGATATTCTTCAAATAGTTAGAACTGCAAGAATAATAAACTCCGAAATGCCAAAATATGTAATAGAATTACTAACGGGTGCATTAAAAGAAATAAGCAAAAATTCTGAAATTATTACAATTGCTATTTTAGGTATTTCATATAAACCAAATGTAGGCGATACTCAATTAACTCCAATTAAAGAAGTTATTCAAAAACTTAAACAAATGAATTTCAAAATAAAGATTTTTGATCCATATTTTATCAATAAAGAATTTTCTTCAATAAAAATTGAAGAAAATTTTAAAAATGCAGTTATTGATTGTGATGTAGTAATTTTAGGTACAGATCATGATGAATTTTTGAATATAGATTACAAAGTACTAAAAGATCTAATGAATTCTCCTGGAATTGTAATTGATACTAGGGGTAAGCTATCACCATTAGAAATTAGAAATGTTGGATTAGTTTTTAGAGGTATTGGTAGGTCAGGAAAATAGATTCAAAAGTCTAATTTTGTAAGAAGTTTTGAAGCAATGACAAAAAGAACAGATGCAATTCCCACAAGAATTATCATTTCATAAATTACAAATTCAGTGATAGTTCCAAAAATTCCTGCTCTAATTACATCAACAAGATAAGTTAATGGATTTAGATAAAACGCAGTACGTAATGGCTCCGGAACTCCATCAGCTGGATAAAATGCAGTACTAACAAAAGCGAAGAATAGAAAAACAGTGTTAATAACTACATTAAATCCCTCACTTGAGCGTAATCTGGTAGAAATTATTGATGCCAATGAGCCAAATAATACAGAACCAGTAATTGCTCCAAAAATAATTATTGGAATTGTAACAAATGAAAATTCTACAGATTCAAAAAACACTGGATAACCAACCACAACTATCAAAGATGCACTTACTAATCCAATTATGCCTATAGTACAGATATTGCTAAGAATATAATGACTCCTTGTAAATGGCCCAGACATAATTTGTTCAAACATTCCATGTCTTCTGTCATTCCAAATTAGAATTCCAGAAATAAGCGTGCTATTCATGATATTAAATCCAATCATACCTGATGCCAAAAATGCAGGATAATCAAGATCTTTACCACCAAAAGGAACTTCATTAATTAATGGTGCATATGCAAAGCCTGCAACAAAAATATAGATTAAAGGAAAAATTACTTGCCAAATTAAAAATCCAGGATTAAGAGAGATTGTTAGATTTCTATTTACTAATCTAATTATTGGATGCATTTTCTTTCACCATATTCAAAAAGATCTCTTCTAGATTTGTTGGCATAGCTGACAGATCTTCAACCTCTATACTGTTATCATTGAGTATTTTTAATACTTGTAATAATACTAATTCTGATTGCTCTGAATGAATAACTATGTTAGTTCCAGTATCAAAATCAATTTTACAGTCTGAAATCCCAGATAAGAGAGAAGAAATTTTAGATTGTTTTTCTAATAAATGAATTTTGATAGTTTTTTCTTTTCCAAATCTTTTCTTTAATGCATCAGGAGAATCAACAGTAATTATTTTTCCCTTGTCAATTATTGCTATTTGATCACAAAGGTATTCAGCTTCAGTTAGAATGTGTGTTGTATAAAAAATTGTTAATCCCATTTTTACTTTATTTTTTAAATAATCTAATAGTTTTCTTCTAGCACTTGGATCTAAACCAGCAGTAGGTTCATCTAAAAACAATAATTCCATATCATGCATAAATTCACGTGCAACTTGGACTCTTCTTCGTTGACCAATTGAAAGATCTTCATTTCTTTTTTTACGAATTTCAACGAGATCAAAATCTTTCAAAAGTTGCTCCATTCTTTGTTTACGTTCAATTTTTTGAATATTCCACATCATTCCATATTTATCAAGAGATTTTTCTACAGACAGAGTAGGTTCATAGCTTGGTTGTTGTAAGACAACGCCAATTTTATGACGAATTTTTAGAGGATTTTTGATAGCATTTATGCCCAGAATAGAAAGAGAGCCACTTGAAGGTGGAATTAACGTTGTTAGTAGTTTGATGGTAGTTGATTTTCCAGCACCATTAGGACCTAAAAATCCAAAAACTTGACCTGATTTTACAGATAAGACAAGATCATCTACTGCTTTGACTGAACCATATGATTTTGACAGGTGATTAACATCAATACAAGACATACCAAAACTGCGATCATCCCACTAATTTAGTTAATGAGTCTATTCAGCATTAGTTTTTGTAGAAATGGACTAAATCTAAATAAAACATGTTCAAAATTCAAAAATTTTAGATTTTATCAGTTTAATCTTTAAAGAACTAATTAGAAAGCGATCAAATTTAATAAAAAATGAATTTTATGATCTAATGAAATTTTTATTAATAGAACAAGTTTACCAACAATGAATTGTCTGAATTTGAAAATCTTATTAAAAAATTACTAGAACAAAAACCTGAATTAACTAAAGAAGTTGTAGAAGAGCAAATTAAACAGAAGAAAGAAAAAATTGGTGCTGGATACTTGACAGATCAAGGAGCTCTATTTTTAATTGCATCTGATTATGGAGTTACATTATCAGAACCGCTAAAAGTTGAAATGAGCTTAAAAGATCTATATGCTGGAGCGAAAGAAATTTCATTAGAAACAAGAGTTTTGAATTTATCACCAGCAAAGCAATTTTCAAGAAAAGATGGTTCTCCATTTTATCTTAGAACAATGACAGTATACGATGAAAATTCTACAGCAAGTGTAAAGTTATGGGACGAAAAAGCAAATTTGCCAGGTGTTGAAAATCTCAAACCAGGAGATTTAATCAAAATCATAAAGGCATATGTAAAATCGGATCTTGATGGTTCACCTACAATAAACATTGGCTCTGGCTCAAATATTGAAACCACAGATACAAAAAGTGAAATTCCAACTATTGATACTATTACAAAAGATATTAGTGAACTACAAGAAGGACAAAAAGATCTTGTAATTTCAGGAACAATTGATGGGTTAATCAGTGGAATGGAGTTTACAAATTCTCGTGGAAAGCCTGGAAAAGCACTCAGAATGAGACTAAAAGGAAAAGATGGTAATGCCATGAGAGTTGTTCTATGGGGAAAAGATGAATCATCTATCCCAAATATGATTTCTCAATCTGCTAAAGTAAGATTACTCGGAGTTAAAGTAAGATCAGGAAATCAAGGATCAGAAATCCATGGTAATGATGCAACTATAATTGAGATTGAAGGAGGAAAAGAAGTAGGACCAATAATTGCAAGGGTTCTTTCAATATCAACTACAGAAAATGGTAAAAAAATGATTTTAGCTGTTGATAATCAAAAAAACCAATACAGCATTAGTGATTTTGTAAACTCTACTGATATTTGTGCAGAAGGAGATGTAATAGAATGCATGCCATCAAAAGTTTATGGAAATTCAATTATATTAGATAAAAATTCGTTTGTAAGAAAACTAGACAATGATGAATCTATTCCATCACTATCTCAACTTAGAACAAAAATTAATGATGTTAAAGTAGATGGAAGTTATTGTATTGAATGCATAATACTAAAAGCTCCTGAAAGACGTGAAGTTCAAACAAAATCTGGAGAATCAATAGCATTATCAGAATTGTTTGTTGAAGATGATACAAGTCAAATTTGGGTAAAAGGTTGGAGGAATCAAGCAAGGATAATTGACAAATGCGAATTGGGAGAAATAGTATCAATTACAGGACTAAATGCTAAAGCAGGACTTGAAGGTAGAATAGAGCTATTTGTTTCAGCATTTTCTAAAATTACAAAGAAAAATTAAGAATCCCAAAAACCTCTTGTTACAACATATTGTCTTTCAGCTTCGTAGATTTGTTTGAATAGATATTCTTCATCCACCATATTTCGCAATATTCTTGCTGCAGTATCTGCTCCTACACCATATCCAGATATTACAGTAATTGCAGTTTTACCAAAATTTTCTATTAAAGAAGAAACTTTCCAGGCACGATCAAACTTGTGTTTTTCATCTGAAGAGAGTTTTTTTCCTGCATGTTTTTTTTGAATTATTTTTGGTAAATCATAATCAGAATAGTAAGTGGCAGTAATTTGTCTGGCTTTACAATATGGACATATCAAGATATTTTTAACTTCATTAGTTTCTACCACGCGTTCCCATTTTCCACATCTTGCACAAATCAAACGATGTTTAGTCTTTGCAAGTCTTGCTTTGACAAGATCAATAATTCCTTTATCAAGATTTGCTGGTGCTGCATAGTATTTTGAGGTATGATCTAAAATTGGTTCTGCTAATTTTGAAAATTTGTCAACTTCTAACCATTTAATATGTATTTTATCTTCACGAATTTTTTTTAGAACTTTATCAGAATTTTTTAGATCATATTTATCATGAAATAATTCACGTAGTGCTTCATGTACAAGTACAGTTTTAGAATATCGTTCATATAAAAATCTGGCAGATTTTCTTTCATATATTGCTCCACGACCAACTATTCCAAATTTTTTGGCAACACACCATGTTCTCCAATTAACATTATGAGTTCCAGCTAAAGATGCAGTAACAATAGAATATAGATTATAATCATCTTTTATAACTTCAAGAAAAAGTTTTTCTGAAATTCGTGATCTAGAAGATAATACAATTCTATAACCATCTGAACGAGAATCTACAACAGAACCCAGCATTGAAGACAACATTGAAGAAAGTAAGGTAGACAATGTAGAGTTAATTTTGGTGCCAAGACATGAATGAATTACAATTGAACCTTGGGATCTACTTGATTCAATTACTATATTGTTTTCATCAGGAATTTCATTAAAAATTAATTTTTCAATAATTTTATTGGTTAATTCAAGTGAACCATTCTTAACTTTGCTACGAAAATTTCCTACCTTTCTGGCAGTTTTGTAATCAATAGGAATACTTTCTCCTTCCCAGTATGGGACAGTAATTCCTCCTCCACGAAAGGGTTCAACATTTACAGAAAATGATTTTTCATCAACATTTAGTATTCTCCATTGTAAGCCTTTTAGTACAAAGATATTTCCCGAATCTCCAAAATCACCTACAAATCTTTGATCTAATGATCCAATAATTTTTTTGCCTACACTATCAAATACTTTGAATTTTAGAATATCTGGAATTGTTGATAGATTCTCAAAATAGTACTTGAATGCACGTCCTTTTTTCCAGAAAGTCATTTTTGTTCTATCAAAAAATATCAAATAGTTTGAATCAAGCAAGTCTAATACGCCTATTAGATCTTCTAGTTGTAAATTTCTAAATGGATAAGCTTTTCTCACTATTTCAAAGGCTTGCTCAACTGAAATTTCTCCAAGCTGCATAGATAATCCAACTAAATGATGAGCTAAAACATCAAGAGAACCAACATGAATTTTTTGTTCTTCAATGGAACCTTCTTGAATACGATCAAGTATAGCTAGTGCTTCAAATTCATCATCAGGGTTATTTGTTATAATAAGTCCCTTGGCTGATGAATTTCGATTATGTCTGCTTCTTCCTATTCTTTGAATTAATTTGGATACTTGTCTAGGAGAACCATAATGAATTACTAATTCAATTGAACCAATATCTAATCCTAATTCAAGTGAAGACGTACACACAACAATACCACGTTTTCCTTCTCGTAAAGTAAGCTCAGTTTCTTCTCTAACTACTTTTGATAAAGAACCATGATGTAATTCAATTTCAATAGTAGATTTTTCTTTTAAAATTGAAGCTAAAAATTCTGCTTCACCCCTAGTATTAGTAAATAGCAGTATTGGGGAGTTCAAATCTAGTTCTAAGAAATATTCTATAATTTTTTCGGCAACATCAGAAATTGTTCCTTCAACATACTTTACTTCTACATCATATTTTCTTACTGATTTATCTCTAATAATCTCACATTTTCTTTTTGTGCCCACAACAAATTTTCCTGCTTCTTCAAAATTTCCAACAGTAGCAGATAATCCTACTTTAGTGAGAGGATATTTCGAGTTAATTTCTAATCTCTCAATACTTAAGGATAATTGAGAGCCTCTTTCACTAGCTAGTAATTCATGTACTTCATCAATTACAATCCATTCTAAATCAGATAATGCATTTAGCACTTTGATTTGTGTTAAAAGAATTACAAGAGTTTCAGGTGTTGTAATTAAAATATCTGGAGGATTGTCTCTGATTTTTTTTCTATCTTTTTGAGAAGTATCTCCGTGCCTGATTTCAATAGATAACTCATTTTCATGGGCATATTTTGTAATTCTTCTAAACACATCACGATTTAATGCACGAAGAGGAGTAATGTAAAGAGTTTTGATTTTTCCACTCTTCTTTGAATTTTTTAGTAATGAAAAAATTGGTATTACAGAACATTCAGTTTTTCCAGAACCTGTAGGAGCAATTACAAGACAATCTTTTTTTTGTAAAATTATTGGTGAGGCTTTTTTCTGAATTTCAGTAAGTTGAGAGAATCCAAATTTCTCAAATAAAGATTCAAGAATCTGATTCGTCTGTTGATTTTGATCTTTCATAAACCATTATACCTACTAGTCCTAATGCAAACAAAACTATAGTAATAATTGGAATTGAATCAAAAATATCTGCCATTAGTAAACTTCAGGATTGACCGTTAAATATCTTCAGTATAATCTACTAATCCTGAAGTATGTATTTTGTAAGAAAAATATTCTTTGTTTAGTGCCCAGTAAATTTTTCCTTTAAATTTTGATTGATTTTTAGAAAGTTGAATTTTGATATGAGTGTAAAGATCAATAGCGCTTTTCATATTTTCTACATCTTTACCTTCAATATTTCTAATCATATTAGTAATAACAATAGGAATTTTTTTTGTAATTGCAAATTTTGATAATTCATGTATGTATTTCATGAATAATGAATTCTTTTCAAAAATAGATTCATCTTTTTTATATTCATAAGAAAACAAATCAGTTACATTATCAATTACAATTAAAGAAAAATCATTGTTTGTGAGATTTTTTATAGATTTTATTTGTTCTGAAGTATTAGTTATTCTAGATACTGTGATTTTTTCGAGAAAATTAAACTGTTTTTCAGATAGCTTTTGAATTTCCAATATTCGTTCAGGTCTAAATCCACCTGTGGTATCTAAATATAGAACATTGCCACCATTTTTAATTGAATTTATTGATAGTTGTAGTAATAGCTGAGTTTTTCCTGTTCCATTTCCACCAAAAATATCAACAATCACACCATTAGGAATTCCTCCTGATAAGAATTCATCCAATTTTTGTAATCCAGTAGAGATCATTTGTATAATTATTAGAAAAAGGAGAAAAAATTTAAGGAATTTTAATTTATGTGAAGGAGGTAAAGCTTTTATTCAAGAGAACAAAGTTTCAAAATGAGTGAATAATTAGTGTCACAAACAACTAGTGCAAAAAGACCTTTAACAACTCTACAAAAAAGCACCAAGAAAAAAGTTACAGTAAGACTGAAAAATGAAGTAGAATACAAAGGAAAAATGGAGAATGTTGATTCATACATGAATTTGATTATGACTGATGCAGAAGAAGTACTTCATGGTAAAACAGTTGCAAATTATGGAAGAGTAATTGTAAGAGGCAATAATGTGTTATTCATCAAACTAGAAAACGAACTCTAATTAGTGATTCTATGACCAATAATTTTCTATTTACTTCAGAATCAGTAACAGAAGGACATCCAGATAAAATATGTGATAATATTTCTGATGCTTTCTTAGATGAATATCTAAGACAAGACCTAAACTCAAGAGTTGCAGTTGAAACAATGGTTACTACAGATTTTGTAGCAGTAGCTGGAGAGGTTACATCAAAAGCAGATTTTGATCAAAAGGCTCAGGAAGAATTAGTTAGAAAAACAATTAGAGAAATTGGATATGATAACAAAGACTTGATGTTTGATGCAGATACTTGTCATGTTGATTTAAGATTGCATTCACAAAGTCCGGATATTAGTCAAGGCATATCAGCTACTGAAGAAAAAGAGCAAGGTGCAGGGGATCAGGGATTGATGTTTGGGTATGCAACAAATGAAACTGAAGAATTAATGCCTATGCCAATTTTATTAGCACACAAACTTATTCAAAAATTATCAGAAGTCAGAAGAAATAAGACTATATCGTGGGTTAGACCAGATGGTAAATCACAAGTATCTGTAAGATATGAAGATAACAAACCAACAAAGATTGAGACAGTAATAGTTTCAACACAACATGCACCAGATATTTCTCAAGAAGAAATTTCAAGAGAAATCACGGATAAAGTAATCAAACCAGTTTTAGGAAATCTTTGGAATGATGAAATTAAAATTTACATTAATCCTACGGGAAAATTTGTAATTGGTGGTCCACATGGAGATGCAGGTTTAACAGGAAGAAAAATTATTGTTGATACTTATGGTGGGTTTGGAAGACATGGAGGAGGAGCTTTTTCAGGAAAAGATCCTTCCAAAGTAGATAGATCTGCATGTTACATGTCTAGATATATTGCAAAAAATCTTGTTGCAGCAGGACTAGCTGATAGATGTGAAGTACAACTTGCATATGCAATAGGAGTAGCTGAACCAGTATCACTTTATGTCAATACATTTGGAACAAATAAAATTCCAGAAAATCAGATTGAAGATCTGGTTAGAAAAAATTTTGATATGAAACCATCAGGAATAATAGCACAACTAGATTTGAAGAGGCCCATTTACAAAAAAACTGCATCATATGGTCATTTTGGAAGAAATGAGCCTGAATTTACTTGGGAAAAAACAGACAAAGCTGAAACACTAAAGCAATCTGCCGGACTTTAATAATTCCACAACTGATTGAAATTTCATTTCAGTAATTTTTCTTAACCTGTTATGGTTTCCTTTAAAATTACCAATTAGAATATTGAGATCATCTACTCCAAAATCAGAATTTGAATTAGTGATTGCAGAATGATAAGCATCTTCTAGATTAATTTTTCTAATGATTGTTTGAGTTCCTTTAGAAAAAAGTTTAACATATTGCTCAAAAGTAATACAATCAGGACCAACAAGATCAATTATTTTATTTCTAAATTTTGTTTGAAGAGATGACTGAAGAATTATTTTCACGACATCATTTATGAAAATTGGCTGAATTGAATAGGTTCCAGATCCTGGAATTTCAATTTTTCCTTTTTTAATTTGTTTTTTTAAATATTTTGTAAACAGATCATCTTTTCCAACAATGTATGATGGTCTAAAAATTGTATAATTTAATCCAGAATTTATTATTAATCTCTCTGCTTTATATTTTGAAATAAAATATCCTAATGAAGTGTTTGGTGAAACACCAAGACCGCTTGTATAAACAAATTTTTTAATTTTTGCTTTTTTACACAAATTTATAATATGTTTTGTAAATTCAACATTTATCATATCATAATCAGTTTTAATAGATTGTTTTCCAATCCCAACAAGATGAATTAATGCATCTGAATTTTTAATTTTTGAAAGAAGGTTTTTTTCATCATAATTTTTTGAAATAACTTTATGTTCATTTTTAAATTGTTTAAAGTCATTTCGTGATATTGAAATTAATTTGATATTTTTTTCAGATAAATATTTTCTGAGATTTCTTGCAATAAATCCACTTGCTCCAGTAATAATTATTTGATTATCTTTAACCATACAAATCTCAAGTTATTTTTAATTTTAAATCTATTTAGAAGATTTTACACATTAAGCAAACAAGAATTAATACAGTAAAATGAATACAACAAGAGTGGAAGAAAAAAAGACAAAATTAAGAACAGGTTTCACTACTGGAAGCTCAGCAACTGCTGCGTCTAAATCTGCATTATTATCAATAATTAATCAGCAAAAAACTGAAAATGTGTCTATTAGATTACCTAAAGGAAGTTTTATCGATATTCCAATATATTCTTGTGAATTTGAATCCAATAAAGCAAAATGTTCTGTAATTAAAGATGGTGGAGATGATCCGGATGTCACTCATGGTGCAGAAATTATAGTAGAACTATCACTTACAGAAAAAGTAAATGAAATTGATATTGATGGAGGAGAAGGAGTAGGAATAGTTACTAAACCTGGTTTAGGTTTAGAAATTAACAAACCTGCAATAAATCCAGTTCCTAAAAAAATGATTATTGAGAATTTAAGAGAAGTTGGAGAGAAAGCTCTTGTAAAAAATGGAATCAGAGTTATAATTTCAGTTCCTAAAGGAAGAGAGTTAGGACCTAAAACAGATAATCCAAGATTAGGAATTAAGAATGGAATTTCAATTTTAGGAACTAGTGGAATTGTTATTCCATTTTCTACAGCATCTTATGCTGCATCAATTAGACAGAATTTGGATGTAGCAATTGCAATGGGAAATGATACAGTAGTACTAACTACAGGTGGAAGAAGTGAAGATTTTGTAAAAAAAATAGTTGATTTACCAGAACATTGTTTTGTTCAGATGGGTGATTTTTCAGGATATACAATTCAACAGTGTGGTAAAAAAAATATCAAAAAAGCATATGTTGTTGGTTTTATCGGAAAACTTGCAAAGATGGCAGCAGGAGTAAAACAAACTCATGTTAAAGGTTCAAAAGTAGACATGAATTTTCTGGCAGAATTGGCAAGAAAATCAAATGCAACAGAATCAATAATTCAAAGTATTAGAAAAGCAAATACAGCAAGACATGTTTCTGAAATAATTCAGGAAAATAATGTTGTAGGATTTTTTGAGTTAATTTGTAGTGAGACGTATAAACATATGAGAAAACATTCAGAGGAAAAAGTTCCAATTGATGTTATATTGTTTGATTTTGATGAAAAGATTCTGGCTAGAAAATCAGAAGAGTAAGGTATTTTATGAAATTTAGAAAGTTTTGAGTATGGAAAAAACTGCAGTTCTTGCAATTACCAAAAATGGAGTCAATATAGGACAAAATCTAAAAAAACTATTTCCGGACTGGAATATTTTTGCACCTGATAAATTCTCAAATGACGGCAATGAAATAACATGGTATTCTGAACCTACATCAGAAAAAATTATTGAACTTTTTAAAAATAATAATGCACTAATATGCATATTTTCATTAGGTGCAGTAATTAGATTAATTGCACCACATTTGAAAGACAAAAAAACAGATCCAGCTGTAATTGTAATTGATGATAAAACAAATTTTGTAATTAGTGTATTATCTGGACATATTGGAGGAGCAAATGAGCTAACTCAAGAAATTGCAGAAAAAATAGGCGCTTTACCAGTAATAACTACTGCAGCTGATGTTAACAAAACTATAGCAGTGGATATGGTAGGAAGAGAATTTAATTGGAAAATTGATGATGATTCTACTGTAACTAAAATTAGTGCGCATATGGTAAATGAAGAACCTATTGGTGTTTTTCAAGAAGTAGGCAAAAAAAATTGGTATAGAAAATTGCCAAAAAATGTCTCAATTTATGATAGTTTAGAAGATTTGAAGAATTCAAATTCTAAAGCATATCTTATAATTTCTGATAAAATTATTGATAAGAATTTAGATAAAGAATCTGTAATATATCGTCCTCCAAGTTTAGTAATTGGTATTGGATTACACTGGGATACTTCAAAGGAAACAATTAGTGAGGGAATTAAACATTGTTTAGAAAAATTCAAACTTAGTTCAAAATCAATTGCAAAACTAGTATCAATAAAAAAACCACAAGATGTTCAAGGACTAATAGATATTGGAAAGGAAATGAACATTCCAGTAGAATATGTAAACAGAGAAGATTTATCAGAAATTTCTGCACCAAATCCTTCAGAAACTGTAAAAGCGTTTGAAGGAACTGCAAGTGTATCTGAAGCTGCAGCAATCAAAGTTTCTGATGGAGAATTAATTGTAGAAAAACAGAAATTCCCACCAAATTTGACTATATCTATTGCGAGGATTATGAATTGAAGCGTGGATTATTAATTATTGACAGAGGAAGTAGAGAAAAAGAGGCATCTGAAGAATTAGAGGCTATTTGTGAGAGAATTAAGGCAAAAAGTGATTATGTATTCACAGATTTTTGTTTTCTAGAGGTAATTCCCCCATATATTGAGGCTGGAATTACTAAGTGTCTCAAAGAAGATATTGATTCGTTAACTATAGTTCCATACTTTTTGTACCCTGGTAAAAAAGTGAAAAATGCAGTTACTGATGTAATGAAGTTTCAAAAAGACACCAAAGTGAAATTTGTTGTTACAAAGCAAATGAGTATGCACAAAACTTTGGTAGATGTAGTTGAAAATAGAATATCTACAACACTTAAAGAAAATCAAGTCACTCTTCCAAAAAAAGATGTAGATGTAATGATTATTGGACATGGTAGTAAAGATCCTAATGCACAAATGTCACTAAACTACATAGTAAATGAACTAAAAGATTCCTATAGAAATGTAAGTCGGTGTTGGTTAGAAATTGAACAACCAGATATTTTTGAAGGAGTAAAAAAATGTGAAAAAGATAATGCAGAAGTTCTAATAATTGTTTTTTATTTTCTCCATGAAGGAGCACATGTGAAAACGGATATCAATAATGATTTGACACCAGCCCTTGAAAATTCTAATCTGAAAAAAACATACATTACTAAACATTTAGGAGTAGATGAAAAAATGATAGATTTGATAATAGAGAGGGCAAAAGAGGTAGAAGATGCAAACTGAAAAAGGTCAATCAATTGAAGATGCAAGTATGCAGATGATTGAAGATGAAATTGGCTCACATCACTATAATGAAAAAGAATGGCCAATTGTTAGAAGAGTTATTCATTCTACAGCAGATTTTGATTTTGCAGGAAAAAATAAAATAATTTTTCACAAAGATGCAATTGAGAGTGCCATGAACGCTTTGAGAAATGGTTGTAGCATCATAGTTGATGTTAATGGAGTGATTGGAGGATTGAATAAGCAAAATCCAAAGGATTTTGGAAATAACATAGTTTGTAATATTTCAAATCCAGAAATAATGGAATTGGCAAAAAAAGAAGGAAAAACACGCTCTCAAGTATGTATGAGGGCAGCCATATCTGATATTGATGGAGGAGTTGTAGCCATAGGAAATGCGCCTACTGCCCTAATGGAGATTATTCAGATGGTAAAAGAAGGCATAGTAAAGCCTGCATTGATTATTGGAACTCCAGTAGGATTCATCTGTGCTGCAGAATCAAAAGAGGAATTATCAAAATTAGAAGGAGCGCCATTTATCACCAATATTGGAAGAAAAGGAGGAAGTTCATCAGCATCTGCCATAATTAATGCGATCTTCAAGTTAATTAGAGAAAAATCAGCTTCTTGAATACTTTAAACAATTTTTAACAAAAATTTGGGCATAGTTTGAGCTATCAAAATAGAGATGACCGTATGAAGCAAGTGTATTGTGTTGCATCATTCCATCTTGATGTTTTTTGATTCCCTCACCAATTTCCAAGTCATACGCAAATTTAGAATCAGAAGAGACTGAATCTAACTGTGAATAATGAAATTCATGACCTTGAAAATAATGTGGTTTTTCTGAGATGAGAGTTTTTGCAGTAATCTTACCTTTGGTATAATTGAGTCTCATTTTGTTTGTCATTTTTGTTTCAGCATCAAACAAACCAACCATTTTGTGTTTTTTGTTATGATAAACAATAGATTTTGTTAGATACATTAATCCACCACATTCAGCATAAATCGGAAGGTTATCTTCAGATAATTTCTTTATAGTTTTTTTCATAGTTTGATTTTTTTCAAGTAAATTACCTAAAACTTCAGGAAAGCCACCACCAATGTAAAGTCCATCACATTTTGGAATTTTCTTATCTTTAACTGGACTAAAAAATTTTAGAACTGCTCCTTCCCTACGTAATGCTTCTAGATTATCTTGGTAATAGAAATTAAATGAAATATCAAGGGCAACTGCAATTATAATTTTTGTTTTTTTATGAACAGGTTTTGATTTTTTTGGAAGCTCAATTGGATTTTTTAAAATTTTAATAATTTGAGAAATATCTAATGATTTTGAAATTATTTTTGATATTTTTTCAATTTGGTTTTTCATATTTTTGTTATCTAATGTTGAAATTAATCCAAGATGTCGTGATTCCATATTCAGAATCGGATTTTTTGGAATTACACCAATAATTGGAATTTTGGTTTTCTCCAGTGCACTTCTACACAAAATTTCATGTTTTTTGCTACCAAGTTTGTTGAGAATGATTCCAGATATACGTGAATTTC
This sequence comes from Candidatus Nitrosopumilus sp., assembly GCA_963667665.2. GTDB lineage: Archaea > Thermoproteota > Nitrososphaeria > Nitrososphaerales > Nitrosopumilaceae > Nitrosopumilus. Next base: position 1,440,965 of record OY763927.2, read on the forward strand.
TATGAAATTTTTGAAAACCTAGAGCAGTTGCAGCAATAGAACGAGCAGTTTTGCTTGCATCTAAAACTAAGAGTACAGGAGATTTTGTTATAGAGGCTACATGATGAGTGCTTGCATAATTAGAGTCTCCACCAAAGCCGTCATAGTATCCCATCACACCTTCAATAATAGATACATCATATTTTGAATTAGAAATAAAACTATTCAAAAGTTGATTCTTTCCCATCAACCAAACATCCAAGTTGTATGTTTCATGTTTTGAAATAGTAGATAGATATCTAGGATCGATATAATCAGGGCCTACCTTAAAAGGTTGAACTGAATAACCCTGTTTTTGTAAGGCATGAATAATAGCACATGTAATGAATGTTTTTCCAACTCCACTTGTAACACCTGATAATACAATTCTTGGAATTTTCAATTTGCATGATTAGAATCATTTTTTATTTAAATTGGTTTATTTTTGAGAAATACTCAATGTTTTTAGTGAGATTATTTGAATATAATCTATGGAAACAGATGGTTTAGTCATTGTTTATACAGGAAAGGGTAAAGGAAAGACAACAGCAGCACTAGGAATTGCATTACGAGCTACAGGTTATAAAAAGAAGATTTGTATGATTCAGTTCATCAAGGGTTCATGGCACTATGGTGAAATGGATTCATCTAAAAGACTTGAACCAGAATTTGAAATGATTGCCATAGGTAAAGGGTTTGTTGGAATTATAGATGATAAAAGTTCAAAAGAAGATCATAAAAAAATTGCCAAAGAGGCAATTAGGATTAGTAATGAAAAAATCCAATCAGGAAACTATGATATTGTTATTTTAGATGAGATTAACTATGCAGTAAATCTTGAATTAATTACAGTTGATGATGTTCTAAATTTAATCAAATCAAAGCCACAAGGAGTTGATTTAGTATTAACAGGGAATTATGCTAAAGATGAAGTTATTGAAGTAGCAGATTTAGTAACAGAGATGAGAGAGATAAAACATCCATTTCAGCGTGGTATTAAAGCTAAAAAGGGAATTGATTTCTGACCAGCAACATTAATTTACACACTTGGGAGTTTTAGAAGAAATGTCTACTGAAATTCAAGAGATGCCTGAACAAGGTGAAATTGTTCTTGCTTCTGTTACCAAAGTAATGGATCATGGGGCTTATGTGACATTAGATGAATATGATGATATTCAAGGATTTTTACACATTTCAGAGATTGCTCCAGGTTGGATTAGATCAATAAGTAGATTTGTCAGAGATGGTGAGAAAAAAGTTCTACTCGTAAAGAAAGTAAATGTAAAACGAGGAGATATTGATTTATCATTAAAACAAATATCAAAAGATCAGAAAAAACAAAAACTAAAGGAAGTTAAAAAATTCGAAAAAGGTAAAACACTTTTACAAAATGTACAAGATAAAGGAAAATTATCAGATGAAGAAATTGAAAAATTAGAAGATAGTATTTTTTCAAAATTTGATTCAGTTTATGATGCATTTATAGAGATTGGACGAAATGGAATTGAGTCTGTAAAGGAACTCAAACTTGCAAAAAAAACAGCAACCATAATTGAAGAAATTTGCTCAAAAATAAAACTCCCATCAGTTGAAATTAGAGGAATTATGGAAATTACAAATGAAAAAACAGATGGAGTAGAAATTATTAAAAAAATATTATTAGATGAACAAAAAAAAGATTCTACTATAGATATTACATATTTAGGAGCACCAAAATATAGACTATCAATAACTTCTGATAATTTTAAATCTGCTGAGAAATCACTAAAACCAATCATTGCTGAAATTCAATCTAACATAGAAAAGAAAAAAGGCTCATTCAAATTTACTAGGGAAGAATCAAAGAAAACAAGAGAAAACTAAGATGAAATTCCAATTAAGAAAATGTTCAAAGTGTAATCATTATACATTAAAAGAAAAATGTCCAAAATGTAATGAGGAAACAATTTCAGTTCATCCAGCAAAATTTTCGCCTGATGACAAATATATGAGATATAGATTAGCTGAAAGATATTCTTAGAAGATTAAGACACAGGTTCATACTCTTTATTTATTTCATAAATAAAAACTCCAAGCATTGGTCCATTTTTTTCTTCAATAAAACTTTGAGATGCATATACTAATCTTAATGGTCCATCACTATCAGAAGGATATTTGATATCTTTACCATAGATTCCTATTGTTCCAGGCACATAAGTTGGATATTGTTCTGAAAAATTATTAGGATTAACATACCCTAATGGAGAAAAAGGAAACATTTTACCAAGTAAAGTTTCATTAGTAAAATAATCAGTACCATCTGAACCATTTGAATGTAAGAATTTTGATTCATCGTATCCTGCTATTCTTATAAACCATTGTTTCTTAGATTCATCACCACCTCCACGTAACACATAGAAAGAATCAGGTGAATCAATATTCAATTTTTCACCGGCAACAAAAACAAGAATATAATCTGCCTGCATTTCTTGCAATAAATGCCATGCCTCATCAGGATTACTGAGTAACATTCTTGCAATATTTTCAATTATAATAGTACTAACAGTTGAATTATCAGCTAATGTAGCTCTTTCTCCCATGGTTTGAATCCAATAACCATAATCCCACCAAGCTGCAACTACAGCATCTTTTGGAGTGTTATTTTTTATCCACTCCATTGAATCAAGCCAGTCAGTAGTACTAATTGTAAATGCACTTCCACCATTTAGAATAGTAGGTGGAGCCTTTGATACAGTAAATAGATCTGCACCAACAGGATAAATCATAGGGATTATCAAAAGAATAATTATTCCTGCAACAAATGGTAGTTTGATCAATTTTCCAATTGGTTTCTTATTGTTAGGTTTATTTTTGAAAAATTCTTTAATTAAGGCAGTTAAACCCAATGATGCTAAAATAATTACTGCAATGGATGCAAACACTTCTAATCTAACAAAAGTTGAACTTACATATACGCCAACAAGTCCCAAAATTAATGAAAAAGATAACATATCATTTTTAATAAAACTAGAATTTTTATTTTGAAGATTTTTAATAATTAACCATATTCCTATACCTGAAAAAATCATCAAAACTGAATGGAACATAAACGATTGTGGAAGTGTTGTTGTTGCATGTTCTGCTACAGAATCTACTAATGGATCAGTTGTAGTCAAAAAAGGATTCAATGCATTAAGATATCTATGGCTAGGTAATGGTAAAAATTGAGAATCAGAATTAATTATCATTATACTTGAAGCAATAATTAAAAGTGCAACCAAAAATAATAAACTATTTCTTGTTTTATTTTTTGAACTTTTATTTTGAATAAAAATACATGATACTAAAAATAGAGTAGAAACTATTAATGAAATTCCCCCTATCCCAAAAATAAAATTAGAACTTACTCGTTCAAATCCTAAAGAAACCAAAACAGTAAAAATTGTATAAAGAGGAATAGCCCATATAATGAATTTATGATCAGTTCTCAAAAATGGTAATGTAAGAAAGAAAAGTCCTATTGGAATAATAAAGAATTGATTACCTCCCCAAGCTGAGATGGAAAATGCAGTAAAAATTCCAGCTCCTATTAGTTTTGCAAATGCTACTTTTTTATTTTGAGAATTTATCCCACTTAATAGTAAATATGTTGTCAAAAGGCCGAAAAATAATCCTAAAGGTTCTGATTTGAACCACCCAATTGGACCTCGAATTAATATCGGTAATGAAACAGAAAACAACATAGCAGAAAACAAGCCGGCAGTGGTACCACCTATGACTCTAACTAAGGCAAAAATAACAATTGCAGATAAAGAACCAAAGACCACGGGAAAGAGTATAGTAAAATCATAAAGATCTGATCCTCCGCCGAAAATCCAATAAGTCGTAGCAGCCGTTAGATGAAGCATTACTTGAGAGTTTGAAGATACATCTCTACCATTTGGATACCAACTTAAAGCATCATTCCACTCAAAATATGCACCAATTCCATTATCTACAATATATTGAGTAGCTCTATAATTAAAAAATGGATCAAACTCGTTTAATTCAAAACCAAAATCAGCGGGTTGTGAACGAAGTAAAAAAGAAACAGCAAATGATAAAGCAAGAATACCAATTATTAGAAGATGATTTAATTTTAAATCAAAATTACCTATAGAAACAAGTTTTGTATTTGTTAACAATTGTTTTTTCTCGAAAAACTTTACTTATTACTCTTTATATAAAAAATCAAAAATAGTTAGAATTTACGGAGAATATCTTCCTTCAAGTCTAGTTTCTGCAATAATATGATTATTCATAGCTTCTTCTATTTGTTTTTTAGTTGAGTCTTTGTCAGCATTAAATTTTTGATCTAATGCATATAGTTTGAAGATGTATGTATGCTCTTGATCAGGAGGGGCTGGTCCACCATAACCAATTTCTCCAAAATCAGTTTTACCTTCAAAACAATCTGATGGAATAGAATTTTCTTTGAATTCCATAGTACTTGGATCAATATTCCATAAAACCCAGTGGACCCAAACTTTTCCAACAGCAGCCATAGCATCAGGATCATCCATTATAAGAGCTAAAGACAATGTATTGTCAGGAATTCCACTAATCTTTAGAGGAGGACTTTGGTTTCCATTTTTATAACCATATTTTCTAGGAATCACTCCTCCATTGTCAAATGCTTCACTTTCTAAAGAAAAATTTTCCATATCAGAATTTAGTACTATCAAAGTTAAATTTTGTGCTAGATTCTAAAACTATTCTATCATTTGAAAGAGACATTATAGAGCTTCCAAGATTCTTTATCTGTCTTTTTAATTCTTTATCCATTGTAGCAACAATAGCTTTATTTTTTGAAACATAATCAAGTAACTCTTTATCAGCAAATGTGCCAAGAATGGGAATTATTTTGAAATTTTTTATGTAATTAAGAGTTGATTGAATATTTTGAGTTTTTCTTGGGATTTTTAATAATTCAGATAACTCATTTTTTACAACTTGAGGAACAACAAAAGTGATTTGACCAATTTCTACATCCAGATTATCAATATTTTTGATTCTTCTAGTTGCTAGATGAATTAGAAAATTTGTGTCACAGATTACTTCAACCAACTATTCCTGCACCAATTAGTCTCCATCTTTCAGCAATTCTTCTACTAATTGCTACATTTCCACCTTCAAAGATACATGCAGGTCTTCTAAGTTCAATCTCAATGGTTTTTGATTTTATTTTGTTAACTTTACCTAATACAGGAGCAGTTCCAATGTTTAGTCGAAGTAGTTCACCTGATTGAATTGGTTGGACTTTAACATCTTCTGTGATCCCCACTGCAGAATCAAACAGATTCACTTCTAGTTTTAACTGAGCAGAATTTTCAGGAAGAGTATCAGGTTTTCCAATTACTGAACCAATAAATGAATCACTTCTAGTCATAGAAGGATCTAATTTTGTTCCAATAGCAACCAAGCCACCTGGCTTTACTGATTCAACAATTCCTGCAGCAGTTCCTAAAGAAGTAATTTCTGTCACTAAAGGTTCATAGGATTTTTTTTTCTCATTCATAATACCAGGTTTAATTTCAATTTCATCACCAACATTGAAAACTCCTTGAGTTAGACTTCCTCCAATGACACCTCCTTTGATATTTTTTATTTTTGTACCAGGTTTGTTTACATCAAAAGAACGCAAAACATGCATTACTGTATCTTTTTTTTCATTTCTTTCTGGAGTTTTGATTGTTGATTCTATAGAGCCAATTAATGCATCAATGTTTAATCCAGATTGTGCAGAAATAGGAATTATAGGTGATTTTGCAGCATGAGTTCCTTTGACAAATTTTGTAATTTCTTGATAGTTTGCTAAGACTTCTTTGTAAGAAAGTAAATCAACTTTGTTTTGGACTACAACTATCTGTTGAATTCCAAGAGTTTGAAGGGCTAAAAGATGTTCTTTTGTTTGTGGTTTAGGGACTTTCTCATTTGCAGCAACTAGTAATAATGCACCATCCATCAATGCAGAGCCTGAAAGCATGTTTGCCATCAAACTTTCGTGTCCAGGACTATCTACAAAACTAACAACTCGAGATAATTCACTTTCCTTTCCACAATTGTCACATTTTGGAGTTGTGGAATATCCTAAAGGATCCTCACAACTTTTGCATTTGTAGAATGCAGCATCTGAATATCCCACACGAATAGTAATTCCACGTTTTAGTTCCTGACTGTGTACACTAGTCCATGAACCAGTTAATGCTTGAATTAGAGTAGTTTTTCCATGATCTACATGACCAGCAGTTCCAATGTTAACACATGGTTGATATCCATATTTTTTGATATACCAATCAGGAAGTGTCTCTCTCCAATGCATGAGTCAAAATGTAGAATCGGTATATGTTAAGTTATTCTTTTTTATCTTCAGTTTTTTCTTCTGTAGACTCTGCTGCATCTTCAGCAGGTGCTTCAACTGGTAATTCTCCATCATATTTACAATTTATTTGATAGATTTCTTCTGATACTGTATTTCCACGCATTAATTTTCTTACTCTTTGCCCAATCTCTGCAGCTTGCAAACCAACTCCTTTAGAAAGCAAAATATATTTTCTTGCTGCACCGTGAATATCATTTCTCATAGGAACACCAGATTTGTCACTTCCTCCAGTGAGTTTCAATTTTCCATTTAATCCTACAATTGCAGCATCAGTTTCATTTCCTAGTTGCAAACCTAGTAAAGGATTTGCATCACTGTCTTTGAGTTCCTTTGATACAGACTTTCCCTTGATATCTGAAATTGTTAGTTTGAAGTTTGCCAAGTATTCCGAAAAAAAGTTGAACGACTAATTAACCTTTGGACATTATTTTTAAATCAAGACTCGCAAAGATAGGCATGGGAGAAGACATTAGATGTCCAAAGTGTGATAACAAGATGGTAAATATGCAAGCATGTCATTTGTTTTGTCCCAACTGTGGGGCCCATTTAGATTGCTCAGATAAAGGAAATTATTGGTAACTACAATCCAGATCTATCTGGAATATAGTCAGATGCCATATTGATTGCATTATCTTTCATAATTTCAAGATAGGTATCATAGTCTGCTTCAAAGTTACAGTGAGGACATTTAACTTTCGTAATTTCATCATCTAGAATTGCAACTTTTTCACATTCTGGGCATCTTGCATCCATGTCATAGTTGCTTAATCAAGATATTTAATCATAATTATCATAAATGTCCTGAGCGGAGTTAGTTTAGTCTGGTATGACGTCAGCTTCCCAAGCTGAAGGCCGCGGGTTCAAATCCCGCACTCCGCATTATAGTTCTCTAATTGCTTGTTCAATTATTCCTCTATCAGAAGCTTGTGGAAAATATTTCAAATAACTTTTGAGATCCTCTTTTGCATCAGAATTTTTGTTTTGTTTTTCTCTGAGATATGCACGGTTTTTGTAAATTTTGGCAGATCTTTTTGGATTGATTTCAATAGCTTTAGTATAATAATTCTCTGCCTTTTCAAATTGATTTGTTTTTAGATAAAAATTTCCCAAACCATTGTAAGCCAGATATGATCTACTATTGATTTCTAAGCATTTTTCATAAAACTTTACACATTCAGGAGATTTTTGTTCATTCATCATTGCACCCAATTGATGTAAAACTGTTGAGTTATTTGGATCAAGTTCTATGGCTTGCTTTAATGATTCAAGTGCTTCAGGATAATTCTTTAAAATATTTAATTTTTCAGAGGTAAAACACAATCGATTTGGTTTGTTAGTAGAATCATTTTCAAGTTTTACAGAAGACAAGATTTCTGAGGGAGCCAATATTATCAACAACCTTCCTTCTTCTGACCATTCCTTCTCAAAGATATCTTGTGGTATGGCTCCTTCTTGTTGTTCTCCTTCTTGATTACCTTTCTGAATATAATGAAGTATTGTTTTTTCATCATCATTATAACCAGTAATAACAGATGCATGTTGTGTAATTTCTGGAATTCCTGGAAGAATGACAATGGGTGGTATTCCAGAATCAATAATTTTTTTTAGCTCAGATAAAGATGAATGAACCATTTTACATGTTAGACCATGTCTTTCGGCAGACTCTATTCCTTCAATTAGAATACTGCCATTAAATCCTGAGTATTTTTTTGCAGTTTCTATGGCTTCAGCCATAGGTAATTCAATATTCCAATATTTTGATACCACGTTAATGGGCAATGGAAGACAAATATTTTCTTCATCAACAAGAGGCAATAATAATTCATGACTTTCTTGTTCCATGAACTGAGGAAATTTTGAGAGTTATTAAAATCAATCAGAGAGAACAGAATTTTTCAATCAAATCATGACCATCCTGAGTCATTTCTGGATGAAATTGAGTTCCAAAAATTTGCTTTTTTTCATATTGGATTATTTCATATTTACAATTCTTTGAGTCTGCAAGTGGAACTAACACATTAGGTAATTTAGATATCTCAAATCTATGACTCTCAAAGACATCTAAAGAGTCATTTGAGATTGAATTTTTTTTGGAAATTTTGATTATTTCATTTCCTTTTTGAAGAGATGAAATCTTTCTGATTGTTCCTCCCAAAGTAAGAGCTAGAATTTCTGCCCCATAACAAATTCCAAGTAGTTTAATGTTGTTTTTAATTGAAAAAGTAATAATTTTAGAATTGATTTCATTAGTTTTTTTTTCATTTTTCCTTCTTCCAGATAGAATTACTGAATCATAATTTCCAAGTGAGTTTAGATCTAAAAATTGAGGAGTTTGTTTTTCAAAAAAAATATTTTTTTCATTTAGAAAATCAGTTAAATTTTTTGTATAGATAGAACCATTATCCACAACTAGGAGCAATTAGTTGCCTACCTCAATTGAGATGTAATGCATCTCAGGTATTCCATCTTTAACAAATATTGTACCAATATTGAGATCATTTTCTTCTTGCCACATGAATACTCTATCACTACGTGGCTTTACAAAGTCATCAATGAATTTAGAAAGGAATTCTTCAGTATCTACACGTTCATTTTCAGTAAAGAAGATTAGTTTTCCTTCACTAAATGATAGTGGAATCTGAATAGATGCTGGTTCAGCAATTGTAATTTCATTTTCTTCAAAAACAGATTTTATGATATCAATTCTGTCATTTTTAGCTAGTTCAGAATATTCATCATCTGAAGTTATAGATATTACTACACCAGAAACTTTCTTCAAATACTCTTCAAATGCTTCTTCTTGTGTATCGCCTAACCCAACAAAATATTCTCCATTAAACGCTGCTCCAACTGCTGCGATAGTACCAATTTGGGCAACTACTCCTCCAGCACCTGCAGTGTATACTGTGATAAAGTAGACATCATGTTCACCTACATGATACAAAATATTATCACCAATTCTTGGATTCCTCAAGAGTGTCTTTAGTTGAGCAAAGTCTGGATCTCTATCAAGAGCCTCTCTAACTGCAGTAGGACCAATCAATTTAGTTGTAGAATTTAGTGGTACTTCATAGAACTGCAAGTCTCCTAAAGTATCAAGATCATTTTCAACTATCATGTATCCAGCAAGGTTTCTTCCTTGAGAGCCTTTCAGTTCTAATGATAGTAATCCTATGAATTCAGTTTGTTCAAAGCCTGGTGGTTTTGCTTCAACATAATAAGTATCAAGACCTCGTGGAATTTCGTAGAATTCATTGGCTTGAATAAATGTCTCAACATTAGTTACATGGTAAATATTATACATCTGTGTTTTCCAATTAAATAATTCAGCAGGATATCTAACTTGTTCATCTAACCAAGAAGGAATTGGTATTATTTGTTCAGAGTATTGACTAGAAAACATTTCTGAAAAGAAATCATCTCCAGTAGTAAGTAGTTGAATATTACCATCGTATGTATCAACAAGTGCATAACCTACTAAACGTAAGAAAGGATTTCCAACAGACCAAGGAATATCATTTGTATCAAATCCAATAATTAATGGAATTAACCAATAGGAATTTTCTCCATCAGTAACAGGAATTGAATCTAATTCTTTTCCAAACAATTCATAAAGGAAGTAAGGATATAGAATTTTCATTCTTTCATGAACGTCTTTGTATCTCATAACATGAACTGGTTCAGTTGGAAATGAAAGCAAAAAGTTTGGCTCAAAGGTCCAACTTAGTGGTGGAGAAACGGCTAATCCACCCATACCTGAATAAAGAGCTCCTCCAAGTTCAGCACTTTCTGAACCTCTTGAAGTAGGAAAACCAGACCAGGTTTGCTCAAATAGTCCACCCTCACCATAGTAGATCTCTCTTTGTTTGAAAAATTTACTACTGTCAACAATTTGACCGTCAGTTGCTTCAAGAGTGAGGAATCCATTTGGAACATGAGTATAGACAAGATGCTCGTTATACCATCTGTTTTCAGCACTTACAGTGGATGGTAGAATTGGTTTCATTGAAGCTGTCCAATACAAAGTATTGTTAAAGCGAAGAATATCATTATCTTCAAAGTCTACATACGGAATAAGTCCAATTTCAGGCTTTAACTTGGCAAAAGCTCCTTCCCAATCCCAAACTCGAATTACATCAAGAACGTCACTGTTTTGTTGTACATAATTATTGATATTATTTGGAGAAACAGCTGATAGTTTTACATCATGAATGTTTTCTTGTACTTGATCTAATTCACCAAGATATCGATTTACTCCAATTTGTTGAGCAGTGTATGGTCCCAAATATTCAATCTTCTTTGCATCAGCAACACTATTGTTAACAGAAATAACTCCTACTACAATAATTGCAATTGCACTAACTGTTATAATTCTAATGTATACATCTCTCTTAAACATATGAGTTAGAACACGTGCTCGAATATTATCTACTACTGAAAATGCAATTAATGCAAAGCCTATGACAAGTACACCACCAATTATATATCTTGTATTGTAATCAATTTGATCTGTCAAGAAGAGATTAAAACCTACCCAGAGAATACCAATGCCAATTATTCCTTCAATAGTTGAAACATAGCTTAGGTATCGTGGTTTTCCTTCATTAGAATCATGAAGAAATGAAGTTATCACAGAAATAATTTTATGAATTCCAACATACAAAACTAAACGTAATCCAATTGCTGCAAGTATTGGAGGAAGCAATATCAGCAAACTAGGAATCATTGGAACAACATTTTCTACTGCATAATTTGGATCAGTATCAGGTGTTACAAAGGGTAGAGGAAATAATTTTGGTATATTTTCAATTCCTAGAGTATTTCCATCAATAAATGACATTGCTGCAAATCCAAACATAATATTTGCAAAGAATGCTCCAAAAAGCAGAATCTTGGTAATTTGCCAGATAACAAATTGCGGAGCAGATATTTTGTAATCTCTAAAACTTCGGATATCACTTGCTAAAGGTTGTTGTCCACCTTTGGCAAGAAATCCAAGTGCTGTACTAATAGCATACCAGAAAATTGAAGATCTACTAACAATATTTACACGTACAAGAGCAATTGTAGAGAGAATTATTGCAGAGACTAGAGTGTAAAAGAGAGGTTTGGTAAATTGTTCACCAAATTCGGTGAAATTCATGGATAAAATTACTCCCTGATTTCCAACTGTGGCAAAAATTACAATAGCCATAATGGCTACAATGGCTAATCTGACAAGTTTTCCAGCATCAGGAGGTGGTGTCTGCTTATCAATAGAGGCACTATACAAAATCAAATTTCGTTGTGATTTGGTAAATTAATGTCTTACCAGCAAAATCAAGCTATTGTTGCTAGTTTTTTGCAAATCATATAGACTGCAGCATATGTTGAAATTGTGACTTTTTCATTGGTATATGGACCAAATTTTTTGTTTTTGAGAGAAAATTCTATTGGGCAGTTTGCAAAAACTTCTACTGAATCATCACTAAGAAAAGATGCATTAGTATATGGATCAAACTTTGTTAAATTTTTACAAAGAATTTTTGTGAGACCACTTTTGCTGTTTATAGATCCAGGTAATCTAAAGATTCTATGAATATCCATAGTTACATTAGGATCAATTTTTACTCCAATTTTCTCTGTTACATCATCAAGAGTTTTTTGGAAAGAAGAATAACCATTAACAAGTAACTCTGAAATAATTTTTGAGCGTTTTGATTTAGAACCAAACACTTGTTTAGAAAATCTTCCTCTCCATCCATTTTCATTAAAATCTGGGAAAGATGAACGATTTGGTTTAAATTTCTTCATTCCAAATTTTTCAGGAATAGCTCCATTAAACATAATGTAATCTGTGAGTTCCGCTCTTTCTCTAGAACCAATTTGTTGAAATTGTGAATCAAACACATAAACATGAAATCCTTCATTGCCAGAAAAATATACATGAATATTTTCTTGAGATATTGCTAGATCATCAATTAGAACTTCAGTTAGTTTAGATACTTCAGTTTTTGAGGTGTCAATACAATTTTTACAAGGTAAGGATTTTTTTTCTATTTTTGTAGAATTACATTTTAAACAATGTTCAGAGTTTTTTGAAACTTGATTGCATTCATTACATATTGATACAGTATGATTTTCTCTGCAAGACAAATTAAGATCTTTTGCATCAATATCAAAAATCAGATCTGCTTCTTTCCAGTCTTTTTCGTTCATAGGTAAATTGGGAAAAGAATAGTATGCATTTGAACAATAAACATCAGATGGAATGTTTTGCATAAATAACAAATGTAATTCATTATCATTTTTTAATGAAATATGACGAGTCATTCCAGAATTGAATTTTTGATACCCAAATTCTCTTTCAGATGTACGTTCAGGTACTTGAATTAGATTAAAATGCTCAAAATAATATTTTTTGAACGAGTCTTCTAAGAATTTAATGTCAGTTTCTTTCATTACTTTCTCTTCTTTCCAAATTGTAGTGGGTTTATGATATTATCACATTCTGGAATAGCAAAACAAAGATCTTGTGTTTTTAGTTTCTCACAAGAAGGGCAAATGTATTTAGTGCCACTTCCAGAAGTTCCAGCCAAATGATTTAGTTGGTAAAGTGTAACGCGTTCGTTATAATCAGGAGCATTTTTGAATAATGGTGCAATTTGTTCTACTGATTGACCCTTTGAGAGTAAAAAAGAAGCCAACATGAATCTTCCAGAATGTGGAAGATTTTCACCTTTTTCAAGTTCTTCAATTCCATGTTTAATACATGGTGGATATTCTCCAGTAGTTACAGTAAAGGTTACAAATTTTTTTGATAGTGAAACAAGTTTGTTTACAGAATCCTCAAAACCTGGAATCATTACAGGAGTTTTTGCATTAATAATTTTTGAATTGATGTATGTTCCTAATTCTTTTCTTATCAGTCTGACTGTTTCATGTGGAGTAAGAAAGACTTGTCCATTTTCCACATGTCTGTTGATTAGTTTCCATTCTCTTTCATGAAAATTAATTGAATGTTTTAGATAATCAGATACCGAAATTACAAAGAAATCATCAAGTTTCTCAACTTGAACTGAAAAGAGGTCATCAATTACTTTAATTGCTAATTCTTTTTTTGATTCATCTGAAATATTTGCTAGATCTTTTTCAAGATATTTTTCTGCACGTCTTGCTTCTGCAAGTGCAAATCTCTTGATTAGAGTATGCATACCACTTAGTTTCAATAGTACAATAGCCAAAAGAAACGAGAAAACCTCTCTAGGTAAAGCTGCCTCTTTTGAGACTTGATCTCCAATTAGATCGGATTTGTAGATTTTTCCATCTGCTGCAACCTGAATTCGATCAAATGCTTTGCCAACTAGCTGTTTTAAATCAGGATCTGTGCCAAACTGCTCTAGTGTAAATCCCTTATCTTTGAGGTATTGCCCAGCATCTGTTAAGAAAGGATACTTTGCAATTTCGTCTTGTCCAAGTTCAAGCATGATAGTAACTTACCTAATTTACTTAAAAATCCGGTTATGGGAATTTCAAAGCTGATTTAAATTATGTTTTTTAGAAAACTATCTAAATGCAGATCGGCTGTCATGTCTCAATTGCAGGATCAATTGACAAGGCAGTAGATAATGCTGTAAAAAGAGGATGTTCTGCTTTTCAGATATTTACAAGAAACCCAAGAGGTTGGCACGCAAAAGAACTCATCAAAGAAGATATTTCTAATTTTAAATCAAAACTAAAAGAAAGTAAAATAGACAGATTTGCAATATGTGCACACATGCCATATTTACCAAATCTTGCTAGTCCAAAAGACGATGGATTTCAAAAATCAGTGAGAATATTAGGAGATGAAGTTGAAAGATGTGCACAGTTAGGAATTCCATATCTTGTAACACATCTTGGTAGTCATTTGGGAACTGGTGATGAAGCTGGAATTAGAAGACTAGTAGATGGTTTAACACAAGCAGTACAACCAGAAAATGATGTAATGATTCTATTAGAGAATACTGCGGGTCAAAAAAACTCTGTAGGTTCTGAATTTAAACAACTAGGAGAAATTTTCAATCAATTAAAACCTGCAAACAAATTTGGTATTTGTTTTGATACTTGTCATGCATTTGTTTCAGGATACGATATGAGAACTGCAGAGAAAGTAAAGGAGACTTTTGATGAATTTGATAAACATGTAGGAATAGAGAATTTAAAAATTCTTCACCTAAATGATGCTAGAGGAGAAATAGGTTGTAATCTTGATAGACACTATCATTTAGGATTAGGAGAATTGGAGAGAAAGGAATTGCTGCAGTTGTAAAATTTGCAAACAAGAAAAAAATTCCAATCATTTTAGAGACTCCAATTGATGATGATAGAGATGATTTTGAGAATATCAAAATAGCAAAGGAATTTGCGTAGAAATTTATGCAATGATTGAGTGAATCTAACAATGGACTATGAAGCAGTTATGAAATTAGCACTTGAGCGTGGATTTTACTTTCCTAGTTGTGAGATTTATGCTGATGCACAGGCTGGATTTTGGGAGTATGGACCATCTGGAGTTAGTTTGAAAAATAAATTTCTTGAATTATGGAGAAGAGAGCTAATACGAAGAGATGGGATGCTTGAGATTGATGGCTCTCAAATAATGTCTAAATCAGTTTTTGAGGCATCAGGTCACTTGAGTAACTTTGCTGATCCAATTATAAAATGTACAAAATGTAATTCAACATTTAGAGCAGATAGAACAATTGCAGATATTACAAAAATTGAGATTCCTGAAAGTGCAGGTTTGGAGGAATTTGATAATGCTATTTCACAAAATAACATAAAGTGCCCAAAATGTAAAGGAGATTTTGAGAAGACAAAGAAATTCAATATGATGTTTAGAGTTGGTATTGGTCCTGAAGGAGAAGAAGCATACCTTAGACCTGAGACATGTCAATCAATCTTTGTAGATTTTCCTAGACTCTTTAAGACCATGCGAGGAAAGCTTCCTTTAGGAATAGCTCAAGTGGGAAAGAGTTTTAGAAATGAGATAGCGCCAAGACAGAGTCTGCTTCGTCTTAGAGAATTTTATCAGGCAGAAATTGAAGTCTTTTGTAATCCATCAAAGTTAGATGAGATAGAAAAGTTTGTAGAGATTCAAGATACAGTGATTAGAGTTCAAACTGATGCAGAACCTGTTTCTATGACATGCAAAGAAGCAGTAGAATCAGGAACTATTCCAAACAAGTTTGTTGCATATTACTTGGGAATTTTAACTGAATTTTATGAAAAGACTGGAATAGATATTACAAAAAGCAGATTCAGAAAACTTGGTGAGAAAGAAAAGGCGTTCTATGCTGAAGTTGCATTTGATTTTGAGGTAGAAACCACAATAGGATGGTTAGAACTAGTTGCATGTAACTATAGATCTGACTATGATTTATCCAGTCATGCAAAAAAGAGTAAGGAGAAATTTGAAGTAATGGATAATGATGAAAAGGTTTTGCCACACATTTTTGAGATTTCAATGGGAATTGACAGGAGTCTTTACACCATCTTAGAGCACAGTTTGAAAGATGATAAGGAACATGAGAGAATTGTTCTATCACTAAAACCATATCTTTCTCCTGTTCATGTGGGAGTACTATCTCTAGTCAAAAAGGATGGCCTTAAAGAGAAAACTGATGAGATTTATCTTCAAATTAAAAGAAAATATGATGCGTTTTTGGATCACTCTGGTGCCATAGGACGAAGATATAGGAGATTAGATGAGGTTGGTTCTCCCTTTGCTATTACTGTTGATCATCAAACTCTTGAAGATGAAACTGTAACCATTAGGAAAAGAGATTCAATGGAACAAAACAGAATTAAAATTTCTGATCTTGATTCTATAATATCTGAATCAATTGCATTTCCATAAATCAATCATACAAGTTTTAGAAATTACTTTGAAAATACTGTAATTGTTTCAGAGTGATATCTGTATTTTACCTTCACAGAAATGTCTTCCATTGCATGTGCTTGTTGGATAAATCCATCTTCTGTCTCTACAGAAACGTTCCATTGTCCAGTAATTGGATCAATGGATGTTATTGAGAATCTCTCAAGTGCATTATCTGCACCACTGTATTTCACTCTAAGTACTTGATCACCATACATTATACTAGTTAGACCGCCACGATTACCTTTGGTATTTTCATTTATCATACAATCATCAGTGCTTCCAATTACACATTGTCCTAGTGGATCAGTTAGATGAAATCTCAAGTTTTCATCTGAATTTGATGAATAGATGAGTGCAGGTTCTGCAATAACTTGTCCATCTATTTCAATTAATTCTAGTGAAGGTAATTCAAATGCTGAGATTGATGTTGTTCTTGGATGGCTATGAAGTGTAGCTGATTCTGTAATAACTGATTGGTCATACAAGTCTACTTTACCTTGTAATTCATTACTAGAGTATGAATCAGATTTTGGAATATCCCAATCAAATGTAACTTTGGTTTGACCTGGTTCAAAGAGTTGTGTTCTTTGTGATACAACCTAACCATCTACAATTAGTGATACTAATCCATATGCTGTTGAATTATCAGTAAATATGTAGACTTCTGGTTTGATTGCAACTCCAGATGGTTTGACTGTAGGTATATCCATCTCTACTGAAATACTAGATGATGATGTTGGTTTTACACCAATCTCATACTGTCTAGAATCAATTGAATTTAGATCCTCATCTAGAATATGTAACCAGTATTTCATTCCTGGTTCTACCATAAAGTATGATGGAATTGTTGCACTAACAAATGATGTAGAGTTTGAAATTGACATTGATTCTACATTCATTCTGATTGCAACATATTCTTCATCTGTCTCACCTAGAGTTGCAGTTCTTAGTTCTACTCTTACTAATGGGAATTTACTATCTATTATTGCAGTTACAGTCAAGTCCTCTCCGTTAAGATAGAATAATTCTGATTCAGATTCTACGTTATGCATTGTACCATTACCAATTTGGAATTTCATATCAAATATTCTTGGAACATCAAATGATACTTCTTCTTCCTCAGGTAATTCTACAATTGTTGTAGAACCAGTACATGATGTGAGATATACTGGAGCCTGAACTCTGTTTATTATTTCACCCTTGATTTCAGAAAGTACTACCATCATGAATGTTTCATCAGAAGCTATTGGTGCCTCAAAGACATACTTGTTAATGCTTGAGAATTGGTTAAACTCTTCAAATGGCTGGTCTTCAGCTAGTACAGCATATACTGTTCCTGATCTTGTTGTATGAAGTACTACTGTTGGAATCTCATCAGCATCACTAGATACTAAAATTCTGACCATATTTTCATCACATTTGTCATAAGATACCTCGTTGATTGCTAGTGGTGTTCCTAGAATTCCACCAAATCCACCAGTACCACCAGCTCCACTACCTCCAGCACTTCCACTACCACCAGTACCACCAGTACCACCAGTACCACCAGTACCACCAGTACCACCAGTACCACCAGTACCACCAGTACCACCAGTACCACCAGTACCACCAGTACCACCATCTCCACCTGATGATGTTGATGAACTTCTACCAAATGCAGTAAAGTGAGTAGTCCAAACTATAAGATCTTCTCCATCATCAAATACACATTCTCCTGCTCCACCAAGTTGTGTCTTTACTGTAGCAAGATCATCAGCAGTACAGACTGTAGTGATAAAGCTTACAGAAGTATCTGCTGGTCTCTTAAAGAATGCCTCAAATCCTTGACCACCGTCTTCAGTTAACTCTAATCTTACTGGCTCATCAAATGTTATTTCACCGGATGAAAATCCAATTTCAAATGCAGTAATATCACTAAATGTTTCAGTTTCAGTATCTGGAATTGTAATTGGTGTAAACATTGGCAATTCTAGAAGACCATCCCAACCAGCAGGACCAGTCATTGTTGTAGAGTCTGCTAATATTACTTCAACATCAAGTGTTGGAGCACTATCACTAAGGTCTGCAACAAGAGTCCAGCCATTAGTTATTGTTACAGAATCTCCAACAAGAATTGCATTGTAGTTCATTGTGGCATCATCAATGTTATCCATAATGAGTGAAGATAATAATGCGTCTGAACTAAGTATTACCAATTCTGTGTCATCATTTGTTATAGTTATTGATGTTTGTCCATCTTCAACAAGCACTTGATTTGGTCCTAGATTTTTCAAGTCAGTTTCACTGTCTGAGAAGCTTAGTGTTTCAATGAAAGATGCAGAAGCCTTTTTGTTGATGAGATCTACTAGTGAGAATGACTCTGTAAGGGAGACTGAAGCTGCTTTGGTAGTATCAACTGCATCTACAAATGTTAGTGACTCTATTAGAGAAATAGATGCGGCGTGATCAGTATCAACTACATCTACAAATGTTAGTGACTCTGTGAGTGAGACGGATGCTATCTTGGTAGTATCAACTATATCTACAAATGTTAGTGACTCTGTGAGTGAGACGGATGCTGTCTTGGCGATGTTATCAGTGAAGGTTAGTGATTCTTCGAGTGAGACGGATGCTGTCTTGGCGATGTTATCAGTGAAGGTTAGTGATTCTGTAAGAGAGACTACAGCAGTATTTGTAGTGTCAACTGCATCTGCAAATGTTAGTGATTCTTCTAGTGAGATGGATGCTATCTTGGCGATGTTATCTACAAATGTTAGTGATTCTGTAAGTGAGACGGATGCAGCGTGATCAGTGTTAACTGCATCTACAAATGTTAGTGATTCTGTAAGTGAGATTGAAATAGCTCCATTGGCAGAAATTATATCTGTAAATGTTAGTGATTCTTCTAGTGAGACGGATGCTGCTTTGGTAGTGTCAACTGCATCTGCAAATGTTAGTGATTCTGTAAGAGAGATTGAGAGAGTCTTTGTAATGTTATCATTGAAGGTTAGTGACTCTGTGAGTGAGACGGATGCTGTCTTGGCGATACTATCTACAAATGTTAGTGATTCTTCGAGTGAGACTGAGAGAGTCTTTGTAATACTATCTACAAATGTTAGTGATTCTTCTAGTGAGACTGAGAGAGTCTTTGTAATACTGTCATTGAAAGTTAGAGTTTCAAATAAATTAATTGGGGTAGCGAGGTTAATTACATCATTAAATGATAATGACTCTGTCAAAGAAATTGAAGTGACGCTCTGAATCTCATCAGTAAAACCTAAAGTTTCAGATAATGCTGCATTAAAGACAGTAGCTGTATTCACATCTATCATAAATCTCTGATTTCCAGCAGGATCCTTACCCCATATCACTTGAAGATCATCACCACCAGAATTAGATGACTTCATTGAAATTTTAATACCGAATGTTTTACCTGTGCTGATAGTACCACTTAGTTCGGATAGGTCTATGTTACCTCGAATTTCTTGAACATTAGTAATTTCTATAGTATCAAGTTCAGCATTTTCACTGACAGGACCTAAATTCATTTCAACTAGTGTAATATTGATATTTCCAGTAAATGCTGCAAAGTTTGCATTGATATCATTTCCAATTGCTTTAACAATAACTTCAGTATCTACAGAATAACCAGTTGTACCATTATAGAATGTGATCATTTCTACTACTGAATTATCTCCAGGATCAGTAGTAACATCTGCAGTTGTTGTACAGCTATTTTGAGTTTTTACCAATGGAACAACACTACCTGGAGAAAAACCTAATCCAAGACACACTACATTATCAGCAAATAATGTAGAATCAGTTATTGGGAATCCTTGTACGTCATCAGATAAGGAAA
This sequence comes from Candidatus Nitrosopumilus sp., assembly GCA_963667665.2. Taxonomy (GTDB): domain Archaea; phylum Thermoproteota; class Nitrososphaeria; order Nitrososphaerales; family Nitrosopumilaceae; genus Nitrosopumilus. Next base: position 1,461,125 of record OY763927.2, read on the forward strand.
ATGATTCTTCAGTAGTGATTTTGATTAATCCACCATTTGTTTTAACAATTATTGCATCACTCATTGATAGTGATTCTGTTAGAGGTTGAGTTGCATTCTTTGGAACACTAAGTGCATCTACAAATGATAGTAATTCTGAGAGACTCGTTGAAGCAGATTTGATAACTTCAATGGGTTCATCATTTAGTGATAAAGACTCAGACAATTTTACGCCTTTGATTAGAAGAGTTGTCAACTCATCAGAAAGTGTGAGTGTTTCTACTTGTACATCACCCAAAGTCAAACTTTGAACAGTAAGCCAGGTCTGGTCACCAATTATGGAAAGATCGGTATTTGATGTAGAGTGTCTAGTGCTTTGAATACTTAGTACATCTCCTGCATCCAATTCAATGTAACATTTGGATTCTTGTGAAGATTCATCAAATACTCCACTACTGCTTCCTCTAGTGTAAGCAGTACCAAAACATGCTTCCGCATCTACACCATTAACTTGTAAGCTTGTCTTGAGAACTGTTCGAGCACTACTAGGAGTAGGATCTAGAGTCATTATACCATAAGAAACATGGTACAAACCTTCTCGGTTAACTGTAATGTCTGTTGCAGTTACTCCTGGAGTAAACGTAAAGTCACTATCAATTTCATCGCCAGTATCCCATTCTATATCAAGAGTAACATCCAAGTCTCGTCCACCTGCACCATCATGTAATCTTAGAATTTGAATACCAGATAATGCTCCAAGATATTCTATATCAAAATGATATCTGTTTGCATCTACTGTTGCAGCAGAGCTATCTTTTTGAAGTACTCCAAGTCTTACTGCATCGTCTGTAACTAATTCAAGAATGGTTGATGCTGAAACTGCACCAAAGTTTACTGAATCTGTGTCTCTTAGGTAGTCAGTATCACGACCATATTCGCTTGTAACAAAACTACCAGAACTGTTTGTCTGAAGAAGTCCTAGTGAATTATGTCTATTTGCTTGAGGTGTTGAAATATTGTCAAGCATTACACTGTATGTTACTCTATATGCACCATCCTTCTTGACTACAATTGAATCATCTGTATCCTTAAACTCAAATGTTGCAGAATCCATCTGTTCAATATTTGAACTAGTAAATGTCATGATGTGTGGCGTGGTTTGTGAATTGATTTGGATATTCGCATCAACAGTATTACGCAAAATTGCTGTAGGATTTTTTACTTTTTGAATATGGAACCAGTTTTCATCTGTGTTAAATGATGGATTTGCAGTACCTGTAGCATCTGAAACCTTATCTAGTGCGATTCTAACTTCTCCATTTGCACCAAGAGGCATAAGACATTCACCAGATATTGCAAATTGGTCAATACCATTGGAATCTCTTGTCCAACCACTGCCATAACAAAAGTTTGTAGTGCCAAATCCTCCGGTACCATCAGTATCATTTTGAATAAATGAAACAAGTTTGTATCTTCTTTCTGTATCTTGGGTTATTGTTGCACCATAGTTGAGTCTATACATTCCTGCTTCACTTACTGATACAACATCACAAGAATCCTCACTGGTACATGGAGAAGTAGTATGACTAAATATTGAATCTTGTCTGTCTGCAGGAGCATTCCATCCAAGTGTCATAAATCCACTTGACAAAAGCATGTTATCTTCAGTGTCTGTATTTGCACCACCAGTGAATAACTGATTAGGAGTACCATGCATCAAAAATACATCAGGACCATTTACAACTCTAGCACTGTTATGTGCAAACATTGTATCATTTCCAAATTGGAACATGATATGGTGTTTACCTGGTGTCATGACACGAGATAACTCAAATCCTTCCTCAGTACTAGTATAGTTACGATATATGATTGACTGACCATCAATTTCTGGATCAAGTGTATGTGTACCGTTGTTTAGCTCCAAGAATTTCAGATCATCAGGTAATGCATCACCAAATGTTGTTCCATTTGATGCAGTTATGATAAGATCTGCAGTACCATTTGTGGTAAATCTTACCTTCCATGTACCACCAACAGTTGGATAGCTTTGAACGTTGATGATATTAATTTCTGCTTCAATCTCAAATTCTTGTTCAGATAGTTGTGGAACAATCCATTGCATCTGGTCTGCAATTTCATTTCCGTTAGTATCTACAAATTCTACTGCAAAGCGTTCATCATTTGTAACATCAACTCTACTTCCGTTGATATTCCAAAATAGACTAAATTCTACTCCTTTAGAAACAAGATTCTCTGGAAGGTTTGAGAATGCTGTTACATTAGTATAATGAAGTGCAGAGTCGTGTGTTACTGTTACTTTTTTGACATATTTTCCGTTAGTAGAATTATCTGTCTCTAGAGTATATGGGGCAGGAGTCATGAATGTTAATTCAAGGGTTTCAGCAGTTTCATTCAGTAAGAGAACCTTTAGTGGCATGTCTTCCTGTAACATCTCATCTACTTGCTGAAGAGATGCCATTGGAATAATCATTGAAAGTTTGTCTAGTTTGATGTCTAGTTTTTCTTCTAGTTTATCTAATTTGGAATCAAGTTTGTCTAGTTTTTTGTATGCCTTTGCAGTATCAAGATTTGCATAGTAAGCAATCTTGGAATTTGTTTCGTTAATTTGTGATTCTATTGTATCAACTGAATCAATTAATCTAAAGTATTCCTTTAGATATTTTTCTGAAATATCTTCATCATCATACAATCCATTAGATGTATCAGATATTTCTGCTGAATTATCCATTGATTCATAATCTTTTGAATCAAAGATTACAGTTTCAGTTGTTGCATTGATTAATTTAATTGAAAGAATTTCTGCATCTGCTGGAATTTCTATTGCAACTGAACCAGTGGCATTAGCAAATGTTACATTATGTGTCCAGATTACAGATTTTCCAATTTCAATTGTATCATGTCCTAGTTGAATATCAGATAGAATATTACTTGTAGGTGTAGTGTAATTACTTGTTGTAATAGTTGTATTTAATGATAAGATTTCTGATAATGTAATATCAAAAATACCATTTAATGAAATGATTACATCATCCTCAAGATATAATGTTTCAATTAATGAAGTGTTATTTTGGTTGTTAGTTACATTACCATTAATTTTCAAATATATGGAATCATTTATTGAAAGTGATTCTGATAAATTACCAATATCATTTTGCATATCAGTAGAAATTACTGTTACAATTACTACATCAGATAATACCATTACATCAACTGATGAATTCATTGTAGAACCATTTAGTTTGTATGAAACATAATCTGTAAATGAAAATGATTGGAATACAGTTGGAGCATTTGATGTTGAATTAACTGAAGCTACAAGAATTGTTTCAGAAATAGTTGAATTGTTTAGTGTTATTGTAATATGATCAGTAAATGAAAGTAGTTGAGACTCAAATGGAATAGAAGATTCTAAACCAGAAGGATCTATCATTTCTAAGTAAATTTCATTAATTTGGGCTTGAGATAGTGCATCTTTGTAGATTAGAACATCTTCAACTGTGCCTGAAAAGTGGTTTGAGAGAGTTGCTGTACCTCTAAGAGTGTTAAGATATGTACCTATTATCAAATCAGAATCACTTTCAGCTATTTCTGCAGATATTGGAGACATTTCTCCTTCTATGATAACAAATGTTTCAGGAAGTGTTGCTTGTGCTTCTAAATTACCATTTAGATACAAAGAAATTTCTGTTCCATTAATTACTGCAACAAGATGAGACCAATCAGTGATTTGTGTTTCACCAATAATTTTTGTCCAAGTAATTCCATCAAAGATTGCAAACGTTGGAACTTTTTCTGGTGAATAAATATTATTAATACCAAGAATAAATGAATTTTCTTTTGATACAACAGTAAATTCTGCTGAACCTGTTGTGTAATCTGGATTTATCCAAGTAGATATTGTAAGTTTATCAAGTTCTTCATTTAATGATTCTTCTACAATTGGAATGTAACCTTGTGTATCATTAAATGTAATTATAGTATCAGTTGAATTAGTTGTATCAATATTTGTTCCATTGATATTTGTTGAATTTGTAATTGTTTCTGGTAAAAGTACATCAATAATTATAATTTCTTTTTCTTCTTCAATGATTTGTGTTGTTGTATTATTGTATAATGACTCTATTATTGGTAATGTTTGTAAATAAATTTCTGTTACTTGTGCAGCAGTAAGATATACATCAAAGATGTTAATCTCTTTTATTTCACCATAGAATTTTTTTGTTACTTCATCATCTGTTCTTTGAGTTTCAAGTGTTGCACCAATTACTACATCAGATGGTGATGAAACATTATCAACTGTTTTTGGTTCAAGCTGTCCATCAAGATTAATTGAAATAGTTTCAATTGAATCATTAATGTTGGATATAGTTCCGTTTGTGTAAATTGAAAGTGTTGTACCATTAAATGTTGCAGCTATGTGAGACCAATCGTTACCAATTTGTGTAACAGTTTCTACTGCATGCCATTTGATTCCATCAAATACAGCAAATTTGGCAATGTGTTGTGGTGTAATATTGTTGTTAATGGTTAATGCAAATGACTTTTCTTTTGATACAACAGTAAATTCTGCTGATCCACCAGAATAATCAGGATTTACCCATACAGTGACTGAAATATTAGATATATCACTAGTAGAATTACCGTCATTTGAGACATATCCATCACCATCTAAAATGAGGCTAGAATCAGTCTCTTCGATATATACATCACCTATGAAGCGTGAGCCATTAACTTGGGTGTCAAATTGCCAGTATTCTGTGGCATTTGGTAATATTACTGGAATATCTGTGCCTGTGGAGTTTGTTACTAAGTCATTAACAGATGTTTGAGAAGTTGTAGCCTCAGCAGTCTCTGTATCTTCAGCTGGTGTAGAAGAAGATGAGGTGTTATCTGCTGAGGCAGTTGAATTAGTAGAAGATGAAACTCCAGTAGACTCTGTATCTTCAACTGGTGTAGAAGAAGATGAGGCTGAATCTACTGGAGTATCAGTGCTATCAGAAGTTGTAGCCTCAGCAGTCTCTGTATCTTCAGCTGGTGTAGAAGAAGATGAGGTGTTATCTGCTGAGGCAGTTGAATTATCATCAAATACTGATGTATCAGCATAAGCCATAGGCCAATATGATGACGAAATAGAATAAGGTGTGATAACAGTTGTGGATAAAAGAATTAGAACAAAAACTAAAGAAAGTATTGGACGAATCTTTTCAATTTTAAATTTAACATCTTCTGCAAAAATAAACAAAAAGAAAACAAGTGGAGCAAAAATAATAACAACAAAATTAACATCAAGATCAAAAGAAGAATAAAAATTTAAAACAACGAAATTAAAAATAGTATCAAGTGACGGATCAACAAAGCCATCAATTGATTGTAAAATATTTTCAAAATTATAATCAAAAACAGAATTGGAAATAATTGGTGGTAAATCAACAAAGAAAGTTGTTTGAGAAATAGGTGATTCAATTAAATTAAAATCATCTGATGAATCTTGTTTATATGTATCATCAAGATAAAGAATTTCAGATTTTATATTCTTTTTTCTGTCTTTAACTTTATCAATTTGAGAAATTCTATCAAGAGTTGCTTGTGGTTGTTTCAAAAATGTGTTAAATTGAATTTGTTGTTCACTCAAAGATGTTTTAATATCTAATTTTTCAGAAAGTAAAACCAGTTTTTTAAAAGATTCAGATGTATAGCTAATACTACTATAATCTATAGAATCTTTTTTTGACGGTTGATTAGATACGATACCAATATTCTCATGAAGAGAGATTGAAATGATTCTAGTTTCATTTAGTGCAGAAGAATCATCTACAAAGTTTTGAGGTATTGGTGCATCTGTTTGTTGAAGATCAGAAAATCCTAACGGAATATTAGAAGCAACTAAAAATAAAATTAGGATAATAGTTAGAACAGATTTCAATCAAAAACTCCCCCAACACAAAAAGTTGCAAAAATTTCTTGGTGTAGAATTAAATTTGCAAGAATTTGGTGTAGACCATGGTCTAGGGGATTGAATAAATTGATCACACTATCCGTAGAATAGTCTAAAGTATCCACCTCATCTTCTTCTACACCAACAAAAAATGCTTCAGGAAAAACAATAAGGAGACTAAAAATGTATCACCATGATCGATTCCAGTATGGAAATTAGGTTAATTCATAGATCCATTTTGGAACTTTGATTTTTTATGAAAAAAGATGATTAAATTACATTTTTAGACAAAATATTTAAAAAAAATAATTCTAAAAAAAATTAGTATTGTTTTGTTAATTTATTTTAAAATTTTCTATATTGCATAAAGAAAAAATACTACATGTAAAAAAGATGAATAACAAATGATAATCAATTCTTTGTATGAAACAAAGTTGTTTGTATAAGATAAAATAATTTAATGTCTATAAAGAATTTTTATGAGAATCTCCATAGCTAACTTCTTTAATTTGACTTTGCCCAGCTGGAAGAACACGAACAAAATCATCAATGCTTATATTTTTTGTAATTTCTTCTTCTAATTTTAAAAATTCAATTCTAATTTTTTTAGCAGCATCTGCCATTTCTGCTCCATGTGGTTCAATAATTACATAACAAATAGAATTTTTTTTAATTGTTTCAGTAGGACCGGATGTTAAAACATAATTATCATCTTGTGGAATAATTCCCACAGCTAATCTAAGAGTTTCTGATTTAATAAAATTTCTTTGTCCTTCAATTGAAAATGATCCTTTTGGTAAAAATTCTCCACTCGGTGCTGATTTTTTTACTTGTTCATGATTTACCCAATATGCACTTACTCCATACATTCCTTCTCTCCAAGCTCTACTAAAACAAACAGTTGCATGTGCAACTTCATTCATACTTAGTGTTGATGCATTTTCTGCATTTTTTAAAATAAAAAATGGTGAGCCAAAAATATCTCCATGAAAGACTTTATCATTTTTTGCAAGATGTTTTCGTATAACTGCAGAGTTTGATGCAACATCACGTCCTCCAATTGCAAGGAATCCATCAGATGTAAAAAACCATCTGTAACGTTCGTACCAACTTTTCTTTCGTATCTCTGAAATTACAATGGAATTTCTTTCAGTTTCTGTTTGACTCTGTAATTTTTCAAGTTTCTTTGCTGTTTTAGTTTTAATTTCCTCTATTGATTTTATTGCAGCAAACTGTCGTTTAGCTTCATTGAACAACATTGATGCAATTGATTGTAATGGTGAAGTTGGTTTTATCTTAATTTTTTCGTCTTGAATTACTAATAATGAAATTCCTTTTTCTGTAGTAAGTTTAGCATTATTTTTAGCAAGAAGTTTCTGTGCACTTGAATCTTCAATAGAAATAATTCCTTGAGAAACCATTTCAAAAAGGGAATTTGCTACTTTAGTTATGTATTCTGATTTTTCTTTAACTATTTGAATTGCTTTTTCTTGTTCACTTAATTGACTTTCAAGTTGCTGAATTTTTTTGTTTGAGTTACTAAACTGAATTGATTTACCCTGTTCAACAATACTTTCTGTAAACACTTTATCTAGTCCTTCCATAAACCCAGGAACAGAAGTACATGTCTCGTCACTTTCCATTAATCTAACTGGCAAGATTTCAGCTTTATCTCCATGGATAATTACACTATCATGTTTTCCAGTTGTTACATTTGTAACAATTTCTTTTGTTGTTTCATAGATTTCTTTGACTTGTTCATGACTTAGAGTATTTCCTATCTGTTTAGAATCAAGTTCAGCAATTTTAAAAATTCCTTCAACATATTTTTTTGGTAGACCTAAGGTTCTTCCTAACCATTTTCCAGAAGTAATATCTGATGTTTTTAATTGTTCAAAATCAGATTCAGAAATATTAAAAATATCAAGACCATTTTGTGGAGGAGTTGTATATTCTAACCCTACACCTAGTTTTCTATGTCTAACATCAATTGAATGCTGTAAAGCAAGAATTTTCATATCTTTGTTACAGATGAGAATGTTTCCATCACCAAAAAATTCCCCTACAATTACAAATTCCTTCCCAAATCCTTCAAATGTAAAATAAGCAATTCTTTCTGAACCAATTTGTTCTACCTTTTTTAATTTCAATCTAAGCATATCACTTCTTAATCTCTTAAGCAATCTGTTTGGCTCCATTTGATCTATTTTGACTGAAGTCAACCAAACACCAGATGTTGAAATCATCATAAACAGATCAGATTTTTCAGTATGATGAAGTTTGAAAAGTATACTGTCTTTAGTAATTCCATAGATATTACTTACATAGTAATCTTGAACTTGTTCAGTAATTTGATTAACTAGATATCTTAATTCTATTCCAGCTAGGGCCATAAACATCAACTAAGAGTCGGAAATTATACTCTTACTATCAGATACGTGCACAAGATACCAAAGATATTAAACATGGTTTGATGGAGTCACGCTAGAAATTTATTTGGCAAAATTCAAAAAGAAAAAATCACAACCGACAAAAGGAACAGATGACTCTAAAAAAGAATTATCTAAAGAAGAAACAAGTGATATTCCGGAAATTGAAAGTAAAACTTCTCCGGAAGCCCCTTCAGTAGAACCAGTAATAAACGAAGCTGAACGAGATGAAAAAGATAGAAAATTAAATAAATTATTTTGGATGCGAGTGACATTAGCTATAATTGCAGGTACTGCAGCTACTTTCATCTTTGAAGATATTGAAGGTGAGGAGAGAAGATGGTCTTCAATTGGTTTTATGATAATTTTATTTTTTGTTACAATAATGGTTGCAAAAGAAATGAAAATGCAGTTACCACGTTCCGATAGAAAAAAACTTGTGACACAAGGTATAGGCAGTTATATTTTCATGTATTTGTTCACATGGATTCTAACTTATACACTTGTTAATGCAGGAAGTATATCAAGTGGAATTCCTTCACCAATTTCTTGATCTACAAGGAAGAATAGATAATGTGGAATTTTAAAACTCCCGGAATTCCTGATGAACTCTTTGAACGTACAGAGAAAGTTCCAATTACTAAAGAAGAAGTAAGAGTTATTCAAATTAGTAAAGCAAGATTACGTCCTGGACAATTGGTTTATGATGTAGGTTGTGGGAGTGGTTCAATCTCAGTAGAAGCAGCTATTCAAGTTGAATCAACTGGAAAAGTTCTGGCAATAGATTATGATGAAAATGCTATTGAATTAACAAAAAAGAATGTTGAAAAATTTGGACTTTCAAATGTTTCATTAGTTCATGGAAACGCAAAAGAGAAAATTACTACACTAGAACCAGCTGATGCAATATTTGTTGGCGGTACAGGTAAAGACACTGCTGAAATTGTTGAATTATGTCAAGACAAGTTAAAGTCTGGGGGAAGAATTGTGATTGGAACAATATTGATTGAAACTCTTTATACTATTTTACAAATACTAGAAAAATTACAATTTGATTCTGTGGATATTACTCAAGTTACAATCTCAAAGAGTAGAAAGACAAGCACAGGAACTATGATGCTTGCTAGAAACCCTGTAACAATAATTTCTGCAACTAAATCTTAATCTAGCTTTTAATTGGGAACATAAACCAGAATCTGTATGACAAGTTTAGTTGGAATTGGAGTAGGTCCTGGTGATCCTGAATTACTTACGGTAAAAGCAGTAAAAGCTATTCACAATGCAGATATTATCATGTGTCCAGCCTCAAATGAAGATAGACTTAGTATTGCATTATCTGTAGTATCATCGATAATTGATAAATCTAAAAATCAAAAAATTATAAAATTAATTTTTCCAATGACTAAAGACAAAGATGTTCTTGAGCAAACGTGGAAAAGAAATGCAAAGATAATGGCCGAAACAGTTTTGTCAGGAAAAAATGTTGTATATCTTACTGTTGGTGATCCATTTCTTTATAGTACTTGGATATACATGCATAAAGATCTTAAAGAAAATTATCCTGACATGAACATTAGTGTCATTCCAGGAATTGTTTCAATTTTTACATTTGCATCAAAGGTTGGTGTTAGTGTTGCTGAAGGTGCAGAAAAAGTTGCTATAATTCCATCCTGTTATGATTTATCTAGTGTAAAAGAAATTGCAAAACATTCTGAATCTATGATATTTCTTAAAGATGGAAGATATTTTGATCAAGTAATTAAAGTTCTAAAAGAATCTGGATTTCCTGATGACTCTATATTTGCAATTGGACAGGATCTTGGAACCGAAAATGAAATTATTCGAAAAATGACTTTAGGTGAAGTAAATGATGGAACCTTAACTACAAAATATTTTTCAATATTGGTGGTAAAGCGTGTCTAAAGTTTTTTTTGTTGGATGCGGTCCTGGTGATCCTGAATTAATTACAATCAAAGCTAAAAAATTAATTCAGAAAGCTGATGTTATAGTTTATTCTGGTTCTTTAATTCCAGAACAAATTCTAAAATTTTGTAAAAAAGGAAAATTATATGATGCATCAAAGTTGGTTAGAGAAGAAATTTTCGATCTACTTTACAAAAATGCAAAAAAAAACAAAGCGGTTGTAAGATTACATGATGGTGATCCATCAATTTATGGAGCAATCAAAGAACAAATTGATAATTTAGAAAAAAAAGGAATTGAATCTACTGTTGTTCCAGGGGTTACTGCATTTTTAGCCTCAGCTGCAGCACTAGGAACTCAACTAACACTTCCAGGAGTTACTCAAACAATTATTGTAACAAGAGCAGAATCAAGAACTAAAGTTCCAAAACGAGAAAAAATTTCAGAGCTTGCAAAACATAAAGCAACTTTAATTTTTTATCTTAGTGTACATCTTGTTTCTAATTTAGTGAAAGAAGCAATTGCAGGTGGTTACAAAAAAACTACACCAGTAGCTGTAGTGTATAGAGCAAGTTGGAATGATCAAAAAATAATCAAAGGAACACTTGAGAATATTGCAAAGAAAGTTAAAGATGATAAGATTACAAGGACCGCAATTGTAATTATTAGTGATGTAATAGATCCTAAAACATATGAATATTCAAAACTATATGATAAAAAATTTAGTCATGGTTATAGAAAAGCCAAAGTCAAATAGATAAAAAAGAAACTCTATTTCTAATTTTTAATTTATCAAGATTTTTTTTAAACTTGATTGGGTTACCTGATGTGAAAATTTTTAATGAATTCCTTTTTGATTGATTATTTTTAATTACTTTGAAAACTTTTTGTGCAACAATATTTCCTGGATCTATAAATTGCACATTAGGAAATTCCTTATCTAATAATGATTTCAAAAATGGAAGATGAGTACTAGAAAGAGTAATAGTATCAATTGAATTTTTAGAAATTACATCATTTAGAATCTTTTTAATAATTTTTTTGCAATATTGTTTGTTTGCAGTAAATTTTCCAGATTCTACAAGATCAATAAGCTCTGAACCATTAATTTTAAAAAATTTACAAGATTTTGAAAATTTTTTTCCTTTGATGTAGTTTGATAATCCTTTACTCTTAATTGCAGATTTTGTTCCAAGTATTCCAATTCTTTTTGATTTAGAAATTTTATGAGCTTCATTTAGAGGTGGTTTTACTCCAATGATTTGGTTAGTTAGTAGATTCAACATGAGACTAGGAGTATTTGATGCCACAACTAAAACATCAGGAGAAAATTGTGCCTGGAGTGTTTTGATTGAGTTTTTAATTATTGAGCCTAGTTGTTTCTGAGATTTGTTACCGTAAGGAAAGTTTTGTTGATCTGCAAAATAGATAATCTCAGACTTCGATATTCTTTGAATAGCCTTGATTATTGAGAGTGAGCCTAAACCTGAATCAAAAACTACAATTTTGGCCATAAATTTTAGGCATAAATCAATCATAATAGTTTGTTAGCTAAATTTAATCCAAAGTCGATCTAAATGCACACAGTCCATTAAGACTAAATTTCTAAACGACCAATCATGCCAAACTTCGATAAGACTTGGGCTCGACAAGAGACCCAAAGTGTAACTGGCAAACTCCGTGAAGCAGTAAAACCTCAAGGTGCATTAAAACCACGAATCCAGACTGCAGTAAACAAACTACAAGTTCAAATCTCAAAAATGGACTCTATGTTAACAAAACTGCATGAAAGAGATGCGCAACTCTTTCAGAGAGTCGTGACTGCAATGCAGCAACATGATACTAGCACAAGTAGAGTTTTGTCCAACGAATTAGCTGAAATTCGTAAAGTTACGAAGATGCTTGGCAACGCAAGAATGTCATTAGAACAAGTCCAACTAAGACTGACAACTATTCATGATCTTGGTGATGCTATGGTAGCAATTGGACCAGCAATGTCTACAATGAAGGGATTGAAGTCATCGCTAGGAAGATTCATGCCAGAAGCAGACGCAGAATTGAATGCAATGTCACAGACACTTAATGGACTTATGATGGATTCACTTGCAGGAGACTCGTTTAGTATGGAGTCTGATGCTTCAAGTGAAGAAACAGAAAAGATTCTACAAGAAGCATCTGCAGTAGCTGAGCAACAGATAGGAGAGAAATTCCCATCTGTACCATTCCAAACTGGACTTTCGTCTCAAACCTCTACTACTTCTACCTTTGAGTAGATTGGAAAGGACGAACGTTCATTCTTTTTATTTTAATTTTTAAAATTATTCTATATTTGAACTAAGTATTATGTAGATACAGAAATTTCTCCATTTAATTCACCTTTAAAATGTTTCATGCCACCTTTTATTGTTACATCTCCAGAACCAGTTGCATCTTCATACTTATCGGTTCCACCAGTTATTACAAATGTACCAGTGTATATTGGGAATTTTCCACATTTTTGTAAATCAAAATTAGCATTTACATTTCCATCACGGAATTTTATAGTACCAGAAGCTGAGATTTGTTTGCATTCATCAACGGTTTCTATAGAAAATACGCCAGATGTTTTTATTATATTATATTTATCATCGTCTATCATATATTTTCCAGTTGTCTTCTATGTTCCATTATTTTTCTGTTCACCAATGAAACTTCCACTGAATGTTTCTGTTTCAGGTTCTGTTTCAGGTTCTGTTTCAGGTTCTGTTTCAGGTTCTGTTTCTTCATTATCTAAAATAGTTGATGGTACACACAACGTTTTTGGCTTTTTAGCTTGTAATTCTTCAGGTCCAAATTGATTATTGGTAAATACATTTATTTTTTTGAATTTTGGTTCTCCTTTAATCTTCTTTAGATCATAACACATTACATAGTTCTCATCATTTACTATCCCTTCATCATTTTTGTCAACTGGTGAACATAACATTTTTTGTTTTTTGACTTCCATGGTTAGGCTTCCAAACTGATCTACTAAATCAACATTTCTTTTCTCAAACTTTGGTGTATGTTTGGAAACTTTGGCATCATAACATTTGAAATGATTAATTTCAATAGGATCTAATGGGTCAGGCACTGCAAAATGATCTTTGGAAGAGGGAACTAGTAGCACCTTTACTTTTTTAATATCTACAGTAAGTTCTCCAAACTGATTTGTGACTAAAATATTCTTAATTCCTTTAAACTTTGGTTCTCCATGTGATTTTTTAATATCATATGAAACTAGATGAGAGATATTATTTGCTATTGGTTCTCCATTTTTAGCTACTGGATTGTAAAGCTTTTTTAGTTTTTTAACATCATATTCTACTTTTCCTGCAAATTCATCAACTAAAGTAACTTGAAGTTTTTTATATTTGTCGTCATGTTTGTCGTCATGATCATCATGATGTTTTACCTTAGTATTATATCCCAAATAATGATCTACTGGGAATTCAGCAATCACTGTAACAAAAGATATTGTTGTGGAATCTGCTTGAATAAACCAATACCAAAAATTATCAAATACTGCTTGTCTTGAGAGAACACCATTTTGAAGTGTAGCACCTTCCAGTCCAGGTAAAGAATCAAAATTGAAAGTTTGTCCTTTGTCTTGTGAGTGTGACAAGAATTTTTGGTTAGGACACTGAATCTTCCCAAATAGAGTAAAGGTTATCACCTGTTCCTATATTTTCAGAGAAAGAATTAGAAGAAATTGGTATGACACTTCCAAATATGGTATAATTAAGAGAATATGTTTGTCCAAAGTCATTAGAAAATTTTACATGTCTTTCTGAATCATTAAGTCCCAAACACATGAAAACAGCATCATCACCTAAATTATCAATATCATATGGATCATCACATTCTGAACCGTCATCTAAAACAGATGGACTACCAAAAGTGTTTCCACCGTCTGTACTAACTGCCTGTACTGACTCTTGTGTGTCTCCTATCCAGCTAATTAGCACTTTACTTGCATTGTCATTTACTACCATTTGTAGGTCATCTTCACTAATTGAAGAAGTACTAATTTGAGTTGGAACACTCCAATTTACACCATTATCATTACTGTTTGAAAAATAAACATGTGTTTCACTGTTTGAACCAATCCAACTTGCATACATGTTCATTCCATTAACTACTATCAAGCCTTGAGTTTGATCAGAAACTCCATCATCATCAAAATTTTGAAGAATAATTTCAGTCCATGATGTACCGAAATCATTACTTACTAGCACAGCTTGGAATTCCAGAGCGCCTCCATCTGAGAAGGTAGATGCTATATTTTGACCATCACCACTCCATATTATTTCAGAAGCACTTAATCCAGATTCAAAGACTTCTTCAAACACTGTAAAATTTAAACCGTTATCTGTGCTTACTGCAAAGTAAAGAACGATACCCTCTGGCTCTTCCCAACTTACACCAATATCACCATTATCATTTATGAATATACGTTGTGAAACTATTTGAGTAAAAGTAGAATCTAACCCACCACCCAAGAGAGCTGGTGTACTCCAAGTAACACCACCATCAACAGAACGTGTGAATTTTATATTGTCACTAATATCTTCATCCCAATAAAGAAGATATATTCCATTTTCAGTTGCTTTTACATCTATAATTCCAATATCACCAAAAGTACTTTCAGTTAGAATCTCTTGTAGTGGAAAAACTTCAATGCCATAAGCAGTTTGTGCATCTGAAATCATAGTAAATGAAATTGCAAATAATGACAATGCCATTAAAGTGAATAAAGATCGAGTCTTCAGAGACACGATATTTAGATCCTTTATTCTCTGATTAATCAACATGATAACCCTATCCTAACCATTTGCATATTATTTCTCAGTAATGTAGAATATTTAGTCTTAGTTTAGTAATTGAAATTAAATACAATAATTGAAAGTCCCATTTGTGGGAATAGTAAAATTAAATTTTAATCACATGCACAAAAAAAATTCGTAAGAGATCATATTATAAATAAAGATCTAATTTAGCTCCAAAGTTTTTCTTTGAAAGTTAGTTTTTTGTTTAAGATAAAGTTACCAAGTGCTGCAGTTGTAATAGCTAAAACTAAAGCAAGTGGATATACAATATCATGAGAATCTACTAACCAGAATACCATTCCTAATTGTATTATTGCACCTAATGAGCTAAAAATACAGAATTTTCCATATTGAGATAGCGTTTTCTTTCGTGAAAAGTCTCTATCTTCAAATGTCCAGACTTTGTTTAAAATGAAATTAGTAGAAATAGATGCAATTATTCCAAAGATGTTTGCATGAACATACCAAAAGTCAGTTAGTCCAGATGTAAAAAGCATTGAGATAACATAATTTACAGCTAAACCAGAGGCCCCAACTGTAAAGAATCTTGCTGCTTTTGAAAGAAATCGAACTGAATTGCGTTTCTCATTTGTTATTTTTATTTTGTCATTTTTGTAAAGTTTCCATACGGATTTAAAATAATCAATAATAGTTGAAATATCTAATTTACTTGAACCAAATTTCCTATTTTCAAAAGTATATGGAATTTCTTTTATGTTTATCCCTTTAGTTTTTACAAGAAGTTCTAAAAGAAATTTGTAACCCAGTGCATCAAAATTTAATTCTTTGATAATATTTTTTTTAAAAGCAAAGAACCCAGACATTGGATCTTTTGTTTTAATACCCAATCCTTTTTTTGCAATCATAGTTGCAAATTTACTCATTAGTTTTCTCTTAGTTGTCCAACCTTGAATATTTCCTCCTGTAATGTATCGTGAAGCCACAACAACATCACATTGATATTGTTTTAGGGTTTCAATCATCTTTGGGATAATTTGTGGAGGATGTGAAAAATCTGAGTCCATTACAACAATTGTTTCTCCTTTTGCATTTTGAATTCCATTTAGAATTGCAGAAGAGAGTCCATTTTTTGCTTTTCTATGAATTACATCAATAGTATTTTCTGCAATTTTTTTAATGCTACAAATATAATCTTCTACAATTTTGCCAGTTCCATCAGGAGAATTATCATCAATTACAATTGTTTCAGTATAAATTCCCTTAGGAATATTAGCACGAATTGATTTGAGAATACCAACTATATTTTGAGACTCGTTATATGTAGGAATAATAATTGAGATTTGTGGATTCTTCTGAGCCATACATTGCTTCATCCCTACCCTAAAGCAAATGAATATTAATTTATAACAAATTTTATGCCTGAATAATCTTGTTCACAAAATTTTTCTAAGAATTTTATCCAACATCTGATCTATCACCATCGAAAAATTCCAATTCTTACCTTAGATTGTACTATAATGATTGTGAAGATTAGGATTGTAAATACTAGAATTGGTAAACTCAATTCAGGAAGCGACTTGTCAGGAGACACAATATCTCCCCATTCAGATGGGGGTGGGATATTAAAAGAATTATCTCTTGAATTTTCAGGCTATGAATAAAATTTATCTAAACTTGCATCATAAACTGAAAGATAAAATCCATAATTATCTGAACGTTCTAACAATTCAATTGGTATTTTAAATTCATAACTTGGATGTGGAGTTTCAGTATAACGATCATTTTCATCAGATACAGTACTAATTGCAATAAAATCATCAGGATTAGGAATTTTTTGCATGGATGTTGTAGATTCATCTATAGTAATTCCTTGAAAAACAGTACCTTCATTATTTTCTAATAAAATAGAAAAACAAAAATCATTTGTATCAAAAATTTCACTTTTATTGTTCTTCCCATCTAAACAAATAGTTGCTTTATCCAGTTCATCAAGTGTTAAATCATTAACAGGATCAACAAAAACATAGATGTAATCTCCAAAATGAGCTGTTCTTAGATGTATTGTTATTTCTTCATCACCAAAAGAATATAGATTATGGCTTGATTGCTTCCATTCTGAATAATTTGTCCATTTTCCATCAAAGATAACATCCTACATACTTGGTGATATAGTGATTAAGATTGGTTCAGATGTTGCAGAAGCATTTTCAAAAGAAACAAAAATCATTAAAGAAGCAAAACAAAGGAAAAATAGTTTTAGTTTCATGTAGTTTTATTGTAATTTGATCAAATATAAAAAAAATCAGCCTAAAATTTAGTCAAGTTTATAGACATGAATAAGAAAATAATTGTGTGAATAAAGCTGCAGGTATTGGAGCAATAATAGCAGTAATTATTGGAATTATTATTGTATCAGCTACAATTTCTATGGATTCCTCAGTTGAGGAGGAGGATTCAGCATCAGAAGGGATTGTAATAGAAGAGGAGATTGTAATAGAAGAGTCAATTGAAGAGGAGATTGTAATAGAAGAGTCAATTGAAGAGGAGATTGTAATAGAAGAGTCAATTGAAGAGGAGATTGTAATAGAAGAGTCAATTGAAGAGGAGATTGTAATAGAAGAGTCAATTGAAGAGGAGATTGTAATAGAAGAGTCAATTGAAGAGGAGATTGTAATAGAAGAGTCAATTGAAGAGGAGATTGTAATAGAAGAGTCAATTGAAGAGGAGATTGTAATAGAAGAGTCAATTGAAGAACCAGTAGTTGAAGAAGGTTAGCTTGGCAAAAAACCCTCAACTAATAGATCCGTTTTGGCACTTTTTAGGGTGTTTTGAGCTTTACAGTTTCTTTTAATTCAACGGTAATATCCCTCCTATAATACAGTAAATTATAGTCAGTTCAATGAAAAGAATCACATCTATTGTGTTATTTGCAAGTATCTTTGCAGTTGCAGTAGGAACATTAGGTCTAAGTGGAAATACTTCTACTCTGATGATATCTGCTGTACCACAAACTCAAGAAAATGTAGGCATGTTAGGTCATGTCGAATACAAAGTTCTCAATGAGTTTGGAGACATAAAGGCATACATGCAAAATGACAACATAGTAGTAATAGCCGGAATAGATTGTGCAGCACAACACCTCTTCTTCAATACTGGTGGTCAAACCAATGACGGAACATGTATCGCAGATTCTGCAGCTTTTACCCATATCGGTATAGGTAACGGAACAATTTCAGGTGCAGGTACTCATCTTGGTGTAGCAAATGCAACATTAGCATCAGCAACTGATGGAGATGGAGTATGTTCAGCTTCAGGCGGTACAGGAACCTCAGGTGGTGGAGACATGGCAAAAAGAAATGTAACTGCAACTACTGATACAGGACTAACATCAAGAATTGTAACATTAGATACATCTAGTGCACCATTTACATTTGATACATCAAATGCAACAGCAGTAATTGATTCAGCCATATTCAATGCTGACTATAATGGATCACCTACAAATGGTCAATGTCCATCAACTCAGACAGCAGGAACACATTGGAATATGTTCTCAAGACAGCTACTTAACGGTATTACAGGAATTTCCGTCAGTAACGGAGATAGTCTATCTGTAAAGTGGACAATCACAATATCATAAGATTGAACTTTTTTTAAAAATCAATCTTGTGTTTTTTTTATATTTTTAGAAACTATTTAGCTTGTAGTATTTACAATTTCTTTTAATTTTACATACATCACACATTGGAGATATGGGTTTGCATATATTTTGTCCATACATTACAAATGTATCATTAATGTCAAGCCAGTATTTTTTTGGAATCTTTTTCATTAGTTCTTGTTCTGTATCTTCAGGAGTTTTAGTATCAACCAAACCCAATCTATTAGAAATTCTATGAACATGAATGTCAACAGGAATTGCAGGTTTTTCATAAGCATATACTAATACACAGTTAGCAGTTTTTCTACCAACGCCAGGCAATTTTACTAGAGTTTCCAAATCATCAGGCACAATTCCCTTATACTGAGAATCAATGATTTTAGCAACTTCGATGATTCTTTTGGATTTTACATGATAAAATCCAATGGACCTTATGATTTTCTCTATATCTTTTACCTTAGCATTTCCCAAAGATTTAGCATTTTTGTATTTTGAAAATAAAACTTTGCATACTTTGGTTGTACTTTCATCTTTAGTTCTAGCAGAAAGAATGGTACCTATTAGAATACTAAATGGACCACCAGTTTCTACCTCATGAAGTTCACGTAATGCAGTCATTCTGGGTGGTTTAACTGAATTCATAGTGGACATCATCCCACGTAGAATTTTTTCCATATTCATGTAATATTTTACATGCAAGTATTATATCTGTAAATAACTAACATGTTTTGTGGAGTTAACTAGAGAAGAAGAATCTGCATTAAAAGGTGAACAAAGTGAAATTATGCAGATGGCATATAGAATTTTAGTTGCTACAGGTGAGGCAACTGATGCAGAAAGACTTGTTCCAATAGAATGGGCACATCTATCAGGTGTTAATTACAATACAATTGGTGATGCAGGAGAAGAATTACTCTCAAGTATTAGCAAAGATGCTAGAGTTAAAGTAAAAACAACTTTGAATCCTATGGGATTTGATATAGATAATGTTTCAAACTATAATTTAGATGAAAATTTTATTTCAAAACAACTCTCAATTAAAAATTCGTATGAAACAATGGGTGTTACTCCATCATTTTCATGTATTCCATATGAGATATTTGATATACCAAAAGATGGAACTCAAGTAGCCTTTGCAGAAAGTAATGCTGCAATTCATGCAAATTCTTATGATCATCTAAAAACAAACAAGGAGAGTTCTTTTAGTGCACTTGCAAGTGCAATTACTGGAAAGAGTCCATATTCTTCCTTACGAAAAGAAGATTCGCCTAATCTCACAATTAGAATGAAAGTGGATAATCCAAACGAGTTAACCTATGGAATGTTAGGATTTTTTGCAGGTAAAGTTGGAGACACTTCAGTAAACATATCAGGTCTAGGAGATATGGATAGGCGTCAATGTAAGGCCATGTGTGGAGGTATGGGAACTTCGGGAACTTGTGCAAAATTTCTTTTTGGAGATGGGGATGCAGATTGTGAAAAAGTAGATTTTGATAAAAAAGAGATGCAAAATGTTCATGATGAATTAAACACTGCAGAAAAAGGAGACCTGATTACTCTTGGTAGTCCCCAATTAGGATTAGAAGAGATTTCAGATCTTACTGCTAGGCTTAAAGGACGATCATTTAAGAAGCGATGCATGATTTTTTGTCCCAGAACTGTAAAAGAGCAGGCAAGAAAGATAGGATATACAAATGAATTAGAACGTGCAGAATGTGAAATTCTTTCAGATTGTTGTACATGTCTAACACCACTAATCAATAAAGATGAAATTGATGCAGTTACTACAAATAGCATCAAAGGTGCATTTTATCTAAAAAATTCTAACGGTGTTGATGTAAACCTAAAACCGTTATCGCAAATAATTGAAGATGAAACAAGGTGAAGAAAATTCTTGTAAAAGGTAAGGTTGAGGGAATCATACTAAAATCAGAAGCGCCAATTAATTTTTTGGGTACAGTAGATAAAAAAACAGGAATAATTAGCGATAAGAATCATGAATTATTTGAAAAATCAATTAAAAATTCAGTTTTAGTATTTCCATCAGGAGTTGGTAGTAGTGTAGGTGCATATACTATCTATTCAATCAAATCAAATAATTCAGCACCACTTGCAATGATTTGTCAAAAAGCTGATCTTACAGTTGCCACAGGTTGTGCATTATCTAACATTCCAATGGTAATTGTTTCTGATGAAGAATTTTCATCACTTCAAAATGGACAAAAAATTTCTTTAGATACAGAATCTGAGAATCCAATTTCTATTATTCAATAATAATCAATTATCGTTTTTTGCTAAGAAACAAAATACCAACTATTGCAAAAAGACCTATTGCAAGAAAAAATGGATACAATGCAAAGATGTTCTTTGCAGGATCACCTGATAGAAACTCTACAATTATGCTTCCAGAATTTACTGCAGGAGGATCAGTGGAGCCTTCCAATCCATGCACAGAGTAGGAATCAATTGCAAATACATCAATAGCTAGATTTGTAACAACAATTCTTCCCCCATTATTCACAGTTAGTCCTGCTCTGTCAGTATAAGACATGAGAACTTTAGCCTCTGGATACCAACCTCTATCTAAATCTCTGAAAATTATAATATATCCTTCCTTTGGAGTTTTTACTGCAACCCATAATTTGTTATCAGGTTGGGATCCCATTCCAATTTCAATAAATTCTGTTGCTGAATGATCTTGATTATAAATTCGAAGTACAGCATCTCCATTTGGATTTGCATAAAGTAGATTGTTATCAATTGTTACTTGCCAGCTAGTACTATGTACATCATCAAGTGATATAATTGGTGCATCTCGTAAAACTCTGTTAAATTCTTCTGCAGGAATTTCTATTGTATCAATAATTACAGTAGGATTATTCACTTCTTGAGCAAATGCTGAAGTGGTAAAAAATCCTGCAAGTAAAACTATAGCAAGTAAATATTTCACAAGCTAGAGAAAATTTGATTGAATAAATATCTAATCAACAAAAGGTTTTGGATGATCTAAAATTACTTTTGCTACTTCTGGTCTAAGAATAAATTCAGATGGGGATTGACCATTTTGAATCATCTCTCTTAGTTTAGTTCCACTAATCTGCTCTTTTGCATCATCATCATGTGGACATGCCTTTGGGTTTGTGTATGTAAGACATTTCTTACAATAGAAAAATGGTGGGAAAAATACTGGAGAAATTTCTAATTCTGGATAATCATCAAATATTTTTTGTGCAGCAAATGGATCATAAAATTTTCCTACACCTGCATGGTCACGTCCAATTATGATGTGTGTGCATCCATAGTTTTGTCTCATAATTGCATGATGAATTGCCTCTTTTGGACCTGCATACTTCATCTCAGTATGTAATGTTCCAAGTTTGCATCTGTTTTCTGGATAGTATAATTTTATCATGATTTCATAGCATTTTACAATAACCTCATCAACAAAGTCACCAGATTTTTTCTTACCAATAATTGGATTTACAAATACTCCATCCCGTGTTGTAATTGATGTTTTTTGTAGCATTTCATGTGCAACATGTGGAGGATTTCTGGTTTGAAATGCACAAATTGTCTTCCATCCTGCTTGTGCAAATGCTTCTCTTGTTTGTTTAGGAGTTAGTCTATTTTTTCTAATTTCAGTATCTTCTGGTCTTTGAATATAATCAATTTTTCCACTTACCAGATAATCCTTCATTGACATTGTCTTTGCAACACCTGGATGAGATGAATCAGTTGTTCCATAGACTCCTTGTACGGTTTTTTCTTTATCAAAAGAATATGTTTCCTCAACATGTAATACTGCAACACCTACTCCTTGAGGATTCTTTAATAATACATCTCCTGATTCTTTCATTTTAGAAGCAGTAGATTCATCAACATCAAGAACAGTTGGAATGGTCCAAGCTAAATCATTTGTTAATCTTCCTCTTGAAACAACGCTTTCAAAATCTTGTTGTCCTAAAAATCCCTCAAGAGGGCTAAAAATTCCATCTGCTATATTTTCAACATCATTTGCAAGATCTTCACTAATTGTAATTGAGAATAATCCAGTAGGATCAACTTTAGTAATTCTATTTATCAATACCCCGCCGTGTGGTTTAATTGAATTGTTTTCTGACATGCAAAATTCTCTATTTATGGTCTATATGAAGGCCACATTCTTTGTTTCCACCTTCTTCCCACCACCATCTTCCTGCACGAAGGTCTTCTCCAGGCTTTATAGCTCTTGTACAAGGCTCACAACCAACACTTGGATAACCTTTCGCAAGAAGACTGTTTTGTGGAAGATTATTCTTTTTGATATATTCTTGAACTTGTTCCCAAGTCCAATCAATGATTGGATTAATCTTTAGAATTCCATCATGTCCATGGTCTAATTGAAAGATTGAAATATTTTCTCGGGTTTGGGTCTGATCACGTCTCAACCCAGTAATCCATCCATCCAATGTACTAAGTATTTTGTTAATTGGATGTACTTTACGAATTTCACAACACAATTTTCTATTTTCTACACTTTCATAGAAAAGATTCACCCCCTTTTCTCTAACCATATCTTCAACTTCTTTGGCATCAGGGAATAGTACTTCAATTGAAATATTGTATTTTTTTCGTACTAGATCCATAATGTCATAGGTTTCTTGTGGTAGTCTTCCAGTATCTAATGTAAAGAATCTAAATTTTGGATTAATTTTTATCATAATATCCATTATTACTGAATCTTCTGCACCAAAGCTTGATGCTTTTGCAACTTTAGGGTGAAGATTATCTGAGGCCCATTGAAGTGCCTCTTCAGCAGTCTTTATTCTTGAATTAAGATCATCTACTTGTTCTTGTGTGAATTTTGTCATATTTTCACTTGAAGTATTTGTTTTATATTGATTACCCGAGTTTTGTCCTAAATTATAAACAAGTAGATTTCAAAATAGAAAATATGAATGAAATATCATACGTTGTAGTTTTTCCAACTATATTTACAAAAAATAAAATTTCACAGTTAATTACAAATATCAAAAAAATTCTTAAAATAAAAAATCAGGAATTCAAATCTGTAAAACGTGATGGTGATGTAATTTTAGTTGATGCAAACGATCCTG
Source organism: Candidatus Nitrosopumilus sp. (assembly GCA_963667665.2). Lineage (GTDB taxonomy): Archaea > Thermoproteota > Nitrososphaeria > Nitrososphaerales > Nitrosopumilaceae > Nitrosopumilus. The sequence continues at coordinate 1,484,977 of OY763927.2, forward strand.
TATTTGCATCATCTGCAATTAACTTACTTTTTGGAATAGAAAAAATTGCAATTGCCAGACATATTAAAAATAATTTTCAAGATGTAGTTTCTGAAATTACATCAGTAGGTGGTAATCTGCTCTTAAAAGGTGAAAAATTTCTAGTAAAAGTTGAAGGAACATCAAAAGGATTTCTCACAAAAGATGTAGAAATTGCAGCAACATCAAGCATAATAGAAAAAAAATCTAATTTGGGAGCTCGTCCTGGAACAGAAGAAAATTATGATAAATTGTTGTATACATATTTAACAAAAAATAACGCATACATCTGTATTTTTTCAGATAAAGGAAAGGGTGGTATTCCATATCAATCACAAAATCAGAAAACAATTTGTGCAGTATATGATGAATTATCAGCAGTTTCTTGTTTTGAGACAATAAAACAAGGTTATGATACAAAGATCATTGTATGTTATAGACAAAAATCAGAATTAATGAATCTAGCCAAAATAATTAATCAAATAATTCCAAGACTAGTACAAGACAAAATTGAATTAGAATTTTATCATCTAAAGATAAAACCGAATGGAATTAAAAATTACTTGATCTATGTAAATTCTATACTAGAGATAATGCTACAATATTCAAACAATCATGTATCACTAGCTTTATCTCCATTAGTATTTTCCACGAATTTTATTGATAGTTCATTAAACCGAGTATTTGAAAAGAAAAAAATTCCCATAATTCCACTTGTTGGAGTAGATACTAGTTTGTTTGATGAAGCAAAAGAGATCGGATTGGAAAGAAATATCAAAAAATTAGAAAAAATAGTCACAATCAATTCAAATGAAATTCCTGTTTTTTCAAAAAAAGAAGTAACATCTGCTCTTAAAACAAAGAAAAAGATTTCAGTTCAGGTAGGACCTAATAATCTTCATGATATTTTAGATTCCCTAGAGGAGAATCACTGAGAATTTAAACGGCATATTTAGTTTCATATTGTGCTCAAAATAGGAGAATTCATCTATCCATGGGGAAGTGGTCATTATTCTCGAATGATGAGGCTAAATGAGGTATTAGGTGACTACATAAAAGAAGACTTTGATGTTCATTTTTCAAGCAAAGGTCATGTTTATGAAAAATTATTAAAAAAATTTCCAGACAAAAAAGAAAAAATTCATGAGATCTTAATGCCAACACCAATTGATGGAAAATTTGGTCCAAGCGTTTCAATGTCATTGATGAATTTGTTATTACCTGTTTCAAAGAATCCTTCATTGGTAAGACAGATTGCAAACTATTTGAGAGAAGAGAGAAAACTCTACAACAAAGAAAAATTTGATCTTGTAATCAATGATGGGGATATGGGTTCAAATATTTTGGCAAGAAATAGAAACATTCCAAGTTTGTTTATTACAAATCAATTTAGACCTAAACTATACAATTCAAGATCATATCTTTATCCATCATTAATTTTTATTGCAAAACAAATTGTTAAAGCATCAAAAATTCTTGTTGCTGATTCACCACCACCATATACTATATGTGAATATAATCTAAATTTCATAAAAGAAGCAGAAGAGAAGGTAACGTATGTAGGATATTTTACAAATAACAAACAAATCAAAAAAGAAAATATTTCAGATCTTGAAAAATTAGTTGAAAATAATGAATTTGGTTATTGGATGAGAACTGGAAACAAATCGACAAATGATGGAACTGGTCAGAGATATGAAGAAGTATTTCATCAAGATGAGATGAGAAATGAAAAAAGAATTATTTCACATGCAAGAAATGATTCAAACATAGATTCTGTTACAGGAAAAGATGGTAAAAAATATTCAATTTCAGAAGCTTTGGATAAAAAAGTAGATTGGATACAAATCGATATTGGTTTTCTTTCAGAACAAGAAAAAGATACAATACTGAATTTGTGCAAATATGCAGTTGTTAATGGCTCTCACACTGTAATGGGTGAGATTATTGGTGGAAAATCAAAACCAATAATTGGAATTCCGATCTATGATGAGCACACAAATAACATTAGATGGGCAGAAGAGAAAAATCTAGGAGTACTAGCCATGAAAACAAAGCAAGTAACTCAAGCAATATCCAAAATTAAAGAGAATTATGAAGAATTTGAAGAAAATTTGAGTGAATTTTCAAAGAATTTTGTTCCTAATGGAGCAGAGAATTTAGCAAAGATTGCAGCTCAGACTTTGGAAGAAAAGAGATAATACATTATTTTTAGAATTTTGTTCATCTGGCACGCGGGATTTCGATGGGCGAACGGACCGAAAGGAATGATGAAAAAATCCGCGTGTCAGATTAATATCGATCAATCAGGAGTGTGGGAACGCTTTTATGGAAAAAATCTTGCCAAATCATCAGTGCCTAATTGCCCAGAATGTACAGCAAGAGAGAAAAAGAAGATCATAGCAAAGTATGAAGCAGAAACTGCAGAAGAAGACAGAGGTAGAGATGATTTATTCAAATTATTTGATGAGATTGAAATTCCAATGAAAATGGATTCTGCCACAAAGCATTTCATTTGTAAAAGATGTGGATTATACGCAACAAGAGAACAAGTATCAGATATCAGATACAAACTAAATCAAAGAGAAAAAACACGGGAAGACAAACATGATGACTATTTAGAATGGTGGTCAAAAAGTAAAAAAGAAAAACAAGAACTATAAAGAATTTAAGATATGGTAAAAAAGAAAGAAGATGAAATTCCTGATTGGGTTTCTGATGAGATTCAAAATGCAAAATTTCAGAAACCAGAAGAGATGAAAAAATCAGGATACATTCTAGAATTTTATAATGCAGACAACAAAGTAGATGTACAGTTGTATGACGTTATAGAAGATGGAAGACATATAGTTACAATGGACTTGCCAAAAAAGATAAAAATTGATGATTTGGTTAAAGGAGAAGTTTATGAGTTTGTTTTTGATCAACACAAAGCTCCAATAAGCAAAAAAGCTTCAGAATATCTAGATAAAGAAATTGAAATGACTGCAATTTACCAATTTGAATTAAAATCACTAGAATTGTTAGATGTAGGCTCTAGTGAGGCTGCAGATAATGCAGAAGAATAAGCTAGTTCTTCTTTGTAGAATCTAATTGCTTTTTGAAAGATTTTCCTAATATAGGATTGATAAAATAAGGAAATGTATTTTTCATCCATACAGCACCACGTACTACAGATGGAACTATAATTTCCAGTCTTGGAGAGTTTGCTGCCTTCAAAATTGCTTTGGCTACAGTTTTTGAACTAAGTGACATTGGTGAGTATTTTGGCATTTTTTCAAATGAAGAATGATCAAAAAAATTAGTTCTAACCATGATTGGACTGACAACAGTGATGCCAACTCCAGTATTTTTTAGTTCATATTTCAGACCCTCAGAGAATCCTAACATTGCAAATTTAGATGCACAGTATGAAGCAATTCTAGGCAAACCAAAGCTGGCTGCAACAGATGCAACATTCACTATATGACCAGATTTTTTCTTTAGCATTGATGGAAGAAAATTTTTGATACAGTAAATCATACCAAAATAATTTGTTTCCATCTGTGATTCTATCTCATCTATAGTAAGATCAGATACAGAACCATAAATTGCAAAACCAGCATTATTTACCAAGAAATCAATAGAATCAAATTTTTCTAAAACAGTTTTTGACATTTCATTTACTTGATCTTTTTTTGAAACATCACATTGACAAACTAGTACAGATGTATGAAATTCTTTTAATTCATTTTCAACTTGTTCAAGTTTGTCTTTTCTTCTTGCAACTAAAATTATGTTAGCTCCTAGTTTTGCAAATTCTATTGCTGTTTGTTTACCAATTCCAGATGATGCACCAGTAATTAGAACTACTTTACTTTTGAAATCCACAAATTAAAAAAACTCACTTGAAGATAAAGTGGTTTCTATGGTAGTTTTTTACCGTATAAACACAAAATTTAGGCTCAAATTAGAGAAAAATAGAGAAATTATGAAAATAGTTCTTCTGGTTCTGGCCCAAACATTTGTTTTGCATCTTCTATAAAATAAAGAAAATTTCCTCGTAATACCGCAACCTTGGCTTTTCTTTCACAGCATCTTTGAACAAATTCAACATCACGTGTTACAATGGTTAGGTTGTTTTTTACTGCATAATCTGTAATTTCATCATCATCAATAAGATCAATTAATTCTTCTCTTCCTGCACAAACAACATTATAGTTTTTGTCGATTTCTGCTTTATTATTTAGATAATTTCCTGATGACATTATATCAAAAATTAAATCTATATGCACATAGTATTTTAGTGATATTTATGATTGAGTTATGTTAATCATATCGAATTGTACAATTACAACCATTTTGTTTGCATGATTGATTACGATTTGTTACACTATGCCATAATTTGGGATGATTGCAAACTTGACAGATAAGATTATCATCAAAGATCATTTTATTGAAATGTTAATTTTGTTTTAAAATCTAAATCAAATCCATTTTTCTTAAGAGATTCTTTAACATCTTTAAGAATAGGGTCTACATCAATTTGCAGATATGGTTGACTAGTCATAGTTTTGATTCCTTCTGATCTCTTTCTATAATCTTCCATTACAGCAGGATATTCAGGGGTATTTTTTATAAAACCACTAATGTAGATTATTGCTGCTTTGGCTGCTTTGTATAATTTAATTTGTCCTTGGAAATAGTCAGGATCAATATCTGGAATCATTATAAAAGAACCATCCGGTGCATAGGTAATTCCATGTGCAGTATGATTATTTCTCCATTTACAAATTCTAGTTTTTTGATCTTCAACAACTTTCCATGCATCAGAAAGTGATTTTTCTAGATTTTGTCTTTCGGGAGTTGTTAGATGAGTTACTAGATCTTTATGTATTTCTAATAATGAAAATAATTGTACTACATTGAAATCAAAACAAATTCTTGATGTAATTGCATATTCTTATAAATCTACACCTAATTTTTCAGCTTCTTCTTTTTCATCTTCAGTATAGATGGTCTTGATATTTGCAGGATCAAGTTTTGGAGCAAGTCTATCTAAAACAAAATCTGAATAGACTAAGCGTTGTCCAAGATTATGTAATCTTATCAAACAAGTTTCAAAAGTACTTACAGTCATACTCTAATTTCTCCTGACATAAGCTTTGGTAGAAGAGAATCTTTTATTTGAGAAAGTGTTTCAATTTCTCTTTTACATTGAATAATTTGTCTAAAAAGTGGAAGAGAAATCTTTGAAAATTCATCTAATAATTTTTTTTCAGGTATTACATCAATCATATTTTTTAATGAACTTCCTGCATGTAAGATAATTGATCCTGTAGAAGATTCCCATAAAATTTGTTGTATTGTTTCTGATTTCATTAAGAAGTAAATGAAAGGCTTTGAGAAATAATTATCTTTAGAATATACTTTTCTAATTCCTGAAGAATATGATCCAATAATACCTGTTTGCACTCTTCCAACAGTTCCATCAAAGAATACTAAGATATCTTCGTATTCAGATATGGTATTTTTTATTAATGATTGTTCCACAAAGGTTTTACAAATAGAGTTATCAGCCATTTCACGCACACGATAAAATTTGATTGAGTTTTCATTAGATTCAGTAAGATAATTTTTTGAACCTGGCTCAATGCCTTTTTCAAATGTTAATAATTTTCCATAATTTTCTACATCCCATCCAATTGGAATATATTTTTTAAGTTCATCATTGTAAATTATTTTTTTATTTGAAAAGTCATAGTCTATAAACCATTTTTTAAAAATTATATTTCCAATGATTTCAGGTAGTTTAATCATTTGAAGTTTAAGTTCAATGTTTTTATCCATAATATTTAGAATTTTAGCAATTTTTTGTTGTTCCAATAAAGAAGGTAAAACAATTGGAATTCGTTCAATTATTTTCTGATTTAGTGATAACATTGTTGAACCAGTTGCATGATGTAAAAACCAATTACGAATCATAGGAGTTTGTAATTGATATGCAATGAATTGAGAATCACAAGTTTTAGGTAATCGTAATCTTATTCCATCAGAGCCTAGAAACCAACCATTTTGTTCAAATCTAATAAATGCAGAACGATCTACTGAGCCTTTACGAGCAAAAACAATATCACCTTCTTTAAGCAAAAATGTAGGTAATCGTTTTACTACTTCAATAGGGGCCCTAGGTGTTGAATCATTAATTTTAATTGTTCCATATCTAATTTCTCCAACAGAAATAATTGGAACACCGTGAGTAGAATATTCATGGGCTTTTAGAACTGTTCCAAATGGACCTGTTTTGATATACCCCCCATCTTTTCCAATTATATCTCCAATAGTTGTTGTAATCCAATTATTGGAGGGAATTGAACCAGGATTGTTTATTGATTCAGTTTGAAGTTTGTTCTTTTTAGATTTCAAAATTATATCTCTGCATAATTATTTTCTGCTTGTACCATAATTACAGGAATCAATTTCTCAAAGCTTTCAGTGGCATAATCAGATTCTAATAAAATTCGTTTAATACCTGCACGAATTTTGGCCTTGATACTTTCTTGGTTCATCCAATCAATGGTAGTATTTTGTTTAAGAAAATCAGTTAACTGAATAGATACTGCCTTGAGTGTATCATCGGATTTTGCATACTCTTTTGCCTGAGCTACTGCCTCATAGAAAATGTATTCTTCTTCAGATAATCCTAATTCTTCTTCTTTTTTCTTTTGGTTTGTAACATCATTTCCAATCTCTATGATTCTAGTCATTGTTGTTTCAAAGTTCTCAAATCTTCCATGATACTTTGATAATGCATTTTCAATTCTTTCTAGGAATGTTTTTCTTGCAATAGCATTTCTTTTGAATTTGGCAGTAATTGCATCATCAAGTAACTTGTATGCAAGTTCAACTTTGAGATTCTTTTGTCTATATTTGCGTAGTTTGTCTAGTTCTTTGTTTAGATTAATTTTTTCGGGATCATATTCAATACTAAATTGTTTTATGATCTTGTTTGTTCCAATTCCTTTCTCAACTAAATCTTGAATGGCTGATTCTTTTTCATCAGAAATTTGGGGTGGATTTGAGGTACTTTTTGAGAGTATTTTACGTAATTTCTGAAATGTTCTCAAATCATCTTCTACTTCTTGGCAGGCAGGATTAGGCGTACAAACTGCATATACTTTTGTTAATTCGGTCACATTTTTTACAAATTTACGTTTGACATCATCATCTTCTACAATTTCATCAATTGCATTATAGATTAATTCTACTTGTTTGTCTTCAGGTAAGGTGGGGTAATCAGAAATTGGTGTTTCAAAAAAGTTAATGAGCTTGTCATGTTTGTTTTGCATGTATAGAATAATTTCTTTGGTTGGCTTCATTGCTTCTTTGATGTCTTGTTCTGCAAATGCCTTGAAGGATTTTCTTAGATCATCTCCTATTCCAATATAATCAACAATTAATCCTTGAGGTTTGTCTTTCCAAATACGATTGACTCTAGAAATTGCTTGAATTAAGTTATGATCACGTAATGGTTTATCAACATACATTGTATGCAGTAATGGTGCATCAAATCCAGTAAGTAACATATCACATACAATTAAAAGTTCAACAGGATTTTTTTCATCTTTGAAATTTTTAATTAGTTCTTTAATTTTTTGCTTGCTTCTATAATGTGGATTAAGATAATCTTCAAGAGTTTTTTTCTCATCAGATAGTCCTTCAAGTGATTTCTTTTTTGAACCTGATATTACACAAACACATTCTGGATGATTATCTTGTTTGTCTATGAATTCTTTGTACATTGCTGCTGCTTTTTTAGAGCTTGCACAAAGCATTGCTTTTCCATTGAGGACTTTTTTCTTTTCATTAAAATGATCAACTAGATCTTTTGCAATTACTTGGATTCTATCTGGATCCTCAAAGAGTTTTTTCATTTCAGTCCATTTTTTTGAAAGAACTTCTGTTGCTTCTTCATCAATATCTTCGGTAATTTCTGCAAAGTCTTTACCAATGAATTGATTTAGTAAATGAAGATCAATTCGTCGTCCTTCATACGCAATCTCAACTGTAGTTTTATCTCGAACTGCTTCAGGAATTTTATAGGTAGAAATTACTGAACCAAAGACATCAGTGGTTGAGCGGTCTTCCATCTCAATTGGTGTGCCTGTAAAGCCCAGTCTAAGGGCATTTGGGAGTGCTATTTGCAGATTTTGAGCAATTTTTCTGTATTGTGAGCGATGGGCCTCATCTGCAATTATTATGATATTTCGTCTATCAGAGATTTTTGGATATTTTATTCTTCCTTCTTTTTCTTCTTTTGTTGTTTGGAATTTTTGAATTGTAGTAAAGATAATCTTTCCTGCTGGGGTCTCAAGTTTTTCTCTAAGATCATCTATACCTTCAGCTTCTAATACTGATGTTGGTGCACGTGGATAAGGAAAACCTGCTGTTGTAAAAAATCCTGCTATCTGTTCATCAAGATCACGTCTATCAGTAATTATTACAAATGTTGGGTTTTCAAATTCAGGTAATTGTGATAAATATTGAACAGCAAATATCATTGTAAGTGATTTTCCAGAACCTGTAGTATGCCATACTACACCTATTCTGTTTTCATCTTTTTGTGATAAAACTTGTTTTGCTTTTTCTGCAATTGTGTTTACTGCTTCAACTTGATGTTGCCTTGCAATTTTTTTAATTATTTTTGTTCCATCATCTTCATATTCTATAAAATTTTGTATCAAGTGAAGTAATCTGTCTTTTTCAAATAGTCCTCGTTGTAACACATCTAATTGGTTTGAAATCTTTTTGTTTTTATTTTGAGAATCTTTCCATTCAAAAAAGTATTCAAAGTTTGATGTTAGGGTTCCATATTTTGCTAGTGTTCTATCACTAATTACTAGAAATGCATTGTAATGAAATAGTTTTGGAATGTATCTTTGATAATCAGTATCTCCCAGCTGATGAAATGCATCTTTTATTGTTGCACTAGTACTGGTGGGGTCTTTGTATTCTAAAATTACTAGTGGAATTCCATTTACAAATACAATATGATCTGTTCTCTTTGATTCATGTTGTTTTATCATGAATTGTCTTACTGCAAGAAAATCATTGTTTTCTGGATTTTCAAAGTCAACATACTTTACAAGTTTAGTATCAGGTTTTCCTTTTTCATCAGTAATTGAAACCTTACATCCTGAAAGTAGTAAATCATGAAATTTTCGATTATTTTCTACTAAATCTGGTGATGAAAGTCCTTCAAGTTTTCCTATGGCTATTTCATAGGCCTCATCAGACAATCCAGGGTTGATTTTCTCTAAATCCCTGCGTAATCTACGCCTAAGAAGCACTTCTGAGAGAGAGAATCTCGCTCAGCATTTTCTTTTCCAGGATTAAAATCAGGCCCTCTCAGACAAACCACGGTCAGGACGTCCACCCAAGATAGACAGAAAAATTCTAAACAAAGCAAGGCATTGGTGCGAGGAACGCGCATTTACACCCGTAGAACTGCACGACAAACTAGAAGAGATGTCTGGAAAAAACCTTGGCATCTCGCAGATAAGGCGATATGCCAGACAGTGGGGATACTCTAGAAAAAAGACACAGCCAATCATGGTTAGTAGAACACCAATAGAAGAGGTGAACAAATGGAGAGCCAGCCTGTATCAAAAGATTGCAAGATACACAAAGATGCGATATACAATTGTAACACAAGATGAATCACACTTTAAGGACGCTGCAATGTCTGCAAAATATTGGGCAAAACTGTGCCTACGCATATTCATGTTATGGAGCGGAGGATTTCATAGATTCTCAATGATATGCAGCATGACACAAGACGGCAGACAGTTTTTTAATCACTGTCAGACTGTCAATACCGCTTCCTTTCTAGAACATATGGACAAGGTGTACATGGAGGTAGGCAAGATGGTCCTGATACTAGACAAGGCACCGTGGCATATATCCCAGGAGACGAAAAGATTCTTTGCAGAGCGCGACATTATTGTCCTGTGGTATCCTATCGGACATCCATATCTGAATCCCGTAGAGGAAGTATGGAGCGTACTCAAACGTGTAATGAATCATTCCATACGTTATGCAGACAAGGATGCACATCTGGCAGCAGTGTATGAATTTATCAGGGTACACAAGTTTGATTATAATTTTAAGAAATTCTGGAAGAGAAAACCGCCCAAAGGAATCATGCGGCCATTCATAAAGATGGATGATCCGCCAAATCCCGACATTGTATCACACCAGGTATCGTCTAAACCTGCACAAAAACAATGATTGTACGAATAGTTTGATCTTCTGTATGTATCATGTTGGTGCCTGCATTTTTTTCCAATGTGATATGTATAGCCATACATGAATCTGAATTTTAATTTTCCATGCATTTTGTTTTGTGCTTTTGGTGTATTCCCCAGACAAGAGGCATTATGCCTATGATGGTCCTAAAATATCATGTACAGAAACTTATGCACGTTGCTATACCATTACCACCTTGACCACTATTTAGAAACTCATCAATTATTTTTGAATTATACAATATCATTTTAGTTATTATAAAAAAAATTAAAATTGAAAAAGAAAATATCATTCCAATAAAACTTTCAGAAGAAATTGATAGTATAGTGATTGATAATAATATTAGAAAAATAATTATGGTAAATGACAATAAAATAATTAATTAATTAATCTATTTAGCTAGTTCACTATGTTATCAAGGTGGTAAAGGTGGTATAGTGGAACCATAGTTCAATGAGACCTTAAACTAACAAAAAACTGGCAACACATACAAGATACTGTTGGTATTTCTACTAGTCACCTAAGAAATTACGTTCGAGGTCATGGAACCTATGAACTAATTGAGAAAATTACCGCAAAGATATAAAAGTTAGAAATGTGTAATTGTACATGTTCACCAACAGTTAGTTTCTAAATCCTTGACCCGGAATATCAAGAAACAAAAAGGTGAAACAAGTGAAAAAGAAAGTAAAGACATTCCTATTTCAGGATTTTTTGATCCTATCTTTAGATAAAGAATGGATTAATCTATTCAAAGGAATTCCAACATTTGATGTATTCATAGACAACCAACAAAAACTCCACCTTAGATCAAGGGAGGTAATTAGCCTTGAGTAACAGGAACAAACCAAGTTCTACAAAGGTAAAAGGAAAAATTGAAAATAGATATGTTGAATCTGTTTTAGTTGAAAACAAGCCTATTTTTCTAGTAAAAGATCTAGAAACAGGAGAAATTTCAATTGAAAAGACCATTGAGACAGATGATTGTATTTTCATTCCATTGAAAAAAAATGAATGTGGATATTATCCATATTCATTTGAAAATGATGAAATACAAGATATTTTCAAGCAAAAAATTACTACTGAGAAGATCCTTGAAGAGATAAAAAGTCAGGTTGACAGATATTTGGATTTACCAGAAAGAGGAAAAATCCTGATTTCCGGTGATATTCTGATCACTTATTCTATGGATTGGATCACCACTCTTCATTATCCATTTTTTGTGGGAGACAATGAATCAGGTAAGAGTTCAGTACTTCATCTGGGAAGATGGCTAAATTACAGATGTCTGTTAAGTGAGGATCTCCCAAATGCTCACATTTACAACTTTTTGGGAATAGATGAGGAAGGAACTGGAACAATATGTGAGGATGAAGCACAAGATATAGAATTCAACAAAGAAAAAATCAGAACATACAAGAGCTCCTATTCAAGTGGGGCAACAAAACCTCGAGTAATCACATTTTCTAACAAGAAATTTCAGGTGTATTACAAGACTTTTTGTGCCAAATGGTTTGCCGGAGAAAGACTACCAAGAAACAAGGGATTTGTTGAAAGATTAGCCATTATCCATATGGTTAGTGGTACTCCTTTGAGTAATATCAAAAGAGCAAACATGAATGAAAAATCAGAACTAAATTCATTGAGAAATAAACTTCTGATTTGGAAAATTCAAAGAATTGGAGAAAAACATGAATTCAAATCAGATTTGATAAGACGAGACCAAGAACTTTGGGAAGATTTTATTGGAGTTTTTGAAAATACTAAATTTGCAAATGCTGCAACTGATGTTGCAAAACATTACATCAAACAAAGAAGAAAATCCATAACCAATAGTTTTGAGGCTATAATCTTCAAAATTCTTGTTGATAATCTCAAAGAAGATGAGATTGAATCACTTGTGTTATGGAGTTTACTTACAGATGGGGTAAATCTTGTAGGTGAATTTGATTCTTGGAACAAGAAAACATTTGTTCCCGATGAGTTTGATGTTAGACTCACACCAAATTCTTTGAAAAATCTTGTTGAAGATAAATTTCAAGCAAAGAAAATAGTTAGAACTATTACAAGAAATAAGAAATCTGTAAAAATTACTAGTTATTTCTTTGACAAGGAAATTTTGGAGTCATTGATGACAAAATATGGAATTAATTTAGAAACAATGGAAGATAGTTTGTTAAGCAGCTAATTCTTTGAATTGTTCAATAAATTGATCTTTGTGGAAAATGTATTTTAATTTGACATCTTTTTCAATTTCTTTGCGATGTTGCTCAGTTCCTCTAAAAATGATAGACATTAGACATTTGCATTCAAATTTATCTTTTGCAGCATTTACTGCAGAGATTGCAGACATGCCGCTAGTAATTACATCATCAATGATAACTACTGGTGAAGTTATTATTCCTTCAATTAATTTTTGAGTTCCATGTAGTTTTGGTGCTTTACGAACAAAAAATGATGTGATCAAAGGATTTGAAGAATCTTTTTCGTTTTCAAAATAACTTAATTGTGAAATTGCTGTTGCAATTGAGATAGAACCTGATTCCAAACCACCAACTGATTTTACATCTGGCATTTGTTTAATATAATGATAAAATACTTTGGCAACGGCATTGATTCCTTCTGGATGACCATTTAGAAGTTTTAGATCAAAATAATATTCGCTTGTTGCTCCAGATGCCAATTGAAATGGTTTGTCTGGTGAATATTGAAATGCTTTAGTTTTCACTAACAAATCAAACAATACTTTGGTATCTGTCTCAATATCAGAGGATAAACTCATCATTGAAGAAAAGACCTCCATCCAGATAATAAATCATTGCTGCCAATTATCAAACATGGTAGTAATACAAAATGATTTTGGACGCAATAACCGCTATGACCCCCAAGCTTCATCAACTTATGATTTCTAGGGCCCTATATGATCTTAAGTGGTCTAGTCATATGGATTTGACTTAGAATAGTCAAATTTTTGCAGAATTGATCATTTTAGCCAAAGTTTGCCAATATTTGATCCATTTTTTCATTTGTAATGTTATGATAATGACTTATTCTATTTTTTAGAGAAACCCAATCACAAATTGAAACAAAATCAAAATCCTGATTAGAAAAAGTAGTTTTGGAAAGATTTTCATCAACTAGTGAGATTACTTGTGAAATTGGAACTTTTTGTTGAGAAAATCGTTCAACTACTTCTAAAACATGATTTTCATTGATAGAATAAGGAATTATCAAAGAACATGGAACTTTTTCAGGTTCTATAAACTTGCTATCTGCACTTGAATCATTTTCTAAATCATATGGATAAAATGGTAATTTTTCATTTAGGCTAGCTTGAGTGGCTAAGACAATTAAAGATGGATCATTTTCAGTAAATCCTATCACAGATTTACAATTTGATTGTTTGATGTAAGTTTGAAGAAGTTTTAATGTAGTTTTCTTCAAATGTTTTGGATCTTCAAATAAAGTAAGTGAGATGTGTTTTCCATCAGTATTTTCTCGAAATGCAATATTATCTTGAAAAACATTGAAAGCTAAGCTATCTGTAATGATTTCTTTAGAACTATCAACAAGTTGAGATATTTCCATACATTTGAAAGAATTTTGTATTATTTTTAGTAAACTAAATCATTCAATGATACAATCTATACTATTTTTTTCCAAATATTCTTTTAATTTATCAAATTTTGCTTCAAGACTTTGATATTTCTCATTCATTTGTTTTAGATTAGTTTCAACTGCTTTGAAATCAGAAATTGTTAGTAATGGTTCAACTTCCAAGTACATTTCTCGTTTCTTCTCATTTTCCAATTGATAGTAAGTATTCATGTAGAATTGATGACCAATCAATGATTCTGCAAAATCCCTGCCTGATGCATTGCCAACAACTGTTCTAAAGAACTTACGAAATGCGTGAAAATGTACAATACTATATCCACTTGGATTTTTCTTATCTAAATCTGGAACTTTAGAGGTGTGAACTCTTAGTTGTCTCATTAGATATCCTTCTGAGACTAGGGAATCAGGCTGAACAGTTTTCTCAGTTCTTCTACGACTACCTAGTGCACTTCGACCAAAGAATTCTATATCATCAAGATGTGAATTATCTTTATTTTCAATCCAACCAAGTGTTCTTGATAGATAGTCTTTGAGTGAATTTGTTGCCTCTGTTGTGATAAATGTCTCTCTTGCTGTTCTTGTCTTTGTGATTTTTGCTCGTAGTCTAATGGTGGTTGGGGTAGTTGACATGTCAATATCAGATAATTTTAGCTGAACTAATTCTCCAATTCTAATCCCACTTGATGCTAGAATGAGAATTACTGTTTGCAATCTTGGTGGAACATTTCGCAATACACGTAAAATCAATTCTTTTGTTAGTGGAACTTCATATTCTCGTACATCTTTTGGAACTCGTATTACTTGTTTACAATCCTCTGTGTAGATTTTTAATCCTAAATATCTAAGATAACCTTTGACTGCAGCTAGTCTTGATTTGATTGATTGTGGTTTGTATTTTCTTTTGTCTAAGAAAATTACAAAATCTCTAAGTGTTGCATACACATCTAATTGTTTTTGTTTTACTTGTTCTACAAACTCTAGATCATTAATGTTATACTTTACTTTTAAAAAATCTCTAAAACCACAATGGTTTTGATTAACAATTGCTAATCTATAGGATTTTGTTGTGTTGTAACTATGAGACATTACATAGACAGAGTCAAGATAATCTTGTAGTGGTTGTTGGGGGTTCACGAATATCTAATAACACATGCTACGATAAAACAGGTCAGGGAGTGGGAGTGTTGATGCCGAATGCAGTGGTTTCTATAAGGTATTTTCATCAGTACTATCTGAAGTATTCTTTGGAATTTTACTTAGAGCCAACTTAACTAACAAGAGCCAAGTTATGCCTATAGGCACATAATAAGTTGCAATTCTCCAACCAATTACTGCATCCCATGCTAAACTACCTTCAGGAATTTCTAAATTAAATGGATCCAGATTATGCAAATATGCAACAATTCCAAATTCAGCTAATCCTGAACCACCTATAGTAATTGGCATGTTTCCAATTGCATTTGCACCCATTACTGCCATGATTGAATCAAATGCATTAATCACATATCCTGTTCCCATAGCAATTATCATAAATGATATTCCATAAAATGACCAAGAAACAATTGATATTAGAAATGAAACTGTGAATATTTTTCTTGATTCAGTAGTCTTTAGATTTTCTTTACTCATCTTACATATTCCTTCCATCCAAGTATTTGTTTGTCGAACATATTTTTCACCTTTTTCTTTTCCAATTCGTGTAACCAAATCAGAGCAAACTTTTGGCATTAGAATAATTCTTTTAGATGACAAGAAGAATAGGGTAATCCAAAGTATAGTTACAATTAAACTAGTTATCATAATTATAGCACCAACTACATATGCACCATGCACGAATGCAAGAATTCCTGCAATAATTGACAACAAGCCTGCAGCAAGAACTTCAGTAACTATATCCATTATTGCAATCCAAGTTGCTTTTGCAGTTTCAACTCCTTTCTTTTTCAAATAATATATGACAACAAATTCTGCTCCAATGAACATGGGAGTTGTAAATTTGATAAATTCACTTCCAACTCTTACACCTATTAGATTCCAAAAAGAATCAAACTTTGGCAGATATTTTCGTGTGATATATACAAATTTTATTCCTTGCAAGCCAAGTTTCATCATCATGGCAGCAATTGCGCCTAAAAATGGCAAAATTCCAATTGCCAAGACATCGTTAATGTTTATGTCAAACTGAAATGCAATTACAAAAATTGGAATAAGGGTAACTGGAATAGCAATAATTCTCCAATTCATTTTGATGATTGGTTTATGAATTCAAATATGAAAGTTGACTTAATTTTGTTGGTAAAATTGTCAATTAGTCTAAAACTAGGCATAAAAGTTGATTAAATAATTACAACAAAGGAGATTTTTAGGATTCAAAAACCAAACATTGGTAATTTTCTAGTTTAAAATATAAGCAAAGAAAGAAAAATTATACAGGATTGAAAACAATTTTTATTTCTGGTACAGCTGGAGCAGGAAAATCATTACTTACATCAAAATTATATGAATATTATACAAAAAATGGAGCATTTGCAGCTGTCCTGAATTTAGATCCAGGTGTAGAAAGTTTACCATACACTTGTGATATTGATGTAAGAGACTATGTGGATATTGTATCTATAATGCAACAATATGATCTTGGTCCAAACGGTGCTTTGATAATGGCAAATGATTTGATTGCATCAAAAATTGATGATATCAAAAGTGAAGTGAATAGAGTAAATCCTGATTATCTAATTGTTGATACACCGGGTCAAATAGAATTGTTCGCATATCGTTCTAGTGGACCTTTTCTTGTAGAAAATATTTCATCAGAAGAAAAAACAAATATCTTTCTTTTTGATGGTGCTTTGATTACATCACCAGTAAATTTTGTTTCAATTGCACTTCTTGCAACATCAATAAGATTACGTTTGAATGTATCAACAATTAATGTATTAACAAAAACAGATCTTATTGGTACCAAACTAAATGACATACTCAAATGGACAACAAGTCTGAGTACGTTAGAAAATGCGATTTACAAGGAAGCAGATGGAGATACCTATACGTTGACTACAAATATTCTACGGGGTTTAAATCTTGGTGGATTTGCACAAGGATTGATTCCAGTTTCAAATGTTACAGGAGAGGGCTATGTGAATCTTGAAGGTGCTCTAAGTAGAATTCTTAACTTGGGTGAAGAGGTAGAAAACTAGTGACCTTAAAAATTACTGTAAAGGCACCATCATCTACTGCAAACCTAGGTCCAGGATTTGATGTATTTGGATTAGCAATAGATGCATTTCATGACGAGGTAACACTAACCAAAACAAAAAGTGGAATAACAATAATTACAGATGATAGCATTCCAATGAATCCTGAAAACAACACTGCAGGATTGGTTGTAAAAAATATGAAAAAAAAATTAAAAATTAAAAATGGTGTTGAAATTAAAATCAAAAAAGGAGTTCCTACAGGATTTGGAATGGGAAGTAGTGCAGCATCAGCTGCTGCAGCTGCTGTAGCATTTGATAAACTCTTTGGACTAAAGCTTGATGGAAATACATTAGTAGAATTTGCAGGTTCAGGAGAAAAAGCTAGTGCAGGCTCAGTTCATTATGATAATGTTGCTGCTTCTGTTTTGGGAGGATTTGTGATTGTAAAGACAAATCCTTTAGATGTAATTAGAATAGAACCTCCAAAAAATCTTAGAATGTGTATTGCAATTCCAGATATTGCCGTTCCAAAAAAGAAGACAAAAGTATCAAGAGGAGTAATTCCTAAAAAAATTAAGTTTACTGATAGTGTTTTGAATCTATCAAACGCATCAGCAATTATTGCAGGGTTTATGAAAAGAGATCCAGAATTGATTGGAAATTCAATTAAAGATGTGATTGTTGAACCTGCAAGACAGCATATGATACCAGGATTTACTAAAGTCAAGCAAAATGCCCTAAAAGCTGGAGCATTTGGCGTTACAATAAGTGGAGCAGGACCTTCAGTAATTGCATTTTCAAAAAGTTCTGCTAATTTAAAAAAGATCAGTTTAGCTATGACAAAAGGATTTGCATCTAAAAAAATAAAATGTAAAATAATAATCTGTAAACCTAGTAAAGGTGCTGCAGATAAGAGAAAATAATTTCAGGTAGATTTTATGAAAAAAGCAGTCATTGTATTTAGCGGTGGAGTTGACTCTGTTTGTGCAGTTTCATTTTTGAAATCAAGATATGAGTTGTATGGAATTACGTTTTCATATGGACAAAAGGCAAACAGTGAAATTTTAGCTGCAAAATCTTTTGCAAAAAAACTTGGGTTAAAGGAGCATAAAGTAATCGATATTGGTTTTATGAAAGACTTGTATGGTGATTCTAACGTTTTAACAAGCACAAAAAGAAAGATTCCTAGTAAATTTGAGTACTCAATTGTAGTTCCAATTAGAAATGCAGTATTTCTATCAATTGCATCAGCATGGGCTTTTACAATAAATGCATCATTGGTAGTATACGGTGCTCATACTGGAGATAAACATTATCCTGATTGTAGACCAACTTTTGCAAAAAAACTTGAAGCTGCATTTAATCAAGGAGAGATTGATGGAATAAATTCAGGATTACGAAAAAGCATTGAGATTTGGTCTCCTTATCGTGAAGGATTATCAAAAAAAGATCTACTAAAAGCTGGAATGAAAGTTTTGGGTGATTCTATCTTTAAAACATGGAGTTGTTATTCAAATAAAAAATATCATTGTGGAGTTTGTGAATCTTGTAATAACAGAAAAATTGCATTTCAGAAAGCTGGTATTACAGATAAAACAAAATATCTTAAATAATTCTAGAAACGATTACGAAGAATTTTCTTTTTTAGAATAAAACCTCTAATTCCAACATACCAAACCAGGAAGAATGATCCAAAAATTCCTGTGATCACATAGTTATGTATGTCTACTGGAAGTTCTCCAAAAGAGTCAGTAATTTTAACTGCTGCTAGAAAAGAGAGTACAATAAGAAGTACACATTCTACCGCATACCAAATCCAATGAGGGAATGATTCCTTCGGAATGTGGATATTATCATGATTTACCATTAACTGTAATCAAAATCGTTGATTATTTAATTTTTGTATATTCTAAAAATAAGAATCTGAGGCACGTTTTCTAACAAGTTTCATTATACTCTCTTTTTCCTCTTTATTTTCATAAATTCCTCTAAATGCTGATGAAGAGAGTGTTGCATTATTTTTAACACCACGCATTTTCATACAAAGATGTTCCGCATCAGCAAAAACTACTACACCTTTAACACCTTGAGAATACAGTTCATCTGCAATGTTTTTGGTTAGTCGTTCCTGAATTTGAAGTCTCTTTGAATATTTTTCAACTAGTCTAACAAGTTTTGAGATTCCAAAAACTTTGCCATTTGGTGAGTAAGCAATGTTAATTTTTCCAAAAAATGGCAACATATGGTGTTCACACATTGAATAAAATTGAATATCACGTACAATAACTACATCAGAATCTTCAGAGAATTGTACAATTAACTCTGAATCAGAGTCATATCCCCCAAAGATTTCTTTATACATATTTGCAATTCTTTCAGGAGTCTCTCGTAATCCTTCACGGGTAGGATCTTCACCAATTTCAATAATTAATTCTCTTACGAGTTTTTTTACACGTTCTTTGTCCATTTGATATTTTCACAGAATTTTTCTAGTATTTGAACCTAATCAGATTTTTAGGCAGATCGTAATGTTATGGGGCTCCAATGAATTTGTGTAATTGAGGAACTACCTTGACATCAATATAATGTGGATACACTATATCATACAAATTCAATAAAAGATCCAGTGATGGTTCAGAAACACCATAAGTTGGCTGAATAATAAATCCATCAATCTCATCTTTAGAGATTACATCAAAAATTTGATTTGTTAATTCTTCAAATTCGTTTAACTGAGTTTTTGAGCTAACTACAATTTTGATATAAGTTGTTTTCTTTGCTTTTACAGATGATTCAAGACACTTCATTGCATGAATTATTAATTTTTCATAGTGTTTAGAGTCTACAAAATCAGAATCTTTTGTTTTAAATTCAATTTTGATAATATCAAAAAATGGTAAAACATGATTAAATCTATCAATATCAAAACATGATGATTCAAGGTATGTAGGAATTTTTTTATCTTGAATATGCTTTGCAAGTAATGCTACGGCTTGGTGTTGAATTAATGGATCACCTCCCGTAAAATTTACTTTGTAAGTTTGATTTTTGAGATTAGAATCAATTAGTTGATTTGCATCTTCAATTGTATATTCTGTGCCAGAATCAAGGGGAAGAGATTCTAAGGTATCACAATAAAAACAAGTGAAAGGACATCCTGCAAGTCTCACAAAAAGAGTCTTTGTTCCATAAAGAATACCTTCACCTTCTACTGATGTAAATATCTCAAATAATCTTACTTTCAAGTAATAATAGTAGTTTTTTTCATTATTTATTCAATGAGTTTCTAATGCATTGAAGGTTCTTTTGAATAGAATAGTCCAGAGATAAAGAATACTATTCCTAAGATTCCAATAGTGCTTCCAACAAGTTCTATTTGATTTTGAAAATATTCTTCCATTGGAGCCCATAACCATGCCATCAAAGCGCCAACTACAATCATTGGAATTCCTACCCCAACAACAATTGCTTGAGAGGCCATGCTCAATTCTGATTAGAAAATGTATATGAAGTTTATGATATCTATCAAAGAGAATTTTTAATTTCTCGTAATTGTTTTACTAAATCTCTTAGAAGATCGTTTGCTGCATCTGATTCACCTTCTGATAAATGGCTTTTAATGTTTTCAAGTATTTTTCTGGCATCATCTAGATCACTTTGATCTACTCCATCTATCTGAGATAATCTAGATAGGGTTTTTTCAACTTGTAAAACTCTAGATTCAAGTCTATCATTTTTTGTTAGTTCAAACTGATCCTTAATTGACATAATCTTCCTAATTTCTTTGATAATTTCTCTTGGATTATCTGCAGAAGAGAGATTTTCTTTGGCTGTTTCTAGTTTTTCTATAATTTCATCAGCGACACCCTGTTTTTTGGCATATTCAATTAATCGATCAAGTTGTTCTAGATATTTCTTAGCATATTCGTTAGCACGTTGAGATTCATGTTTAGATGCTTCTTCACGAAGTTCTTTTTTTACTTCCACGATAGTTTCTTTAATTTCATGAAGAGTTTCTAATGCTAATGCAAATTGATGATCACTAATCTGTTGTTTTGCTTTAGCAAACAACTCATCTAGTTCAGAAAAGTCAATTGAAGCATTATGTTTTTTGGCAATTGTCTTTATGCTATCTACATATCCTTGTAGTCTTTGAAGAAGATTTGATGGATCTCTGACAGTGTCTCTTATAGAAGCAGATTCAGCTTGAGATACAACATCAGATACTGTATCAGATGTTGTTAAATGTCTAGAGATTTCTTTGAAAATTTTCATAGCAGAAAGGAAATTCTCCTTTACAGAACCAGCATCATCACTTCTAAGTGCTCTTTCTAATGTATTGACTTTTTGTGTTCCTTCTTCAAATAATCTCTTTACTTGATCTGAGGAATCAGCAGAGATTTGATTATGAATTTGTTCTTGTGCACGTTTTGCAATCTTTAGAAGAACTGAAGAATCATCTTGAGCAGAAACATTACTTGTCATGCCTCCAAGAGCCATACTTGCAACTAAAATTAACAAACCAAGAGATGCTATATTTTTCATTCTTCTTTCTCCATTTCTTTCTTCAATTTGACAAGATTTTGTAGGTCTTTTTTGGTAATTTCAATTATTCCTTGTCTTTCTAATCGTTTTACTGCTCTCCACATTGTAGTTCTAGGTTGAAGGAATTTTTTTCTTAATTCACTTTCCAAAGCTTGTCCTCCATTTTCAGAAATAAATTTAATGATTTCTTTGTCATCCTCACGTAATAGTGGTCTTAGATTGAAAATAGTTCCAGGGTCAAGAGAGTCTGTATTTGTTTTAGATCCCGAAGAAACTTTAGTTTGTATAACAAGTGAAGATTTTGCTTGTTTTCTTTTAATCATAATTACTGCTCCAGTTATAGCTGCTGCAATAGGAACTCCAATTAGAGCTAATGTAGAAATATCAATAGTTGGTTGTACTGGATTTATGGTTGGTGGATTTGTAGTACCAAAAATATAATTAATTTCTGATAAACCGTTGCTTAGCTCTAGTTTTGTTTGATCATTCACTAGATCCATATTTGATGGAAGTACATTCATACCAACAATAATGGAATTTGATGGCATCAATAATGAATAATCAATTGGTGATTCAAGAGAAAAAGTCCAAATTCTTCCTTCTTTTGAAATTAAGTCATGAATATCATAATCTATTGTTATAGTGGAAGAACCAAAAGTATCTATTGTTACTTTATCGCCAATTATTTCACTAGATAATAAAAATCCATTTTCATCAACTGCGACAAAGTTGTCAACAGATGAACCAAATAGATTAACTTCAAAATCAGGCTCTAAAGGATCTACATCTAGCTGAGTAAAGATATGTGCTGATCCATCTGAATAAAGAGTAAGATCAAGAGTTCGAGTAGAGCTGAATGAGGACTGTATTGGCATCGTTAGTGCTACGACAATTAAGCCAGCAATTATCAAAGGTGTCTTAACCATTGTTTCGACGATACCATCAGTCCTTACAAAAAGCATTCCATCTTCTCGAAAAGACTCTATTCTCTGTATAGGTACGATTTGGGGATTCATTGGGATCAATACCTTAGATTCATGCTTTCTACGAGTCCCTGGAATCTTTTAAATTCCTGGAAGAATTCAAGTCCTTTTTCAGTAATCATAAAGACTCTATTCCTGTCATTTTTGACAGAATCTACTAAGCCAGCTTCTACCAGTTTCTCACATTTGTCTAATACTGCATAGTGAGATAGGTTTGCTTTGCGAGAGATCGCAGATACAATGACTCCATCACGACCACCATCGGCGGTTACGTATAAGATATCACCCATTACGCCCATTTCGGACCTGTATTGTTGTTTTGACATGTCTTAGTATACAACTAATTAGTTTATGAGGAACATTTTGAAACATCAAAGCGGAACGCAAAGCGGAACAGGTTTTTCAGCTAGAAAAATGATGGAATTTTACAGAAAATGATGCGGGAAAGAAATTCTAAGAAATTTAATGCCTAAAATTTGATAAGAAAAAATTCATTTTCTCAAAAAATAATCATTTCTAAAGTTTTTACAAAACTGATACAGTTTCAAGATTTTTTGTTAATTTTTAAGAAATTTGCTATTTAAGGAACAGGACGTTTCCTTGCCGTCCCTAAACTATCATTTAACCAAGTCTTAGATATGAAAAAATCTCACAACAGAACTATTGGAGTAATAGCAGTCTTTTTGATGCTTGGTGCTTCACCGTTATCTGTAACATACTCATTTGCAGATATACAAGGCAATCAAAAAGAGAGAATTGGAGTAATTCTTACTGAAGAAGTAGTTAATGGAAAGCTGCAAGTCCGACATTATGTGTTACCTGATGACATTACAGAAGATGATATACAGAGAAGGTTATCCTTTGAAGGTCAACCATCAAGTTGGGCATATGTAAATTACCAAGCATATCATTCAGGGATAGTCATCTTTGATGGTAAAGCATCTAAGGTTGGAGAAAATCTATGGAAAATTTCTACAAATGATGTGATGGACAAAACAGTCTCAGATGAGAATTTCAGTTACAGAGTCGTATTTTCTGGAAAAGCTGTAGAAATAGATGAGGAGAATGTAATTGCCATTTCCTTTATGAATTATAGTCTAAAAAATCCTGAGATGGTGCCAAATATCAAATTTCTTCAGGTTGGAGAACTGACCATAAAATCAGAAAAATCAATTAACTCTAACCAAGAATTCAGAAATTCAGTATGGGTGAGATAATCACCACTTTTTTTTCTTTAATTGACTAAAAATCATTCACAAGGTCAGCTTTGAGATTCTTAGTAACTTTTTATTCCTAGATTGAAAAGAAAATCATAAAATGTTTGATAAATTCAGAGAAGGTGAAGGAGAGATGGTAGAAGAAAGAAGAGAGGAGAACACGAATACTGAAGAATCTACTTCAACTGTAGAGTCTGGAAGTGAGATTGGAATTGGAGAATTAATAGGAAAACGTGCAAAATTAGAAGAAGCAATAGATTATGTCGGTTTAATGATTAAGAATCTCAGAGATAAGAGAACTTTACTTGAAAAAGACATTGAAGAAGAATCAGTAGATATTAAGAATCTCAAAGAAAAACTACAGAAAGTTAGTGAATACATAGAAGAGGAAAATAGAGGAATTAGGGATCTTTCAATTAAAAGAAAACAAGTAGAAGATGAAGCTGATCAAGTAGAAACAATCATCAATACATTAAGAGACAGACTATCAGGAATTGATAGAATAATTGGTGATGAAGGTAGTAGAGTTAAGAGAATTAAAGAATCTAGAGATTCTCTAGAAGAATAAAAATTTTAGAATTAGAGGAATTTAGCAGTAGTTGTTTCTTGAGTTTCTGTTGGAACTGAAGGGAACATTTGACCTGCAGAAGTCTCTGCAACAGCAGCAGCTTCTTTGAGAATACTTTCAGATTCTGCGTTAGTAGTTTCATCAACTCCAAATGCTGTATCTCCTGAGAAACTTTCTGTCATAAAGCCTCCAAGCATTTCTGCCATTTGACCAATTTCTTGCTCAGCCCCTGGCATTATTTTTCCAAGAGATGATTTTAGATTCTTCATCAAACCCATTGTTGGCATAATTGCTATTACAGTATCTCCAAGATCACTGCAGGTAGTTAAGCGTAATTCAATTTGTTCTAATGCTATTCTAGCACTACTCAAAATTTTGGTAACTTTTCTTACCTCGGCTAACTCATTACCAAGAACTTTACTGGTTTGAGTATCGTGTTTTTGTGTTGCCTTTACAATTCTTTGAAATAATTTTGCATCACGTTCTTGTAAGTTTGTTAGCATTGAATCTAATTTTGTAATTTGTAATTGTAATTTTTTAATTCCATCCTGAACTCTTGGTTTTAGGGGACCTTTAGGCTTGAGTGTATCATTAATTTTTTCAGTAATACTGGGTTGTGACTGTTTTGACCATTTACTAGACAAATTAGGCATAAGTTCGATTTTAGAATATGTACTTAATTTCAGGGGTGAATATTGATTTACAGTAGATAAAATTTTTCTAACTAAAATTAAACATTAGTGGTTTTTCTGAGGCTAGATTATGCAATATGTTCCTCATTAATTTAGAAATTTATTTTTATAATGGAATTTAGAACTTAGTAAATGAATAAAAAAATTATAATAATTCCCATTCTTATAATTACAATTTTAGTAGTTTTTTCATCAAATTCATCTAAGGAAAAAAATATGATATTTCATGTAACTCTTGCAGATCCTGAACTGTACAATAATGGAGTTTATACTAATGCATTTACTATAGACAAAGGAGAATATTATTTTAGATTTGTCCCAAATGGAAGTAGTCCAGATACGTTATCAATAAAATTGGCTGGAGAAAAATTATTTAATTTTTCTGAAGATTTTCAGCTTGAAAGTACCTCACACCAAACTGGAGCATCTGAATACTTTACATGGGAATATAATGGAAAGAAAACCATTTTGATTTCAGAGATGCAAACAGTTTTCATAATTATTAATCCAAATGGAAATGTTATGGGTTCAGTATCTGTAGATATTTTAGAAAATAAAGAAGGCGTACACCCCTAAACTGCAGAACTTTGAGAGATTTCCTCTCGTGGTCAGAACGTTAACGTCTGATTGCCTTTTTCGTTCTGCGGGGCTACGCAGTTTTAGTCGATAGGAATTATATCCTTCGGCATCATATTATATAGTAACTTTAACTATTTAACATTTCATATGATAAATTATAAGATTTTATGATATTTTATAAAATATTTTGTGCCTATTCTGAAATAGTTGATCTATAAATTACGAATTTTTGTGAAAAAAATATTGAGATTATCAGGAAAAATTGCAATAGTAACTGGTGGAAGTAGAGGAATAGGATTTGCTACTGCAAAAATTTTATCAGAAAATGGAGCAACAGTGGTAATTACAGCAAAGGATAAGGATAGATTAGAAAAATCTGTATTAGAAGTTTCTAATGCAGTTGGTATTGCAGCTGATATTAGAAAAAAAAATGAAGTAAAAAGTGTTGTAAATAAAACAATTGAGAAATTTGGAAAATTAGATATTCTTGTAAATAATGCTGGAATATTTCCAAAGATCAAACCATTACATGAAATTGATGAGGATGAGTGGAATGAAATTATAGATGTAAATCTTACAGGACAATTTAGATTTACTAAGGAAGCAATTCCTCATTTGAAAAAATCAGGTGGTTCAATAATTAATATTTCATCTGATGCAGGATTAAAGGCATATCAAGGATTTAATGCTGATGCATATTCTGCTTCAAAAGCAGCACTAATTTTGCTAACAAAATGTTGGGCACTTGAATATGCAAAAAATAAGATTAGAGTTAATTGTATTTGTCCTGGAGTAGTAGATACAGATATGACAAAGCCATTTATGAAAACACAGAAAGATAAAGAATTCATGGATAGTGAGCATCCAATAGGTAGAATTGGTCAACCGGAAGAAGTAGCAAAAGCAGTAATGTATTTTGCATCAGATGATGCATCTTGGACTACTGGTGCAATACTTGCAGTAGATGGAGGAGAATCAATTAAATGAATTCACATGAATTTAATACAACTATTGAGGATATAATATGATGAAAGATAGAAAGGCAAAAGCTAAGTTGATTATTCTTTTAGGATCTATTTGGTTTATTATTACATTACCGTTACCATGGATAGTAAACAACCCACTAGTTTCAGAATCACAGTTTAACACCATACTTGCGATCATAGGAGTAATGTCAATTCCATTTATTATGCTAGGAGTTGCATGGACATTAAAGCCAGAACTTACAACTTAGGTAATTTTTGTTGAAAAGTATTCCCATAGTGGATAAGATTCCTGAATTAGATATTGCAATTCAGGCTGCAAAAGAGGCAGGAAATACAATTTTAGAGATTTATCAAAGAAATTTTAAAATTTCAAAAAAAAGTGATGATTCTCCAATTACTGAAGCAGATCTTAAGAGTAATGAAATCATTAAAGAGATTCTTTCACAAACAGAACATGTAATTTTATCAGAAGAAGACACAGATGATCAAAGTAGATTATCAAAAGATACAATTTGGATTGTAGATCCACTTGATGGTACTTCTGATTTTATTGATAAAACAGGAGAGTTTACAGTAATGATTGCGTTGATAAAAAACAAGAAACCAATTCTTGGAGTTATTAGTTGGCCTACAGAAAAAACATTCTTTGTTGCACAAAAAGGAAGCGGGGCATTTAGATATTCAAATGATGAATGGAGAAAAATATCTGTAACTACATTAACAGAACTTTCAAAATGTAGAGTAGTAGGATCAAGACATCATCTTTCAGATAAAGAAAAATCATTTATTAAAAAATTGGGAATTGAAGATTTTACAAGTATTGGTAGTTCATTAAAGGTTGGAAAGATTAGTTCAGGAGAAGCTGAAGCATATATCACAACAACAAACAAAATGAAGGAATGGGATTCAGCTGCATCTTATTGTATTATTTCAGAAGCCGGAGGAAAAATGACTGACATGTCAGGTAATGAAATCACATACAATAACAAAGAAGTTTTTCATCAAAATGGAATTCTAGTTACAAATGGATTAATTCACGATAAAATAGTTGAAGAATTTAAAAAATTAGAGTAGGTTTCTTCCGTTAAGAAAGTCCTTTACTTTGTTTGCACTATCTGAAAGTGGTTCATCTTCAGTATCAATTATCAAATCTGCGTTTTCTGGAGCTTCATAAGGATCATCAATTCCTGTAAATCCTTTGATTTCTCCTTTTCTTGTCTTGGCATACATGCCTTTGACATCTCTTTCTTCACATTTCTCAAGAGAGCATTTTACATAACATTCTGCAAACTGATCACCTGCATCGATAATTTCTCTAGCATTTTTTCTATTCTCAACATATGGAGACACCAAAGATACTACACTTGGAACACCGTGATTTAGCAAAAGCTTAGCCAAATGAGCAACTTTTTTGTTGTGCTCATCACGTCCTGCTTTTGAAAAGTCTTTTGGAGAAAACCATTCTCTTAGTTCATCACCATCAAGCATTGCCAAGTTAGGAATGTCTTTTTGCAAATCTTTTACGATAGTGGTCTTACCTGAACAAGGAAGACCAGTCATCCAAAGAACAAAAGGTTTCATAAATCAAATTCCTTAAGAGCCCATAAAGAGCTTACGTTAATTTTTAAACCAAGATTGATTTTCTAGATATTCAATTTCTTTAATCATATCTTCCATTTTTTTTGAAATAGCTATAACTGATTTGAATTGCTCATACATATCATATTCTTCTTCTTTTGAGAGTACTTCTGCTTCAGCTTTATCAAAGAAATTTTCTTCTTTGGTTTTATGATCCATTAGAAATATCGAATATGTTTTTAGATATCTGGCAACAGGTTCTCTTGCATCTTTTCCTTCTTTCCACTGTTTAAGATATTTTTTAATTTGTAATGCGATTCTTCTAGAAAATTCATGCTCTACTAACAGTTTGTGGATTTCTTCTTTGAGATGATCATAGCTTGCAACACAAGGAAAATATGCGTCTTCTTCTCTGGAATAATGAATAGAATCTAAGAATTCATCTATAACTAATGAAATTTTATCTATATCAGATAAAGGAATATTTTTTCCTACATAAAGTTCCGTATAGCACTTTATGATCACTTTTTCTAATCGTCCAATTTGCTTGTGATCCTCACGTAATGATTTTGTTGCACTCAAGTAAGAAAAGTATTGTCAAGGTAGATTTAATGTGTATCTAAAAATCAACTATGGAGCTTAAAATTATCAAACAAATTCAGTTTAACTTTTATCCACACATATTTACATTCAGTCATTAATGAACTCCATAATTTTGTCTATTTTGAATTTGATTAGAGGTCAAAGTGAAGAGGTGTTCCCATTTTCTGATTTTGATACAAGTTTGATTTTTGACAAAATTGTAGAATTACAAAATTCTATAGGGACATTATCTAGTCAAGATGGAGGAATTGCTTCAGCTCATGTAATATTACTTGCAGCAGGAGTGGTAATTTTTCTTGGAGTTGCAGGAGAAGCATTCTTCAAAAAAACAGGAATTCCAGATGTAGCATTCTTGATGATTTTTGGAGTAATTATAGGACCTGTTTTAGGTATTATTCAACCAGAAGCTGTTATCCAAGTGGTGCCATATTTTGCAGCACTTGCATTGATAATCATCATGTTTGATGGTGGATTACACCTAGACATCAAACATGTAATCAAAACTGCACACTTTTCTGTAACACTAGCTATTCTTGGTTTTATTTTATCAGTTGTAATCATTACACTCGCTGCACATTTTGCATTAGGATGGTTATGGTTAGAGAGTATTTTGTTAGCTTCAATTGTAGGGGGAAGTAGTTCAGCAATTGTTTTTGGTCTTGTTAGAAATATCAAAATTTCAGAAGAAGTCAAATCAATGTTAAGTTTTGAATCTGCACTAACTGATATTTTAGCCATGATTGCTGCATTCATATTATTTGAAGCAGTGCTAATAGGACATTTTGACTTGCAAACATTGCAAGAAACACTTGGTAGAGCAATAGTTGTAGGTTTGGTTCTTGGATTTGGAGTAGGAATTCCTTGGATGTATGTTTCAACAAAGCTGGGTAATGCTCAACACGCATACATGCTTACATTAGGAATCTTGTTTGTTTTGTTTTTCTTAGCAAACTCATTTGGAGAATCAGGAGCTTTGACAGCACTAGTATTTGGGATAATGCTTGGAAATAAAAAACATCTTTCACGAATACTCAAATTTAAGCTTCCAAAAATTGAGATGGATGATCCAACACATAATCAACTGACATTTTTGGTAAGATCATTTTTCTTTGTGTTTGTTGGATTATTGGCAAGTTTTGGACAAATAGAATATGTTGTATTTGGAATTTTGATTACAGTTGCTGTTTATGGAGGAAGAATATTTGTTGGTAAGGTAACGCTAACAAAGAGATTCTCCAAATTGGATAGAGCAGTCACAAACTCTATGATTCCTAGAGGATTAGCTGCAGCCGTACTTGCTACATTTCCTATTACAATGGGTTTACCAAATGCAGAAGCGTATCCACAAATCATATTCTTTATCATTTTATCATCAGTAATAATTACAACAATTGGATTAGGAAAATCAAAAAAGATTCCTCCACCTGAATCAGTTGAAGGAGGATTTGTCAAAAAACCACCTGAGGATTCTCAAAAAGAATAAACTAATACTTTATTTCATGAAAAATGAATTAGAATTATAAATCAAGTGACTCTTTGAGACCTTTGTATCTATTTCTAATAGTTACTTCAGTAACATTTGCAGCTTCTGCAATATCACGTTGAGTTTTGTCTTCCCCATTTCTTACACAAGATAGGTACAATGCTGCGGCCGCTAATCCCATAGGATCTTTTCCTGCAGAAACTTCTTTTTCTTGTGCCTGTTTTAGTACTTTGATTGCATATCTTTTTGTTTTTTCAGCAATTCCAATTCTGCTTGCAATTCTTGCAACACATTGGACTGAATCAGTTACTGGCATTTTCAAGTCAAGTTCTTTGACTAGTAATCTATAACATCTTGCAATATCTTTTCTTTTGATGTTACCAGCTTGTTCTACATCTTTTAGATTTCTTGGTGTTGAAGTATCACGACATGCAGCATAAAGTGCTGCAGCCATTAAAGCTGAAATAGAACGTCCTCTAACAAGTCCTTTTTCAAGTGCTTTTCTGTAAAGGTAAGCTGCTTTTTCAATTACTGCATCAGAAATAGCTAGTTTATCTTTTAATCTATTTAATTCACTAAATGCTTGTCTAAAGTTTCTATCTATTGGTTCATGAACTTGACTTCTACTATCCCAAGTTCTGAGTCTTTGAATTGTACTTTTCATAGATGTTGTAAGTGGTTTACCAGAAGCATCTTTGTTAACTGGATTGATAATTGTTGCAAGACCCATGTCGTGCATTGTTAAGGATGTTGGTGCACCAGCTCGTGCTCTATCTCCATTTTGGTCTTGAGAAAAGGATCTCCATTCAGGACCAGATTCTTGTAATTTTTCAGTAATTACAAATCCACATTTGGAGCAAAACATCTCTCCTGATTCATTATCAGTAACTAATTTTCCCTGTGCACATCTTGGGCACGATTCATTTGTTTTACTTACCATTTATGATTCTAGAATCCTGCGTTGTTTGGTATTTATTAATCAACAACTTTTTTCTTTAGATTTTAAGCCCAATAATGCAAAATAGATATTTTGGAGTGATCTAAGATTCTAGTTTTTCTTTTATAATTTGAATATATTTTTTGTTGTACTCGTTGAATAGTTGAATTTTGTTTTGAGCCAAGGCCATAGCACCTAGTCTGGTATTCACGTGTATTTGAGAAATTTTTTGTTGTTTCAAGATTTTCTCAAGATTCTCTTTTGATAGAGATTTTAATTCTTCAAGCAAAATTGCAAGTTCGTTTTCAAGAATATTTTTGGTGTCAGGAGTTGCAGGTGGTTTGGCACCAATGATTTCCTTAGTTGTAATATTACCAAATACTTTTTTGTCTAATTCAAGCAACACTAGAAAGTGAAATTAGGATATTATAAATTCAATTTTTTTTGAAAAGTTTTGGAATATACTTAACTACGCCTAAGAAATGAATTCCTACTTATAAGAAAACAATGCAAGTAAAATTATGACAATTCCGGTTGAAGTTGAAGAAGTTATTGAAAAACACATTAAATTAATGATTTCCCAAACTGAGACATATCTACCTTTTATCAGAGTTGTATTTCCTTACTCAAAAAATATAGCTGATGGTGTTTACAATCTAATTATTGGTAGTGCGCTCTTTGTATTTGTCAATCAATTTGCAATTAAGATGGTAAATCCTACTGTAGAAGATTTTACAGATTTTGGAAAAATTGCTTTAAAATATAGAGATCAAATTGACAAGTTTTTCAAATAGTTATGCCAATTCACCTAGAAAATGAACAGCATCATTAGTTACAATAACTGTTCTATCTTTAGGAACATGGTATAATTTTTTTGAACCATTAGAAGATTGAACAATAAGTTTTGAAAATGGATCTTTGAGTGATTTGTAAAGAATTCCTTTATCACCTACTGATTGAGACCAGTGTGTTCCTTGTACAAAGGAAATTGTTTGAAACTTTACAACTTGGTATGAATAAACCATTTCTAATTAATTATTGATTATTGCACTCATTAAGGATTTTCCTCCAATTAGTGCTGCAATAGATAATCCAACATTTGCAGCAATATTGATTGCAAGTATTCCATAGTGATTGCTCTCAAGAAGATTACTTGAATCAAGTGCAAATGCAGACATTATTGTAAGTGAACCGCAAAACCCTAATGCAGTAAAAAGAGAATATCGTCCATCAAGATTCTATTGTTATGACATTATGACAAATGCCTCAAGTACAGAACCTACTGCAAGAAAAACAAATTCTAAACCTTTCATCTATTTTCTAACATAAACTAATGATATTAGTGCTATTTGAGAGAATATAGATACAATTCATGTCAATCTCATTATAAATCTAAAAATCAAGTCTATGATTTTTATAGTCACAATATTGTTTTCAGACTAAATGAATCTCAAACTAAGATGTGAAGATTATGGTTTTGAATGTGAATTTGCTCTTGATGAAGAAAAATCTTTAGCGGAACTCAAAAAATTTAGAGACCATTTTGAAGAAGAACACGGAATTGATTATACAATAGAAGCAGTTACCCAAATGATTACAAATCGTGGACATTCTTTAGATTCAATTAAGAAATAAATTATTAAAAAAAATTATTTTTTTATTTTAACATTTATTACAATGTATATTGTATAGCATACAAAGAGTTATTTTTTGAAAAGTTTAGGAATTTTTTGTATGCAAAGCTTTGTTTTGATTACAAAATTACCTGAAACAAATTATTTTTATTTTAGAAACACCAATTATAGTTAGTAGTGATAGGAAATTATTCTAGTGATTATGATGTAAAGTGTCAACTTGATACTTGCAAAACCTACCCCGTAATAACAGATTCTGAAAGAGGAGAAATTGTTTGTGGGGGATGCGGTCTTATTCTAGTGCAAAACATGCTTGACACATCATATGAAAACAATGGTTACACTTTAGAAGGCTTTATGAAGCAAGCAAGAACAGGTCCTGCTACATCACTAACAATGTTTGATAAGGGATTATCAACTGTAATTGGTACCAACAAAGATTTTTCTGGAAACTCATTATCTAGCAAAACAAAATATGAATTCAATAGACTACGAACATGGGATCAGAGAAGTAAATCAAGAAATACTGCTAGCTTAAGCAAAGCGTTTACCTTACTTCATGGAATGAAAACAAAGTTAGGGATTCCAGATAATGTTGTAGAGAATGCTGCCTATATTTACAGAAAAATAGTTAGTGCAAAACTAACCAGAGGAAGAACAATGGCAACATTGATTTCAGCTGCTTTGTATGCTGCATGTAGAGAAAATAACATTCCAAGAACGTTAAATGATATTGCAGAAGCTGGAAATGTTGAAAGAAGAATACTTTCGCGTGATTTGAGAACTATAATCAAAAAACTTGGATTGAATCTTAATCAGTATGATACTAATTCATTTATCACAAAAATTTCAAACAACATGAATCTAAAAGAAAAGATCAAACGAGATGCATTTGAGATTCTAAAGCGCTGTGAAAAAGAAGAGATTACTGCTGGAAAACATCCTGTAGCGCAAGCTGCTGCTTCATTATATATTTCATGTATAATGAATGGTGTAAAAATTAGTCAAAAGAAATTTTCAGAAGAATCTGGAGTGAGTGATGTTACAATTAGAAATAGATCTGTCTTAATTAAGAAAACATTAAAACTAGTAGAGTAAACTTTTAAAAAAATTCTACAGGTTAATTATAGGAGAAAATATTTTTTCAAATAATACATCTTTCAGTCTATTTACCAAATCCATTATTACTTGTATTTGCTCCATTGCTATTTCTTTAAGATTTGCAATGCTATCATTTAGTTCCAATATTTCAGCTTGTAATCTTGAATTTTCATTTTTTATAGTTGATATTTGTCCTTGAAGGTTGGTATTTTGTTGTTTTAGTTTGTCATTTTCTTCAGTTAATCGTTGTATTTTTTCTAAATCAGTATCTCCTGGGAATGGTTCTGGAACAGGATCAGATTTGGGTAATTGAATTGGTGCTGGTTCTGGAGAGGGTTCAGGAATTCCAGGTGGTTTTGGTTCTTGTTCAGTTTCAAACGCTAATGTAAATTGCAAGGAACTAACTAAAAGAAGCATAACAGTTAAACCAAAAATAAGACTACTTTTCATTTTATTATTTCACTAACATACTAGAACAATTTTGTATATGAATATGATTATTAATTTCTAAGAAGTAGTGTTTTGTCCAATTAAGTAGTGAACAGTTCGTCAAACATTACAGAAATTACTCTCTTCTATCTTTCAAAAAATTATGCGAACATTTTCTGGAGAGAATGATGGCAAGAAGAAAACTATCCCTGTATGGGAAAAGAGCAACTACAGATGATATTCTAGAAGAAATTAATCGCCTTCTTTACGCTAAAGGAAACAGACCATACCCGCTAAAGCCTGTAGAAATTGCAAAGGCAATTGGCATGTCTCGTCAATCCATTTACAACTATATCAAAAAATTATCAAAACAAGGAGATGTGATTAGACTACAGTCTGGTCATTTTTTCCTACCAAAGGCAGAAGAAAGTGAATTTCGTGAATTCAATAAATTTCATGAGATTACCAATGATCCTCTAATTTCAGAATGGATGGAGGATTTACTGACAAGAAAACAAGGTCTTCCACTAAAGGTATGGAAAACCAGACTACGTTCAGTCGAAACAGTCTGTAATACATGCAAAGTGACTCCATATGATTTTACAATATCCAAGAAAAATACAGAAAAGATTATGCGCTCCTTTGCAAGACATTTCCAAAGCGGAGACATTGTCTGTTCAAACAGTGGTAGAAGAAACTCACTGGGAATGAATACAACAGTATACGCAAAAGTCCAGGCAGTTCGTGATTTTTGCTCATTTTATGACATTACTTGGAGAAAGGGAGTTACTGGAATAATGTCACAAAAGACTCCACAACACAGGAAATATGCAGATATCAGATTTACCGATGAAGAGTTTGATGCAGCAGATACACCATTAAGACAAGAAGTTCAACAAACTTATTTTGAATTACATAAAAAATCAATGCCAGAGTTAGATAGATTTACTCAGAGTGAATTGCAGTGGGGAGCTTTAGAAACTGAAGCACTATATACGATCAAGTCCTATTAATAAGATGATAATACAGATGAAAGAATTAACAACAAAAGCAAATAAAAGTAATGATCTGCTACTACAGCCAGGTATGGTTGTGGGAAAACTAGTAAAAAATTCTAGCCATTCCAAACAAGAAGTTATTTTAGATGAAAGTATTGATGATGTTTTAAAAAATGTAAATTTGTTAAAAATCCCTTCTCAAGTGTTTAATCCACATAGATTATTAATTTTAACTGCATTGGATCGTTTT
Organism: Candidatus Nitrosopumilus sp.; assembly: GCA_963667665.2. Taxonomy (GTDB): domain Archaea; phylum Thermoproteota; class Nitrososphaeria; order Nitrososphaerales; family Nitrosopumilaceae; genus Nitrosopumilus. Next base: position 1,520,677 of record OY763927.2, read on the forward strand.
GGTGCATTAGATTTTCCTTCGTTACGTGATGGAGTTTTGTTAAATAGAAGTGATGGAAATATAGCTAATCATTTACGAGTGTTAAAAGATCTGGAATTCATTAAAGTTGAGAAAAGATTTGTAGATAGGAAACCAAAAACATACTATAGACTTACAATAAAAGGAAAAGAACTAGTAAAAGATCTAGCAAAACAATTAGTAAGTATTTTTGATGAAGAATAACAATGAAAGTTAGAGATAAACTATTTTCATTATTTGATGATCTTGATGTTAAATATGATCTAGAATCATTTGAAAATAGAAAACAATTGCAAAAATTAACATATTTGATCGAAGTGTTTGGTGTTGATTTAAAATTTAGATTTCATTGGTATGTATACGGACCATACGATAAAAGACTCACTGCTGTTCTTTATGATGATACACCAGAATCTTCAGGAAGAGAAGTCAAGGATGTATATCCTAATGAACAAAAAAACCTTGCCAAATTGAAAGATTTCTTAGGTTCTGATATTCATTCAAGTAGAAATCTTGAGTTGATTGTATCTCTTCATTATATCATGCAAGTGGGAAAGAGAGACAATCTTACAGAAGATAGTAAAATCATTAGACAGTTATTAGATTTAAAACCACAATTCAATGAATCTGAGGCTAGGTTTTATTTGAAAAGATTAAGAGAATTTTTAGACTAAAATCATTCCCCCTCGATCCGACAAAACGTTGTTCTTCACATCCAGTATATGCTATAATTATAGCTTCATTGAGGCTAATTTCTGCAATTTTTCAGCTACGATGGGACAGGTAGATTTAGAATTGATTGTTTTGGTACCAAATAGGCTCAAAAAACTGATTAAACTGAATGGTTTGCCAATATGTTTAGAGTGTAAAACAGAGAAAAAATACTAATTTTCATCTGACATTATCAAATCTGCTTTCTCCATTTCAGTAGATATTAGTTCCTCTTGTAATCCGATCATTAATTCAGATAAAATAATTTTAATCTGTTCAAAATGTTCCAAGTCAATTTTAATGTCAGTGACATTCTGTTGATTTTGTAACAGTTCTCGAAGATTTAAAACAGCACCAATCAATTTTTTATCAAAATTTTTAGCATTGAAATAATTTAATTTATTCAGAGTTTCAAAATTTGTATCTACAGATTTAAGATGTATTTTTAGAAGTTCTATAGTTTCAGTGCTTTTATTTGCAGATTTATTATGAATCGTAATGACGTTAATCAACCAATCAATTTTTGTATCAATTATATCTAGTTGAAATTTAACAACACGTATTCTATCTATTTTAACTGATAATTTCTTGTAATTTTCTTTTTTAACAGATGAATAAATTGTTTCAATTTTTTTATTAGTTTTTCTTTCACTATCTTTTGTTATCATTAGAACAAACAATGTAATGATAATACCGACACCAATTTCTGCAATCAAAGTTGCATTGTTTGACCACTCTTGGTCTCCTTTTACGTATAGATTCTCCATAGCTAACCATGTAAAAATAGCACCGATAACTACAATGGGTATTCCAAAACCAAGAAAAATTTGGTCTTTTTTATTCATAAAATATGAAAAATAGCAGGTGGTATAAAGTAAACTAACACAAAAGACCCTATCCCAACTGGTTTAACAATATGTTTTGAGTCCTACAAACTTGGAGCTTGTTTACTGATTATTTTGATATCAAATAGGCTTGAATCTTGCTTAGATCGTTTTTATTGTAAAATACTAAGGGAGAATATTGGACAATTATCTATTTCCTCCCATGATAGTCATTATCGCGTTAGCATTTGGTGTTGGATATACTATTGGAAACATTAATGATAATTCTAATGAAGAGATGTCGATCATCTTATCTGTAATTACAATTGGATTGGCCATTGCTATTTTTGCCTTCCAAAACTCACAAAATGAGAAAATCAAAGAACTTGCTAAAAATAATGAAGGAATTCTAGAGGAACAAATTGAGCGAACAAAACGACGTCATGATTATGTAACTAAGTTAGTCCAATACAAGATCTCATATGCTTCAGATGTTGCTCCACGTTCAGAAATTTTCAAAAAAATTTTCTTGCTTCCCAAAGAAGAACAAGGAGGCCAAATACATGATGAAATTTCAACTATAGAATACACAATAGATGAATTACAAAATATATAAAATTTAACCAGTCTTTATTCGGATGATCTTGATCCTGATGAAATAAGACTGATTTTAGGGATATCAAAATTTGCACAGATTCTTCGATTGGATCTAAGTGAAGATGTAAGAATTCTTGCAAATGATCTTGCATCATTTGAAAAAAAATGTGATTTATTTTTCCAAAAATTCAAACGAATGGATTGGAGTAAAAATCAGGAAGAAGCACTTGATTAACTTTTGACATAATGTTATTTTTGTGCCTATTTGGTCATATTATTATCAGCAAAGGCCGGAAATAAAAGAAAGTATAAAACACAATTATTGGGAGTGATGGTAAATGGTTGAGAAATCTGAATTTCTATCAATACACATAGAAGAACTTCTCGGCCGTCCACTAAATGACATTGAAAAAAAGGTAAAAGTGGAAACTCTTTTTGTAAAAGGTTCTTTGGAAATCCCATTACCATGTCCAAAAGTGTCAATCATTGGTTCAAGAAAGGCATCTCCACAAGGAATTGAAAATGCTCAAAAAATTGCTAAAACATTGATTGAAAATCGAGTAATTATTGTTAGTGGTCTTGCTGAAGGAATTGATACAGCAGCTCACGAGACAGCTATCAGAATGAATGGAAAAACTATTGCAGTACTTGGAACACCATTAAACAAAACTTTTCCTGCCAAAAATTTTAAACTTCAACAAGAAATTATGAAAAATCATCTTGCTGTTTCACAATTTCCCGTAGGTTATCCAACCAGAGGAAAAGAATTCGTAATAAGAAATAGGACAATGGCTCTTATTTCTGATGCTTCTGTAATTGTAGAGGCTGGAAAATCAAGTGGTTCGTTACATCAAGGATGGGAAACACTTAGACTTGGACGACCATTATTCATTTGGGAATCTGTTGTAAATAACAAACAATTGGATTGGCCACAAGAAATGATGAAATACGGGGCAATGGTACTTTCTAATCCAATTGATGTGTTAGAAGTGTTACCAACACGATTTAAAATGATTGATATGTTTCAGTAACTAGTATGAATATTACTGAAATGGAGTTTGGAACTCTATGGAAATATTCTCCTTGGGGGAAAACTGAAGAGGAATTTCGTTCAAAGACCATAAAAGCAAATTTGAAGACAGATGCAGTCAGAGCAGAAGATAAAATTCCAATGTCAGAGTATGTAGCAAGAGGAATTAAAAATGATTTAGAAAAACTTCCTTTTGCCAAGTTCTTTGAGGTAAAACCAGTTCTTGTTCCAATGCCAAGTAGCTCTCTAACTAAAGCAAATACACTTTGGGTTCCACTAAATTTAGCAACTGCTTTAGTAAAAAATGGCCTGGGAGTAAAAGTTAGCCAATGTCTTCAACGAACAAAACCTATACGAAAATCTCATGCAAGTAAAGCTGCAAACAGACCAAAAGCTCAGGAGCATTATGATTCAATGTCGGTTCAGAAAGAACTCTCTGACCCAGCTGAAATTTTATTAATTGATGATTTCATTACTAAAGGATCTACATCAATTGGGGCTGCAAGTAGATTAGCAGATGCATATCCAAATGCTAACATCCGTGTTTTAATAATAATGAAAACAATAAGTAATCCAAATAATTTTAAAAAAATTATTGAGCCATGTATAGGAAAAATTACGTATTCACATGGAGAGTGTTTTAATGATTGTGTTGAATAGAGTTTAGAATCTAATATTGACAATTACAATCAGCTACAAACCAATACCAGCTATCAAAATTACGAATAACATTCCAAACTGTAACAGAATATCTCCTTCGTAATTAGCTACAAAACATCACTTGTAACAAATTGAACTGCCATACAAGGTACATTTGTTACAAATTGCAGAAAACTATCTTTGTATCAATTTGTCAAGGATTGTAACAGATTCTCAAAGGGCATGCCTATAGTATCGTAAAATTTTCACTATTAGACAGGTAATTAGACGATAAATGTCTAACAGCAGGTGTTGATTAAGGGTAACCGCAAACTCTAAGAATAAAAAATAGGATTATTTGTAAAAATCAGGTTCTTGATCTTTTTTTTGCTTTGGAAGATCATCCATAACAGCTTGAACAACTTCGTTGTGATTATATGTTAAATGTCTAAGAAATTTTGCAGATTCGTCTGCTCTTTTCTTCTCATCTGCAAACAACATTTCAGGGCTACTCAGTTCTGCCATCATTGTATTACATTCTTGGCAGGGATTAAAATCAAGATAGAGTTTCATTATTTTGCTTCATTTTCCTTAGTATTTAGACTATTTTATTGATTGAGATAGAGGAGCCTCTTTTTTTCTAGGCTTTACCTTATCTACTGCTTCAATTAGATCTTGTTGAGTTATCTTGATTTCTTTGATATTTTGAGACCTACCACTGACGTATCTCTTCAGAGCAGTTATTGCAGCCCTATTTGCAACAGCTGCAATTTCTGCACCACTAAAACTATCTGTCAACTCTACGAGTTTTGTAATGTTAACATCACTTGCAAGTGGTTTCTTTTTGGTATGAATCTTAAAGATATGATGTCTTCCTTTGGCATCAGAATTTGAAACTTTGATAATTCTATCAAATCTTCCGGGTCTTAGCAATGCCTCATCTACAATATCTAATCTATTGGTTGCGCCAATTATCAAGACATTATGTAGTTCTTCAAGTCCATCAATTTCAGTTAGAATTTGAGAGACTACATTTTCTGTAACACGTGATCCTGAATCTCCACTACCTCTACGTGGAACAAGTGCATCAATTTCATCTAAGAAGATGATACATGGTGTTGCCTGTCGTGCTTTTCTGAAAATTTCTCTGATTCCTTTTTCAGACTCTCCAACCCACTTTGAGAGTAGCTCAGGACCTTTAATGCTAATAAAATTAGATTCTGTCATTGTTGCAAGTGCTTTTGCAATGAGAGTTTTACCAGTTCCAGGTGGACCATGAAGTAAAATTCCTTTTGGAGATTCTACATTAACATAATCAAATGCCTCTTTGTACTTAATAGGCCATTCAACTGCCTCACAAAGTTCTTCTTTTAATTGATCTAGACCACCAACATCATCCCAATTAACATTAGGAATTTGAACTTGAACTTCTCTTAGTGCACTTGGTCTGACTTCTTTTAATGCATCTCTAAAGTCTTCACTAGTTATCTGAATCTTTTGAAGAATTTCTGAAGAAATTTTATCTTCATCAAGATCAATTTCAGGAAGAATTCTACGAAGAGATCTCATTGCAGCTTCTTTTGATAATACTTCTAAATCAGCTCCTACAAATCCATGTGTAGTCTTTGAGATTTGTTTGAGATCTACTTTTTTGTCAATTGGCATACCACGTGTATGAATTGATAGAATATCGAATCTTCCCTCATCATCAGGAATTCCAATTTCAATTTCTCGATCAAATCTTCCTGGTCTTCGAAGTGCAGGATCAATAGAGTCTGGTCTGTTAGTAGCTGCAATCACTACAACTTTTCCTCTAGACTTCATACCATCCATCAGTGCTAAGAGTTGAGAAACTATTCTCTTCTCTACTTCACCGGTTACTTCATCTCTCTTTGGAGTAATAGAATCAATCTCATCAATGAAAATAATGCTAGGTGAGTTTTCTTCAGCTTGTGCAAAGATCTCTCTTAGTTTACCTTCGCTTTCTCCGTAGTACTTTCCCATAATTTCAGGACCACTAAGTGAGATAAAGTGAGCATTAGTTTCTCCAGCAACTGCTTTTGCAAGTAGAGTCTTACCAGTTCCAGGTGGACCATATAGTAAGACACCCTTTGGTGCCTCTACACCTATTTTGTCAAATAACTCTGGATGTCTCATGGGTAATTCTACCATCTCACGGATTTTTAGAACCTCATTTTTTAAGCCTCCAAGTTCATCGTATGTAATTCTTGGAACTGAGGCATCAACTGCTTTCGTCATTGTCCCAAGTTTGAAGATGGTATTATCATTAACAATAACTGGTTTTGATGGTTTTGTATTAGTAATAATAAACTGTATTTTTCCACCCATTTGTGTTGGTAGCTGGATTGAATCATGAATAGTAAAAACATGATTTTGGAAATTTGTAATCATTACATCATGTAATTGTTCTTCATCAATGCGTAATTTTTCAGTTGGAGATAAAGTAATTTGTTCAGCATCAACTGCATCTACAGATTTTATAGAAATTTTATCTCCAATTCCAGCTCCAATATTTAGTCTAGTCATTCCATCAATTTTGATAATTCCTGCTCCATATTCTTCAGGTGAACCTTCCCAAAGTTTTACATGTGTTTTTTTGTTGTATGTTAATTCTAAAATTTGTCCTAATTCCCATTTATGATCCTCAATAATTTTAGGATCAATTATGGCCATTCCTCTTCCAACATGTTGTTGTGGAATTTCATCTATTTTTAAAATAATTTCACTCATTTTATTACCTCACAAATTTAGGAGAGGTTTATTCAACCTCCACCTTTTTGCCTTTTGGTTTTTCTTCTTCAACTAATTTGAAAACTATTTGTAAAATTCCGTTTTTGTAAGAAGCCTTTGCAGAATTCTCATCAACTTTATGTTTCACTGGAACTTTTACATGATACTTTTTTTCGTCATGTTCTGCTGAAAGATCTACGATCTTATTTTCAACAACAACTTTGACATCAGTCTTTTCAACTCCTGGCATCTCAGCTATGAGTTTTACTATCTTTTCTTTTTCATCGACAATAATGTCGACAAGTGGTTCTCGTGTATCAGATATTGGAAGTTGGTCTGGTTTGACGTTTCCAAATTCTTTTACAACAGGTTTTCCATCTGGACCAACAGTCATTGTATAACCGCAACAATATGAACCAGAGTCAGAACCGTTTCCTTTGAAATCTTCACAAATGCCATCTATGTTAAAAAAAGAATTTGACATTTGTCTGAAGATTCTATTGATTTCACTATCAAAGAATATTGTCATATTTATCTATCTTATGTAATATATATGACATTATATAAAGATTATCTTGTTTTCTTTGATATCTTACATAATCCTATTATAACTGACATATTATAATAATCTTAATGAGGGTTTCAAGTATGTCTGTGCCTGAGGTAGTCAAAGAAATCATTACCAGAAATCGTTCAATTTATGATTGCATGAAGATGGATCTGATAAACTACACAGCACTAGCAGTAAAGATTCAACCAGAGATTGAAAGGATTCTAGGAAATTCTGTTAATATCAATACAGTGGTAGTTGCAATCAAACGATATTCAGATTCATTTGAGATCAAAGAAGAGATCAAAGAGGAATCAGTTTTGAAAAATGCTAGATTGGCTTTAACTGATGGAATTATGGATATTAAATTTTCAATAAAGGATTCTAATGAAATAGATCCTATGGCAATTTTAGAAAAGTTTTCCAAGGTAACTAACAATTATGAGTTTTTCAGAGTATCTGATTCTTTTAGATTCCTTGCAGAAGATATGGAAGATATTAGGCAGATCTTCAGTAATGTTTCAAACAGAGATGATATGTTCAATACTGGTCTTGCAAAGATTAGAATTTCAATACCAACATCCCAAAATCAATCAGATGTGGTTTCTTATGTTGCTGAGGTATTACATTCCAATGGAATTGAGTTAGTAAATGCATTTTTCAGCCAAGATAGTATTGTTATTATTTTAAATGAAAAGAATTCATCAAGGGCATATGATATCTTACATTCAGATATTATGAGAACCTAATTGTGTGATTTTCCTGAAAAAATTTCTCATAGCATATATTCAACCAATATGTGAAAAGAGCACAATTGGCTAGAAATAAGAAGAAAGTTGTGATTTTAGGTGGTGGTTTTGCAGGAGTAGAATGTACAAGACAACTAGAATCTGAATTTGGAAACGATCCCGAAATAGAACTAGTAATGATAAGTGAAGATAATTTTATGTTATTTACACCAATGTTGCCACAAGTAGCATCAGGAATGATTGAAACCAGACACATAGTTTTTCCTATTAGAACAATCTGCAAGAAAACAAAGTTCTATGAAGGTAGAATTAAAAATATTGATCCTTATGGAAAACTAGTAACTCTATGGGGAACTGGAGATAAAAGAAGTATCTCAATTCATTATGATTTTCTGATAGTTGCACTTGGTAGTGAGACAAACTTTTTTGGAATGGCAGATGTTGAAAAAAATGCCTACACCATGAAGACACTCAATGACGCTGTGATGTTAAGAAATAGAGTTATTGATATGCTTGAACAAGCAGAAAATGAGACTAATCCAATTCTTCGAAAAAGCTTTTTGAATTTTGTTGTTGTTGGTGGCGGTTTTGCAGGAATTGAAACTGCTGGTGAATTGATGGATCTACTTTTTGATGCACGAAAATACTATCCAATCACACATAAAGAAGATCTCAAAGTTATCGTGTTAGAGGCATTATCATTGATCTTGCCAGGATTTGAACCAAAACTAGCAGAGTTTGCAAAAGAAAAGTTAGAAGAGAAAGGAATTGAGATAAGACTAAAAACAGCAGTAACTAGTTTTGATGGAAATGAGGTTACCACAAAATCATTAGATGAAAATCCAAAAGACCCACTAGACACATCAGAGATTGATGTAATTAGAACAAAGACTATGATTTGGACTGCTGGGGTAACTCCAGTTAATACAATCAAGAGATCAATGTTCAAGACTGAAAAGGGTAAAGTCATTATTAATGAATATCTTGAAGTACAAGACTTTCCGGGAGTTTTTGCAATTGGTGATTGTGCATTATTTTTAGATCCTAAAACAGAAAGACCATTTCCTCCAACTGCACAAATTGCAGAAGCTCAAGCAAAAACTGCAGCTAAAAATTTAAAGGCACTAATTACAAATTCACAAAAAGAAAAATTTGTTTATCATTCCAAGGGTCAAATGGCAATTATTGGAAAGAGATCAGGAATTGCTACATTTTTGGGAATGAATATTTCTGGATTTTGGGCATGGTTAATTTGGAGAAATGTCTATCTTTCAAAAATTCCAACTTTTGATAAAAAATTCAGAGTGTTCCTTGATTGGACAATAGATTTGTTCTTTAATAGAGATATTTCTAGACTAAAACTAATGAAACGTGATACTGAGAAAGAATACAAGGATCTTGATGAAGTAGATGATGTTTGGTAAAAAGAGAATGAAGATTATTCTTCAATCTTAAGTGCAGCAGATGGACATTCCTTTACAACTTTTCTAATTTGGTCTTCAGGTGCTCCATCTTGTATAATAACAAATTTTCCGTCCTGTTTTGTAAATACTGAAGGAAGATTCTTGACACATTTGGCTGAATGAATACAAATGTTTTCATCCCAAGTTACTTTCATTATTGTTTGTTCTACATTCAGGGATTTATAGTGTTCTAGAGATTTGTATAATATGGATTAGATATGTTTTCTAATTACAACAATCACACTAGCTGGGATTCCAAGATACATTCCCAAATTAAGTATAATTAAAGATATTCCAAAACCTAAAACTGATTCTTCTGAATCCATTTCAACATAATTTAAAATTGATAGACTAGAAATCATTGGAGTAATTCCAAGCTTGACTATTTCCTTGAATACAGGATTTTCACGCTCATAATCTGCAATGTATGGGCTAAATGAATAGTAAAATTCGTTAAATGATTTCATGAATGATGTTCCAGATTCTGTTTGGAGTAAATGATTATCTCTAAGTTCTCGTAATTGTTGAACTTGTGGTGATAATTCTGAACCATATGTTGCAGTTGCTATTAAACACCCTCCGTCTTCTTTCTCCATTACCTCTTCAATGAGTTCATTATTAGAGGAATCTTTGGATAATATTTCAAAAGAATCAATTGTTTCATCAAATCTTGAAAGTTGAGAATCAAATTCATCTATACCATTACTGTATGCAAATGTGTAAAATTTTTCAGTATCATAAATCAAAACTTCTTTAAATTTTACATCCAAATTTTCGTTATTGGATGAAAACAATCCTTCTGCGTTAGTTACATATGCTTGATAACCATTGATTGTAATCTTTTCCTGAGAAATTATTTTCAAGTCATCTGACTCTACTACTTCCTTTAATGTCTCAGCTTTTTCAGAAATAATATCATCTAGAGTTTTTTGATTGGTTTGTTGTACAGTTAATGAAATTACAGGATTCATTACACCTACTTTTGGTCCTACTGCAACTACATTAGGAGAGTTTTCCTGTGTTTTAGTTGGTTCTTGTAACAACCAACCTTCTGGGGCACTAAATGCAATTTCAAGTTCAGCACTTTCGAATTTCTGATTACCAGTAGATGGAGTTACTGCGGATTGTGTACGTTCAGGTTGTGATAATTCAAGAAGATTTGAAATGTCAGAACGATTAGTTATTGTAACTTTTGTTATTTTAACCTGTTCAGTGTCTATGGGTCTATCACTAGCTCCTATTTGCACTGCTGCAATTTTATCAAGTGTTTCAAAACTTTCATCAGTTACAATTCTACCAAACACTGTATACTGTTCATCAAGAAAGTTAGAGTCTTTATGAACTATAAAAAATTGGGAACCAGCACTGTTTGGATCAGCTGATCTTGCCATTGAAACAATTCCACGATTGTGTTTGATTGTGTTAAATTCAGCATCAACTGTTTCTGTTGGGCCTCCTTGTCCCCAAGTACTTGGATTACCATTGATTGTATTTGGATCTCCTCCCTGAATCATAAATCCTGGAATTATTCTATGAAAGATTGTTCCATCATAAAATCCTAATTGAGATAATTTGATAAAATTTTCAACATGATTTGGTGCATCACTAAAGAAAAATTCTATTGTGATATTTCCAAGATTAGTCTCTAAAACAACTACAGGATCAAGTATCTTGATTTGATTAAACTCAACCCCTTGAGCAAATACTTGATTTCCAACTCCAACTAAAATTAATGAAATTATAATTACCAAAAAAATTCTATTCAACTATTTTTCTCAAAGTGCCATACTTAAAAGCCAATTGTATTAGTTTTTAACAAAGTCAAATAATTCAACCCATATGCAATCTGATGAAAAGATTCAAGCACATCTAGTTTCAGTATGGAGAGAGTCAAAAAAGTTCTTTTCAATTGGCGGAAAAGAGGGCATGTTAATACTGACTGACAAACATTTGTCGTTTGTATTCAAGACAGAAGCTAGAATGAAGTGGTGGAAAGCTATTACTCAGAGACAGGTGATTAATTTTATCAAATCAAAGAACACAATGATTATTCATGATGGGTATAATGAACAAGAATTAATGAATGATTTAGAAAATGAAAAAAATATTGAATTAGTGTTTGATGATATTTCCAAGATTAGTTTTGAAGAAAAGGTTTGGGGAAGTGCATTATTTTTAGAATATAAAAAAAATGGAAAAGAAGAAAAATTTCAATATGCAATAGCACAAGATTGGGTAAAATATCCTGTAAAAGAGCCTACAAAATTCATGAAAGTAGATTGGAAGCCTTTTGTGCAATATATTAAAGACAGACAAATATTAACGAAGTAAAATTGGGAAAAGTTTTTGCTGTTGGTGTTGGACCGGGTTCATCAAAATATGTAACTGAAATTGTAAAAGAGATTATTCAAAATTGTGATATTGTGATTGGTTACAAATACACACTAAAGACAATAGAGAATCTAATTGAGGGAAAAGAGATCTATGAAATTACCATGAAAGATCAGGAAGAGTCATATCAAAAAATTCTTCCTAAGCTTGGCAATAGAAAATTAGTAATTCCATTTACAGGAGATGTGAATTTTTCTGAATCAGAAGTTGTTGATAGATTAATTGAGATTTTTGGTGACGTGGAAATTATTCCAGGCATTAGTTCAATTCAAGTTGCTGCATCAAGAGCCAAAGTCCCTCTTGATAAATCCAAAGTAATTACAATGCATGTTACAACCAAAATTGAAGATAAGAAATTAGAATTACAAAAGGCATTGATTGATGGTTTTAGTGTGATTTTAGTTCCAAGACCTTGGCCAAAACAACCAGACAAGCACTTTATGCCTTCAGAGATAGCAGTTTATCTTCGAGAAAATAATTTTGATACTGCAAAGATGAAGGTTCATGTTTTTGAGGCAATAACTACTGAAAATGAAACCAGTTTTGTAGGAACTGTAAAAGATTTGGAAAGAAAAGAGTTTTCTGATTTATCAGTAATGGTGTTTAATCAAACAAGTTTGGATTCATACATGAATTACAGATGGCAGTGGGAAAACTAATTACCCAAGTTTTGTCCTTGCCCAAAAACTAAATTATCAGAATCTGGAAATACATATGCTACAATTCTCATCCAATGATAATCTGGATCATATAGTCTGTAAAATCCCATATCATCAAATGTAATATCTACTGATTCTCCTGGTGCAATATCTCCAGTTGAAATTCTGTTATCTGGTGTAAATGGAATATAACGATCATTGTTTTCTTTTCCGCTAATAATACTGTGAGATACTACATCTTCATTTACTATTGTAATGGTAGTACCAGGTTCAATTGAAATTCTATCTTGTGAGAAATAACTCAATCTAGTAGGATCTGATGTATTTTGAGCTTTACCTGTACCAACATAACTATCTGACCCCGAAATTAAAGATGAGCCTTTAAGAATGCGCAATGTAAGATAATTTGATTCTTCAGACTCTGTAGAAGTTGTGGTAATTTTTGAGAGTGTAGATAATTTTGTTGTGTAAATTACTTTGTATGTATCATCAGGAGTTGTAATTCTTCCAGTAAAACCATAAACTGATGCATCTTTGCTTTCTTCAACTAATCTTCCAAAAAAGCTAATTGAGGTATCAAGTCCGCTTGAACTCTCAATATTTCCATTAATTCTAATGTAACGACCTTCACGCAAAAATTTTCCTTCTAAATCAGTAATTGCAAATTCATCAGCATTTAGAGTAATAAAACCATCTTCAATTAGAAAGTTAATTGTACTTCCACGTTGTTGTTGTGAAGACAAACCAATATCAATTTCTGAAATATTAATTGATTCTTCAGTAACTGCAAATCCAGAACCTTCTAAAAGAAATGCCTGATTCTGAGAAATTTCAGCAAATGATTCATTGATAAAATATCCTGATGAAACAACAAGTAATGCTAATAGTGTTATAGCTGCCTTCACGATTAATTTGTCATTTAATTTGGTTTATAATTTACTACTAAATTATTTTAGATGTAACATATAGTATATCTAAACTCGAGCCTGTACTAGCAAACATACTCTAAATAATTTAGAATCCAGGCATCTCAAGACCTTCTGTTTGGGCCAATTCGATCATGTAGAATTCAAGATATCCTCCTACCAAAAGAAGTGCCACAACAATTCCAATCTCTATAATTGTTGGTTTGATAAATGAAGAAAGACTGATCTTTTTGATTACTGCTCGAATTAGTATGAAACTTCTAGAGATACCTATAGAGTATGCAGTAATTTCCATCAAGCCAAATGGTAATAAGAAAAGAATTGAAAGTGGTGGTATTTCTCCTATTTCAGGAACAGTAATAGCAATTGCTGCAAAAGCAAATCCTGTAGACCAAGCAGAGAACAATCCCCATGCAACCCCAAATCCTGGAATAAACATTGGTAGTGCAATAGTCAAGTTATGAGTAAAAATTCCAAATGCATCAATATCTAAAACAAGTTCTTCAAATTCAGACATGAAAGCTTCTGCGTCTTCTTCACTTACGGAAGTCATTGAGCCTAACTGAAATGCTGCAGCAAAAATTCCTAAAAATATGAAAAATAAGATTATTCTGATTTTATTCACATTGCCTTTTCATTTTATACAATATTTGAGGGTTGGTAGTTAGACACATATTTAATTAAACCAAATGATATTTTTTGATATGAAAAAGGAACTGACCTTTGTATTAAACTATGCATTAAACAAAGGATTTCAAATTCATCCAGATGCTTTTAAAATTTTAGAAAATTTTGATGTTAAAAAATTAGAGAAGATCATAAAGGAAATAGTTAGAGAAAAGACCAAACAGAAATTATTCCAAATTAACCAAGACGATTTAGAAACATATCTTGGAATTAAAGAGGATCCAACACTACAAAGTGAAATCAAAGTATTATCTGATCCTACGACAAAAATTACAACAGGTGAGGGAGTTAAAGGATATAATGCATTATTTTCAAGTCGTTTTAACAAACTAAAACGAATAATTTCAGATAGACCAGAATCAAAAAAACTCAAATCTATTGCATCTGTAAAAACCACAAAACAGAATGGTGATATGTACGTCTGCGGTCTTGTCACTTCAAGAAGTGTTGAGAGAAATATCACAAAGTTGGTTTTAGAGGATCCATCAGGCTTGTTTGAGGGAATTGTTTTTGATAATGAATTACAAAAAACTGTAGGTACTCTTCTAACTGATCAATTCGTTATGGTAAGAACAGGTTTGGGAAAGAATTCTGGGTTTATTATAAAGGATATAATTCAGCCAGATATTCCAGACCAGGCCATCAACAAATCAGAATCTGAAGTATATGCAGTCTTTCTTTCAGATCTTCATATTGGTAGCAGGTACTTTATGGAGAAGGAATTCACAGAATTTGTTTCGTGGCTATCAAGTCCAGATCCAGTAGCAAGAAAAATTCGTTTTGTTCTAATTGGTGGAGATGTAGTTGATGGAGTTGGAATATACCCTAATCAGGATAAAGAATTGATTTGCCAAACCATAGAGGAGCAGCTAAAAAAGGCAGTAGATTTGATTGATAAAATTCCAAAAAATATGAAGGTGATTATAATGCCTGGAAACCATGACCCTGGTAGAAGAGCCCTTCCACAACCAGCTATCCCAAAAAAATACAATTCAAGTTTGTGGGAAATGGAAAATGTGGTTATGGTTGGAAACCCAGCAGTAGTCTCATTGAATGGTGTAAAGGTAATGATGTTTCATGGACAAAGTATTGATGATATTGTAAAAACCACGCCTGGTCTGAGTTACGACAAACCAACTAATGTAATGAAACATCTTCTCAAAGCTAGACACCTAAGTCCAATTTATGGTAGCCAAACACCCATTGCACCAGAGATGCAAGATCTTTTAGTAATTGAGGATGTTCCAGATATCTTTCATGTGGGTCATGTTCACAGAGCAGAATTGGATATGTATAAGGGAATTTTACTGATAAATTCTGGTTCATGGCAAAAACAGACACCTTTCCAGGCAAGTGTTGGGATGACCCCAAATCCAGGAATTGCACTAATGGTTAATCTAAAAACTTTCCAAGTATTTCATCAAAATTATAATTTAGAGTTAGATAATATCCTTCAAAGTTAGATCATCTTTGAAAGTCTTTTTTACCATTTCAGATGAGATTGTAAGTTTGTATTTTTTTGTCCTACCATGAATTCCTTGATGAATCAGTTTGCCAGTAATAATTCCAGATAATTCAATTTCACTTAACATTTGTGTAACTCTTCTTTGGGTTAGCTCATCCCGACCAACTGTCTTGCAGAGATTTTTGTATGATGAATAAATCTCTCCTGTGGAAGAGTCTTTTGCCTTCATAATTGCAAGAATGACCAGTTTTTCATGAAGCGGATATGATTTCAGAGAAGTTTCTTCTTTGTTTTCTTCAATTTTTAGAGAGGCTTCTCTAACATGTTCAGCTGTAACTTTCTTTGATTGTTGCCTTTCTGCAATCTCTCCTGCTACACGAATTAGATCAATTGCCCTACGAGCATCACCGTGTTCTCCTCCTGCTAGTGCAGCACATAGATTTAGGGCTGAATCTTCAACAGTGTTCTCAATAAAAGCCTCGTTAATTCTCTCTTCAAGAATTGTTTTAATTTGTTCAACATTATAATTAGTAAAGACAATCTCTTCCTCACCCAGACTACTAATTACTCTAGGATCTAGTTTTTCTTTGAATGTAAGGTCGTTGGAAATTCCAACCAAAGTTAGGGAGCCTTGTTTTAGTCGCTCATTTGCTCTTGTTAATTGGTATAAGATGTCCTTACCTGTTTTTGAGACTAGTTGGGCTAGATAGTCAATCTCATCAATTACAAAAATTGCGTTAAGTTTTCCTTCATCAATTTTATTGAGAATTCTTTTGAAGACCTCACTTATTGCAAGACCAGTTATGGGTAATTCCTTCTCATTTAGATTTAATTGTCTGCCTAGGCTGACTAATAATCCGTATAGTGTAGTCTCTTCTTTAGAGTTTGAATAAACGAGTTTAATTGGAAAATTTGATTTTTCTACTCTCTCTTGTATTTTAGAAATTACTTTTTTTACAACTAATGTTTTACCAATTCCAGGTTTTCCATATACCAAAAGATTTGATGGTCTAGATTGTTTTAGTATTGGTAATAGTGATTGGGTAACTTGTTCTTGTTCAGTATTTCTATGTTGGATGGTATTTGGTATGTATGATGTTTGAAGAATATCTCTGTTTTTTATTATAGACTTGCCTGATTCTGCTGCATCAAGTAATCTATCTATTGGATCTGACATACTCACACACCTTTGTTTCCTATCAATAATATCATAACCATATTTGAATTAAGAGGGTATAGAAGAGAATAGTAACTCTAGTTTAGTTTGTAATTAATTATTTTTAGTTAGATTTTGATTTTCTTAAAAAAAAAATTATAAAAAATATAGAGTGGAAAGATTGGTGTGTGAGTTGAATCTAATTTTTACTGTAAAGTTAACAGTTTGTTAATTTACTGTTATGAAATTATACAAAAAGCCTGTTTTGACCCTTTAATTTCCACTCCAGGCGTTAAGATTGATGTTAACACTGTGAATAAACATGAAATTACCCCTTTAATTTCCACTCCAGGCATGAATATTTCCTAATTAGAGGGGATTTTACATGGGAGTGTGTTAATAACAAAAATATGGTTAGGCGTGACCTACGCAGTCAATGTTAACAAACAAACTAGTTAACAAACATTCTTGGATCAATTGAATTGTTAACATTTGATCCTTTAGATCTCAAAGATGGCTAAAAAACGTATTCGAATAGACATGAAGGACTCAGATGGTGCACGATTTGACATCAAAATAGAAGGTAATGTTACCAGAGAAAAGGTTCTCAAAATATTTGAAATGATGGACTTGATGAATATTGAAGAAGAACAAGAAATAATAAATATGGATTCAGTAGGCTCAAAAATTTGGCATATTGTGGATAAATTCTTCCCAATAGGTAAATTTACCTCCACGACCATTCTTGAAAAATACGAAGATGAATTCAACGAACCAGTAAAACTTAGTATAATATCGACCTATTTGTCACGTTTTTCATCAAAAGGTAAGATTGATAGAGTTAGAACAGGTCGTGAATGGACCTATCAAGCCATTAAGATAGGCCAAAAACAACGATAACTAATCAAGAAATGGTTATTTTTCTGACAATTAACCGATCTTTTTCAAGAATCAACTTAACATATTCACCTTTTTGAACATCCATGTATTTCCTAAATTGTTTAGGAATAGAAATTGTCCCGGCTGAGGTAATTTTTACCAAAACTTCATTCTCTTGAACAGACATATTATAATTATAATCTTATAATATATATAATTTATAATTAATAATGAATTGTCGTGTTTTCTTAAAAATTTGAATGAAAGAACAAAAATCTATTCTAGTAAAGGGAAAAGAATCTCTTATGCAATTATGGGACTAGATTGAACATCATCAACCTTTGCTTTTCCCTTTTCAGTTATTGAATAAGTGTATGGTTTAGTTTCTATATTTCTTTGAACATAACCATCATCAAATAATTTCTTCATTAATCTTGAAGTATGTTCTCTACTTTTCTTTAATGTGATTTGTATGTCACGTGATGTCACAGTTTTGTTTGTGATTAAATGCAACACATAATCTGTTGGGTTTGTGTATTCTATACTAGGAATGCTAGGGGTTGAAACTGGTTTTTCAGACATTACTTTTGGTTTACTAACTTCCTCAACTTCATTCTCTTTGATTTTGTTATTTACTAATTTTCCTAAGAGTTGTTTTAATTCAAAGTTAGAATCATCTGTTTTAGGCTCAATTCCTTGAATTTCTAAAGCATCTAGGCGTATTTTCATGTCAATTAACTGCCTTTCATAGAATTCTAAACGCTCAGATTGTGGAACATCAGTCATTTCACTCTTTGATTTAATGAATGGAAGTACTTTGTAGAATACGTACAACCCACCTAAACCAACCACAAATGCTAAAATCACACTCAAAATCACCTCAGGATCAGGAATTTCTATTAACATCACAAATTTACGCCTATGTTGTGATTTATCGTGATTGAACAACATTATTTTACACTTTAGATTAACATACTGACACATACAATCACAAACACATCAACTACTTTTTCATATTCGTCACCACAAACATCACATATTACATGCCTTTCGAATAGTCATATCTATCACCCTAGTGATTTGTTCTTCTCTTTCTGGAAATATATCACCATCATTCATCACACGAATGTTCTCTGAAAGTTTTGATATCACATCAATATCATCAGGTAAGAGTATGCCTAGACCACGAAAAAGTATGATTGAATAGAATAATGCAATTAATTTCTCTCTTGACTGCCCAACTTGCCTGTAATATGCTCCTCTTGATATAGAAAATTTAGATTCTAGAAGATCCTTCTGATTTAAAATAATTTCAATTTGTCGCTCTGTAAATAGTGATTTTTTGATGATTTGACGAATAATATTGTTAAAATTAGATTCTTCAGACTCTGCCATAGCTATACAAATCTGTATACTGACATTCCAATTAAACTTTAAAGAGTCATCTACAAACCTCCACTATGACTGGAAATAAAGTTGAATCGTTCCTAAAATCGGAATTAAAAAAGAAAAATGCGTTATTGTTTGTATTAATTGATTCTGAGGTATCACAATTAAAAACATCAAGTAAGCTTGCAAAAGATGTTGAAAAGATAGGGGCTTCTGCAATCCTAGTTGGAGGTTCCTCAGCCACAGATCAGATTGAGATGGCTCAAGTGGTTAAAGGCATCAAAAAAGGTGTTAAAATTCCAATTATCTTATTTCCTGGAAATGTTACTGGTGTTGTGCCTGATGCTGATGCAATCTTATTTAGCTCTCTAATGAACTCAGAGAATCCATACTTTATCACACAAGCACAAGCATTAGGTGCTCCAAGTGTTCTCAAATTTGGTTTAGAGCCACTTCCTACTGCTTATTTGGTGATAGGAGATGGAACCTCTGCTTGGTTTGTAGGTTCAGCACGAGGAATTCCATTTGAAAAACCAAAAATTGCAGCTGCATATGCCCTTGCTGCTCAATTCCTTGGTATGAGATTTGTATATTTAGAAGCAGGTTCTGGTGCAAAAACCAGTGTTACACCAGAGATGGTTAAGACAGTAAGGCGTGCTTTTAATGGTTTCTTGATAGTAGGAGGAGGAATTAAAGATGTTAAAACTGCCCAGAGTTTGGTCAAAGCAGGAGCCAACGCTTTGGTTATTGGGACATTCCTTGAAAAAGGAGGAAGCATCAAAAAACTCCAAGAAATAGCAAAAGTAATTCAAAGAAGCAAGTAGTAGAATTGTATTATGTCAGATAATGATGCAATTTCTCGTATTAGTGATATTGAGATGCCAGATTATTATCGTGATTATTACTCAAATCTCACAACTGAAACAGTTTCCATATTTGAGAAAGCAGCAGTTGCAAAATCAAGTTTGGTAGACTCTTCAGGAATAATCGAGCCTAAAATTGCATTTGATTTGGCAGATCGAGTTTCTAAAATGCACGAAATTGATATTGCTGAACCACTTAGAGAACTACTAAAAATAAATGGAAAGGAGCTTTCTGCACTTATTTTATCAAAGGAAATTGCTCTTGGTAAATACTCTCTTTCTGATGCCACCTTAGAAGACAAACTAGATCTTGCAGTTCGTGTAGGGTTGGCAATTGTTACAGAAGGAGTTACCATAGCTCCTTTACAAGGAATTAGTGAAGTAAAGATAAAGAAAAACAAAGATGGTACGGAATATCTTTCAGTTTCTATTGCAGGACCTATGCGTTCAGCAGGTGGAACAGAATCTGCTGTAACAATACTGATTGCAGATCATGTTAGAAAGGCAGTTGGGTTAACAAAATACCAAGCAAATTCTTTTGATGATGAAACTGGTAGATTTGTAGAGGAATTAAGAATTTATGAAAGAGAGGCCAGTAGTTTTCAATTTCATATATTAGATGAAGATATTGAACATGTCATTTCTCACCTTCCAGTTGAATTAGATGGAGTAGATACGGATCCATTTGAGGTTGTAAATCACAAATCTATGGCTCGCATCAAAACTGATAGGGTTAGAGGAGGTGCTTTACGAGTCTTAAATGATGGATTGATTGGAAGATCTAAAAAACTTCTCAAAAGGATTGAACTGTACAATCTAGATGGCTGGGAATGGCTCAATGATCTTAAAGGCGTAGTTCAAACAGGTGAAAATCAGGAAGACGCAGCTGCTAAAAGAATGCGTGAAGTAATTACAGGAAGATCAGTCTTATCCATGCCTAAAAAGTTAGGTGGGTTTCGATTAAGATATGGAAGAGCATGTAATACTGGTTTTGCAGCAGTAGGCATTCATCCTGTATTAGGCGAAATTTTAGATCATACCATAGTTGTAGGAACACAAGTAAAAATTGATGTTCCAGGAAAAGGAGCAACTGTTGCTTTTGTTGATTCTATTGATACTCCAATAGTTCGTCTAAAAAATGGAAGTGTGGTTAAGATTAGAGACATTAAACATGGATTAGAAATTAAAAACGAAATTGAAAAGATCCTACATTTAGGAGATATTCTAATTTCATTTGGAGACTTTCTTGAAAACAATGCTCAACTTATTCCTTCAGGATATGTTGAGGAATTTTGGATAGAAGAACTAAAACAAAAAATCCAAAAATATGAGCCTGATGATCAATTCATTAAACAATTTCTGACTAGAATACCCTCAATAGATGAAGCCCTGAAAATTTCCCTTGACTTTCAAATTCCACTTCACCCACATTATCTATATTTCTGGGATAAAATATCATCAAAAGAATTTGCCCAACTTTTAGAACCAAAAAAAGTTACTGAAACATCAATTGAATACTTTATACAAACCAAAAAAATTCTTGAAAAATTGGGAGTTCCTCATAAAGTTGAAAATGAAACTATAATCTTAGAAAATCTAGAGGCAAAAATTTTCTACAATCTATTGTTTAGAGAAAAACCAACAATTAGTGATTTATCAATTCCAAAAATTCTATCAAAATCATCAGGAATTCAAATTAAAAATAAATTCTCAACATCAATTGGAGTTCGAATTGGAAGACCTGAAAAAGCAGCTGCTAGACAAATGAAACCTCCAACTCATGTCTTATTTCCAGTTAGTGATAAAGGAGGACCCACTAGAGATCTTCTAAAAGCATCAAGAAATGAACATTTCTTTACTAACATATTCAATAGATTTTGTAACGAATGTGATGAACCATCTATAGGCATAAAATGCTCTAAATGTGGCACTAAAACAACAATCATCTACAAATGTCCTAACTGTAGAGATACTCTCAAAGAACCATATTGTGAAAAATGTAAACGTAAAGCACAAACTCATTCCCACAAAGAATTTCCACTAAAAACAAAATTACTATCCGCTCAGGAAAAGATGGGATTACGTGTTAAAGAACCATTCAAAGGCGTCAAAGAGCTAATTAACCAAGATAGAATTGCTGAACCTCTAGAAAAAGGAATAGTACGTCAAAACTTTGGACTTACAGTCTTCAAAGATGGGACTGTTAGATTTGATGCAACAAATTCTCCCTTAACTCAATTCAAACCATCATGGATTGGAACATCAATTCAGAAACTAAAGGAGCTTGGATATTCTCATGACATAGATGGAAAACCAATTACAGACTTGGATCAGATAATTGAACTTCGTATGCAGGATGTGATAATTCCTTATGAAAGCGGAAACTATCTAGTTTCTACCTGTAAATACATTGATACTCTTTTAGTGAAATTCTATGGAAAATCTAAATTTTACAAAGTAAAGAATACTGAAGAGCTTATCGGTCATTTAGTAATTGGGCTAGCTCCACATACTTCTGTTGGAATCGTAGGACGAATCATTGGATATACAGAAACCCATGTTTGTTTTGGAACTCCAAACTGGCACTCTGCAAAAAGAAGAGATGCTGATGGTGATGCTGATTCTATAATGCTTCTAATGGATAGTTTACTTAATTTCTCAAGACAGTTTCTTTCTGATAGAATAGGTGGGCTAATGGATGCACCATTACTTATTCAACCACTTGTTTTACCTCATGAATCTCAACCTCAAGCACACAATCTTGAAGTTACAAAGTCACTTCCTTTAGAATTCTTCGAGTCTACACTTGAACAGATCAAAGCATCAGACGTGTCATCTGTAGAAATTATAAAATCACGTCTAGAAACTGAAAGACAGTTTTATGATTATTTCTTTACACATTCAACTTCATCTCTAACCACTTCAAAATCTCGTAGTGCCTATTCTACACTTGGTTCAATGCTTGACAAATTTGATATGCAAATTAGAAATGCAGAATTAATTGATGTGGTAAATCCTTCCGAAATTGTTTCAAATGTAATTTCAACACACCTAGTTCCAGATATAATGGGAAATCTTAGAGCGTATGCAAGACAAAACTTTAGGTGCACAGGCTGTGGAAAATCATTTCGTCGAATGCCTCTAATTCAAACATGTGTCTGTGGTCATAAACTAATTGCTACAATTACAAGAGGCTCTGTTGAAAAATATCTAAAACTTGCTAAAAGACTTGTTGAGAAATATGATGTTGGTGAATATCAAAAAGGAAGAATTCATGCTCTATCAGATGAAATTGAATTAGTATTTGGTAAGAGTAAAGGTGACCAATCACTTCTTACTGATTACGCCTAGATTATCTCAATTTGACGTATTCGTAAGCACCTAATTTATTATCAAAACAGAATTTGACTTTTTGATAATTTTTTCTCAATGCTTTAACTTTTGGAAGTAACTTCTTTGGGTCCTTTTTCTCAATCACTACTTGTTTAATCAAAGATGCAATTTCCTGCATCTCATTCTTTTTCATTCCAAGTCGTGTAATTTCAGAAACTCCTAATCTAATTCCACTAGGATGAAAATAATTTCTTCCTGCCTTAATATCTCCTGGAATAAGTTGTCTGTTAACAATGATGTTAGCTTTTTCTAAATCAGCTTCTACTTTTCCACCATCAAAATAATCTAAAACATTGACTGCAATTTGATGTGATTCTGTAAATCCTCTATTTTCTCCTAATACCTTGAATCCCATATCACTCAAAGCCTCTGCAAATAACTTCGCATTTTTAATTACTTGAGTTGCATAATCTTTTCCAAACTCTAAGGCTTCTGCAAAGGCAATTGCTTTTCCAGCCATATGATGAATGTGATGACTACTTGTAAGACCTGGAAACGTTGCTTTTTTGATAACCTCTTCATGCTCTTCAGATCCTAAAACTAGTCCTCCTTGAGGTCCAAACAAAGTTTTATGCGTACTCATAGTCATAGTATCTGCACCTTCTCGTAAGGGGTCTTGGAATTTTCCACCAGCAATTAATCCAGCAACATGAGCTGCATCATAATTAATGTGCATATCATAACTCTTTAGAAAATCTGATAATTCTTTGACAGGATGTGGAAACAAGAATAATGAACCACCAAACATTGCCATCTTTGGAAGACGACCATCTTTTTTTAGGGCCTTTACTTTCTGTTTTGTCTTATCAACATCAATTGTCATTTCTTCAGCATTAAATGGATAGAACTCTATCTCTAATCCATGAACTAAACCGGCAGTTCCAAAATGCTCCTTTTTACCATGTGAAATATGTCCACCTGCAGGAATAGAAGGTGCCAGCATTACATCACCTGGATTAGTAAAAGAAGAATACACTACAAGATTTGCAACAACTCCTGAAATTGGTCTTACATCAACAAATTTTGCTTTGTATAATTTTTTTGCCAATTTCATACATTCAAACTCTACATCATCAATGTAGATACAACCAGCATACACCCTTTCTCCAGGCCATCCTTCAGCATATCTATTACCAAAATCTGAAATTATTGCTTCTCGAACAGCAGGACTTGGAATATTTTCACTTGCAATCAATGGAATTGAATTTTCAAACCATTTGTGATGTTCTTTTAATTTAGCGAAAATTTTATCGTAAGATTCTTTATTTTGTGACTTTACCATATTTTGAAATTTGATTTTCCCAATTTAAAAACACCGATACTGCCTCAGATTTACACGATCTGATCTGCAAGGTATAAAAGGGGAATCTAGAGTTTCAGCATCTATGGGTATGCAAGCCACTTCTAAGGGCACTATGCCAGTTGTATTGCTAAAAGAAGGCGGTACAGAAACTAAAGGCAGAGATGCACAAAAGAATAACATTGCTGCATGCAAAATTATTGCTGAGATTGTTCAAACCAGCCTAGGTCCACGAGGCATGGATAAAATGCTAGTTGACTCTTTAGGAGATGTTACTATTACTAATGATGGTGCAACCATTCTAAAAGAAATTGATGTTCAACATCCAGCTGCAAAAATGCTAGTTGAAATTTCTAAAACTACTGACAATGAAGTAGGAGATGGTACAACTTCAGTCGTTGTGTTGGCAGGTGCTTTACTTGATAACGCTGAATTATTAATTGATCAAGATGTTCATCCAACAATTATTGTTGATGGTTATAGAAAAGCTGCAAAAAAGGCAAAACAGTTTCTTGAAAGTATTTCTGATAAAGTATCTGCAAATGACAAAAACATTCTAACCAAAATTGCAAAAACCTCAATGCAAACTAAACTTGTTAGAAAAGATTCTGATCAACTTGCAGAAATTGTTGTAAAGTCTATCCTTGCTGTTTCAGAAAAAAATGGTGAAACTTACAATGTTGATATTGATGATATTAAAGTAGAAAAGAAGGCTGGTGGTTCTATCAAAGATATGATGATTATTCAGGGTATTGTTCTTGACAAAGAAATTGTTAATGGAGGAATGCCTACTAGAATTACTGAAGCTAAAATTGCATTAATTAATACCGCATTAGAAATTAGTAAAACTGAAACTGATGCAAAAATTAACATTTCAAATCCTCAACAACTTAAAGCATTTCTAGATGAAGAAAACAGAATGCTCAAGACAATGGTTGACAAAGTCATTGGCTCTGGGGCAAATGTGGTTTTATGTCAAAAAGGTATTGATGATATGGCACAACATTATCTAGCAAAATCTGGAATCATTGCAGTTAGAAGAATTAAAGAAAGTGATCTTGAAAAACTTTCAAGAGCAACAGGTGCCAGAATAGTTACAAACCTTGATGATCTTTTTGAAAAAGATCTAGGCAATGCAGATCTAGTTGAAGAAAGAAAAATTGAAGAAGACAAATGGGTATTTGTTGAAGGCTGCAAACATCCAAAATCAGTTACCTTACTTCTTCGTGGAGGCTCACAAAGAGTAGTTGATGAAGTTGAACGATCTGTTCATGACGCACTAATGGTTGTAAAAGATGTAATGGAAAATCCTTCAATTGTTGCAGGTGGTGGAGCTCCTGAAACATTTGCTGCAACTAAAATAAGAAGTTGGGCAAAATCTTTGGAAGGAAGAGAACAATTAGCTGCTGAAAAATTTGCTGATGCTTTAGAATCAATTCCATTAATACTTTCAGAAAATGCTGGAATGGATCCAATTGATACGATGACATATCTTCGTTCTAGACAACAGAAAGGAGAGAAATGGACGGGAATTGATGTTATGAAAGGAAAGATTGCTAATATGAAATCAAGTGATATTATTGAACCACTCACAGTTAAACTTCAAATTGTATCTGCAGCATCAGAAGCTGCCTGTATGATTCTTAGAATTGATGATGTAATTGCTACCCAAAAATCTGCAGGTGGTCCACCTGGAGGAGGAGAAGGAGGAATGCCACCTGGAATGGGTGGAGGAATGCCACCTGGAATGGGTGGAGGAATGCCACCTGGAATGGGTGGAATGCCTGACATGGGCGGAATGATGTAAATCATTTTGAAAAATTTTTTAAAAAGTTTATTTGATTATTACATTCATGAACAACATTGAATAAAACATCGTCCAAAGTTCTTACTAGTTTTAAGTACATTTACCTAGTTGCATTTTTTACATTACTTGCTGGATTCTTTCACCCACTAATTACTAACACAAGTTATGATGGTGTAATCATTGGCGTTTTGGTATTGTTTATGGGTCTTGCTGGGGGAGTTTTATTGTATAGAGCAGCTACGTCTGAAAAGTGGCGAGGAATATTTCTAGGAGGGGGATTTACACTGATGGCAATTTCATTATACTATATCTTTCAGCTTACTGGAAGAGCCTAAACATCAAAGTACAGATAAAATTCATGTGGATGTGGTCTAATGGCAATTTCACGTTGATCTCTTCTTTCTAATTCTATTATCTTGTCAATAACATCATTAGTGTAAATTGGATTAAGGAATTTTCTATCACTCTCTAACTCATCTAATGCTTCACCAAGACTTTTTGGTAGAACGCCAATACCTCTTTTAGCTCTGTCTGATCTAGTCATCTTGAAGATATCATCACGTACTTGGTCTCCAGGATCCATCTTCTTTTTGATTCCATCCATTCCCGCAGATGCCACTGCAGCAAATACAAGATATGGATTTGATGAAGGATCAGGTGCTCGAAACTCTAGTCTTTTTAGATCAGCATAGTCTTTTCCTTTGAGATGTTTTGGAACTCTGACTATCGCAGAACGATTTCCTGAGCTCCATGCAATGTATGCTGGAGCCTCATATCCCGGTACAAGTCTATGGTATGAATTAGTAGTAGGATTACAAATTGCTGATAGTGCTTTTGCATGATTAATAATTCCTCCACAAAAGTATCTACCAGTTTGACTTAATTCAATCTCATCATCTGGATCATAAAACATGTTTTCTTTTCCTTTCCATAAACTAACATTAACATGCATTCCAGAACCTGAATCCATTGCAATTGGTTTTGGCATCATTGTTGCAACCTTTCCAAATTTCTGTGCAATATTTTTTACAACATACTTGTAGGATTGCGCAGCATCTGCAGCATTTGTTAAGAGATCATATCTGATATCAATTTCACATTGTCCTGCAGTTGCAACTTCATGATGATGATTATCACATAATATTCCAAAATCTTTGTTCAAAATATTTACACATTCGTTTCTGTATGGTGTAAGAGTATCTGATGGTGTACTAGGATAGTATCCTTCTTGTAATCCCATTGGGTATCCATCTCCGTCTTGACTCCATGGAGCTTCTTTTGATTCAATTGAATATGACTGTCCTTTGTATGGTGTTAGAACATCCCAATGTACCTTATCAAAAGCAAAGAATTCTACCTCTGGACCCCATGTACTAAAATCAAATCCCTGTGTTTTGATATATTCTTCAGCTTTTTGAGCAATTCCTCGAGGATCTCTTGATAATCTTCCTCTATTTTCTCCCCAATAAACATCACAAAGAAGTCTAGCTGTTTTATTTTCAGTCATCCAAGGAATTATTGCAAATGTATTTGGATCTGGCTTGAGAAGTAGATCTGAATCATCAATACTAGTAAAACCAACAATTGACGAACCATCCAATTTAGGTAATCCATCTTTCATTTGTTGAGGTGTAAACAAGTTAGCTGAAATGGTAGTATGATGAAAATGACCTGTAAGACCTGTGAATTGTAGATCAATAAACTGAATTTCTTCATGTTGAATCCTAGCGAAAACTTCATCAGGCGAATAAGTTATTGAGATTACTTTACCGTGACTAACTTTATAGGGCAATTTTTTTACTTCAATCAAACACAAATACACCCAGCATTTAAGGATTAGGTAAGAAATGTCTGAATCAAATCAAATCGACATCAACTCTTTACATCAAACAGTTTTGCTAGAAACTGAAAATGATTCTATATTAGAAATCGATCAAAACTTTTACAGGAATCTTTCTGACTTTATAGGAAATTTAAGAAAACAAGAATTTGATGGTGTAGAAAGTAAAATCAAAGATGCATTGATAGAAATGGCAACTGAATTAACATCATTACTAATACATATCAGATTAGAAAAAATTACTCAATCAAAAGACATCCAATTTGGAAATCTTTTAGATGAAGAAAAATTCATTTTGGATTCACAAGAGGAACAAAGAGAAAGGATTGAAATGATTCTTTCTGCTACAATTAACGGAAAATCAAAATTCCTTGAATCATTAGCTCAAAATCACAAAACAAAGAAAATCGTCATTAGATTTCTTAAAGAAGTAGAAGAAATTGTGGGTGCTGACCTTGAAAAATATGGTCCTTTCAAAACTGAAGATATTGCTACTATTCCATATGAAAATGCTCAGGCCTTAATTGCTAAAAATGCTGCAACTAAAATCCGTTGGGATGATTAGATAAAAATTATACCTGTTTTATTTTCATATTAAATGTCTCATACAGGCGTAGAAGTATTCGATTTTTTATTATTTTCAATTTATCCAGTAATTGGAATCTTTGCTATTGAAGCTATAAGCCGATTAATCAAAGCCCCAAAATGGATTAAACTGTGGGTACAAGCAGCTGTATCAATTGGTTTTGGAGTTTACTATTGGTTTATTTTGCCTGCACCACAAAATTTCCCATTAACTGCAATGGTAATGTTTGCACTTGCTATTGCTTTAATTTATCAAGGTAGACGCGCAAAAATTTCTCCTGAAAAAAGTCCGTACTAATCTTTAAATCTACTGAATATTCTTTTGAAAATATTTGGTTTGTCTCTACCACCATCTCGTATCACTTTTTTCTCACCAAATCTTCTTGCTCTAATTTGGGTTAGCTTTACACATCTATGTTCTTCAGGTAATCTATGTTCAGCACAAAATGGATCCTTGCAATAATTACAATGAAATGGCATATCTGTTAAATCACCACAATAAGCACATTTCTCAGACTCCATAACTTGGTTAGTCATTTTTTATTTAATAAAGGTGGCAGTACTTTTTTTCTAAAATGATTTAGTCTAAACGTTTTTACGATGATGGAATTGGATTAAATTAAATGATTAAAGACAAAGTTGCAATAATTACAGGAGCAAGCAGTGGTATTGGATTTGTAACTGCCTTGACATTATCAAAAGCAGGAGCTAAAGTTGCTATTGGCGCAAGACGAGTCGACAAACTAGAAGCACTTGCAAAACAAATTACTGATAATGGTGGAGAAGTATTTTATCAAAAATTAGATGTTACACAAAGAGAAGAGTGTGATAATTTTGCAAAAGCAGTTTTAGAAAAATGGGGATCCATTGACATTCTTGTAAATAATGCAGGTTTGATGCCTCTAAGTTTCTTCAAAAGCCTCAAGGTAGATGAATGGGATAGAATGATTGATGTGAATATCAAAGGCGTACTATATTCTACAGCCTCAGTAATTTTGCATATGAAAGAAAAAAAATCTGGACATATTGTAAATCTATCATCTGTTGCTGGAAGAATTGTTTTTCCAGCTGGTAGTGTTTATTGTGCAACAAAACATGCAATTGCAGCATTTAGTGAAGGATTAAGACAAGAATTTAGTGTACGTTCTAACATTAGAGTAACTTCAATTGAACCTGGAGTCGTAGATACAGAACTTAATGATACTATTACTGATGAATCTTTGCAGGGATTTGTAGAGAATACAAAAAAGATGAAAGCATTACATGCAGAAGATATTGCAAACGCAATTTTGTATGCAGTTGAATCTCCATCTCATGTTAATGTTAATGAAATTTTGATAAGACCAACAACACAAGAACGTTAAGTTAACAAATTCTAAATGATTATATTTTTTCCTCCTTGTCTTTATCTTTTGATAGATGTTCTAGGATAGCTCTTACTTCAACACCAAGCTTTTGTGTGTCTATTGATAGATTTAATTTTTCAGGAATTTTATTTTTAAAATCTTCATTTTCCATTTCGATACTTCTTTTTTGAATACAATCTAAATGATCTTGATCAGTAGCAGAAATTTTATGACAAATGTTACAAATCTTCATTATTTTTATTAATCAATACGACGATTTAATAATTCATTTTGTGCCTGTGATACAAGGGATCGTAGTCTAGCTTGGTATGATACTAGTCTGGGGGACTAGTGATCGCAGGTTCAAATCCTGCCGGTCCCATTATAATTTTAGAATTTTCAATAGTTTTTCAAAATTTTCTTGTGTCTTTTCTTGTTTGTATAGTTTTAAGATCTCAATAATTTTTTCTTTAGGCGAATTTTTGTAAATTTTTTGAGTTTTTTTTGCAATCCCTGATCCAATAAAAATTGCTTGAGTAACTGATGTAACATTTGATGATCTTCTTTTAGTGCTAGAACTTTCAAAATCAATTAAGGTGGATTTTGTTTTTCCTACAATGACATGTTTTGAAACATTGCTTAATTCACCGTGATCTAAATTTATTTGATCTAATCTATAACAGTCTTCTAAAACATTTTTGATTGTGGATTTTAATTTCTTTGTACTACCTATTCCTTTTAACACATTTACCCATTTTCTAATATCAATCCCTTCAAGATATTCCATAACTAAGAAATTTTTGCTCACAACAAACATTTTCGGTCCAACATTTACTGAATTTGCTAATTTTAGTAAAATTGCTTCATTTTTCATTTCATTTCTTTGTGAATCGGTTCGTCTAATTTTTAATGCAACTTGTTTACTACCTTTTTTTGCTAGAACTACAACTCCGACATACCCTTTCCCTAAGACTGCTAAATTTCCAAGTGTAGTAGAACCTGTAAATGAAATTGATTTTATTTTTAATTTCTCTAATTCATTAATTCTTGATTTAATTTGACGACTGGTTGCTCTTGGATATCCTAAAATATTTGAGTATGGCTCATCCACAAATTTTTTAATTGAAATGAAGGAGTGTACCATCTGTTGAAATCAACTCACTTGCAGCCTCTTTAATTGATTTGCTTAAATTTTTACTTCCTATTGAAACCTCGAAACCTCGTTTGAAATCACTTTGAAGACCTTTTGGTATGTCTGTTCGAAGATTCTTTTTCAAAAACTCTATCATAAATTTGACTGCTTCAGTATGTTTTCTTTTTTCTAATGAAATTATTTTTTTATTTTTTCCGATCCACATCAATTCTGTATTTGCAAGATTTTTTGAAATAAAACTATTTGAACTATTTTCTCTAAAATATTCTGGTCCATTTTTTTGATACATTTTTGAAATTTTTGTAGATTCTAACAAGAAAAAGAGATAGGCTTCTTTTTGTTGATCTGTATGAGGTTTACTTCTTAGTACGTCAAATCCTCCTAATTCTAATTGAGTAGACAATGATGAAGTGGCTCTTTTAATTTGTCCCCATATTATATCTGAGCTTCTAATTTTAAAGTCAAATTTTATCACCAACAAATTTTCCCAATGTTTTTTTGAAATTATTGATTTTTTATCCTTGAAGAATCCTATTGTAGATTTTTCTTTAAATGTTCTAGAAACAAGAATGAATTTTCCAAGATTTTCATCAGATATTGCAGCAGCTAAGTTTCTATCATCATCAATTGGATCTATAATCACTATTGATGTTCCAAATTTCTTTGAAGTCTTTCCAATAATTTGATTTTCTTTAATTCCTGATATTGATTTGATTACATTTTCAAAACTTCCAAAATTTAAGATTAAAACTTCTGAAACATATCCACTAAATCCTTGCTTTGCAATTTCAGCTCCATAAATTTTGTTTGACTTGAAAAATGTTTTTAAAATTCTAACATCGTTTCTCATTTTGGATGTTAGTGATTTTTTCATAAATTTTGTATGAAATGGAGATCTATCAGCAGCACTTTTCCACTCTCCAATTTTTACATCATAAAATGGTACAACATTGATCTTAGTATTCTTTATTTTAGCCTCAACATATGGATGCTCAGAATATCTAACATATGGAGAATATTTTCTCAATGATTGAAAACCAATTTTTTTTGAGATCTTTTCAAATTTTTCTTCTGATGTTGATTTCTTGAATCTGATAAAAATATCTATATCTGCATCTTTTGATAACCAAGTACCTTTTGCATATGAACCACCAAATTCCAATCCTGTAACTTGTGAAAATTTCTTAGTTTCTTTTTCAATTAAGTTAAATGCTAATTCAGCAATTTGTTTTTTTGACTTCTCTGTTATTTTTGATGGAATGACAAATTTAGAAATTTTAGAAATAATTTGTTTCATTTTACTGCTTTAATCTCCTCTAAATCAGAATAGATTGGTCCTTTTGATGTAAGTTCACTTTTTTTCAATTTGATACTAGTTACTTCTTGTATTCCAAAATCTATCATTTTTTGACTATCCAATTCTTTTGTTATATTTCCTACCTTCTTTTTAATTCTAAATACTGTGATATGAGGTTTGAATGGCTTGTCTGAAAAAAATCCCAAAGGTTCTAACACTTTTTCAACTTTTTTTGATAACTGAATTAGCATGTTTCCTCCATTATCATCTGTTCCTATCCAAATTACTCTTGGAAATTTAGGTTTAGGAAATGCACCAGTTCCTTTCAAGTTTACACTAAAACTTGAAAATTCAATTTTACGAAGAGCTTGGATGATTTTTTGTAAGATCTCTTCTGATACTTCACCTAAAAATTGTAATGTAAAATGAAAATTCCTTGATTCCACGGGTTTAGCATCAATGTTAATTTTGGTTTGAAATTTTTTTATGGAATTGATTATATCATTATTTGAGATTTCAATTGCTACAAAAGTTCGCATTATAACATTTTTTGAAGTATCTTTATAATAATTTCCGGTAGCTTCATAGACGAGACTCTTTTTTGTTAAGTATTGACAAAACTAATTGTATGCTTAACAGGCATGCCAGGTGCTGGTAAATCCACTATTGCTGAAGGATTGAAACTAAAAGGATATGATATTATCAATATGGGAAATGCTGTCAGAGAAGAAGCAAAAACAAGAAACTTAGAATCAACTGGTCCAAATCTTGGAAAATTAATGCTTGAGCTTAGAGAAAAAAATGGTCCTGGTGCAATAGCAGAATTGATTAAACCACAAATAGAATCCTCTACTGCAAGTGTGATTCTAATTGATGGAGTTAGGTCTACTGATGAAATACAGGTACTTAGAAAACTTGGTAGTGTAAAACTTCTTGCAATTCATGCATCAACTGATACTAGATTTGATTTTTTACAAAAAAGAGGAAGATCAGATGATCCTCAAACAAAAGACAACTTTGAAGAAAGAGACAATCGTGAATTAGGGGTTGGACTTAGTAAACCAATTGCATTATCTGATTATGCAATATCAAACATTGGTTTAACGAAAGACCAGTTAATAGAAACTGCCTTTAAAATCATTCAAAGTTGGATATAATGAAAATTCCAAGTGTTAGTTGCAAAATAGAAATGTTTTGTTCAGTAAATCCTTCTGAGGATCCAAAAAAAATCAAAAAAGCAATTTCAAATATTTTTACAAACTCAACTATTAAAACTGAAACTTTTTCAATTAGTGCTCAATCTAAAAATCTAAAGTCTTTAGAAATAATTTATGAAACAATTCATACGAAACAATCTCAAAAAATCTATAGACGTAACCTTGAAAAAAATTTAGAAAATAATACTACTTGGTTTTATCTAAATAAACAAGCAGCTTTTGTTGAAAAAATAGCAATTTGTGAAGAAGCAAACGAATCCCCTCTAGGACCAATTAAAGTGATCCTGACTTCATCTAATATTGATAGAATTATTGATTGGTTTGTTTCTAGGTATGATGAAACTTAGCTAAGAAAATTCAATCATTGTTGAATATTTTTTTAGTTTGAATCTAAAATCCTTTTTTTAGAATTAGTATTTGATGCTCATAAAATTAGGCATAATAGCTGGAATTGTGATCTTGGGAGGCATGATATTCTCCACAGAAATTGGTAACATTTTTCCAACTACGTCAGCCACAGTATTTGATTCTTTAATTGATGATGTAGCCAACTTTGGTTCAAAAGCTTCAGATTCTGTAGACCAAAGAATTGATGAATCAATTGATAAAATTGTGGATAAAACAAGTAGTTCCATAACTAATGAAATCAGTGGAGCTGGAGATAATATTGCTAATGAAATCTCTGAAGCAAAAAAATCATCTCAAAAAACCATTACTGAAGAAATTTCAAATTTTAATCCTATTGAAGCAATAACAAATATTTTCACAGGTACTTCTGGTTCACCTAGTACAACTTCACCTAGTACAACTTCACCTAGTACAACTTCACCTAGTACAACTTCACCTAGTACAACTTCACCTAGTACAACTTCACCTAGTACAACTTCACCTAGTACAACTTCACCAATAACCTATGAGACATTATCTTTATCTACTAAACAACAATCAGATGACAATATTCTTCTTCAATATTCTTCTTCAATATTCTGATTCAAGTGGTAAAACACAAAGTGTTAGTGTTGTGATTAGAACTGAACAAAAAGAAATTTTTTCTGGCACATTTTTCACTTCAATGTTTGAAACTACTGTAAATGATGCATCTGGAATTCCTTACTATGTAGACATGGTTGTTGAACATGAAGATTATGGTACAATCAATTCATCAGTGTTTAATTCTGGGGATGACTCTGACACAAAAATTAATGGTATATTTTCACAACCATAATTTAATTTTCTTTAAACATTGAGACAAATTTTGGCAGTGTAACTGCACTAGTATTTCTTATAACTAAATCCATTTCTGATGACATTTCAGTATTTTCTGGATTAACTTCAATCAATATTGCTTTATTTTGTTTTGCATAGATTGGTAGTGTATTTGCAGGTGATACAACTAGAGATGTGCCAGCAATTATCATCAAATCACATTCACTTGCAAAAATCATAGCTTTTTGCCATACATCTTGTGGTAGAGATTCTCCAAACCAAACAACATTTGGCCTAAGTATATTTCCACACTTGCATAAGGGAGGAATTTCAGAAAATTCAGTTAATATTTCATCTTTAAAATCACAAACTGAACACTTGATTTTTACAATACTTCCATGTAATTCCAACACTTCTGAGCTTCCAGCCTTTTGATGAAGGCCATCAATATTCTGAGTTAATACCACAACTTTGACATATTTTTCAAGTTCAGCAATTACTTTGTGACCTAGATTTGGTTGTGCAGCAAAGATATTCTTCCTTCTTTCATTATACCACTCCCAAACCAATTTTGGATTATCATAAAATGCGTCAATAGTAGCTAATTTCATTGCATCATAGTTTCTCCATAATCCATCTTTTCCTCTAAATGTGGGGATTCCACTTTCTTGTGATATTCCAGCCCCTGTTACAAATGCAATTTTTTTAATATCTTTTATGTGATCTTTAATTGATTCAAACATTTTCATTTAATTTCTATTTCTAAAAGATCTCTTGCAGTTGTTACTGAATTATGAATTTCTTCTGCTTCTTTCAAATGTCTAACTTCATCTTTGTATCTAGCTGAAAAATGTGTTAGAATTAAATTTTTTACTTTTGCATTTTTTCCTAAAGTTGCAGCTTGCTTAGCAGTAGAATGACACGTATCTTGTGCTCTTTCTCTTTCTTCATCAAGAAATGTAGAATCAAATACTAGATAATCACAATTTTCAAAAAATTTTTCTAATTCTTTAGTAGGCATTGTATCACCTGAAATTCCTATTTTTTTACCTGGACGTTTTTTTCCTAACACCTGTTCTGGTTTTATTATTTTTTCATTTATGGTAATTTCATTTCCATTTTGTAATTTATTCCATAATTCGCCTTCTGGTATGCCTAATTCCTTGGCTTTTTCAACATTAAATCTTCCAGGTTTATCTTTTTCTTCCAACAAATATGAAAATGCTGTAACTGAGTGATTTGCTTTGCATGCATATATTGAAAATTTTCCATTCTCAAAAATTTTTCCTTCTTTGATAATAGTAATTAAAACAGGAAATGATAACCCAAAATTTAATATTTTTATATTTGCTGCAATAAATTCATCAATTCCACTTGGACCAAAAATTTCTAAAGTTTCAGTTCTTTTTTGCATAGACATTGTTTGTAATAATCCTAGAATTCCTACACAATGATCTCCATGTAGATGTGTAACAAACATTTTCATTTTCTTGTTCCATCCTAAACCTGATTTCATATAGGAAATTTGTGCAGCTTCCCCTGCATCAAACATTAAGATCTCTCCATCTCTTTCTAAACAAATACAAGATAGTCCCCTGTTTTCAGTGGGTTGAGATGCTGATGTTCCTAAAAATACAAGTTTCATTTAATCAAAATTGTCCTTGTCAAGCTTTTATGCCTATAGATTTCATATTTCTTTAATCCACTTAACTTCAAATTACTAGCTAATTCTTTTTTGTACATAATTGCTATTTTCTTACGTTTGGGCATAATTGAAAAAAATTTCTTTAGGATTTCTTCGGGTTTTTCTGATGCTTTTGATGCTCTACCATATGGTAAGTCAGTGACAATTCCATCAAACTTTCCGGAGAGCTTTGAGAATTCTTGAAAATCTGATTTCAAAATCTTTGATTTATACCCATTTACCTTGAGATTTTCTTTTGAAATTTCATACATTTTTTCATCAAAATCTAATCCAATTGCATGAATACCCATAGATTCAGCCTCCAAAAGTGTAGTTCCAGTACCACAAAATGGATCACATACAGTTTCTCCTTCTTTTAACCCAATCAGGTTTATCATAACTCTTGTCAATTTCCAATCCAATTCATGAGGATATTTTTTAATTTTTTTGGGTCTGATTTTTTCTTTAATTCGTTCTGAAAATCCAAAAAAGTTTTCATTTTCTGTAAAAATTAAATATATTGTAATGTCAGGATCTTCCAAATCTACTTTTGCATGAGAGAATTTTGATATCATATCTCCCATAGAGCTTTCTAATTCTGGAATATTGAATTGTTTTGATGATAAATTAATTATTCTACACACAAAGGTCTTTGCATTTTTTAATACTTCAAAATTATCCTCATTTAAAAATAATCCTGACATCTTCCGTAATATTTGTCCAGAAACTTTAACAAATGAAGCACGCTTTGTAATTTCAATCCAATTTGTTTTTGATTGGATGATTATCAAATTAGAAATTACTTTAACTTTAGAAAATCTATCATACATTTTTGATAATGCAATTATTTCATCAGTTGCAAGCTCTAGATAATCTTTAGATAAAATAAAAAAACTTTCTGGCATTACATTATTGCCTTTGTAATTGTATTAGAAACATCAACAACTGATGTTTTACCTGGAATTGTATTTGTACTAACAATACTTGTAACTCCTGCTTTTCTTATCTTCTTTTCAGCATCATTCATTAAAAGAGCATGAGTACATGCAACATACACTCTCTTACATTTTTGTTTTTTAAGAAATTGTGTTGCCTTGATGATACTTCCTCCAGTACTAATCATATCATCAACCAAAATTAGATCTCTACCAACAACTGTATCTGAATTTTTTGTTTTAATTTGCACTTTGCCTGTTTTTTTATCTCTTTTTTTCTCTAGAGCAATATACTTTGTTCCAAATTCTTTTGCAAATTCTTTTGCTCTATTTTTTCCTCCTTGATCAGGAGAAACAACTAAAGGGTTTTTCAGGCTCAATTTCTTGAAATATTTCACAAGATCTGGAATTGCAGTGACGTTCTTTGATTTGATAGTAAAATGCTTGAGACCTATTGCACTGTGAATATCAACAGCAATTATTTTTGATGCACCAACTCCTTTAAACAATTTTGCAAGAACTTTCATCGTAATAATTTCACCAGGTAAAAATTCTCTGTCTTGTCTTGCATATCCCATATATGGAATTACAGCAATTACTTCAGATGATGTTTCTTTTGCTTTTGAAATTAATGATAATGCTTGAACTAGATTTGTATCAACAGGAGGATAAATTGATTGTACAACAATGGACTTTCTTTTAGATAGATTTCCTTTAAGAGTGATCTTGCTTTCTCTATCAGGAAAAACTCTAACTTCTGATTTTACAAGATTAGCTTTTAATTTTTTTGATAATTTTTTAGCTAGTTCTTCTGAAGATTTTCCTGAAATAACTGATATCTTACTCAACAAGAAAATGTGATTTAATGTGATTCTTAAGTTTTGAGAAAATCAATCTTCTTCTGCTGAACCTTCAGTTTTCTTAGTGCCATATTCCTTTACCACTTGGTCACGCATTTTATCTAATTTTCCAATCTCATCTGCTTCTCTTTTCTCATCGCCTTGGTATACTGTTCTAATAGGCCATGGAATTCTGATATCA
Organism: Candidatus Nitrosopumilus sp.; assembly: GCA_963667665.2. Classification (GTDB taxonomy): domain Archaea; phylum Thermoproteota; class Nitrososphaeria; order Nitrososphaerales; family Nitrosopumilaceae; genus Nitrosopumilus. Next base: position 1,559,228 of record OY763927.2, read on the forward strand.
TACTCTTTGAATTCTTGATACATGATTGTTCTCATTTCACTTTTCATTTTAAACTGAGAACCATAATCTCGCACAAACACTCTAAGTGCAAAATCAAGTGCTGAATCATTAAAACTGTTAAACCTTACAACAGGATCGCCTACATCTACATGTATTTCTTTATCACATCCACAACTTGGTTTGTGTTCATCAAGATATGGACATCTTTTCTGTCTGGCTAGATGGTTACCTTGTCCATCTTTAACTTCTTTCATGGCTCGTTTACCTATCTTCATTAGAATTGCTTCAACTTGTACAGGATCATTTAGATATGAAACTCCAACCTCAACAACTGCAGGAACAAGCTTGAATTCCTTTGTAAAGTTGATTATTTCTTCTGAGACAATTTGTTTTGTAGGAATAATTGCCAAAGATTCGTTGAGACCGTGTCTAACATAGGTTACTCTAGGTGTAATTTTGAATACTAAACCTGTATATCCACTTGGCAAAGTAACCCTATCACCTTCTTTGATTACTCTGTCTTTCTTTATCATGATATATGCAAAATAATTTTCCATTGTTTCTTTTAGTGCTAGTCCTATACCAAGTGCCATTCCTCCAGTTGCAGTTGCCAAAACTACCAAATCTACTCCCCACCATGTAACTATACCAAGTATTGTTGCGACAAAAATTCCTATTGGAAGAACTTGTTTTGCAGATTTTGGAACTCCTTCTTTTTGTTTTCTTGCATATCCTGGTGGTCTTGAACTTGGAATTAATGGACTAAAGTTATTTTGTCTCTTTTGTTCTCGCCATATATCTATAGGATAAATTTCATCTGGAGAAGCACCAGGTTTCAGTTTTTGTCCTGACTGATTGCTTCCAGTGATACAATTTTCAAAATATTTTTCATATTTTACTCTCTCTGATTTTTGCCATTCTTCAAATGGATCATCTACTAGTTTCTTGTAACTACCAATAGGTAAACCTCTGGAAGTACGGTATTTTTCAAGAAATTCTAAACCATCATCTGTTTGAATATATTTTTGAAATTCCTCATCGTTCATATCGTAAGGAGTAGTCTGAGGTGGAATCCATTTGAAACATTTATGGAATAAATCATCATCATCTGCAAATCCTTGCATGTCATTCCATTGTTCATAATCTTCTCTTTCCAGAATCAATTTGTCACGTTTTGTTAAAGCAATTGGAATTAGGTGTGATATTGTCCAACCAATTACTAGTATGTTAATAGAATCAAGAAGTTTTGCAAATTTTTCAGCACCATCTGATCCATCTTCAATCTCTTTCTCAAATAGATCGGCAGTTTGTATGTATACATTAATGGATGATACTAAAGCTATTGCAAAAAATGGTAGTACTGCCTTGCGAACAAATCTAGAAAAATGTGGTCGTGTATAGTTTAATTTTTGCGAAGAAACCCAATGTGAAAATTTACGATAAACTATCCCGATAACTACCAAACCAATGATTAAAAGAACAGAGGCTAGTTGAAGAGACTCTGATGAAGCTAAAAGCTGAGGTATTGTTTCAAATTCTCCTACAGAAATTCCTGCAGATTCATGCTCAGCCATATCTACTCAATTAAATCACAGTTTAATATAGAATACAAAGTTAACTTCTGTTATCATTATTGATTGAAATTTTCATCAAACTCTTGATAAATTCAAAAATTTTTACGCGTAATTAGTCTGTAACCTTTAACAAGGGTTTATGCACTATTTACAAAATGACCCATCAAGAATCAATTTGGAGTGATTCACCATCACTAAAATCATATACATTAGCAAATTTTCGTAGTCTTCCACAAATTCAGAATCTTTCTGAAGAAACTCGATTTGAGATGGAAGTTGTAGGAAATGTTCTACCCTTTAAAGCAAACAACTACGTTGTTGAACAATTAATTGATTGGAATAATATTCCAAACGATCCAATGTATGTTTTGACTTTTCCTCAAAAAGGAATGTTAAAACCAGAACATTATGAAAAAATGGCAACTCTTTTAAAAAATAATCCTGACAAAAAAGAAATTGCATCTATTGCAAATGAAATTCGTTTACAACTAAATCCACATCCTGCAGGACAAATGGAACTTAATGTTCCAACACTAAAGGATGGAACCAAGTTGTATGGCATGCAACACAAATACAAGGAAACTTGTCTCTTCTTTCCAAGTCAAAGTCAAACTTGTCATGCTTACTGTACCTTTTGTTTTAGATGGCCACAATTTGTTGGAATGGATGAAATGAAATTTGCAATGCGAGAGGGAGAACAACTTGTACAATATGTTTCAGAACATCCAGAAATTAGTGATGTACTCTTTACAGGTGGTGATCCAATGATTATGAATGCAAAAATGTTTTCCAAATACATTGATACTTTAATTGATTCTAAACTTCCAAATCTTAAAACAATTAGAATCGGAACTAAAGCCCTTTCTTATTGGCCTTACAAATTTTTAACAGATTCTGACTCGCAAGAAATGTTAGGCATTTTTAGAAAGATTACTGATAACGGATTACATCTAGCAATTATGGGTCACTTTAATCATCTAAATGAATTATCAACAGATGCTGTAAAATCTGCAATTAAAGAAGTTAGAAAAACTGGTGCTGAAATTAGAACGCAATCTCCACTTTTAGCACACATAAATGATGATGCAGAAATGTGGACAAAGATGTGGACAAAACAAGTTCAATTAGGATGTATTCCGTACTACATGTTTGTAGTTAGAGATACTGGTGCTCAAGACTACTTTGGAATTCCTCTAGTCAAAGCATATGAAATTTTTAGTAAAGCCTATTCTTCTGTAAGTGGATTAGCAAGAACCGTTCGTGGACCTAGTATGTCTGCAACTCCAGGAAAAGTGCAGGTTGTTGGAACTACCACTATCCATGAACAAAAAGTAATAATTCTGAGATTTTTGCAGGGTAGAAATCCTAATTGGGTACATGAACCATTCTTTGCAAAATATGATGAAAATGCAATTTGGTTAGATGATTTGAAACCAGCATTTACTGAAAAATTTTTCTTTGAAGATGAATTAAATGATATCAAAATATCAAAAATGAATTAGAGTTTATCAATAGTGTAATAACCTACAAGTATAGGAATCATGAAAAATTAATCTAGTTGGTGTAAGGTATGGTAGAAAACAATTATGATATTCTAAAAATCGTGGAAGGTTCAACTAGGAAAGAAATTAGAGATGCATTTAGACGATTAGCTCTTCAATTTCATTCAGATCGTGGAGGAGAAAATGAACAATTCATCAAAATTAAACAAGCATATGAGGATCTCAAAATTGGTAAGAAATATCCTGATACAGACATTGAAAAAATAAGAAATTCACACGTATATTCTGATGAATCTGAAGCTGATGTTAAAAGAAAAAATCAGATTCTAGGTCAGCAATTATCCAAAGAAATGAAAACTGCTGAAGAATGGGCAGCAGCCTTGAACAAATCAAACTCAACTGCAACAAGATTATTTGGATCAAAAACTCTTGGGGAAATTGAACTAGAAAGAAAAGCAACAGGTGCTTTGTCAATAAAAGGAAATTTTATGGCAGGAAATCTAACATATGATGGTCCAATAGTAATGCAAGGAAGTATAACTAGTCCCTCATGGACACAAGAATTCAAAACAAACATACATCTAACTAAAGGAGATTTTAAATTTGTTAATCCTTTAGAAACTAAATTCAAAATTGAGAATGGCGCTAGAATTATTGCAGATAACGGGGATGTTATAATTGGAAATATCTATGGCAGAAAATTTAAAATTGCAGACAAAGTAAAAGTTGGTGTATTTCAAATTCAGGAACATAGAACACACATTTCAGCTCCAAATGGAAAAATTATTGCTGAAAATGTTGTCAATACAGTTTCACTAGATGCTGATACAATTATTGTTCTAAATGTAGAAGATGATGTAATATTATCTGGACGTGAAATTTTATTTTATGGAGGAAAATTTACACATGATTCTGTAATTGAATTAAAACATGGTGGCTCAATACGATTTTTTGAAAACTTTTCAATTCAAGGATTAAGTGGTGATGCAATAATCAAACTTGAAAATGGCAAACAAATTCGATTGTTTGATCTAAAAACTAAAAAAATCAAAGATCTAGCTGATGAATTTATACCTAACAAGGAAAACTATGGAAAAGATGCTACTATGATTGGATATGGATTTACAATTACATATGATATGTTAGATAATCTTTCAAAGAAACCAACTAAAAAACAAAAAAGTGGTTGGGCATCAAAATTTGGTTTTTCTAAAAACTAAATATCTCACAACGCACATCTAATACTAAGAATATCTAAAATAAGAAAAAGAAATTAAATTGAACTAATCTAATCGATTAATTCAGTCCAACCTTTGATGAAGACTGAGCTCCTGTAGAGTGGAACTGGTTGTCCGACAGTAAAGTCCATTGGTCTCATCCAAAAGATTGCTTTAGTTGGGCATACACCTATGCATGCTCCATCTGTGATGCATCTTTCTGGATAAAATACAAATGCTTTACCTCTCTTCCAGCCTTCAACTGGCTTTACTCTAAGGACATCTGGACCAAGAGTTGTACAGATTTCTACACAAAGTGCACATCCGATACACATCTGTTCACTGATGTCTGGAAGTATTGCTACTGGCATTATGAAATCATTCCTTGATTTGGTCTTTATATAATTATCCTAAAAATATCAAGTTATAACGGTGTTTTAAATTTGATCGCACCAAAATCCAAATCAACTGTTTTCTTGTTCTATTTTGAATATCTTTGAATTTGCATCTTCCAAAGTACTGATCACTAAATCATTTTTAATTTTTTTTAAGAAAAAAACTCCTGTTTTTTCTGATTTTATGATTTGTTTCCCTCCTGGAGATAATATCCATTCATTGTTTTCTTTCTTTCGTGCCATTGCAACTATAACAATAGATGAACTTGTTTGTTTTCCAACAGACGCAAGTAACATAATACATGAATTGATGAATCTTGCAGATTCAAGATCATCAAACATATTGTAAACTCCATTGAATGAATCAATTACAACTAGGAATTCCTCCTTTGACACTTTAGTTATGATCTCTAATAATTCCTTCTTCCAACTTTCTTTGTCAGGATGAAAAATTGTTACATTATTTTTTTTCTGAATCATTCCAGATTCAATATATCCTGTGTAAAGCAAATCCATATCTACAAAAATAATTGGATTTTTGATAGAATTGATTAGCCTGTTAAGAAATTCCGCTTTATCAAAAGGTTCTGAACATAACACTATACTTGGTAGGTTTTGCCTAAATTCATTTTGAATATGTGTTAAATTATTATCTAAAACCCTCTCAGGACTTTTATCCAACACTACTTTAGCATTTTACAGATATAATAATGAATTTAGTATCAAAAGATATTTCAGATGATTTTCCTAATTCAGATAAAATCTATCTAAATAGTGCTTCAGTCTCTTTGATGCCTTCTCAAAGTATCGAAGCCATGAAAGAGTTTCTAATCTCATATAATTCAATTGGTCCTGATTCAAAAGATTCAGAGCTATTTGTTACGGAAAAACTACAAAATGTAAGAAAAATAATTGCAAAAATTATCTTCTGTCAACCAAATGAAGTTGTTCTTACTCAAAGTACAACTGATGGAATCAATATTGTGGCAAATGGTTTATCTTTTGATACTAATTCCAATATCATAATTCGTGGAATGACACATGAACATCATTCAAACTTTTATCCTTGGATAAAATTAAAAGATAAAATTTCAATAAAAAATCTTCCTATAGATAAAAATGGTTTTTTCAAATTAGATGATCTAGAATCTCATATTGATGATAATACAAAACTAGTATCTCTCAGTCATGCTCTGTATAATACTGGCTCAATATTACCTGTCGAAGAAATTGGAAATATTCTTCAAGATAAAGTTCCATTCTTTATTGATAGTGCACAGACTGTAGGTTGTATAGGTGACATTGATGTATCAAAAATAAAATGTGATTTTATGTCATTTAATGGCTCTAAATGGCTTTGCGGTCCAATGGGCACCGGTTTGTTTTATTGTAATAGAAAATCAAGTGACTTGTTAGAACCAATGACAATTGGTGGTGAATCTGCAATAATTTATGATGATTCAAATCTTGCTTTCAAAGAACTACCAGACAAATTTCAAACTGGTTTTAGAAATTATGTTGGAATAGTTGGATTGGAATCATCTGTTAAATACTTGCTAAACTTTGGTTTGAAAAATATCCATGACAAAAATCAATACTTGTCAAATCTTTTCAGAGAAGAATTATCAAAAATCCCAAATATTATTTTGTACGGACCAGATGATCCAAATGTTAGAACCAGTATTGTATCTTTTAATATTGATGGTTTTGATCCACAAGAAATTGTAGATAAACTTGAAAAACAAGGTATTGTTTTGGCAGTAAGAGAAATTATGGAGAAGAAAATTGTACGAGCATCTCCTCACTTTTTTAATACTGAATCAGAAATTCTTCAGGTAATTGATGCAATAAAAAAACTATAGATTTTCTTGCTCATCTATTACCATCATAGTTAACGTTGATTGAACTTTACTGATTTTTCTAATTTTATTGGTGATAATTGCACGTAATTTCTCAGCATCATCAGATGATAATTTTAAGACAATGTCATACACTCCATAAACTCCTTGAACTTCAGATGTAACGTCTTCCTCTGCAAGAATCTGCTTTACTTCATTAATGATTGACTCATCTGATCCTAAATCCGAATTCAATAGAACATACGCAGTAGGCACACGAAATTTTTCATCAAACAGTATTTAACCTTTCATAATTCAAAAACTGATTAATCACTATCAAGATCTGTTGGTGTGGAACTAATAGATCTAACACTTACAATATCAAAATCTATTCCAAGCTTTCCTGGTTCTCCAAAACCTCAATTCATTTCTTGGTCTGATCTAAAAGACGATGGATATAATCTTGAATTGTTATTCTTAAGTTCGCACACTGGAACCCATCTTGATGCACCATATCATTTTGTTAAAAATGGTCTCAAAATCAACCAAATTCCTCTTGATAGGCTCATAGGAAAAGCTACAATAATTAAACTCAAAAAAAACAAGAATTCTGCTATAACTAAATTAGATATTACTTTATTTGAAAAAAAGAATGGAAAGATTTTCAACCATTCCTCTATTTTCTTCTTTACTGGATGGCAAAAAAATTTGAAAAAAGATAACTATTTCACAGAAAATCCAGGATTGGCCATATCCGCAGCTAAATATCTTGTATCAAAAAATATCAATCTGATTGGAATAGATTCACCAAGCATAGATCTTGGAAAAGATGAATCATTCAACGTTCACCATATTTTATCAAAAAACAATATTTTGATTGTTGAGAATTTAACAAACTTGAATAAAATTTTATCCAAGGAATTTAATTTTACAATTCTTCCACTAAAGCTTAAAGATGCTACAGGCTCACCTGTAAGAGCAATAGCCTCATAATTTACTCACACACAATTCCGTAATGCTAAAAATATAGAAAATATTAACATCCTTCATGAGCAAACCTGGAAATATTTGGAGAAAGGTTCATGGTAAAATTACAAAAAAACCAACTAACTTCTCATGGTTGATTGAAGAAAAATTAGCTGGTTCTGGAATGCCAACAAGTTTTGATGAATTTGATTGGCTTCTAAATCAAGGAGTAAAATCAATTGTGACTATGACTGAGAACGCTTTACCTGATGACTGGATAAAAAATATTAATTATCTACACGTACCTACTCCTGATCTTACAGCTCCTGACATGGATAAAATAGATTCAGCAGTAGATTTCATTCATGAACAAATCAAAAACGATCAAGCAGTAATGGTTCACTGTGCTGCTGGAATGGGAAGAGCAGGAACAATTCTTGCATGCTATTACATAAAATACAAAAAATTTTCAACAGATGAAGCAATTAAAAAAATTAGAGATGAAAGACCTGGCTCTATACAATCTGAAGTACAAGAGCTAGCTATTGGTTTTTATGAAAAACATATAAAAAATTAGTTTAGACAAATTCTGAAACTAGTTTTCCATCAACAACTTTGATCTTCAAAGTTTTGTTATCTTGAAAGATCAAAGTTACTCCACCTTCTGAATCAGGATCTTCTACTTTTACAAGTTCTACCATTCTAATTGAATCATATTTTCCCATTCTTATTCACCTATTCTGGAATTGATACCGTATCAATTTTTCCATCAACTACTTTTACAAACAAAAACCTGTTGTCTTTAATAATAAAGGTAATTCCACCTTCTTTATCAGGTTCTTCTACTTCAAGTATTGGTTGTCCTAATAGTCCGTCGTATTTTGCCATGTTAATTCATTCAAAAAGTTCCTTATATCCCTAATTGATTGTGATTTCAATTTCGCTGGAATTATTTTTGACACTGCCTGGCTTTGTAAAGTCATGCTTTTGCCATGATGCAAATGCTTCAGCCCCAATTTTGTGTTTACCTTTTCCTAAATCTGATGCTTTGAACACAAATTTTTCATCAAAGTCAAAAAGTTCCTGTCTTACTTCTTCTTCTGAGAGTCTGATAAATGGCTCAAAGTTTTTAGCTATCTGAACCCAGACTCTTTTGTCTTTATTTGGATTGACCAGTTTTGGATTTCTCGTCCAAAAAATTGATGCCTTTCTGTAGGTGTCAACAGTCCTTCCTAATTCCTTCTTTCTGAATCCACCTGATGTCAATTTTACACCATATTTCAATTTGAATCCAACATCATTGTTGTTGTATGCTTTTGTCCAGTTTTCCTCATTAAACGCATCTCTAATGCCTCCTTCAACTAAAAACTGGACGTTTATCTCAATATTATCGTCAGATGAGTATTCATCATTAGATTTTACTACCTGAATCTCTGCAATCTTGCTTTCTACCATGCTAATTGCTCATAATGATTTATCTACCCTTAATATTTTATGTATAGCAAAATTTTGAAAATGAAATTATTTCAGAAAATTAAATTATATTCAAAATAGAAAGTGGTTTCTATAACAATTATTTACCGTATAAACAAGAAATTTGTGCTCATTTCTCTAGTAATCATTTATCTAGCCATTTCAAAAAATTTCTACGTCCATCTGAATTACTCGTCTGAAAATCAGATTGAAATTTTTCATATGTATCTGTATAAACTACCTTGTTTCCTTTTCTCCTTTTCGTAATGTGATCTAAGCCATCATGATTTTCAGGAGTTTTTGTAACTCTGTCAAAATATATTCTAATTATTTTCTTTTTGTTGGTATTACATTGCATTCTAAGTTTTCTAAGATTGTAGCCATCTGACCATTTGGAAAAGAAGAAATTCTTTTTCTGATTGTCCAGTTTTTTCTTTGTACTTACTTCAACTATAAATAAATAGTCTTTATATTCAAAAAGCAAATCAATTTCTCCAATTTCTTTTTTTCCATTCAAAATCCTCTTCCCAGAACAATTCTTTGTAAATCCCAGATTTGTTAGAAATATTTCTACTTCTTCTTCGTAACGTTTTGTTTTTGGATTTACATTAGTCAAATCTATCATCTTTTTTTATTTAGTTACGTGACCTTTCAAATCTTTTACAATATTTTTAATTTCTTTTTCAGTTAGAGCATCTTGTCTGCTCATCAGAAAATGATTGATTCTATCCAAGCTTGACACAAAAACAGAACGATACCTCTTATTGTATTCAAAATTTCCCTTTACAGATAACAGAACATTTGTTACACGTACCTTTCTGAATATGTCTTGAAGTGAAATCCATAAAACTCTACCAGCTCTTTCAGTTTGTTCGTAGGGGCTAAAGCTTTTGTTATTATTTGCAAATTGATTACTCCAGTTTTTTACTTCAATCATGTAGACTCCTTTAGGACAAACAACTACAATATCCATTTGAGCTGATTTTAGATTCTTTTTTCCGTTATAGGTAACCCAATGAGATAATTCAAGTCTCACTCCACACAAAATATGATAACTGTCATCAAGCTTTAACAATTCCTCGATGACTTCATTTTCTCCATGGGTTCCTGTAACATATTTTCCAACTTTTTTATACTGAAATTTATCAACTTGTCTTTTGTAATGATATCTTTTAACTTCTGAAAAAACAGTTCCAAGTAAAGATTTTTTTCCCTGACGTTGTTTTTGCATTTTTCCATAAAATTCCTTTCTGACCCTATCCATATCATCAACGTTTTTGACTTCGTTTGGTAACTTGTTTAGGAGACTCCTTTCACTGTCTGCCATTCCATAAATGATAGCCATGTTTTGAGTACGCGATTGTAATATTTTAGAAATTATTCTCCAATCTAGTCATAATTGTTTTAACTTGATCACAATATTTTTTTAATCATTTAATAAAATCCTCTCAAGAATTTCTATTTGACCCCATTTTTCAGCCTCTGTGGATAAATCATCTTTGAAATATCCAACCATGTATACTGATTTGATATCTTCAAGTAAAATTTTGATTTTCTCTTCACTAATCATGCCTATTTACCAAACCTATCAATACTGTAAGGCCAAAAAAATAACGTAGAGCGATCAAACCATTGTGGATACCATCCTCTATCTTCAAGCCAGTTGTGAATTTCTCTATACACCCCATCAACATAGACTGTTTTTATTTTCATTTTACTTAGCATTGAATTTTTTACTCCTACTTCAGACAATGGAACATCACCATAATCTTCGGCTTCAGAATCAAATACTGGAAGTCCTTTGTAGAACCAAGCACAGTTATTTTGTTGAGTCCATATTCCTCCCTTTCTATTAAGAAGTTTTTCAGATTTTTTCATAAAGTTAATTTCTGGAATCTTTTTTGTTAGTCCTTTCATGATTTGTTTTCCAGCTTGTTCCAGATGGAGGTTCAAATTTCAATCCATTGAATTCTATTGAATATATCTCACTTGTATATTATGCACTCTTTACATAATTATTCCTTGATTTTATCTTATACTACTAAATTAACTCCATCGATTAATCTGATAGATTGCAGTTTCTCGTGAAATGTTTTCAGATTTCATTAGTTTTTTAATAATTTTTTCATCTATTTTTTCTGTCATATCTTATTATTTGTCTTTATCATATATAATTATTTTTATCTTTAGCATACCAAATAATGAAATCTGAAACTGCAGACATGTATTCTTTTGCAAGTCCAGCTGTTTTCTTGAATGTGATTAAATGTATAAATTTTTTTTTCCCAAATATTTCATCACAAAGAACTCTAACTAAATGAACATTTGCATCTCCTATTTGTATAAAACAACTACCACTTTCATGAAGTAATCTTTTTGCTAAAAGTAATCTAGTTCGTAAATATGAAAGATACGAATGAATACCCAGTTCCCATGTATCTTTAAATGCTTTAATCATTTCTGGCTCTTGTGTCAGATCATCATCTTTTCTATCAGTGACAGTTTTAGTTTGTGTAAATGGTTGAAAGTTTGAACCATATGTGATTCCATAAGGAGGATCTATGAAGACCATCTGGATTTTTTCTCCCATTTCTTCTTTTTCCAAAAGCGAGTTCATTACAAGAAGTGAATCACCTGCAATCAAACGATTGGACCAGCTTTGATCATGCTTGTAAAATTCAATTGCGTCCCTTAATGGAGGATTATTTTCTGGCATTTCAAAAAAAGGAAATAATGTTTCTTGTTCTTGGTCTTGTTTTTTTAATATTTTACCAATTATTGTCATAGGATCAATTTTTTCGTGTCTGTGAAGTGATACTGTATCAACTTCAAAATTAGAACTTTCTACTTTTCCAGACCATTCAAGTTGTGGATCTAGACGAGGATCAAATGAATATTTTTTTGCAGGCAAATCTACATCAGATTCTGGAGTCACTAGACCAACTGGTGGATTGTTAGCCCTTTTTTCTTTTTCGTGAATGTATTGTTTAATTGCAATTTTTTTCTTTTTCGGGTCTCTAATTGTGGCAAGCTTTGTTCTCTTTCTAGATTTTCTTGTAGATTTTCTTGTAGATTTTCTTGTAGTTTTAGTTGTATCAAGTTCTTTTAGTCCAAATTTTGATAGTATTTTTTTCCTTGCCACAAAACAGATGTGATTTTGAGTCTTTTAACTAAATCGATCATTCTTATTTTCATAATCCTATATTTGGTACAGTGATATGATTTGACTCAAAATAATCTATGAGATTTTTTAATTTATTTTCAAGACTTTGATATTTTTCATTCATCTGTTTTAGATTATTTTCAACTGCTTTGAAATCTGACATTGTAAGATATGGTTCTGCCTCTAGATACATCTCTTTTTTCTTATCTTCTGATAACTGATAGTATGTATCTAAATAGAAACTATGACCCATTATAGCCTCGGCAAAGTCTCTCCCTACAGCATTTCCAACTGTTGTCCTGAAGAACTTTCTAAGGGAGTGAAGATGTATTGCTTGTCTCCCATTCTCATCTTTAACATTAAGATCTGGAATTGCTCTAACTATTTCCCTTAACTCAGTCTGCAATGTCTTGATGATTGACTCAGCAATAAATGGGCCTCTATGTCTATACACTGTTGCAAATATTTGCTTCTCAATAATCTGTGGATCTTTTATTCCTTCAAACCAATTATGGTATCTTTTCAAATAATCTTTTAGTGCATTTGTTGCTTCTGCTGTCAAAAAGCATTCCCTTGATTGTCTTGTCTTTGTTGTGTTTGCTCTAAGATACACTTTGATTGGATTTTCATTAAAATCAATATCTGAAATCTTTAGATTAACAACCTCGCCAATTCGCATTCCAGTGGACACTGCAACAATTATTGCCAAGTATAATTTTGGTTTTGCATTTCGTAACAACCTTGCAATAATCTCTTTGTCAAGTGGCATCTCTCGTATTCTGATTACCTTGGGTACCTTGACTATCAGTTTAAGATCTTCTGAATCAATCTTTATTCCCATATGTCTAAGATATCCCTTATTCACAGATAATGCATTACGAATTGTTCTTGCACCTCTGCCTGTCTTATCCATATACACAACAAATTCTTTGAAAATCTTGAGAATGTCTATCTTCTCTTCTTTATAGTAGTCAAGTAGGTCATACTCATCCATATCATAATTTTCTTTCAAAAATTCTCTAAATAGATGAATTCTGGTTTTGTAGGATTTTATGGTATTATGGCTATGTGAAATAACATACATAGAATCTAGATATTCTGTTTCATAATTTTCTCTGCATAATTGAAGTGTCATGAAAATAGATACCCCATCATCTATTTCACAGGTGGGGGATACGGCGATGGGCAGCTGCGGGTTGATTTATATCCACAATAAGTTCTTTTTCCGATTAACATGGATGCTCAAGTAATCACTTTAAAACCTAAAGAAGCCAGTCTTTCAATCTCAGATGGTGATATAGGAATTTTATACATTATTCAACATGAGCTACTAAAAGAATCAAAGATCGATTTTGCAGGAGTTATTGTAAAACATCCCCTTACCAATGAAATCCATATGAAAATCAATTGTAGTACAAAACCACTAGGAGAGATGAAAAAAGCTACAGATTCATCAATAAAAATGGCAGAAGAGTTCAAAAAATTATTTAATTCTAAAATTAAGGTAAATTAGTTTGAAATTTTGCCCCAAATGTGAGGTCAAATTAAAAAAAAGTGTTTCTGGCCTTCAATGTTCAAAATGTGGTTATACTGAAGAAGAAAAAGTAAAACAAACAAAAAAAGTTGTAAGTGAACAAGAACCAGATTTCTCACTTCTTGCTTTTGAAGGAAGTGAAGGAGAAGAACAATATTCATCAATCAAAATCGATTGTGCAAAATGTGGACATGATGAAGCAGTTTGGTGGATGTTTCAAACAAGAAGTGCAGATGAACCTACAACCAGATTTTATCGTTGTCAGAAATGTAAATACACTTGGCGTGATTACACATAACGTTTAACTGGAACTTAAAGTCAACAAAGTTGATTTGACTTTTGGAGCAAAAACAAGTGGTTCAGACGATCTAAAGGCTATAATCTCTGCAATATCAACACTTGTTGAAGAAGCTACTTTTGTTGCAACAGCAGAAGGAATTACATTTAGAGGAATGGATCCATCACATGTTGCACTTATTGATATATCCTGGCCTAATTCAGCATTTGAAAAATATGAATGTGATAGTGATATAAAATTTGGAGTAAGAATAGATGAATTTTCAAAACTTATCAAAAGAGCAGACAAAAAAGATAGTATAGAGATTAGTATCTCTGAGCAAAATATGTTACTTGTAACAGTTGGAAAAAATAAAAAATACAAAATGCGTTTAATTGAAAGTTCTGCAACTGACACTCCGTTGCCAAAAATTCCTTATGATTCAAAAATTACTTTGTCTTCATCAAAATTTGATAAGATTCTTGGCGATGTACAAGTTGTATCTGACTATCTAACAATTCAAACATCTGATTCAAAAGTAGATTTTTCAGGTAAAGGTGACTCTGGTGAAGTTGTAATTGATCTTGACAAAAATGATGAAGACATTGAAGAAATTTTTTCAAAAGCAGACAGTGTAGGTACTTACAGTCTTGAATATCTTAATCCAGTGATAAAAGCAGTAGGAAATACTGCAGGCTTGATTACATGTGAGTTTTCGAGCGCAAAACCACTGAGAATTGAATTCAAAGTAGCAAATATTGGCAGAATTCACTTTTACTTGGCTCCACGCGTGGAAAGTTAAAGCATTTAAAGATTAACTAATTCAGGTATTTTGAAATGCGACTTGTTATAAAATATGGTGGAACATCAATTTCTACTACAAAAGACATTCAAGCTGTAGCTAAACACATTAACTCATTATCAAATAAACATCAAATTTTAGTTGTTTGTTCTGCGATAAGTGGAACTACTGATGATCTTATAGAAATATCCGAGTCTATAAAAAGAGAAAATAAAACAAAAGCTGAACAACTTGCAGCAAAAATAATCAATAGACATAAACAATTAGCAAAACAAACAATAAAAAAATCTGATGTACGAAAAAAATTACTGACAAAACTAGATCTAGACTTTACAGAACTTCTTGCATTAATTGATGGAATGGTATTACTGGGTGAAGTAACACCTAGATCAATGGATTATCTAATTTCATTTGGTGAAAGATTATCAATACAATTAGTTTCATCAGCAATTAATGATTCAGGTAAAAAATCAATTTCTCTTACTGGTAAAGAAGTAGGAATTGTAACTGATTCTAACTTTGGTGAATCTAGACCACTTTTTGATACAACCAGACTAAGAGTATCAAAGACAGTAGATGCTTTGTTCTCAAAGAAAACAATTCCTGTTGTAGGAGGATTTGCAGGTGCAGATCAACATGGACATGTAACTACCTTTGGTAGAGGCGGTTCTGACTATTCTGCAACAACTATTGGTTCTTGTATTAAAGCTGATGAAATTTGGTTGATGAGTAATGTAGATGGACTTATGACAGCAGATCCAAAAATTGTTAAAAATGCAAAATTACTCAAAGAAGTATCATACATAGAAGCAATTGAGATGGCTCTGTTTGGTGCCAAGCAGATACATCCACGAACATTTGAGCCTCTTCTATCAAAGAAAATTCCAATGAAGATCAGAAATTCTTTCAATGTAAAAAATGAAGGAACACTTGTTACTGCATCTACTTCTTCAGCTGCTAAAAATACCGTAAAATGTGTAAGTAATGTTCGAAATAATGGATTAATCGACATTCAGGGAGGCAGTATGGTTGGAACACCTGGAACTGCAGCCAAAATATTTTCAACATTGGCAAAATCTGGAATAAATGTAATGATGATCTCTCAGAATCCTTCCGAATCAAGCATTACAATTGTGGTAAAGAATACAGATCTTGACAAAGCAGTTAGTGCATTAGAAATGGAATTACTAGGAAAAATTATCAAAAAGTTAGAAGTCACTACGAATGTAGCTATTATTGCATTGATTGGTTCAGGTATGCGAGGAACTGTTGGAGTTGCTTCAAAAGTTTTTGGAGCAATTGAGAAAAACAAAGTTAACGTATCGATGATTACTCAAGGTTCATCTGAACTTAATCTTGCATTTGTTGTAAAAAATTCTGATGCCAATGCAGCAGTGAAAGCTCTACATAATGAATTTAAACTTGATAAAATTAATTGAGACAAAATCATTTAAAGGAATAAATTCCATCACATCCATTGAATAAACAAATTCCTATTTTGGTTATTGTAATTTTTGTAGCTAGTATTATTTCTGTTTCTTCAATATCTGATCAATTTGTTGATGCAGGTTCTAGAAAAAAAATTCACTTTACTCAAACTATTACATCTTCTCAAGATCCAGGACAAGGACATCAAAATCACCAATTAGCACTTATTCTATCACCAAACGAAGGAACTCTTTATGATGGATCTATGACATTTACCTCAAGTAAGCCTGTTCAGATTGTCGTTTTACACGAAATTAACTCTAAACAAGTAAAAGGTCAACCTATCTGGACTGTTGATGGAAATTCTGTTTATGGTATGTCTTTGATTGATTTAGAGGAAAAATCAGGATCTTTTGAGTTTACAGGAGCTGCACTTGCATTACATTCGTCTGATTCAAAAGAATTTACTGTAACTGTAAGTGTTGATGGTTGGATACGTGGACAACCTACTGAAGTTATAATGCAAAAAATTGAATTAGAAAAAGAAGACCCTTCATTTTTACTTTCAAAAACAAATGTTCCAGCTATAATCCCAATGCATAAAGGAATCTATGCAGGAAATCAAATTCTTTACATTATCACTGATGGTAGTGATGAGGATTATTCAAAAACTCTCTCAGAAAAACAAGGATGGAATGTTGAACTTGCTTCAGCTATTTCAAATGTTCCAGAAGATGCTCTTCAAAAATTGTTCATTTTTAAAAATGGAATTAAAGGTGATGGAATTTATGGATTCCAAGATGAAATATTTTCTAGTACTCCATCACAAGAATCACAGTACAGCGCATTGAGTTCTATAATTGAAGTTACATGGAAAATAGGTCAAAAAGAAATAATGTTTGAATCTGCAGCAGATGTAATTGCTGCAGAAGAAGGTGGTAGAGTTGAGTTTAATGAAACAGGAATTGTTCTAAATACTCCTCAAATTGTTTGGCCTGATGGACAGATGCTAGTACGTTCTGATAAAGAAATTACAGATGAAACTCCATATGGTGGAGGTCAGATAATTGAAATTAATGAAGAAGAATTGACTGTAACCTTTGTTGCTCATAGAGGCTGGGGACCTGATGGAAAAACCATCTACTATATTGTTACTGATGCTACCCCTTCAGGACCTGCAGAAACAATGGGAGTTGTTTCATCTCCAACATCTGCAAATTTAATAGCTCATTCCGGAGCAGTTGATCTTTTCCAATTCAAAAATGGAATTAAAGGCACTGGCCCACTAGGATTTCAACCTGGAATTGCTGGTGCCGCTCTTGGTGATACAAATTACAGTCCTATGTGGCGAATTTATCTCGTTGAATGGAATGATGCAAAATCAGCAAAAATTTTAGAGACAAAATCAGATATTGATTCATTTCGTGCAGATGATCTGATATCTGTAAGTATTGCACGACCAACTAATAGTGATCATATAGTTAACTGCCCATTCATAGATCCATTCCAATAGAAATTCCACTAAACGGATAAATTACTTAACAAAAGATTTGTTTTGAAATTGACTGGTAAACTCTACATTGTTGGTGTTGGTCCTGGACACCATGATCATATGACATTTAGAGCAAAAGAAGCAATTATTGAAAGTGACACAATTGTTGGATATGAAACTTATGTAAATTTAGTTCAAGATCTAATTGAAGATAAAACAGTTTATCGTTATGCAATGACACAAGAAGTTGAAAGAGCTCATCAATGCATTGATCTTGCAAAATCAGGAAAAATTGTTTCACTTGTATCAAGTGGAGATCCTGGAATTTATGGAATGGCTGGATTAATTTATGAAACACTTGCGGAAAGTGGTTGGAATCCTAAAGATGGTTTACAAGTTGAGATCATTCCAGGTGTGTCAGCATTAAATTCTTGTGCATCAATAGTTGGATCACCTTTGATGACTGATTTTGCAGTTGTTAGTATGAGTGACTTGTTAGTTCCATGGGAAATTATTCAAAAAAGAGTTGAAGCTGCAGCACAAGGTGATTTTGTAATTGTAATTTATAATCCATCTAGTAAAAAAAGAATTCATCAATTACAAGACACTAGAAAAATTCTTCTAAAATATCGCAAACTTACAACTCCTGTTGCAATTATTAAAGGAGCATTTAGAGAATCTGAAACAGTTGTTATGACTGATTTAGAAAATTTGCCAAATCATTCAGACAAATTAGGCATGATTACTACTGTAATTATTGGAAATTCCTCTACATACACTTACAAAGATTTGATGATAAATCCAAGAGGATACAAATCAAAATATAATTTAGAAGAACAGACCAATCCAGATCTCAAAGTCTAACATCTTTTCTTTATTGTCTCGTATAGTTCTTCACTAAGATTTAGCTTTTCTCTAATTGGAGAAATTATTTTTACCAAATAATTTCCAACTGTTTGTTTCAAATCGCCTGGATGTAATTTCTTTTCAACAAAGTCTGTTTCTAATTGATTGTAATTTGTATATGATATATTTCCACCAAATTTTTCAGGTCTTTCAACATTTATCTCATCAAACTCATGAAACACTACTGTTCTTGCAATCTCTAATAGTGGATTATTCTGAATATTTGCTTCTTCACACCATGCTTTGCTGATTTTTTTCTTTATTTCATCATCTGTATTATGAACAAAGACGCCTGAATTTGGATCTGATTTACTCATCTTTCCTAATATCTGAGAATCACTAGTATCTGCAGGTTTTGAAAGTCCTGGTAATAGTTTATGGTGAACAGCCACAGGAACTTTCCATTTCTTTTTAGGGAAAATTTCTCTTACCAACATGTGGATCTTTCTCTGATCCATTCCTGCATGAGCAATATCTACATCCAAATAGTGAATATCAACTGCTTGCATTGCTGGATAAAGTAAATTTGATAGTTCAATTTTTTTATCGTCTTCAGAACGACCCATTATTGTTAGAGTTCTCATTGTTCTAGCAAGTGACATATGTTTTGTAAATTTAATGAGTTCAGTCCAGTAATCTGTATTTTCTTCATACAATTTTGAGCCCAAAACAATTTCTACATTAGGACAAACAAGATTGAATGCATCTTGATAATATTTTGAAACTTTTGAAATTGTTTCCCAATCTCCACCTAACTTATCATTAATCAGAGTATGCCAATCTGCAAGAAATACAGTACAATTTACTCCTGCTCTTACAAAATCATTAATCTTGAAACCAGTACTGATTAAACTACCAAGATGTAAAAAACCAGAAATTTCTAAGCCAATGTAATGTTTTGGTGAAGAATTTGTCTTGAATAATTCAACTAATTCATCACGTGTCACTACTTCTTCAGTTGGTGGTCTTTCAATCAAATCTACTTTTTCTAAAATATCCAAATCAAAACAACTTTTGAGATCTAAGCCTATAAAGTTATTCTAAACAATTCTAAATTTTTACTTACATTTTTTCTTGTGTTTTCTTAAATTTTCTTCACTCATAAATTCAGTCCCACAATTTCGACATTTCACTTTTTTCTTGCTATGTGCTTTTTCCTGATGTCTCTCTAATCTTTCAGAATCTGATAGAACTGTACCACATTTTTTGCATTTTAATTCATTTTTACTGGATCCAAATAATCCCATATCAAAAGTATTTCTGTATACTAGGCAAAATAGTTTTTACGTAATTTTAATACAAAATATCTGATCGATCTATATTTCTGGCTCATCTAAGCTTTTTCTAGGTTTTATGCTTAGATAAAACGCATGAGTACTAATGATAAAACCTGCAAGGAATATTTTGGTTGCAAAAATTAAATTCCACGGTCTATCTGGATCTGGATAAGCAACTGATAATCTATCAATGTCTGGAACTTGCCCATCAATAATTCCTGCAGTAATTTGTGCATTTAACACTGTAAAATTGTATAATACTTCATAAAGTGCAATAATAGAAAATCCTAGTAACATTAACTGAAGTAATGCCATCTTTGTACCAACTATTTTATTTCCAGCAGTTCTTCTCCAACCAATTCTAGTAACACAATACCATCCAATTATTGTAGAAAAAAATATCCAAGTTGTCACTCTTGCAAAATTTTCAAAAGGAATAGTTGTGTTGTGAATTGCCTCTCCCATTACATAAGTTCCATTTTCAATCCATTCTATCGTTGTTACATATACACCAAAAACTAAAGATGATACCATGATAAATCCACAAACATAGAATATGTACAGATAAACCTTGTAACCTGCATCAGTTTTTTCAAGATGGCGTGGTTTCATAATGCGTTTGCCAAATTTAGAAATATAAAAATTCATGCATACTCAACGAGATTTATAGACTAGTTATCTACAGAATTACTATTGAAAATTGCAATTAACATTCCTATGGTAGGCAAAGAAGAGATCTCTGTAGTAACTTCTATACTTAGAAATGGTGCATTAACCTCAGCTGCTAATCAAGGAGGCAAATATGTTCAAGCTTTTGAAAAATCTGTAACCTCTTTTGTAAAATCAAAATATGCTGTTGCAGTCAATTCTGGTACTGCTGCCTTACAGGCCGCTCTTTATGCATTGGATATAAAAAAAGATGATGAAGTTCTAGTTCCATCATTTACTTTTGTTGCTATTGCAAATGCCATTGTATCAACAGGAGCAAAACCTGTTTTTGTTGATATTCTAAAAGAAAACTATACCATAGATCCAGATGATCTACAAAAAAAGATAACAAAAAAAACTCGTGCCATAATACCTGTTCATCTTTATGGAAATGTAGCAAATATAGAAAGACTCTCTGAAATTACTAAAAAATATAATATTCCAATTATTGAAGATGCTGCACAATCTTTAGGTTCTACCTATAAAAGAAAACACACTGGTACTTTCTTTGAAATGGGATGTTATAGTATGTATCCTGCAAAGGTAATGACTTCTGGAGAAGGTGGTTTTATTGTTACTAACAATAAAAAACTCAGAGACAAATTACTGATGATTAGAAATCATGGAATGGTTCATGGATATGATACTAGAGTATTTGGATTAAACTTGAGATTGCCTGAAATTAATGCTGCAATTGCCACTATTCAAATGAAAAAACTTCCAAACTTTCTAAAGTCTAGGAAAAAAAATGCAACACTTTTATCAAAATTAATTTCTGATCTTAAAATTAATCTTCCTCACCAACGAAAAAATGAAAATGTTAATTGGTATCTTTATACTATTGCAACTGAAAAACGTGATAGACTTTTGAAAAAACTTAACGAAAAAGGAATTGGTGCTGCATCTTACTATCCTACACCAGTTCATAAGACTCCATATTACAAATTAAAAACAAAACTTCCTGTAACTGATTGGGCTGCATCACATGTAATCTCTTTACCAATTCATCCAAAAGTAACTCAAAAAAATATTGAATTTATTGCTAAAACCATGCGTGATATATTGTGAATGCTATAGGTGAGAGAATTGGAGAATTATGTAAGATTATTCTGCCTATTCCTGAAGAATCTTATCAAGGAGATATTAATTCATCAATTGCAGTTTGTACACTTTCAAGTATAGATTTACTCAAAAAATTTGCAAATTCTGAAATTCTAAATCACATATCGATAGTTGGAAGACTACTTTCTGAAAATAAAGGAATTGATTCTATAATAAAATACGTATACAAAAATCAAAAAATTACTACTATCATAGTTTGTGGAAAAGAAGTTTGGGGTCATAAAGCAGGTCACTCATTATTTCAATTACATAAATATGGAATTGATAAAAATAATAGAATAATTAATTCAACTAGTCCGGATCCATATCTTACAGTTTCTAAATCTCAGATACAATATTTTCAAAATAATATAACTCTAGTAAGTTTAATCAATGAAACTGATCTTAAAACAATTTTTTATAAAATTAGAATTTCCTAGTATCCACTTCGCTGTCTTTCTCGATTAATTTCATTTTTCTTTTTGTACTCTTCTACAATATCATCTGGTGTAAGATTTAGCTCAAGTGATGCCTGAACAACAAAATGCCATATGTCAATTAATTCTTCTCTGGCTTCAGCTTTATCAAATTTAGTTGGTGTTTTCCACCATTTCCAATTTGTTGTCCTTTGTAGCTCTACTGCCTCATGTATTATTGCAGTAGATAAAGCAGAAACTCTTCCTTCAGAATCTTTTGGGTACCTATCCAAATTCATCATCTCTGATAGACCTTTTTGAAGTTTGAATATCGTATCTAGTCTATCTTTTTCAGAAATTTCTTGTGTCAATGATAAATAAATTTGAGAAATTATTTAACTTAAGTCTTTTTAGAATTGGATCATTTTTTCATATATTTTGAATCGTTTTGAAATATCCCCATTTTTGATCTTTAGTAATCCATCTAATCCATATTTTTCAACTGCAAAGGATCCTAAAATATTCCCATAAACTACGGCTTTCTTAATTTCAGATATACTAGTTGATTTTTTACTTGCAAGATATCCTATCATTGCTCCTGCAAAAGAGTCACCTGCACCTGTAGGATCTACCACATCTTCTAATGAAAAGCCTGCTGTTGGGAAAATAACATCATCATAAAACATCAAGGATCCATGTTCTCCTTTCTTGATAATTACATATTTTGCGCCCCATTGCATCATTTTTTTTGCACATTTTATCAAATTGAATTCTTTTGTAAGGAGTTTGGCTTCTTCATCATTTATTACAACTGCATCTACTGCTTTTATCATCTTAATCACTGCTTCTCGTTTAGTAGAAATCCAAAAATCTATAGTATCACACATAGAAAATTTTACCTTGTCAAATTCTTTAATTAGTAAAGTATTCTGTTCAGGATCATTGTTTGCAAGATACACAAATTGAGATTTTCTGTAAGCTTCAGGCACAATTGGCTTAAAATCAGCTAGTACGTTTAATTCAGTTTTCAAAGTGGATCTGGTACTTAGTGTATTGTTATATCTTCCATCATAACGAAATGTTTTACCATTTTTTATAGTCAATCCCTGTAAATCCAAATGTTTGGATAAAATATTATGATATTTTTTTGGAAAATCCTTCCCAACCACTGCAATTAATCCAGTATTCACAAAATTACTTGCAGAAATTGCTGCAAAAGTTGCTGCTCCGCCTAGAATATTCTTCAATGTTTTTTTTGGAGTTCTAATTGTATCTAATGCAGTAGAACCAAAAACAGTAAGCATTTGAGAAGGAATTAATTTTGATGTATAAATTCTCTTGCTTGTTCTTCTGTTGGATAGTAAACAAATGGTACATCAATAGATGTAAAGAACATATCATATTTTGTTACTCCAGAAATTTTTATAGATTGAGATTCATCATCAACGTTAGAATCTGTATGAAAAGTACCTTTGACATAACTACTATCTAATGGATTTAATGTGAATGACTCTAACTGACCTTCTCCAACCATTTCATTATTAGCAATTATAAAAAATTCAGTCTCGCCTGCAGTTAATATTAACAATGAAGGATTTTCAAATAGTAATTCAATATTATAGTTTGAACCTTTTTCATTTACATTCAATAATTCACTCTGAGTAATGCTTACTCCTATCTGAGATGCAGATGCATACTGTGAATATCCAAAAATACTTATGCCTAGTACGAATAAAACAATTAGACCTCCTTTTTTGGAAGATTTCATGAACAATTCTTGCAAAATTACCTTTTAACTCAAAAGGAAAAAAATCCCAATAAGTTGTGTAAAAGTTTTGATGTAATCTTAAAGCTCCTTAGAGCTAACAAAATAAATCAAATTTTGATGACTGTTCATCATTGGCTAGAATTAAACTCAAACTTGGAGAAAATGAGATTGAAGTTGACTCTAGAGATTTCTATGTTGATAATCAAACACTAGGCGAAGTCATTGATAATATTTCACATCATTTACCAGAAAATCATGCAAAAATTGTGTATGAAACTGATTTTACCACAAAATCAACTCAAGCTGAACATTCATCTCAATATGGTTTGGAATATCTGGATGATGCTGAAGTATTTGAACCAGAATTTAGTGAACCAAAATACATTACTTCTCATGAAATTAAATCAAAATTACGTATTTTAGAAACAAGTAGATTCTTTGATTCTCCAAGAACAGTCACTGAAACTGTTGAACAACTCAGAGAATATGGTTGGGCTTCAAGTCCATTAGATGTATCAAAAGCTTTAGCAAAAATGGCATCAAGCAAAGAAATTATGAAAAACTCTTATGAGAATCGAACTCATTATTTTGTTCAAGAATCATTATTATCTAACTAACAGAATAATTACACTTTTCACAATTAGAAAAAGTTTCTCCAGCTAAATGATCAAAGTGTGTCTTACACTTGTTGCACGTATGATGCATCTCAAAATATCCATCCTTCTCGACTTCTCCAATTCTATTTGATTCAAGATCTATACTTTTGCACTTTATACAATGACAACCACATTCAATTTTCATGATTTTCTCTGATAATGTATGTATAGTTTGAATACTTATACAAATCATTGGAAAAGAAAAGGATAGTACCATTAGAAATTGATGATCATTTCAAACTTTTTGGAAAAGAACCATGGGAAGTGGAATATGGTGAAAAATGCCCAGTTTGTAATGTTCGAATTGATGAATATAGTTTCTGTTCGTGTGGTTCTAGTGGAGACTAAATTTTCTCATTAATGGTACAGTAAGAATCATCAAAAATCCTATTGCTAATGGAGCAATTATTGGAAATTCAGGAATTACTGTAGTTCCTACAATTGTTATTTCTCCAGTTGTTTCAGGTTTTATATTAAGCCAAACATGAGTTCCATTATTATTGAATTTATTTTGATGAATTTTTTCATCATCAAGAAATACCACATATGGTTCCCATAACAATTCTAATGGAATTATTGTAGTAACAAATCTATTTTCTTTAGAAATATCAAAAGTAATACTCTTTGTTGGTTGATCAAAAATAAAGTTATCAATATTAGAATAACTTCTAATTTCAATTACAAATTCTTTATCTTCCCATTTTACATTTTTAAAAATTTTTGGCTCATTAATAGAATATTCCAAAACCATTTGACATCCATGACATGCAATTCCTTTTTCTCCACCTAGAATAACCGGATTTTCATTTACAAAAATTAAATCAACTTCTTCAGGAAAAATAAAAGAAGTTAATTCAAGATATCTGAAATCCCACGTCCAAACGTCATCTTTTTGATTAAGTACCTGTTTAAGATCGTATTCTATAATGAAATTTCCTTGAGATGGTAAAATCAATACTCCACTATTGTCTCCAATCACTGTGAGTTGTTTTTCTTCTCCCTGTTCATTTGTTAGTAAAAGATTTGAAACTGTTCCAGAAATCAATTCAACTTGTGTTGGAACATTTGATGAACGAATAACATGTGTAACATGAACATCACCTTCAGAATTTATTATAACTTCTACAGATTTTTGTACAGCTTTTTCACCAATTGAAATTTGGGCATCAACTATAGGAATAATAGATATCATCAATAAAATTACTAAAAATCCAAAAATCTTTGTATTCATTTATTCCACAGTTACGTGAGTCATCTGTGCTTTTTCTAAAGGACAATCATTACCATCTTTTTCAAGATTTACGATTTTGTCTGCAACATCCATGCCTTCTGTTACTTCCCCAAATACAGTATATTGTCTATCAAGGAATGTACTATCAGCTGTTACTATAAAAAATTGTGAGCCTGCACTATCAGGATCTTGTGATCTAGCCATTGAAACTATGCCTCGCAAATGAGATCTTGAACTAAATTCAGCCTTGATGTTATGTCCCGGCCCTCCTGTACCCCATGAACCTTTGTTATCGGTTTTTGTATTGGGATCACCACCCTGAATCATAAATCCAGGAATAACTCTATGGAAAAGAGTTCCATCATAGAATCCATCTCTGGCTAATTTTTCAAAATTTCTAACTGTTTCTGGTGCTAATTCAGATATAAGTTTAAATGAAATTTTCCCAAAATTGGTTTCAATATTTACTGTAGTCACTAAAATTTATCTATCAACATATCATAAGAGTCTTTTGCGAAAATCTTTCGTCAAATTCTTATACATATTTCAAGTATGTTAAAAAATTTATAATTATTAATGTACATTTCATTGATAAATTTATCGTTGAAGACTTTGTAAATTTTTATTTTTTTAACTAGTAAAAAATCTGACATTATTAGATATGACATTTTAGAAATTTACAAAGTTATAGTCTTATATAGAACAAACAAAATTTAAAATTTGTTGAATCGTACAAACCAAAGCACGATAATTAAAGAAGCGATTAATTCTTATCTTGAAAAGGGGGTAACTGACAAACAGGATATCTATACCAAAGTTGTTGATGAACTTGGTGTTCCAAGACCAACAGTAAGGAGAGTTGCAAGGGATCTGAGAACTGAATTATTACAAAAGATCCAAATCTTACAATCTGATATGCCTAAAGTAACTATTACCACTAAGAAAGACGAATAAATTCGGCTCTTTTTTCTTTTTAATTAAATTATTTTATAGTTTTTAGCATTACTGTTATAAACAATGATTTTTTCAAATAATTGTTGGGATATTTAGGAAATCACTTAGCAACAGTAACAACTGGAGTTTTTGCTGCAGTATTAACAGGGCTTTGGCCATATTTTATTGACTTTGCACCAGACATGAACACTATTTTTCTCATATCAGTTCCTATTACATGGTTTCTTACATTGATGTGTTGGTTATCCCAAAAAAGTACTGATTACATGCATAAACAAGCACATACTGACATACAAAAAAAGCTAGAGTAAGACACAAACAATTGTTACTACAACTTATCACATCAATCTTTTTGAAATAAAACAAATACAAGATGAATCATTTTCTGAACTAAATGACATTAAAGAATCTATAAAACTAAAAGATAGTGAAATTGATAGATTAAATCAAGAAATTTCTAATCTACAAACTCTTGTTCAGATTGAATCACTAAAAATAAAAAATAAGTCTAATCTTCACAATGACAACATACTACACCATGATTATTCTTACAACTAGGGCAACTTACAGCACCACCATAATGGCATTTACATGAACACAATTCAGTCGGATCTTTTTTCAAACTCAATAGTATGATATTTCTGTCATGTTAATATTTTACGTTTGAACATAAATGAATTGGAATAAATTTTTTATTCTCAATATGAAATTCTTCCATAATATCTAAAAATATAATCTTTGTACGTATTATTACAACTAGCTAGTTAACTATTGGATTTTTTAATACAAATTTTTGATAATACTAAATCTCTTACAGGAAATAATTATTGAACAATACACTTTGCTAAAATTTCTTTTAATGAAAATAATTCTCATGAAATTCAAATTAAAAATATTTTTGATAGTAGTTATATTATCAAAATCTTTATATAATATCTACACTTTAACCTTGATGCAACTTAGAAGCAAGTTCCAAAGTTTCATCTACCATTTCTTTTAGTCTATTTTGTGCATCCACATCTGAAACAGAATTATCAGTAAAAGCTTCTGTTGTTAGAAAAACAGCCTTTGGATTTGCTACTACTCTAAAGTATGATAGTAGTTGTGTGACTAATGTCTGGACATCCGTGAAACCAATATTTCCAGAAGCTAAAATTGCCATTCCTGCTACCTTTCCAGCAGTTTTTTTATAATTGATATATTCAAACAAATTTTTTAATGCTGCACTAAAAAATGAATTGTAGATAGGAGTTCCTATTATCCAAACATCCGCATCTGTAATGTCATTTGCAGCTGTGTTTGTGGCTTCATTGTATTCTTCACCGTATCCTCTATAGCATTCAATTTGACCATCTGAAAGATTAATCAATTTTGTGTCTTGGTTTTTTGATTTAGCATAATTATAAACATACTTCATCATAACTTGTGTAACAGCATTTTTTCTTGGACTTCCAGAAATAACTACAACTTTCACATCTTCAGCAATTTATCTTTGTATATAAATTCCCACGACTCTTAAAATTTAACGGGCTTGGAGGGCTTCGATCCCTCGACCTGTACCTTAGGAGAGTACCACGCTATCCATGTTTCGCGTCAAATGACTCTGCGCCACAAGCCCAGCAAAAAAAACCACTCTTAATTATTTAAGCGTAATCAAAATTATCTTTGATCATTTCTTTAATTCCATTCCAATTTTTATTTTCTTTGTCGTTCCATTTTTCAAAATACACAACATCTTTTAGATCAAGTCTTGGTAACCAATTTGCAGTCTCAAGATCTGGTTTTTCTGCAAATTCATTCACATATCCTAAACACAAGTATGCAACAGGAATGACATGTTCTGGTAATGACAGAGTTTCTTTTAGTGTTTCATTTGAAAGAATACTTACCCATCCAAGACCTACTCCTTCTGTTCTTGCTGATAACCATAAATTTTGGATTGCACAACATACACTGTATAGTCCTGCTTCAGGTATGCTTGATCTTCCAATAACAAAAGGACCAAATTTTGTAGGATCATATGTAACACAAATATTTACTGGAGATTCTAAAATTCCCTCTAGCTTGAATGAAAGATATTTTGATTTCTTTGGTTCTTCAACTAATTTTGATGAACGATCTTTTTCTTCTTCAAAAGATTCTTTGATTTTCTTTTTTGTTTCAATATCTTTTATCAAGATGAAATTCCACGGTTGAGAAAATCCTACTGATGGGGCATGATGTGCAGCATGTAATATTTTTGATAAAATATCATCTTCTATAGATTTTGAGATAAAATGAGATCTTACATCTCTTCTTGAATAAATTGCCTTATAGAAGCCTCTTTTTTCTTCTTCAGTAAAATCCTCTGTCAACTATTTCACACTTTTTTCCTTTTTATTCATCCTTTCTTTTGTTAAACGTTAATAATACTAGTATCTAGTCTTGTTTTTCAATGGGCCGGTAGTCTAGCTGGTTAGGATACCGCCTCGACACGGCGGTGATCGTGAGTTCGAATCTCACTCGGCCCACTTTTTTTTAATTAAAATCCGGTTTTGAATTCTTTGTCAATTGTCATCCATGCAGATTGTGTAGTAACACTTCCTTCTGCTGAAAAACTAGTAATTCTATTTTCTATAGCATCTTGATAAATTTCTGAGTTAACTTCAGATTTTTCAAGAACAAATATATTTTTCAAAGAAAGTTCCACACCTGGCAAAAATGTAGCTCTTCCAGGCATTGAAATATCTACTGTAGAATATTGTCCTGAACCAAGTAGTATTCCATCACCGTAAAGTTGGTATCCAATTAGTGGAACTGTGAATGTTTTATCACTTGGATTCTTTACAAGAAATGTAACATCAAATTTTGCTTGATTATCTATTGTACTAACATCTCTTAGTTCTACATTTATTAATTCAATTTCAACTTGTTCAATCTCCACAGAATCGAGATTACCATAATAAAAAATTCCTCCCATCAAAGCTAAACATCCAACTAATGCAGCATAAATTGTCATCTTGCTTTGAAGTGCCATTTCAATGCTTTCAGATTATGTACAACTAAAAAAGGTTGTTAAGATCCAAATACATAATATTTGATTCTAAATATGATATTTTATGACTGTACTAGAGCAAGCAATTCTCACTTGGATTCATCTTATTGCAGCTGCAATATGGGTTGGTGGTTCACTTTTCATTGGAATTGTATTTTCTCCACTTCTAAAAACAATGACTGATTCTCTTGAAGAAAGAATGAAAATAATGATTCGTGTTGGAAAACGATTTAACAAAATTGCTGTTCCTGCATTAATTATTTTAATGGCTACTGGATTGTATAATTCTCATGTATTGCTTAGTAAACCTGAACTTCTTGTTTCAACAAGCTATGGAACATTTTTAATTGTTAAAATAATTCTAGTCATTGCACTAGTAATCACATATGCAGTACATGTTCGAGTAATTCGTAAAGACGTTGAAGAAAAAATTATGTCTAATCAAATGTCAGAGCCACAAATTCAAAAATTAAGAAAAAAAATCATTATTCTTGGGGAAGTAACAGTATTTCTGTCAATAGCAATTCTGTTTTTTGCATCATTACTTGATGCTGGAGTTTGAGATCCCCTCAATAATTACTTCAAATCCCTTAGTTAATTTCCCAATTCCGTATTTACAACCTGTAATTTTTGATGTAACAAACAAATTTGTCTCCAAGTGTTTTGTAATCTCTCTTACCTGAAATATTGTTTTTTTCTGACTTAAACTTGCAGGAACTACAAGCATATCTGCTAAATTTTCATCTACACCTAGTTGATTTTTAACAAATTTATCAAAATCTAAATCAAATCTCTGTGTTTTTTTATTAAACAATGCATCAACTCCTATAATTGAATGTTCATCAATACTGTAAATTAACAAAGATGCCCCTGAATCTATTGCTTCCTGATTTTTAATTTCTGTTTCAACAATGAATTTTTTTTCAGTTAATCTTTCTTTGATTTCTACAATTTGATTTTTAATTTTTTCAATTGAAAGTTTTGAAAATGTACAAATTAATTTAACAGAATTTGTTTTTCTTTCTGTAAGTGATATTGGTTTTACACGAGATGGATATATTTGTAAATTAATTTCTCCACTACCTTTTGGATAGTAACCACGTTTACTCAATTTAACTGAAAATTCTATTCCCATTCTTGAATATGCCTCTCTTAGTACATGTTGAGTATAATCAATTGAAGGACTCCAAAGTACATCTGTACCTCCCTTAATTGTCAAATTGAGTTTTTTTTGAGAAATAGCAACTACAGGAATTAAAACTTGTAAAATTAAAGAAATGCTTCCAGCTGTTCCTACATCTTCTACTAATTCTAAACTCTCAATTTTGTTTGGAATGAATTTTAATTCAGTAGAGCCTATCTCTACTCCAATTACTTTAGCATTTGCAATTTTTTGAAGAATTTTTATCGCTGTAAGATGTTGTGGTCTTAATCCTGGAATCTTTCTGTTTTTTCTTATATTTTCTAAATGAATTGGTTGTTTTGTAATACACGAAAGTGCAATTGCTGAACGTATTATCTGTCCACCTCCTTCACCAAATCCACCATTAATTTTTAGAAAATCCACAGTTTTTTCCAATTACAACTCTTTATGATAGTTTTTTTAAAAAGAAATTATCTATATTTCTGTATGAACGGTTTGTTGATTGGGAGATTCCAACCTTTTCACTTGGGACATCTTGAAGCATTACAATTTGCACTATCAAAAGTTGATAAATTATGGGTAGGTTTGGGCAGCTCTAACAAACCTGCACAAAAAAACAATCCTTTCTCAGCTGAGGAACGAAAAGAGATGATTCTGTCTTCAATTGATGATTCAATAAAAAAGAGAATTTCAATTTATTTTATTCCAGATTTGGATAATCATGTAAAATGGATTGAAAAAATAGATACTATTGTTCCAAAATTTGATATAGTTTTTTCAAACGATGAATTAACAAAACATCTGTATTCAAAAAGGACAATTCAAATAATTACTATCCCATTTTTGAAAAGAGATGTATTGTCTGGAGCTAAGATTCGAGATTTAATTACTAGCGATCAAAAATGGGATGATCTAGTCCCTGAGGGCACCAAAAATTTTTTGATTAACAATGGTGCAAAAGAATATTTGAAAAATCTCTAATTATAAATAAACCCAATATCTCATTGACATCGTAGATTACAAATGGAATATCTTTCAATGCTCCCAGGTCCAACAAATGTACCTAATAGAGTAATGAGAGCAATGCTTGCACCTATCATTAATCACCGAAGTGATGATTTTGTAGAATTATACACTGATGTTGTTGAAAAAACTCAAAAAGTATTTGAAACACAAAATGATATTGTGGCTTTATCTGCATCTGGAACAGGTGCAGTGGAAGCAGGAGTAATTAATCTAGTTAAAAAAGGTGATAAAATCATAATTCCAGTAAATGGAGAATTTAGTAATAGATTATCACAACTCATTGAAGGTCAAGGAGCTAATGTTGTTAAACTTGAAACTCCACCAGGACAAAATGCAACTTTTGATCAAGTAAAAGAAGCATTTGATAACAATAAAGATGTTAAAGCATTCTACGTTGTTCACAATGAAACTTCTACTGGAACAATGGTAAATTATCTTGATAAAGTATCTGACTTAACATCTAGAAATGATGCATTTTACGTTGTAGATTCTGTTTCTTTACTTGGTGGTGTTGAACTTCCAGTAGATAAATGGAATATTGATGTATGTCTAACTGGAGCACAAAAAGCACTTGCTGCCCCTCCAGGTATTTCACCAATATCTGTAAGTGCCAAAGCCAAAAAATACATGATAGCAAACCCACCATCCACAATGTACTTCAATTTAGCGAGATACTTCCAATATTATGAAGAATCAAAACATACTCCTTTCACTCCTGCATTACCTTTACTTTATGCATACAGAGAAGCACTAACAATAATGTTAGAAGAAGGACTACAAAATGTCTATAAACGTCACAAGATTTGTTCTGATGCACTATATTTTGGATTAAGTGCAATTGGTTTAACACCATATGTTACAAACGAAGAAGATCGTTCGATCTCAATTGTTGCATTAAATTATTTGGATGGACTAGAAGACAAAACTTTCAGAAGCACACTAGCAGATAAATTCAAAGTCTTAGTAGCAGGTGGATTTGGAAATCTTAAAGGAAAAGTATTCAGAGTTGGATGTATGGGAGAAGTTAGTCCATATCATGTAATGAGAACCATTTCTGCAATTTCATCTACCTTAGCAATGATGGGATATGATACAGATGCTAAAGCAGGACTCAGTGCTGCAGAAGAAAAACTAAAAGCTCTCTAAACTCTGTTAACTTAATATTAGGAAATTCGAGACCGATCACATTGACTTTCAATAAAGGCTCATTAATTCTAGTAGACTATACTGCAAAGGTAAAAGATAATGACGAAGTATTTGATACCACCATTGAAGAGGATGCAAAAAAACATTCTATTCATGAACAAAATGTCAAATATCAACCAAAACTAGTTTCAATTGGTGAAGTATCTTATCCAGTTCTCAAAGGATTAGATGAAGCACTTGCAAAAACATCTGTTGGAGATAAACTAACAGTTGAAGTTACGCCTGACAAAGGTTTTGGTGAAAGAGATTCTAAAAAAGTTAGAATGATTCCTATTAGAAAACTTGGTGAAGATGCAGAGAAAGTTTCAGTAGGTGATACAATTGAAGTTGACAATAAAAGAGGAATTATTCGTTTAATGGGATCTGGTAGAGTCCAAATAGATTACAATCACAGATACGCAGGAAAAACAATTCTATATGATGTAAATGTAATCAAATCACTTGATTCTCCAAGTGATAAGGTAGATGGAATTCTTAAAAACAGATTACCTGTAGAAGATACAAAAATTGCATTTGACTTGAAGGATAAAGAAGTAAACATTACAATTCCTGAAGAAATTTTACGTGCAGATGGTTTACAAATAATGAAACATTTTATTCAATTAGATATCTTCAAGTTTGTTCCAACTTTAGAAAAAACAAGTTTTGTGGAAACACATGTCAATAAACAAACTCAAGAAAAGAAATCTGAAACAAAAGAAAAAGCACCTGAACAAAAGGCTGCTTAAATTAAATTACTTTAGTACTCTTTGCAAGGCTTAATGCTCTTTTTTCAGTCATTTTAATTTCTTTTAAAATTGTATATCTTTTTGGTCGTAGTCCTTGTGCCATAATTAGAGCTTTTATTATTACATCTGGTTTAAGACCAATTTGTTTTGCAGTTGTTGGGGCTCCAACATCTTTTAGTGTCTTTACAATTTTTTTCCAATCTTGTCCTTGTAATTTTGCCATCATTATAGAACCAATCCCACATTTCTCTCCATGAAATCCAATGTCTGGAGCAATTTTGTCAAGTGCATGTGAAAAAAGATGTTCTGCACCAGAACATGGTCTACTACTCCCTGCAATACATGATGCTACTCCTGCACTGATCAATCCTTCTACAATCACTCTTGCATCCAATCCTTCCTTTGCAAATTTAGAAGAATTCTCCATAACTATCTTAGCACTCATCATGGCTAGATCTGCCGCATATCTTCCATAGTATTCCTTCTTTTTTTTATGACCTAATTGCCAATCCTTTACTGCTATAATATTTGCAATAAGATCTCCACAACCACTAGCTAACAATCTAGCAGGAGCTTTTCTAATTATATCAATATCTACAAAAACACCCATAGGTGCAGATGCCACAATTGAATGTGGTAAGTCACTTTTTATAGAAACAAATGGACTTGCCATTCCATCATGAGAAGCTGCAGTTGGTAAGCTTACGAATGGTTTACCTAAATTATATGAAATTAATTTTGCTGTATCTACAGAACGACCTCCACCAATTCCAACTATTAAGTCCGAATTGTCTTTTTTAACATCTTTTTGAATTTTATTCAATGATTTTATTTGATTATCTTTTGATGTATGCCAAATATATCGAATTTTTTTTGTTTTCAGAGATTTTTCAATTTTTTTCCTTAAAACCTTTTGAACATTTGTTCCAGATATCAAAGAAACTTTTTTTGGTTTGTTTAATGAATTTAGAAATTTTCCAAAATCACCAATATTTTTCTCACCAATTACAATGAGCCTAGGAAGTTCCATCGTATGCGATTGCATGCGATCCTGATTTTTTGTCATTATTTATGATTTTCAGGGATCAAAAAGTTATTTAAAAGGGAACCTGCAACTCACTTTATCTTAATAGGTGTAATTTTTGTCAAACAACGTTGAAGAAAAAATTCTGCATGGGACTACCACTGTAGGTATCAAAGCTACCGATGGTGTTGTGTTATGTGCTGATATGAGAGCAAGTGCAGGTTATTTTATTGCGAATAATAACACAATGAAAATTCAAAAAATTGATTTGCACGCAGGATTAACCTTGGCTGGTGGCGTGGCTGACGCACAAAATATTGTTGATATTTTACGTTATCATTCTAATCTACACAGAGTTGAAAAATCAAGTCCAATTTCAATTCATTCACTTGCTAGACTTTGCTCATTGATATTCCATCAAAATCGAGGTTATCCATTCATGGCTGATATCTTACTTGGTGGTTATGATGCAAACGGTCCTGCATTGTTTAACATCGATATGTTTGGATCAGTTGAAGAGAAATCATATGTTACAACTGGTAGTGGTTCACCAGTAGCTTATGGTTTACTTGAAGAGGAATATCAAAAAGATATTACAGTTGAAGAAGCAAAAAAAATAGCTTTACGAGCTGTTAAAGCTGCAATAGTTAGAAATATTGGTACTGGTGATGGAATTAACATCTCAGTAATGGATAAAGATGGATTCCGTCTTTTGACCGATGAACAAAAGAAAACAGTCATCGAACTTTAGTGATTTTATGCAAAGAAAACAACAACAAAAAGAATTACCTTCTAGCCAAAACATAATGGCCACCATACTGCAAAGTATTCCCAAAGAGGCAGGTGTTACAAAAATTGAATATGAAGGACCACGAATTGCTCTTTACACAAAAACTCCTCGTTATCTAATGGAAAATAATGAATTAATATCAAATCTTGTCAATGTAATTAAAAAAAGAATTGTTGTAAGGACTGATGAATCAATTAGAAAACCTGAAGATGAAGCTAGACGAATTCTTGCAGAATGTGTTCCAAAAGAAGCAAATCTACAAGGAATTATTTTTGATATAACCACCGGTGAAGTTTCAGTTGAAGCAAAAAGACCTTGGTTGTTACAAAGAGATGCAAAGGAATTCAATCATGCTGAAGTTACCGAAAAAACAGGATGGAAATTACGTGTCAGAAAATCTACAACTATACCTTCACGTACTATTCAAACAATCAATGCAACTCTAAAACAATACTCTTCTGAGAGAAGTAAACAACTCAAACAAGTAGGTGATGAAATTTTCAGACCTAGACTATCTCAAAGAACTGAAGTTTCAATTTATACTCTTGGTGGATTTGGACAAGTTGGTAGGTCTTCCTTATTACTTTCCACTCCTGAAAGTAAAATCTTAATTGATTGTGGACTAAATCCTGGTGCACGTTCACCAATGGATGCATTTCCAAGACTAGATTCTCTAAATATGACCCTAGACGAAATTGATGCAATAGTAATTGGACATGCACATTTGGATCATACTGGATTTTTACCGACATTGTGTAAATATGGTTACAAAGGTCCAATCTATTGTACAGAACCAACTCTTCCTATGATGAATCTAATTCAATTAGATGCAATCAAAGTAGCTACTGCACAAGGTAGAACTCCAATTTACGCAGAACGAGATGTTAAACAAGTCATGAGACAAGCAATTACTTTACCATATGGAACTGTTACTGATATTTCGCCTGACATAAAATTGGTTCTTGCAAATGCAGGTCACATTTTAGGTTCTGCATTATGTCATTTTCATATTGGAAATGGTAATCATAATTTTGTTTATTCAGGTGATATAAAATTTGGAAAAAGTATTTTGTTTGAAGCTGCTAGTTGGAATTTTCCAAGAGTAGAAACATTGTTGATTGAAAGTACTTACGGTCTTAAAGAAGATATTCAACCAAGTAGACAAGAAGTAGAATCTGCTTTCATTAATGCAATAAACAACACTTTGGCAGATGGAGGAAAAGTTTTGATACCTATTCCGGCAGTAGGTCGTGCTCAAGAAATCATGATGGTAATTGATCACTATATGAAATCAGGAGAAATGATTGAAGCGCCAGTCTTTACAGAAGGAATGATTTCTGAGGCATCAGCCATTCATGAATCTTATCCAGAATACCTGGAAAGAGAACTTAAGAAAAAGATCTTAGAGACTGATGATAATCCATTTGATTCTGAATATTTCACAAATATTGAGCACGCAGATGCCAGAGAAGAACCAATGAGAGAAAATTCACCGTGCATTATCTTAACAACATCAGGAATGTTAGAAGGTGGCCCTGTTTTAGAATACTTCAAAAATATTGCACCTGACAAAAAGAACAAAGTATTGTTTGTTTCTTACCAAGTTAATGGAACTATGGGAAGAAGAGTTCTTGATGGTTCTAAACAAGTATCCATGTTAGGAAGAGAGGGTAAAATTGAAGTTGTAACTATCAATAGTAGTGTTGAAAGACTAGATGGATTCAGTGGTCACAGTGATTACAATCAATTGATGTCATTTGTACAAAGACTAAGACCAAAACTTCGAAGAGTTCTAGTTAATCACGGAGAACGTAAAAAATCAGAAAATCTTGCCATGAATATTAGACGAATGTATAGAGTGCCTGCTCATTATCCTCAAATTCAAGAAGCAATAAAATTATTTTAGATCGTATTCGGGTTTCCAGATCTTTATACTAGATGGAGCAACAATAATCCTTTCTTCTCCTAATCTTGCAATATCTGCACCGGCAGTTTTTGCAATAGAATACAATTCTTCAACTACATTACGAAGTTGTTCCACATCCTTTTGTGCTAAGGGTGTAACTCTCAAAATCAAAATCATTCCCTTTTTGATATCTTCTTTGATAGAATGAATATCACTGATGTCTCTAATTGTTATAGCCTTTAGAAATGTGGGTGTTTCTTGTTTTTGCATCCTTATTGGAAATCCGATCTACTCATTCAAAAACTCTTCCTTAATACTAACTAATTTTTAAATTTTTTTACGCCTACATTCTGAATTTGATGTAAGACTGTTCCTCTGCACTTTTAGATTTGATTTCTTCAGTAGAGTTCTCGTTTGTGACTAAAACAACTCCGAGTTGATTTTTTGGTGCATCTGAATATCTTAGCGTTACAGATGATGCAAATTCTATGTGATCTTTGGCATTGTTACCACGTAGAATTGAAACTGGTCCTACGTAATCTTTAGCTTCAAGTAAAATATCACCAGGTAATGCTAATGCTTTAATCATTTCATTTTCATCTTTATTTCTTCCAACAACAAATTTTGTTTGCTCATCTAATCTAAAATGTCTTCCAATTTTTAACAAATCAATTTCATTAATTGTTGGAGTTTCCATATGATCAAACAAATCTTTAGCTTTAATTCCAAATTGTGGCTCTGTTAATAGACAACCACCACCTGCATTTGGTGGATTTTCAATTCCATATTCTTTAGCCATTTGTATTTGAATTTTTCTTTGTCTTCCTTTAATCATTCCAAGATTTTCTCTTTTGATCAAACCATCTTTTTCAGCATCTGTTGGTGGTAATAATCCAGCAGATAACGGTCTAACAATTTTTCCAGTTAAATTTGATTCTTTTTCAATAATATGTAATGATGGTGCATGTTGACTCATTGGACGTTGACCTAATACTTCCCCTGAAATAATAAATTCTGCACCAATTTCTTCCATGTGTTTTTTTGCAGCATCAAACATCATTGTTCTACAATCAACACACGGATTAAAGCCAGCGCCAATTCCATGTTTTGGATGTTTTAACATCTCTATGTATTCATCACCAAGATAAACTGTTTTCAAATTTACATTAAGATCATCTGCTCTTTCTCTAATTTCAAATCCACATCCTCTTCCACAATCAAAATCACAAAAAGGAGTTTTTATTGCAACAGCTGAAACTTCAAAACCTTGCTCTTGCATCATTCTTACTGCAAGTTGACTATCTAATCCTCCTGATAGTAATGCAACTACTTTCTTCTTTTCTTCTGTCATAAAGATCCAATCAAAATTTCCATATACAAACTTTACATCATACATAAATTGAGAAACAGAGGTTTTTTTGTATGAAACAGCGCAGAAAAAATCTTTTAAAATATGCACAAAAGATCGGCTGTGATACATTAGTCACATTTGAGCCTGAAAATTTGTTTTACATGACTGGATTTTGGGGTGAGGCAATAGGATTGCTTGAAAAAAATGGAAAAACAACTATCATTGCTCCAGAACTTGAAGTGGGAAGAGCAAAAGGAGAATCTGAAGATTGTGATGTGATTACAGCTGAGCGTGGTACTGGTTTGATTTCTTCTCTTATAGAAAAAATTAAGAAAAATCAAGTTTGTACTGATTGCCAAAACTATTCTATTATGATGTCTCTGAAAAAATCTGTTCCAAAAATCAAATCATCTACAGAACCATTTTACAATTCTCGTATAATTAAAGATGAAAAAGAAATCCAAATACTCAAAAAAGCTTCTAAAATTATCGATGAAATGTTTGATATTTGCTCAAAAAAAATGAAAGTAGGTCAAAAAGAATCAGAATTACAAACAATTTTGATGGTATATGCAATGGAGCAGCAAATGTTTGATACTGGATACAAATCTACGCTAAATCCTCTTATTATTGCTGGAGGACCTAATGGTGCTTTACCTCATGCTCAAGTGACTCAGAGAAAATTCAAAAAAGGTGATCTTGTAGTAACTGATCTTACACT
This sequence comes from Candidatus Nitrosopumilus sp., assembly GCA_963667665.2. Classification (GTDB taxonomy): domain Archaea; phylum Thermoproteota; class Nitrososphaeria; order Nitrososphaerales; family Nitrosopumilaceae; genus Nitrosopumilus. Next base: position 1,598,836 of record OY763927.2, read on the forward strand.
AAGATACAAAGGATATGTTTCTGATGCAACAAGAACATTTGCACTAGGAAAAATTTCAACTCAAGCAAATGAAGCATATGAAATAGTTAAAGAATCTCAAAAACTTGGTCTAAAAGCTGTTAAACCAAATGCAGATTGTAAAAATGTAGATTCTGCTTGTAGAAAATACATTGAAGAAAAAAACTATGGTCAATACTTTATTCATTCTACTGGTCATGGAATTGGATTAGAAGTACATGAGCTTCCAACTGTTTCGTATCGAAGTGAAACAAAATTAAAAGAAAATATGGCAATCACAGTAGAACCTGGAATCTATATTGAAAATAAATTTGGAATTAGAATAGAGGATTCATTAATTGTAAAAGATCGACCTGTTGTGATGCACAAATTCACTAAAGATTTAGTTACACTTTGAGCCTAATCATAGAAATCTACCAAATCAATAATGTATTTTGACTCTTGATTATTTGATATAATTTTCTCAGAACTCATATTCACATTCCAATCATAATTCATTTCTCCTTTGTGTGACTTGAAATTCAAAATAACTTGATACTCTTCTGAATCAACATTTGACACAGTTAATCCAACTTTGGTTTTTTTGTTATCATAAATTTTTTCATCTGGGTGTTCTTCACTAATTTTCATTGAAATTGCATCCATTACAGTTAATCCAGAATCATTTGGTCCATCATATTTCATTAAGATATCTATAACTTGTTGTTCTTCAGATGTAAGTTCAGGGAAACTACTTTCTAAATCCCCTTTCATTAAATCAGGAACGACAAATAGCATGAACAATCCTATTATACCAAGATAAATTGGTGCTCTTTTTCTAAGAAATGCTTTAAAATCATTCTTTTTTGGTTTTTCTTCCTTTTCTTTTCTATCTTTACCCATTTCTTTTTTCCCAAATCTAATATTTTGCAGTTAAAATTAAAACTTGCCATGGAAAAATAATTTTACCATTTTTCTTTGTGTATAGAGTTGTTTTTTCTTTTACTAACTGTTTGAGTTCTTTTCTTTTTGAATATTCTAATGCATTTAGCTTTTCTTTTAGAGGTTTTGCAATGTATTTGATATAATTTCTCCAATAGTCTTCAAATTTTCCAGGACTATAATAAAAAACAAATTCTTTTACAGATATTTTTGAGAATCCTGCTTTACTGATCTCTTCTTTTAATGCAAATTTTGTTCCAAATCTATCAAGGTTTGGTGAACCAGGAGGAACATAATCTGGAATAAACTTCGTTACTGAATCTAAAATACTGCTAAAAAAAGGAACACTCTCTTTACTTCCATGAACTGAAATTCCTATTTTGCCTGATTTTTTGAGGCTGTTTCTCATGTTTTTTAGTGCTTTTTGGGCATTTGGAAAAAAGAACAGAGCATATTGACAAGTAACAATATCAAATTTTTTTGAAAAATAAAATTTTTCTGCATCTACATTAACAAAATCTAAATTTGTTTTTCTTTCATTCCACTTTTTTGCTATTTTAATTGCAGTAATTGAAGTATCAGTACCTATTACATATCCTACATTACCAATTTTTTTTCGAATTTTTTTTGTTACTACACCTGTACCACATGCAATATCTAATACTGTATCACCTTTGGTAATGTTTACTAATTCTATTAATTTTGCAGTACTTTGAAATGGTCCTATACTTACACTAGCCCATCTTTTATGATAACGTGGAGCAACCTCATTCCAAATTTTCATGTTTCTTTGTTTGTATTCAGAATGGATGAGTTTCATTTGTAGAATCACTTGAATTATGATGTATTTTATGTAATCTCTTTAAGATCAGATTTTAGCATTCTACCAGTTTCATGATAGTATCTATGTTCAATTTGACCCAATTTTTCTTGTAATTTTTTATCCTTTATTTTTTTTTAATTTTAATTCAATTTTTTTATATTCTGCAACTAATCTTCGAAGTTCTGATTTTTTCATTTTATTTTTAATTCAATTTGTTTTTTGATAAATTTTGCAATTTTTTGTTTTTTCATCCATCCAGAAACAACAACTTTCTTTGAATCTACAATTATTACCTGATTATTTTGAGGATTTTTCTTGTATCTTAATGAACCAATATCGTTTGCTACTATCATGTCTGATGATGATTCTTTTAATTTTTTTTGAGCAGATTTTATTAATTGATTTTTTGTGAGATTTGTTTCTGCCTTAAAACCTACAAGTAGTACATTTTTTTGATATTTTTTGATTTGATCTATAATTTTTGGTGCTTTTTTAAGGCTAATTTTTATCTCATTTTTTGAACTTTTGATTTTATTCTTGCTGGGATTTATTGGGATATAATCTGCAATGGCTGCAGTCATTATTACAATATCAAATTTTTTCTTTAATTCTGTTTTAACAGCACTATGCATTTCTTTACTAGATAAGACATTGATTATCTTTGCACCCTTTGGTGGTTTTTCTTCTCCAGGACCATAAACAAAAGTAACTTTAGCTCCTGCAGAAATTAATTCAGATGCTAAACTAACTCCTGTTTTTCCTGAACTTTGATTTGTAATTACTCGTACAGGATCAATGTGTTCGATTGTTGGACCTGCAGTCAATAACACTTTTTTATTCTTTAATACTGATGAGAATCCAAATTTCTTTAAGACAAATTCTAACACATCTTCTGGTTCAGAAGCTTTTGCTTTTCCTTCAATCATTTGTGGTGCAAGAAATTCAATTTTATTTTTTAGAAATTCTATGTTCTTTTTTACAGCTGAATTATCATACATTGATTCATGCATAGCCAAACACATCAAGATTGGAATTTTTGATCCAAATCCTACAGTAAGTACAGTAGAAATTGGTGTATCATCAATTCCATTTGCTAATTTTCCTAATGTATTTGCAGTTGCAGGATATACTATTACTAGATCTGATTGATTATAATCTGCTAATCTAATATGTTCAAGTTCACCTGTAAGTTTTGTAATGACTTTATTTCCTGTAGCCCATTTGAAATAGTCAGGTTGTATTAATTTTGTAGCTGCATTACTTGCAACACAAGTAACATCTGCTCCATGTCTCATAAGTAATCTTGCAAGTTCTATTGCTTTGTATGCTGCAACACTTCCTGCAACACACAATACAACTCTTTTTCCAGATAATTCTACACCATGAGAACTAACAATATCTAAAGATGGGTGATCTTTTTTCTTTTTTTTAACTACCAATTTGTTCACGTAATTTTTTTAGTTCATCATCATTCATTGAGAACCAGTTTTCTTTTGCAGGAAACACGCCTGATTCTACATCTTTTTTGTAATTCTCAAGAGATTTCACAATATCTTCTGATAAATTCATGTATCTTTTTGCAAACTTTGGTTTTATCTTATCATACATTCCTAGTAAATCTTGAACAACTAGTACTTGTCCATCACAATTTACTCCTGAACCAATTCCTATTGTGGGAATACTAACAGTTTCAGAAATAATCTCTGCAACTTCATGACTAACCATTTCTAATGCAATACTAAACACACCTGCTTCTTCAAGCTCTTTTGCATCCTCGATTAATCTCATTGCTGTATCTTTTGTTTTTCCTTGTACTTTGTATCCTTGTGAAAGCATTGTTGTTTGAGGTTGTAATCCAATATGACCCATTACTGGAATTCCAACATCAACAATAGCATTAATTGTCTCAGCCATAATTGAACCACCTTCAAGTTTTACTGCATCAGCTCCTGCTTTGATTAGTCTACCAGAATTATTTATTGCATCTTCTATACTTGCTTGGTATGACATGAATGGTAAATCAGATACTAGTAACGAATTTTCTCTTGCTCTACTTACTGCTTCTGTAAACATACACATTTGATCCATTGTTACAGGAATTGTGTTTTCATAACCAAGCATTACCATTCCTGCACTATCACCAACTAATAGTACATCAATTCCTGATTTATCACAAAGAGAAGCCAGAGTGTAATCATAACTTGTAATTACTGAAATTTTCTTTTTTTCTTTTTTCATATTTAGAATATCTAATACTGTCTTATGCAATTCTAGCTCTCCTTGTAAGATTATTTTTTATTTGAATGACATTTTCTGTAAGATTTTTTTTGTTATCAAAATCATTAACAATTTTTTGAAGTATTTTTTGATTCTTTTTAGATAGTTTTTTGGATTCGTTAATTAACAAATCAATTGCTCGTGTAACATTATCAACTATTGTAATATTTGCTGTCTGTGAAGTTCTAGAAAGAGGATTTAGATCAAATGTTATAACAGTTTTTCCCGCATTTCTGAGAGCCATTGTTCTATCTCCATCTTCTAGAGGTACAACAATAACATCAGCTGCAAAAATTCCATTTTTGTCTACAATTCTTCTAGCTGAATCAATTCCTGATAGTTTTACAGATGAAGATTTACTTGTACCTAAAATCTCTCTTGCACCATTCTTTTTGAGCGTCTTAATTATTGCCTGTTTTCTTTTTTGATTAGCATAAAACAAATTTACTTCAAGTTTTGCTTTGATCTGTTTTGATAGTCTTACGATTTGTTTGGGACATAATGCTGCTATATTCCCATTAACTGAGATTACAGGTAAATCTGCCAAAAGAAGTTGTGCAGCTGCAGCCTTGATGGCTTGCTTTGCAGCCTTGCCTGTTTTTTCTCCAAGTAGATAATCAAAAGCTTCTCCTCTTCCTTGAGCCAAAAGTCCTTCTTTTGCAACTAATCCCTTGTCAAATCCTTTTACTAGTTTTTCACGAATTAAAAGTGATTTAGCTCTTGGATGTGACTTGGGAATTAAAGACATGTAATTTCAATTAATTATTAAGAATTCTAGTTCCAACATTATCTAATTCTGATTTTATTATTATCCCATCAGAATATTTTTGTAAAATCTCTAAAACCTTATTTTCATCTTCTTTTGGAATCATTGAAAAAACTGTCTCTCCAAAAAATGCAACTCCACATTTAATATTATTTTTAGATAACTCATTAACTAATTTTTGCATTCTTGGAGTTATAACATCTACAAATTTTGCAAATTCTAAAGACATGTCTTGAAAATGTTCATAATTTTTTGATTCTAATAATCTGTTTACCATTTTACCACCAAGACCATTAATTTGAGATAAGCGTTCTTTGATGAATTTATTTGTAGAAATTGGAGAAAAACATATCATAATTACAGATATTTTATCTGTAAAGATTTTCTCAACACTACCAATACCTGGGGCCCCCGGTTTTACACGAATTTCAAAACCTCCATGAAATGATGCTAAAACATCACCTAATCCAGTTTTACAATTAACTTCTGCATTATGTGCAATTTGTCCAATTATTGTTTTATCTAATTTTGTTTCAAGAGCTTGATCTAATGCAAATGATAGTGATAATGCAACTGCACCACTAGAACCTAAACCATATCCAACTGGAATTGATATCTCATGTTCAATATCAAAAAACTTGTTTGAAAATTTTCCAAGCTTTAAGAATTCATTTAATACAAATTCAGAAACATCTGTTTTATCTGATTGATATCCCTTTGTTGTAATTCTAAAGTTTAATTCTTGATTATCTTTTGTATCTATTTTTACTCTTGTAGTAACTCCTTGTTTAATTGAAAATCCAGCTCCAGTTGATCCAAAATTTTCTAAAGAATTTTGATTTTCATCTAAATGTGCTTTGAAAAAGCCCGTGATATGAGCAGGACAAAATGCCTTAGCCTTCATTGATCTTAGTTTAAATTTTACACAAAATATAAGAATATGGCTTAAATTAATTAAATTAGTATAAATTGACTAAATTTGTTCGACGCCTACAAAAAATTGGAAGTAGCATCTTGGTATCACTACCAAAAGAGTGGGTTGATGCAAATAATCTTGAAAAAGGTAATCAAGTAGAGATTGAAACCGGACAAGACAGTATTTCAATATCTGTAAACAAGGAGATGCGCCCAACAAAAGAACTTGTAATTTCCTACCCATTACCTAAAGAAGAAAATATTGTAGCAAACATTACTGGAGCTTATCTTTTAGGATATGATATCATTCAAATAAATTCAAAATCAATCATTCCAGCGGAAGACAGAGAAAAAATTCGTAACTCTATGAGAAAATTAGTAGGAATGGAAATAATTGAGGAAGATGCATCTCATATCAATACACAATTTCTTTTAGATACAATAACACTTAATCCAGAAAAAATTCTCAAAAGAATGAGTTCACTTGCTCTTGGTATGTATGATGATACATCAAATGGATTAATTTCAGATGACAAGTCAAATTTACAAACATTATCAAAACGTGATGTTGAAGTAAATAGACAGTATTTCTTACTTGTCCGTCTAATTCGCAGCACTCTTGTTGATAAGAGATTAGCTAATGCATTTAATTTAGAAAATATTGATATTATTGATTATAGAGTTGCAGCAAATCTTCTTGAAAATGCAGGTGATTCAATTGTTGAACTTTCAAATTCTATTTATAATTCATCTTTATCAAAAGAACATTCAAAAAAAATCTTTGATGTGGTTAAAGATTTTAGTAGACTTGCAGAAAAATCCATTAATGCATTCACTAAACCTGATAGACTTTTAGCTATTGAAGCAATATCATTACATAAAAAATACGAAGAAAAACTTAGTAAACTAAGAATTACGTTAGGTAATAAAAAACAAATTCCAATAGAGTTTCTTGATTTGGTGTATATGTTTGAAAAAATAGCACAATCTTGGGCTGATGTAGCAGATCTTGTACAACCTATCTACAATGAATAATTAGTATAGTTTCTTTTTTGCAGCATAAGTCAATACTGCACAAATTGTTTTTGAATCTTCAATTTTTCCAGATTTTATCATTCTAAGCAATTTTTGCATATCAATTTTCACTACTGATAGTATCTCATCATCATCTAGTTTCAAATCAGCAATTTTCTTTAATCCTGAGGCTACAAAACAGTGAATTTTCTCAGCATTATAGCCAATTGATGGATAATAGGTAATTAGTGGAGTCATCTTTTTTGCTCTATATCCAGTCTCTTCTTCCAATTCTCTGAATGCACATTTTATTGGTGCTTCTCTTTTTTCTAACGTTCCAGCAGGAATCTCTAAAACATATCCATGAGGAAATCTGTGTTGTTTAACAAGAATTACTTTATTTTTTTCATCAAAAGCAAGCATTGCAGCAGCTCCTCTATGTTCTATCATTTCACGTTTTACTTTTCTTCCCTCTATTTTTCCTTCATAAACACTAAGACCTAAAATTTTTCCCTCATAGATTTTCTTTTTCTTCATTAGAATTCATAGAAATTGTTATTATTTAATTTGTTTGATATGTTAAATGTAATTTAGATGATTTTTTAAAATCATTTATGGCCTTTTCTAACCATTTGGAATAAAATGAGATTTTTTTTGGAATGAATAAATCAGCTGATTTTACATTTTTAATAGTTCTTACTTTTTGAGTTAGTTCATCCATCTTGAATATATTATCACTGTACATAAACAAGACAATTTGATTTTTTGCAATAAAAGGAATTTGTAAATATGATTCAGAAAAAGTGTTATTCATATTTTCTAATGTTTCTTTAAGATTACCTTCTATCCAAGTAAGAATTACATGAGGAATAAAATTTTCAATTTTTCTTGAATCATAAACTAGTGTAAATTGAATCCCGTCGTTTTCTTGTAATTTTTCAATACATCTTGTTATTGTTTTTGTTGACAAATTTGTATTCTTTGCAATATTTTCAATTTTCTGTCTAGGATCTTTAATCAATTTTTCAAGTATTTCTAAATCTGTTTTTGTAAGATTTGAACTAAATCCAGGATTCTCTGCTTCAAAAATTGATAGTACTCTAAGATCCTTCATCAATTTACTTGCAAGTTCAACTTTTTGTTTCACATTTTCTTTTATTACAATACCGCAAACTGTAATTCCACCTATACACGGTACTACAAAATATGGTTCACCTACAAGACTTACCTGTTCTAAAATCTCATTGATATTTTCACCTGATACAACAAAGTACAAAACACCATAACCCAATACTGGTGGTTCGACTTTGATGAAAAATTCTCCAATTATTCCTCTTTTTTCCATTTTTTGAATTCTTGCTCGTACTGCTCCACCAGATATTCCTAATTCCATGCCTAGTTGCCTATCCGACTCTCTACAGTTATTCAAAAGTCTGCCTAGAATTTTCATATCTAAATTGTCCATTTTATCACCTAAAACAACACCATTGAATATAGAAATAACTTATTTAATATAAAATTGTCTATAATATCATTACTATACTTCTAATACATTAAATATTAGACTATTTTATTGTCTTTGTTGGATTATAGATTGAGATTAGCAAAAAGAATGCTTTTCAACAAAAGAGGTAGTTTGATTGGTGCAGTTTTAGCTGTAACCATTGGAATTTTGGTAATTCATGTAAATTTTGTAATATTTCAAGGACTGTTTGATGCTATAGTTAGAGATATCAGCGATTACAGAAATGGTGATGTTCTTGTAACTGATGAAGCTGATTATATCGATAAATCAGATTTATCACTTGTTAATTGGTTTGAAAGAATTCCATATGTTGAAGCGGCAACGCCGCGGCTTTCATCGACTGCCGAAATGAATATGACAAAAAATGGAAAACGAATTGAAGAAACTCGAGTGCCAATAGTTGGAGTTGATCCGTTTCGTGATATTAGAGCATCAACTGTACATGAAACTATTTCAGATGGAATCTATGTCTTCTCAAGAAATTCTATTGTACTCGGTGCAAATGTAGCAAGAGATCTTGGAGGAGCTCAAGTGGGGGATAGTGTTAAAGTTCTTGTAGTTGATAGATACGGAGAAGATCAAATTCGCAGGTTTACTGTTTCTGGAATTGCAAATTCACCTGGTGGTCAAGGATTTGATTATACAGCTGTTGTACATATTGATACTTTACGTGATATGATGAGTAGATCTGGGGAAACTGGTTCATTGATGGTGAAACTAAATGATCCATCCAAAGCATTAGAAGTAAAAGAATTCTTTTTGCGTTCTTTTCCTAATGATGATTTTCTTGCCGAAACCATAGAAGAATCAGCAGAACAACAACTTGCTGGTTTTAGATCTGGTATTGCAATGATCAATATAATAGGTTATTTTGGAATGATGTCATCAGCTTTTGCTATTGTTACAATTCAGATGATGTTAGTAAATGGAAAAACTAGAGAAATTGGTGTCATGAGATCAATTGGAGCAAAAAGAAAAGATATTCTAATTATTTTCATTTTTCAAGGAATGATAATTGGAGCAATTGGTGCAGGAGTAGGAACTGCTGCAGGATTAGGCTATACGTTTTATGCAAAGGAATCAAAAATGACATTTAACAACAGTCTCCCTCTTGAAGTCACCTATAACTGGGAAAAGATCGTACAAACTGCTTTGACCTCATTTGCCTTGGCAATTATTGCATCACTATACCCGTCGTATAGGGCAACTAAGCTGTTACCAGTGGAGGCTATGAGAACTGTCTAAAGTACTTGAAATCAAAAACGTAAGTAAGATTTACGGAGAAGGAGAAAATAAAGTAAAAGCTCTTGATAATGTTTCACTTTCAATTGAACAGGGAGAAGTTGTTTTAATTGTTGGAAGTTCAGGTTCTGGTAAATCAACATTACTTAACATGATTGGATTATTAGATCATCCAACAAATGGCCAGATCTTCATTGACGGAATTAACACTACAACATTAAATGACAATAAAATTTCCTCATTTAGAAATAAAAAATTAGGATTTATTTTCCAATTTTCTAATTTACTTAGTGATCTCTCAGTACTAGAAAATGTATTGTTACCCAAACAAATTTCTGGAATTTATGATATTGCTGAAAAAGATGCTAGAAATTTACTAAAAGCAGTTGGACTTGAAGATCAAATGTATAAACGTGCAAACAAGATATCAGGTGGACAAGCTCAAAGAGCAGCAATTGCAAGAGGCTTAATCAATAAACCATCCATTGTTTTAGCAGATGAACCTACTGGTAATCTTGATTCAGTAACTTCAGAAACAATTGTTCAATTAATGAAATCAATGGCAAAAAAACTTAATCAAACATTCATTATAGTTACACACGAAAGAGAGATCTTTGGTAATGTTGATAGAGTAATTACAATAAAAGATGGCAAAGCTTTCGAAGGTGAGCAACCTACAGCAATGGAGGTATTAGTATAATGAATCTCAAACTCTTGTTATCATTATCAGTTATTATACTAGCACCATTTATTTTTGATAACTCATATGCTCAAATAACATCTGGAGGATTTGGGCAATCTCCGTTTGAAAGAGACTTTGGGGATGTCAAATTTTTAGATGCATACTTTGGTACGTTAAATCAAAAAATCGAAATAGAAGCAGGAGACGGTAATGTTCCATTTACAGTTGTATTTGCAAATGTAGGAACACAAGATATCACAGGAATTAGAGGTCAACTATCATTACCATTTGGTTTCTCTGCATCTGATGGTCCAGGTACAATAATTCATGCTGACAGCGATTCAAATTCGTTAGCAGGGGAAAATTTTCATCTGACTTTTTTTGTAAGTCTTGATAAAAATGTACAAATTCAACAGTATCCTGGAACTGTAAAGGTTGATTATTCTAGATTAAGAGAATCTGGAGTTAGAACAGCTTTTTCTGACTTTGATTTCAAAGTGACAGGTGATAGTGTGATAAATGTACGAGCATTAGAGCCATTTCTTACATCTTTAAAATCAAATAATGTAGTAATTGAAATTGCAAATGATGGAACTGCTCCCATTTCTGGTGTAGATATTGTTGCAAGTAACACACAGACAGAACGTGTATCAACTGCATCATCAACTACTAATATTGAAAATGTTGTTATTTTAGAATCAAGTTGGGATATTGGAAACATTGATCCAAAGTCAGCGAGATATCTTACTGCAACAGTATATGTTCCTCAAGGACTAAAAGGTGATACTTTACGAATTCCTTTAACCATTTCATACTATAATGCACATGGTGATCTACATGAAATTGCAAAGATTGTTGATTTTTACATTAAAGGATTGATTGATCTTCGTGTTTTCAATGTAGATGTAATTGAATTATCTGGAACACAAATGGTAATTGGAGAAATCATTAATGAAGGAAACGATGATGGATTATTTGGTTTTGTAACTATTGATCCTCGTGGAGATTCTAATATTAAATCAAACACTCAATTTATTGATGAAATTGAAACTGATGCACCTGTGCCATTTAATTTACCAATAGAATTTGATGGTGAAACAAAATATGGAGAACATGACATTACCATTACTGTAAGATACAAAGATAGTGTTAGAGATGAAATATTTCTAACTCACGATGCAACAATCTTTGTTAAAGAACCATCAAACGGTAATGAAGACGGTCCTGATACAACAATGATTATTATTCCAATTATTTTGGCTATAGGAGCAGGAATTTACATAATGCGTAGGCGTAAAAAAGCAACAATTGAGACAAGTTAGAATTAAATTTTAACTCTATTATGAGAAAATAAGGTCAATTAAAAATGAGATTAAGTATTATTGTTTTAATTTTGGTTTTAGCTGTTGGAAGTGTTGTCATTCTTTTAGGCTTTCTTACAAACCAAGAATATGTAGAGGTACCTGAAATCTCTAATCAATATGAAAATTTAGAGAAATACAAGAATGAATTAGAAAAAATAAATCAATTCAATCAACAAATCTTAAAAGATTTGGAAGAACAGATCAAAAACTCTACTAATATTTATCTAGATCCAATAAATGAAGAAATCATAATAATAAAACAAGTTGTTAATGAAAACAAAGAAGAACTTGAACGGGTAATTGAAAAATTGTCCCAAATGGAATCTAAACCCTAACCTAATGCTGATTTCCAGTTCTGGGAAATTTACATCATAATTATATCATATCTAATGGAGGTAATATTGGGTATGGCTAAGGGTGTATTTCTCTTTCTAGTAGGAAGTATTGTAGGATTTATTACAACACCACTTCTTTGAACATTTTTCTAAATTAGTACTAGTCATGTTATATTTTCTAGACCGTAAGATTATAAGCAATTACTAGATCTTGCGATCATGTCAGGGAATGAGATTGAAGTCCCAAAGGAATTACGAGAATTCATGCTAGAGAAAGCAGAAGAAACTTTCCTTGGACAAAAAAATGGAGCAAACAAACAATATCGTTATGGTAATTTACACATTAGAGAATATGATGATAAATTTCTAGTTCATACAGACAAAATTGATCCTAGAGAAAATCCAATTGGACATCTAATTCATGATGCACCTGAAGTTCTCGTTGGTCTTGCATGTGCTGCACTTGGTGGTGCAAAGGTTAGCTCAATTCTAAAGAAAAAAAAATCTTCAGTTGCAGGAATAATGAGTTCTTTAGTTTTAGGTTATGCAGGATATCTAATTACAAAAAAACTCAAAGACTCAAAGGTGAAATAATATCTTAACTATTCATACAATCCATGTTATCATCAAGCTTTTACCATCTCTGGTTGCTCTAAGAAAACACAGAAAAGAGTGGGTACAAAAAGAAGGAAAAAATATTAACCAAGAAAAATTCCGCAAAAATGCAAGACGTGTTTTAAAAATCTGCATTGAGCTAGGACCAGTTTACATAAAGCTAGGACAATGGCTTTCATCTCGAGCAGATATTTTACCACAACCATACATGGAAGAGCTTGCAAAGCTACAAGATGATGTTCCAGCAGTACCATTTGATAAAGTCAAACCAACTATAGAAAAAGACATTGGAGATATCAATGAAAAATTTGATGAATTTGAAACAAAAGAGCTATCAGGAGCTTCACTAGGTATAGTATATCGAGGAAAAATAAATGGACAACAAGTAGTAGTCAAGGTCAAGCGTCCAGGAATTGCAAAGATGGTCAATGATGAAATACAAGTTCTAAAAAATATTCTACCAATTGGAATGCGTTTTGTTGATCCCAATCTACGATTCTCAGTTGATGCAATGCTTGCACAATTTATTGAAACCATTCATGAAGAAATGGATTACATTAAAGAGTCTCAAAATCTAAAAACAATTTCAAAAAATGTTAAAGAATACAAAAATGTCATTGTACCCAAAGTGTATGATGAGTATACCACAAAAGATGTCATTACTATGGAGTATATTCCAGGTATCAAAATTACAGATATTGAAGCACTTGACAAACTAGGACTAGATAGACAAAAACTAGTCATAGATGTACATAAGGTTTTTTTTACAATGCTACTCAGGCACGCAATATTTCATGCAGACCCACATCCAGGTAACATATCAGTTGGTAATGAAGGTCAGATAATCCTGTATGACTATGGAATGGTTGGTAGAATAGATAATGAAACAAGATTGCGATTAATCCGATTGTACTTGGCACTAGTTGAAAAAGATCCATCAAGAACAGTGACTGCAATGAGTGATCTAGGAATGCTAATGCCAGACTATAACAAAACAGTAATTGAGAAAGCCGTACAGATGACAGTGCAAGCAATGCATGGTAGAAAACCAGAAGAGATGGAAGTAAAAATGTTAATGGAGCTTGCAAACAAAACAATGAGCAAATTTCCATTTATGTTGCCCAAAAATCTTGCACTATACATGAGAATGTCTTCAATCATAGAGGGAATCTATCATACACACAAAGTCAACTTCAAGTTTGTTAAAGTTCTAAAACAAATTCTAGAAGAAGAACACCTAATCAAAGATGCATACATTGAAGAGATAAAACATTCTTTTACAAAGTTTGCAAAATCAATTGAAGATACCATTACAATAGCTCCCGAAATAAAGCGATTCATGGATGAGAATAGAATGTATATGCAAAGTACAAAATCTAATGTTCTCTTATCAGGTAGTATTTTATCATCTGCAATCTTCATTGGTGGTGCACTAATTTATTCATCAAACGAAACAGCTGGTATAGCTGGAATGATTGGAGCTCTAGCTGTAATAGCAATATTTGCAAAATTTAGAAAATAAAATTATTGAATAGGAATACTTTTTTCAGTATTCTCAATTGGAATTGTAATTGTTAGAACACCTTCAGCATATTTCGCAGAATTAACTTGCTCTTCACCTTCTTTGATTCTCATTGGAAGTTTAATTTTTTTATCAATAATGTCTGGTCGTTGTTTCCAAATTATAGTGCCAGTAATCGCTTCATCTTTTTTTGCATTAATTGAAAGAACATTTCCATGAATCGATAGTTTAATTTCTTTTTTTGAAAATCCTGGAATATCAATTTTAATAATTAGATTATCATTTACTTCAATCATGTCAACTGGTGGCAATACAAACTCGTAGAATTCTCTTGATTTACTTCCAATCTCTTTGATTACTTCTCTAACAAGTCCCATTTTGTGTTACATTCTCAATTTTTGGTTATAAACCTTGGTGGGATTTGGGTACTTATAGTATATCATCCATTTTAAATAATTTAGTCCAGAAATGAAGCGACTCAAAATAATTACACTAAACGAATTTCGTAGTAACCCTTTGCCTTTTAACCATGTTTTCAAACTGTTACATAAATGCAAGGGGAAAGCATCCAATTCCAAAAGCCTAGAAGTACCATTTCAAGAAAACAGTTTCTGGAAAGAGTAATTGATTGGCATGAGGAGGGTAATCATGTGATACAAATTCTAACATCATATGATCAAGATTATAGAAAAAAAATTTGTAGTGCATGCACAGAAGAGCAGCAACAAAAACGAAACTGTCTAGAATTGGACATGTTTACAGACGAGGGAATTCAGCTAAAACATTGTAATCATATGGATAAAGCACGTGTCAGAAAACATAAACAGCTAATTAGAAATCATATGCAGTTACATCCTGCGCTTCAAATTATCTAGCTCATCTGAAAGAGCTTTTCTTTTTGGTACATATTCTGAAAAGAATGTCTCTTTCTTTACATGTTCTTTGATTTTTTCTATTTCTCTACTAAGATTATTCATGGATTCAACAACTGCTTCTTCAGGAGAAATTCTCATTTTATTGTAGCATAAAGAATTCCTGTCAAGCACACGTCCAGTAATTTCTTTTGGTTTTTCGTATGGTTTATCATCATTGAATTTTCCAAATCTTCTGTAATTGTGAGATGCAGTATGAACACCATATAGAAAAGTGTAGGCTAACAATGATTTTTGGGGTGGAGTAGTATGGAAGTGCCCTTTTGTAACCGATGTCATGTTGCACCAAACATCTTTTCCAAAAATTCTCTGAGATAGTCTTAGCCAATTAATGTAGTTGGTATCAAATGATGCAAATTTTACATTAAATCTTGGGTATTTTTTCTCAAGAATATAGTCTAGCTTTGCTGTAAACAAGCCAGGAGTAACAATTTCTAAATCAATAGTTGGACAAATAATTTGATTGTGTGGATTTTCTAAATTTTCAAGATGAGATGCAAAATCTTCAACTGACTGTTCTCTGTTGACCTCAATATCTGACAAAAATAATGTTTTTAGTGTCTTTTGAATTTCTAGAATAGACTGTCTTTCAGCCTCTCTTTTTTTGTAATTTTTTATAAAATCATAGCCAATATCTAAAATACTGTTTGGATATTTGTCCTTCAAATCAGTATATTTTGAAATGATATTATTTTTTGTCTGCTTTAGTGTAAGCGGACTTCTTATCTGCACCTGATGGTACAGCTATACAAGATTAGTATCAAAACTAGTCTTCAAATCTTCTGCTTTTTCCAATTCACTTTTTATTACAGCAATATTTGGAAATTCAATTTTTTTACCATCAATGGTAACCTCAATTACATTTACGCCCAACATCTGATCTTTAACATCTGTTTTTTCTTTTGCAATATTTTCTACAAGTAATTCAGTCAATTTTATGTTTTGGGTATATTCCAATATACCCACATACACTACATGCAAACATAAATGCTGGTTTTGTTGGCTCATTAGTATAATACCATGATCTATTTTTGAATGATATTATTTTTGCTTGTCCTGCATGTAAAATGGAAATGGAAAAAGAATTTATAAATACAAAATCAAAGAGAAAAATTACATATTTTGTAAATTGGTATTGCAGTACGTGTGAACATAGGGATTTTTCTCAGCACGATGTAAAATTTTAGAAATTAACACAAGTCTGCATATTGCATTAAACGATCGATACTGTCAATAATGGATAGCATTATGGTATAGTGTCGGTGAAAAATTATCAAAGAAAAAAAATTCCGCGATCCAATACATGATTTTATTACAGTAGATCAATACGAATTAGAAATTATCAACTCTCCAATGTTTCAGAGAATGCACAACATAAAGCAACTAAGCCTTGGATACTATGTTTACCATGGAACAGATCATTCAAGATTTGGACACATGATAGGTGCCATGCATTTGGCAGGAAAAGCATTTGATTCTATGAAAATAAATTCTGAAAAATTTGGATCATTTGATCCTGATGATACAGACAGAGCAACTATTCGTATGGCAGCACTACTACATGATGTGGGACATGCACCATTTTCTCACTCCCTTGAGAGTCTACTAGATGATGACCATGAAGATTATTCTCAATATCTAATTGATTATTATTTTAAGGACCATATTGAGAGTGCAGGAGTAAAGACAGAAGACGTAAAGAATTTGATTATTGGCGCATACAAAAAGCCATACTTGAGTAAAATTGTCAGCGGACAACTAGATGTTGACAGACTTGACTATCTTCTTCGTGACTCTTACTATGCAGGAGTAACATACGGTCTGTATGATTTGGGACGGATAATTGATCAATTAGCAATAGTTGATGGAAAATTTGTTGTATTAGAGGGAGGATATGAGGCAGTAGAACAGTTAATCTTTGCAAGATATCAAATGTATCAGCAAGTATACTTCCACAAAACAAAAAGAGCGTTTGAGCTGATGCTACAAAAGTGTGGGCAGATTTTAAAAGATAACGGACTGTTGGAAATTCCTTCACTCAAAGATCTAAAAACAGCAGAAGGTCAAGAGGAATATTTTAAATGCGATGATAGATGGTTCCAAAATAAAATTTATGATGAAAAAAATCCTCCAGAAGTAAAGGTAATTGCAGACATGATAAAAAAGAGAAGACCATTCAATGAGACCTATTCTCCTAGTACATACAGAAAGCCTGAGGACTCTCCAAGTGCAGGGCCTGATAATTCTGTTAAAGTATTAGAGCCAATACAAAAAGCACTAAAAAAGAAATTGCCAGAGCTTGGAATAGAAGAGCATGAATTTCTAACAGATGTAACAGAGAGATCTCCGTATAATTTAGTCCCTGACTATGTGGCAGAGCATGACAATACAAAAGAGAGCAATGCAATTAGAATTTTTTACAAGCATAACAAATATTCTGAGCCAATTGAAAAAAGATCTCATGTTGTGTATACTCTGGCGGCAAATCCTCCGCATATGATGCGTGGCTTTGTAATTCCTGAGAAATATAATAAAGTCAAAGAATATCTCAAGGATACCTTTGATTATATTATTCCAGAAAGGGAAATCTAGTCATGAATAATATTATAACTATGTTCCTATTACTTGAAAATACGTATACAAATGTTCGAGAGATGTGATTAGATATGGCAATTGATAATTTAACAAAAGAAGACATTGTACTGTCTTTAATCAAAAAAGCCACAGACTATCAAGGAACAGACAGTAGTGGAATTAATGGCAAAAAGGCATTGCAAAAAAGCCTGTATCTTTTCAATCAGAAATTTAGCATGTTTAGTTATAGGTGGGGAGACTATGGCCCTCTTTGTGGTGAAATTCAGCATATTGCTGAAGATCTAATCATAAAAGGACACGTGGTAATTACTAATGTTCCAACAAAAAAGCAAGAGGCTGTAATTCAAAATTTACAATTCTCAGCACCTGCTTTTGACGTTGAAATCCCTGAAAGTGTAAATCATGAATTAGACGAGATTGTATCCTTTGTTGCAGGCAGATCTCCACGAGATCTGGAATTACTGGCATCTGTTCATTTCTGGGCAGTACGTCAGCAGGAATTGATGGATGAATACTCTGCAGAATATGTTCTAGAAAAACTAACAGAGCTAAAGCCTGATGCACATTTTACCAAAAAGGACGTTGAATATGCAATTGAAGTTTTAGAAACACACGAATATCTTATTTCTGAAGAAAGCGACTAATTATTTTTTATATTATTAAATGCGCAAATTCTATTATCTATCTCTTTCATTTACACATATTGGGTGGATTAGGAAAATGTCCTTGTTGCAAGGAATGGATAAATCTTACAGAGTATCATGACAAGGAATTAAACGTCAAGGTAATGGTTTGCAGAGCATGTCATGACATTATAGAGGAATACATCAAAGTTCAAGCAATATGTGGCAAAAAAACAAAAAGAAAACGATCATGAAAAGATCTACAGCATGAGTAAAAAAATAAAATTAGTATTGCATCTGTAGATCTGCAAAAAATTTTGTATTGACGAGTTTTACTGATGTAATCGATGACATATTTGACAATACCAATTCAGATGAGGATTTTATTTACGAGGTATGGTACATAACGTCTCAGCTTACAACTTATTCTACTGACATTGGAGAATTCCCTAGATATGCATTAGAAACTCTGAGTCGTGGTGGTGGAGATTGTGAGGATACTGCCATACTGATTGCAGACATGCTACGATCATCTACACATACAAAAAATTGGACTATACAATTAGTCTATTTTGATTCAGATAGTCCTAGTTTGGCCTTGGATGTTAACCATGTTGCAGTTTTAGTAGATACTGGAAAGTATAGCTATATTGTAGAGTCTACAGCAAAAGATGATGTTACCATGAATATGTGGAACAATGCAAATATTTCCGGCTGGTTCTACGATGTCTAATTTCTCTGCAAAAAATTTCAAGAAATATACTAATTTGTTGAAAAATTAGGGCATTTTTTTGTGTTATATTTACACCAGTGTTCTATACCTTGATAGATTTCTGGGTAAAATTTGATGATAGACAATTTTTTTATTAAAATAAAAAAGAATTTAGAATTTTCGTGAATCGCCCTCTAAAAGACCTGAACCATGATGAATTCTATCAATGTGTTTTGAAAGATCTTCTTTATTCTCAAAAACTGATTCACAGTAAGGACATTTAATTTCATCAGTCATAATTGTACATTGGTAAAGGTGTTATTAAATAATTTTCCAATTATTTAACATGATAGATTTTTTAATCAATTAATTTCTCTGTTTTGGTAACTTATGATAATTGTAATTGAAGGCGGAGATCAAGCAGGCAAGTTAACTCAATCAACTTTGTTGGAAAAAGCACTTAAAAAAAGAAAGATCAAAACTAAAATATTTCATTTTCCTGACTATAAAACTCCAATAGGAAAAGAAATCAGAAAATATTTGGATGGAAAAAGAAAATTTCCTCCTCAAGTAATTCATTGTCTTTTAGCTGCAAATAGATGGGAAAAACTAAATGAAATTTTATTAGCTCAAGAAAAAAATTCGGTTCTAATTATGAATCGATATTATCATTCTAATTTGATTTATGGTATAGCAAATGGTATGAAGGAAAAATGGCTTGAGAATCTTGATGTTGGTCTTCCAAAAGCTGATCTTGTAATTTTACTTGATGTCACACAAAAAGAATCATTTCATAGACAGAAAACTCACAGAGACAAATTCGAAAAAAATGAAGAATTTTTAAGAAAAATATCTAAAATCTATCGAACAACTGCTAAGAAAAAACATTGGAAAATAATTGATGCTTCAAAATCTAAACAAGAAATACATGAAGAAATTTTGAAAATATTCTCAAAGAAAATAAGATTATGAAAAAAAATCATCTAGACATAATTGATCCTATTCATGATTTCATTCGAGTTTATGAACATGAACTATCCATAATTGATGATCCACTTTTTCAAAGATTAAGACGGATTAGACAACTTTCAGGTGCTCATTTAACATATCCGGCAGCTCAACATACAAGATTTGAGCATTCATTGGGAGTTATGCATATTGCTAGTCAAGCAGGTCATGCATTAAATGAAAAAGGAATTTTAAAATTAGATGACATTGAAATTCTTAGATTAGCTGGTCTCTTACATGACATAGGACATGGACCATTTTCTCATCTTTTTGAGGAAATAATACAGGAAAAAAAAATTTCACATGAAGACTTTGGTAAAGAAATTATTCTAAAATCTGAGATTGGTGACAATTTATCAAAAAATGGTTTTAATAAAAAGCTCATTACAAAAATTGCCTTTGGAGATTCCAAACTTCAATACATGAATGAAATTGTTTCAGGTACACTTAGTGCAGATATGATGGACTATTTACTTAGAGATGGTTATTTTACAGGAGCAGAACATGCAAAAATTGATCACAAAAGAATCACTCAGTCACTTGATGTACATCAGAAAAAACTAGCCTTGGAACGTTCAGCATTGTATTCTTTTGAATCAATGATGCATTCTAGATATCAAATGTTCAAGGCAGTCTATTTTCATAAAACAGTAAGAGCAGCAGAAGTAATGTTGATTGAAGCACTAAGATTATCTGATGATGAATTTGGTTTTACTAGTTTTAATCTAAATGAATATGTTAAACTCACAGATGAATACGTTTTATCAACTCTTATATCATCAAAATCTTCAAAACTAAAACGTGCTAGACAATTTGCACAAGATTATCAAGACAGGAAATTACTAAAATGTGTATTTGAACGAATTCTGACTAGCAAAACTAACTTGAAAAAAATACGAACTAATGAATTAAGAACTATCATTTCTAAAAAATCCAAAGTTGATGAGAATGAAATTTTTGTAGATAGTTCTGTTACTCCATCTATTCCTCTTGCACCATCTAAAAACGAATCAAAATCTATAATTTTGATAACAAATGAGAATGGAAAATCCTCTGCAAAGGAGATGCCAATTTCAGATATTCCTGTGGTTTCAGCAATTTCTGGATTCATGAATATTCTTAGAGTTTATACCCATCAAAATAACAGAAAAAAAGTTGAAATTGCTGCAAAATCAATCCTTGGTGATCTAAAGTGAAAAAGAGAATTGTTATCAAACTATCTGGAAAAGTTTTTGGTACCGATAACGTCAAAGCACTAAAAGACTATGCTCAATTTCTAGTAAAAATCAGCAAAATTTGTCAACCAATTATTGTTGCTGGTGGAGGAAGCATTGCACGACATTACATTTCTCATGCAAGATCTTCTGGTGCAGATGAATCAACTCTTGATGAACTTGGAATTGAAATTTCAAAACTTAATGCAAAACTATTGATTTATGCTCTAAAAAATAAGGCATATTCACATCCACCAACGACTTTACAGGAAGTAAAACATGCAGTAGATGATGGATTAATAGTTGTAACAGGTGGTTTGCATCCTGGTCAAAGTACTAATGGTACTGCTGCATTGATTGCTGAAAAAGTTCATGCTGAACAATTCCTTAACGCTACTGATGTTGATGGAGTTTATGATAGAGATCCAAACAAATTCAAAAAAGCAAAAAAATTCAAACGCATTGAAATAAAAAATTTGAAAAATATGTTAGTTCATGAAGATTCTATTGCAGGAGGCTATGACTTGATGGATATTGTTGCTCTAAAAATCATTGAACGCTCCAAAATCAAAACAAGAATCATAAAGGCTGATCCAAAAATTATTGAAAAGGCCATAAAAGGTGGTAATGTAGGCACTGAAATTATTCTTACTTCAAAATAATTAATCAGAAATCTTGTTTTGAATTGTTGGTCTTGTTTCAGACCAGATCTGAATATCTTTTTTTGAATATTCAGGAATTCCTGATTCCCTAAGTTTTTTGAAAATTGTTTGTGCTTCCTCTTTTGAAACTGCCTTTGATTGAGCCTTTGTAAAACCATCTTTATCTACAATAATTGCTATATCTCCATCTGGGGAATTAATTATAGCAGTAAATTCTTCCTCTCCAACTGGATAAAAATTACCATTGACTTTTTTGGTCGTCAACGTTAGCATTCCAAATCCAGCTGCATCAAACATCTTCATTTGTGATTTACTTGCTCTTTGTTTTCCTTGTTGTACTGCTTGAAAATACTGCACGATATTTTTTGTCTCCAATGGTATAATAACTGTCTTAACATTTAAGATACCTAAAGTGATACAAAAATTATGAATCGTAAAATCTTTCTTGGCATTGCAGTTGCAGTACTAATTGTTATATTGGGAGCAATTGGATCTGGAGTAGGAAGTATAAAGATCACAGAGTCACAAGATGAAGATATTTCCGAAACTCAAAACACCCCACAAATTAAACCTCTTCAAATTGAACTAGAAGATATTTCTGTTACTAAAATTTCAGAACGAGCAGCTACAATTAAGATTGCATTCAACATAATCAATCCTAACTCCAAGTCTTTTATCGTTCAAACTTTAGATTATCAATTATATGAAACCGGTTATTCTGAAACTGAACAAATTTCTGGTGGTGAAATAGGAAGTAGACCTACAGGAATGGTTGAATTTGGTTCAAACTATTATGTTCTTCTTGGTGATAATTCTATTGTACTAAAAGATACTATCAATATCAAAAATTCTGGAAACACTCCTGAACTGTGGACTAGTCTTAAAGATAATACATCAACTTGGCATGTCATTGGAGATGTCTTTTACAATCTAAGTTCTATGACAAGTGGCCAAGAAAATGAACTTCACTTTGATTTTACAAGATAGAGTCAATAGTATCATAAAATTTTAAAATTGTGATACTTTGTTTTTAGCAAAAAAATATTGGCAAAGTTATAAAAGCCCGTTAAGTGAGATTTTATCAAATGGCAGAAGCAGGTATAGCCGCATTTGGCGCAGCAGCAGGAGTCGCAATTGCACTAGCAGTAGTGTGTTTCGCTCTTCGTGGTAAAGGACATCCAGAACCACTAGACTAATCAAAGGAAAATTCCTTTTTTCATATTTTTCATTTATCTAATCTGAATTTTTACCTGCACCCAATATTCCTAATAGGGACACTTGTCTGTTCATCTTCTTTTTCATAAAACATCTTTCATAATATTGACAATTAGAACATTCAGATGATGGTTCTAAGATAGGTGTTTTTTGTTCTTTAAGAAGATCATGTAGAACTCTAACTCTTCTGATTATTTCTTCAAACATCTTTTTGTTACGTGTTAATGTAAAAGTTATTTCTTTTCTATCCCCTGTTATGTACACAATTACTCCATCTGATTTGTCATATATCCACATGCATGCATTAAGATATAGAATATCATTTGCTAGAGGATTTTCTAATTCTTCTATTGTTGATCTAAATAAAAGAATAGAGTCATCTACTAACATATCGACTTGTCCCTTTAGCTTGATATCGTTAATTTCAAATTCTTTTGGCTCACTTCCATACTCTAATTTTCTTAATAATCCTGAGAGAAGTTCATTGAATCCTCTTCTTTCAATTTCATTGGGTTCAATTCTGTCATAATATGAGCGTCTAAGACATTGAACTACTTCTTGAAGGTGAATGGTTTGAATATCTTTAGGATCTATCTCGATTTCTAATTCTTTTCCTATCGAACGTAATGCATTTTGAATAATATTTCTATAATCTCTATCGCCCATCATAATATATCATCTTGAAATTAGATCAATATAGGTTAATTCATAATCTTATCTAGATACTTTGAAATTCTACCTGAAAACGCAAGTGTAATTATATGAACACCAAATCCTAATACTGCTCCTATAATCAAATTTCCTGTTCCATAGTAAATTCCCAAAAATATCCCTAGTGATGGTAGGGCAAAAATCAATGCCATAGAGATACTTACCCAATTTGTAAGAATATCAATTGATGTTTCATTTTTTTTTGTTGGAAATTTACTCATATTTTATACCAGTCTATTCTGTCTCTAAAATCAATTTTGACATAGTAGTTTCAGTTGGTATTTTTTGTTCAACTGCATAAGCAATTGCTGAAAGATTTCTCACTTCGAATGCAGTTAGTTTTGTAATTCCTACTGTTGTTGCTAAACTGAACATTTTTGTGAAAGAGTTTAACGATGCTTTGTAAATCGCTATTTCAAAAGCTCTTTCAAATTCAGATATTGCATCTAATTCATTTTCAACTTGAGGAACTAGATTACTATACTTTGTATTAGAAAGTTCGTTGAATGCATCTCTTATTGAACCAGCTGCTATCATTCTTCCTAGCAAATCTTTTGCAGCAGGAGATTGAATTATAATTAAATCTTGAATTTGTTGTTCATCAAGTCCCCAAAACTTTCCTCTAATCACACTTAAAATATTATAAAAATCAACATCCATCCCAATCAATCTACTTGCATCTATGTCTCCAGATTTTAGTGCCTTTACAAGACGTGTATACAAAATTTTGTCAAAATATGTATCAAAAATTTGGAGATTCTTTTTATCTGCATACAAAGCTGCCGCTTTTGCAATTTCTTCACCAAATTCTACTTGGCTTAAACTTGCAACTGTTTCTTCCAGATCTTTTGCTACAAGTGCTTTGACTACAATATCTCTTTGCTTAATTAATTCTTCAGCATGAAGATTAATGTGAATTTCAATCTCTTCTTGAGATTTTCCCAAAACTTTTCCTTTTAGAATTTGTTTTAAATTAGAAATGATAAATTTCAAATAATAAGCATCTAAGATGCGTGACTCACCTGCAGTTTTTGCTATGCTATAATGAACATCAGCTAGGTGACTTTTTAGAGCAGATTCAATACCCTGAGATGTGTAAGGTTTCTCTACTTCAGACACTGCTTCTCCATAAACTGTATTTTTAATTCTCGTCATTAATTCATCAAGATCTCTTGATTCTGCCAATGTTTGAAAATCAGCTTTTTTTAATAATTTTCCTCTTTTACTATAGGATTTTACAGATGCAAAGACGTTTTTAGATCCACCCATTTTGATTGATCTCAATAAATAACAGATTTTAATGTTTGGCGTTATTTTGTGGTTAGGTTATTTCATTGAGGAATCTTATGGCCTCATCTTTTTCTTGTTTTGATAGTTTTAAAAATGCCTCTAAAAACTCCTTTTGAATACCTAAAGACTCGTCTGAAATTTCCCGAAGTTTTGATAGATCAAAAGGAAGCAGATCTTTAATTTTATTATTACAAAAAGCCTTAACATATTTTTGAAAAATTGAAAATGTGAAATTGGGACTAGTTCTTAAAAGATTAGAGATAATTTTTTCAAAGTCTTTTTCACCAGATTCTGACTTTGAGAAAAAATCTTTTAGTAAATTTTCTCTATTATCAATTTCACTAATTGATAGTGCTATCAAAATACCCTTTCTGGTTAAGTGATAATATGGAATTCCTATCTCCTGAAGAGCCTTTGGACCTCTTTTTAGAGGTAATCTTCCATCCTCATCTGCAATCTTCATAGGAAGTAAAATCTTATCCATATCACGAAATATTCCTGAATAGATATTCTTCCAGGCTATTCCTTGTTTTTTTGCTATTCTTTGAGAAATTCCTGTTCTAGTTCTTTCTGCGGGATTAACATTACTAGCAAGTATTGTTATGATCGCCCTTTGTCTATTTGCCTCACCTGTTAATTCATCACCTTTAGTTTTGAATGTATCAAAAATTGCTAGTTTTATACCTGATTCTTTATCTTTTGACTTAATTTTCATATTTTATGTTACTATCAGAATATACTAAAATATAATAATTTACTTTTTTACAAATTTTATAGTCTTTAATCCTTAAATGCCCTCCAATTTCGATAAATTTAATGAATTCTAGGAACTACAAGTATGCTCTATTACTTGTAGCCGCAGTATCAATCACAGCAGCTGGTGCTATGTCACAAGCATATGCACAAAGTGTTGATGATGGTATGGACGGATATGTAGTGGGAACTAGTGGAATTTACACTGGTAACCCTAACGAGTGTTGGTATGATGATGGCGACGGCGGCATGCTCCCTTGTATGGTAGATACAGGTGATATGGCATGGATGCTTACAGCAACATCATTAGTACTCTTCATGACTCCCGGCGTTGCATTCTTTTATGGTGGTTTATCCCGCTCAAAGAACGCAGTAAACGCCATCGGCATGACCTTTGTAGTCATTGGTTTAATGTCAGTACAATGGGTTCTATGGGGATACTCACTAGCATTTGGCGGAATTGATAATGACGCAAATATGTTCATGGGAAATTTGGACTATGTTGGATTTAATATGGTCTCAGCATGGGCTCCATTAGGTGAAGCAGGACCTTGTGCAGATACATGGTCTAATGCATACCAAATGCAGCAGTTCAAAGAAGGAGATGTTTGTAGTCAAGGTTGGCCAGGTACAGTACCTCACCAACTATTTGCAATGTTCCAAGCAACATTCGCAATTATCACCCCAGCACTAATTGTTGGTGGTTTGGTTGACAGAATCAAATTCAGCGCATTAATCATATTCGTACTCTTATGGGGTACCTTCGTTTACGATCCAATTGCACATTGGGTTTGGGGAGGTGGTTACATAGGAGGAGGTTCAATAGACCTCGATCCAAACTTATCGCCATCATACGCATTAGACTTTGCTGGTGGTACTGTAGTACACATTACTTCAGGATTCGCTGCATTGGCAGGAGCCTTAGTCCTTGGCAGAAGACTTGGATATGGCAAAGTTCCAATGGAACCACACAACATTCCAATGGTTGTACTAGGTGCATCCATTCTATGGTTTGGTTGGTTTGGTTTCAACGCAGGAAGTGAAGTAATGGTAGACGGCATTACCGTAAGCGCATGGACTGTAACTAATACCGCAACAGGTATGGCTTCAGTAACATGGGTTTTGATGTCATGGGCACATACCGGAAAACCAAGTATAGTTGGTGCTGCAACAGGTGCAGTAGCAGGATTGGTAGCAATCACACCAGCATCAGGTTGGGTAGGTCCAATGGCTTCGATTATTATCGGTATTGCTGCTGGAACAATTTGTTATGCAGCTATAGCATTCAAGAATGCACGCAAATGGGACGACGCATTAGATGTATGGGGAGTACACGGAATGGGTGGTCTTACAGGTGCAATTTTGACTGGAACATTAGCTAGTCCACACGTTTGGGATACTGGAGACGGTATCGGCGCATGGACTGGTACTCCAGAAGGAATGGAACAGCAAGCAATCAGCATCATTGGTGCTGCAATATCAGTAGGCTATGCCTTTGGTGTTACCCTTGTAATCTTCAAAATCATGGATGCCATCTGGCCAGGCGGAATCAGAGTCACTCCTAAAGAAGAGGAGATTGGCATTGATTTGGCTCAGCACGGCGAAAGAGCATACGTTAACGAATAGAAAAAACCCTTTTCTTTTCTTTTTATTTTTTTGAATACAAATCAATTTAGATTTGATCAATATATCAAAATCATGTTAACTTCTACAACTAAACTTGATTCGATTCTAAATGATTCAAATATTTTGATAATTGATACCCGTTCTTTTGGAAAATATTCTGAAGGACATGTTCCAGGAGCTGTCAATTTAGATCTGTTTGCATTTCATTGGATAGATACAACAAAAGAAGGAATACAAAATTTTAACAAACAAGCAGAGATGATTTTTTCATTTGTTGGGGTAAGCTTACAAAAGAAAGTTGTTTTTTATGATGATATCTCTGGTATGCTTGCTGCAAGAGGTTTTTGGATGTTAGAATATTTCTCTCATCCTGATGTATCCATATTAGATGGTGGAATGAAAAAATGGAAAAAAGAAAACTTGCCAATTGAAACAAAACCAAACCCATTTCAACCCTCAAAATTTTCTGGAAAAATAAATCCTAAAATTATTTCCAGCTATGAATACATTTTAGATAATATTGATACACTAAAGATAATCGATGCCAGATCTGATGGGGAATTTAATGGAACCGTTGTACGTGCAGCACAAGTAGGACATATTCCAAAATCTGTCAATATTGATTGGAATCTAAACATCAATGATGATGGTACTTTCAAATCAGATGATGAACTATCCAAACTTTACCAAATGCCCAAAAATTCTGAAATAGTGACTTATTGTCAAGGAGCCTATCGAGCTGCTAACACATTTGTAACATTAAAGAAACTTGGTTTTGAAAATGTTCGTGTATATCTAGGCTCTTGGGGAGAATGGGGAAATAAACTAGATTTACCTGTGGAACAATAAACACAAATTATTACGACAAACTATGAACTAATTACTGTTAATCCAAAAATGGCAAATCCAAGCATAACGAGTGCTGGAATCAAAGTTATTATGAATTCTTTTGACATAACCTTTCTATCTCTTACTCCTATTTTTTATTATTCTTCCAAGAATATGTATTGTAAACTCTTTCTGGAACTAATTGTTGGAATGGTTGGGAACCTCCATCATACCATTTTGTAAAGAACTCGTAGAGGTGAAGCCTTAGTGACTGTATGTACACAATCAAACCTTCAATCATCATGATTCCTATTTGTCCTCCTATGATAAGCACAAGAGCCATTGGACTACTAATTCCTCCCAAGCTTTCAAAGGCCTGGTTAACTGTAAGCAAAAGAGCTGCATGTACTAGAAGCATAATTCCTAATCGTGCATAACTGATCGAGTGCGCCAAACATTCAATAGTTTTTCCAAGTAAAACCTCCATCATGACACTTACCATATCTCCACCATCCTCTGGATGTTTTTTGTTATGTTTTATTCCACCAATAATCATCAGTATAACACATGCAAGTATGATAATTATTGAAACTCTAACTACTATCCATACAACTGCCCACTCTCCAACAAGTACAGAAACCCACGGTACAGCTTCTGTATGAATTTTAGAATACATATTCATTACATCATATCCAGAACCTATTGCTCCCATCATTACTCCGAAAACTCCTAACCACATGAACAAGTTGGGAATAGCTTCAAAGATCAGTCCATCTCTATTACCACTTTTCCAAAAGTTACGAATTCGTAAAAGGAAAGCCCATGATAAATGAATGACTCCCAAGAATAATGACACTTTTAAAATCATGATGACTTGATCAAATGTTAATTCTGCTACACTAATTACACCAATCAACCATGAAACTGAATGAAGCGGACCACCTTCATGTAACAGAGCTTCCATACCTGCCAAGTGTTCTATATGAAAACCAAACGCTTCACCTTGAAAAATTCCCGCAAGCGCACCTGCTCCACCAGACATTGCAAGTAACATTCCCCATCTAGATAGATTACCTTGTCCTTTGAATTTGAACAAGAGTCCTAAACACATTAACAAAATTCCATGACCTATATCTGCAAACATTAATCCGTAAAAAATAGGCCACATTAGTGCAATCATCCATGTGGGATCAAATTCTCCTCGCTTGGGAATTCCTTGACTGCTAGTAATTACTTCATATGTTCTGACCCATCTAGGATTATCCAAATAAACAGGAAGATCTGAAAGCGTCTTTTCATCTTTTATTTCTTCAGTAATTGATGTCCATTGACTTGTTACTTGTTTGAACTTTTTTTCCATCTTCTTTGGGATATACCCTTGAATTACTGCAAAATTCTTTGTACCGCCTGGTTTACGTAATGTTTCAAGAACTTCTTTTGCAACAAATGAATTTTCATGCATTATTAGAATTTCACGTCGAATTTTTTTTGTGATAGAAGCTAATTCTTTTGAAATTGATTTTTGTTTTGCTGTTAATTCTTTTATCTTTGATTCTGCTAAAGAATATGCTTCACTCGGAATTTGTGGAATATCTTTAGGGATACTAAATGGATTAGAATTAAGTGCTCGCATTACTTTGAGAATTTTATCAGAATCATCAATATCAGAAATTATTATTATGGCTGATTTTTCTTTAGACCCTAATTCATATTTGAAAATTGGAATGCCTTCTAATGATCGTTCAATCTCTCCAAAATCTGAAGTATTAATGACAAATAGATTTGTATAAAAATAATTCATTGCTCCAAAACCACTTAGATCAACATTTAGCTTGTTTGCAACTTGTAATGTTTCTTTTAATGATTTGTATTCTTCAAGCGAGTGATTAATCTTTGAATTTTCTTCTAATACTTTGGCTGCTTTAGTGATGCTCTCTGGAACTTTTTCCAGATCTGCAATCATATTTTCAATCTCATCAATATCATAATTTTTCTTTTTAATTACAGTGCCCTTGAAAAGAATCTCCATGATGCCAACTCGCAGAGGAATATTCAATCCCTTTATCACATCTTCAACAAATTGATGTGTTTTTTGTGCCCGTAAAAGAAGATCATCGATTTCTGGAGTAACTGTTTCATTTTCAATCTCCATTTTATGAAACCATTCAAATTCGGCTAAACGTGATATTACTTTTGGAGATTCATTTCTTGGAAGTATAACACTGCCAACCAAAAGATCTGCAACAGTCACACTTCCAACGACGATTATTACATTATAATATCTTTCTAAGTCCAAAATGAAAATATGAATTTTATTAAATTATTACAGCTCCTCCCAAACATTAAAATCTATTATCCAATGAGCACCTCGTATTGGCACCTAATTTTTTATTAGAACATGCTATTAAAAAAATTGTAAAGAAAACAGAAAAAGAAATCCTATTAGATCTCAAAAATTCAGGTTCTGATTCTAAACAAACACTTGATGATTCACTTACCAAACTAGAACAAGAATTTGATAAAATTATCTCAGATGGAAATAAAGAAGCCAACAAAATCGAAAAACAGATTATTGGTGGTGCTGATATAGAAGTTAGAAACAAACAACTTTTGTTATTAGAAGAAGGAGTAGACAAAGTATTTTCAAAAGCATTAGATCAAATAGCAAATACTGATCGAAGTGGAGATTACTCAAATTTAATTAAAACTTTGTTAGATGAATCAACTAAAATTTTAGGTACAACTGAAGTTACAGTTTTTACAAATGCTAAAGATAAAGATGTAGTAAAATCTGCATTAACTAAATTCTCAGGAGCTAAATTATCATCTGATACAATTGATTGTCTTGGTGGAATTATAATAAAATCAAAAGATGGTACAATGACATTTGATAATACTATTGATGCAAGGATTGAACGCTTGAAGCCTTTAATAAGGAAAGAAATTGCATCCACATTCGGAGTGGGAAATTAGAATGGTAGCTCAAGGTAAAATTGTTTGGGTAAGTGGTCCTGCTGTTAGAGCTGATGGAATGTCTGATGCAAAGATGTATGAAACTATATCTGTTGGTAATGCAAAATTAATTGGTGAAGTAATTAGATTAACTGGCGATGTTGCATTTATTCAAGTCTATGAATCAACTAGTGGATTAAAACCAGGTGAGCCTGTGGTTGGTACCGGAAACCCACTTAGTGTATTGTTAGGTCCAGGAATTATTGGACAACTTTATGATGGAATTCAAAGACCTCTAAGAGAACTATCAAAACAATCTGGTTCATTCATTGGAAGAGGTATTGTAACTACTCCAGTTGATATGACAAAAAAATGGCATTTTGTACCAACTGTTAGTGTTGGTGACGAAGTTGCTCCAGGAAATGTACTTGGAACTGTTAAAGAATCAGAACTGATTGATCACTCTATTATGGTTCCACCAGATCACAAAGGTGGAAAAATTACAAATATTGTTTCAGAAGGAGATTATGATTTAGAAACTGAAATAGCAACATCTGAAAAAGACGGACAAATCATTTCACTTAAAATGTATCACAAATGGCCTGTACGAAAACCAAGACCATACAAAAATCGTTATGATCCTACTGTTCCACTTATTACTGGACAACGTGTAATAGACACATTTTTCCCAATTGCAAAAGGTGGAACTGGTTCAATTCCTGGAGCATTTGGAACAGGAAAGACTGTTACATTACACCAAATTGCAAAATGGGCTGATGCTCAAGTTGTTGTTTACATCGGTTGTGGCGAACGAGGAAACGAGATGACTGAAGTATTAGTTGAATTCCCACACCTCAAAGATCCGCGTACTGGAAAACCACTTATGGACAGAACTGTTCTTGTTGCAAATACTAGTAATATGCCAGTAGCTGCAAGAGAAGCAAGTATCTACACTGGTGTAACAATTGCAGAATATTACAGAGATATGGGTAAAGATGTTGTACTTGTAGCAGACTCTACAAGTAGATGGGCAGAAGCACTCAGAGAAATGAGTGGTAGATTAGAAGAGATGCCAGCAGAAGAAGGTTATCCATCATATCTTGCATCAAGATTAGCAGAATTTTATGAAAGAGCAGGTCGTGTTAGAACAATTGGTAGTCCAGATCGTGATGGCTCAGTTACTTTAATTGGTGCTGTATCTCCATCAGGTGGTGACTTTACAGAACCAGTTACAACTCACACAATGAGATTTATCAAGACTTTCTGGGCTTTGGATGCAAAACTTGCATACTCTAGGCACTATCCATCAATTAATTGGATGAACAGCTACTCTGGTTATCTTGCTGACATTGCTAAATGGTGGAGTGAAAATATCGATAAAGAATGGTTTAATGTACGAAGTGAAGTATATGGAATTTTACAAAGAGAAGACACACTAAAAGAAATTGTCAGACTCTTAGGTCCAGAAGCATTACCTGATGAAGAAAAACTAATTCTTGAAGTTGCAAGAATGGTAAAGATTAGTCTTTTACAGCAAAACTCATTTGATGATGTTGATACTTTTTGCAGTCCAGAAAAACAGTTTAAACTAATGAAACTATTAGTTGACTTTTACGATAAAGGTCAACAAGCAATCAAATCAGGTGCAACACTAGCTGATATTCGTGTAATGTCTATCATCCCTTCAATTCTCAAAGCAAGAATGGATATCAAAGATGATGAGATGCAAAAACTTGATCAATTAGAAAAAGATATGGAAGAACAATTCAAATCAATTACAGGAGTTAAAGTATCAAATTGACAACAGAAGGCGGAGTTCAATACAACAAGATTGCTGAAATCAAAGGTCCACTGGTAGTTGTAGATGATGTTGATAATGCAGCATTTGATGAACTTGTTGAAATTGAAACTAAAGAGGGAGAAAGAAGATTAGGTAAAGTTCTCGAAGTAGGAAATGGAAAAGCAATCGTTCAAGTTTTTGAGGGAACAACTGGATTATCTATCTCTGGAACAAGTGCTAAATTTGTAGGTAAACTCATGGAGATGCCAGTATCAAAAGAAGTACTTGGTAGAGTTTTTGATGGATTAGGTAGACCAAAAGATGGACTACCAGATCCAATTGCTGATAAATTTGTTGACATTAATGGTGAACCAATGAATCCAGAACAACGTGAATATCCAAAAGACTTCATTCAAACGGGCGTATCTGTAATTGATGGATTAATGACTCTAGTTAGAGGACAAAAACTTCCAATCTTTTCAGGTTCTGGTATGTCTCACAACCTTTTAGCAGCACAAATTGCAAGACAAGCAAGTGTTGTTGGAACAAAAGATGACTTTGCTGTAGTCTTTGCAGCCATTGGTGTGCAATACAGTGAAGC
Source organism: Candidatus Nitrosopumilus sp. (assembly GCA_963667665.2). Taxonomy (GTDB): domain Archaea; phylum Thermoproteota; class Nitrososphaeria; order Nitrososphaerales; family Nitrosopumilaceae; genus Nitrosopumilus. The sequence goes on from OY763927.2 coordinate 1,632,357, forward strand.
AGAATATTTCAGAAAAAGTCTTGAAGATTCTGGTGCACTAAAGAGAAGTGTTCTATTTCTAAATACTGCAGATGATCCTGCAATTGAAAGAATTATCACTCCACGTGTGGCCTTAACTGTCGCTGAATATTTGGCATTTGATTTAGGAATGCACGTTTTAGTTGTAATGACTGACATGACAAACTATGCAGAAGCATTAAGAGAGATTAGTGCAGCAAGAGAAGAAGTCCCTGGAAGAAAAGGCTATCCTGGATATCTTTACACTGACCTCTCAACAATCTATGAAAGAGCAGGTAAACTACAGGGAAGAAAAGGAAGTGTAACACAAGTTCCAATTTTATCAATGCCATCTGATGATATTACTCACCCCATCCCTGACCTTACTGGTTACATTACAGAGGGGCAAATAGTAGTTGGTAGAGATTTGTTCAGACAAGGAATTTATCCTCCAATCAATATTTTGATGAGTCTTAGTAGACTGATGAAAGACGGAATTGGTGAAGGTAGTACCAGAGCAGATCATAGTGAAGTTGCTAATCAAGTTTATGATGCATATTCTAGAGCACAAGAAGTAAGAGCACTAGCAGGTATTGTAGGTAAAACAGGACTAACTGAAATTGATTTGAAATACATGGATGTTGGTGATGTCTTTGAAAAAGAATTCCTTTCACAAGCAACTGATGAGAATAGAACCATTGAAGAAACACTTGGTATCTTGTGGAAAATTGTTTCTAAACTTCCAAAAAATGAGATTACTAAAATCAAAGACAAATACGTAGACCAATATTATCAGGAAAAATAATAAAATGTCATTTGGACAAAATGTCTCTGCAACAAAAATTGAACTTTTAAAATTTAAAAAATCTAGCCAAGTCGCCACTATGGTTCGAAAAATTTTAGATGATAAACGTAAAGTTCTCTTAAAGAACATTGAAAAAATGATTGTAGAAGCCTCAAAAGCAAGAGGTGGAATTTGGGATCCTTTACAAGATATCTACAAGTCAGTTAATGAAGCATATTTAGCCTTAGGAACTGATACTGTTGACTCTGTTGCAGAATCCACACCACCTGTAATGCAAGTAGATGTTCATGTAAGAAGAGTTGTTGATGTAAAGATTCCAGCACTTACAGTAACTGAAAAAGACACAAAATCAATGCCTTATGGATTTGCTGATACAAATTCTTCAATTGATAGAGCAGCAAAACAAATCAAAGAACTACTTCCAAAAATTTGTAAAGCAGCAGAATATGAAAATTCAATCTTTAGCCTTGCAAAAGCATTAGAAAAGACCCAAAAATTGTTAAATGCTCTTGAAAATGTAATTATTCCACAATATCAACATAACATTCGATTTATTGCTCAAGCCCTTGAAGAAAAAGAAAGAGAAGAATTTGCAAAGTTAAAAAAAGTCAAAGCAAAGATACAAAGTAGGAAATCATGACAAAAGAAGAAATTAAAAAATTAGTCGAGAATTCTAAAAAGACGTTAGATAACGATCATGAGAATTTTGCTAAATCAATTAAAGATGATCTAACATCATTCAAAAAGAAAACACTTGATCAAATTTAGTGCTATCATATCATCATGATTTAAATATAGAATTATGAGGAATTCAGACAGATGAAACCTATTGTTTTATTGTTATCAGTAGCAGCAATTGCATTAGTAGCTGCAGGTCTTACAGATGTAGCATATGCTCAAGAAGAATCTACTGCTAGCATGAGTGATGGCTCCAAACTAATTGGTGCTGGTATAGCATTTGGTGTTGCAGCAGGCGGTGCCGGTGTTGGTTTAGGTCAAGTAGGTGCAGCAGGTCTTGCAGTAATTAGTGAGAATCCTGCATTACAATCCAAAGTATTCATCTTTGTAGGAATGGTAGAATCAATCGCTATCTATGGTATAGTTATGATGTTTATCATCTTAGGACAATAAACCACAACAATATCTTTTTCAAATTTAATTTAATTATACTTTAGCTGATTTACATCTAATACTCTTGCACAATATCTACACTTGAGTACTCTTCCTTCCTTGTCCATAACATCCATTACTGATTCAATGTGTTCTGTACTATTTGTGATACAGTCTGGATTTGAGCAACGAAAGATTCTATCAATCTCATTTGGAAGTGCAACCCTTCTCTTTTCAACTAGCTTGTAGTTTTTGATAATGTTAATTGTTGCCTTTGGTACAATGACTGCAAGTTTGTTTGTATCATCATCTTTTAGAAATTTATTTTCTACTTTTATGATGTCTTTTTTCTTGAATTTTCCACTTGGAACATTCAAGGCTATGGTAATTAGACTACCATCTTTACCATCAATTCTTAATGCATTTAGAACTTGAAGACCCTTACCTTCGTCAATATGGTCAATAACAGTACCCTCCTTGATTCGTCGAACTAAAAGTTCGGACTGGTCCATCAGAATACTTTGTATAGTCTCCTGTATATATTATTGAAAGAATGAACGAGTTCTATCAAAAAGATATCATCTCAATTAAGGAATTTGATAAAGGAAAACTAGAGAAAATCTTTGTCTCAACAAATAAAATTATGAAACTAGATCCAATAGAGCGAAGGGAAATATGTAAAGGAAAAACTTTAGCTTATCTATTTTATGAGCCAAGTACTAGAACTCGTCTCAGTTTTGATGCTGCTATGGCATCAATTGGTGGCAATTCCTTAGGAATCTCTGATATCACTTCTTCTTCTACACAAAAAGGTGAAAGTCTTGCTGATACTGTACGAATAATGTCAATTTACTCTGATGTTTTAGTACTAAGACACACTATGGATGGTTCAAGTAGATTTGCATCTGAAGTTTCAAACAAACCTGTAATTAATGCAGGTAGTGGTACAGAAGAGCATCCAACTCAAGCAATTCAGGATTTGTTTACAATTAAGAAAGAAAAGAAAAAGATTGATGGTCTAAAGATTGGAATTGTAGGTGATCTAAAGTATGGACGAACTGTTTATTCTCTGTTGTATGGACTTGGAAATTATGATGTTGATGTTCGTTTAATTTCTCCAGAATCCCTTAGAATACGTTCTGATTCAGTTTATGAAATCAAAAAGAGATTATCTTATACAGAATCTACTGATATTGAAGAACACATTGATGAACTTGATGTTCTTTATGTAACAAGAATCCAAAAGGAGAGATTTCCTGATGAAGAAGAATATCTCAAAGTCAAAGGAAGCTATGTAGTAGGATTGGATTTATTAAAACAAATGAAAGAGGATTCTATAATTTTACATCCCCTTCCAAGATTAGATGAAATTTCAACTGATGTTGATAATACAAAAAATGCCAAGTACTTTGAGCAAGCTGAATATGGAAAATATACGCGTGCAGCTCTATTAGGCCTGATACTTAATGAGAACGGTTTTTAATTTATTTGAGACTCCGTATTCAATATATCTAGAGACATTTCAATATGATTAGTTGACTCAAACAAAACTAATCCCAATATTTCCTTTAGATCTAGTTTTATTTCCTAGACAGGAACTTCCACTTCGAATCTTTGAGCCTCGTTACAAGCAATTAGTTGATGATTGTATGCTAGGTGATGGTCAGTTTGGTGTGTGTTTGATTGATGAAAAAAATTCTGTAAACGGTTGGAATTCTCCTAAACTAGTAGGGACAATTGCCAAAATTACAAAGTGTGAAGACGTTCAACTTGATGGATTACAATTACACATTGAGACTATAGGCAGAAACTCTTTTAAAATTAAGAAAATTATTTCTCCATCAATTCCTCAACCTACAAACTATGATCCATTTTCAGTAGAAGGACATCAAGAAATATCTGAAATGCATGAGAAAGTTGGAACTGGAGAGAAAATGTACATACAAGCTGAAGTTGAAATGATTCCAGAAATTGATGAGAACATTTCAATTAACCAATGGGAAAAACTAGTTGAATTATGGAAAAAGAAAGTTGTTACACAAGCATTACCTCAAATTGTTGAACCACATTCATTAGAACATGTTTTAGAACAGTACTATCTTACTACTGATACACCTACAATTGATTACATTTATTCATTGTCTGCACTTGGTGCAAATGATCCAAATGATCTTCAACCTATTTTGGAGGCTACAACAATGGATGATTTGCTTCAAAAAGTTGATGAATTACTGACAGTAAAATAACCCTAATGGAATGAAAATAATGTTGTCATTAACAAAATTTGGAATATTTGTAATGGTTGTGTGCTTGTTATTTCCAGCAAGTAGTGTTTATGGACATGGAACAGGAATTGATAAAATTTCTTCAATAGATATCCAAGGCAAGGAAATCTCAATTACAGTTGAGATGCCAATGTATTTTGAAAATGATCGAGAACAAATTACAATTACTGCAACTGAAAAGGAAACAAAAGAAAATGCAAAAAATATTACATTTCTAATTGGTTTGTTTCATAACAATGAAATGATTTTTAGAAACTATTTCTTTGCAGAAGATGGTGTTTTACCAATTAAAATAATACCAACACAAGAAGGTAAAGTTACAATTCATGGTGAACAAGACTCTTTGCTTGGAGCATGGCATGGAACAGAATCTAATCCTATAGAAATTACAGGACCTTTGTTTAATTCAGGTGGATTGTATAATTTTGAGATTGAAGTAAGAACCATTGATGAACCAACTAACATCATAGAGGATTCTGGTATCTATAATGCAGATTTGAGTATTATTGAGACCACCTCTTTCATTCAAAAAGATACAGAAAATCATGATGTGGAATTTAGTGTAAAGTCATATTTTGATAAAATTTCTAATTTTGAATATGATTCTGAGGCTAAACAGGTAACATTTGAGATGCCATTTGACTGGAGTGAAAAACAAATGTCTCATGTGCCTGTGGTCCATGTAGAAGTTCATTTTCCAAAAGATCTCACTGAATTTTTCACTCCTGGTTATTCAGGAGATGCAAATGGAATTAAGTTATTCAAGTCTTCAGTAACAATTGATGATTATACAGAAGAAGATGAAAGAATAGTTCATTTTGTTTTGTTACAAGATCATCTAAGAATTTTGAAAAATGACATGAAAAAATCAAATGAATCATTACCTGATAATATTATATTTACATTATTTACTGGAAATGAAATCGAATTACCTTTAATTGCGTATACAAAAAGTGAGGACTTTAAAGTAAATCTTTCATGGGATCCTGTAGAGATAGAACCTGGAATCAACACAAACTTTGTTTTTACTATTAGAGATGGACAAACTAGTGAACCATTAAGAAATTCTGATTATACATTTATAATTATTCAAAATGGTAAGGAGATTTATCGTACATCAGGATCAGCAATAATTGGTGGTGATTTTGAAAAATACACATTTGGAGAAGATCAGACAGGTCCAATGATAATAAAATTTGAAAACATTCGAAATACTGGAGAAGAAGTTGAGTTTGGAATTGTTGTAGCACCAGAATTTGGAGCTGTAACATTAATTATTTTAGTAATTTCAATAACTGCAGTAATTTTTGTTACTCGAAGAAATTCTTTTAGATTAAGTGTCTAAAGTGCAACAAGCTTTACAGTATCCATGTTTCTATTTGTCTGAAAATCTTTTGTCATTGTAGATACTTTTTCTGCATCGCCATTCATAACAAAAAGTTCCATACATTTTTCTTTCTCAATCTTACTATGAAGATGTGTTATAATTAGATCCTCAAAGTTATGAGTAATTCCTGAAACAACATGATCAAATTCGTCATTGTGTACAACTAAAAGAATTGCATGAATATCTCCAGCCAAATCTGACTTTTGTTTTTCTTCAGAAACAAATGCTCTGATTCCTGCTCTGATGGCTTCAGATCTTCCTGAAAATCCCATAGATGATTGTAGTTTGTCTAATTCTGAGAGAATTTCATCATTTAAGGAGATTGAAACTATTGGCATATGCCTAATGTTATTAATTATCTTATAAGTTTAGCAATTAATCTTATTAATATTTTATAGATTTATTAATAATTTACATTGAGTTGTTTCATGAATATACAAATCAAGCTTGCAATAATTGCAATAGCTGTAATAATTCCATTAAGCTCAATTGCTGTTTATGGAACTGACTCAAATCAGCAATTTACCCCAATTGATAGTTCAAAACTACAAGTTATCTCATCATTTTATGCACTTCACGAATTTTCTCAAAATGTTGGACAAGAAAAAGTAGATGTTACTTTACTTGTACCTGTTGGAGTTGAACCTCATGATTGGGGGCCAACTATTAAAGATGTACAAAGAATGCAACAATCTGATTTAATAATTATCAATGGAATAGGTTTTGAAAATTGGGTTGATAATCTAAAAGAAACTAATTACCAAGGAGTGATAGTTGATACAAGTAATGGAATTTTAGATAATAATCTTGGTCAAGAACAAATTAGTACTTCTGGAGATCCTCACATTTGGTTAAATCCAGTTTATGCAAAAATACAAGTTCAAAATATTGCAAATGCTTTTTCTAATTCAGATCCTAGCAATCAAGAATATTATCAATCAAACGCGGCAAAATATATTGAAGAATTAGAATTTCTTGATTTAAAAATTCGTAATGAATTATCTAATTGTAATCATGATTTTGTAGCTTTTCATGATGCATTTTCATATTTTGCAGATGAATATAATTTAAATCAACACACAATTATTTCATCAAACGATCCACATGGAGAAGCTACAGCAAAAACATTAGAAAATATTATTTCTACATCCAAAGAACTAAACATTTCAGTTATTTTTAGTGAAGAGAATGTTAATACTAGAACATCTGAAATAATTGCAAATGAAATAGATGGCAAAGTTCTAGTTTTATCTACACTTGAAGTTTCATCTGATGGAACTTACATTTCTAAAATGACTGAAAATCTTAACAACTTAGAAGAGGCGTTATGTTGAAAGTAGTTGAAATTAATAATCTAACGGTTCAATATCCAGATGTCAAAGCACTTGATGATGTAAGTTTTATAATCAATTCAGGAGATTTTCTAGGCATAATTGGGCCTAATGGTGCTGGAAAATCAACTCTTTTTGATTCAATGTTAGGACTTAACACAAAATACAAAGGAACTATCAAATTTTTTGGTGAGGATATAAAAAAATCAAAAAATTATCTCAAAGAAATTGGATATGTGCCACAAAAACCAATCTTTGAAAAAAATTTTCCAGTTACAGTTAATGATGTTGTAAGAATGGGTTTAAGAAATGAATCTGATGAAAATAAAATTGATGAAATTTTACAACAATTATGGATACATGAACTAAGCAACCGAAGAATTGGTGAATTGTCTGGTGGACAGCAACAAAGAGTCTTTATTGCAAAAGCTTTGGTAAATAATCCAAAAATTTTGATTCTTGATGAACCTGTAACCGGAATTGATCAACAAAGCATTGAATTGTTCTACAGTATACTTCGGGAATTAAATTCAAAACAAAAAATTACTATTATCTGGTCTTCTCATGATTTGGACGCAGTTAATCAACTAGCAAATCATGTAGCATGTCTAAATAGAACATTATTTTTCCATGGAGAGTCTGAAAAATTCTTTTCTGATGATAAACTTGTTAAGCAATATTCTGAGGCCTCGATGCAAGAACATATGCATCATCATTAATCATGTCTCTAGAAATTCTAACTTACAGTTTTATGCATAGAGCATTGATTTCTGGAATTGCTATTGCAATTCTTTGTTCAGTTGTTGGATTATTTTTGGTATTAAGACGTTATTCATTATTTGGTGATGCAATTGCACATTCATCATTTGGTGGAATTGCATTAGGTTTGTTAGCAGGTGTTTATCCATTATGGACAGCTTATGGAGTTTCTATAGTTAGTGCACTAATAATTACCAAAATCAAAGACAGATACAACATATCTGGTGATGCATCAATTGCAGTACTTTTATCGTCAGGAATAGCAGTTGGGCTCGTAATTATTGGATTTTCAGGAGGCTTTACGATTGATATCTTTAGTTTTCTCTTTGGAAGTATTCTTCTTGTTAGCGTAGATGATACTATTTTGATCTTATCATTAACTGGAGTAATTCTAATTGTAATTTTATTACTATATCGACAAATTCTTTATTCTACATTTAATGAAGAACAGGCAAAAGTTAGTGGAATTCCTGTAGAAAAAATAAATTATTTGATTGTGTTTATGGCAGGAATTACTGTAGTTACATCAATTCAGCTTGTAGGAGTTTTGTTAATTTCCGCTTTGTTTGTGATTCCTAATGTAACTGCAATTATGTATGGTAAAGGTTTCAAACAAACAGCAATTATTTCAATGAGTTTTTCTGTCTTCTCTGTTGTTGTAGGAATTCTAATCTCTTATGTTTTTGATATTACTCCTGCAGGAACTATTGTTTTGTTGTCAATTGCACTTCTTGCAGGAACTATGATAATAAAATCTGCTGGATTATTATCTAAGAATTAATCAAAGAATTTAATCTTCTTTTATCTTGTATACTTTTTACATAAAACAATGATGTTGCAATAATTCCTAATGCAATTAGTGGTGATGCAATCTCTGTATATTTTAATTCAAAGTCATTTGTTGTTTGTATTTGGGAAACAATTACAGGAATTTCTGTAATCTTTATTGTTCCAATCTTGTTTGCTTGTTGCTCTACAAACCATACATTATCATTTCCATCTGATGTCATAAATTGAATGAATGATGTTTCAGTTGGAACTGGAATCTCAATCAAATTGTTATTATCTGGATCATAAACTCCAATGTTATCTATTGTATGCTGTGCAAACCAAATGTTTCCATATTTGTCAAATGTCATTCCAAATGGTAATGCATCTTTATTCGGAACTGAAATTCTTTCAAATGTTTCTAAAACTGGGTCAAATTTGGTTATGGCTAAGCCTGTATGCTCTGCAATCCACAGATTTCCATCATCATCAAAAATCAAGGCTTCTGGAGCCTGTAATGGTTCACTTGAGATTTGAGTTATTTGATTATCTTTTGGATCAATGAATCCTATTTTACCTGTACCCGTTGTAGAATACCAAATCATTCCCTCTTCATCAACTGCTAAAGCAAATGGTAGTGATTGTTTATCTGGCAATACAATTTCTTCAAAAACATCAAGTTCTGGTAAATATTTTAGAATTCTATCTTTGTTTACAATTGTAATCCAAATGTTTCCATCAAAATCTGCTTGAATGAATATTGGAGTATTTTCTGAGATTACAGGATCTAGTTTAGGAATTGTTTTTGTTGTAATCTGTTTATTTTCAGGATCAAAGAATCCTATCTGATTTCTAGGAGTATCTGTAAACCAAATTCTTCCTTTGTTATCTTGTGTTAGAAATGTTGTAGTAAGTCCATTAAATGAATATGAGGAAAATTCTTGTGTGTCAAGTGAAAATTGCCATAAACGAGGAGCTGATGGATCACTTATCCAAATAGAATTTTTTCCATCATATAATGGAAAAAGAGGCTTTGCATCTTCTGGCAATTCATATTCAATAATTTGAGTTTGGATGTTTGTTAGTCTTGGTTTTACTAGTAAATTCATTATTTTTGATTCATTTGCATTTTCTGTTCTTTGAGCTTCAATTTCTATTTGCCATTCTCCAAAAAATCCAAATGTTAATTCTCCTTGAAATTCAATTGGATTATCTTCATTTTCTTTGATAATTTCCATTGGAACTTCAATTGCAGAAATATTTTTTGATGGATTTGATACTTTAACTTTAATTTGATTGGAATCATACAGTGGTTTGTTATCAAAGTCACTTACTTTAACTAGAATTGTATTTGCTCCACTTGAAAATGGCGAAATTTCAATTTCAAATTTTGTATTTTCAGTAAATTCTATAGTCTTAAATCCAAAAATAATTTCTTGTGCATCAACTTTTTGTATTTCTCCTGCTGGTAATGTTCCATTTGTTAGTAATGCAACTACACCTAATAGTATAATTCCTAAAACTGCATCAACTTTGAGTGATCTCTTTAGCTTTTTGTAAACAGTAATTTTTCCTGATTGAAGATTTTTTTCTGCATTCTTTTGTACTCTAAACTGAAAAAATCCTCCAAATCCAATTAATATTACAGCAATTGCAATTTTTATAATTATTAATTGACCGTAAACTGATTCAGTAATTAGTCCTACATCACTTTCTAAGAACCACATAAGAGTTGGTCCTGTAATAATCACAATTCCTATTGCAATGATAAATGCGATTGAGAATCTTGGAATTAATACCAGACTCATCTTTTCTCGTGTTGATTCTTTTAATTGTGAAAATGTTGGTAGTAATGTGAAAACAAAATAGAATATTCCACCTATCCATATTGCTGCAACCAAATTATGTATGTAATCTAAAACAAGTGCTGGTGATTCTCCACTAGCTGCACCGTGTCCAATTAAGCTTGAAGTTCCAATTAATACAAGTGCAGCTATAAGCATTGGAATTTGATTTTTCTTTGATAGAACTTTTTTTCTATCTAATCCAAACCAAATTCCTAGTAAAATTACTGTAATACTCATTCTAATTATCCACATGGTACCAAAATCAGTCTGAATTGCATCTATAGGAGAAACTTCTAATCTAATACTTTGTACTACAATCATCAAAATATTAGAGACAAAAATTAAAACTAGTCCAATTCCTGTAATTGACATGAATTTTCCATGATGGAATGATTCTATTTTGTCTAATTCTTCTCTAATTAGCTGTTTGTTTTGTGTTCCCCAGATGATTAGAGATGCAATTACTGCTCCTAAAACTATAGTTTGACCTACAAGTCCAGGAAATCTTGCACCAGCTTCAGGCAAAAATATAATCTCTGATGGTCTTTCTAATTCTAACATAGAGAGATCAATTACAACATCTCCTACTGCAAACAAAAATGCGTCTGGAACTAGATGTCCGTCAACTTTAGAGAGAACTTTGGTTGATACAGTATAAACTCCATCTTCTAGTGGAGGAGTTGTAACAATAAGTGATAACTCTCCTTCATAGTAACTAGTGTCCTTGTTATCGATTTGGTTTCCATTAGTATCAAATACTTTAATTTCACTAAAGTCTATATCAATTGGTTCTGAAAAAAATACAATTACTTCTGTAGTACCAGTAAGTGCATTAGATGTTAAACTGGGAATAGTTTCTTCTGCAAATGGATGAGCTGCTGCAAATGGAATAGATATTGATGATAAAATTAGTAAAACTATCAGAAATTTTTTCATTTGATCTTAAAGTCATTATTGATAATTTAAACAGTTTTCATATGTTTGAAATTTGCACTAATTCACGTAAAGATAATAATATGTAATTGTCCTATGATAGTCGTGAAGATAGCAATCTTTGGTTTTATTGCATTATTGTTTTTAATTGGAATGGTTGTACCCTCTTTTGCACATACTACAGTAGAAGTTGGAGAATACAAAATTGAAGTAGGTTGGGGAACTGAACCACCTGTTGTGGGAATTAGAAATGACATTGTCTTTAAAATTACTGAATCAGGAGAAAATGAAGGTACATACAAAGGAGTTACTAGTGTCTTCAAAAATTTGGAGGCTACAGCCATGTATGGTGGTACCACCAAAAAAATTGATATTAATTCTGATCCAAGACCTGGCTATTACTTTTCACCTATAATTCCAACTAAAACTGGTAGTTACATTGTGGATCTGAAAGGAGAAATCAGTGGAACTCTTGTTGATGTACAGATTCCTGTTGAAGATATAGAAAGTACGTCTGTCTTGGATTTTCCTCCTAAAAGCAGTGAAGGACCTGCAGATCTTACTGCTCTAAAAAATGCAATTTCATCATTACAACAAGATGTTTCTAAACTAAAATCTAGCGAAACTTCTGTTTCTTCTGATGATGCAGCTTACAATCTCGCTTTTTTTTCTTTAACAATAAGTATAGCTGCTATAGTACTTGGACTCATCTTTGCCTTAACTTTGAATTCCAAGAGACATCAACAATCCATGGATAAAATGACGAAAGAACATAAGGAATCTATGTATGAAATGTTGAAACAGGTTGAATTTTATAAAATACAATTGGATGATTTAAGACGAATTCTTGAAAAAGAAAATAGAAAAGAATAATTCCTAAAATCTTGGAACTATTCTAGATTTTGCAGTTACTGCTACTATGCTTATGATTGCAACAACTAGTATCATCATTGCTATTGTACCAAATTCTGGAACAACTTGTGTAGATGCTACTGTACCTGTTGGTCCAGTCCAATCTTGATCAGCCCCTGGAGGACCAATACCTAAAGAAACTATTTCGATATCTATTGGACTTTCATCAGATCCAACAGCATCTATCATGTGACTTGCACCAGTCATTTCCATGGCGTGTGCAGCTTCTTTAAAGATCTCTTCACCATTTTGCATTGCAGTTATTTCATAGTTGACGTGTATTGTGCTAAAGTCAAGATTAACTTGAGTTCCGCCATCTACAACTGAGTCGGTAATTGTTACCACTAACTCTTCTTCCATGGTTTCTTCCATGGTTTCTTCCATGGTTTCTTCCATGGTTTCTTCCATGGTTTCTTCCATGGTTTCTTCCATGGTTTCTTCCATGGTTTCTTCCATGGTTTCTTCCATGGTTTCTTCCATGGTTTCTTCCATGGTTTCTTCTTCAGGAGTTTCTTCCATGGTTTCTTCTTCTGCAGCTTTTGCTTCTTGTACTATGAGCGTTGCTTTCATCCAAACATGCAATATACAGTAGTATGGATATGTACCTGGTTCAAGTTCTTTATCTAATATCCAAGAGACTCCTGGATTTAGAAAACCAGAATTAAATTTACCATCTGGACTTGGGACATATCCCTCTACGGTTCCTGATGTGTATGTATGCATTGTAGTTTCATCAGCGTTTGTCATTGTTACAACATCTCCAACATCAACTGTTACAGTACTTGGGGTGTAACAACCTGCTTCAGATTCCGAACAAGCATCAGGAGTATCTAGATCCGTATCTACTGTAGAGATTGTAACTTCTGAACGATCTGCAAAGGCAGCTGGTGTTGATGAAACCATTACAGCTGCGATAGCAAATAGTACGAAGAAAGAGCAAACTTTAGTCTTCATGATCCAAATTACTTGTATGGATACATAAAAACCTCACTAAAATTCTCAAAAAATAGAACTTAATTTTTTCTAATCTGGTATAATTTTAGAATTCCAAATGCAGGAATTCCAGCATACATTCCAATATTTAGTAGAATTAGAGAGATTCCATATCCTAACATCTCTTCCTCTGAATTAATGTCAACATAATTCAGTAAAGACAATGATGATAACATTGGAGTTAGTGTTAGTTTCACAACTTCTTTGAATACTGGAGATTCTCGTTCCAAATCAGCTATCATTGGTGAAAATGAATAGTATAATTGATTAAATCCTGCCATAAATGAAGTTCCAGATTCTGTTGATAAAATAGTATTATCTCTAAGTTCTCTTAATTGTTGTACTTGTGGTGCCATTTCTGAACCAAATGCTGCAGTAGCAATTAGACAACCGCCACCTTCTTCCTCCATAGCTTCAGTCTCTTCCATCATGACTTCCTCTTCAACAACTTCTTCCTCCATTACCTCTTCTTCCACAGTCTCTTCCATTACCTCTTCTTCCACAGTCTCTTCCATTACCTCTTCTTCTGCTTCTTGTACTATGATCAAACCTTGCGTCCAAGGATGAATCATACAAAAGTATTTGACTTCACCTACGGTGTCTGGAAACCATTCAAAGGATTCTCCTGTTTTTAACAGTCCAGGTTCTCCAAATTCACTACCAACTGTTGCAGTATCTGATAAATCTACAAATGATGTGAATGTATGTGATTTAATATCAGTATTTGAAAATATTACCTTTCCACCAACATCAACTGTTGCAATACTTGGGGAATAACATCCATCTGCAGTATCCTCACATCCTGAAACACCAGAGCCTGCTACAGGTTCAATTGTAACTTCTGAATGATCTGCAAAGGCAGCTGGTGTTGATGAAACCATTACAGCTGCGATAGCAAATAGTACGAAGAAAGAGCAAACTTTAGTCTTCATGATCCAAATTACTTGTATGGATATATAAAAACCTCACTAGAATTCTCAAAAAATAGAACTTAATTTTTTCTAATCTGGTATAATTTTAGAATTCCAAATGCAGGAATTCCAGCATACATTCCAATATTTAGTAGAATTAGAGAGATTCCATATCCTAACATCTCTTCTTCTGAATCAATCTCAACATAATTCAGTAAAGACAATGATGATAACATTGGAGTTAGTGTTAGTTTCACAACTTCTTTGAATACTGGAGATTCTCGTTCCAAATCAGCTATCATTGGTGAAAATGAATAGTATAATTGATTAAATCCTGCCATAAATGAAGTTCCAGATTCTGTTGATAAAATAGTATTATCTCTAAGTTCTCTTAATTGTTGTACTTGTGGTGCCATTTCTGAACCAAATGCTGCAGTAGCAATTAGACAACCCCCATTTTCTTCGTTATCAAGTGTTGTAATAGGTTGAGCTTCACCTACTATAATATCAAAAGAAACTGTTTCTGGTGGAATTGGAGTAAATAAAATTCCCTCAACTTCAATATCTGCTGAATACACTCCTTCATCTGAAAATTTAATAGGAATATTTCCAAATCCTTCTGATGTATGTACAAATGGTTCGGGAGTAGTAAATATTATTTCTCCACTTTCATTTGAAATTTTAAGTGTATAATCAATATGTACTTGAGTCTTTTTTAATACAGGATTGATAAATTCTATTAATACTTTATTTAATTCACCCGGAATAATTTCATCATAAGATATTTTCACATCTAATGCTCCTGCATCTGTTGGTAAAGTTTGAGATTCAGCATATGCTGGAATTATTAAAAGTGGAATGAATAACAATGCAAATAGTAATTTCATAATTTTTGTTTTAGTATGATAAATAAAAATTCTCCTTTATTTTTCTAAAAAGAATTATCACGCATAGAAATTCTGTGCCAGCTTTAAATATGGATTTAACATAATTTTTTTGTTGTATAGCAAGTTTGTACTATTCATAATAATTATTGGCATTTTTACAGTTTCTGTTATTCTTCCAGATGCATTTGGACATGGACTTGGAGGAGATCAAGCACCGGCTGTAACATTTGATGATATGGAAGTAACTGTACGTACACAATTGAGTCCATCTGATATTACAGTAGGTAATGTCGATTTTGCTAATATGCAAATACGTTTCTTTGATACACTAACTGATCTTAATCTTGAAAAAGTAACATACAGAGTAGAACTATGGCAAAGTGGAGAACTTTTAGCAAGAAATTTGTTTTATGACCCAGACGGACGATTAGACGTTAAAATTAAACCAATATTTGGATGTGATGAAATTGATCTCAAGGACTGTACAATTTATTATGGTTCTGAACATGTTAGTGCTCCTGGTGCACTATTTGTACAAGGACAAGCGTGTACTGATGATAATTTAGAAATTTGTGGACGAGCAACTATTCAAGGTCCAATATTTGTAAAAGGCGGCTTGTACAAAATTACCATTGACATTGAAGCAGCTAATAGTCCAAGAACAGTACTTGCTGAAAGACTAAGTTATGATACTTTTATTAGCATTGCACAAGAACAAGACTTTTTTTTCCAGACTGCAAACGCTGAAGAAATTCCAGTTGTAATAAAAACATACTATGATGATGTTGATAATTTCAAATTTGATCAATCAGATAATTCAATTTCATTTGATATGCCATTTGATTGGAGTCCAGAATATGTTGATTTGGTACAAGTGGTACATGAAGAAGTTAGAGTTCCAAAATCATTTGCACCTTATGCAGAAGGAAAACAATTCAAAGGATATGTTAATGGTATAGAAATTGATCAAAGGGCATTACTTAATGATCCTTATTCCTATGATGATACCAACATTGTTCATTTCCTAATTACAAAAAATGAATTACAAAAAATTAATCAAGCATTGGGGCCAAATAACTATGACAACCCAAAGATGGACTTGAAACTAGTTCCACTTAGTGAAGTATCAAAAAGTTCAACTGAATTTTATCTTGTAGATACTACAAACTATGAACAAGTACCAACAACTGTGAAAATTTCATGGGATGGAAGTTATGGTGCAGGTGATGAAGTACCTTTTGAAATTACGTTCTTTGATGAAAACAGAGATCTCATTAAAGACATTAGATATGCAATTTCATTTATTGATGAAAATGATCAAGAATTAGAAAGATTTGCAGGAGATGATCCTCAAAATCCTGGAATTGTTTCTACAGAAGGAATTGATATTCAATCAATCCGTATACCATCTCAAGGACAATACAGAATTGATATTCTAGTTTATGGAACAGGATTAGACTATAACGCAAAGTATGCTGGAATTGGTACCGGAATTGTTGAGATTGGACCTAGCCTTCCTAAATCTACAACAACTACACCACAAGTACAACCACCTACTGCAATTCCATCATGGATTAAAAATAATGCAGGCTGGTGGGCAGATGGTTCAATTGATGACTCTTCATTTGTTCAAGGAATTCAATTTTTGATCAAAGAAGATGTTCTAAAGATTCCTCCAACCACACAAGGCTCTAGTTCTGGTTCAAATGAAATTCCATCATGGATTAAAAATAATGCAGGCTGGTGGGCAGATGGTTCAATTGATGACTCTTCATTTGTTCAAGGAATTCAATTTTTGATCAAAGAAGGAATCATGAGGATTCAATCATAGGTTTTTAAATCAATTTTGTAGAGTGTTAGTATAATGAAAGACATCAATGATATCATGCCAAAAGTTCCAAACATGAGATGGGGTGCACTAATGAACAAAGCACCAACTAATGACAAAGTTACTGAAATGAATAAAATTTTTCCAAGTAATGGAAAATGGCATACTGTCTTTGAAGAAAAAGATCAAATTACAATTGATGGAAAGCAAATCAACAAAAAAGATCCTAACAAGTGGACATAGCTTGAATAATGTTATTATACGATTTTCATCGAATCTAAACATCTAATGTTTCCATTACGTGATGAAAATCCACATCCTCCAGGTTTCAAACCAAAAGTAACTATAGCGTTAATTATTGCCAATGCGATTGTATTTTTTATTGAAGTAGCAATCACTGGACAGTTTTTTGATTTTTCAAACCAAAATGCATTTGCAATGTTTTATGATTGGGGTGCAGTTCCAAATTGTGTAACTGGTGCAAATTTTTCTGCAATTGACTTTGGTGCAGGACCTGTTAGAATTTCATGCCCTAGTACTCCATACATTTCTTTGATTAGTTCTACATTCATGCATGGTGGTTTGCTTCACTTTGCTGGTAACATGTGGTTCTTGTGGATCTTTGGTGATAACATTGAACAAAAGTTTGGAAAAGCAAAATTTCTTGGAATTTATCTAATGTGGGGAGTAACTTCAGGATTAATTCACATCTTTGGTGATCCAAGCAGTGTTATTCCTGCAGTTGGTGCATCTGGCGCAATTTCTGGAGTATTAGGAGCATATCTTGTAATTTTCCCAAAAGCAAGAATTCAAACTTTCTTGATGATGGGATTCTTTTGGAGAATGATGTACATTCAGGCTAGATGGTTTTTACCATTCTGGTTGGTCTTTCAGAACTTACTTCCATTCTTCATAGGAGGATTTGGTATTGCAGGCGGCGGAGTTGCATATCTTGCACACATTGGTGGATTTGTGATTGGTTTAGCAACTGGTTACATTTACAAAAAAACACACAGTTCTGATTTTATGTATGGTACAAGATACGGCTACAGACAAGAATATTGAAAACATAAATCGCTGAATCTATTTGAAATCATCATGCCATTGATTACAGTATCAATGTATCCTGGTAGAACACAGGAACAAAAAGATGAATATGCAAAAGCAATCACAAAATCAGCAGTAGAGATTCTCAAAACAAAAGAAACTCATGTAATTGTTGTTTTTGAAGACAATCCTAAAGAAAATTGGTTTTCAGCAGGAAAGCGTTTGTGAATGTCTAGTATATAGTACAAGATGATCACCTTGTACGATACAAATCTAGATTTTTTATTATTTTAACAAAAAAGATTGGGCCAAATTGCCCAATCCTTGGACGACGGTAAACTAGCAGATGACTCTTTAGCATATGAATACCAATAATGATTTGAGAAATTTCATTTAAAAGAGAATAGTAGGAATCATCAGTACGATCTATATACTATTTTTTCAAACTTAATTCAATTGGAACTGTCACCAAACAACTAATCGTTACTGGTCTTAAGATCCAATTATCAAGATATTTTTTTGCGCATATTTACAATTAATCCAAAATGTAAACAAGTTTATCCTTTTATTGTCATTTGATTAATCAATCACATGAAAGTTGGAGTAATTCAATTCAAAGCATCAACTAAAAAAGAAAATAACCTAAAAAAAATTGTTTCATATATTTCAAAAGCATCTTCAAAAAATGCAACATTATGTGCATTCCCAGAATTTATGATGTTTTACACAAATTCTTCCCAAACTGCAAAACAACTTGCAAACTTGGCTGAAACAATTAATGGAAATTTTGTCACAACAATTGCAAAAGCTGCAAAAACAAATCATATTCAAGTTATAGGTTCATTTTATGAAAAGAGTAGAAAAAAAGATCGTGTATATGATACTTCTTTTGTAATTGATCAGTTCGGTAAAGTAATCTCAACTTATAGGAAAATTCATCTCTATGATGCATTGGGATTTAGGGAATCAAATAAAATGGTTTCAGGCTCTAAGATTACAAAGCCTGTAAAGACATCTCTTGGAAAAATTGGCTTGATGATCTGTTATGATTTAAGATTTCCAGAGATGGCACGATCACTTGCTGTTGCAGGCTCTGAAGTTTTAGTTGTACCATCTGCTTGGGTAAAAGGTAACATGAAAGAAGAACATTGGATTACAATAAACAAAACACGAGCAATTGAAAATGGGTGTTATGTAATTGCACCTGATCAAGTTGGAAATATTTACTGTGGACGAAGTTTGGTAGTTGATCCATATGGGAAAATATTACTCGACATGAAAAAGAAACAAGGTATAGGTTTTGTTATTATTGATCTGAATAAAGTAAAACAAACAAGAAAAATTTTACCATTACTTAAAAACAGAAGAACAGATATCTATCCTACTTTGAAGGCTTAGACTTTCTGCTTTCGCAATAAAAGTTTGAACATTGTTTAGTCCATTTTTGTTTTCGTGAATAACGGAAAATTATCATTGGCCATTTGCATACCTCACAAGGTTGCTTTGTTGCTCTAAGTTTTGCTTTTTGTAATAATGGTGATGATGCTTTACATCCACCATAATAGTTAGAACAACCCATGAATCGCTTTTTTGTTGATGGTGATCTAATGACCATTAATTCTCCAAGTTTACACTGAGGACATTGTACCAATCCTTTTTTTGGTGCATTGGTTCCAAGAATCATGTATTTTTTTTCTTTTGAAGACCAAGATAGGAATCCATTACTATCAAAATATTGAATAATCTCTTTTTTGAAGATGTTAGTTTGTGACTTTGTAGTTTTTACAACATGTCTTATTGTAGTCTTTTTTGTCTGAAAAATTTGCAAACTTTTTTTCTTTGGTGACATTATGATGAATTTACTAAAACAATTTTTATAGGGATTGGGGTCAATGACATTAGTGGAAAAGGTTTGTGTTCTTGGTGCTGGTAGTACCAAATATGGTAAATTACATGATAGTATAGCTGATATCACTACTCAGGCATCAGTTTCAGCCATAGAAAGTGCAGGAATTGATCCAAAACAAATCCAAGCATCTTACATTTCAAACGTCTTTGGAGTTGCAGATAAGCAGGTACATCTTGGACCTGTCTTAATGAGTAGATTGGGAATTCCAGATAAACCATCATTAACAATAGAGTCTGCGTGTGGAAGTGGCTCTGTATCTTTTAGAGAGGCTTATGCAAATGTTGCAGCCGGATTTTATGATTGTCTTGTTGTAACTGGTGTTGAAAAAGTAACTCATACAGGAACTGAATGGACAACAACTTACTTTGCATATTGTTCAGACTTTTTCTATGAAGGTCAAGCTGGTGCATCATTTCCAGGATTATTTGCATCAATAGCTAGAGCATACTTGACAGAGTTTGATGCAACTGAAGAAGACTTTGCAAAAGTTGCAGTAAAGAATCATGATAACGGTGTACTTAATCCAAAAGCTCACATGCAAAAGAAGATTACAATTGATGATGTAATGAATTCTCCAGTAGTTGCAAGTCCTCTCAAACTTTATGATTGTTGTCCATTTTCTGATGGTGCAAGTTCTGTAATTCTTTGTTCTGAAAAGTTTGCAAAAGAGAATGGAAGTGATTACATTGAAGTAATTGGTTCTGGTAGAGGTGGATCACCTGCTGCATTGCAAGGACGTGAAAGCCTAACAACAATTCCAAGTACAAAGATTGCAGCAGAAGCTGCATACAAAATGGCTGGTATCACTGCAAAAGATATAGACTTTGCAGAAGTACATGACTGTTTTACAATTGCAGAAATAGTTGACACTGAAGATTTGGGATTCTTTGAAAAAGGAAAAGGTGTACAGGCTATTCGTGAAGATAGAACAAAATTAAATTCTGATATTTCAATAAACCCTTCAGGCGGTCTTAAATCAAAAGGACACCCAATTGGAGCTACAGGTGTTGGACAAGTAGTAGAAGTATTTGATCAACTAACTGGAAAAGCAGGTGAAAGAACTGTTAAAGATGCAAAAATTGGTTTAACACATAACTTTGGTGCAACTGGTGCAAGTTGTGCTGTTCACATATTCCAAAGTGTGTAAAATGTCTGTTGAAGAACAACTTATTGAACATGCTAAACAAGGCAAACTCCTAACTCACAAGTGTACTAGCTGTGGTTACCTTCATTTATCTACAGCATATTATTGCCTAAAATGCGGCAGCAAGGGATTTGAGGATGTCATTTTAGAGGGTACAGGTGAAATTGCTACTTATACTATAATTACAGTCGCGCCTGCAGGCTTTGAAAAATACACACCGTATGCCTTTGTTGTACTTCAACTAGATGACACACATTTGAGAATTTCTGGATTTATGCCCGGAATTTCCACCCCTGCAGATCTCCCAGTTGGAGCAAGAGCCAAAATGACAGGTTTTGATGAACGTGGAATCATCATTGAAAAGCAGTAAAATAATTTGCTTGAATTATTAAAAAAAATCAAAATCGTTTCTTAATAATTTTGTATAGGTGATCATTTTCATGTCAGTAGAAGTTACATGTGGTAAATGTGGAGAAAAGATCACAAACATGAAAATGTTAAAATCATTAAAAGATGTAATGAATCCTTACAGTGGAAAGTGTCCATCATGTGGACAGAAACTTTCTACATCTGAGTTTTCACTTGATGTCAAAGAAAACTAATATTAACGATCTCTTGACATATCATTTTTCAATTTTTTTAAAAAATAGATCTATGATCTAAAAATTTTTATCTTTCAACAATAGATCTGATCAAAAATTGTCCGAATTCATACAGTCATAAGTCTTAATTACCTCATAACTTAGAAAAATGCATGGAATTGGAAGAAGAAGAACTCAAATTAGATTTAGACTCCGATTTAGACTCCAATTCAGACTCTGATTTCGATTCAGAACCAGACGAAAATAGAGGTGGAATCTTACAATCAACATCAAAACGTGTTAGAATGATCTTCTCTGTTATGGCAAGTCCCAATAGAATTGATATTCTCAGAATCCTAAATTCCAAGGGTCCTTTGACTTATTCTGAATTAAAATCTCTAGCTGGGTTCAAGTCTAAAAAAGAAAGTGGTAAATTTGCATACCATTTAAGAAAACTACTAAGACAATCCCTTGTTGCACTTAACAAATCTGAAAGACGTTATACTATTACAAATCTTGGAAAACTAGTTTTAAGCTTGGCACGACAAATTGAAGAAAGATCAATTATTGAAAGTGGAAAAATGTATGTTAGAACATCACATGAATCCATTGAAGAATTTAATTCTCATAAAATTATTCAATCACTAGTTCGCGAAGGAAGTCTTCCATTAGAACTAGCACAAAAAATTACCGAAGAAGTTGAAAATAGAATTTACAAATATCAGACTACATATCTAACAGGCTCACTTATCAGAGAATTGGTAAATTCTGTTCTCTTAGAACATGGTCATGAGGAATATAGAAACAAACTAGCACGCCTAGGTTTGCCTGTTTTTGATGTTCAGGAGATGATTACCAACTTAGATAATGTGAATAATGGTGCTGAGGGTCTTTTGTTTAACACTGGGCAGAGTGTATTTGCTGAACACTTGCTTACTAATATCTTACCAAAAGATGTTGCAGATTCTCATCTTTCTGGAGATTTGCATGTTACCAACCCTGGAATTTGGTCTATGATTCCTGATACAATATTTGTTAATGTCAAAGAATTGATTGAAGATGGAATTGATCTTGGTGGAAAATATCTTGACGTGTCAAGAATTCCTGCATCAAAACAACTTGATGAAATTACAAGTTCATTGTCTGTCATAATATCTCTTATTTCAAAAGAAGCTTCACAAGAAATTGTACTTGATGGATTAGTTCAGGTGTTTTCAAAACATTCAAAGTCTCTTACAGAACTTGAACAAAAACTAACTAATGCATTTGCAACTGCATCTACAACTTCCCAATATAACAAAAAGAGTACTAATGTTTCAATTAGATTACAATTAGGAACTGATACAAAAATAATTAATTCAATTATCAAAGCATACAAAAATTATGTAAAGATTACACCAATACCAAAAATTGGCCTTATAATAGATCATGAAAAAGGAAAGATAACTGATGTCTCACAATCAGCGTCTGAAATAATTCCACTTGGTGGAAAAATAATGTTTGCTAGAGGTCAAACATCTAGTAATGGTGTAACAAATGGATCTATAAAGAATGCAGGTCCACTTTCAATATCACTACAATCTGTTTCTATTAATCTTCCAAGACTTGCCTTTGAATCAAACAAAGATGAAACTTACTTTAGAGCAAGACTTGCATTACTAATGAAACCTGCATTATCTTCAATGGCACTAAGAAAGAAAGATATCTCAGATATTACTAGAAGAGGACTTAATCCAATTCTTGCAAAGAATACTCAATACATGCAAAAAAGTTCTGTTTCTCTTGTTGTAAACTTGGTTGGACTCAAAGAATCAGTCTTTAACATACTTGGATTCAAAGACAACAAAGAAGGTCGTAATATTCTTCATAAAGTCATTGAAACTGCAGTTGATGTTGCAAACAAAAAAGGCAAAGAATTAGGTAGTTCTGTGGCTATTTGTATGACTGAAACTGAAGGTTCACATCGTTTTGCCACACTTGATGGTGAGAAATATGGTAAGAATTCTGCCCTCAATTCGATGGAAGGTGATTCTTATTCTGAAGGTATGGTGATTAATGCCTCTGAAATTGGTGACTATACCCTCAAAAGTGAACCTATCTCTGAGTGTAACAAGTTCTCAAAATTACTTAATGGAGGATTATCTGTACAACTAAAAATTGACAAAGATGCAAAGATTGATGAAATCAAAAAATCAATTGAGAAAGCATCTACACTAGTCTCTTCTTTTAAACCAGTCAAGATGATCGCAATATGTGGTGAGTGTGGTTTCAAAGATGAACCATTTGAAGACAAGTGTCCAAAGTGTAAGTCATCATACATAGTCTGAATTTCGTAAATGAAAAACTAGTTACGATCATTTTTGAAAACTTTTTGATCAGTATTCGATGTAGCGATCATCGTTGCTAACTGTTAAAATTATGTAAATATGAACATCATAACAGATGTGTCAACATTTTTGAACCGAGCTTGAAGAAAAAATTGCAGAATCATTTATAGACACATTAATCATAACACCTACGGGGAGATTATTTTGGACAATTCACAAATAGAAAATACTATCAATGAGATCAAAAAGCGTAGTGGAGCAGTAACCGTCTTTAATAAAGATAAAATTTCAAATGCGATATTCAGGGCATTAGCTGCTACTTCTAAAGCAGAT
Source organism: Candidatus Nitrosopumilus sp. (assembly GCA_963667665.2). Classification (GTDB taxonomy): domain Archaea; phylum Thermoproteota; class Nitrososphaeria; order Nitrososphaerales; family Nitrosopumilaceae; genus Nitrosopumilus. The sequence goes on from OY763927.2 coordinate 1,656,451, forward strand.
CGTAGCCTAGCAGATCAACTTGCAAATAACGTAGTCAACAAATTAGTAGAACAAGGATTTACCAGCACAAGAACACCTACTGTTGAAGATATTCAAGATATTGTAGAATCAACTTTAATTGATAGCGGTAATAGTGATATAGCAAAAGCATACATCGTTTACAGACACGAGAGAAGAAAATTAAGAGATGAAAAAAAGAGAGTCTTGAATCTAAAGACACTTGATCCAGTTTCCAAAAAATTTGATTTAAATTGCCTGAGAATACTAGCATCAAGATATCTTTTTAGAAATGGAAAAAATGAAATTATTGAATCTCCAACACAAATGTTTGAAAGAGTTGCAATTCTAGTAGGAGTAGGTGATATCCTATATGATTCACAAGTATTTGACAAAGCAGGAAATATTAAACAAGATATTGATGAAGCAAAATCTTATCTTGAAAAACTAGATGCCTTTGACTATAAATTCAAAGTCGGAAATTATTATCTAAACAAATGGCATTTTAGATCCTTGATAAATCACTATGTAACACTTGCAAACAAAGGTCAGATGAAGATTAACTTCAAAGATCTTTTGACATTACTTGCAGCAAAGAAGCTTGATGATTATGCAGATAAAATTACTGAATACTTTGAGATGATGACATCCCAAGACTTTCTCCCAAATTCACCAACAATGATGAATGCAGGTGGAAGATTAGGACAGCTCTCAGCATGCTTTGTACTTGGTATGGGAGATGACATGGAAAAAATCATGAAAACAACTTCTGATGCGGCATTAATCTTCAAATCAGGCGGTGGAGTTGGAATTAACTACTCTGATCTTCGTGAGGAGGGTGATATTGTAGCATCAACATCTGGTGTTGCATCTGGACCCGTATCTTTTATGAATATTATCAACACTGTTACCGAAGTCGTCAAACAAGGAGGAAAAAGACGTGGTGCAAACATGGGAATTATTGAGGCATGGCATCCTGATGTTGAAAAATTTATCACAAATAAGACAGAACCAGGTGTTTTAGAAAATTTTAACGTAAGTGTTGGTATCTGGGAAGACTTTTGGAATGCACTTGTTAACACTGAAGATGGTAACTATATGTTACGTAGTCCACGTGACAAACAACCAGTTAAAGAAATCAATGCACATCAGCTAATTGATCTAATTGCTCTATCTGCATGGAAAAGTGGAGAACCTGGATTGATCTTCTTTGATCAAATTAACAAATACAATGTATTTGCCAAAGCTAGACAAGCACCACTAAGAGCAACAAATCCTTGTGGTGAACAAAGTCTTTATCCATACGAATCATGCAACCTTGGTTCTATCAATTTAGTTAATCTAGTAAAGAGACAAGCAAATGGATCTTATGAATTTGATTGGCAAAGATATGAAGAAATAATTAGAAAGACAACAAAATTCCTTGATAATATTATTGATGTAAACCATTATCCAGTTGAAGAAATCAATGTTGCATCCAAAGAATCTAGAAGAATTGGACTTGGAGTTATGGGCGTTGCTGATCTCTTATACAAACTAAGAATTCCATACAATTCCAAAGAAGGATATGAACTACAATCCAAACTAGCAGAAGCTCTGACATACTATTCAATGGAAGAAAGTGTTGCACTTGCAAAATCTCGTGGTGAATTTCCACTTTGCTCAAAGACAGAATATCCAGAAGGAAAGATTCCTGTTTCAGGATACTATGAAAAACCCAAAGAAACTCATTCCTATGAATGGGGTGCATTAATTGAAAAAATTAAAAAATATGGTATTAGACATGTTTTGGCTACAACAGTTGCCCCAACTGGTACGCTTTCTATGATTGCAGATTGTTCAAACGGAATGGAACCTGCATTTGCTCTTGTGTTTGAAAAGAGAGTGACTGTTGGAAGATTCTTCTATACAAACAAGATTGTTGAAGAAGTCTTAAAAGAACATGGTCTTTACAGCGATGAAATTCTAGCAAAGATTGCAGATAATTATGGTTCATTGAAAGGACTAGATGAAATCCCACAATGGATGCAAGATGTTTTCGTAACTGCAATGGATATTCATTGGGCAGATCATCTTATGGCTCAAGGAGTATGGCAAGACTGGATTGGAAATGCAATTGCAAAAACAATCAACATGCCATATGATGTTACTGTAGAAGATGTAAAATCTGCATATCTATTAGCACATGAATTAGGACTAAAAGGAATTACAGTTTATCGTGATGGATCTAGACACAAGCAAGTACTTCACATGACTAGTGAAAACGCAAAAAAAACATTTGAGGTAACACCAACTGAACACGTTACTGGTTATGTTACAGCAAATATCACAAATCCATATATAAAATCACAAGTCAATGCTGCACTTGCAATTAAAGTTCACGAGAATGATCTCAAAGTTGAACCTGTAGTACAAGAAGAGATCTCAGAAGATCGTTTATGTCCAACCTGCAAAAACAACCTGGTCTTTGTTGAAGGTTGCAGTATCTGCATTGATTGTGGATACAGCGGTTGTACTTCTGGATAAATAACAAAATCACAACTTTTTTACTTTCTTTTCCAATTAGTATGAATATGAAAATTCTAGGTGTAACTGCAGGCCTAGTAGTAATTATTGCAATATCAGCTGTAATTTTGAGTTTACCGAGTTCAGAAATTATCACTAATCAAAAAATTGGTCTTGTAATTAATTCTCCAAATCAATCAATAACTTTACAAGAATTAGATCAAATTTACTCTGAAGCATCAACCACTGGCATTGGAAGAAGTAACGTCTATCTTTTTTGGAATATAGTTGAACCCGTACGTGGAGAATATGATTGGCAACAATCAGATGTAATGTTTGGGTTAAATGAAAAAAATGATCTCAAAGTTACTCTCTTCTTTTCAGTAATTAATGGAGAAACACTTGGTCCATTTCCTGATTGGATTGGAAAACCATCTCTTAACTCTCTTGGAGAAGACAGGCTCGTAAATGTTCTTGATGCAATTCTTTCACGATATAATATCATAGATACAGTAATTATTGGCGGTGAAACTGAATCTCAATTTCGTTACTATGAACAAAATATTTCTGTATACCAAGAGCTGTTTTCTGGAGTTTATGAAAAAATAAAAGAAAAATATCCTGATGTAAAATTTGGAAATTCGTTTGCATTACATCATGTATTGAATAAAGATTTGAAACATATTGTTAGTGATTTAGCAATTGGTGATTTTGTTGCATTTTCATACTTTCCAGTTGATACACTAAATGATGTTGTAAAAACTCCTCAAGAAGCTATAGAAGATTTAGAGAAAGTATTTGAAATTGTACCAAACAAAAAAGTTGGATTTTTTGAGATTAGCTGGAGTACGTCAGATTTCATAGGCGGAAATATTGCTTCTCAGAAAGATTTCTTGGATAAATTATTCGAGTTTTATTCAGAAAATGAATCTGAAATTGAATTTTTAACATGGTACAGGCAATATGATAGACTAGAAGGCACTTGTATTACAGAACAACAAGACATTGGTGATAAAAGTATCAGTGTTGGAGGAGGTTCTGGTTTGGGTAGTAGTGAATACGTTATTGAAAGACTAAACTATTATGTTTGCAATGCTGGTCTTGTTGATGTTAATGGTAATCCAAAATCTGGATGGTATGAATTTAAAAAACAAATAGAAATGATCAACTAAAATGATTTCCTTAATTTTATCTGAATCCGCACTAGAACTTGTTCCATCAGAACTAAAACATCATCCATCAGTTGTATCTCATGCAAGAAAGCTTGGAAAACATACATCAGAAATTTTACTAGATAATTCCTGGCATTTTGCAGCTATGAAAGGAATCAAAAATGAAATGAAAAGAGGACGACCAGATTTGGTACACTTTTCAATACTTGAAGCTACTACAATTCCATTGTATCTTCAAAATAAAATGAAACTTTTTGTTCATACAATTGATGATAAGGTGATATACTTTGGTCAAAATGTTCATGTACCTAAATCATATCATAGATTTGAAGGTCTAATTGAGAAACTGTATCAAGAAAAAAAAATTATAGCAGATAATGATGTATTACTTGAGATTAAAGAAAAAACATTTCCAGAACTACTTGATGAGATTAATCCATCAAAAGTAATTGGATTTTCTACAAAAGGTACACTAAACTCTTATGAAAAAATTGCAGCAGAGATTTCAGATGATACATGTATTGTGCTTGGAGGATTCCAAAAAGGAAATTTTTCTGATTCAATTCAAAACAAAATTAGTACTCTATATTCTATTGGCAATGAATCCTTTGAGGGTCACGTTGTAGTTGCTAGAATTCTCTATGAGTATGAAAAAACCATTTTTATGTAGGAAGTAAAATTTGCATTTTGTTGCAGTCATAGTATAGCCTGGTTAGTATTCGGGGTTTCCAACCCTGTGACGCGGGTTCGAATCCCGCTGACTGCATTTTTTCATAATAATGAGAACCAATTTTTAGGTGTACTTTAAGAAATAATTGTGAAACCTGCAGTTAGAAAAATTGCAATGGAGAGAATGCAGATTCTTATTGAAAATGCAATAACTAATGCAAAAACAAATCCTGAACTTTCTCAAAGACAAGCTTTTCTTGCTCGTAGGATTAGTAGTAGACATAAAATTCGAATGCCGTATGAGCTCAGGATGGTTTTTTGTAAAAAATGCAAGTCCTTTATTGCGCCTGGAATTAATTCTAGAATTCGTCTAGGAAGAGCATCTGTAAAGTCGATCAGAATTTCTTGTTACTTGTGTGGGCATACTTACCGGAAAATAATGCCTCAATGATTTATAAGACGATTCTCAATTTTTCCACTTTATGGCAAAAGTGTATGATGTACCAGCAGATGTATTGATAAGAAGACTAGCAGATATTCTAAAGAATGAAGATATTCCTGCACCTTCATGGATTCCATTTGTCAAAACTGGAGCTCATGCTGATAAACCACCTCAAGATAGAGAATGGTGGTATGCTAGATGTGCATCATTGATGAGAAAAATTTACCTTAATGGTCCTATTGGAATTAATGAATTAAGAAATGATTATGGCGGTGGTAGACCATCAGGATACGGAGCTGCACACCACAAAGATGCTAGTGGCGCAATTATTCGTAATGCTATTCACGGATTAGAAAAACTTGGTTATGTAGAAAAAGTCGAGAAGAAAGGCCGTATCATTTCCAAACAAGGAATGCAAAAACTAGATAGACTAGCAACAGAAATTCTTAAAGAAATGATTGTAGAAAATCCTCAATTGAAAATATACTCTTAGATTAAAAATGAGTTTTCCAAATTCGGATGAACCAGAATATCATGGACATTCCCATAATGATGGAACAGAACCTCATTCACATGATGGTTCAGAACCTCATGAACATTCACATAGTGAGACAGAAATTTCAGCACAAAAAGATCAGATTCTAAAACAAATTCTTACATCAGAAGCTAGATCACGATTAAACAATATCAAAATGGTAAAACCAGAGTTGTCTAATCTTGTAGAACAATATCTTATTGGAATGGCAACTCAAGGAAAAATTCGAGGTCAACTAACTGATGATCAACTAAAGCAAATATTGCTATCTATTCAGCAGCCTAAACGCGATTTTAAGATGAGTAGAATCTGATCCCAATAAAATATAATTATGGGTCATAACTCGGTTTAGTCATGAAAGCCGTTGTTTACACTGAATACGCACCAGATGATAATTTTGCTAAAATTCTCAAAGTCCAGGATATAGATGATCCAAAACCAAAAGCAGATGAAGTAGTTTTCGAAGTTAAATCTGCTGCAATAAATTTTAATGATATTTGGGGAATGAGGGGAAATCCAGTTCCTGTTCCATTACCACATGTGTCAGGTTCTGATGCAGCTGGAGATGTAATTGCAGTAGGTGATGATGTTCAAAATATCAAAGTTGGAGACAGAGTAGTTTCTCATTCTAACATGTCATGCAGAGTTTGTAAAGCGTGTACTGATGGTAGAGAATTTGATTGTATTAAAAGAACTATTTGGGGATTCCAAACTGGTCCAACATGGGGAGCCTTTTGTGAAATTACTCATTTACCAGAAGTTAATGTAGCAAAAATTCCAGAAGGAGTATCATATGATCAAGCAGCCGCTGCATCAATGACTTTACTGACATCATGGCACATGTTAGTTGGAAGAGCCAAAATTACACCAGGACAAACTGTCTTGATTATGGGTGGTGGTTCTGGAGTAGGTAGTTTCGGTATTCAAATTGCAAAATTATACAATTGTGATGTTATTGCAACAGCAAGTCCAAATAAACTAGACAAATGTCTCGCACTTGGAGCAGATTATGCAGTAGATCATAGAAAAGAAGATTGGCATAAAGAAGTTAGAGCAATTACAAAAGATATAGCAAAGAAGAAAGGTGAAGTACCAGGAATTGATGTCTCCTTTGATCACATTGGTGAAACACACTGGAACAAACAACTAACCTTACTCAAATATGGTGCAACTCTTGTTTCATGTGGAGCAACAACAGGTTATGATGCTAAGACTGATCTAAGACATGTTTTCTTTAAAGGAACTAACATTTTAGGTTCAACACAAGGAACAAAAGCTGAACTTGAACAAGGTCTTTACTGGATGGGTCAAGGTAAAATCAAAGCAACAATTGATTCAACTAATACCTTTGAAGAAGCAGCAGAGGCCCACACCAAGATGTTAACTGGAAACCTCTTTGGCAAAGTCTTATTGAAGCCAGAAGGCGCTTAATCAATTAATGACACAGCTTTTTCGTAGTCTCATTTTTGTACCAGGAAATAATTCAAGATTTCTTGAAAAAGCAAAAAAGTTACAGGCTGACATTGTTTGTTTTGATCTAGAAGATTCAGTTCCAGATAATGAAAAAGTAAATGCAAGGAAACTAATCAAATCTGCATTAAAATTTCGTAAATCATATGAATCTTCAATTTTTGTTCGCACCAATTCTCCGACATCTGGAAAAATTCAATCTGATCTTAAAGAAATAGTTCAAAAAGGTATTGATGGAATTGTAATTCCTAAAGTAAACAATATCAAAGATATGAAAAAAATTGAAAAAATTCTATCTGGGTTAGAAAAGACTCGAAAATTAAAACCAATTCAAATAATTCCTTCTATTGAATCTGCAGAGGGCGTGGTTAACACATTTAGCATTGCATCTTTTGGAAAAAGAGTTTTTGCAGTAGTTTTTGGTGTTTTTGATCTACTAAATGATCTAGGAGTTGAATATACCAAAGAATCTGAAGGTGCCAAGTATTCAAGAACAAAAATTCCTGTTGATGCACATGCAGCTGGAGTTGCAGCGATAGATGCAATTTGGCAAGATCTTAAAGATTCTAAAGGATTAGAAAAAGATTGCAAAATTGGCAAAAGTCTTGGATATTCTGGAAAAAGTATCATTCATCCAGATCAAATATCTGTTGTACACAAATTGTTTCATCCAAACAAAAGTGAAATTTTGTGGGCTGAGAAAGTCTGTAAAATCTATCTCCAGTCAACAAAGAAAGGAAAGGGTGCTACAACAGTTGATGGAAAAATGATAGATGAGGTACATTTCAAGCAAGCAAAAGCACTTCTTGAACTTGTAAAATGATAATTTCAATCTAATTGAATTCTAGTCAAATGATTCAATAATTGATTTCATACTGGTACTTTTCTCAAACATTTTTTTAGAAACAATTCCAGTAATTGTAATTTTTTCTTTTTTAATATCTAGTTTAATTTCTTGAAAAACACATTGAAGCTTGGAAATCTTTTTACTTTCACTAAGCACTTTTCCTGATTCTATAATAATTCCATTAAGTATTAGATTTTCAATTTTCCTGTATCCTGAAGTTTTTGGAACTTTAGATTCTTTTAGTATCTGTGGAATTGTATATTCATTTTCTAAAAGACTCGAAATAATTTTTCTTGTTTCTGATTCACTAAATAATTCTAAAATTAAATCTGTCATAATTGTATTGTGTATAATTACATTGTACTTGTCATCTCTTTTTTTTTACTTTGATAATTTTATTTATACAATCTTTTTCAAATTTTTTGACATCTATATGGGAATTTTTTTTAAGTGCGTTTGTAAATTTTTGAAAATGTTCAATTGAAAGTTTTATTGACATTCCGTGCTCCAAAAATAATTCACATTCAATTTTCTTTAGCATATCTAAATCTAATTTTTTCTTAATTTCCTTAGATAATACAGCTGACATTAATCTATCAATACCGCCCATGTAAGAATTCTAAATAATGGAAAATATTAAAGCACTGCTTTATTCATTATAATAGATATGAGTAAATCTGTAATTGTAATAGATGATGATGAAGATACAGTTAGATTATTCAGTGAATTTCTAGAAGAAAATGGTATTAATGTAATTGGTAATGGTTTTGATAGAATCTCTGCTGTTAAATTATTCAAAGAAACAAAACCAGATGTAGTTCTAATTGATCTAAACATGCCTAATGGCACTGGATTTTATGCCATTAAAAAAATTCAAGAAATTGATCCCAAAGCAAAAATTATTGCTATTACAGCAAATAGTAGTTACTCTGTTGAAGACAAATTAGATAAACTTCACATACCTCTAATTCAAAAACCATTCAAAATGGATCAAGTAATTTCTATTATAATTAATTAATTCATTCCCATTTTTGGAATTTTCCCTAAAATGTTATATTCTAAAGTTCATACTATAATATGATACAAATGAGTAAACGTGTAACAATTATGATCGATGAAGATCTTGACAAAAAACTTAGACTTCGTCAAGCAAAATTGATTCAACAAGAACAATCATCATATAGTTATTCCAGAGTACTTAATGAAACACTTCGTAAATCTCTGAAATAATTAAAAAAATATCTTTATTCAAGATTCTATCTTTTCAATTAGAATATGTTAAAGATAATGAATTTTTATAAAAATATAGTAAAATGATTAATCTTCTTGATCCCTCAAATGTAATTACTAGACTTTTTAATTCTGGAAAATACGACGATATGTACAATTATTGCAAAAATCTACTTGAAAAAACACCTAATGATATGGTTGCCCTCCAAAATATTTCACTATCTCTGATTTATTTAAAAAAATATGACGAGGCTATTGTTTATTGTGATAAAGTTCTAGACATAAAGAATTCAGATACTTATGCACTAAAAAACAAGATCTATGCTCTTGAAAATTTAAAACAATATGAACAAATTCTAAAATTATGCAAACAAATTCTTTCTAAAAATTCTAGAGATGTATGGGCTCTAAACAGTATGGGATTATCTCTAAATGAACTAAATAGACATCAAGATGCCCTTGAATATTATGATAAATCTCTTGAAGTAGATCTAAATGATGTTACTGCTTTAATGAATAAGGCTATTTCTTTAAGTCATTTGGGTAAATACAAAGATGCAATAGACTATTACGATAAGGCTCAAACTATTGATTCAAGCTCAAAAGAAATACCTCTTGCAAAATCACAATTATTTAAAAAATTAGGTATGGATGATGATTCATTTTTAGCCGCACAAGGCATACTTAATAAAAAAATGGAAAAAATAAAGATGGATGCTAAAAAAAACAAATGTTCTGTTTTTCATCAATTATGTGAAGATGAATTTAAAAAGTATGATTCTAAATAATTATATACAAAATATATATTGTATATAATGTATATATATTTAAATACTAGTGCTTGAATCTATTCTAACTATGTTAGTAGAACAAACAACAGAACAAGTCCAAAAACAATTCTTAGACTCAATGTATCTTATCTCACACAGCAAAAAAACAATTCAAACTTACAAGTCTGCACTAAATCATTTTAAAAAATTTGTTACATCTCAATACAATTACAATGAAATGCAAATAGTAGAGCAGATAAAATCTGAGAAAACTGATGTATACACTGTAATTCGAGATTTTATTATATATCTAGATCAAAAATAAATTCGTCCTAGAGGAATTCATTCGTATCTTAGTGGTCTGAAAGGATTTCTTCGTCATACCGGAATTAAAATTAATTCAGATGATTTCAAACATCTAGTAAAGATCCCTAAAGTAATCAGAACTCGTGAAATTCCAGTTACAAAAGAGATGATTCTACGAGTCTTGCACAACTCTTCTACCAAACTTCAGACATCTATTCTAGTATGTGCATCAAGTGGATTACGTATTGGAGAACTAGTGCAGCTAAAACTCTCTGATATTGATTTTGAGTGCAATCCAACCAAACTGAGTATTCGTGCTGAAATTGCAAAGGGGAGCATGTCCAGGGAGACATTTATCACATCTGAGGCTACTTTATCCCTTCAAGATTATCTAAAGCGATATTTTGGCTGGAAGGAAAATGATCCAAACTTGCACCTGCAAAATACTATGATTTTTTGGAGAATATCTGCAGTAAAGACTGGGTATGTCCCTAAATTTACAGTAGAATCTGCAAAACAGATACTGCAAAATTCATTACGAAATCAAATTGAAAAAATTTCTGAATTAAATGTCAGAAATGAAAATGGACTTCGGGCAATACATTTCCACGCACTAAGGAAATTTTTTAGAACTTCCGTAGGAAATGTTTGTGGTAGAGACTATGCTGAAGCATTAATGGGCCACGGATTCTACATGGATACGTACTATCAACTGCCAGAAGACAAGAAAAAACAGATGTACTTGGATGCGGAATCTCATCTGACAATATCTGACTTTCAAGCAGTTGAGAAAGACATGAAAGTTTTATCTACAAAATATAAAAACCTGGAAAACAAAGTTGATGATCTAACGCAATATCTTAGAACAAACAGCATTGATGTTCCGGATTATCTTAGATGACTTCGGCTCCTTACCTTTTCACTAATCTTCCTTAGCATTTCCTCTCTCTGTATGATGTACTTTGACATCTGCTCCATCATCTTCATCTTGATTTTATCATCCTTGGAACTTTTGATAATTTCTTTTGATATCTCTATATTGCAATCTAAATCATTAATTGATTCCACATATCTTTCAAATCTTCCAGCATCTCTAAGTTCAGTAATTTTTTCTCTGAAATTTTCTGAAGTCGCGACATGTCCCGTGCCTGAATTTGGTTCATTTGTGACACTGTCATGTTCTGTCATTTTTTCTGACACCTTTTTGTGATTTTCACGCCTAAAAATGCAGGTTTTTGACACCTTTTTGACACAACTTTACTCATCAGCAACCCATTCCTTCGTCATCTTGTTATAGGATACAAAGTCGCCAAACCTATACTCTATCCAGGGCTTTAGTTTCTCGTAAGACGACAGTGAGATTCTGGCTTGCTCAACAAGATCGAATTTGTGAATCTTTCCGTGCTGCTTTACTATTTCCTTGATACGGTTTGCGTGATAATACATTTGTCTGGTAGTCATGATGCATATTCCTGTAACATAACATGACATAGAGAAGAGAAGATTACAGTTAAATTATTTTTTATTTTCTTTAAAAAATTTTTTTTATTATTGTTGTATGTATGATATGTTATGATATTTTTTATTCTCACTTTAGCTCGCTCTCCAGAATCAGTTTTTCTTTTGTAATTTTTACGGTAAACACTGGATCTTCCTTCAGATGACTCAGCCACTTTACATCTAGTCCGATGATCAGATGTCCGTCCAGAACGTAAGGCCTGACAGAATTGTATGACTTCATTGTCTTTCACTCCAGTACTTGTCGCAAAGATCTGCATGATCTAAAAGTTCTACAATAACAGAATCAAATGATGAATCTAGGTGTTCCCGTATCTTGTCAAACGAACTTTTGTTTGCGGCGAAACCTTGATTTGTAGAGTCATGCTCTAGCTCGTTTTTCTCTCAGATAAAAGTTGGGATTTGAATTTTATTTCCCAACTTTTAACTACTAGCTGTTTTGAAAGTCAACGTTTTTTTCTGAATGATTTTACCATTTCAGCAATCACATCATCCATGCTCGTAGACTCTCCTGATTTTGTTTGCATATGACCTTGAATTCTGATCATCTCTTTATGATTTTTATCCGAGATGCGGAGGGTCTTGACCATGATTATACAAAATATATGACATATATGAAAATTACTAGATATATGAAATATTCTTCAAAAAACTTAGCCAAAGCAGGCATAAGAAATTCTTATATTGTGACTTTGTATCATTTTGTTATTATGTTGAATAAATTGGACGAAGAGTTTAATGCCGAACGATTTAATTTACAGCATGAGCAAGGTGAAAAAGCATGACTAAACTGCAGCTAATTTACAGACCAGTCAAACTCCCAGCTGCAAAAACAGAGAAACTCAAGGCCATAAAGATTCTAATGAATTCTGGCCACAGCTTTACCGCAATATCGGACCTGGAATACATGGTTTCTCTTCGTCAATGTAAGGCTCTTACAGCTGCCAAAATAAACTACATAAAACAAGAATAGCATTAACCAAAAAATCAAGCTTCATTTCAAGTTACCAAAAATGAGGAATGATCAAAAAGAAATTTCGGCAGACGTTTTTGAAAAATTAAACCAAGAATTTATTAAAAAGTTTGGCGGCCTAACGGTTAATTCCCCGCAAAAGGATTTTGGAAACACAACGGACTAACATATCGTGATCAAACAATAGAATACATCGTCTTTATTCCAGAAGCCAAATTCAATAAAGAAATTAAAAAATCTCTGGATGAATACTTGGATAGATTTAAGAAAACATTCAAGCAATTAGAAATCTTTTGCTATTATTATCTGACAATGTCTACCTAGTGTAACTTTTTTTCATAATTGATTTTTTTTACTTGAGAAAAAATCCTTACACTGATACAGGACGCAAGGAAAGATCAGTGACATGTCTGGTTACACATTCCGGACACAGAATGATTCCTTGGTTGTCAGTCAGCTTGTGCATTGTCATGCCATACTCCTTGTTGTCCTTCCTGATTGACTGCCACTCTTTTTCAAAAAACATGATGCAGCACGGAGAAATATTGTGCTTAATCCCTTTCCAAAAGTATTTTCCTTCACTTCCACTCATTGAGATTCATAGTCTACATATGATCAAAAAACCCAGTGTTGCAAGATTGGTTGACCAAAGGATAAAGTCTGACTAACAATTCATGCTGATCCTTTATATGAAAAAACTACAATCATGATCATGGAAAAATTCGACTATGCTAGATGCCCAAATTGTGGCAAAGTAGCAAACAATGAAACAAAAGTAAAAGACTTGTTTGGCATTAGAAACAATGGCGGCAACCTCATGGTGCAAAGAGTGCCGATAATCATTTTTTCATTTTTTTAAGAATTTCTTTATGTCTTATATCCCATCTTAATGCTTCAGTTTTATTTCCTGATTTGAAATATGACACTTTTATCAATCGGATTGTATCTAGTTCCTCTGGGTTTTGATTTAATATGGATAAACAATCTTTTATCACTTCATTCATCTTATCCAATTTAAAAAATGAAAGTGCTCTATTGTAAATTGCATCAATATACTTTGGATCAATAGATATTGCTTCATTAAATAATGGTATTGCTGCAAGATCATCTCCTTTAATTGCTATTGCGGAACCCTTAAGATTCAAAGCCTGTTCGTTATCTGGTTTTATCACTAAACATTCATTAAAACATGAAATGGCATCATCAAATTTTTTTAATCTCATTAACATTGCACCTTTATTGAATAACGTATCTACATTGCCAGGATCTATTCTCAAAATTCTATCAAAACAAGATAATCCATAATCAAATTTTTCTTGAATATTCAAAACTGCCCCTTTTCCAGTTAATGCAATTATTTCATTAGGGTTAATCTTTAAAGCTTGATCATAACATGAAATGGCATCATCAAATTTTCCATTTGCATTAATTATATTTCCTTTTTCTTTCTCTATCATGCCCAAATTCATAAAACATTTTCCTTTATTTGCAAGTGCTATTTCATCATAAGATTGTTTTTCTAATACTGTTTTGATTATCTCTAATGCTTTTTTAAATTGTTTTAAATCAATAAGTGAAGCAGCTTTGTTAACAACGGCATCAGTTAGATTACTATCTAAGGACACTGCCTTATCATAATATTCTAGTGATTCCTTATGTCTTCCAGTTTTTGCTAGACAAATTCCTTTGTTACTCCATGCTATTGCATTAGTTGGTTCAATTTCAATAATTTTCTCAAAATATGGTAAAGCTTTATGATATTTGTTTAGATGCATCAAACTTGCTCCCGCGTTAATCAACGAAGGAACATGTTCTGGATCATCTTTAATCACTGAATCATAGTATTTTCTTGCACTTTCCCATTTTTCTGAATGAAAAAATATTGTTGCCGACTGGAGATTTGTTGATTTTGTATTTAATTGTCTATTTCTTACAAAAATTATTGCTGAAAATATTATAGAAATTGCTAATGCTCCAATGGCAATTTCTATACCTAGAAGAGATAATTTGTTGGAACTTGTTGTATGGTTTCCAAGCGTGGTGAATAGGCTGTTATGTTTATCCTCAGAATCCTTTTGATTCTGTTCTATTATTCCAAATATCTCTAAATGTTTATCCTCAGAATCCTTTTGATGTTCTTCTATGTATTCTGAAATTGTATTATTTGTTCCATATGCAGGTAAAATTCCTAAAATAATTAATTCTTTTATATTTTTTTATAAAACATCTGCTATTTCTTCTTGTTTATACCAACAATATTGTTCATCTAAATAATTTTATACAGAGAATTATAATAGTTTTTGATGTTTACAGGAATCATTAAAGGTATTGGTAAAGTAGAAAAAATTTCTAAAAATACAAAAAATAGAAGTGCTATTCAAATGACTATAAATCTAGGAAAACATGTTAAGGGATTAAAAATTGGACAAAGTGTTGCTCTTAATGGCGTTTGTCTTACTGCAACAAAACTATCAAAATCTAATTGTATTTTTGAAATGATTGAAGAAACTACAAAAAAAACAGATCTTGGAAATCTCAAAGTTGGTGGAATTGTAAACATTGAACGTAGCTTAAAAGCAGGTGATAGATTAGAAGGGCATTTTGTTTTAGGTCATGTTGATGGAGTAGGAGTTATTAGAAAAATTCTAAAAAAACCTAAAGAAGTTCAAATTTGGTTTGAAGTTCCCAAAAAACTATCAAAATATGTAGTGAAAAAAGGTTCTATCGCTGTAGATGGAATTAGTTTAACGGTTGTTGATATCAAAAATACTCTTGCATCTGTATCATTAATTCCTCACACCATTGAAGTTACAAATTTTAAAACCAAAAAAGTTGGCGATAAAGTTAATATTGAAACTGATATTCTTGGGAAATACATTCTAAAATAAAGCCAATTATCTACAATTTTAGTGGTAATTACCACTTTTTTAGTAAACTTTATAATTAGATTTAAGGAATTTTTGTATATGTATCTTGAATCTGCACTAGAATCTCTAAAACGTGGAGAATTTGTTCTATTGTTTGATTCAGCTGGAAGAGAAAATGAGATTGATATGGTAGTAGCTGCAGAATTTGTTACACCGGAACATGTTGCAAGAATGCGTCAAAATGCTGGTGGATTGTTATGTATTGCATTAGATCATAATTTTGCAACATCTCTTGAATTAAGATATATGCATGAAATTCTTTTTGATTCTCCAATGTCAAACAAGGAGATGATTATGGGTTTGGCACCTTATGGTGATCATCCAACTTTTTCTTTGTCAGTAAATCATTATCAAACTTATACTGGAATTACTGATAAAGACAGAGCATTAACAATTCAAGAGATGGCAAAGATCTTTAATGTTGAAAACAAACAGAAAAAATTTGCATCATCTTTTAAAACTCCAGGTCATGTTCCTTTACTAATAGCATCTAAAGGGTTGTTAGCTGCACGTCAAGGACATACTGAAATGTCTGTTTATTTAACCAAAATTGCAGAACTGACTCCAGTTACTGCTATTTGTGAAATGATGGATGCTGAAACATATAATGCACTATCAGTAGATAAAGCTGAAAAATTTGCAAAGCAAAATGGGATTCCATTAGTTGATGGAAAAGAACTTTTAGAATACGCTAAGGTGAATTAGTTTTGAATATTGCTATAGTAGTTTCGGAATTCAATGAAAAAGTAACGTCTAGGATGCTTTCAGTAGCTCAAGAAAAAGCAAACTTGATGAAATTAAAAATAGTCTATACATGTAAGGTTCCTGGTGCTTTTGACATTCCCATTATTGTAGATGCATTATTGAAGAAAAAAGATGTTGATGGTATAGTCACTTTAGGCACAATAATTACAGGCCAAACAAAGCATGATGAGGTGATTTCTCATGCTACTGCAAGATCCATTTCTGAGTTGTCCATAAAATACCAAAAACCTGTTTCTTTAGGAATATCAGGTCCTATGATGCATGAAAGACATGCTTATGCTAGAATAAGACCTGTTGCAGAACATGCAGTTGAATCTGTTGTGAAAATCTCTAAAGAACTGCAGAGAATTCAAAAATGATTCAACTTAGTATCTTGAAAATTAGTGGATATGGTCCTTGGACACTAACATTAGGAAGTGATAGAGAACATGAACTCCAAATGCTTCAAGCATCGCTTTACAAAGAAATACAGAAACTATTTTCTGAAAAAAATTGTCTCGTTTTTCTTAATCGAGCAGATGAATTTTTTGTAGTTTCAAATGGACTTGAGTTAGATGATCATATTCAAATCCAAAAATCACTCAAAAAATTATTTGATGTGCGTTTAACAGTTTCAATTGGTTTTGGTGAATCTCCATTTGAAGCAAACCTGAAAGCTCATGATGGAAAGAGAAATGAAATCATATTAAATAAAGAACATAATATTTTTGGTTTTGTTAATGGTAAATCTGATTCAAAAGTCTCAATCATGCATTTAGATGTAGATAATCTTACTTCAAAAGGACAAACTAATTCCCCTTATGAAATTTCATCAATAATTTTTACGTTATATTCAAAAATGTCAAAATTTTTTCTGCAAAAAGATTCTCTTACCTTTTTTATGGGCGGAGATAACTTTATGGTAATTGCAAGTGATGATGCAAAAAAATCTGTACAGAATTTTATTGATATAATTAAAAGTGATGACAAAATTTCCTTGAATTGTGGAATTGGTAATGGATATACTGCAAGAGAAGCTGTCAAACTAGCCACAAAATCTCTTGATACTATACGAGAAATTCGAGATTCAGGGAAAGAGAAACCTGAAGTTTATGAATTATCATGTTAATTAAAAATCTAAGTGTATTATTAGGTCAAGAGTTAGATTTTGTTTCAAATACTAATATCCAAATTCAGAATAAAATATTTAAAAAAATTCAACCAAAAATTAAATCAAGCGTTAAAGAAGAATCCATAGATTGTGAAGGTCTTTTATTAATTCCAGGATTTATCAATGCTCATACTCACATAGGAGATTCCATTGGAAAAGATGTTACACTAAATAGTTCTGTTGATAAAAGAATTCATCCTGTATTTGGGGCAAAATCAAAAATATTGAAAAATACTTCTGAAGAAAATCTTGCTAATTTTATGAAAAACACATGTCATTCAATGATTAGAAAAGGGATCACTACATTTGTTGATTTTAGAGAAGGTGGATTAGATGGTGTGATTTTACTCAAAAAAGTATTATCTGATATTCCTTTGCGTTCAATTATTCTAGGTCGAGTGGAATTTTATCAAAAAATATCTGAAATCAGAAAAAATCTACCTTTCCCTAGAGAAAAGAATGGAGATCTGAGTACCCTTCTCAAAAAATGTGATGGAATTGGTATAAGTGGTGCAAATGAAAATAGTACATCAGTACTAAATCATTATTCTAAAACGACAAAACTTAGAGTCATACATTCTTCTGAAACTGAACAAAGTGTTTCTACATCAAAGAAAATTACTGGAAAATCTGAAACAATTCGGGCTTTATCTCTAAAACCTCATTTTTTAGTTCACATGACTTTTGCATCAAAAAGTGATCTTTGTACTGTAGCAAAGAAAACTAGAGGGATTGTAATCTGTCCACGAGCAAATTCGTCCCTGGCAGAAGGAATCCCAGATATAGAATTGATGCACAAGGCAGGATGTACTTTAGCTTTAGGTACAGATAATGTGATGATAAATTCTCCTGATATGTTTAGAGAAATGGATTTTCTTTGGAAAGTAACTATGGGAATTCACAAAAAAAGAATCGATCCTAAAGAAATTCTTAAAATGGCTACTGTAAACGGAGGAAAACTTTTGAAAAAAGATATTGGAGTAATTGAAACTGGAAAAATTGCTGATTGTATTTTTCTTGACAAGCATGCATTGGATTTAGAACCAATGCATAATCCTTATGCGTCAATAGTTCAACGAGCATCAGAATCTACAATTAAAGCAGTAATGATTGGAGGTAAAATAGTATATGGAAAAATCTAGACCTTATGTAATTCTAAGTGCCGCAACATCAATTGATGGAAAAATTGCAACTAGGACAGGTGATTCAAAACTATCTTCAAAACAAGATAGTGTAAGAGTTCATAAACTAAGATCTAAAGTAGATGCAATTCTTGTTGGAAAAAATACAGTTTTACAAGATAATCCTTTGTTAACTGTACGACATACTAGAGGAAGAAATCCAATTAGAATAGTTTTAGATTCTAAAGGTACTATCTCTAAAAAATCACAAATTCTACAAACAAGTAATAAGATTCCAACCATCATAGCTGTATCAAAAAATATCACTAAATCAAATTTTGATAAACTAAAAAAATTTCCTGTAGAAGTAATTATTACTGGAGAAAATTCTGTAAATATTAAATTATTATTGAAAAAACTTTCAGATAAAAAAATTAAAACAATACTTGTTGAAGGTGGTGGAACAGTTAACTGGGAATTTATTAAACAAAGTCTTTTTGATGAATTGATTATTACAATATCTCCATTTTTAATTGGAGGAAATGATGCAATTTCTTTTGTTCATGGACGGGGTTTTAAAAAAATTTCAAATTCACCTAATCTACGTCTCAAGTTAATCAAGAGGCTCAAAAATCATCTTGTATTAAATTATGTTAAGGTCTAAGTTATATACCTAATTTGAAATAAAATTACAAGAAATTGGCAGTAAAAAAGAAAGCTACAAAAAAGAAAGCTACAACAAAAAGAAAAACTACAAAAAAGAAAGCTACTAAATCAAAAACAAAAAAATTACCATTTGGTGGATATGCAATTAATTTTGCAGGTCGTAAAGAAACTGTAGAGCAAGTTTTTGGAAATAAACCAATTGCACCAAATGAAATGACCAAAAGAATTTGGAAATTTGTAAAAGCAAAAAGCCTTTCTAATCGTTAAACCCACTTGTTAACGAAAAATCGTTAACTAATTTCTATCTTTTAATTATTTTTCTTTAAATCGATTAGATAATTCTCTAATTTTCAATTGTAAAAAATCTATTCTACGTAGTGATGATGTGTAAGATTATCATAAAATCTCACTGATTTTATGTTTACAAATTCTAACATTCCATATCTTGATAATTCTCTTCCAAATCCACTATGTTTTATTCCTCCAAAAGGAATTCTAGGATCTGAAATTACTACATTGTTAACACTAACAATTCCTGATTCAATTCGTCTAGACATTTTATCTGCTTTTGCAAGATCTTTCGTCCAAATACTTGCACCCAAACCGAATTCAATATTATTAGCTAATTTGATTGCCTCACTTTCATTTTCCACAATTGTAATTGGTGCAACTGGTCCAAATGTTTCTTCATTTGCAATTCTCATATCTGGTTTTACATTTGTGAGAATTGTTGGATTATAGAAGAATCCTTTACCATCAATCTCAGAACCTCCCAAAAGAATTTCAGCACCTTTTTCTTTTGCATCTTCTACAATTCCAGAAATTGTTTCTAGTCCATCCTTACTTGAAATTGGTCCAATATCAGTTTCCATAGACATTGGGTCTCCAATTTTAAGCTGAGATGCTTTTTTAATAAATAATTCAATGAACTCTTTTGCAATATTTTTTCCAACAAAGAATCTTTTTGAGGCTACACAACTTTGACCACAGTTGATGAATCTACCTTTTACTGCTCCTTCTGCTGCTTTTTCAATAATTGCATCATCTAATACTATGAAAGGATCACTTCCGCCTAATTCTAAAACACATTTTTTTAAATGCGTTGCAGCTCTTTCAGCTACTTTTGCTCCCGCACTTGTACTTCCAGTAAAGGTTACACCATTTACATCAGAATCAATTAGATGGTTTGCTGCATCTACGCTTCCTACCACTGTCTGAAAAATCCCATCTGGTACGCCTGATTCAGTAAATGCTTTTTCAATTTCAATTCCTGATTGCATAGTTACTCTGGATGGTTTCATAACAATTACATTTCCTCCCATTAAACATGGTGCAGCAAATCTTAATGCCTGCCAATAAGGAAAATTCCAAGGCATAATAGAACCAATTACCCCTAATGGTTCAAAAGTTAGAAAACTCTTTCTTGCATCTGTGTTTAATACTTCATCAGAAAGAAAACTATCACCATGATCAGCATAAAATTCTAATGCCCAAGCACATTTTTCAACTTCTCCAATTGATTCTTTGATTGGTTTTCCCATTTCAGTTGTTGCAACTTTTGCAAGTCTTGTTTTGTTTTTCTTCAGGTATTCTACTAAATTGTAAATATAACTTCTACGTTTTTCATAATCTTTTTTCCATTCTGGAAAAGCTCTTCTAGCTTTTCCTACTAAATCAAATACTTGATTTTTATCCATTGTTGAAAATGTTGTAATTTCTTCATTAGTAGCTGGATTGACTGTTGTTATTTGAGCCAAGGCTATTTTACAAATTTACCCTATATTTAATCTAGTATTATTTTAAAATCTAATTAGAATATTTGCTGCATATCTTTTTTAATTACATCAATTTTCCTTGAATATGCTTTTTTAGATTTATCATTCTTTTTTAGATTTAGAACATTTCCACATGATGGACATTTGAACATACCGTCAAGTGCTGCCTCAAAGGTTATTCTTGAACAATCTTCATTTCCACAATGATAAAAGTCAGAAGCATTTTCATAATCAAATCTTTGTTGCAATCTTTCTGTAATTTTCTTTTTTTGATTTTCAATAAAATGTTCAACTTCTTCTCTTCTAGTTCTCCATCTGTAGACAAACCACCCTTTTCTCTCGTCTTTTACTCTGATTCCAGTAATGAGTGATTTTCCAAATAGATCATACAATACTTTTCTTACCATGTTAATTCTAAGACCTGTAGAACTCGCAATTTCTTCATCAGTTGCATCTTCAGCTTTTAGGAGTGATCTTGCTACTTTGAGGTATTCATCTCCGCCAATCATTGAAGCAATTCTTACAAAAGGATCTTCGTATTTGTCTACCAACTCTAATCCATCCGAATTTTCTACTATTAATCCCTTGTTTCTTTTACTTGCACATTTTTGCCCTTTTTTGTGGGTATGATCTTCCTTTTTGCATTTGGAAATGTTTTCTCAAATTGTTCACCTTTTTGGATACGATCTAAAAGTATTGCAAGTGCACTAATCTCTGAGTGCGGTTGATTTCCAACTCCTATGTTATAATCTGCTAATTCATAAATTTCTCTTGGAACTTTTTCAGCCCCTACAACAACTAATAGATTTTCTTCTTTTCGAAGTTTCTCTTGCACATCATTAATGCTTTCTCCATACATAGTAAGATGCACAATTCTAAAATTTTCTTCTTTTTTCTTTTTTACAACTGATTTCCATTTATCAATAAATTCAACCACAAAATTTCCACCCCAAGTTTTATTGATCTTTTCTAGAGAATCTTTGATTTCAGGATTGACTTCAGTCATGAAAATTCTCTTTGCTCCAAATGCCCTTGAAACTAGTGCTACATGAGTAGTAACTCTGTCGTCTCTTACAAGACGTTGTCCTATTCTAACTATCTCAATTACCAAATTCTTTTTCAACTCCTTCCAAAATGTTTCTCTCAAATTTAGGTGAATTCTGATTTGTCATAATATCTTTGATCAATTCTTTAAGATGGTTAACATTCTCACCTGTTTTTGCAGAAACTGAAATGCATTTTTTATTTTCAGTTAAATCAAGTATGTCGATTTTTCTCTCTATCTCTTCACTTTTTACCAAATCTGCTTTGTTTAACGCATAAATCATCTTATCTTTTTCAATATCTAACTCACTTAACGTTCTCATACAACTAGCAAATTTCTTTTTTAATTCAATTAATGAATCACTAATATCAATTACAACAATTATGATATCTGTATGTTTTAATTCTTCAAGTGTTGATTTGAATGCATCTATCATATATGCAGGTAATTTACTGATAAAACCAACTGTATCTGAGATTAAGAATGGCTCTCGATTAATTGTTACTCTTCGTATAGTTGTAGAAAGTGTTGTAAACAATTCTTTACTCTCAGTTTTTGTTTCTCCTGTCATTTTGTTAAACAAAGTTGTTTTTCCTGAAGAAGTATAACCTGCAAGTGAGATTATCTTGAATCCCATTCTTTTTCTTCCTTGTCTGTGAAGTTCTCTTTGTTTTCCTGCTTTTTCCAGTTTAGATCTTACTGTCTGCATTCTATGTTTGATGTCATTATAGTAAACATCAACCTCAAATTTTCCTATTCCCATAAATCCTGGCTGCTCTCCCATGTTTGATAGACGAACTTTTTCTTTAGCTCTTGACATTTCATATCTTAATTGAGCTAATTTTACTTGTAATTTTGATTCTGCACTTGATGTTCTGCTTTCAAAAATTTCAAGAATTAATGCTTCCCTATCTAAAATTTCTCTATGTAAAACAGATGCAATATTATAGTTTTGACTTGGTTTTAAAATCTCATCAAATACAATTACATCTGGTCTGAGTTTCTCTGTTAATTCTTCTAATTTTTCTAAAACTCCACCACTCATTCCATATTTTCGTTTTTGTAGAAATTTTGCAGTAATTGTATGAACTACTTGATATCCTGCAGCATCGCACAATCCTTTGGCTTCATTGATTGCATCTTCTTTATCATATGTGATTAAAATAACTGACTTCATTTTGGTTCGATTTTTTTAGTTTAATTCATGTTAAAGATTCTACCTGTTTTGATTAATCATTCAGTTTTTTCAATGTTTTTTCAATGTTCATATTTAGCACAATTTCTGCTATATCACTAGCATATTCAGAAACTCTTCTAATATTTTCAGTCATTCTTCTAATCCTGTAGATTTCCTCCTCATCTTTTAGTGATTTTGAGGCGTCCCTTACTTTTTTCTCATATTTGGCAATTTCATTTGTTTTTTTAATGGTTTTTTCTGCTTGTGTGTAATCTTCTTTGAATAATGCCAAACATGAATCATCCAAAACTGATAAACAAAATTCATTCATATCTTGAAGTTTTTCTAAAATTTCTTTTTTGACTGGTTTTTTGAATTCAAGAAGATCTTTTGCAATAAATGCTGCATGATCCCCTGCTCTTTCAATATTTTTTACAACTAGTCTATATCCAAGACAATTTCTTGCATTTCTAAAACCCATCTCTTTTAACATGTGCTCATTTTGAATTGCTATCTTTAATTGTCGAATAATATAAAATCCAAATCTATCTACTTCATCATCTGTATTGATTACTTCTTGTGCAAGATCTAAATTATTCTCCTTTACTGCTAATATTGCATCACTAGACATTGATCTAGCTAAGTGAATCATTCTCTTGAATGCTCCATCAACTGATAATTCCAACAAATTTACAAGAACTTGTACTGTGATTCCTCCACTTGAATCAGAAATAATTTCAGAACCCATCAACATTCGCTTAACTGCTTCTTTTACAGTTTTTCTTTGATTGGGGCTTAATCTTCCATTTTTTGATTTAACGTTAATTGTTTTGAATCCTAAAAAATACAGAGAAATTAATTTTCTAACTATCGATGATGCTTCTTCTTCAATGCCAATCTCTATTGTTGCATCTTCTTTTTTTTGGATACGGGATTCAAATTTTGGTGGATAAAGTTCTAATGTTGATGATCCTTTTCTTACTATTCTAATTTGGTCTCCCTGTTTTAGACCTAAATCCATAACCCATTGTTTTGGTAATGAAACTATGTATGATGATTTTCCTGTGAATTGAAGTTTCCTTGTTTCTCCTCTGTCTTCCATAATCTAAAGGGAAAAAACCAGTCTATATAGTTTGAGACTTGTAATATAGTTAAACATTGAACTAATATTTAGAAAATATCGCCTATGTGTATGGATCAAATCCTAAAGCTTCAGCATTCACTTGATGCATTATTTGGAAATGGTGTGTCCAAGCATTTACCAAAAGATGTTGAAATTACTTTTTCACGAAAGACTGGTAGAATGAGAACTGTTTCACATAAAGGAAATTTATTATGCACTTTGAGAATTGATGGTGGTTTAGCAATTAGTACTTATTTTGCTCAAATTTTACTGAAAAGTAAAGCATTCAAAGAAAACTGTCTTGAGATAAACAAAGATGCAGCTCCATTTGTTATGGAAGGACGTTCTGTATTTTGTAAACATGTGGTTTGGTGTGGAAAAAAAGTACGAATTTCTGCTGACACTCCTGTATTATTTGAAAATAAAGTCATTGCAGTTGGAAAGGCTGTTCTATCATGTGAGATGATTTTAGATTTTGATAGGGGCGTAGCAATTAAGGTCAGAGATAGTTTAAAAAGTCGTAAAGGGGAAATAGAATCATGATGCGAGGAGGAAATCGCGAAATGCGAAGGATGATGGATAAGATGGGTCTTGATATGAGCGAACTCCCAAACGTCCAAGAGGTAATAATCAAGACGGACAAAAAAGAGATTATTATTTCCAAACCATCTGTTACTGAAATGAAAGCAAAAGATAGTTCTATTTTTACAGTAACTGCAGATAGTTATGAGGAAAGTGAATTAGAGGTTCCGATTTTTTCAGAAGAAGATATTCAGCTAGTTAGTCAGCAAGCTGGAGTTGATGAAGAAAAAGCTAAAACTGCTTTAGAGGAAGCTAAAGGCGATCTTGCAAGGGCAATATTACTTCTAACTTCAGGATAAAGTCTAATTCTTCCATTTTTGTTCCTAAAAACTGGCTAAAAATGAATGATTTAAGTAATGGAATTGTTGAATTTTCGGTATAATGAGCAATATGGCTGAATCCAAAGTTACTGGAATAATCAAATCTTTGAACTCATTAGAAGATGATCTTGATTCCCTAAATGGCAAAGTAACTGATATGAAAAAACAATTAGCTGTGAAGGCTCAGACTGAAATTGATGTCTTGATAGAAAAAACTCAAGAAATGGCCACAAAAGAGGCTGAAGTAATCATTAATGCATCAAAAGAAAAGGCAACAGCAGAATCAGCCAAAATTATTCAAGCAGGTGAGGCTAAATTATCTGAAATCCAGTCAAATATTGATGCTAATTTTGATGAAGCAGTTAAACATGTAGTGTCAACTGTTTTGAAAGCATAAATCTAAATCACATATTTTATCCAGTACATTATCGATCCTTTGCTGAATACTCGTATTGGAATTGCAACTACATACGGTAAACCATACTATAGATTTTCAACTTATCTTAAGATTCTCAAATTATCATATGATTCTATTCTTCCTGAAGAAATTTTAGATTATTCTGGGAACCTAATTTTTACTACCAAAAAAGAGTCTCCAAAAAACTGTGAAAAACTCTTACTTCACGAAGATATCTTTGAACATCATCCTACTGTAATTAGAGGTATAATGATGCAAAGACTCAATCCAGATTTTGAAGAAGATCTAATTTTAGGAGTTGATCCAGGACAAAGAATTGGCTTATCGATATTTTACTATGGAAAAGAAATTGAGAGCTCATTATATTCTTCAGTTGAAGAATTAGTTTTTCACATTATTAAAATTCTAGGTGGTCTTAGAGCAAAACGAAAAATTGTAAAAATCGGAAATGGAAATATGAAAATTGCAAAACAAATTGTATCTGTACTTAATCTAAATTTTTGCTCATCTTTTGAATTAGAATTTGTTGATGAACAGAAAACTAGTCTAAAAATTAAAAATTTCAATCAAAGAGGAAAACGAGATATGCTTTCTGCAAAATTTATCTCACAACGAGAAGGATATAGACACTTTATTCTTCCTTTGTCAATGACAGGTTAAAAAAATTAGAAATTTTCTTTTAAAATTTTTGAAAATCATGCAAATTTACTGCTTTTTACTCTTATTTTGTTCCTACAATGATGAAAGTATGAGGATATACTGAATTTTTTATGTGTTTTTTAAAAAAACAATGAAATTATTAGTCAAACAACTATATTGCTATATGTTATTTTTTCAAAAAAACCGATATTCAAAAAAACTATACATATTTATTGATGTTTTCTTCGTTTTTTTTGAAACTAATAACTTTGATCGTAAAATAACCTATAATATTTACAACTTTTTTTAATTATATTATAGATTTTATCGATCTATTCTTATATACCTGTGAATTCTATAATAAATTACCAAAATGACTTGTAAAGGAATTTGTGTTAGATACAAGGCTCAAAAGCCTGTTGGAACCGGAAGATATGCCTCTGGACAACGTCGATGCCAAATTTGTGAAATTTTCATTAAATGGGAAGGTCTTTGGTGTCCATGTTGTGGATATAGATTAAGAACAAAACCACGTAATCTAAAATACAAAGCAAAATTACGTGCTAGAGTTGAAGCAGATTCTATTGAAGCTAAAGCAGCTGCAGATAGTAAATTAGTAGAGATTGAAGTAGCAGTTAAAGCAAAATCAAAATCTAAAGCTTCTAAATCAAAAGCAACAAAGAAGGAAAAAACTCCTTGCATACACTGTGAAAAATTATTTGTTTATGCAGATAAACACGAAAAAAATTGCAAGAAAAATCCAAATATCGAAACCTCCCAAGAAAGTGAATCAATAGCAATAAAAGCATAAGATTTGTTCATAGCTTATTGAACTCTCCAAGTGGATTTTCCCATAAAGTGGTAAATTTGGAGAGCCGTACTTTTTTTTTACAAACTCAAAAATTTGATAATGGATATTTTATTTCAGTTGCAGAAGGATCTAACAAAATAGGTTCTATGGTTGTTTCTTTAGCAACTGGACCTACACCAATTACCACAACCATCATTCCATCTAAACATGAATCTCTTTTTTTAAAACTTATTGCTGAACGAATAAGCACCAGGATGAGAGGTATTGCTTTAGTTTCTACATTTATTCCAAAAGATTTAGAATCTAATACTGCAAAAGCCTTAATGTCTGAGATAATGGAGATGGTAGAAAATGGTTGATTTAAGAAATTTTATTTCACAAATCAAAAAGAGTAAAGATCTCAAAACTGTTAAAACCAAAGTTTCCACAAAATTTGAAATTGCTGAAATTACTGCAAAAGTTGACGGCTCACATGCAGTTTTATTTGAAAATATTAAAGAAAGTAATTTCAGTTTAGTTGCTAATTTAGTAGGAACTCGAAAAAGATTTGCTTTAGCAGTTGGAGGTTCAGAAAACAATATTCATGAAAAAGTCATTTCAGCGATTAAAAAAGCTAAAAAGCCAAAAATCATCCCTTCTGGAAAATTCATGGAAAACAAGTCAAAAAATCTCTTTTTCCTGCCTATTGTAACCCATTTTGCAAAAGAATCTGGTCCATTTATCACATCTTCTATTGCTTATGCTAAGAATCCTGAAACCGGAAAACAAAATTCTTCATTTCATAGATTAATGCCAATTGATAAAACTCATTTTTCCATTAGAATGGTAGAAGGGCGTCATCTCCACAGATGTTTCATTGATGCAAAAGAACATGGTGAAGATCTGAAAATTGCAATTACTGTAGGAGTTCATCCAGCAATTTCTATCGCTGGTGCATATCAAGCTGAATGGGGAAAAGACGAAATTGATATTGCAAATTCGCTTCTTGGAGGAAAATTAACTTTGGCAAAACTTCCTTTTACAGGACTGAATGTGCCATCAGGTGCTGAAATTGTAATGGAAGGAAAAATTCTTCGTGATAAAACTCATCGTGAATGGATGGTTGAAATGCTTCAAACATATGATCATAAAAGATCTCAACCAGTTTTTGAACTTGAAAATCTCTATTATAGAAACAACCCAATTTTTCATGATGTTTTATCTGGTTATTCCGAACATAGATTACTAATGGGAATGCCAATTGAATCTAAATTAAATGGAGAATTAAAGAAAACTTTTCCCCAAACACAACAAGTCTCAATGACTAATGGCGGATGTAATTGGTTGCATGCTGTTGTGCAAATTAAAAAGAAGAATGAATCTGATCCTAAAAAAATAATTAAAAAAACATTTGATTCTCATCGCTCCCTAAAACAAGTAACTGTAGTTGATGAAGATATTGATCCTAATAGCGCTGAATCAGTAGAATATGCTATGGCAACAAGATTCCAAGCAGATAAAGATCTAATTATTATAAAAAATGTTCGTGGTTCTAGTCTTGATCCTTCTAGTAATCAACAGAAATTACGAACTGCAAAAATGGGAATTGATGCAACAAAATCTTTTTCAAAACGAGCAGAAGGATTTGAATTAGCAAAAATTCCAAACATCGATAAAATCAAACTAGAGAAATATTTCAAATAACCGATTTTTCATGGATCCATTTAAGAATAACATAAACTATCTCTTCTTAATGTCTGAACAAGATAAATCAAAAGAGTGGGATTCACTATGGCAAGAATATACAAAGTCACTTGAAGGCTGGAAATCACTTTTTGAGCAAATTCAAAATGCAAGTAATGACATGCAAGCTAAATTCAATCAAGTTTGGGATAAGGCAACTGTTGAATCAAGTGCTGAAACCATGAAATTATTTGGAGAAAATTGGCAAAAAGTAATGACTGATGCAGGAATGAAATCCTTTAAAGAATTTGGAGAAAATTGGCAAAAAGCTCTCAATGATTCTAATGCCGATGTTTTCAAACAATTTGCTGAAAATTGGCAAAAGACTCTAAGTTCATCTGGATTAGAACAAATGAACGCATATGGTGAAATGATGAAAAAATTTGCTGAAACTTGGAATACTATGTGGCCTAGATCACAATAATTTTCGAAAGAATAAAATCTTAATTCCTTCAATATTTTTTGATGACAATCACTCAGAATGAATGCTTTGTTGAATTATCTAGTTTTGAAGATTTAGCAAGATATGCTTGCTCATTTAGAGAATACCCACTAAGAGTATATTCTCAAGAATTTGATGGTTCAAGAATTGTTTCAAGTAGTTTAACTCTTGCAAATACCTTATTGATTTTTTATGCACAAATGCCAAAATCTGGTAGGTATGTTTTATACCAAGTTACTGCCGGAAAAGAGATTTGTAATATTGTAGAATCTACAAAAAATATCTCAAACTATGCACCTATTGTACATATGGAATCAAAAATTTCCTCACTATCTATGAAATCTAAAAAAATCTCTGATCAATTTCATCCAATTCAAGTTAAAGATTTGGGAAGTTTAGCACGATTAACATATGATCCTGAGTTTCCAGATGAATCAAATCTTACTCTATATGCATTACCTCACAAAAATTCTTGGGTACTGGGATACATTACATCATTAGATATGGATGAAGTAATCTATAATTTCAATTATGTTGAATTAGATTCTGAACCTACCAAACATTTTGTAAAATATCAAGGAAATCAAGGACAAGATCCAGAATTTTCAAATAATTTTGATCATGGATATTCGTATTTACCAATAATCAAAATTAAAAATAAACATTCTATTTTTGGATTTTCAGATTAATTTGTAAAATTATTTCCATGTCGTTAATTCTTTAATTTTCTTTCTTGATTCTTCAACAAATCGTCTCATAACTGGAATGTAAATTTCAGCTGCATATGCAATTTCAATATTTTTACATTCTTCAAAATCTAGAAATGTAGATGCAATTACTTGGTTTTCTCCTACTTTAGGCTCGTTATTTTTGTCTCTTTTATGATTTATTATTTCTAAAAATATTGGTAATTGTCTTTTGATTTCAATATCTAATTCTTCTTTTGAACGTAATTTTTCATGACTCAAATTCACTTTAATCTGCTGATAAATATCATCTTTGTATCTATCTGATGCTCTAATCATGATTTTAATTTTAGGTAGTTTTTCAAATTTGTTTTTGAATTCACAAATTTTTTTTATGAAATTTGGATATGGATTTTCATGTTCCTGATTATATTGTTTTGAATACCATTCAGAAAATTTTATTGCATTTTGATCATTTTTCATTACTGCTTTTTCATCAAAGTTTTTTTGTGAAATCTTGTCTGAAATAAATAATCCAAAATCTCTATTTCCTTCTTCAAAAATTCCATTAAATGTATCATTTACAGAATTAATGTATTCATTAAAAAAATGATTTACATAGTAAGGCTCAGACTCGTATTGTTTAATCTGTTTTAGATATATTTCACAATTTTTTATCGTTTTTTCTATATCTATTAGTCTTTGCCAGATTCCAAAGTAGCATATTTTGATTGTGCTTTCAAACTTGTTGCCAATTCTTTGAAAATTTCATTTACACTGACATCAACTAGATTGATGGTTGCATTTTCCTTTACAATTTGTTTTTCAAATTTCTCTTTAATTGCAAAAGATACTGATGACCAATGTAGAGTTCCTTTCAATTGTTCTTCAACTGTGATATTTGTAGTTGGAAAATTTGCTGGTGCAAATACAATTCCATTTGTCCATTGCATTGTAGGAATTCCTCCACCTGAGGATCTTGTGCTAAATGCTATCTGTTTTACCCAATCATCAAACTTGTATTCAATTACTTCATGAATAATCAGTTTTTTCCATGGTTCTACTGAGATTTCCATTTAATCATATTACTCTTGAACCAATTATAATCTTGTTTTTTAGCTCTTACGTGCTTATTTATTAGAACATAATCACCATTTTTTATAATGGATAAATGGGCTGACTATTTTATTTCTCAGGTTAGTTATGATTCTGATCATCTGATCTCTGTTGCCATACGTCATCAAGATACTGACAAAGGAATTACTATCGGAGAACCAGTAGATCGTTTGACCATACATTCTGATATCAGAAATGGATTATTTTACATTACAATTTACAGTGGAAAGGAGTCTTGGAAAAAGGGACATAAAATACAAACTTTCTCCATTGGAGGTAACCCATACATTCGTATTGATGAAAACAAAGTAAAATTAGATCATCTTGGAGATTTACCTGAAGGACCAATGTAAAATCTGAATCTGTTAAAGAATTAGAATTTCAACCAGAACCAACACCAGAACCACCTTCAAGTCCTAGAGGTTCATTACCAAAAGGATTCACAAAAGAAATTCATCAAGAACCAGAACCAACACCAGAACCCCCTTCAAGTCCTAGAGGTTCATTACCAAAAGGATTCACAAAAGAAATTCATCCAGAACCAACACCAGAACCAGAAGAGGAAGAAGCTACTCCTCAACAAATTGCACAATTAGCTGATCTGCAGGAACAAATAGATGATTTAGAAGATTTACTGTCTTCTCATATTTTATCTGAATCTGAACCAAAAGAAGAAGAAGCTACTCAACAAATTGCACAATTAGATATTCTACAAAAACAAATCAATGAATTAGAAAAAGAAATTAAAAAATCTAAATCTACGCATATTAAACGTAAAATTACCAAACCAAAAAAGCAATCAAAGTCATCTACTAAAAAAATTACTTCAAAATCTACGCATATTAAACGTAAAATTACCAAACCAAAAAAGCAATCAAAGTCATCTACTAAAAAAATTACTTCAAAATCTACATCTTCAAAAGTCTATTGTAGAAAGTGTAAAACAAAAAGAAAAATTAAAAATCCTAAACAAACTACTATGAAAAATGGCAAAGTTTGTGTTAAAGGATTTTGTTCTGTTTGTAAAGGTAAAGTTTTCCGAGTTGGAAAAATAAAAAAATGATAAAATTTTTTCTTGATTTATAATATTACAGAATTACATCTGTCCTGATTGCCATGTCTGATTAAATTGTTTGATGGCTTGTTGATATGCCATAATTGAATCATCACCTGATGTCTTGAGAAATTTTTCCCATTGTTCATTGAATTTATTTATTGATTCAATGTTAGTTTCTTTGAAAATACTTTCAATCATCTTTGTTTGTTGTTTGATATATTCAGGACCAATTTCTTCCCATGTTTTCTCCCAACTAGAAGTTACTTTTTTCAATAATTCTGAATCTGATTCTAGTGCTTTTTGACATGCATCATGATATGTCATTAGAGTTTCATTAGTGGCTTTTTGCCATTGTGCAAGAGATTCTTTCCAACCATTTAGCGCAGTATTGTATTCTGTCCACGCTTTTTCAAACTCTGGTTTTTTTGTAGATGACTTTGTTTGTTTTTTTGGTTTAGAAGTTGTTTTTTTGATTGATTTCTTTTTAGAGGCACGTTTTTTCTTGGTAGCCATACAATAGCTTGAAAATAGTAGATGTTAAATCTTTCAATTATTTCAAAGTTTGAAAAAATCTAATAAATTTTCATTAAAATCTTGTTGCTTTACTAAAATTTGGAATATGTTTTTTGTCCTTATTTTTGAATAATTTGTAGTGTTCTTTGCATAGATTTCTTGTTTCTCTAAAACTAATTTTTACTGTTTCTATTGCCTTTAGATTACATTCCGAGATACTACATTGCATTATGACAAATAATACATATTTGTTAATAAAACTTTGAAATTATACTATTACCTTCTGTTAACTTTTTATCATTGCATTATGTCGAAAAATTATGAATGATGATGAACAAGGAAAACAATTTTTAGAATTAATTAATGAACAAAATAATATTCAATGGAACATTGTTGTAAAATTGTCATCTCTAATTAATTCAAAATGGAATTCAATTGAATTACAAAATGAGCTTATAACATTAGTAGAAAAGCATTCAAAAATCACTAAAGAGATTAACAATCTAGATTAGAATAACAGAATTCTATAATGCAGAATCTACCATTAATGCAATAAACAATACTGCCAAATATGGACTAGAAAATTTAAACAAAGTCCATGCGGCTTTTTCCATAGGCTTTACTATAACCCATATTGATAATGCCAACATTAATGCACCTGATGCAATTGCGGTCCATAGATATACTGCACCTACCATTTCTTCACCACTTTCTGTTGTTATGAAGAATGGAGCAATTGAAAATAACACCATTACCACAGTAGAACCTGCAATAATTCTTGCTGATGTTTTTTCAGATTGTACTGCAGTTAACATTGGAACATTTACTTTGATATAATCATCTTTGAAATGTAATGTCAAAGCCCAAATATGCATTGGAATCCAAATAAACACCAATCCTGCCATTGCAAGACCCATCGTCCACAAATCTGACATACTTACGGCTACCCATCCAATCAAAGGAGGTGCACCACCACATAAACCTCCTAGAATTATGTTTGTTCTAGATCTTCGTTTTAATACATACGAGTAAACAAGAATATTATTTGCCAATCCAAATGCAATGAATGTAGTTGCCCACGCACCTTGTTCTAATGTTGTAGTAAATGAAATTCCAAATGCTAAAACTAATGATATTCCAGCTAATACTAATCCAAAGTTCCTTGCTTTTACTGCAGGATAGATTCTCTTTGATGGGAGAGGTCTTTCCTTTGTTCTCTCCATTATTGCATCAATATCTCTGTCATGATAGTTTGTCAAAGTGTTAGCAGCTGCTGAACCGGCTGCAACTGAAAATAACATTAACATCCATGTTGCTGGAGAAATTTCAATACCATAAATATTGGATGCAGTTAATGCTGCACCAAATGCAGTAAAAACTAGTAAATACCAGATCTTTGGCTTTGTTAATTCATAGTATACAGCTACACGAGATTCTGACTTTTGTTTTTGCAATGCTAGTCACTATCCTGTGTTGACATATATGGCATTGCCTTAGTTCGTGTTTTCATCTCAATAAATGACTCTGAAGACTGAATTCCATCAATCCTACCAATTTTCTCAGAGACCATTTTGTGCATTGTCTCTAATGATTTTGAATACATCGTTACTAGTATATCGAATCTACCAGTAACTTCTGCAATCTCTCGTACTCCATCAATCTTGAATAATTCCTCAATTATATGATCACGTTTTTTTGAATCTATGTTAATTCCAGTTAATGCTTTGACATCATAACCAAGTTCAGCATCATTTACAACAATTGTAAAGCGTTCAATTAATTTTCTTTTGACTAGTTTTTTAATTCTTGAATAAATTACTGAAGAGTTAACATTGATCTTTTTTGATAGACGTGGAACCGAAATTGATGCATCATTAGATAATTCTGATAAAATTTGTAAATCCAAATTATCTACTTTTACCGTTCAAAACACCTAAGTCGATCTAGATTTCAGGTTCTTATAAAGTTATTATTGTAAAAATTGCAAAAAATTCTCTAAATCTTGCCTTTTTTGTATAGCATTTCTGCTAGCAAAACTGCACCTTTTGCTGAACCCATTTTCTTGTTATGCGAAAACAAAATGTACTTGAGTCCATGATCAAACAATTCCTCTTTTTCAACTCTTCCTATTGTTGTAGTCATTCCATCACCAACCGATCTTTCCATTCTTGGTTGTGGTCTAGTTGGATCTTCATGAAATACATAGTATTTTTCAGGAGCTGATGGTAATCCTGCTACAGAAATATTTTGATTGTAAGAATTGTATAGTTCCTTGGCTTTTGCAGGATCTATTTCTTCTGAAGTTTCTACAAAGACAGATTCAGTATGTCCATCAATTACAGGAACTCTAGTACATGTACAACTAACTCTAATGTTTGCATCCTCAATTTTACCGTCTATGAGTTTTCCTAAGATTTTTCTTGTCTCAGTTTTGACTTTTCCTTCCTCTTTAGGAATATATGGAATAATGTTATCTGTAATTCCCATTGCTGATACTCCTGATTTTCCGCCCCCAGATATTGCCTGCATTGAGGTCATCAAAACTTTTTTTGCACCATATTTTTCTAGTAATGGTTTAAGTGTAATTACTAAACCAGTTGTAGTACAATTTGGCAGTGGTGCTACCCAACCCTTCCAATTACGATTTTTCTTTTGAATTTCAAGCATCTCTGCATGTTCATCATTAATTCCTGGAATGAGTATTGGAACATCTTCTTCGTATCTATAAGCAGAACTAGTTGAAATTACTGGCAAGTCTGCTGCCATTTTAGTTTCAATGTCTCTAGCAGCTACTGATTCAACTGCTGAAAAAACTAGATCTAATTGTGATACATCAAGATCATCAACTTTTTTGACAGTCATTGACTTGATATATTCAGGTATTTCTCCACTAACATCCCAAGCAATAATCCCGCTTGCATCTTTTATTGCATCCAGATAGTTTTTACCTGCTGAACGTTCAGAAGCTGCAATTTGAGTTACCTCAAACCATGGGTGATTCTCTAAAGACTGGACGAATTCCTGTCCTACCGAACCTGTAACACCAATAATTGCTACTCTTTTCTTATCCATAATTTGATAATTGATCGCTCTCAATTAATAATCGTTTTCTGAATTACCAAAACATACTAAATCGCCTATCTCTATTTGGAACTGTGAGAATACGAACAAAATCATCCATCAACAAACATGTTCCAGTGGTCCATGGAGGACAAAATTCCATAAAAAACTCTAATTCACATATTATTGATTTTAGTTCTAATATTACCCCTATCGGAATTCCATTATCTGTAAAGACAAATCTCAAAAAAAATCTGGATGATATACAAAATTATCCTGATTTTCATTCATCAGAATTGATTTCAAGCCTGAACAAATACACATGTTTACAGAAATCAAATCTATTGGTTGGAAATGGAGCAATTGAGATAATCTATAATTTTTGTTTTGCATTTTTATCAAAGAAAACCAAAGTCTTGATACCTGTTCCTACATTTCAAGAATATGAAACAGCAGCAAAACTCAACAACTGTAAAATTTCATATTTTAAAACAATGAATTTATCTGAAAATATTGATTCATTTATTTCACAAATACCACAAAATGGATGTGTATTTCTTTGCAATCCTAATAACCCTACAGGAAAACTTTTGTCACAAAAACAAGTACTTTTAATAATTAAAACTGCAAAAAAACTATCTTCAATTGTATTTGTTGATGAATGTTTTATTGAATTAGTTCCAGAATCTGATGAATCTGTAATATCATATATAAAAAAATATGATAATCTTTTTGTTCTACGCTCTTTGACAAAATCGTTTGGATTACCTGGAATAAGAATTGGATATGCTGCTGCCTCTAAACAAATGATTGAAATTCTACAAAAAATAAAAATTCCATGGAGTGTAAATTCTTTAGCACAAAATGCAGCAAATGTTGCTCTTAAAAATAAATCTCATCTTAAAAAATCAAAATTAGTCATTAAAAAAGAATCAAGATATCTAAAAAATCAAATTGCCAAACTTGATGGATTTGAATGTCATGATTCATCTACTAATTTTATCTTAATCAAAACAAAATATGATTCAACAAAACTACAAAAAAAACTCTTGAAACATAAGATCTTGATTCGTGATTGTAAAAATTTTAGAGGATTAAATAATCATTATATTCGCATTGCTGTAAAGTCTCATAAGGATAATCTAAAACTAGTAAGAGCATTGGAGGTAATTGCATGAAATCTTTAATGATTCAAGGAACATCTTCTGGTGCTGGAAAGACAACACTAGTTGCAGCTTTGTGTAGAATTTTTTCAGACAAAGGCTACAATGTAGCACCTTACAAATCACAAAATATGTCAAATTTTGCATATATCACGCCTGACTTTGAAATTTCTCGTGCCCAAGCCATACAAGCCATTGCTGCAAGGTGTGATATTACATCTGACTTGAATCCAATTTTACTCAAACCATTAGGAAATTACTATAGCATGGTGTATCTAAATGGTAAACGCTACAAGAAAATGCATGCAAAAGACTATTACAAAAAATTTGTAAACTCTGAAGGAATTAAGATTGCAACTAAATCACTGAAAACTTTACAGAAAAATTTTGATTTAATAATTTTAGAAGGTGCAGGTTCTCCTGCTGAAATTAATTTACAAAAATTTGATATTGCAAATATGAAGATGGCACAAAAGGCTAATGCATCGGTATTACTAATATCTGATATTGATAAGGGTGGTTCATTTGCAAGTATTGTTGGAACAATGGCATTAATTGAAAAAAAATATCAAAAATTAGTAAAAGGCTTTGTTTTTAACAAGTTTAGAGGAGATATTGATGTGTTAAAGCCAGGATTTCAAAAACTCAAAAATATTACAAAGATACCTGTTATGGGTACTATTCCAATGATTTCATTGGATTTACCTGAGGAAGATTCTCTTAATGCAAAACCCAAAGAAATTGCTTGGACTAAGAAAAATATTTCAAAAATTGATAATGAACTAAACAAGTTGGCAAAAACTATCAAATCAAACATTGATATCGAATCAATCGAGAGATTATTGCAATGATCCTAGAATCTATTCTTATTGTTGGTATTGCAATATTTTTTGATTTTACATTTGGAGATCCCAAAAATAAATATCATCCAACAGCTTGGATCGGAGGATTAATTGCAAAACTAACACCCATTGCAATAAACAAAAATCATGTTATCGAAAAATTTGGAGGAGTCCTAATTGTAACAATTACTTCAAGTATAGTAATTTTCTTGCTTTTGATGTTAAGTATAGGATTATCTTTGATTCCGATTGATGTTGTTTCATTAATTGTATCTGTAATAATTGGTGGATTGTTACTAAAAACCACTATTGCTATTCGTGGTATGGAAAAACACGCCAATGCAGTATTAGAATCACTTGAGCAAGATAATCTCGACATGGCTAGAACAAATCTATCCATGATTGTTAAGAGAAATACCAAGAATTTGGATAAAAATCACGTTATTTCAGGCGTACTTGAAAGTATTAGTGAAAATACAGTTGATGGAATAACAGGACCTCTGTTTTATTTTGCTCTTTTTGGATTACCTGGAGCGTTTGTGTATCGAGTAATTAACACTGCAGATTCAATGATTGGATACAAGACTGATATTTTTAGAAATGTAGGATGGTTTGGGGCAACTTGTGACACAATTTTAAATTATATTCCATCTAGACTTACAGGATTAGTAATGATCATTTCAGCTGCAATTCTACAAAATAATTGGAAGGAATCATACAAAATAATGATTAGAGATGGTAAAAAAACTGAAAGTCCTAATGCAGGATATCCAATGGCTGCACTTGCAGGTGCTCTTGAAACAAAGTTTGAAAAAATTAATCATTACAAATTAGGTAATGGCGAAATTATTCTAACAAAAGAACATGTAACCTCTGCACTTACAATGATGAAACTTACTTCGATTCTTTTCTTTGGAATAGTGACCATTCCAATAATTACTATTTTATCACTAACAGGGTGGTGGATTCATGCTTAAAGAAATTAGTTCTGTTTTTTCTTTTCTAACAATCTTTCCATCATCTAATGCAAGCTTAGAAAATATTGCAAAATACATGTATGTTTTTCCAATTGTAGGAATTGTAATTGGACTTTTAGTTGGTTCTTTTGGTTTTGGATTATCTTTTATTTTAGATCCTTTACTAGTTAGTTTGTTAGTAGTTGCATCTATTGCAATTGTTACTGGAATTCATCATGCAGATGGCTTGGCTGATTTTGCTGATGGACTGATGGTAAAGGGAAGCAAAGCTAGAAAACTTCAAGCAATGAAAGATCTTTCAACGGGTTCTGCAGGAATTGTTGCAATTGTTTTGTATCTTATTGGTTTGGTAGTTACAATTTCTCTTACAAGTGGATTTGATTTGTTTAAGGCAATTCTAATAAGTGAAATTTTGGCGAAATTTTCAATGGTATTAATGGCAAGTTTGGGAAATTCGGCCTCACTAGGCTCAAATTCTCCTTTTGTAAAGATAATGAAAGACAAGAAAAAACTTGCAGCTGCATTCATCATTATGCTAATCCCAATAATTGTAATTGGTGAAACTACTGGATTAGTAATGCTTGGTGTAACTGTTACCCTAACGCTATTTCTTCTGGCCATATCTACTCGTAGTTTTGGTGGAATTACTGGAGATGTTCTTGGTGCTACAAATGAATTTACAAGATTGGCTTCTTTGATGGTATTTGTATCGATATGATTGGTCTTGTAATGGCAGGTGGTAAAGGAATTCGAATGAATTCAAATAATGAAAAACTATTACTCAAATACAAAAAACCTGTAATCCTTCATGTCATTGACTCTTTAAAAAATTCAAATTGTTTTTCAAAAATTATCTCAATTACTAGTTCCAATTCACCTAAAACAAAAAAGTTACTGCAAGAAAATAATGTTGAAACTCTTGATACTCCTGGAACTGGTTATGTCGAAGATCTAAATTTAGCACTTAAAACTATCAATGATGTAGTTTTAGTAACTTCTGGTGATTTGCCCTTATTAGATAAAGAAGTTATACAAAATATTGTAAATCAATATGATTCTCAAAATATTTGGACTAGCATTCTTGTCACAAATAAATTCTTATCTACTCTTGGCATTGAATCAGATTATTCTGTAAATTTTGATAATCAAACATGTCATTATTCTGGAATTTCTTTAATTAATTCAGAAAAAATCACTTCACTTGAAAATCTAAAAGAAAATTTTGTTATAATTGATGATAAGAGAATTGCATTTAATCTAAATACTAAACAAGACTATGATTTACTCAGCACTACCTAAGATTTTACCATTTATCTTAGCTTTTGAACCTGTTGGTTCTGCAATAGTATTACCACAAGAATTGCATGCAACTAATGTTGATGCATGAGAATAAATTACTTGAAGTTCACCACATTCATCGCAGTTAACTTTTTGAAATTTGCTTGAAGGTTCTGGAATTTCAATATGATCTTTTTTCATGCTGCCACCAACTCAAACTTTTTAATTCTAATGCCTGGTTTATTGTATTTCTTTTTACACACAGTACATGTCATAATAGGAGTAACTTTTTTTGTAACTTTGGCTGGTTTTGCTAGTTTTGGGAATTTCTGTCCACCGTATCCGTGTTTACGTTCTGCATGTCGGCGTTCACCTCTAGCAGAACCACGTCTTTTCCCAGCCTTGTAAATGGAGACCTTTTGATCAGTATGTGTTTTACATTTAGGACAATACTTTCTCATCACCTTGGGAATGTTCATATCAACAAAACCTCTTCAACCGTAATTTAAGCATTGAATCTATAATAGATGCAAAATCCAATTAATTACCGTGAATTCAAGCCTAGCAAATTCGATTGTCTCTTTGAATTCTGTAGCAATGGGCGACAAAAAAGCCGATCTAATTTTAAAAAATTGTAATTTGTTGTCAGTCTATACAAAAGAAATCATTCCAAAAACTCAGATTGCAATAATTAATGATAGAATTGCATATGTTGGTCCAGATGCTGCACATACACTTGGTCCAAAAACTACAGTCATTGATGTAAAAGACAAATTTGTATCTCCTGGATTTGCAGATCCACATTTGCATATTGATCAATTTGTATTACCATCTGAATTTGCAAAAAAGGCGCTTCTTTGTGGTGTTACATCTCTTTTTTCTGATCCAATTGATGTTGTTAGCGTTACAGGTTACAAAGGTTTTCAAGAATTTCTCAAACTTGGAGAAGATTTACCAATAAGAATTTTCCAAGTGGTTCCTGGAGGTCTTCCTGTAGATGCAAAATTTAGTAACACTAAATCTCTTTCTTTATCGCAAGAAAAATCTGCAATAAAGCATCCACATGTTCTTGGATTGGGTGAAGTTTTTTCATGGACAAAAGTTACTCGGCGTGAACCTAAAACAATGAAATCTCTTTCAACAATGTTAGAGTGTGATTGTATAATTAATGGACATACTGCCGGTATAAGTGAAAAAAAACTCAATGCATACGTTTCATCAGGAATACTCTCTTGTCATGAACCGATTAATTTTGATCAAGTGTTAGAAAGATTGCGTCTTGGAATGTGGGTAATGATTAGAGAGGGTTCTATAAGACGTGATTTGAAGGAAATTATTCCTAGAATTTTGTATCATGGAACCTATCTTAATCGTTTAATGTTTTGCTCTGATGGTCTTAATCCAATAGATATTACAAAATTTGGTCACATTGATCATTGTATTAGAGAATCAATCAAACTTGGTCTAAAACCAATAGATGCAATTACGATGGCATCAAAGAATAATTTTGATTATTACAACATGGGAAAAGATCTTGGTGGAATTGCACCAGGAAAATTAGCAGATATTCTTATTTTCAATGATTTGAAATCATTCAAACCAAGCAAAGTCTTTGTGGGCGGAAAACTTGTAGTCTCTAATGGAAGTATTGTAACTTCTATAAAGAAAAAAATAATCTCACCTTGGATTAAAAAAACTGTCAAACTAAAAAAATTCTCAAAAAATGATTTCCTTATAAAATCAAAAAAGAAAGATGTTATTGCAAATACTATCTATATGGAAACTGAAATCATTACAAAGATTGGTTCATCTGAACTACATTCAAAAAATGGCCATGTTTCTGCTTCTTTTGATTCTGATGTATGGAAAGTTGCAGCATTTGATAGAATTCATGGAACAAATCGACATGCAATTGGATTTCTTGAAAACTTTGGAGCAGATATAGGCGCTTTTGCTTCAACTTGGAGTTTTCATGAAAATGATATGATAGTTATCGGTTCTGATGATTCTGATATGGCAATTGCTTCTAATCATATTATTAAGAATCAGGGTGGACTTGTTGTAGTAAAATCTGGCAAAATTCTTGCTTCTTTGCCTTTACAATTTGCCGGAATCATTTCCACAGATTCTTTTGAAAAGGTTTCATCAAATTTTCAAAAAATCAATAACTCTATTGTAGATTCAGGATGTAAATTTACCAATCCTCATCTTATTCCATTGTTTTTACCTTTCTTGGCTTTACCATCTGTTAGAATTCTCTCAGGTGGAATTGTTGATGTGAAAAAACGAAATTATATCCAGCCGATCAACTAAGTAATGTTAAAAAGGGGGATTTAGTGGATTGATGCAGAATCTATGGCATCAATTCAACAAGGACCAAATGGACCTGTTTTAGTTCTCAAAGAGAGCGCATTACAGCAAAAAGGTAAAGACGCTCAACAAAACAATATTGCTGCAGCAAAATTAGTTGCACAATTGGTTAAAAGTAGCCTTGGACCAAGAGGCCTTGATAAAATGCTAGTTGACTCTCTAGGTGATGTAACTATTACGAATGATGGTGCAACTATTCTAAAAGAAATTGATGTTCAGCATCCAGCAGCCAAAATGATCGTTGAAATCGCTAAAACAGTGGATAATGAAGTAGGTGATGGTACAACGTCTTCTGTAATTTTTGGAGGAGCATTATTAGCCAAAGCAGAAGATCTTCTCAAAAAAGATGTTCATTCTTCAATTATTGTTGAGGGTTACCAGACAGCAGCTGATAAAACTCTTGAAATTTACTCTGAATTATCAAAGAAAATACAACCTGATGATAGAGAATCCCTTCTTAAAATTGCAATAACTAGTATGCAATCAAAATTAATTTCTGAAGATAGTGGCATTCTATCAAAAATTGTAGTTGATTCAATTCTTAGTATTGTGAAGAAAAAAGGTGATGTCTATACTGTTGATCTTGAAAATCTTAAAGTAGAGAAAAAATCAGGTGGTTCAATTCAAGATACACAAATTGTGAAAGGTATTGTTTTAGATAAAGAAATTGTTCATAGTGGAATGCCTACAAAAATTGAAAAAGCAAACATTGCACTAATAAATTCAGCATTAGAAATTGAAAAAACTGAAATGAGTTCTGAAATTAGAATTACTGATCCAACTCAAATGCAGATGTTCTTAGAAGAAGAAAATCGAATGATAAAGACTATGGTTGACAAATTACATGATGTTGGAGCTAATGTCTTGATTTGTCAAAAAGGAATTGATGATATTGCACAACACTATCTTGCAAAATACGGTATTATGGCAATTCGCCGTGTTAAAGAAAGTGATATGATTAAACTTTCTAAAGCTACAGGTGGACGTGTAATTAACAACCTAGATGATCTTTCAGAAAAAGATCTTGGCTTTGCTGATTTGGCTCATCAAAAGAAAGTTGAATCTGATAAATGGGTGTTCATTGAAGGATGTAAACATCCACAATCAGTCACTTTGTTAATCCGTGGTGGTTCTCAAAGACTAATTGATGAAGTTGATCGTTCAATTCATGACGCTTTAATGGTAGTAAAAGATGTAATTGAAAAGCCTGAAATTGTTGCAGGTGGAGGTGCACCAGAATCATTTGCAGCCTCCATTCTTAAGGACTGGGCTAATAATTTTGATGGAAGAGAACAACTTGCAATTAAAAAATATGCTGAGGCATTAGAGACAATTCCACTAACTATTGCTGAAAATGCAGGCATGGATCCAATTGATACTATGGCTAATCTTAGAGCAAAACAAAACCAGGGTCATAAATGGACTGGTATTGATGCTAGAAATACAAAGATTGCTGATATGTTAGCAATTGATGTTGTAGAACCAATTGTGGTAAAAGAACAGATTATAAAATCTGCAACAGAAGCAGCATGTATGATTCTTAGAATAGATGATGTTATTGCTGTATCTGGAGGTCCAGGCGGCGGCGGTATGCCTCCAATGGGATAAGTTTTAGTTAAAACTTAAGCCATCTAATTTTAATAAATAACTATTGCACAAAATTGGCGTTGATTTAGGCGGTACTAAAACAGAAGCTGTTCTTCTTGATGAAAACCTAAATGTTTTAGAGAGAAAACGAGTTTCAACTCCAAAAAATAATTATCAAGAAATTATTAACACTATTTCATATTTGGTCTTAGATATCTCTGTAAACATATCTAACTTTTCTTTAGGTATTTGTACACCTGGTGCAATCTCTAAACAAACTGGCTTAATTAAAAATAGTAACACACAATGTTTGATTGGGAAATCGCTGAAAGAAGATCTAGAAAATAAACTAGGAAAAAAAATATCAGTAGAAAATGATGCTAACTGTTTTGCAATGGCTGAAGCTAAAATGGGTGCTGCTAGTGGATTTGGTGTAGTCTTTGGAGTAATAATGGGTACTGGTGTTGGTGGTGGAATTGTAATTGATGGAAAACTTCATTCTGGTAGAACTAACATTGGGGGAGAATGGGGACATCATACCATACATCGAAATGGAAATTCTTGTTATTGTGGTAAAACTGGATGTGTAGAGACTTACATCAGTGGTCCTTCGTTGGAAAAACAATGGAGAGAATTAACTGGAAAATCACAAGTTCTACCTGATATTCTTTCTAACATTGAAAATGAGATTGGACAAAAATGGAAAAACGAGTTTTTAGAAAATT
Organism: Candidatus Nitrosopumilus sp.; assembly: GCA_963667665.2. GTDB lineage: Archaea > Thermoproteota > Nitrososphaeria > Nitrososphaerales > Nitrosopumilaceae > Nitrosopumilus. The sequence goes on from OY763927.2 coordinate 1,700,942, forward strand.
TTGGATATGGTCTTGCTAACGTTATAGATATTTTAGATCCTGATGTAATTGTTTTAGGTGGCGGTTTGTCAAACATTGATTTTTTGTATACTGAAGGAAAAGAATCAGTTCACAGCAAAGTTTTTTCAGATTCAGTTGATACTCCAATTCTGAAAAATAAATTGGGTGATTCTGCTGGAGTTTTTGGTGCGTGTTTATTATGAATAATTTCCATTTTGGAATCTGTTTGTCAAACAAAATGCAGATTATAGATATAACCATCAAAACTTAAAGATAATTGTAGAAAATTGGTTTCAAAAATTGTCCTTAGTTTATTTTCTCTAATTCTCTTATTTCAAGTACATCAAGTTTATGCCGATGAAGAATTACCAATAATCACACTAAATTTTACTTCTGGAAATATAATTGATCTAGATGAAAGTCCACAAATAATTAGAGCTGAGGTTCTAATTCATAACTATAATCCTCAAGATGGTTACACTTTCATGGAAATAACTAGAGTAAGTGATGGAGAAATTATCAAAAACAATGAAATTTTTCCTAAGGTCATTGGTGGAGATGAAGATAATTTGTTTCAAGTTCAAATTTTACATTATCTTGAACCTGGTGGAAATACTACAAACTTGATAGGAGATTATGTGATTAGAATTTATTCTGAATATGGTATTAGTGAAAGTGTTCAAACATTTTCTATTATTAAATCAAGTATGCCTGTAATTGTTACTCAAAATGACGTTGATGAATCAGAAGCACCTGAAGAATTACTAACATCTGATGAATCATTAACACTTGATGAATACTATGATGATCTTGAAGATCAACTAGAAAACTTTTGTTCTATGACTGATGAGGAACAATTTGACTTTTTTTCTGAGAATCCAGATGTCATTGATTTTGACGAAGAACTTGTCACCGTTTGTGAAATAGAAGATGAAGCTGAACGTGAAGATACTCTAGATGATTCTATTGATGTACTAATTTCAGAGCTAAGAGATGATGTAGAAGATACTGTTGAAGATAGTGTAGAATCAACTAAAATTCCTTCTTGGGTACATGATATTTTTGTTTGGTATGCAGAGGAAAGTATTTCAGAAAATGAATTGTTAGCATCACTAGAATATCTAATTTCTCAAGGAATTATTAATGTAGATTTTAATTAATTTACAGATATCAAGAATATTTCTTTTTAATTTCTAAAACTTTATCAACAATTTTAATCACATCTGCATCTAGTTCTGTACTAATCAAAATCAATCCTGCACCTTCAATAGGAATAGTAATCCGATAAATTTTTTCATATTTTGTCAATGCAAAAATAGGATTTCCAATTTTTTCGGCAGTTTTTTTACGGGTAGACCATCTGTAAATTGCTTGAGATAAAGTCAATTCAGTTTCTTCTCTTGATAAGTGACTCTTCAATCCAGGTCTCATTTTATCATAAAGTTCACCATAATCATATGCTCCTACATATCTAATTTTTTTATCACATTCTAAAATTTCATTGCAAATTTTTTCATATCCCATATTTTTCACTACTGTGGTTCAATTGTTGCAGGCGGTTTACTTGAAATGGTATACGTTACCCAAGTGACATCTTCAATTTCATTTGTAATTCTATTACTAATTTTTTCTAACAGGCCATGTGGAAGTCTTGTCCAATCTGCAGTCATCGCGTCAATAGAATCCACAACTCGTATCATTACAATGTTTCCATATCTCCTTTCATCACCAACAACACCAACTGCCTTATCGTCACCAACTGCAGCATAAGCTTGCCAAACTTTATCATACAAGTCAGCTTCCATTAATTCGTCTTCAACAATTTTACTTGCTACTCTGGTAATCTGCAGTTTAGTTTGGGTTACTTCTCCTATTATTCTAACAGCTAGTCCTGGACCCGGAAATGGATGTCTCATCAAAAGTTTTTCTGGAACTTTTAAAATTTTTGCTATCTTTCTTACTTCATCCTTGTACAATTCTTTTAGTGGTTCTAAAATTTCTAAATTTAACCAATCTGGTAACCCTCCAACGTTGTGATGAGTCTTAATTACTGCTGCTGGTCCCTTTGAAACTCCGCTTTCAATTACATCTGGATAAAGTGTGCCTTGAGCTAACCATTTGAAAGGACCATTTTTTTCAGAAAATTCAGTAAATACACGAATAAATTCCTCTCCTACAATCTTTCTCTTTTTCTCAGGATCCTCTACTCCTTTGAGTTTACTAAGGAATTGTTCAACTGCATTTACTGCTGTAAAATTTACATTGAAATTATCTTTGAACATTTCTTCAATTTCTGTTTCTTCGTTTAATCGCAGCAAACCATTATTTACAAAAACACATTTGAGTCTGTCTCCAATTGCTTTGTGAATTAATAGTGCAACTACAGTTGAATCTATACCTCCACTAACTCCACAAAGTACATTTCCTTCTATTTTTGAAATTTTTTCTACAGATATGTCAATGAAACTCTCCATATTCCAATCTTGTTTTGCTTTACACACTTTCAAAACAAAATTCTTTAGAATTTCAGTACCTTGTTCTGTATGCACCACTTCAGGGTGAAATTGAATTCCATAGATTGATTTTTCTTCCGATGCAATTGCAGCAGCTTTTGCACTTTCTGTATGTCCTATTACATGAAATCCTGGTGGAATTTCTTCTGCTTCATCACCATGACTCATCCACGCTCTTACTGATTCTCCTACACCACTTAGAAGATCTTCATCATTATCAATTGTTAGTAAAGATGAACCATATTCTTTGTTTGCTCTTTTTATTTTACCGCCATATTTATTTACAATTAATTGATGTCCATAACAAATTCCAAGTAACGGTAAATTCATATCAAAAATTTTATTTTCTGGAATTGGTGCATCTGAATCATAAACACTTGATGGACCTCCTGAAAAAATTATCCCTTTTGGATTATGTTTTTGTAATTCTTCATAACTAATATCAAAAGGAACAAGTTCTGCATAAACAGAAAATTCTCTAATTCTTCTACAAATCAAATGGCTGTATTGTGATCCAAAATCTAAAACTAGAATTTTATCCATATCATCACTTTTTGATATTTTCAAGCATTCGTGTTAATGACCATCCTGCTGTGTTGATTAACTCATTTACTCTTTCTTTTTGTCTATAGTTTTTGATAATAATTTCTCTAATGTCTGTTCCATTTTTGTTTATAATGTAGTCAATTATAGACTCTTTTTGGATTTTCCCATTTTCTACATCTACAACATCCTTCTTTTTCATTTCTCCAATTATCCTGTCTAAGAAGAATGATCTGAATGGTGGAGTATCATCACTAATCACAATTTCATCATCTAAAACTATGGAAACTTGTTCTGGTGTGACATATGCATTGGCAATTACTTTACCATCACCTGCTCTTTTAATTGGAATTGAATTCTCTTCAGATTTTTTTTCATTCTCTATTTTGTTTTGAACCTCTACTTTTGTTGTTCTCAACTGTGAAGCTTTTGTAAAACTAGAGTCCTTTAAGAACAAATCCAAAATTATGATATTTTTTTCTAACATTTCTATGGATTCTTGATGTTTGTCAATTTGTTCGATCAAACTTTCCTTCAAAGTAACAATATCTTTCACTTGTTCCTCTGAAAATTTCATGATTTGATAAATGAGGGATGGGTATTAAATGCATTCTAGGTAATTATAATATCTACATCTTTGTATGATATTTTTTTAAATCCGTTAATTGGCTTTGATGTGGTAAACAATTCTGATTTTGTAATAGTTGACAGCCATTCTAACAGTGATTTCCCTCTTTGTAACTTCATTAATTTTGTTTTTCTTTCTGATTTTTTTGTATTTGAAAACTTTCCAATCCGATCTCCAAAATCCATTCCAAACAAAATAATCTTTTTTGCACCATAATGATTAGCTAGAAAAACTGCTCTATCACCATCTGTGAATCCTCCAAAATTTTGTATTTTATTAAACGGCTGTGATTGAGTTGTTCCAATACAATTTTTAAATTTTTTTGAAAAGTCTAGTTTTTCTATATTATCTCCATGTGCATGTACAACAAATATTGATTTTGTTTTAGCAATTTTTTTCAATGTATTTTCATCTCCATCTAAATCAGTAATCACAATATCTGGAATAATTCCATTTTCTACAAGATGTTTAACTGAACTGTCTGCAGCAATTTTTATTGATTTTTTGAGATCTTTCAATTTTGGAATGGCAGTTGATAATGATGGTCCAGAGCCTATAACAAAAACAGTTTTTCCTTTAATTAAATTGATAATTTTTTCATTAACATTTGATTTTTTTAGAATTGAATCTAAAAGAATGGCTGATTCTTTATCCTTTTTTTCACTATACTTGAATTCATTTAAAATATCTGAATATATTTTTCTCCAACCTGAAATCATCATATGACTCAAATTGCATTGGTTTTTGATAAATGATGTGACTCGAATTGGAAATGTAGGTGTAGGTGGAAAAAATCCTGTACGTATAATGAGTATTCTTAATACCAGTCCTGAATCATTTTACAAAAAATCTATCAAAACAAGCAAAACTGATATAAAAAATTCTGTAAAACAGATGGAAAATGATGGTGCAAATTTTATCGATGTTGGAGGTATGTCTACAGCACCATATCTATCTACAACAGTTTCTGAAAAAGTTGAATCAAAAAGAATTCTTGATGCAATTAAAATAATTCAAAATATATCTAATCTCCCAATATCTGTTGATACCTGTAGAGCCAAAGTTGCTAAAGATGCTTTAGAACATGGAGTTGAAATAATCAATGATATTTCTGGATTAAAATATGATAAAAACATGCAAGAAGTAATTTCAAAATTTATCCCATCTCTGATTTTGTGTGCATATGATTCCAAAACTATTTCTGGAAATGTAATAACTACAACTAAAAAATTGCTTCAAGAAAGCTTAAAAATTGCAAAAAAATCACATGTTCCTTCTGAAAAAATTGTATTAGATCCTGCTATTGGATTTTTTAGAAAAACTGGAAAAGGTCAATTTTTTACAAAAATTAAATCAGATTGGGTAGAAAGAGATCTATCTATAATCAAAAATCTAAATTCTATTAAACAAAACTTTCCAATTTTAATCTCTGTTTCAAACAAATCTTTTCTAGGTAATCTTTTAGGACAAGAAAATCCGTCTGATCGATTATTTGGCTCAATTGCTGCAGAAGCAATATCTGTCATGAATGGTGCTGACATTATTCGTACTCATAATGTTGAGGCAACTAAGGATGCAATTACAATTGCTTCTAAACTCTCAAAACGATACAAAGGCTTATAATCGATATTTAACTTTCTTAACAAGGTTTCATTGGAATTCAAAGAAGGATTAACTTTTGATGATGTTCTTCTTGTACCCAAATATTCAGATATCACAAGTAGAAGTCAAACTGATCTTAGTACTAAATTATCTCGAAATATCTCAATTAACATTCCTTTTGTAAGTGCAAATATGGATACTGTAACTGAATCTTCTATGGCTATGACAATGGCTCGTGCTGGGGGAATAGGAATAATTCACAGATTTTTATCCATTCAAGAACAAGCAAACGAAGTTCTCAAAGTAAAACGTTCAGGTAGTGTAATAATTGAAAATCCTTATTCTATCTCTTCTGACAAGTCTGTTCTAGATGCTCTAGATTATGCAGAAGACAAAGAGATTTCTGGTCTTTTAGTAGTTGATTCTAGTTCTAAATTGGTAGGAATAATAACTGAGAGAGATTTACTGTTTGCTGATCCAAATGATCATATTCAAGATGTTATGACAAAAGATGTTGTAACTGCAAAACCTAATGTTACATTAGATGAAGCCAAGGAAATTTTGCACAAACATAGAATCGAAAAATTACCAATAGTTGATGATTCAGGAGTTATCAAAGGATTGATAACAAGTAAGGATATTATTAATAATGCCGATTATCCAAATGCATCCAAAGATAAGAAAGGACGACCATTAGTTGGAGCAGCAGTTGGTGTAAAAGGTGACTTTTTAGAAAGAAGTGAATCTCTTTTAGAATCCGGAGCTGATGTACTTGTTGTTGATATAGCACATGGTCATAGTGAAAATGCACTAAACACAGTTCGCAATATCAAAAAAGCATTTCCCGATTGTGAATTAATTGCAGGTAATATAGCAACTGCTCAAGGTGCTGAAGATTTGATAAAAGCAGGAGTTGATGCAGTAAAAGTTGGTGTCGGATCTGGTTCAATTTGTATTACTAGAGTAATCACTGGTTCTGGTGTGCCTCAATTAACTGCAGTAATGGATTGTGCAAAAATTGGTAAGGATCATGGCATTCCAATAATATCTGATGGTGGTACAAGAACTTCTGGTGATGCAACAAAGGCATTAGCTGCTGGTGCTTCATCTGTAATGGTAGGTAGTATGCTTGGAGGTACTGATGAATCTCCGGGCACAGTTTTGACTAAAAATGGAAAACGATTCAAAGTTTATCGTGGAATGGCATCACTTGCAGCTTCCCTTGGTAGAAAATCTAAAGAAACAGGCTCATTTTCATTTGATGATGATCTCAATGACTACGTCGCAGAAGGAGTAGAGGCTATGGTTCCATACAAAGGAACTGTAACTGATATTCTAAAACAACTTACAGGTGGAATACGTTCTGGTTTGAGCTATTGTGGTGCACATACAATTCCTCAAATGCAAGACAATGCAGAGTTTATCAAAATGTCAAGGGCTGGATTTGCAGAAAGTCAGCCTCATGATGTTTCTTTGATGTAGTTAATTTTTTAAACAACATGCAAAATCATTGAATTATGTTATCAAAAAGAACCATAATTGGCTTAATTCTTGGAATTGCAATTATTATCCTTGGTGGTGCTTCTTTAATTTTACATACTGGACTACACACTGATGATTTTCAAGATGTTATAGAAGTTGGTGCTCCAGCACACTATACAATCCCTGCTCCTAATCACACACCACAACATATGATGATTATTGGTGATGCTTTTGATCTCAAATTTACAAGCCCAAGTACTGGATTACAAATTCCAAATGTGACATCCTACAAAAATGAATTGACTTTAGATTGGGTTCATGTAGCCGATGGTGAAACAAAAATCCAGATCCAAAATACTGGAAATACAGAATTAGAAATTACTGGAGTTATAATTACAAGCTATGAACCATTGATTTTTACTCTTGATTTAATGGTGATAATAACAGGAATGGTAATAATTGGATTTAGTATGGGCTTTACCTTAAGAAAACCCAAAGGGTTTTAGCTTAGTTTTGCAGAAGGATACGAACCTAAAACTTTCATGAAGAGAGTTTCTTGTTTTATTTTATCTAGCATTTCTGCAATCTGAGGATTTTTTTCATGTCCTTCAAAATCTACATAGAAATTATATTCCCACGTATTAGTTTTAGTTGGTCTAGACTCTATCTTTGTAAGATTGACACTATTTTTGTGAAAATTCTCTATAATTTTGTGTAAAGAACCTGGTTCATGTTTAATGGAAAAAATAATTGAAGTTTTATCATTACCAGTTTCCGGTGATTTGTCTTTTGATAATATCAAGAATCTAGTATAGTTGTTAAGATTATTTGCAATATTTTCAGAAATAATAGGCATATTGTGTATGGCTGATGCTGCTTTGCTAGCTATACATGCACAATTTTTCTTGTTGAGTTCTTTAACAATTTTTACACTACCTGATGTATCGTATGCAGGAATTGTTTTCATGTTGTGTTGTTCAATAAATTTTCTACATTGTCCTAAAGCTTGTGGATGTGAATAGACAGTATCTATTTCATCCAATATGTCAATTCCAATCAAACAATGTTCAATTCTATGATAAACTTCACCTGTTGCATTTAGAGATGTTGAGTATAGTAGGTCATAACTTTCACCAACACTTCCTTCCAATGAATTCTCTACAGGCAAAATTGCATATTTAGTTTTATCAGTAGATGTATTTTCTAAAACTTCTGCAAATGTTGAAAGAGGAATAGTCTCAATTTCTTCGTTAAAAAATGATTTTGCTGCAGCTTCACTATATGCACCTCGTTCACCTTGGAACGAAACATGTATCATTTTTTAATCTCTCAAATTGAAGAAATCACTTTTGCCAAAGTTTGATGAAAGTTTTCTTTCATCAATCCATGAACATTCTGTACATTTTATAGCATCACGCATTGGTACAACTTTACCTCCACATTTCCTACATTTCGTGAATAAAACTCCTAAACCTGGTTCACTAATTGCTGCATGAATTGTTCCATTAAGATGACTAATAATTTTCAATGTTACTATATCGTTAACTAATGCTACATTTCTTATTCTGATATTTCGAGTTCCACAGATGCATTCCACTTTTGATGTAGTAGGTTTTCCATTAATGTAATCAATTGATACTGCAATCATAGATGACATTACTGCTGCAACTGTTCCAATAACAATATCTCCATCTTTTGGAATTGATAGAAGTTTAGGATGCTTTATGCTAGCAATTCGTGTAGTTTTATCAATGTTTTTTTGTCCTACAGTTGCTGCTCTAACCATATCTCCATCATCAAAAGTATTGTATCCAGCCTCATATTCTTCAATAGATGCTATTTTGTCACCTGGAAATGCTGTATTTTCCGACATGCAGTGATTTTTGCTGTTATGATTATAATTGTTTGTGGTGCGAAAGATTTTGGCAAATCATATATCTTCAAAAATTTGAAAAAAATCATGAAAGCCCTAGTATATGAAAAATATACTACTGATGATGATTTTTCTAAAATCTTAAAAATCAAAGACATTCCTTCCCCTAAACCAAAACCTGATGAAGTTATTTTCAAAGTTAAAACAGCATCACTCAACTATGATGATATTTGGGGAATGAGAGGTAAACCATTGGCAATTCCATTGCCACACATATCTGGAACTGATGCTGCAGGAGAAGTTACTGCAATTGGTAGTGATGTAAAAAATATCAAAGTAGGTGATAGAGTTGTTTCTCATGGTAACATGTCGTGTAGAGTTTGCAAAGCATGTACTGATGGTAGAGAATTTGATTGCAGGAAACGAACTATTTGGGGATTTGAAACAGGCCCACTTTGGGGTGGATACTGTGAAGAAACTCATCTTCCTGAAGTTAATGTTGTGAAGATTCCAGAAGGAGTATCATATGATCAAGCAGCTGCTGCATCAATGACTTTACTGACATCATGGCATATGCTTATTGGAAGAGCAAAAATTCAACCTGGCCAATTAGTTTTGATTATGGGTGGAAGTTCTGGTGTTGGAAATTATGGAATTCAAATTGCAAAACTTTTTGGGTGTACTGTAATTGCTACTGCTAGTCCTGATAAGTTAGAAAAGTTGTTAGAACTTGGAGCAGATTATGCAGTAGATCATAGAAAAGAAGATTGGCATAAAGAAGTTAGAGCAATTGCAAAAAAAATCCCAAAATCTTTTGGTGATGTACCTGGAGTTGATGTGATTTTTGAACATATTGGAGGCACTCATTGGAACAAAGAATTGACTCTGCTAAATTATGGTGGAACAATAGTCACTACTGGAGCTACAACAGGTTATGATGCCAAGACTGATCTACGTCATATTTTCTTTAAGGGAATCAATATTCTGGGCTCAACTCAAGGTACAAGGGCTGAATTAGAACAAGGCATCTATTGGATGTCCCAAGGTAAAATAAAATCTGTAATTGATTCAATATATCCACTTGAACAGGCAGCTGAGGCTCACACAAAAATGCTGAAAGGTAAAGGACTTTTTGGAAAAATCTTAATGAAACCAGAATTATGATTGATAATGGTAGATCCTAAAATAAATTCCATTTTAGATGAGGGAAACAGATTATTTCTTCAAGGAAAACTAAAAGAAGCAATTACCTATTATGATAAAATTCTAAATGATTATCCGAAAAATCTTAGTTCACTTAACAATAAGGGATATGCATTAAGCAAACTCAAAGATTTTGATAACGCTATAAAATGCTATGATATAGCTCTTCAGGTATATCCAAATGATCTTTCTGTGTTAGTAAATAAAATATCCACTATTCGTAAACAAGGAAATTTTGTTAAAGCACTAACACTATGTGATGAAATTTTAAAGGATAATCCAAAATACAACATTGCATTATATCACAAAGAACGAATATTATTTTCTATGAAAAAATTTGATGAATCAATTCTATGTTGTGATAGTATATTGAAAGATTATCCAAATAATGGTGATGTTTTATTTGATAAATCATGTAATCTTGTAATGCTCTCAAAAATTGATGATGCACTTGAGTTACTTGAATGTGCAATTATTCAAGGAATTCAATACAAAGTTAAAGCAAAAAAATCAAAATCGTTTGAAAAACTATTCGATAACTCTAAATTCAAAAAATTAGTATCTTAATTATAACCAATGTGGAATTTCTAAATATTCTTCAATACTTTCATTTCGTAAAATTTTGAGAAGGGCGTTTGCCTGAGGTGTTGACAATACTGGTTTGTCAAACTGATTATCTGTAGAAATTCTTGGGCACGCTACTTGAACAAACGCATCAATTCCTTTAAGATTTCTTAATCTTTCACTTGTAATGTCAGTTAATGCAAATAACTGAACTTCTTTTCCTTGTTCTTCTAATTCTTTTTTAATTTTTAAAGCAAATACTTTGGATAGTTGTCCTTCTTTTAGTCCTACAATTACACCAAATGATTTTGCTTCAGCTGCTTTGTAAATTGCAAGAGTTGCTTTCTTTTTTAATTTCTGAGCAAATTCTGTAATTTCTCTTACTTCATTAAAGTAAGGATCTAAAACATAAGTTGGTAAATTTGTTGATAGTGCAATTCCTGCTGCATGAAAATTACTTTGACCTAAAAACACATAGGCATCTACTTCTTTTTTTAGACTTGATGCAGGGTAAAACTCACAACCAAACACTTGACCATCATTTAATTGTCCTTTCCCTTTCCCAATTTTGACTTTGATTCCATTCTCTGTTAAAATTTTTTCAACTTTGTCTATTTGATGTAAATGTTGACTGTCTGTAACTAATGAAATTATTTTCCCTTTTAATATCTCTCCACATTTTTTTGCAACACTGTCAAATTCAACATCATCAAATGCATCAATTAAAATTAAATTTTTTTCTGGTGATTCAGTGTTTATTGTATGTCCAATGTTGAATTGAATTTCTGCTCCAAGAACTTTTGAACCATTTGAATTCAAATCACAAGTTCCCCATGTTGTATCTGCTAAAACATATGCTGGGATCCCAAATTTTTTTGTAATATTCATAGCAGTTTCTTGAACTTGAGGTAAAATTCCATCAGGACCATTTACTGAAACTGATGCTGGATTTTTATCTTCAATTTCTTTGAAAATTCTTTCTTCATCTATTATTATCAATTTAGCTTGGAATCTAACTTTATTAATTTAAATCAACTGTACTCTCCAACAACTAAAAATGCCTGAGTTGTTCAATTGATTTATGGTTCAAACTGTTCTCAATATTGGATTTGATGATACAGATTCCCCTCAAGGAATGTGTACCACATTTTTAGCATACAAAATTGTTGATTTACTTCAAAAACAGAAAACTGAATTTCTTGATTTTCCTAGATTAATTAGATTTAATCCTAATATTCCATGGAAAACTCGTGGTAATGGAGCAGTTTCAATCAGAATAAAGACTAAAAATCCTTCTAAGGTTAAAAATCAAATTAAAAATCTTGTTTCAAAATATTCTGATGTTAAAAATGGAGCAAATCCTGGTTTAGTATTTTTTGAAAGTGATGCAATCCCTACTGAATTTATAAATTTTAGTAACTTAGCTCTATGGCAATTAATTAATAGAAACAGTGCAAAAAAATTTGCCAAAAAAAATTGTCTTGAATTTTTCTATCAAGGAAACGGTCAAGGACTTGTTGGTGCAATTGGTGCAATAGGATATGATTTTCATGATCATACCTTAGAACTTTTGAGTTATCGTAAAAGAAAAAAATTTGGAAAAGAAAGAAAAATTTCTTCTACAAGTGTAAAAATTATGCAGGAAAAAACTTCTCCAAACACGTTTAATAGTTTTGATACAAAAAAAGGACGAATTTTAATTACTCCACATGGTCCAGATCCTGTATTTTATGGTGTTAGAGGTGAAAATGTGAATTCATTATTGTATGCTACAAAGATTCTAAAAAGTGATGAAAAATTAGATGGTTACATGATCTTCAAATCTAATCAAGGAACTGGAGATCATTTGAAAAATGAATTAAATTTTGAAAACATGAAACCTTATGCTTCTGGAAAAATCACCGGCGTTGTATCCAACACACCAAAAATTGTCAAAGGAGGACATGTATTTTTCAGAATTCTTTCTAAAAGTCATGAATTTTGGTGTGCAGTTTACAAACCAACAGGAATCTCATCTATTGCTTTGAATTTGATTAAAGGAGACAAGATATGTGTAGGTGGAGGAGTTCGAAAGGCATCAAAAAATTTTCCTCGAATCATTAATCTTGAATTTATTGATGTCATTCACCTTGAAAAGAATCTTTCAAAATCTAATCCCATTTGCAAAAAATGTAACAAAAACATGAAATCTAAAGGTCAGAATCAAGGATTTCAGTGTATTAGATGTGGAAAAAAATATTCTAAAAAAATAACTATTGATATTCCAAGAAAAATCAAAAAACAAATGTATATTCCAAATATGTCTGCACATAGACACCTAACAAGACCTTTACAACGAATTGGAATTTCTAACAAAATCTCAAAATTTGATAAATCTCTTTCATGGTTTTGCGTTTATAGAAACTAAATAGCGGGGAGTAGATTTGAACTACTGATTTGCGGGTTATGAGCCCGCCGGGATGACCTGACTTCCCCACCCCGCTGATCGATAAAAGATGATCTGCCGTATATACGCTTTATCAAATTTTTAAAGTAATTAATAGGAATTCAAAATCTTCTCTTTTTGTGGATAAAAAAATTCAAATCATTGCTATTATTGCAGTTGTAATATTTTCTGTTTTTGTTTTAACTTCTACATCAGATCCTATTCCATTACCTGCACCTACGTCAAATTCTGAAAGTGCATCTGTAATTATTTTAGCTGAAAATCTTGACAAACCTCGTGCAATTGCTATTTCTGATAACCGAATTTTTATTACAGAAAAAGATGGATTCATTAGAGTAATTCAAAATAATACTTTGATAGAATCACCATTAGCTGTATTTCGCTCTGCTAATGTATTTGATGGAGGGTTGTTGGGTATTACACTTCATCCAGATTTTTTAAATAATCATTACATCTATGTATTTTTGACATATGAAGAAGATGGAAATTTGTGGAACAAGATTCTGAAAATAACTGAATCTGAAAATAAATTACAAGATGCTGAAATTATTTTTGATAAAATTCCTGGCTCTTCTTTTACCAATGGTGGTTTTCTAAAATTTGGACCTGATGGAAAACTGTATGTGGGCACTGGTACAATTTCTGATTCGTCTCATCTTCCACAAGACCTTGATTCTTTATCTGGAAAAATTTTAAGATTAAATGATGATGGTACTATTCCAAATGATAATCCATTTTCTGATTCTCCAGTCTATTCTTTAGGACATCGAAATCCTCAAGGAATGACTTGGGATGATAATGGCAACATGTTTGTAGCAGAATTTGGGCCTGAAAAAAATGATGAAATTAATCTAATTCAAGCAGGAAAAAACTATGGCTGGCCTGAACAACAATGCTCTGGTAATGAGAACTTTGAAAACCCTATTCTTTGTTTTGATCCAAGTATAGAACCAGGTGGTATCTTGTTTTATTCTGGAGATAAACTTGATTTTGAATCTCCATTCATAATGGCCTCTATGAGAGCAACTAATCTTTACCAGCTAGATTTTGAAGAAGGGCTCAGTTCTCAAAAATCTATTCTCAGCGGAATTGGTCGTGTTCGTGATGTGGTCCAAGGTTCTGATGGAAGTCTTTATGTAATTACTTCAAATACTGATGGAAAAGGTTTTCCAGATAGAATGGATGATAAATTATTGAGGATAATAAAATAAAATGCCAGACTCGTCAATTTCAAAGTTTTTTGAAAAATCAAGAAAAGAAAGATTAGATATTGTTGCAAATTTTGCAAACCTTTCTAGTGAAGAATTAGATATTTTACAAAGCAACAATGGAGGTATTTCATATGATAAAGCAGATAAAATGGTGGAAAATACTATTGGTACATTTTCTCTTCCTTTAGGAATTGCAACAAACTTCAAGATTAATGGTAAAGACTACATAATTCCAATGGTAATTGAGGAACCATCTGTAATTGCTGCAGCATCAAGAGGAGCCAAAATTGCACGTATTAAAGGTGGATTTGAAGTTACAGCAAATGAATCTTACAGTATTGGTCAAATACAAGTTTTAGATGTTGATATTGATTCTGCAATTCAAAAAATCAATAATTCTTCAAATGAAATTATTAAACTAGCAAATTCCAAAAGTAATACATTATCTAAAATGGGTAAAGGTGCAAAAGAAATTTCTTGTAAAGAAATTGATACACCATCTTGCAAAATGCTTATTGTAGAATTATTAATTGATGTTGGAGATGCAATGGGTGCAAATATTACTAATACGATGTGTGAAGCTGTTTCACCATTAATTGAAAAGATTACAGGCGGACGAACATTACTTCGAATATTATCAAATTATTCTACTAGAAGAATTGCTAAAGCAAAGGCTGTATTTGAAAAAGAAGCTGTTGGCGGAGAATCTGTTGTTGATGATATAATTTTAGCATTTGAATTCGCTGATAATGATGTCTATCGAGCAGTAACTCACAACAAAGGTATTATGAATGGAACCATATCTGTGGCAAATGCAACTGGTCAGGATAGTAGAGCCATTGAAGCTGCAGCAAATGCTTATGCTTCAAAATCTGGAATATATCGTTCTCTTAGTAAATGGAGTAAAGATGATGATGGTAATTTAGTTGGAAGCTTGGAAATTCCTTTGTCCGTTGGAATTGTAGGTGGAATTGCAAATGTGCATCCTATGGCCAAAGTCTGCATAAAGATTCTTGGAGTTTCATCAGCACAAGAACTTGCATGTGTAATGACTGCAACTGGTTTGGCTCAAAATTACAGTGCCATTAGAGCTCTTGCTACTGAAGGAATTCAAAAGGGACACATGCGTCTTCATGCAAGAAATCTTGCAGCTGCTGCAGGAGCTACGTCTGGACAGATAGATAAAATTGTTCAAAAAATGATTGAAGAAAAGAAAATTTCACTTGATAGAGCTAAAGAATTACTTGAGCAAATTTAAACATGCGATTATATACCTAAAAAGTGAAAAAAATTGGAAATGTCTGAAATAAGATTTGCTATCCCTAAAGGAAGTTTAGAGGATGCTACTTTCAAACTATTAGAAAAATCTTGGACTAAAGTTACTCGAAAAAGTAGAACTTATCGAGTTTACTTGGATGATCCAAATATTATTGTCAAGATGCTTCGTCCACAAGAGATTCCAACTTTGGTTGCAGAAGGATTGTATGATGTAGGCATTACTGGAAAAGATTGGGTAGGTGAAACCAATTCTGATGTTGAACCCATTTTAGATTTGGAGTATGGAAAAATTAGACTAGTGGTAGCTTTTCCAGATAAATATCGTTACAAAAATCTTGATGAAATGATTGCAGATTATGGTAAAAAGAAAAAAATACTTCGTATATCTTCTGAATATCTTACTACCACCTCCAAATTTCTTAAACAGTCAAAGTCTTACAAAAAATATTATGGTTCCAAAGATCCACTAATTGTAACTCCATGGGTTCGATTAGGAACTAACAAAAATGTTCAAATTCATCTATCCTTCGGTGCAACTGAGGCAAAACCTCCTGAAGATGTAGATGCAATAGTGGATGTTACTGAAACTGGCACAACTCTAAAACAAAATAAATTAAAAATTGTTGATGAAGTGCTTACATCTACTGCACACTTGATTATAAACAAGAAATCATTAAAGGATCCAAAAAAACGTGAAAAAATATTTGATATTGTAACTCTTATGAGGGGAGCTGTTTATGGTAAAAAATACTTGCACATTTACCTAAATGTTGAAGAGAAAAATCTAAAGAAACTTCTAGCACAGATGCCATCTCTCAAAAAACCAACTATAAGCCCACTTAGTGAGAAAGGATGGTATGGGATAAACACAGTCATAAAAAAAGACGAATTTTACAAACTTATTCCAAAACTAAGGAAGATTGCTCAAGGTCTTGTAGTTCATGAACCACGACAAATACTGGATCTTGAGGAGATCAAACGTGACGAAGAAAATTGATAAAAATAATCAAAGTTTCTAATGTTAAAAAATTTGCAGCTAAAATTCTTCAAAAACAGCCTCAAAAAAACAAAACCATTGTTGAATCTATTCTAAAAAATGTCAAAAAAAATGGCGATGATGCAATCCGAAAATATGAAAAAAAATTTAGCGGTGCAAATATTTCTTCATTACGTTTATCTCAAACAGAAATAAAAAATGCATATTCTAAAGTTTCCAAAAATGAACTTAGTGCAATACGATTAGCGAAAGCTAGACTTGAAAAAACAGAATCTGCAATAAAATCTCTTTTAAAAAATAAAACCATTAGCAATGATGGAATTAAAATTTCTAAAAAATTTATTCCAATTGAAAGTGTTGGATGTTACATACCAGGTGGGTTGGCAAAATATCCAAGTTCTGTAGTTATGTCTGTAGTTCCAGCTAAAATTGCAGGTGTTAAACGAATTGTAGTGGTGTCTCCTCCAAATTCAAAAGGAAAGATTGATCCATTAACAATTATTACTGCAAATATTTGTGGTGCTAATGAAATTTACAAAACAGGTGGTGCACAATCTATTGCAGCATTATCATATGGTACAAAAACTATTTCTAAAGTTGACAAAATTGTTGGCCCTGGAGGTTCATTTGTTACTATTGCAAAATATTTGACAAGTGATCAAACTGGAATCGATATGCTTGCAGGTCCTACGGAATTAGGAATTGTTGCAGATAGTTCATCTAATCCAAAGTTTATTGCATTAGATCTCATTTCTCAAGCAGAACACAGCAAAGATACTCTTTGTTATTTGATTACAAATTCTGAAAAACTTGCAAAATCTGTTAATAAAATAATTTCTAAACTAATACATGAAATTCAAAGAGACAATTTAGTAAAATCAAGTCTAAAAAATAATGGATTTATTGCAATATGTCAAACTAAATCTGACATGATTTCGCTTGCAAATGCTTTGGCACCTGAACACTTGCAAATAATGACAAAAAATCCTGAATCTTTTTCATCAAAAATCAATACACCAGGATTAATTTTGATTGGAAACTATACTCCATCATCTGCTAGTGACTATGTTTTAGGCTCAAATCACATTCTTCCTACTAATGGATTTGGAAAAATTCGAGGCTCACTTTCAGTTTTGGACTTTATCAAGATAAACACACAAGTTGTTTCATCCAAATCATCATTGTCCAAAATTTCAAAATATCTTGAAGTTTTAACTAATGCTGAAGGACTTCCTAACCATTATGAAGCAGTCAGAGGTAGACTAGAATGAAAAAAAATTGGTTTGAAGAAAAAATAAAGAAATTTTCTGCTATTGGGGGTTATCAAAAACCTGAGCTCAATCAGAATGCATTAAAACTTGACTCAAATGAAAATTATGTGATTCCAAAACAATTTCAAAATGATATTATCTCATCAGCAAGAAAAAATTCTGATGTAAGAGAATATCCACTTGGTGGAGTAGAATTCTTGATTCAAAAAATATCTAAATTTGTTAAAATGCCTTCTTCAATGATCGGTGTTGGTAATGGTTCTGATCAAATTTTGGATTTAATACTATCTAATTTTGCATCAAAACAAACCAAAATCCTTACTTCAAATCCTACTTTTGGATTTTTTGAAGAACGATGTAAATTGTATTCAATTCCTTTGATTGCAATTTCGTTTTCAAATGATATGAAATTAGACATTAACGATTTTAAAAAGCAATCTAAAAATGCAGATATACTATATCTTGACTCTCCAAATAATCCTACAGGATTTCAATTTTCAAAAAATGAATTACAAAAACTTATCAAATCTTTTAATGGTCTTGTAATAATTGATGAAGCCTATGGTGAGTTTGGTGATTATTCTCTATCAAGTATGGTAAAAACTCAAGAAAATCTGATTGTTGTACAAACTCTTTCTAAATCATTTGGATTAGCTGGACTTAGACTAGGATATTTTATTGCAAATAAGAAATTCACTACTATCTTTATGAATGTCCTACAATATCCATATCCTTTGACAACTATAACTATTGAATCTGGAATTTTAGCTTTAGACAAATCAAATCTTATGAAAAGTACAGTAGCTAATATCAAAATTGAAAGAAAAAGAATTATTGAAACTTTGCAGAAATATGATGCCTTTGAAGTCTTTGATTCCAAGGCTAATTTTGTGCTATTTGATGCTAAAGGAATCTACAAGCGAGTATATTCAGCACTTGCTGAACAAGGAATTTCTATTCGAAAATTAGGGAGAATAAATAATCATGAAGGATGTCTTAGAGTAACAATTGGAACCAAAGAAATGAACTCAAAATTTTTACTAGCTATTCGTGATTTATTGGGATGACTTTAAGAAAAAAATCTGAAGGAATCTATACCGATGATTCTGGTATTGATGCCCTAAATGAAATTGATGCAATAATTTTTGATTGTGATGGTGTTTTAATTGATATTACAAAATCATATGATCAAGCAATAATTAAGACAACCCAATATGTTTTAAAGAATTTTGCAAAAATTAATGATACAATATATGTAGATTTTAAAATAATTGATGGATTCAAATCAACAGGTGGATTCAATGATGAAGTTGATCTTACATATGCTGCAATAATTTCCCTAGTTGCTGCCAAAAAATTAAAAAAAGATCAAACAAGTTTTATTTTTGATGTAATAAAAAATTCTGATTCTAGCGGTATTGTATCCGTAGAAAAATATCTTGAAAATCAAGTTGATATTTCTGATATTAAAAAACAATTATCTTATCCTGATATGCATAATGAAAATCCTTTATCTCAAATATTTGATCAATTATTTTATGGACCTGAATTATACCAAAAGTTATTTGAAAATTCTTCCAAATTTTCTGAATCAGGTTTAATTGAGCAAGATGATGTAATTTTAAATAAATCATTAATTGAAAAATTACAAAACAAATTTAATTCAAAAATTGCTATAGTGACAGGTAGAGGAAAAGAATCTACAAGTTATTCTTTAAAGACATTATTGGATAAATTTGACCTAAAAAATTCTACATTTTTAGAAGATGAATCAAGAGAACTTGCAAAACCAAATCCTCAACCACTTATAGATTCAATTAAAGGAATGAATAGTATTTCAACTCTGTTTGTTGGAGATTCTATGGAAGATTTCATCATGGCAAAAAAGTCCACTGAATTAGGAAGTAATACTACTTTTTGTGGAATTATTGGTACTAGTAAGAATCCTCAAGAAAAACTTGAATTGTTTCAGCGTAATGGTGCTATTCTAGTATTAGATTCAATCAATCTACTTCCAAAGGTATTAAATTTAGAATAAAGCATATTCCATAACCTGTGATAAATTTGAAACCAAGAAAGGCATCAATTAAACGAAATACTAAGGAAACTAATGTTCAAGTATCTGTCAATATAGACGGAACTGGAAAAACAAGCATCAAAACTGGCATTAATTTTCTTGATCACTTGATTGTATCATTTGGTAAACACGGCATGATGGATCTGAAAGTTGATGCAAAATCTAATGATGGAATTGAACATCATCTTATTGAAGATACTGCAATTACTATAGGACAAGTAATTGATAAAGCATTAAGCTCCAGAACTGGAATAACAAGATTCAGTTATGCATCTGTTCCCATGGATGAATCTCTTGCTGAAGCTTCAATTGATTTAGTAAAACGTCCATTTTGGAAATTAACTTTGTCAATTAAGCGTAGTAAAATTGAAGATATCTCCAAAGAAGATTTGGAACACTTTTTTCAATCATTACTGCAAAATCTGAATTGCTGTATCCACCTTACTGTAAAGTATGGAGATAATGATCACCACAAAGTAGAATCTGCAATAAAGTCACTTGCTGTTGCATTTAGAAATGCCTCAACAATAGATAAAAAACAAAAAGGAATTCCTAGTACCAAAGGTTCAATGTAATGGTAAGTGTAGCAATTTTTGATTATGGCGCTGGAAATATTTTCAGCCTTAAAAATTCACTTGAAAAAGCAGGAGCTTCAGTGGATATAATTAATAATTTTGATAAACCTAATGAATATTCTGGTTTACTACTTCCTGGTGTGGGAAACTTTGATCCTGCCATCAAAAGTATAACAGAATTTTCAAAAACTGGATTTATGGATTTTGTAAAGGATACTACTCCTGTTCTTGGAATTTGTCTTGGAATGGAGATGTTTTTTGAAAAAAGTGAAGAAGGAAAAGAGAAAGGTTTGGAAATAATAGATGGTGAAGTGGTTGTTCTTCCACTATCTATGAAAGTACCTCATATGGGATGGAATGATTTAGAGATAAAAAAACCAGGTAAACTTTTAGAAGGAGTTGATAATGGTTCTTGGGTTTATTTTGTTCACTCGTATAGAGTTAAACCAAATTCTAGTGATGTAATCACTGCAGAATCAGATTATGGTATTAAAGTTACAGCAGTAGTTGAACAAGACAACTTTTTTGGAACTCAATTTCATCCAGAAAAATCTGGTTCTGTAGGACAAATCATGATAAAGAATTTTCTTGGCGTGTGTAAAAAATGAAAATCATTCCTGCTATTGATCTAATGAATGGACAAGTGGTTCGACTTTACAAAGGTGATCCAAAGAAGAAAACAGTATACAGCGATAACCCTGTTGAAATTGCAAAAAAATGGGAAGCAAATGGTGCTGATATGTTGCATCTTGTAGATTTGGATGCTACTTTAGGAATAGGTTCTAACATTTCAATTATTAAAAAGATATTAGATGAAATCTCAATTCCTGTTGAAGTTGCTGGTGGATTAAGAGACAGATCAATAGTTATGGATGTAGCTAAAATTTCAAAAAGAATTGTATTGGGAACATTGGCCTTTAATGATAAACCTTTGTTGAAAACATTGTTAACTGAACTTGGATCCAAAAAAATTGTAGTTTCAGTTGATCACATAGACAGTGAAATAGTAATCAATGGTTGGCAAGATAAAACTGGAATTAAATTAATTGATTCTATCAAAGAATTCCTTGATATGGGGTTTACCGAATTCTTATTAACAAATGTTAGTCGTGATGGAACTATGGAGGGTCCTGAATTAGAATTTTTAGAGCAGGCATGTAGATTAACAAATGCAAATGTAATTGCTAGTGGCGGAATTTCTAATGTGAATGATGTTAAAAATGTAAAAGAAAAAAATGCCTTTGGAGTAATTTTAGGAAAAGCACTATATGAAAATAAAATTTCTATTGAAGAGGCAAAGAAAATAGTATGACTCTAACAAAACGAATAATTCCTTGTCTTGATGTAAAAAATGGGAGAGTTGTTAAAGGATTAAATTTTGAATCAATTAAGGATGCAGGTGATCCTGTAGAACTTGCAGAAAAATATTGCAATGAAGGAGCAGATGAGTTAGTATTTTTGGATATTACTGCATCTGATGAGCAAAGAGAGATCATTAAAGAGTTAGTTAGAAAAGTTGCATCAGTAATTGATATTCCATTTACTGTAGGTGGTGGTGTAAAATCATTAGAAGATGCAAGAAACATCTTACTTAATGGAGCTGACAAAGTTGGTATTAACACTGGCGCAATAAAAAATCCAAAAATCATAACTGAATTGATGGAATTATTTGGCCGTCAGTGTATTGTAATTGCAATTGATGCCAAAAGAAATTATGACATTAAAGAAAATGTAACTATTTTTTTAGAAAATAATAAAAAATTCTGGTTTGAAGTTTTCATTTATGGCGGCAAACAAGGAACTGGAATTGATGTCATTCAATGGGCAAAAAAAGCCCAACATCTTGGAGCTGGAGAGATCCTTCTTACAAGTATTGATAAAGATGGCACAAAAGATGGCTATGATATTATACTTACAAAGTCAATTGTTGATTCTGTGTCTATTCCAGTAATTGCTTCTGGTGGATGTGGAAAACCAAGTGATATGGTAGATGTATTACATGAATCAAATGTTGATGCTGTATTAGCTGCTTCGATTTTTCACTATGAAACTCATGGTGTAAAAGGAGTTAAAATATACCTTAAAGAAAAAAAAATCCCTGTAAGGTTATAAGCCCTATTTTCAATTTTAAATTATGCAAAAAAAAATTGATGATATAGATTTTGAAAAAAGTGGTGGATTAATTCCAATTATAGTTCAAGATGTAAATACAAAAGATGTTCTTACACTTGCTTATTCCAATAAAGAATCTCTTGAACTAACAAAGAAAACTGGAAACTCTTGGTTTTGGAGTCGTTCAAGAAATAAACTTTGGATGAAAGGTGAAGAATCAGGTAATACACAAAAAGTAAAAGAAATTCTTGTTGATTGTGATTTAGATGCAATAATTTATCTTGTTGAACCATCAGGACCAGCTTGTCATACTGGTGAGAAGGTTTGCTTTCACAATAATCTAGAAAAATAATTTAACAAATGGATTCAATATTTGTTCCAGGAACAATTCTTTCTGTAATGTTAAAATTTAGATTAGGATAATTTGTTCCTCTAAAAACTAATGCCCATTTTCCAATTATGTCATCTACAGAACAAATACCTCTAAGTTTTGATATTCCAGGTTCTACGTAATAATTGAATCTTGCTTTTTGTGTTCCATCAAATGGAATTGTAATATACACAGAATAATGAGTAACATTCAGTGGTCTCATTACTGCAACTTGTCCTTTAGCATCTAATTCCAATCCGACAATCCTAATGAAGATCTTTTCACCTATAGCGTATTCACTTCGATCAATCTGAAATGGTCCAGATGTAATCCATTCTCCTCTTGGTAATACTTTGTAATCTGATTCATTGGCTATTTTTTGAATCTCATCTAATTTTTTTTGAATCTCTGGAGTCTCAACTATCTGTATCTCTTTGTCAGATATAATCAAATCAATTTTTACAACATCTGATTTTTCATATGGTATCAAAACTAAAATCAAAATTATTGCAAGAATTCCAATTCCCCCAGCAATTACTGCTATTAGACTCATCTTCATATGAGAAATTCTTTTAAAAAATCTCTAAAAACCTTACCATTGTTAAATATTCAGGGATAAACAGTTTTTTTCTGAAATTTTCTTAAAACTATGGATAACTTTGTAGTTTTTATCTATATTTAAGCAAAAAATATCACTATATTTTAATTCATTAAAATTAAGTATTACTTAACTTGATATTAGGATTTTTTATGTATATTATCAAAGGAGAAATTAGTCTTGGCTAGAACATCATTACAGTGCAGAGAGTGTAAAAAAGAATACGAGTCTACTTTCAAGTATATTTGTGATGACTGTTTTGGCCCACTTGATGTAAAGTATGATTTTCCAACAATTACAAAAGATACATTTTCCAACCGTGAACATACGTATTGGCGATATTTTGAACTATTACCAATAGAGAACAAATCAAACATTGTAAGTATTGGTGCAGGAATGACACCATTAACCAAAGCAGACAAGTTAGGAGAAAAACTAGGTTTGAAAAATCTTTACATCAAAAATGATTCTGTAAATCCTACATTTTCATTTAAAGACAGACCTGCTGGTGTTGCAGTATCAAAGGCAAAGGAATTTGGATTATCAGCTGTTGGTTGTGCATCTACTGGTAATTTAGCATCAGCTACTGCAGCACATGCTGCAAAAGGTGGATTTCCATGTCATGTCTTTGCTCCAAGTGATATTGAAATGGCAAAGATTGCACAGGCATTGTCTTATGGTGCAAATTACATTGCAGTAGATGGAACATACGATGATGCAAACAGAATAGCTGCACAAATTGGTGATTCTAAAGGAATAGGAATTGTAAATATTAACATGCGTTCTCATTATGTAGAGGGTTCAAAAACTCTAGCATTTGAAGTTGCAGAACAACTTGATTGGCAAGTACCTGATCAACTAATAGTACCAGTAGGAAGTGGTGCAATGCTTAATGCAATTTGTAAAGGATTTGAAGAATTGCAAAGTATTTCATTACTTGATGATGTTTCTAATATGCATATGATTGCAGCACAACCACATGGTTGTGCTCCTATTGTTGATGCATTTAAGAAAAATTCTAAAGAAGTAATTCCAGTTGAGCATCCTGATACTGTTGCAAAAAGTTTAGCAATTGGTGATCCTGGTGATGGTAGATATGTATTGAAACGTTTACAACAATACAATGGATTTGCTGAAGAAACAAATAACAAGGAAATTCTTGATGCAATTTTATTACTTGCACAAACTGAAGGAATATTTACAGAACCAGCCGGTGGAGTTTCAATAGCTGTTCTTCAAAAAATGATAGAACAAGGAAAGATTGATGCAAATGACAAAGTGGTATGCTATGTAACTGGAAATGGTCTAAAGGCAACAGAATCAATTATGGAAGTTTTAGAAAAACCCATAGTAATGAAAGCAGATGTAAAAGAAATATCGGCGGTAGTAAACTAGTGGCAAATATCACATTTACAATTCCTTCTGTTCTAAATCAAGGTGGTGGAGAAAAAAAGACTGAGATCTCAGCTGATTCATTAGCTGATGCATTTGCAAAAATCTTTGAATCCATGGGTGATGATTTTAAGCGTAGAGTCTTGGAAAATGATGGAACTCTACGCTCACTAATTAACATCTACATTAATGGCAAAAATGCAAAATTTTCTGATGGTATGCAAACTGTTCTAAAAGATGGCGATGAAGTGTATATCTTACCTGCAGTTGCTGGAGGTTCTGAAGAATTATCTTCTAAGGAACTTGATAGATTTTCACGACAAGTAATGCTTGAAGAGATTGGTTATCAAGGACAATTAAAATTAAAAAATGCAAAAGTTTGTGTTGTTGGAACTGGTGGTTTGGGAAATCCAATCACATCAAGACTTGCTGCTATGGGTGTTGGAACTTTACGAATTGTTGATAGAGATGTAATTGAATTATCTAATTTGCATAGACAGATAATGTTTAATGAAGATGATGTTGGTCAAGTAAAAGTTGAAGTTGCTGCAAAAAAATTACAAAAACTAAATCCTGATTGTAAAATAGAAGCATTAGCAATATCTGTAAATGATTACACTGCACTAGAAGTAATTGAAGGATGCGATGTTGTAATTGATGCACTTGATAGTGTTAATGCAAGATATGCATTAAACAAAGCATGTGTGAAACTTGGAATTCCATTTGTAACAGGAGCTGCAGTTGGAGTTTCAGGACAAGCATTTACAGTTTTACCAAAACAAAGTGCATGTTACTATTGCATGTTTCCAGAATTAAATGAAGATACAATGCCAACATGTAGTATTGAAGGAGTTCATCCATCAATACTTTCAATTGTTGGTGGAATCGAAGTTGCAGAAGCTGTAAAAATTATTATTGGAAAAAAACCTAGTCTTTCTGAAAAAATTTTACATATTGATTTAGAAAATCTTGACTTTAACAGTACAAGAACATTCAGAGCTGAAGAGTGTCCAATTTGTGGAACAGGAAAACTTGAAGTCACAACAAAAGAAGAATTAATTCTAGAAGAACTGTGTGGACGAAATCAAGGAAAGCGAACATTTTCTATTACTCCAACTGAAACATTTGATCTTGATGTAAATGCTGTAACTAACATTGCAAAGGAAAAAGGATTCACAGTAGAGAATCAAGGCACCTTGGGATTATCATTAAGAACAAATGATCTCTTTGTTAGTTTTATGAAAAAAGGATCTGCAGTAGTTATAGGCTCAAAAGATGAATCTGACGCAATAATATTGTACAAAACTCTACTTGGTAAAGAGATCAAGGCATAAAATAGGCTGTAAAAATTTCATAAATTATATGAAAAACATGAAAAATATTTAGATCAAACAATAGATTTAGTGGTAAAACATGATTTTTATAATCAAATTTTATAAGATTTCTATAAAAATATTAAATTTGTTAAAAAAAATCACAAGATTTTCTCAATTTGTGGACAAATCGTCCATTAGCCTTAAATACAAATTTTAAAGAAAAATGTCAATAACATGAATAACGAATTAGGACGAAAAATAACTAGTCTTACATTAATGACAATTATGGTTGCCGGTGGTATGACATTTGCATTCCCTGGCTTTATGCCAGCTGCACATGCAGCCAACGCCAACCTATTTGTTTCCGCAGAAAACTCACAGTTTGATAACTACATGGCAGGCCCTCAAGTAATTGAGGTCGTGATTATAGATTCAAATATCAATGATACTAGCGAGGCGAAAGGTGAACCAGACGTTACAGTAAACGGAAAGATCCTGAGAATGGCTCAAGCCGTAGATGGTAACTGGTATGGTTACTTTGCAGATAAGGGCCAAGCAGAAACCGCAGATTCAACTACAACAATACCAGGTTCAGGTTTGGACTTTGGTGGAATTTGTGAAGCAGCTGATTCTACGCTAACCATTGGTGTTGATCTTAGTGATACTTCTGGATTTGCATCCGGTGGGGTCACTACTGAATGTACACAAATAGTTGGTACATCAGAATCATCAAACATGAACGTAGTCCGAGAAGCTAAAGACCTAAACAGTAACGATGCTGCAAATGGTGGAATCTGGAACAAGTGGACAAATTGGCATCTTAGATGCTAGTCCAAATGCATTTCCTTTCATTCAACTCTATGTTCTAAGTCCCGGTGGTAATGTTATCGTACAGTACAACAAAGGTGGTGGTGCTCAATCAACCACATTAACTTTTGATACTGTTGATCAATATGCCGGTGCAACATTAGATAGAACAAAATATCCTCAAGGTGCTGAAATTCACGCAACTATTACAGATCTATGGTTAAACATTGACCCAACTGATGAAGACTCTTGGACATTTGCTACCAGCTCCGATAAAATTGATAGCTTTTACCAAGTTTTCGATGAAAATGGTGCGTCCGGTGGAAAAGCAGTATCTACTAGTGGTTCATTAGGTGACCTCATGTGTGCGGACAACTGTGTACTAAGAATAGATACTAATGCACAATCCGCAACAAACCCGGTTCTAACCTTACAGGACAACGAAGATTCTATACTTAACCAACTAAATCCAGATGGTGGCGTTAATAATGCCACAGCATTTGGAGTCTCAACTGAGACAGATAAGTTAGGTATGGGATCCGTTCCAGTAACAATTACCGAACTTGGTCCAAATAGTGGTGTATTTGGTACATATGATGAATCAGATGTATCAGTCATTAAAATCACAAGTGATGCAGCAAGGGGAACCTCTGCAACCTTTGATTATAACGATTCACCAGTATCAATACTTGTAGGCTTTGGATGGAGTGAAGTTGATATCCAACCAATCGATGATGAATGGAACTCTGGTGAAGAGATTCCAGTAATCATTACTGATAGTGATTTCAACAAAAACTCTAGAGCCGATGAAGACCTTGTCTTAAATGATCCAAATGTAACATACATTCCATCCCTAACAACGGGAGACCCATTCACTTTGGGTGAAGGAATTGATGATACTCTAGCATTATACATTAATGCTAACATAGATGGTAATTCAATCTTATCTGGTAACATAACTAACGCTACTATTACTGTTGATGCTTTCTCACAAAGAGGAATCATAACAGTAGGAGCAGTAAATGATGCAGGATCTGACTCTATACTTATTGACTTCCAAACCACAATGGGTGACTTAAGACAAACAATTGGCGATACCAGCACTGATGGCGATCTAATAGGATTCAACCTCCTAAACATAGACGTTAGAAGCTATAACGACGCTGGTACCTTCGATATATTCTTGGCTAACTCCGCCAGCGATATTATTCTAGGTGGAGGAACTGACATATCAAAATCAGTCGGTACTTTGCTAATAGCTGAAGGTGTAGGCCCACAAAGTTTGACATTACTCAATGATGTAGCAGTTAATGAAGGATTGTTTTCATCTCAAACCCCTGATACTAACAACGTTGGATTATTGATTCAACATGTTGATGACGATACTAACATAGTAACTTCAGGAGACATTCATCCAATTGTAGCAGACTTCTTCTCATTCGGTTTCTCTGATGATGGTGTGCAAGCATCCGAAAGGACTGCAAACCAAATAGTCAGAATTGAAGCTGAAGAATCAGGTGATAACACAGGTATCTTTGAAGGATCCCTTGAGTATATCATGGTAAACCAACTTAACATCAACGAAGCGAGTACCTACTCAGGACTCGGTACAATCGGCAGTAGTCCATCATTCATTGTAATTGAGGATCTAACTGACGAAGATGCACCTAGAGTAACAATTGAGGATCTAGGCGCAGATGGTGTAGTTGCTTTCATATCTGATCAAGAAGAAGCTCCAAGCCACTCAGGTGTTGTATCATTTAATGCTGATTCATACAAGCAAGCTGACACTGTAGAAATTACTCTAGAAGACTTAGATCTAAACACAGATTCTGACCTTATCGACATTTATACCACTGTCGGTCACATCATTTATGAAGGTCCTGATGCAAACCTGATTGGAACCTCAATGGATCCAACAGGTGGTGCTGATAACGACCAAGTTGGTATTGATGTCATAGAAGACTTAGAAGGACTATCATTTGGTTCTCTAGGTTTCTTGTTAGGTGTTACATTTGACGATGTCAAATGGCAGAATACTGGAACCAATTGTGATGCCGCATATGATGATGGTCTTGGTGATACCGGATTTACTCTGGTAGAAACTGGTACTGCAACAGGCATCTTCTTTGGTGATTTCGAAATCCCAACAGATTGGTGTAGATCAGACGGTACTTTAGCAAATCCAACTGCACCCGAGACAGTCACTGGACTCGACATTGAAGTCAATTACGTTGACTTTAGAGACGCATCTGGTGAAATTATCGAAGTCGGCGATTCCGCAGGCGTTCGTGCTAACACAGGTTCAATCAGTCTTGACAGAACAGTCTACCCAGTACCATTTGGTGTTGTGGCAGATAATACCGATTTGAACAATTCTGAAGCTCCAAACGGTCGTTCCATATTCCCACTCCATGCAGCTGGAATGTCTGGTAATGACAAATTGGAAACATCAGAAATACTTCAAAGTGGAGATCTAACTGTTCACATTAGAGTTAACGACCCAGACGCAGACCTAAACCCAGTCGGTGAAGATGCTCTAGCATCAAATACCGCAGCAAACCCAGTAGGCCCTGTTAAGATCTCTGTTATCAGAGGTTCTGACGAGGTCGTACTCGGTTATGCAGGTGGTCCAACAGAGTTGAATGGTAGAATTGACGTCGGAGATAGCGACGCCACAGCAGCCAGACAACTTGGTCCAATTTCTGAAATTGCACCATCTGCAGGTATATTTGAGTTAGATCTTACTATCCGATACACTGATGGTCCATCAAGTACCACATGTCCAGCTACAGGATCCACAGGATTCACAAGTCTAGACGGTACTGGTTCAGGTTCAGAGACAAGCAGATTTGACGTCGGCTCAGGCAACGGCAATTATTGTATCTTACAAGGAGATATTCTCCAAGTAGAATACACTGATCCAGCCGATGCATCAGGTGATGTTAATACTGTTACTGACTCTGCTACCTTTGACCTAAGAAACGGTGTATTGCAATCCGACAAATCTGTGTACATTATCGGCTCTGACATGATCTTAACACTCATTGAACCAGACCTTGATCTGGACAATGACGGTGCTGAGACCTATGACTTGGACTTAATTGAATGGGATTCTGATGCAGCTACTACTGCCATGGGTGACCTTGGTGGTTCAAGCAATCAGGCTTCATTCGACCCAGAACCAACAGACTTTAGAGAAACAGGTGACAGTACTGGTATCTTCCAGATTATTATCGAGATTCCTGAATCATTAGATGGTGATAACCTTGAAAGAGGTGAGGAAATCGTTCTAGAGTATACTGATTGGGGTCCATCAGGAGCTGACTATGTTGGCAATGAAGATGAAGACGTAAACATTACTGTTTATACTTCAAACTTCGGTGCAACTGTAGAGCTTGACCAAAAAGTTTACACATGGACTGATAAAGTCTACATTACAATTGTCGCTCCAGATCACAACTTTGACGGTGATCTAGTTGACGAAATCGGCGATTCTGCTTCAGACCCAATAAAGGTCTCAACTAGAGGATTCGATCTTGACAACTATAAACTCGTTGAAACTGGAACTGACACAGGCATCTTCACAGGTGAAGTAATCCTTACTGGATTCACTACACATGATGCAGATGGCGATGGTAGTGAAAACGATGCAACTGGTATCACATCAGGTGATGGCGGTGGTCCAACAGATGGTACATTGGCAACAGATGATGATGACGGACTTACAGTATCCTTTGAATTCTCAGAGGATGAAACTGTAGTTGGCTCATCACTTATCCGATGGAACATTGGTGAAACTCAATGGTTAGAAGCAAGTTATCCAGCTAGCGGAACAGGTGTTGTAAGAATAATTGATCCAGACATGAACTTAAATCCAGAAGCAGTCGACAACTTCGATGTCGATGTGTGGTCTGACTCCGATGCCGGAGGTGTTGACCTTACTGTAACTGAGACTAATGAGGCAACCGGAATATTCGAAGGTACTGTGTTCTTCACAACTACCGATGAATCATCTGGTCACAGACTCAGAGTCGCAGAAGGTGACACTGTCACCGCAGAATATGAGGACAATACACTACCAGATCCGTACACAACTGCAGATGAACTTGATATTACTGCCACTACACTAATTGGCACTGTAGTACCACCTCTCGAGAGAGCACCAGCTACTAACTTGAGAACCGTTGATGCATTCGGTAACAGCTTAGATGCTGTATCCGTTGACCAACAGGTACAAATCACTGCTGACTTAGCAAATGGTCAGGATAGAAAGCAAGTATTCGCATACTTGGTACAGATTCAGGATGGTAACGGTGTTACAGTCTCACTAGCATGGATTACAGGTTCACTATCAAGTGGTCAATCATTCAGCCCAGCATTATCATGGATTCCAACTGAAGCCGGTAGCTACACAGCAACCGCATTCGTTTGGGAGTCTGTTGATAATCCAACGGCATTATCACCACCAGTTAGTACAACCATAAGTGTAAGTTAAAGAAACTAGTTCAAATTTTCCTTTTTTTCTTTTTTTTGAATACGACTTAACGATAGTTATGAACAATTTTTCCAGAAGTAATATCTAGTAGAACATTAACGATTAATTAAAATGAAATTTCAAATTTTATTTTCTGCATTGTTTGTTCTTTTACTTGTAAATACTCCTAATTCCTTTTCAGAACTTGAATTATCTACTAACAGTAAGGTTTACGCTCCTTCACATAGTTTACAAATCTATGGAACTGGATTACCTGAAGAAAATTTGATCATACGACTTTTTGCTCCGGATGAAACGATTGCAAAATTTGATCAAATCACTACCCAATTAGATGGTTCTTTTAATTACAATGTATTATTTTGGCCAGAACCATCAACAAATTTTCCATATGGAACATACACAGTTGAGGTAATTAGTACAGAACAAAATGGAATTTCTAAAAAAATAGATGTAAAGTTTACATCAACTACAAATTTAATTGATGTACCTGTTGAAAGACATGTAAACACATTGGTCTTTGCTCCTGAAACTGCTGCGATAAACCAATCATTTCGAGTTTTTGTGCAAACAACTAGTGATGGTCTTTTAGTTGGAAATGAACCTACAGAATTACTAAAAGCTACCCATGTGCATTTACCATCTGGTCTTTCTGTTTCATTATCTAATGAATTTAATACACTACATCAAGGATTGTATTTTGTTGATTATACTGCAAGAGAAGAAGGAACACATGTCTTTCATGTTGTTGCTTTTAGTCAAGGAACAACATCTCATGGATCTGCTGCAACAAATATTCTAAGTCAAGACCTTGGAGGAATTTCTGATCAAATAATTAAACTAAACTCAATTCTAGATGAGACCTCAGGTGAGCTTGATAATCTAAAATCTGAAATTAAAGGATTTGATATTACTCTAGAGCATGCAAGTAGTCAAATTGATCAAAATATTGGAGATATTTCTGATTCTGTAAAATTCATCAGTGAAGCTTCCTCTCAACTTAATGCATTGATGTTGCCAATCATTGCATCTATTGGACTAATTGTTGCCTTACAAATTACAATTCTTGCACGAAGAAGATAGTTATAATAATGCTACAAAAGAAAAATTACTGATGCCCAAAGTGGCGATTTTCTTTTCTATTATTCTTCTTTCATCTGCCGCAACAAATTCTTATGCGTTTATTCCTGGAGATATGGTTTTTGAAGAAAGTATACCAAAACAAATTGAATTTAATTCAGATATTATTCAAATTGATTCAAATTTTTTTACTGAAAACAATTTTAAACGATATCTGATTTTTGGCACAAATTCACAAAATTCAGATTTTTTGAAAAATAATTCTTTGTATGGACTTCATTCTGATAGTGGATTTTTTTATGTAACAATACTCTCAGAAAATAGCGCATCAAGTTTAATCACTCAAGGTTATAATGTGATTGAAGACTTTCAATTAGATTTTCATTCATCTGATGATCTAAATGATGCATCAAGAATTGCTCAAATATCTCGCTCTGATATTGCACAAAAAAATTATGGTGTTACAGGAAATGGAACAACAATTGCAATTATAGATACAGGAGTTGATTTTTCCAATCTAGACATTCAACATTCTCTTGCTAGAGATGAGCAAAATCACCCTATAATGCTTGATCCTGATGGTCAAGGAATTATTTTAACAAACGCAACTTTCTTTGCATTTATTGATGATAATGAAATTATCAGAAATTATAGCAAACCTATTCCATCTCACATGACATCTTCTGCATATGTAACAAAACAAGGAGTTTTCCTAGATGTGTCGCAAGGAGGAAAGGGAAGTGAAATTCCAATTTACAATTCATTTTTTCCACAACTAGGTTCTTCAATAATTTTTAATGGAACTTTGGATACAGATATGAAAATTGGTGATGATAACAGAAATTTCATCAAATCAAAAAGTGGAGTATATCATCTTGGTGTAATTTATCAAGGCGCTACACAAGGACCACTAGCACGAATACAAGTTGTACCTGTATTGGTAGTTGATTCATTCATTCCTGGAGTTTATGATACTATAATTCCTGATATGAGTACTTCGTGGGAAGATTATACCAGATTTGAACTGAAAGTAGGTGAAAAACCAGACTATGATTTTGATTTCACTGATGAAAAACCAATTGTATTAGGTAGTGGAAACGAATTTCTTGTGTATGATTCAAACAATGATGGCAAAAATGATTTTAGTGCAGGAACAATTGGTGCACAAGTCTTAGATGTTTATGGAGTGATGCAAAATAAAACTGCAGAAATTGATGATACTCTAAATGCAATTAATGGAACATTACTTCCTGCATTAGATCCTGATGGTGAATTTTTTGGTTTAATGACTGATTTTGTGGGGCATGGCACATCTAGTGCTGCATCTATTACTTCAAGAGGAATAGAAACTTATGACATCTATAACAATACTGAGAAATTTACTATTACTGGCGTAGCTCCTGGTGCAAAAATTATTCCTGTAAAGGCATTGTGGTTTGGTGATACAGTTTATGGATGGCTATGGTCTGCCGGATTTGATAATGACAAACATGATTGGAAATTTTCAGGAAAGACTAGAGTTGATATAATTTCAAATAGTTGGGGCGTATCTGCATTCCCATCTTTTCAAGCATCTCCAGGAATGGATATTCTTTCTTTGATTCTTAGTATACTTGTAACACCTCATTCCTTAGATGATGATTATCCTGGAGTAACAATAGTTTCTAGTGCTGGAAATTCTGGACATGGATATGGAACAATAGGATTGCCAAATGCATCACCTTTTGGAATTTCAGTTGGTGCAACTACTAACAATGTCTTTGTAGGTTATGGCCCATTCAAGGATCAGCCACGATTTGGAAATACAATATCACATTACAATGATGTAGTTGATTTTTCTAGTAGAGGTCCTAGTTCTATTGGTGACCCAAAACCTGACTTGATGAGTATAGGTGCGCATGGATTTACACCATCAAATGTTTTAAAAATTAAAAAAGATTCAAAGGATGAATCATTTTCTTTGTTTGGCGGAACCAGTATGGCAGCACCTATTGTATCTGGTAGTGCAGCAATTTTGATGGAAGGTATGAGAAATCAGTCCCAAGACATTGATCCATTCACAATCAAAAATATTTTAATGTCTACTGCAATTGATCTCAAAAATGATCCATTCACTCAAGGATCTGGATTAGTTGATGTTTCTTCTGCTTTGGATTATGTAAATGGAAAAGATGGATTATTCATTGTACATAATGATGCATCATATCAAAACATCAAGAAAATTTTAGATCCTGCAATAGATAAAGTAAACTCTACTGCAATTGGATTTGAAAAATTTCAATTACCATCTAATTCCATACCAATGACTAGTTGGTTTGCAGGACAATTACTTCCAGGAGAACGAAGCTCTGCTACTTTTACTATCGTTAATCCTTCTGATAATGAAATAACAATTAATGTAATGCCAAAAAAATTATCTCTAATTACAAAAAATGAGTTTGATGGAACGACAACTGTTCGCCAACAAGATCCAATACTTAACAAATCTGGAGCATATATTCCAAATTATGTAAAGCTTTCAGATGTAAAACAGCATTCTACTCTAGATGAATTTTTTGATGAGGAAGATCCTATCCCTGATGACTCCTCGTTAATGATACTTGATGTCAATTTCCCATTTGATTCATTCATGAATGATACTTCAGATGTTTATGCTGATGATATCAAAATTTCTTCTTTGTATATTTATGATTGGCTTGATAACAACAATGATACAAAAATTTCAAGTGATGAATTATCTTTGGTAAATAGAGCTGGCTCTTGGGGAACTGTTCAAGAACTTAGAGTCACTGATCCAAATGAAAAATTTGAAGGAACTCCTCTGGTTGGAATATACCCTGTTCCAACAAGATATTCTTACTGGTCAGGTGACACAAAAATGAATTCTACATCAATGGATTATACACTATCTGCAAGTTATTACCAAAAAGAAAAATGGTCAGTAATCTGGCCACAATCTCAAACGGTAATTGTGCCTCCAAAAGATGTTGCTACAATTGATGTAACATTAATTGCGCCAACTGATTTACAAACTGGAGTCTATCAAGGATTTCTAACTTTTGAAGGAGAAAAACATTTGGTAAATGCTCCGGTATCTTTTGTAATAAAACAATTAGTTGATCAAAATGATTCTACTGTAATTATTAATGGTATACAAAGTGATGATGTACTTTATGGTAATGGATACATCAAAGGAGCATTTGATATGGTTAATCGTTACATGGCAGGAGATTGGAGACAATATTATTTTGATATCCAAGATGAATCAATTAATTCAGCAGCGATTGAGCTTTCATGGATTACTGATGATACTAATCTAGCAGTCTTTGTAATGGATCCATCAGGGCAAATAGTTCAAACAAATGTTCCATCTGGAGTATTTGGTCACTTTCTAAAATGGCCTTCACTTGATTGGTTGGGTAATTCTGTCTTTAGTCAAGGCGGTGGATTCTTTCCTGTAAAAAATAAAGATGATACATCTACTGTTCTTTATGTTCCAATTAACCAGACTGGTACATACACTCTTTTGACACACTCTACATTGTTTGGAGGAAACTCTACAACCGAACCTATTACACTTGCAGTAAAATTTTCAAACATTTCATCTAAAATCAAACAGGTAGAAACAGAGTTTGAATCAAATGATTCTATTTTAGAAAATTATTATAATACAATCTCTAAAACAGAAACTTCATCTGATGATTTTGATCAAATAAATAATTCTGATTCATCTTTTAGTCTTGGAATTGTTATTGGAATAATTATTGGAGCTACGATCGCTGCTGTCTTCATATTCGTAATTAGACTAAAACATGAAGAAAAATTAAACAAGGTTTATTAGCAAATTGGCGAGAAGCAGATTGAATGTCAGAGCTTGGGACAAAAAAGTCTGGCGGATTATCCCGAAGAGACTTTCTAAAGTTAATCGGCGCCGCAGGCACAGGTTTAGCGTTTGCTCCGTTTATCCCATTTGGTAATTTCATGCCAAATCCAAATCAGGCATCTCTTGAAAAAGTACCCCTAATTTTACCTGATGGCACCCAAGGCAATGTCAACACTTACCCAATTAATTTCTCTGAAGTTGTTACATATCCAACTACTGGTGATCCTGCACTTGATGCAGAGGCATTTCGTAAATGGCAGTTCATAAGATTACCTGAAGAATTAGGTGGTGTAAAAAGAGATACATCCGCTTTCCGAGTATACAGTATGATATGTCTTCACCTCTGGTGTTTGTGGAAATATTGGCCAGATGAAGGAAGAAAGAGAGGTGAATGCCCATGTCATGGTAGTATGTATGATCCATCAACTGGAACAGCTTTTGTAGGTCCTGCATCAGTGCAAGCTCCTCCATCAAACACGTTAGCTGAATTGTATTTAGAAATTGACTCAGATGGACTAATTTTTATCTTGCCGCCAAAGTTTGATGTAAATGCTAATGGAGTAATTGGATATGGCCGTTTCGCTTGAAAGAAGAACTGGCTTAGTCGCCCTCATTTACTGGATTTGGGATGGAATAGATAGAACAATCTTTACTGCAATAAAGTTTTCATTCCCTTCTAGATTTGTTAGTCCATTTGGATTCTTAGGTATGCTTACCTTTGTTGTATTTATTATTCTTGGAGTTTCAGGAGCTCTTCTCATGTTTTACTATCAACCAATATTGGATAGAGCTTGGGATAGTGTTCAATTCATTAACGATGATGTTCCATTTGGTTTTCACATAAGAAACATTCACTATCATGGTTCCAATGCAATGGTACTCTTAGCTGTTCTTCACATGTATTATCAATACTTTAGTGGACGATACAAAATTAGAAATGAAGTTTTATGGATGACTGGTGTCATTCTTGGTGTTGTAACTATTCTTGAAGCATTTACAGGATATGATGTTATATTTAGTGAACGAGCAGAACTTGCAATTAGTATAGCGGCGTCGCTGACGACATCAATTCCAGTAATTGGACCGACGATTCGTGATGCGGCGTTGGGTAGTGGATTCTCAGACTTTGTGTTAAGATTCTATGCGCAACATGTGTTCTTGT
This sequence comes from Candidatus Nitrosopumilus sp., assembly GCA_963667665.2. Classification (GTDB taxonomy): domain Archaea; phylum Thermoproteota; class Nitrososphaeria; order Nitrososphaerales; family Nitrosopumilaceae; genus Nitrosopumilus. The sequence continues at coordinate 1,738,420 of OY763927.2, forward strand.
TACCTATTGTAATGCTAGGATTGATGGCAGTTCATTTCCCTAGATTCTTGGTATTTGATGTACCAATGGTTATGGCAATTTCTGGTGCTATTCTCATCACAGGTGGTGTATTCCCAATTGATATGGGATTCAAGTTTGAGCCGACAGTACCGCCTGGCGTAACTGTTCCTGAATGGTATCTTACAGGAATCTATGCATTCATGAGGACTCAATATGACAAGTTTGTAACAGGACTGTTATGGCCGTTGATATTCCTTGCCGCATTTATTGTAGTTCCGTTCATTGATAGATACAAGAAATTTTCATGGAGAGATAGACCAATAATTACAGCATTTGGAATAACCAGTATTGCACAAATTATGGTTACAACATATTGGGGATTCTACATTTCACCTGACGTCACAATTCCATTAGTTGAGCGTTTGGTAATTGATCCAATGTTCTTTTACTCTACAATGATATTGATGGTTCCACTAGGATTTGGATTTTCATACATGATGATTAAACTTGCAAATGAAGCTGAAAGAAAATCAAAACTTTCAAAAAGTAAAGGTCCTCAAAAAGTTGCAACAATCAACCTTTCTGAAAAATGGATTAACTGGTTACTAATTGCTCTATTGGCATTCCAAGTATTCCTAAACATTGCAGCATATAATGCAGCTTTGACAGGAATGAAGAACATGTCATTATTCTTTGTTGGAATAATCTTGTTGGTATTTGCAGCATTCTTCCATGTTTACAGATATGCATTAAGTGAGGAAAAGAATGCACCACCACCCCCACCAATTCCTGTACAGGAAGAAAAACCAAAACTAGATGTACCTGATGTATCTGAACAAAGTAAACTTCCAGAAGGTGATACTACACCAGAAGAAAAACCAAAAGAACTAACTCACAAAGTTCCTACACCAAAGACAACTGCAGATTTAGGAGTTGATGCAGAAAATAATCCAAATCTTGGTTCTGATGATCTTGGAGGATTGAAAAAATGAGTTCGCCTACATCTAGTCATGCATATGGTATAGGAGTAATTGCTCTAATCATTGGAATGTCAGTCTCAATAGTATTTTACACTTCATTTTATGTTCCTGAATCTTTGGCAAAACCATCTGTATCTGAACATATCTTAAATCCTGATGGCGATTTTATTATTGAAATTGTTCCAGGTTCGATAATTGAAGGAAATGAGAACTATGTTCCAAACCAATCAAAAGTGTTATTGGGAATAAGCAACAAAGTAATTTGGAAAAATTTGGATGATACTCCTCATACTGTAACTCCTGATCATAGAGCATCTGATAGTTATAGTGGTGACTTTGGTTCTATAGGTGTCATTAAATCTGGTGAATCCTTTGAATTCCTATTTACAGAAGCTCAAGAAATTCCTTATCACTGTGAACCTCATCCATGGATGACTGGAAATATTTCTATAGAGTTGAGTAGATTCTAGATAGAATATTTTGCAAAAATTATTTGACTTTCAATTTCTTTATGTTGCTCAATAATTGATGCTCTAAATTTTATTTCATGTTCTTGTTTTGGTTCAAATTTAATTAGTGCAATAAATTCTGCCTTGTTTTCAGGCATTACATCTTTGTTGATAAATAACCTTGAAACATTTTGTGAAATATTTTTCCCATTATATGATTTGTAGACTATGTGTTCATTTGAATCTAAAATTTGAGTATTTATCACTACTCCATCATATCTTCCTGGATATGAAACAGAAATTGTTCCCTTGATTTCAGAATTTGGATGAATGTCAGTTGAATTTAGTTTGAACTCTATATCTTTCACGAAAACATCATCTTCAATTCAGAATAAATAATTTTGTTAAGCGGGCCCAAAGGGCTTCGATCCCTTGACTTTTGGATTAGAAGTCCAACACGCTATCCATGCTGCGTCATAGGCCCAAAAACCTAGCAATTAATTACCATTTTAAGGGTTTACAGCCACTTTTTTTTGTAATTTTCTCTTTCCATCTTAAAGAGAAATTGTTGTGCATATCCTGCAAATGGCCCAAAATGCTTTACAATTTTTTCATGAAGAATATCATATTGTTTTTTAGTAATAGTTTTTGTTTTAAGTTGAAATTGTTCTGAATAATATTTTTCTAAAATTCTAATCATCCATCTATCTAATGGAAATGCTTCTAATTTATTTAATGAAAATAGCATTATGCAATCTGCAACTTTATTTCCAACACCTGGGATAGAGCAAATATTTTCTTTAGCCTCAAAATAATCGGATTTTTTTAAACTCTCAAAATCTATTTTTTTTAAAAAAATCATATTTGCAGCTTCTTTGATGAATTTAGCTCTGTATCCTACACCACAATTTCTAATTTCATTAATTGATGCTTTAGCAAGTTTTTTTGGATCAGGAAATAAAAAAAACTCTTGATTTTCAAACTCTACATTTGTTCCAAATTTTCTTGATATTTTTTCAAGACTAGTTTTGATTTTTTGAATATTAGAATTTGAAGATACAATAAATGAAATTAAACATTGAAAGGGATCTTGGTTTAGAATTCTCAAACCATGATATTTTTTTACAGCCTTTCTAGTTGTATTGTCTTTTGAAATTGATTTTAATATTTTATCCATGTTGTCTCTTTTTCTAAAAAAATCTGTTTTAGTATTTTGATATGATTTTATGCTTCCAGAATTATCAATTCTTAGAATATCTTGACCATTCAGTCCATACCAATATTCTCCATTTTTTCTCCAAAGAAATACCTGACCACTGTTGATTGAAATTTCTACATTTATTGAATCGTTGTCTTGCATTTTAGACAGTAATTGATTCATTTACTGCAGGGGCATATGTTTCTAAACCAAATTTTTCATGAATTTCTTTGGCAAACATTTCACATGATTCAGAATCTCCATGCACTGTCCATACCTTTGGGTTTCCTTTTATTTTTTTAATCATATCAAATAATTCATTTCTATCTGCATGACCTGAAAACTCAAACTGTTTTACCTCTGCTGAAACATTGACATCTTTACCTCTTGTAGATACCTTACCTGTTTCAAGTAATTTTTTACCTGGTGTACCTTCACCTTGATATGAAACTAGAGCTATTCCGTTTTTGCTATCAAAAGATAATTGCTGCAAATAATATACCGCATTTCCTCCCACTAACATTCCAGCTGGAGAAATCACAACACAAGGTTCACCCATAGCTCGTTTTCTTTCAGCATGTTCTCTTATTGCAGTTGCACTGTTGATTGCATCTGAAAAAACTTTAGGATCTCTTAGGTAATCTGGATGTCTAAACATTATTTGGTTTACTTTTAGTGCCATTCCGTCCATGATAATTTTGTGTTTAAAATTTACACTTCTTAAAATACATGCAATCTCTTGAGAGCGTTCAACTGAAAATGATGGAATAAACAATATTCCTTTTCTATCCATTACTTCATTTGCAAATTCAATTAACTCCTTTTCTGATTCTTTTCTAGCTTTTTGTTCTGTTTTAGCATATGTACTCTCAGTAATCAGTAAATCAATCTCTCCAATGTCTAAATCCATCTCTCGAAGCATTCTTGAACCATTTGTTTTGATATCTCCAGTATAGAAGAGTCGTTTCTTCTCTGATTCTACCAAAACAGTACTACCACCAATCACATGTCCTGATTCTCTTAGCTCAAAAGTTGCATTTCCTTTAGTAATTTTTTGTTTAAATCCAATTTCCTTGGCATTTTTCATCATATTGTTTAATTCAGGCAGATCAAATGGATGTGAATTCTTTTCGATTTTTAACATATCTTCAATCAGCAGCTTTGATAAATCAAAGGTTGGAGGTGTGGCATAAACATCAGTATTCCCACTTACAAAAAGGGATGGGACATATCCTGAATGATCTAAATGAGCATGAGTAATTATTATTGCATCAAGATCTTTTGGTTTTACATGAAGTGGATATCCTGGAGGTGTTCCTCTTCTTCCAAATAATACTCCATAATCAAGCAAGAGATTTGTCCCATTACAATTAACTAAAAATCCAGATCTGCCAACTTCGTTTGCAGCTCCTAAAATTTTAACATCCAAGAATTATGATGAATTTTTATCAACGTTAAAACCTTGTTACAGTAAATTCGATCGTTATTTCTATCATGTAATTTTCTAAAGCTTTAATTAGTGTAAGCTAAGATCCGAACCACATGAAAAGAACTTATGACGAATGGATTAAAACACAAGATCAAGCAGTCGTTGCCAAAGTACGTGCTGGTGACGAAGCAAACAAACCACTCTTAAACCAACTCAACTGGATTTGGGTTAACAATCTAATGAATAAGAAACCGGAACTTAATCCTTCTTCTGCAGAATTACTTGACTGGGTTACTTCTGGTCAAATAAATGCAATGAGAAAATAAACGTGAAATCGCGTTAACTTTTTGTATGAATCCAATTATCTTAGATTTGAAGAAATCCGATCATTATACTTATTATATAATCTTCAAAAGCTTTAATTAGTGTAAGCTAAGACTCGATCCTCATGGGTCAATCTTATGACGAATGGATTAAGAAGCAAGATCAAGCACTAGTCTCTAAAGTACGTGCTGGTGATGAAGCAAACAAACCTCTCTTAAACCAACTCAACTGGATTTGGGTTAAAAATCTGTTAGATAAAAAACCAGAACTTAATCCTTCTTCTGCAGAATTACTTGACTGGGTTACTTCTGGTCAAATTGATGCAATGAGAAAATAAGCGTGAAATCACGTTTTCTTTTTGTTTTTTTAAATTTCTAAATCTTAATTATCCGCATTTTTTTTGCGATCAATTTCATAACAGGGTTATGTATTTCAATCATGGTTTAAATAGTCATCACGTAATCTTAATTTTATAATGCCAATAGCAATACTTCCAGACATTGATGAACAAAGATGTATCGGATGTGCACTATGTGTAGAAATCTGTACAACTCTTGGTCCAGATGTCCTTAGAGTAAAACCAGTTGAAGGCTGGAAGAGAGGTAAAGCATTTGTCTTCTATCCAGAAAGATGTATTTCTGATGGAGCATGCATCGGTGTATGCCCAACAAAATCAATCTTTTGGATGAGACCAATGAATTATACTGCTGGACAACCAGTTCCTCTTCACAAAAACGGTGTCTTCATCAAAGGTTGGGCAGAAGACGCAGCACCATAAGCTGAATCTTTTAGCACATTCTTTTTTCTTATTTTTAATTAAACTAAAGATTTTTTCTTGATTTCTTTTGATAGAGTTCTAACAAAATATTTCAAAAATTTATCATTTTTGTCATAATGAATTTCTGAAAACTTGTTGTTATCAAAGAAATACTTCCATGTCTTTTCAAACGTAGGAAATTCTTTTGGATCAAAATCTATCCTAGAAGTTTCATGGTGTGCAGCTGGAAAGATATCTGAAATCTCAATTGGAATTAATCCTAACTGTGGATTATATTGACATACCTGCATTGAATCAAAATTTTTGAATTTTTTTTCTAGTTCAATATACTGATGAGATAGATATCCTGGCTTTGAATTTGATTCACTGGTAATGATTAGTTTCTTTTTCTTTGATTTGAATTTTCTAACCATATTGTGATATGCTTGAACCTCTGGACGAAATTGGTCTTCTTTATCATATAGGAAAATAGCTTTTTCTTTGAATTTTGGCGTAGTTACATCAAAAAATTCATAATTATTTGTCATGACTTCAATCATTTCAAATAACTTGGGATGGGCTCGTGCCTTTTTCATTACATATTCCCATAATCTTCCTTCATGGATTGCTTGCTTTACCTTATCAACTTCAAGTTTTATCGCATAGAGGTTATGAATTGCTAGTTGATTGATTTTTTCCGTTTCTTCTAGCTGGCGTAATTCATCTGGAGTATATTTTAAGCAGACTTCACAATTACATGGAAATACAACAATATCTGACAAATATCGTGTACCATCATCTGTGATGTATCTTTGATGTTTGGCATAAAGCATGTAGGATGCTGAATCAAATGTATCACATCCCAAAGCTACAGCAAATGGTATTGTTAGAGGATGTCCTGCTCCAAAAAGATGTAAAGGAATAGAGTGTGGCATTTGTTTTTTTGCAGCTACAATCATTTGTGCTAATAATCTATATTCATATGACTCCATAAATTCAACTGGACTCCCTAAAGCCAACATCTGAAATCCAATATCTACCAATTTTTTTGTTGACTTTGCAACAAGTTCAAAATGTTCTCCTCCTTGAATTGGACCAATCCAAATTTGGCCATTGTCTTCTCTATCATCAAATGTCTGCTTTGAAACTTTGAGAGTATGTCTTACATATGCTTCTGCTTTTTTTAATGGTAATCCAAATCCTGTTGGTTTGTCAAGTGGAATTGCAAAATCAGTTAAAATTCCTTTTTCAAAATTTGCCATATCAGGTGGTGAAACTTTAACATCACCGTATTCTAGAACTTGATAACCTCCCGAATCTGTCATGACTGCACCATCAAAATCTATAATTTTATGAATTCCTTTTTTTACAGCTTCATCACCATAATTGTTTTTAGTAATGTATGCATTTGTAATTACTAAATCAAAACCAATCGATTGAATTTTTTTTGATGGGATTGTTTGCTTTACTGGATGAATTACAGGAATGTATGCTGGTGTCTCAATCTTTCCGTGATTGGTATAAAGAGTACCTATCCTTCCTGCTAAATCCGTTTTTGAAATTTCAAACAAGTAATTACACAAACTTTAAGGCGTTATTTAATCAATCAACAAAAAATTTTTCCAAATCATTATTTTTTGTAACTAAATCAAGCCAATCTACTTCCTCATTACCTATATTGCTAGAAATTAGAGTCATCGCTTTTTTTACCACTTCTTGAATACTTTTACCACTAGTGTTAATTTGGAATGTTTTTTCTTGGAATTTACTTATTGCATCATGTGCAATAATGCCTAATACTTCACTACCCAAGTTTTCCTTGCTTTTCTCATCTGTGTATTTTCTTTCTTTATACACTGAGATTAAATCATAAGGACTTCTTCTCAAAACAATCATTATCTTTACTATGTTTTTATCTAAAACATATGGTGCTAAATGACCCACAATCACATTTTTCTCTGAAATTTTTTGCTCAAGGATTTTTTCTAGTTTATCAGTATTTACATCGTTTGTATCTTTATTTTTTTCAAATAATCCTGCATCTTTTGCTATACTGTTGATATCAATTATAGATAGTTCAAGCTTTTCAGCAATTTCTTGTGTAATAGTGTGTTTTCCAACTCCTGGGTTCCCAGTAATTACAATTGACATGTTATACAAACACGATAAACTGCATTAAACGATTTCTGTAATACTAATAAGTAGAATTGAATTTTTGACTATATTGCAAATTGGTTTACTAGGTAAAGCAAATGTTGGAAAATCAACATTTTTCTCAGCTGCTACTGAAACCCCTGTCGCATCAGGTAATTTTCCTTTTACAACAATTGAACCAAATGTAGGTGTGGCTTATGTTAAAGCAGATTGTGCTTGCAAACATTTTGGAATTCAACATGAAAATGAATTATGTGTTAATGGCACTCGGTTTATTCCAGTTAAACTCATTGACATTGCAGGATTGGTTCCTGGTGCACATGAAGGAAAGGGATTAGGAAATCAATTTCTTGATGATGCAAGACAAGCTGAAGTTTTGATTCATGTCGTTGACATTGCTGGTAGTACTGATATTCAAGGACAACCAGTCCCAGTTGGGACACATGATCCTTTAGAAGATGTTGTATTTGTTCAGGATGAATTTGATCAATGGTTTGCAGATATTCTAAAAAGAGAATGGGATAAGATTACCCGTGAAATAGATCAGAAAAGAGCAAAACTTACTGATGGCATTGCAAAACGATTCTCTGGATTAGGCATTAAAGAATATCAAGTACATGTAGTGTTACAAAAACTAGGACTTGTTTCAAGAAATCCAAAAGAGTGGAAAGATTCTGATATCGAAACTTTTGTTAAAGAATTAAGGAAAAATACTAAACCAATGATCATTGCTGCAAATAAAGCAGATCTATGTCATGATCTTGATATTCTTAAAAAAATTTCAGATTCTGTAATTCCTTGTAGTGCAGAAACTGAGTTACTTTTACGAAAAGCAGCAAAAGCAGGAATTGTAGATTATTCTTCTGGAGATGAAGGTTTTAAAATAATTGAAGGAAAAGAAATTCTTCCTCCACAACAAAAAGCGCTAGATTTAGTAAAGTCTGTATTTTCTAAAATTACATCTACTGGAATTCAAAAAATTCTAAATACTGCTGTTTTTGATTCTCTAAACTTTATTGTTGTATACCCTGTAGAAGACGAAACTAAACTAACCAACAAAGATGGCATTATTTTACCTGATACAAAATTGCTTCCACAAGATTCTACTGCAAAAGACTTGGCAGAATTAATTCACGCAGATATTGCTAAGGGATTCTTATATGCGATTGACTGTAAAACCAAACAAAGAATCAGTGGTGATCAAAAACTAAAAAATGGCGATGTGATTAAAATTGTATTCACGTTAAGTAGGGGATAGAATGCTAGGTTTAGGAATTGAAAGCACAGCACACACATTTTCTTGTGCAATAATTGAAAAAAAGGGAAAGCAAGGAAAAATTCTTTCTGATGTACGAAAAATTTATCAACCTGCAGATGGAGAAGGAATTCATCCAAGAGAAGCGTCTCGTCATCATATTGAGAATAGTTCTTCAGTATTGTTTGAATGCCTTAAAGAGGCAAATATGACAATCCAAGATCTTGATCTTATTTCTTATGCTGCAGGCCCGGGATTAGGTCCATGTTTACGAGTTGGTGCAGTTGTTGCAAGATCTTTAGCCTCATTTTATAAAATTCCAATTTATCCTGTCAATCACGCAATTGGTCACATTGAATTAGGAAAACTTCTTACAGGTGCAACTAATCCTTTGGTACTTTTAGTATCTGGAGGACATACTATGCTTTTGGCATTTCTCAATAAACAGTGGAGAGTTTTTGGTGAAACTTTGGATATTACATTGGGTCAATTACTTGATCAATTTGGGAGATCTATTGGATTTGCTTCACCATGTGGAAAAAATATAGAAGAATTAGCATCATCATCATCTAACTATGTTACATTACCATATTCAGTAAAAGGAAATGATGTTTCTTTCTCGGGTTTATTATCTGCTACAAAATCTATTGCAAAGAAAAATAAAATTGATGCATGTTATTCACTTCAAGAAACTGCTTTTGCAATGATTAGTGAGGTTGTAGAACGTGCTTTGTCATTCACAGGTAAAAAAGAATTTTTGATAGTAGGTGGTGTTGCAGCTAACAAAAGATTATCTGAAATGCTTCATGATGTATGTAAACGACATGGATCAAAGTTTTTTGCAATTCCGATACAATATGCTGGAGATTGTGGAAGTCAAATATGTTGGACTGGACTTTTAGAATCCCAAGTCAAGCAAGGTGCTTTACTAAAAGATACTATGGTCACACAATCTTGGAGATTAGATTCAGTTAAAATAGATTATTGATTTTTAATTGCCTCATCGATACTTTTGAGCCAACCTTTTGTGCTAAAAACACCAAACTTGTAAGTTTGTTCATCGTTTTCTATCTTTGCAGTAAAACATACTTTCTTAATTAGTAATCCTTCTTTCCATGTTTTAGTCACATTATCTAATGAAATATCCAGTATAGTATCACCCATGTGTTTAGAAAAATCCATCAATCTTGATCTTGTTTTATCAAATGCCAATCTCTTGTTAGTTAATGTCAGAATTCCTGAACCTAAATTATCTTCACTGCAATCTTCTTGTTTTATTTTTTTTTCTCCCTCTTCCATGATTAATTTTTATTGAATCCCTTTGGATATAATGTTAATGAAATTAAGAAAAAAAGGAGCAGAAGCTGACATTTATCAATCTAAATGGCAAAATTCTAAAGCAATTCTTAAAATTAGAAAAATAAAAAATTATCGTAACACTTCACTTGATTTAAAAATACGTAAACAAAGAACAATAAAAGAATCTCAAATATTATCTCAAGTAAAGTCATTTGGAATTCCAACGCCTCTTGTTTACTTTGTAAACTTGGAAAAAGCCTTGATTGTAATGCAAGAAATTCCTGGAAAACCAATTCATGATTTACCTGAATTAAAAATTGTTGAATTATCCAAAGAAATTGGAAAGTTAGTTGGAATGCTTCACAAGAATGGAGTTATGCATGGGGATTTGACAACATCCAACTTCATTTTATTCAAAAATACTGTGTTTGTCATTGATTTTGGATTGTCTCAAAATACAATAAAACCTGAAGATCATGCAGTTGATCTAAGATTAATCAAAGAAATTCTTAACAGTGCTCATGCAAAAATCATGGATGCATCTTGGAAAAATTTCCTAAGTGGTTACAAATCTGTAGTTGGAAATGCAAATTATGTTAAAATCACAAAACTAGTTTCAGAAATAGAAAGTCGTGGTAGATATGCAACAGTCGTTTGATCTATTTTTTGTATCCTCAAATAGGCACAAATACCAAGAGGCAAAAAAGATTCTGGATTCCTTTGGAATAAAACTGGGTTTTTTCAAATTTTATTTAGAAGAGATTCAATCAAGTTCTCTTAAAGAAATTGCATCAAAAAAAGCAAAAGATGCATTTTCTAAATGTAAAAAACCTGTAATAATTGAAGATGATGGTTTGTTTATTGATTCACTTTGTGGATTTCCAGGTCCATATTCATCATATGTTTTCAAAACAATCGGCAACAAAGGAATTCTTGAACTCTTAAAAAATAAAAGAAAGGCAAAGTTTGTTTCTATTATTAGTTATTGTGATAAAAAAATTCTACAATCTTTTGATGCAAAACTTGATGGAACAATATCACATTCACAAAAAGGAAAAGGTTGGGGATATGATCCGATCTTTATTCCAAAAAATACCAGAAAAACATTTGCTGAAATGAATAACAAAAATGAACTATCACATAGGTACAAAGCACTGAAAAAATTTTCTAATTGGTATTTGCATAAGTAGGAATATAACGTTCAATTGTTCGTTCGTTATTCTGTAAGACTGAAATTCTTGAAACAAAACTTTCATCCATTACTGAAAATATCTTACTTTGTTTTGCAACCTGTTCACTAAAATTTTTTATTTCCTCCATTTCTAACATATTAGAATGCTCTAATCTATTGGTTGAACGGCCAATATGCATGTATGATTTTATTTCAATAAAGTGTGGACTAGCTTTTCTAACCATTTCTGCAAAAACTGGAATCATTTCTTTAATGTCATTATAATCTCTAATCAGAGTAATTCTTAGAACTGTTCTTGTTTTCAAATGCTTTAACATTGAAAGAGTTCTATTCCATCTTTCCCATGAATCATCATATTTTGGTTGGTTTATTTTCTTAAATGATTCATAGTCTGCAGCATTTGTTGATAAGTACAATTGTGTTGGTAATGCATCTTCATCTTGTAACCTTTGTATCATATCTGGTTCTTGTCCATTGGTTACAAGAAAAGTTGACTTTGTTGCTTTAAGTGAGTGTAGATATTTGATTAGTTCTGGTAATTTTGGATACATTGTTGGTTCACCAGAAAGTGAAATCGAATAATGACTAGGTAATAATGATTCATCTAATCTTTGTTTATCATTTCTTGAATCTCCATAATATCCATTAATCAGTTCTTTTCTTTCAATCATCAATTTTGTCATGATCTCTTCAGGTTCTGCAACTTGTTTTGGATCCATTTTTAATGAATCATAAAATTCCATTGGTCTCCAACAATACACACAGCGATTCTCACAATGCATTCCAGCTGGGGAAAACTCCATACATCCATGAGTTGAAATTCCATAAAACTTGTGTTTATAGCAATTTCCTTCATGTTTGAACGATTTTTTTGTCCAATGACACAATGCAACTGTAGCATGATCAGCAATTCCGTACTTTGCTTTTTTTAATTGCTTAGCTATTGCAGGTTTTATCTGAATTAATCGATCTTCTTCTTCAACTGTTTCAGCAGAGCAACTCATGAATTCTATTCTAGTTTTTGTTTACTTAAATTGATCGAGTTTTTGTCCATCATGGAAATTTTTCTTAACACTTATTACAATTTTGAGTCGATTCTAGAGTGAGGTTTATTTACTGGATCCCCAAGGTAATTTTAGCATTGAAAAGTATACATAAGTTATCATTCCTATTTTTGCTATTTGCTACATTGACTAGCATGCCTATATCCTATACTTTTGCTGCTGAGGACTTGGATAATGATGGTGTTGAAGATTCTATGGATTCATGTCCAAATTTGCAAGAAGATTATGAAGGTACTATTGATGGTTGTCCATCAAACTTTGTTCCATGGTATGATGAAGACTATGATGGAATACAAGATCATCTAGATCAATGTCCAAATGTAAGGGAAACCTACAATCTATTCCAAGATGAAGATGGTTGTCCTGATGTATCTATTGAAGGTGGTGCAGGTGGATTACCTGATTCTGATGGTGATGGTTTTTCTGATATTAGAGATCTATGTCCAAATCAACCAGAAACATTCAATGGTGTTTTAGATAGAGACGGTTGTCCTGATGATGTTGGTTCAGGTGACAGAGACTTGGATGGAGTTCCAGATGCTGTTGATGAATGTCCGTTAAGTGCAGAAACTTACAACAGATTCCAAGACGATGACGGTTGTCCTGATTTTATTAGTGATTCTACTTTTACTGACAATGAAAGTATTCCATATACTACATTAGATTCTTCATTTGATGATCAAGATGGTGATGGAATAGCAGACCAATTTGATATCTGTCCTAATCAACCAGAAACTTACAATAGATTTGCTGATTATGATGGTTGTCCAGATTCAATTCAATCATTCGCCGATACATTAAATGATGTTGATGGTGATAGAATCATGGATGCAGATGATGCATGTCCTTTAGAACCTGAAAGATACAACGGTTTCCAAGACGATGACGGTTGTCCAGACATTCCTCCTTATTCTAGTGATACTGATTCAGACCTTGATGGAGTTCCAAATAGTATTGATCAATGTCCTTTAGTTGCAGAGTCTTACAACATGTTCCAAGATGCTGATGGCTGTCCTGATTTTATAGGAGCTAATAAAGAAATCCCAGATACTGATGGTGATGGAATTAATGATTATTCAGATTTGTGTCCAACCCAACCAGAAACATTCAATGGAGTTTTTGATAGAGATGGTTGCCCAGATACTCTTAGCACTTCACAAGACAGAGACTTAGATGGTGTTCCTGATAATCTAGATCAATGCCCAATTGCTAAAGAAACTTACAATAATTTCCAAGACGATGACGGTTGTCCTGATAGTATATCTGGATTAATACCATTTGACTTTGATGGTGATAATATTTCAGATTTGAAAGATAAATGTCCACTAGAACCTGAAGTGTATAATGGATATCAAGACCAAGATGGTTGTCCTGATGAATTGGTTTCTGATTCTGACGGTGATGGAGTTAGAGATTCATTAGACAAATGTCCTACAACTGCAGAAACTTGGAATAGATATCAAGATGCTGACGGTTGTCCTGACAATCCAACAGAATTCGATTCAGACTTTGATGGTATTTTAGATTCAGTTGATCAATGTCCACTTGACAGAGAACGATACAACGGTTTCCAAGATGATGACGGTTGTCCAGATTATCCTGATTTTGTAACTAGCATGGATTCAGACTTTGATGGAATCATGGATGCAGATGATGCATGTCCTTTAGTTCCAGAATCTTATAACATGTTCCAAGATGAAGATGGCTGTCCCGACTTTGTAGGTGAGAATAAAGAAGTTCCTGATACTGACAATGATGGAATTAATGATTACAAAGATCATTGTCCAAATCAAGCTGAAACATATAATGGAATTCTTGATTTAGACGGTTGTCCAGATGAGTATATCTTAAAGAATGATCGTGACTTGGATGGATTACCAGATGCTATTGATGCATGTCCACTTGCTCAAGAAACTTACAATAGATATCAAGATGATGACGGTTGTCCAGATACTGTATCAGAATCATTTGTAATTGACTCTGATAATGATGGCATTAATGATGTCTATGATGATTGTCCTCTAGTTGCTGAAAACTATAACGGATTCCAAGATGATGATGGTTGTCCGGATATTAATGATACTCAACCTGATTCTGATGGTGATGGTGTTCCAGATGTGATGGATGTGTGTCCTGAACAAATGGAAACTTTGAACGGATTTGCTGATTATGATGGTTGTCCAGATGTTATGCCAACTGGAAATATTACAAATGATAGTGATCAAGATGGCATAAATGATGAAATTGATTTATGTCCAAATGAAAAAGAGTCTTGGAACAAGTACAATGACAAAGACGGTTGTCCAGATATTGCTCCAGAACAATCAAGATACAAACATGATGCTGATTTAGACAATATTATCAATGACTATGACTTGTGTCCTCTAGAACCTGAGGATTATGATGGTGATAGAGATACCGACGGCTGTCCTGACCCATAATAGTATCGTAAAATGAAAAAACAATTTCTTTTAGGATTTTTGCTTTTACTTACCTCCACCATTGGTATGTTTTCAGGTGGTGTTTATGCCGCCGAACCAATTGATTCTGATGGTGATGGAGTTCCTGATAATCTAGATCAATGTCCTAATCTTCTTGAAGATTATGATCCACAATATGGCAACAACATAGACGGTTGTCCTGCAGACTTTGTTCCATGGTATGATGCTGACTTTGATGGAATACAAGATCATCTAGATAATTGTCCAACTGTAAGGGAAACCTACAATCTATTCCAAGATACTGATGGATGTCCTGATTTATCACCTGTTGATGCAAAAGGCATTGCAGATTCTGATGGTGATAATATTCACGATTTTCTAGATTTATGTCCAAATCAACCAGAGACATTCAATGGTATTGATGACAAAGACGGTTGTCCTGATGATGTTTCTGCTTTAATGGATAGTGATCAAGATGGAATTTCTGATACAATGGATGCATGCCCACTAGAACCTGAAACCTACAACTTTTATCAAGACCAAGACGGTTGTCCTGATTCTGTTGATACAATAGATTTGACATATACTTTTCCAGACACTGATGGTGATGGAATTGATGATAGATGGGATCAATGTATTGATGAACCTGAAAACTATAATGGTTATTTAGATTGGGATGGATGTTCAGATATACCTGGAACTACTTCTCTTGTAGTACCAGAT
The DNA here is from genome assembly GCA_963667665.2 of Candidatus Nitrosopumilus sp. Taxonomy (GTDB): domain Archaea; phylum Thermoproteota; class Nitrososphaeria; order Nitrososphaerales; family Nitrosopumilaceae; genus Nitrosopumilus. The sequence continues at coordinate 1,753,685 of OY763927.2, forward strand.
ACTGATTATGATGGAATCCCAGATGATATAGATGATTGTCCATTAGACCGCGAAAATTATAATAGATTCCAAGACGATGACGGATGTCCTGATAGTATTGATTATGAAATAGTTGGTGATGCTGATGGTGACGGCATTTTAGATCCAAACGATTCTTGTCCTTTCAGTTCTGAAACTTACAACAAATTCCAAGATGAAGATGGATGTCCAGATTATGTAGCAGACAACAAAATAACTGCTGACACTGACGGTGATGGCATTCCAGATGTTCTAGATTTGTGTCCAAATCAACCAGAGACATTTAATGGATTCCTAGATGGCGATGGTTGTCCTGATAGTTTTGATTCTAAACTTGATTCTGATATGGATGGTATTGTAGATGTCTCTGATGCATGTCCACTAGAACCTGAAACTTACAATCTTTTCTTAGATAGTGATGGCTGTCCTGATTCTGTTGATTCTATTGTTTCATCTTACATCTTTGCAGACACTGATGGTGATGGAATTGATGATAGATGGGATCAATGTATTGATGAACCTGAAAATTATAATGATTATCTAGATAACGATGGTTGCCCAGATGTTAAGGGTACAACTGCAGGTGATATACTTGATGCTGATTATGATGGAATCCAAGATCATTTAGATCAATGTCCAACATTAGCTGAAAGATACAACGGATTCCAAGACGATGACGGATGTCCTGATAGTATTGATTATCAAACAATTGGTGATTTTGATGGTGATGGTATCTATGATAATCTAGATCATTGTCCAACTGCTAAAGAGACTTACAACTTTTACTTAGACGAAGATGGTTGTCCTGATTATGTAGCAGCCAACAAAATAACTGCTGACACTGACGGTGATGGCATTCCAGATGTTCTAGATTTGTGTCCAAATCAACCAGAGACATTTAATGGATTCCTAGATGGCGATGGTTGTCCTGATAGTTTTGATTCTAAACTTGATTCTGATATGGATGGTATTGTAGATGTCTCTGATGCATGTCCACTAGAACCTGAAACTTACAATCTTTTCTTAGATAGTGATGGCTGTCCTGATTCTGTTGATTCTATTGTTTCATCTTACATCTTTGCAGACACTGATGGTGATGGAATTGATGATAGATGGGATCAATGTATTGATGAACCTGAAAATTATAATGATTATCAAGATACTGATGGTTGTCCAGATGTTAAGGGTACAACTGCAGGTGATATACTTGATGCTGATTATGATGGAATCCCAGATGATATAGATGATTGTCCATTAGACCGCGAAAATTATAATAGATTCCAAGACGATGACGGATGTCCTGATAGTATTGATTATGAAATAGTTGGTGATGCTGATGGTGACGGCATTTTAGATCCAAACGATTCTTGTCCTTTCAGTTCTGAAACTTACAACAAATTCCAAGATGAAGATGGATGTCCAGATTATGTAGCAGACAACAAAATAACTGCTGACACTGACGGTGATGGCATTCCAGATGTTCTAGATTTGTGTCCAAATCAACCAGAGACATTTAATGGATTCCTAGATGGCGATGGTTGTCCTGATAGTTTTGATTCTAAACTTGATTCTGATATGGATGGTATTGTAGATGTCTCTGATGCATGTCCACTAGAACCTGAAACTTACAATCTTTTCTTAGATAGTGATGGCTGTCCTGATTCTGTTGATTCTATTGTTTCATCTTACATCTTTGCAGACACTGATGGTGATGGAATTGATGATAGATGGGATCAATGTATTGATGAACCTGAAAACTATAATGATTATCTAGATAACGATGGTTGCCCAGATGTTAAGGGTACAACTGCAGGTGATATACTTGATGCTGATTATGATGGAATCCAAGATCATTTAGATCAATGTCCAACATTAGCTGAAAGATACAACGGATTCCAAGACGATGACGGATGTCCTGATAGTATTGATTATCAAACAATTGGTGATGCTGACGGTGACGGCATTTTAGATCCAAACGATTCTTGTCCTTTCAGTTCTGAAACTTACAACAAATTCCAAGATGAAGACGGTTGTCCTGATTATGTAGCAGCCAACAAAATAACTGCTGACACTGACGGTGATGGCATTCCAGATGTTCTAGATTTGTGTCCAAATCAACCAGAGACATTTAATGGATTCCTAGATGGTGATGGTTGTCCTGATAGTTTTGATTCTAAACTTGATTCTGATATGGATGGTATTGTAGATGTCTCTGATGCATGTCCACTAGAACCTGAAACTTACAACATGTTCCAAGATGAAGACGGTTGTCCTGATTCTGTTGATTCTATTGTTTCATCTTACATCTTTGCAGACACTGATGGTGATGGAATTGATGATAGATGGGATCAATGTATTGATGAACCTGAAAATTATAATGATTATCAAGATACTGATGGTTGTCCAGATATACCTGGTGCAGAATCAACTACTCCTACATATGCAGATTCTGACGGTGATGGATATCCAGATGTTACTGACTCTTGTCCAACAAACCCAGAAACTTGGAATAAATATCTAGACTCTGATGGTTGTCCGGATACTGCTCCAGAACAAAAGAGATTTGCCCATGATGATGACCTAGATGGTATCATTAATGATGTAGATTTGTGTCCTCTTGATCCTGAAGATTATGATGGAGATAGAGATACCGATGGCTGTCCAGATCCATAATCAATCTTTTTTTGACTTTAAAATTATAGAAGAATCTATTTAACGTGAAACTTAATAAATACTTGATAATAGCGAAGTCAGAGAGAATGAAAAAACAGTATCTTTTAGGATTTTTGCTTTTACTTACCTCCACCATTGGTATGTTCTCAGGTGGTGTTTATGCCGCTGAACCAATTGATTCTGATGGTGATGGAGTACCCGATTCTCTTGATTTTTGTCCTCATCTTCTTGAAGATTATGATCCACAATATGGTAATGACATAGATGGTTGTCCTGCAGACTTTGTTCCATGGTATGATGCTGACTTTGATGGAATACAAGATCATCTAGATAATTGTCCAACTGTAAGGGAAACCTACAATCTATTCCAAGATACTGATGGTTGTCCTGATTTATCACCTGTTGATGCAAAAGGTATTGCAGATTCTGATGGTGATGGATATCCTGATTACATGGACTTGTGTCCAAATCAACCAGAAACATTCAATGGTGTTGATGACAAAGACGGTTGTCCTGATGATGTCTCTTCTTTAATGGATAGTGATCAAGATGGAATTTCTGATACAATGGATGCATGCCCACTAGAACCTGAAACTTACAACATGTTCCAAGATGAAGACGGTTGTCCTGATTCTGTTGATACAATAGATTCAACATATACTTTCCCAGATTCTGATGGTGATGGAATTGATGATAGATGGGATCAATGTATTGATGAACCTGAAAACTATAATGGTTATCTAGATTGGGATGGATGTTCAGATGTACCTGGTGCAACATCTGATTCTTTAATTGATTCTGATTATGATGACATTCCTGATATTGTTGATGCTTGTCCATTAGTTCGTGAAAATTATAACAATTTCCAAGATGAAGACGGCTGTCCTGATACTATATCTTATGATTCATTTACAGGTGATGCTGACGGTGATGGAATTTTAAATCATTTTGATTCATGTCCTTATGCTAAAGAAACTTATAACAAATTCCAAGACGGTGACGGTTGCCCTGATTCTATATTTGACAATAAATTAACTGCTGATACTGATGGTGATAATATTCCAGATATCCTAGATTCATGTCCAAATCAACCAGAGACATTTAATGGATTCCAAGACGCAGATGGCTGTCCAGACAGTCTTGATTCTATACTTGATTCTGACATGGATGGTGTTGTAGATACAATGGATGCATGTCCACTAGAACCTGAAACTTACAACTTTTTCAAAGACGGTGACGGTTGTCCAGATTCATCTGGCTCTATTGTTTCATCTTACATCTTTCCTGATGTTGACAGTGATGGTATAGATGATAGGTGGGATGCATGTATTGATGAACCTGAAAACTATAATGATTATCTAGATAACGATGGTTGTCCTGATGTTCCAGGTATATCAAAATCTGCATTACCTGATTCTGATTATGATGGAATTCCAGATCATTTAGACCAATGTCCAACATTAGCTGAAAGATACAACGGATTCCAAGACGATGACGGTTGTCCAGATTCCTTATCTTACGATTCCTTTGTAGATGCTGACTTTGATGGAGTTACTGATAATGTTGATGAATGTCCTTATGCTAAAGAAACTTACAATAGATTCCAAGATGAAGACGGTTGTCCAGATTCTGTAGCCGATAACAAACTAATTGCTGATACTGATGGTGATAATATTCCAGATATCCTAGATTTATGTCCAAATCAACCAGAAACATTCAACGGTGTTGATGATAAAGACGGTTGCCCTGATAGATTTGTATTTACGCTTGATTCTGATATGGATGGCATTGTAGATATCTCTGATGCATGTCCACTAGAACCTGAAACTTACAACTTTTACCAAGATGAAGACGGTTGTCCAGATTCATCCACTTCTATTGTTTCATCTTACATCTTTGCAGATGTTGACGGTGATGGCATAGATGATAGATGGGATGCATGTCTTGATGAGCAAGAGAATTTTAATGGATACTTGGATTGGGATGGCTGCCCAGATGTGCTTGCAGCAGTGTCTACATCACCCATAAAACTTGATTCTGATGGTGATGGTTACTATGATGCAGTTGATTCTTGTCCAACAAGCCCAGAAACTTGGAACAAATACAATGATCACGACGGCTGCCCAGATACTGCTCCAGAACAACAGAGATTTGTACATGATGATGACCTAGATGGAATCATTAATGATGTAGATTTGTGTCCTCTTGATCCTGAAGATTATGATGGAGATAGAGACGATGACGGCTGCCCTGATAACTAGTACAATATTTTTTGCCTAAATTTTTGATATAGTAAATATATTCGGATTATAGCATTATCTTATGCTTCCAAAATTCTCCAGTAGAGCATTTTTAGCTCCAATGGCTGGAGTCAGTGATCCTGCACTTCGTTTACAATGTAAACAAAAGGGAGCTGGTCTTGTTGTTACTGAATTTACCAACATTCATAGTATTATTGCCAAAGAAAAACAACTCAAAGAAAATACTAAAACAATACAAGAATTTATTGAATATTCTGAAAAAGAACGCCCTCTTTCAGTTCAGTTATTTGGATCTGATCTTTTTGCATTAGAAAAAGCTGCAAAAATTGTAGAACCTTATTTTGATATTATTGACTATAACATGGGATGTCCTGCTCCACATATTACTCAACAAATGGCAGGTGGTGCTCTTTTACAAGAAGTTAATCTAACTCAACAAATATTCAGCACCCTAGTTAACGCTGTAAAAAAACCTGTAACATTAAAAATTCGTTCAGGTGTAACAAATGCTAGTAAATTTCTCTTTAGGGAAATTGCTGAAATTGCAGAAGATGAAGGAATTCAGATGATCACTTTTCATCCTAGAACTGTTAGTCAAGGTTATTCTGGTACTGCAGATTGGAAGATGATTAAAGAACTTAAAGAAATATCTGGCATTCCAATTGTTGGAAATGGTGACATTACAACTCCTGAAGATGCTAAAACTATGATTGAGGAGACTGGATGTGATTATGTGATGATCGGTCGTGGTGCAATGGGAAATCCATTTTTATTTGAACAGATAAACGATTATCTTAAAACAAACTCTTACAATGAATACTCTTTCAAAGACCGTCTGAATTCATTTTTTGATTATTTACATCTTACAAATCATTACAAAATCAAATTTGGTAATATCAAGAGTCAAGCAATCAGATTTACAAAAGGTATGCAGGGAGGTTCTAAATTACGTTCAAAAATTACTGTTTCAAAAAATATTGAAGAACTTGAGAAAATTATGAATAATGCATATACATCATCATAAAAATTTGTTAAATTATTGCATAATACTTTACATTCGTTTATGATTTAATCAAAATTGATATTGAATTTTAAAGCAAATTAGACTATTCTTATATATTTCAAGATGAGATTTTATGTATGAAAATAGGAGCAGAATCATAATTGGCAACAGCGTATGTTCTCATAAACTGTGAGCTAGGTTCTGAAGAGGCAGTAATATCAGAACTAAAATCAATTGAAGGAGTTGTTGAAGTACATGGTACATTTGGTGCATATGATATATTGGCTAAAGTAGAATCTGGTCAAGTAGAGGCACTACGTGAGACTATTACTTGGAAGATTAGAAAAATTCCAAAAATCAGATCAACTCTGACATTAATGGGAATTGAAGGACAACAATAATTCTTCAAAATCCTTCGCTTTTATACTCAAATTGTAATACAATACATCCCTTCAAAAAACATGTCCCCCAAAGGGATACCGCACTGAGAGGATAGTTCACCACCTCTCAGTAGAATTATTATAAATCAAATTATGATGTGATGTTTTTTTGATAAAAGAATATGATTAGAGAGCTTCAGAACCACTCTTTTTAGATACAATATTCATTACACTATCAACACTTGTCACAATTATAATTCCGTCTCCACTATTTCCAGTATAAGCAGCATCTGCAATAGCTGATGTTATTGATTCAACTTTATCGTCATCAACTACTGTAGTTATAGTTGATACCTTGTTGTATTCAGCTTCAATGGTTCCTGTTCCTCTTCTTGATCTAATTGTATGTCTTTTTCCAGAACCGCGTCCATCGTCATCCATTATGGTAAAACCTCCTACTTTGTCTTTAATTGCCTCAGAAACTATAGATACTCTATCTGTTTGTATGGTTGCTTCAATTCGTTTCATTTTCATTTCTTTTTAACTAATGTTTAAAAAAGATCATATGTTTTCATTCAAATTTCATGATACACATGAATGATTGGTTATTTCATAATCCTCTGAGCTTTTTAGTATTGAAAAAAAGGAAAATTATGAAAAGTGATGAAAAAAGATCTCATAGACTAAATTATCTTTTAAAGTGTTATTTGATGAACCCTCAAGAAATTGATCTCTATAAAAAAGCCAAACAAATGGGAGTGTCTGATTTTACTGCAAAGGATTACATTCGAACAGTCATTATACAAGCCCAAAAAATCTACTCAAAATAGTTTTAGGTGTTTAATTCAAAAAATAGAATTAAATCAGCTTTTTCTCAAAAAGAAATCAATAGCAATCTTAAACAAGGAATTCATAAATAATCAATATGAGAGAAAACACACATGAATGATTCATTGCTTGATGATGTAAAGGCTCTTTTAGACAAAGACTTTGGAGATGACAGAATTTTAAAGCAAATTTGTAGAGCATGTGAAAACGATGAAGTAATTAGTAATTATGAACGAAATTATGTTAGAAAATTAGCTGAAAAACATCTAGGAAAAAGGCCTGAAATAGTTCAAACCCCAATACCTGATGAAGCAAAACCAATAATTCCAGATGTTGTAATCCCAGAACCACCTACAATTCAAAATATTCAAACATTTCAACCTCCACCACGAATATCTTCTTCTAATTCAAAAAATTCAAAATTAATGTTAGGTATTGGTGGAGTTGCCTTGGTAATAATTATTGTAGTAGCAGCTTCATTTAGTGGTGTTTCTGATGTAACACCACCTAATCCAATTTCAGATACATTATCAATTCAAACTGATTTATCATCTTATGACAAAAAAGATATAATTTCAATTAGTGGCGTATCTGATACTACTGGAATTGTTAACCTCTCAATTGAAAATAAAAATAATGAACTTGTATGGGCAGAACAGGTTTCTCTAAAAAGTGATGGAAGATATTCAACATTAGCTATTGCTGGAGGTCCTGGATGGGAAAGTTCTGGTACATATACAATCAATATAGATAATGGTATAGAAATAAAGTCAAACACATTTTCATTTACTGCTTAATTTTTTCAAATTCTTTCCAATGAGAATCAACTATATCTCTAAGCTTCTCTACACTAATTTCTTCCATATATTCACGATAAACTATGAATTTGTTTTGTCTACCTGAATCTTCACCAAAAATATCATTAGTATTTTTTGGAATTGCACCTGATTTCCATTGATTCATCTCAAAAATCCATATTGTTGAATCTGGATTTGAAAAATCAATATCATCACATCCTACAACGTAAAGAAAACATTTTGTTGATTGATTTAACTTTTCATGTAATTTTTCATATGCTATCATTTGGCCTTTTGCAATGTTGATCTTATCATTATGAAATCCTTTGAATTCCAAGATGACAAAACCTCCTCTATGTTCAATAAGCCAATCTATGTCAGTTCCACCTGAAGCAATCATTCCATGCACAATTAGATCACCTAATACCTCTCTTCCACGAGTAAATTCTGACTCGTCAAAAATCTGGTATTTTGCCTTTTGGCTTTTACGGATAATTTGTTTAGAATTATGATCAGAATGATTTGGATTCTCCTTTTCATACAGATTATCAATCAATTCGTTTGTTTCATTTGCCATAATTTTGGAATTTTTAATGGATGATAAGAGAGTTTGTGAAATTTAGTAAAGTTAAACTATTTTTCTGATTTATCTACAGAAAAATTCTCCCCCTGCGCCTTTATATAAAATAAAATATTCATCTTGATTTTTTCGCTCTTTTTTAGCATTCAAAGCATCTTGATACATTTCAAAATGTTCAACTAAATACAATTGATTTTCAGAATCTGCAAAATAATCTAATCCCACTAAATCAAATCCTGTTTCAGGAGTTAACTTGATCTTTTCTTTTTCAAAAGTATCTTCAGTCAATTTACAATTTATTGAAATATTAAAATTTAGAAAAATTATTATTAATAAATCATTAGATCTTTTTCTTCTAATAATGAATGCAAGTTATGGACAGAACGATAAACATCTGATTCTTTTTTAGCACCTGTACATACCAATTTTCCTGATGCAAATAACAATATCACTGTTTTTGGATCGAGCATTCTATGAATCAGTCCAGGAAATTGTTCTGGTTCATACATACTTCTTGGTAATGTTCTTGCTGCTTTTTCTAAGTGAATTTTTCCACCAAGATTAATTGCAGCTACTATATTTTGAACTGTAATTACTGCATCTTTTTTTACTTTTACTTTTCCCTTTCTTAGTTTTTGAACTACGGTGTTTACAGCTTTGATTGCCATCTCTTCAGATTTGGCACCAGTACATACCATCTTTCCTGTTCTAAAAATTAAAGTTGCAGTTCTAGGTATCTTTAATCTAAAAACAAGTCCTGGAAATTGTTCAGGGTGATATTCAGTATCTGGAAATTTTTTTGTAATTTCAATTAGATCAAGTTTTTGGTCAACTGATGCAGATGCAACTACGTTCTCAACACTAACAATTGGCTTTGTTTGAGGCATAATATGGGTCTTTAAATAGCCCTGTATATATACTAGTCAAGTATTTTCTGGAAATTCAGGTTTTTCTAATGATGTCCAATCCATTGGTAACGATATTCTTCATCAATGATATCTGCTACTATTTCCTTGTTTTTGATTTTTGTTTTAGGTAAATCTACCTCAAAGAATCCTGGTTGACCCTTCAATGGAATTGGAATTCTAAATGATTTTACATTTTTTAACATAAATCCAAATGTTTTTTCATGAAAATTTTTTGAAGCTAAATGAAATTTTTGATCTATTTTTATTTCCTTTACTGAATTATATTTTTTCACTTCATAAAGTTCTGCTTTGCCAATTATTGCACCTATAACTAATTTTTTATTTATTTTTAATCTCCTACAATCTTCAGTTCTAATTTTAATTGGAGCATGAATCAAAAATTCTCCTCGAAAATTTGTATTCCAATTTCTTAACTCAATAATTTTTTTACCTGATATTATTAAATCTGCAAATGGTTGTGATACTGATAGACATTTCAAAATATCATTCAGTAGCTGCTTTAATAAATTCCCCAGGATTTTTACCAATTCCTTCAGGCAAATTTGTTATTCCACCATTCAAGCTTTCAGTTACTATGCCTTTGCTTGCAAGAACTTGTGCAGTCATTAATGATGTATTTCCAGCCATGCAAATTAGTAATGATTTACCTTTAGAGCCATCTAGTTCTTTGCTAAGCTCTTCTGGAATTTGCTGTGTTGATAATAATTCATTGATAGTACTTGCTTTTGAGATTGCAATTTTTTCTTTATCTATTCCTAAAGATTTAGCAATCATTTCAATTCCTGCTTCTTTTGGAGTATATTGAGGATGGACCCATATTATTTTATCATAATCTTGAACACTAGATACTGCTTCATCCAATGAAACTTGAATACGCTGATTCTTGAACATTGCCTCTAGATTTTTTCTATATTTTTCTATGCCATCGGCAACTACAACTATGAATTTTCCTTTATCACCATCACTTACCATTTCTAATACTGTGTATAGTGCAAGTGCAGTACTTTCACCAATATTGTGACCCTTTTCTACAAAAAATTTTAGCAGATGTTTGGCCTGTCCAAAATCTATCTCATGTTCAGCAGCATATGCATCTGGGTTGTACAACTTTAATCCCTCAGCTTTAGCCTTTGTTCTGATTCCTGCAACATCTTGACCTGCTGGTGGAAATACTACATGTATTGCCTTTTTCCCATATTTTTCATTCATGTATTTACTTAATCCACCAGATGTGCCTCCTGTTCCAAAGGAACAAACTAATCTGTAGTCTTCCAATGAATCTCCATTTTCATGTAATTGTTGGTCAATTTCTACTGCAGTAATTGTTCTATGAGCATCAATGTTTAATTCATTATCATATTGTTCTGGACAAAAGCAACCATAAATTTTTGAAATTAGTTTTGCGAGATTAATAATATCTTCTGCAGCCAATAGTTTTTCAATTTCCTCAATAGACTCATCAAATTTTGTAGGATCAAAACCCAATTCAGATAATTGAGAACGAATGTTTACCGCAGTTGCTTTTGCTTTTAAAACATCAGCATCACTATCTTTCATTCCGGGAGCAGGACAAATATCCATGTCTAGATCCATTATGCGAATATTTTCATTTCTTAATTCCTTAAAGACTCCTTCTTGTAATTTTCTTGAAACAAGAGAAACAACAGTCAATCCTAGTTTTGACATTTGACCAAGAGCAATTCCAAAATTTCCTGATGTTGCTTCAATTATTGTTTGATTGCTTTTCAACTTTCCTGTTTTAATTGCATCATGCATAATGTAAATGGCAGGTCTGATTTTGATTGAACCTGATATCAAGTTAGAATCAAATTTTCCATATACTTTCAAGTCCAAATCTGAAATATCTAATTTGTAAAGATTTTTTGCACATTCCTTAAAATCACTAGTAAGATCAATTAACGGTGTTGCATTGATTACTTTACCTTCTTCTAAATGTGGAATTTTATTCCATATCTCTTGTTCAAAGCGTTCAAGAAGTACGTTATCAATATTGGTTCCTTCCAAAAGTCTTTCTCCTCAAAATTCTAATAAATTATCCTTCTAAAATACTAATCACTTTACTTGGAATATCGTTTAGTCTACTAACTGCCATAGTTTTTTCATATCCTAAATGTTTGAGATTATTTGCTATAGTAGTAGCCCTTATCGTATTTGGACCCAAGCCTAAAGCCACCATATTGATACCTAGCCCTTTTAGAGATTTTGTCATATTTCTTACTGCATTAGGATCTGATGGTTCACCATCTGTTAATGTCAAAAAAATATCTGGTCTTTTTGATTGTAACATTGGAAACATTTTATCATAAACTTCTGCTAGAGGAGTTGATCCATTAGCAACGATCTGTGCTAATCGTTTTGCAGTAATATTGTTCCATTTGACATTATCTTTTTTTATAGACCAGCAAACCACAGATCTGTTTTGAGTACTAAATGCATATACTGCAAATTTTACCTTAAGAAAAGCTAAAACTTCACAAAGTGCTAGCGTTGCCTTTTTGTATTCTAGAGAATCTGATGCAATACTTGATGAATGATCCAACAAAATTACAATTTTTGTTTTAATTGATTTTTTTATATCTATAAAAAATGGTTCGTGTCCTTCAATGTAACTTTCTTCATCAAACTCATCTCCAGATCTTTGATGTTGTTCTTTCCATCCATATTTCCATTCCTTAAATTTAATTTTTAATCGATTAATCAAATTTGTATCATATATTGTAGTTTCATTTACATTTTTTATAGATGGAATTTGAATTCCTATTGCTTCTGGACTTAATCCTTTATTTTCCATTTTTTTGTTTTCATCAAGTAATACTTTATACTCATCATAGACACTATCTCCTCTTAATATTGATTCAGAATTAGCTGAACCAAAATCTCCTTCTTTGTTTTTAGAAATTATTTTTAGAATTTTTAATAGTTCTTCTTTATTTAATGCCATTCCAGCTTTCATATACGGTAAAGATACTGGAATTGTAAGCAATGAATCAATCTCTAAAATTTTAACTATCTCACTTACATTTTTTTCAAGCCAATCAGTATCATAATTTTTCTCAATTGCTTTGGTAACATTTTTTTTTGCAAATTCAGTTGCTTTTTTAATTTTCTCAAAATGACTAGATTGAATTTCACCTTTAATTGCACCAAACATGAAATATTGATAAAATGCCTCTACAATTCGTGCATTTCCATAAACTGTGTTTAGTTGTGGTCTTGCTATAAGCATGTAGGCATAATTGAAGATAATTTCGTCATCCATTCCTTTCCAAATTTTTCTGCCTAATTGTTCAATTCTTCGTGTCTCCATTGTATTGAGAATGAATCCAAATGCATGATCATTACTGAGAATCTTTTTACAAAATTTTACTCTCATTGCTTCATACCACAATGAAGTTCGGAATTGACGATATTTTTGAAAATCGTTTCCAATTCTTTTTTCAAGAGGTGTTATGATAACTTTTTTTTCATTTAGTCTTGTTCTGGTTTCCATCTTATCTGAAATTTCTATAATCATTTTATCTTCTTCAGACCATCTTCTTACAAGAAATGTTCCAATCTCTACTATTGATTCATTTTGAAGTTGAATGACTTGCATTTAATTACCAAACATTGAAGTAATGATGTCACTTACTTTTTGATATTCGATGTTTCCCCACTGTGTGTAAACATTTCCAAAAACAAAATATGCTACCTCTTTTGGAGACATTTCTTTATCCAACAATTTTCCAAATGCAATTGTCTCTCTTAAGCTAGGAGAATAAAATAATTCTTCAACAGCAGCAGCTTGTCTTAATATATTTGCTAGTTTAATTGCTTGAATAATTTCTGATTCATGTTCTCCAGAAACATATTTTTTTATAATTTCTAATTCAATGTTCTCTGGTGGATATTCTAATCTAATTCGTACTGGAAATCTACTTAGTATTTGTGGTGGAAGTTCTTTTGTTCCACTATGTGTTAATGGATTTATAGTTGCAATTACAAACCAATTTTCTTTTGCTTTGATTACTTCTCCTGTTGATTCTTTTAATACAATTTGTCGTCTATCATCTAACGCTTCATCTAGTCTGAGTAAAACATCAGCTTCAGCTGAATTAATTTCATCCAAGTAAAGCATGTCTCCCTCTTTCATAGACTTTACTAAAATCCCTTCATCAAAACTCACAGTTCCATCTGTTAGTGTTTTTGTGCCAACAAGATGACTTTCTCTTGTTCTAAGGCTAAAATTAATGGATTCTAGATTTATGCTCTTATTTTTTGCAAAATCTCTCACCAAAGATGTCTTTCCAGTTCCTTTTGGTCCTATAATGAGCACAAAAAGACCTGCTTCATACGCCTTATTCAGAATTTGATTTGAATTATTCCAATCTAGATACTGTATTTCCAAAGTATGTTTTCATTACTTTAAACAATATTTAATATTAGATCTAATTTCTAAATGCTTCTACTTTTGTAATTGCTTCACCAAATCTCTGATGGAATGTATTATTCCATTGATCAAAACCTGATGGATCTTTTGGATAATTGTTATAATGTTCAACTAACCATTCATTTTGCTCTGATGTGTATTTCAGCGCTTTTGCAACTGTTTGATTCATCACACCTCTAATTATCATACCAATCTTTCCTAATCCCGAAAAGTCTGGATGTTCACCTTTGCTAATTGATTCAATATCCATATTTCCCAAAAAGTGTTTCATTCCATAACTGATTTGCTCATTAGTCATTTGTTGTACTAATCCTCTAAAAAGTTCAAGACCTGCAGTTTTGTATCCATATTCTTTGATAAAGTCAAGATTGTATTGCCAAAGACTTGCTTCTGAAACATCATTTCCTTCTATTGCTTGCGTTACATTATTTCCAATAATTGCTCCTGCAATTAATGCTGGTCCTATTCCTCCTGCATCAATTGCTTTTGGCATCCATGCAGAATCTCCAACTAACATGTATCCTCCAGATACCATACAATCATTTTGTCTTCTAACTGAAACTTGGAAAACTCCAGAATTATTGTTAATGTCTTCAGGATCTTCTGACAATCTTGAATTTTTGATTGCTTTGTTTCTTTCAAGATATTCTTTCATTAATGATGCTACATTGTCTTTCTTACCCAATCTTTTGTTTCTTTTATCTAAAAATGATTTTTCAACTCCTAAACCAATGTTAACTTTGTTATCTCCTTTAGGAAATACCCATCCATATCCACCTGGTGCAATATCTTGATCTAAATGAATTATACAATAATCAGGATCAAACTCTGTAAGATCTTTTTGTCCTTGATCAAAATACATAATGTATCTACCTGTAGATTCCAAATCTTTTCTGTCGATTCTTTTTTCTACTTTTGTTGAGTTCTGAAGTCCATTTCTGAGCGTAGATGTAACTCCAGTTGCATCAACTACAATTTTCGATGTTTTCTTAAATGGTTGTTTTGTTTTATTGTCAATTCCTTGAACTCCAACTACTTGCTGACCTTCATAAATCAAACCTGTAAGATTAATCTCAAATTCAAATTCAATACCCATTTTTCTGCATCTTTCATTTTGAATTTCAGGTAGCTTTTGACGATTTAACATGTATCCAGCTCCATCAAATGGAATTGCGGTTTCTCTGTCTGGTGAAAATGCCATTACACCTTTTACATCATGTTCAATTTCTGGTTTGGTCCATTGAACTTTAATTCTATTTGACATGAAATCTACTGCCTCTTTGGAACATGCATCTCCACATACCCAACCTGCCATTGATTTTCTACCTGGTAAAAATTCTGTATTTCTATCAATAACCAAAATCTTTAGGTTTTGATTTGAATAGTGAGCAATAGATTGAGCTGTAATTGTACCTGCAAGACCTCCACCTGCTACTATAACATCATAATCTGCCACGATAATGAGGTTTGTCTATCCGTATTTAAAATAATATAATGATAAAATGTATGGAATTCTTTAAACAAAATTCTATGATCGATTCAAAAATGGGGTCGGTTCGTCGCGGCGTCTTCAAGGCTTTCGCTCAGACTGGAGCGGCTGTTATTTCCTCATTCCCAAATTAAATAATTCTATTATTCCTATTTAATCTAGTTGGCAATTTGAAAAATTTCTGTAAATGTTTTAACAGTATTTTTTCTGTTGTAAATTGGAGTGTAAATTTTTATTTTTATTGTTTCTTTTTCTCCAAACACAAAATTCCCTCTCATTAGTTCTTGTTTATCTAATCTCATATGAAATCTGGAATCTATTGTCCTTTCTTCAATATCTTCAATTAATTCATTGATTTGCTCAATCGATAAAAATCCCAAAAATTTATTCATAAAGTTTTGAGCCTCTTTTTTTACAATTTCTGCATTTAACATAATTATTGGATTATCAAAATGTCCTGTGGTTTCATGAATTGTAAAATCTTTTTCTTTTAGATCTAACAATTCTTCGAAAGCCTGGAATATTTTTGAAATATCTTCTGTTACATGAATAATTACGTCAATTGATACTTCTATCTTTTCAATCATGATTGTAAAAGAATGGTTCTAGATGTTTATGCTTCAAGTAATTTTGTTTCTTTGTCTGCGGTTCTGATGAGTTTTACTTTCTCAAGACCTACATGTCTTACTCTGATAACTTTCTTGAATGCTGCCATAATATCTGAATTTATTTTACTGTAACAAGTAGCTTGGACAAATTGATCAATTGTCATTTCTGGAACTGTCTTGTTAATTACGTCTCTAACAATTAATCGAAGAGCATGTTGTCTAGATGTGTTTAATTGTCTATGGGTTAGAGCAATTACTTTTACTCTAAAGATGTATCCATCTTTTGTTTTGATATCCATAATAAAATTAATTTTTGATGAACCACGTCTAACTAAACTACGCAAAAATTCTTTTGAATATTCAAATCTCTTGAAAATTGTTGATGCTTTTTCGCCATCAACCTTGTCAATCTGAAAATACATTTTGTATTGGTGCTGTGAGGGATCTCCTTTTAGAATATCGTAAAGTGTTACTTCTAAAACCCTACCTACTGCATTTTCATCATCTGTAATTGGAACATAAGCAATTGGGACAACGTTAAATGATTCTGGAGCATTTACTGTAACCCAGCGTTTTTCTCTCCACTTGTCTTTAGTACGACCTTTTCTACGTGCCAATTATTATCGACCTTTAAATCCAAAATATAAGGGTATGTTACTAGATCTCTTTCTGATTTCCCATGTATCCCTGTAAAATTTGAGGAATTCTAATGTGTCCATCCTTTGTTTGAAAATTTTCCATTATGGATACTAAAACTCTAGTTGTAGCAACAAGAGTGCTGTTAAGTGTGTGGACATATTGTGTATCTTCATTTGTTTTATCCCTAAATCTGATCTTCAATCTTCTTGCTTGATAATCTAAACAGTTTGAGCATGAAACAATTTCTCTGTAGGCATTTTGTCCTGCCATCCATGCTTCAATATCATATGTCTTTGCTGAAACTTTTCCCATGTCTCCAGATGATAGAAGCATTACTTTATGTGGAATCTCTAATTTTTGATAAAATTCTTCTGCAACTGTTAACATTTTTTCATGCTCATTCCAAGAGTCTTCTGGTCTTGAAAATACAAACTGTTCAATTTTATCAAATTGATGTACTCTGAAAATTCCTTTTTGGTCTCTTCCATGTGCACCTGCTTCTTTTCTAAAACATGGGCTGATACCTGCATATCTTATAGGTAATTCTTTTCCTTCAATAATCTCTTTTGAGAGCATTGCTGCCATAGCATGTTCAGATGTTCCAATCATGTAGAGATCTTCATCTTCGACCTTGTAGATTACATCTTCAAAATCATCAGCAATCACTGCTCCCTCCATTGACTCTCGATTAATCATGTAAGGTGGTTGAACAAGTGAATATTCTTTTTGTGAAAGAAAATCTAATGCATAGTGAATTAGTGATTGATTTAATCTTACAAGATCATTTTTTAGAAAATAAAATCTGGCTCCTGCAACTTTTGCTGCTCTTTCCAAGTCAACCAAATCTAAATTTTCAGAAATATCAATATGATCACTTATTTTAAAATCAAAATTTGGTATACTTCCCCATTTTCTTATTTCTTTGTTAGCAGTTTCATCTATCCCAATTGGAACTGATTTATGAACAAGATTTGGAATTGTTAGCGCCAATCTAGAATACGTATTTTCAATAGTTTCTTGTTCTGATTCTAATTTAGCAAGCTCAGCTGAGACATTTTTCATCTGATCTAAAATTGATGATGCATCTTCACCTGCTTTCTTTTTTTGCGAAATTTCTAAAGCCACTTGATTTTTCTTTTTTCTTAATTCATCAGTTTTAATTATAAATTCCCGTCTTTTTTGATCAAATTCTATTAATGCATCTAAATCAAAATCTACATCTCTTGCTTTGAGCATGTCTCGAATAATCTGTGGTTTTTCTTTGATTAATTTAGGATCTAACATTACTCAATCACCTTTAATGCAACCTGGACATGCTCTAATACTTCATCAATCGTTCCAATAAGTTGTTTCATGTTATCCTTACTTTCAAAATTAAAAACTAGTTTGTTATCAATATTTTCAACATAAAGACTCAATCCTTCTGGGAAATTTACATTATCAGGTTCTAGCGCTTTTTTGACAGTTTCTGCTTTTTCTTTTGATATGTTATTGAGAACTACCTGAACTTGACACGTTAACGACATTTACTTCCAAATACTTTAGAAATTCATCCAATTTGTCTTTAGTTATTTTTGCTCCTGCGGCTGCATTGTGACCTCCTCCAACACCATCAACTTTCTTAGCACCCGTTCTCATTAATTCACTGAGATTAATGTCAGATTTGCAACTAAAGGATTTTCTTGATGAAAACTTTATCGTATTTTCTTCAGCCTTGGTTCTCAAAATTACAATTTTTCCAGCATTTTTTGGAGATCCTGCAATCAATGATGAAATAGTTCCAGTCATTGTCTCAGGTACTATATCTTCACCATTCACCATTACACAAGTTTCGGTTTCTGAAATTCTCCATCTTTCATTTGATAAAATATTCATGTATTCTCTAATCTTTTTTCTATATTCTGTTAGAATGGTTTCACCCTCTCTTAGAATTTTATTTCTATCTCCCATACATATTGCCATTCCAACACCCGAATGACTAATTCTCCCACATGAGTTTAGCATAGTTGAAAATTCCCTTCCATCTCGCAAGAAACTTCTCTTGTCCTCTCTTGGAAATGTATAGGTATATCCAATTAATTCTGACATGATTTCAGTAGCGTTTTTTCCAGAAGTAAATTTAGTAATTGATTCAATTACTAGTCTTTTTTCTTCCTCATTTAGCTCTGCTGGAACTCTCCATCTTCCTTCATCTTTTAACTGAATTCCTGATGAATTAAGAAGAGAAAGACATGCATCTCTATTCCATGTTAAACCTTCGATAAATGGCTGTGAGGTAAATGCTAAAGCATCCGGAAGTGGTCTAGTTTCTCTTCCAACTAATAATAAATCCAAATCAATATCTACTAAACCCTGTTCTTTGGCAATATTGGCAATCTCAAAATTCTTACCTGTAAATGATTTTCTTTCTCCTTGATCTTGTCTATCCCCTAATGCAGAAACAACTGCGATAGCTGACAAATCTGAATTTTTCTCATCTAGTGCCATTGATGCAAGATATGCCATTCCACCTGCACAAATTTCAACTCCTCCATCAATTCCATATTTCCAAGCATTGATGACATTTTGATTGTCTAACTCTTCTTCTGGAATTTGGTGATGATCTAAAATCACCCAATTATCTCCTAAGGATTCGTTTAGATCTTTTGCAAAACCTCCTCCTAGATCTGTCACTATGTGAAAATCTCGAGAATCTGTTTTGAAAGATTCTACTACTTTTTTATTAAATTCTTTTGATGTTCTAACAGTACATTTGGCACCTGCTCTGATTAGAGCTTTGGTAATAATACTTCCAGATGAAAGTCCATCACAATCAATATGGGTTGTGACAAAAATTGATTTTTTAGACTTTATACAATCTGAAATTTTATCTTTGAAAAATGAAAGTGACTCATCAAGTGATTTTGTCATTACTCTAATTGAGCAACTACGGATTTATATTTCCAGGTTTTAGGAATTCTTTCTATTCTTTTGTAGTAAACAGATAGTCTGTGAACTTTGGCTTCAATTAATTCCAAAGATCTAACATTTCTATTATCTCCCTTGTTTACTTTGAGGTGTTTTTGAAGACCTACTGCTCTTTTAACAATATTTTCAAGATCTTCTGGCATTTCTGCTTTCAAATCATTTTCTTCTAGAATCTCACCAATACTTTTTTTGGTAATTGATTTGATTAGAGGAATTGCGTGTTGATCTCTTAATTTATTTCCAATTTGACTAGGAGTTAATCCCTCTTTTGTGTATTTTACAACTAATTCTTCAATTTCTTTGGAACTTAATGTTACCCAAGAAGGTGCACGTAGTGTTACTGGTCTAATAGAATGTGATTTCCCATGTCTATGTGTGTGCATTCGTCCCATGATTCAGCTGTTTAAAGAACAAAATTAAACGTTACTTATACTGATCTCGTACATTATGTAGAAAATTGGAGTTCAGAATAAAAGTTAAATAAGTCTCTGGCTTCAAAACGAACAGGTAAATCAATATGAATACAAAAGTACTTTTCGCAGCAATGTTAGTTGCTGTATTCACCATGGGTTACTATGCAGATAATTCAGTAGCATTTGCACAATACATGGGTAGCGTTGGTTCAGGTGGCGAAACTGGAACATACACACTAGAAGAAGCACTAGAACTACAACGTCGAAGAATTGAATCTGTTGAAACAAATCCGGGAGCTGGTTCAGGAACTCCAGTTCTTAGTGCAGATGGTGTATTTGGCGCTGCTGCAATTTCAGCTGCAATCTTTGGTGGTATGGCCGGAGCATTATTCCTTAGAGGAAGATCTGGCAAATACGCAGCAATGGGTAGAGGATAATCTATCACTTTTCTCTTTATTTTATTAGTCATCTTTAGTGTAAACTGATCTCGTATTTTGTGATCCTAAAAGAAATGTATATATCGCACAAATAGAGCCAAAATATTATGATTCCTATCGTAGGTACTTTTCTTAGCATTCTGTCATCAATTACAGGACAACTAGGACCAAACTATGATCCATTATTTTATGATGTAATGATTTACATCTTCGGAACCATAATGTTCACAGTATTCCTTCTTGGAATTATTTCATTCTGGTTACGTGTACACGGCTGGGCTTACAAAGACAACCGTGAGAGATGGGTCGACGAATTGGACAGACACTTTGAAAGAGAAGGTATTGGTCTGATTCCAGACAACGGTAAATACTGGTAAAAGCCCTTTTCCTCTTTTCATTATTTTTAGAATCTATTAGTTGAATATTCGTTAATTTAATTTTCTAAAAAACTTAATTTTTTACAAAGTCCAAAATTTCTAATTTTCTGGTGGAAGGAAGTCACTGTCTTTGGATTCATCATATGCCTTTGAGGTAAATATTCCCTTGTAGTGATATCCATCTTGTAATGGATGATTAATGAAATGAGGTGATTCTTCATCATTGACATACATTATTGATTTACTCGGATCCATGTCTCTTAGAGGAAAATCCCACATCCACAAAAAGTGGCCTATCTGAAATGGATATTCTTCTTCCCATTCTGCATAAATTGTTCCATCATTAGTTAACGTATACATGGTTCTATGACATTCACCATCTGTCAATCCAATGTTAGCTGGAATGTCTGCTTTCTTACCATCAATTATCAACTCCAAAGTTGCTTTGATTTTGTATGGAGTTTCTTTATCATTAATACAAACTTTGAGAGGATTATCTTGGTTAAGTTGACCTTGAACCAGAGTACTTCCCAAACCTATTACTATTGCGATAATTGCAGTGATTGCTAGAAACTTTAGTGTCTTCTTACGTTTTGTAGGATCACCCATTCCAGGCCAAATCATAGTGATGAATTTGGATGGATTCCTTAAAGTCCTTTCTCTTACATGATATTTGGTATAATTATTTGGTCTTGATTTTCTTTAATAAAAAATAATTTGATAAATTATGATAATCATAATGATTACTTAGAAAATGAAAAGTGGGTTGGTTAAATTACTTGCCAGGGTCGTGTTGCAAACGTGATTACATATCCGACACCAATTATGATTGATTGGTATGCGATGTTGGTATATGGAATTGGTTTGATTATTGGCTCCCCTTCAACGACAACTGTTTGACCTGGACCAAGTCCTGGACCTACTGATGCTACATTGAGTTGGGTGTGTACGTGATATACACCTTCTTCAAGTGCTTTTGCAGATAGTGTATATTCAAGGACAGCATTTCCTGGCATGTCAAAGACATTTCCTGGTGGGTCTCTTGCTAACATCTCCCATCTGTTTCCAGCATTAGTAGATTCTGAGAAAATGGATAACCATCCTCTTAGGTCTCTTTCTACAAGACTGACTAGAGTTCCTTGAAGTGTCAAGGTTTCGCCAGTTTGTAGGGATTGTCTGTTAAAGGTTTCATCTTCTATTCTGATGAAACGACTCTGAAGTTGTGCTTGGACACCGTGTGCATCTGCAGTTGGAAGAATGGATTCAACCCAGTTGAAACCTAATGTTCCTAGGGCAAGTACAACAGCTAGTCCAAATACGAGAATCTTTTTTTCGACCATATTTATCCCTAATATTCAGAAAGACAGTGCACGTCGTTATATGTTTTACCTTCATAATGAGGATCGATATTCAATCGATGTTAATCATTAATGATTAACAACCAAAATGGTAAAAAAACATTAAAATTATTTCAATTTATATATTTTAAAATTAATTATTTTGAAAATTTTTCAAATATCTTACTAATAATTTCATAAAAATTTGCTTCTCCCAAATCTGTTACTTTATATTCTGAATTTACATGATTAATACTATGGCACAGATGCCCGCATTAATCCCAAAAGAAGTTGAGATTCAGAGACTAAAGAAAGTCTGGCTCATCGTTATTGCTATGGGATCTACTGCAGCATCAGTCGAAGTAGATAACTTCGTTGATGGTTCTCTACATCAGACTTCTATCAGAGATAGTGCATTTACTCCAGCACACTGGTGGTTATATTCCCACTTCATCACATTACCACTTGGATGGGGAGCAGCAGCAATCTATGATAGAAAAATACCAATTCTTAGAGGTCCAAATAATTCAATGAACACAGGTTTGAAGATGACCATTCTTGGTTACCTTGCAACTATGTTTACAATTGGAGTCAATGAGATGTGGCATTTCTGGTTTGTAGAAGAAATATTTGCGGTTCCAAATCACTGGATGTTTAACATGGGTGTAGTAGTTGCATTCATGGGTGCACTTGCATACGTAGTCAGAGTATATGCTAGACTCGTAGAACTAGGTGCAGAGACTCCAGGTGAGAATCCGTATATTGCAGAGATGTACAAGATGGCCTTAGAAGGCAAATTGTACAGCAGATCAATTCCATAGACACAAAGTGCAATAGCACACTTTTTTCTATTTTTATTATTTTGATATAATCTAGATCGTATTACAACCGGCAGCCTAAGAAAGATTTAAAAGGATTCTGCATCAGAATAAATTCATAATGACTCTTCCTAAAGGATTCGGTTCTGGCGGCGGTGGCGGAGCATCAAGCGCTGACGTAGAACGAATGATTGGACGACGTGTAGAAAATATGACCGGTATGATTACTATTTCATTCTGGGCAGCAATTTTGGCAACAGCAGCTGGAACAGCAGCAGGATATTTCTATTATCCATGGGCATATCCAACAGCAAGTGGTCACTTTGCATTTATCGTACTCGCAATCATTGAGGCAATAGGTTACATCTTCTGTGTTAAAGTCATGGAAGAAGGATCCAACAAGA
This sequence comes from Candidatus Nitrosopumilus sp., assembly GCA_963667665.2. GTDB lineage: Archaea > Thermoproteota > Nitrososphaeria > Nitrososphaerales > Nitrosopumilaceae > Nitrosopumilus. The sequence continues at coordinate 1,777,093 of OY763927.2, forward strand.
ATAGTAATGGTATAGTTGGCGGTAGTATTGGTGGTGCAATTGTATTCGTACTCTTCGTATCAATGTACGTTGGATGGTAACTAGAAGGAAATTCCTTCAGTCACATTTCTTTTTTATTTTCCTTTAAAATTGATATATCGATCTGAATTACACTCAATAATTTTATATACTGACCCCTTATTCTACAGAATATGGTCTGGTTAAGACGATGTACACACTACTTATTCATAGTAGTAGTTGCAGTTAACTCTACACTGTTAACAATTAATGCAGGAGACTACATTTTCTATACCGATTGGGCTTGGACTTCATTTACGGTATTTTCAATATCGCAAACGTTGATGCTTGTAGTAGGTGCATGTTATTACCTAACGTTTACAGGTGTTCCAGGTACAGCGACGTACTACGCTCTAATTATGACAGTATACACATGGGTAGCAAAAGGTGCATGGTTTTCCCTTGGATATCCATATGACTTCATTGTAACTCCAGTTTGGCTACCATCAGCAATGCTGTTGGACTTAGTTTACTGGGCAACAAAGAAGAACAAGCACTCCTTGATACTGTTCGGCGGCGTACTGGTAGGAATGTCATTACCGTTGTTCAATATGGTAAACCTGATAACAGTAGCAGACCCGCTTGAAACGGCGTTCAAATATCCGAGACCAACATTACCACCATACATGACACCGATAGAACCGCAGGTAGGAAAGTTCTATAACAGTCCAGTAGCGCTGGGTGCAGGTGCAGGTGCAGTATTGTCAGTCACTATGGCCGCATTGGGTGTTAAACTCAATACTTGGACATACAGATGGATGGCCGCTTGGTCAAAGTGGGACTAAAACCCAACCTCTTCATTTTATTATCTTACTTTAGAGTATTCTAAGCTTAAATTTTCATTTAGATTATCAACCTAGATTTAGGGTAATTTACGAAATTTGTATTTAAGCTATTGTGTGACTAGGAAAAAATTAGTTCGGGATCAAATTATTTTATGTCTTTCAGTGATAATGAATTTTACAATAATCATTATTGAAACAGACCTATAGCCTAATTCATGGAACTCCAAAACCATTTGTAAAATGGGCAGGAGGAAAACGTCAACTAATTCCAATTCTTAATGAAAGTTTACCTGAAACTTTTGGTACCTATTATGAGCCATTTCTAGGTGGAGGAGCATTATTGTTTCATATACTAACTGAGCGAAATGGGCAAAAATGTAACATCTCTGATCTAAACTCTGACTTGGTATTGGCCTATACTACTATTCGAGATAGAATTGATGAACTGATTTCATCTCTCAAAAACCATGAAAGAAATTATCAAAAAGATTCAAAATCTTACTATTACTCTGTTAGAGATACCAATCCTAGAAGTGAAATTGAAAAGACATCTCGATTACTCTTTTTGAATAGGACTTGTTTCAATGGATTGTATCGCGTTAATAGCAAAGGAAAATTTAACGTACCTCTAGGAAAATACACAAATCCAAATATTGTCAATGAGGAGAATCTTCATTCTGTTAGTGATATTTTCCAATCAAGTAGAGTTTCAATAAAATGCCGTGATTTTGAGGCAGTTCTACGAGATGCTAAAAAAGGAGATCTTGTATACTTTGATCCTCCATATCAACCAGTTAGCGAAACTGCTAATTTTACAAGTTACACAAACAAGAATTTCACATTTGAGGATTTGAGCAGACTATCAGAACTTTGTATGAAATTAGATTCAAAGGGATGTAGAGTTCTTTTATCAAATTCTGATTCAAAAGAAGTTGCAGATATGTTTTCAAAGAAACCATGGAAAATAAGAAAGATTCAGGCTAATCGTTCAATTAACTCCAACTCTAAAAAGAGAACCGGACACTTTGAACTATTGATTAAAAATTATTAGAAGCTTCGAACGGGATCTGAACCCGTGACCTTTACATTACCAATGTAACGCTCTACCAGACTGAGCTACCGAAGCATGAATTTACGCTGTGGAAAATCCTTATAATTCTTCAGCCTTCTGCCCATCCTCTAAACTGTTAAATTTCACACAGATTTTTACTCTTTTGGAGGAGTAATCAAGCCTGGCCAAAGTAAGCACTTTGTGCTTTTGGACATGCAGGACTTAAGATCAAATAATGGGTGATCCTGTCTTTCAGGAGTTCGCGGGTTCAAATCCCGCCTCCTCCATTACTCTATTTTGGATGTTTAATTCCTCTAGAGTTTAGAACTTCGTAAACATCTGGTAGTGAAAATACAAAGCCAACATGTACACAATCTTTTTCTTCACAGAGTTGGCAAAACAGTTCTCCTTTCTGAACTGCAACTTCTGCAATTCTATTTTTGATATTATCTTTTAGTATTACACGATCATCATCAACAGAAATTTTTTCAATCTTTGGAGCATATCTTGCAAAGGTCTTGTCCTTTTGCATCATCTCCTCTAACATGTAAGTTACATAACCTGAAAAGCTGTTGACACCTTTCATTGCAAGGTCGTCTTTACTCTTTACAAATACATCATGAAATTTATCATAAACAGTCTCTGAAACAGTGATTGATTTGAATCCAGCTTTTGGCAATTTACTTTTCCTTACCGTACAATAAGGTACCTAAGTATATAACGTTTTATTTTAAAGGTGATATTCGAAAATTAGTCTTTATACAATACCTTAATCCAAAAGCACTATGGGTCGAGGCTATTCTTCTGAAGAAATTAGAAAAAAACTGATTTTGACTTTGGCTGATTCTAAAACTGGAATGTCTGGAATTGAGATTTCTGAAAAAATTGGTGTGAATCGAATTACCATGGGAAAGTATCTCAAAGTTTTTGCAGTTGAAGGATTACTTCGACAAAAAAATATTGGAAATGTTACATTGTGGTTTTTAGAACCAGGACAAGAATCCTACAACTTTCCTGATGACTATTTCAAAATAACTCCAAAATATTTTGATTATCTAATCAAAGGTTCTGAAGACCAGGTTTATTCTTTAATTCGTAATTGTTTGCATTCTGGAGCAACTGTAAATCGTTTAATACTTGAAGTAATTTTGCCTGCCATTAATTCTGTCAAAAATTTGTATGATGATAGTAAGATTGGAACATCTGAACAAAATCTACTCAGAACCACAATTTCAAAATCGCTTCAAATCTTTAATCAACTTTTAGTTGATTTGGATACAAAGAAGAATGTAGTTGTAATATCTGCTGATACCCAAAGCCTTCTGTTTTCTGAAGCTGCATCATCTGCTTATCATTCTGATGGTTGGAAGGTTTCTCATTTAGGTGACATGTCTTCTGTAATCAATGTCTTATTTGATCTGGATTTTCAAAAATTGATTGGAAAAGTTTGGAAACAAAAACCAGGAATTTTGATAGTAGTTGTTTTCTCACAAACTGATGAAGGTCTGAACTTTTTTGCAGACTCTATTAATCCAATTAAAGAAAAGTCTGGAAAAAATATGAGATTAGCACTTTGTGGAAACATATCCAAAAAAACTAAAATTGATTCTGATTTATTTTCTGAAAAATTTGAGGATATCTTACAATGGTCTCAAACAATATCTGAAAATATGAAATAAATTACAAAATGGGCCCGATTAGTAGGTGGGCCCGATGTGATTCGAACACATGACCTTTCGATTATCAGTCGAACGCTCCAGCCAAGCTGAGCTACGAGCCCACGAACAATTCTCTAGGCATGAGTCATTTAAGTTTAATTTTCTTTCCACTTGATTGAACAGCCAATTGATGGATCAAAATCCTTTTCTATTTTTTCGCCTGACAATAATTTTTGCATGTTGTTAATCATTATCTTTTCTGTAACTGTATCCTCAGGCTTCATGGCATTATCTATTCTTCCATGAAAGACTAATTGTTTTTGACTATTAAACAAGAATGGGTCTGGAGTACACATTGCACCATATTTCTTGGCAACCTCTTGTGTTTCATCTACCAAGTAATCGAATCCAAATCCTTTCTCTTCTGCTGTTTGTTTCATAGCATCAAAACTATCCTCAGGATAATCTGTAGAATCATTACTGTTAATTCCTATAATTGCAATTTCTTTTCCAAATTTTTCATAGAGCTCATTTAATGCATCAACTTTTGCTTTTACATATGGACAATGATTACACATGAAAATTACTAGAATTCCTTTGAAACTACCATAATCATTTATGGAATGTTTTTTGTCATCAATTCCTAATAATTCAAAGTCAGGTGCAATATCGCCTGTCTTCAGTTTGACTTGTGATTCTAAAAGTACCATGTGGAAACTATCTCGTTTTCAAATAAAATTCTTGTCAAGAAGACAACAATTAAAATCCACAGATTAATCATTCTTCACATGGGCCGGTAGTATAGCCTGGTAGTATACCCGCCTTGCACGCGGGGGGTCACGGATTCGAATTCCGTCCGGTCCACTTTTTATTCTCCCCGATCTATGCTGAATTTCAGACTGCTGGATGGATTTAAATAGGATAAGTTTCGGTTTTATTCTATGACAAGCGCAGCAGATGGATGGCCCGTATTTATTCCACTTATTGTTGGTTTAGCACCGGGTTTGATTTACTGGATAGCAATTACCGCAAAGAGAAAATAAAATTTACATCTATTTTTAATTTCTTTTTATTATTTCATATGATAGAGTAGACTAGGTTAAACGTAGTTACCTTTCTTGTTCACTATATGATATGTTACACGAAATTAAACTACTATCTCAATGAAATTTGTATGCAGAAACTCATTCTAAGTGCATTTTTGATTTTCCTTCTAGTTCCATTTTCACAAGCATTCTCTGCAGAAACTACAGATAATCCTTCAACACTATCTGTATCTCTTAGTAGTGAATCTCCATTTGTATTTCAGGATTCTGAGGGATATACTGTAGTAGTTGGGATAGTTGAAAATAACAATTCACAAACTCCTGTAACTAATGTTAGAATTCAAGTAAACTATTTTGATGATTTTGATTCTAGTCCATTAGAAGTCATAATTGGATATACTACACTCGAAGTAATTCTTCCTAATGGGCAATCTCCATATGCAATACGTTCTGAAACCCCAAATCCTAACATCACTCAGGCATCTGTATCTCTTTTGGGATTTGATTCTTCAGTAGCAAAACAAAAGGGGCTAATAGTATATTCTAGTGAAGTACTTTTAGATACTTCATTTAGATTCTCAGGAGTTTTACAAAATGGCGGTGCTCCAAGTGCTGATACTAAGGTTCATCTTGCTTTCTATGATGGTTTTGAGCCACCACGAATACTTGGAGTCTCTACAATAGAACTTGGTAATATGGGACTAAACACTGAGGTCACTTTTGAACTTGATGAGAAAATTGATTCAAGAGCTGTAGGTTTTTTGTTATTTGCAGAATCTAGTGTTTTTTATTCTGATTTTGTAGATGTAAAAATTTCTCCTTCTCAAGTCCATACAAAATTAGTAATAATTTCTGATGTAACTGTAGAAGATACCAATGGAGAAAAATTATCTGAACTTAAGGTTGGTTCTACTGTTAACATAAAAAGTAAAACTTTGATACAGTTTGTTGCAGATCAAGAATCCAACGAAATTGCATATACCTATTATGTACAAATCAAAGAGTTTGGAGAAATGCCTTATGTTGAGTATATTGGAAAATTTGATGGACGATTCATTGGGACAGGAATAGAAACTCAGAGCATAGACTGGATTCCAGAAAAAAAGGGATTATTTTTCATTGAGACGTTTGTTTGGGATAAAAACAATGTTCCAATAGCAGAACAAGGTCCTTTTGTTCTAATTATTGTAAACTAGACATTTAGAAAAAAGAAAACATACTTCATACAATTTAAATTCAAAAAGAATTTGCTATAATGAGTGTTGATTAAGAAATTTAACAAAATTTTCATTATTACTGTGATGTCATTATTTGTTTTAGTTTCATCAGGTTCCCAGGCATTAGGTTATGGTGGTCCTCCTGAACAGAGTAGTGCTAACAATTACACTGTAGAGATATACTCTGAAAATGAATCATATAATCTTGGAGATACAATAACATTTTCTGGTAGTGTCAATAAATATGATGAAGATAGAAATTTACGAATTTCAATTTTTGATTCTAGTAATAATTTTATTCTAACTCAGAAAACTCCAGTCAATACTGATGGCACATTCTTACATAGTGTAATACTAAATGAGAAATTCTCTGATGGAAAATTTATCGTCAAAGCTCAGTATGGAAGTTCAAAGGCAACAGTAGAAAAAATGTCATTTGTGATAAATTCTAATGGTGATACATCTATGGAACAAAAATTAACTGGTGCAAAAATCCCTGATTGGATTAAGAATAATGCTGGATGGTGGGCAGATGGTTTGATTGATGACAATTCATTTGTAGAAGGATTCCAGTTCTTGATAAAAGAAGGATTGATGGAAATACCTGCTACTGAACAAGGTTCAGTTTCTCAAGATAACAAAATCCCTGATTGGATTAAGAATAATGCTGGATGGTGGGCAGATGGTTTGATTGATGACAATTCATTTGTACAAGGAATTCAATTCTTGATAAAAGAAGGATTGATGAAAATATCAAATTAACATAAAATAATTTAATATCAAATATATCTCTAAAACAGGACATTTATTTTCAAAGAAATCAATACATTTGCATGTCTAAATTCTCTCTTGTTGCTACTGGTGGTACATTTGATATTATTCATAAAGGTCATCTAACTTTACTTTCAAATGCATTTGCTCTTTCAGATAAAGTAATCATCGGATTAACTAGCGATGAACTTGCTGAAAAAAAAGGAAAACTATCAATTAACAAATATGAAAAGCGACTCGAAAATTTGACACAAGTTATTTCAAAAGAATTTCCAAACTCTTCATTCCAAATCAGTAAACTAGACAATGATTTTGGACCTGCTGTTTTAGAGAAAGGAGTAGAAGCTTTGGTAGTTAGCGATGAAAAAAGTAATCAAGGTACTGTTCTAAATCAACTTAGAGCAGAAAAGAAATTATCCACTGTGAAAATTATAACGGTTCCAATGTTTCTGGCAAAAGATGGTAAACGAATCTCTACAACTAGAATCAAAAACTCTGAAATTGACGCAGAAGGAAACTTGTTATCAATTGACTAATAGCTTGTCTAACTTTGAGTAATTGGAATAAAACAAAATTCTTGAATCAAGCCTCATGGGAATCATCAATCACATGATGAAAGTAATTGATACTGATGTCTCAAATCTGAAGCAAGGATTACAACCTCAAAACCTCTCATTTTGGTATGAGAAAATTATCAAAGAAACAATTGAAATGGCACCTCCTTGGCTTCAAGATAAAATCAAGGTTCATCAGGATCCTATTCTTACAATGAAATTTAATTTGGATATTTCAAAACGTGCAGTTAGATACTTTATGATTGCAGTTGACAATAACTTAGATGCGATGCCATACTCTACAAAACTCTATTTTCTCAAAGTTCAAGAGATACTGTCAACTGAAATGGATAAATCTCTAGTTTGATGAGATTTTTATTCTAGGCACAAAACAAAGTCAAGGTATCTATAACCAATCAGTTTGAAATTTTCCAGATATGGAACTTTACAAAAGGTATTCTGATAGAAAAAGGTCTGGAAGAAATACTAGACAAGAAAATGGACCATCTAGATCTTTTAGAAATTCCAGAGATGATAGAGGTTCAAGATATTCCAGAGATGATAGAAGAGAATCTACAACTGTAACCTGTGCTGATTGTGGTACTGAATGTCAAGTTCCATTTGTTCCACGAACTGACAAACCAGTTTACTGTAGTGACTGTTTCAGACAAAACAAACCACAAGATTCAGGAAATGATAGATATTCCAGAGATGATAGAGGTTCAAGATATTCCAGAGATGATAGAGGTTCAAGATATTCCAGAGATGATAGAGGTTCAAGATATTCCAGAGATGATAGAAGAGAATCTACAACTGTAACCTGTGCTGATTGTGGTACTGAATGTCAAGTTCCATTTGTTCCACGAACTGACAAACCAGTTTACTGTAGTGACTGTTTCAGACAAAACAAACCACAAGATTCAGGAAATGATAGATATTCCAGAGATGATAGAGGTTCAAAATATTCCAGAGATGATAGAGGTTTAAGATATTCATCTAGACAAGAATCTCGTAGAGATAATTCTAGATCTAGCAAGCCACGAAGTGATAAATTTTTGAGAAAACAAGAGAGTTTCTTTGCAAATGGTTCAGACAAATTTTATGAAACTATCAAAGAAAAATTATATGAAATTTTAGGTGGAAAAATCTGTTCTAATTGTGGTTTCAAGGATGAAAGAGCATTAGGAATAAGTCCAATTTCTGGAAATGTCACTTCTGATAATTCTGGCCGTGGTGGCGATTCTGCCTCATGGGGAAAATATATTTCAGCACCAGATCTTGCTAGAGAAGAATTAAAGGTATTTTGCTTTAATTGTAATCAAATTAGAGAACCTATTTCAAAACCAACAGAAGATAGATCAAGACCAAAGTCAAAAACGAGTAGATATTTTCCTAGATAATCTTTAAAATCATCTTTGAGAATTCATTAACACTTTAATAATAATAATTTTGAAATCGAATCATGGATGGCGATTCTAAAGCAATGGCAATTTCTCTTGTCGCTATGTTTGTAATAGTAACGGTATATACTTTCTTTACTCTATAAATTCACTCTTTCACCATTTCAATATTATGTTCTAAAATTTTAGTGGAAACTAGCTTGTGTTCTTTGTCAATTACTGATTGAATAAAATCCGCAAATTTCTCAACATTTGCTTTATCCTTTAGTACAATACTGTGCGCAGATTTATCCTTCAATGAAATCACCAATTCATTTTCAATTACATTAAGAATTGATCTAATGTAGGTTTCTTTACCTTCCTTTATGAAAATTAAACTGGCAAATTTCTGAGCCTCATATTTGTCCTCACATGCAATACTGATTTTCATTTATTCTCAAAAAGAAATTGTTCTATCTTGTCTTTTGCCTTTTCTCTTTTTTCCTGATGAACTGTAAGAAAATCGTTAATTTTTTCAATTAAAATTGCTTTTAGTTCTCCAGTAAGTAATTTTCCAGATTTATAATCTTCATAAATTGTCTTTAACTTGCTGTCATCTGGTTCAAAAAATATTCTGAGATATTGATATGATACATCAATATCTGGATTTCCACCAAGCTTTCTATGCTGTTCAATATCTGGTTGTCCTCCTGAAAATGCATATTTGTTAATTTTCTTTTTTACTACATTTGGCGCATCAGTTGTGTATACTGTTCCATTTTCATCAGATGCTGACATTTTTCCACCGGGTCCTTCTAATCCTGGAATCATTATGTTGTGAATTAATGCTGGTTTTGGTTTTCCAATCTTTGGTGCAATGTCTCTAGTTAATCTAAAGTGAGGATCTTGGTCCACCCCTAACGGAATCAAGACTGGTTTGTCTTCAATAAAACATGGTGCAGATTGTAACGATGTATAAAAAATCATACCAATATTTGTTTCATTTGTAAATCCAAATGTTGCTTTTGTATTTGAAAAGTTAATTTTCTTTGCTACTTTAGCTGCAATTGGATAAAGAGTTTGAATATTTCTTGTATTGATAATAATTTTTGTTTTTTCTGGTTTGAAACCTAATGCAATAAAATCTAATGCATTCTCATATGCAAATTTTCCAGTTTCTTCTAATGTTAAATTGGGTTTTGAATAAAATTTTTCATCATCTGTTAATTGAAAATACATATTGACATCAAACTTTTCTTGTAACCATTTTGCAAAAACCCATGGAACAAGATGTCCAATATGAGTATGACCCGAAGGACCTCTTCCGGTATATAGAAAGAATTTGTTACCCTTTTCATAATCATCAAGAATTCTGTTCATTTCTCTATGAGAGAAGAAAATACCCCTTCTAAGCATGAAATGGTCTTCACCAGTAACTTTCTTGATTCTATCTTGTAATTCTGAAGAAATCTTCTCAGTACCAAATCTCTTGATTAATTTATCATAATCAATATCTCCTTCAACATGCCAAGGAGTTACAATAAAGTCATCAGCTGACATTCAATCTGACTTAGGTTAAGGTTTAAAAAGTCTTTTTCGATCTTTCTGATGTTGTCACAAGTTTTTCATGATATTGAAAAAAAAATCATTCATTCTTTACAACCTGATCAAATTCTAACAATATCTGAAATAATAAAAAAAACTGGTTTACAATCTGATCAAGTAAGAAGAGGCATTGAATGGTTAAAATTGAAAAATCTTGCAGATGTGAAAGAATCAACTGACATCCATTTTCATTTTGGAGAGAAAGGAGATGATGCAATTGAAAATGGTTTACCTGAAAGGAGATTAGTAAATGAAATTGAAAAAGGAAATACAACTTTTGATAAGTTAAAACCAATTTTAGGTTTAGATTTTAATGCAGCTATAGCATATGCAAAAAAGAATGATTGGATTTCCATTACTAAAAATGAAAAATCAACTGAACTTTCTTTAAATAAAGATCGTAAAGAGTCATTAGAAGAAAAATTCATCATCAGCTGTAAATCTCAACAAGAAAATGAAACTAATGAAATTAAAGTATCTGCAGATTCACTTTTTGCAATAACATCGCTTAAAAAACGTCCTGATTTTATTGTCGAATCATCATTCACCATCAAAAAAATTTCATTAACAGTTGAAGGCAAAAAAATCAATTTAGATGATTTATCTCAATCAAGTGGTGCAATTGATGTTGAAGCTACAGTACCTGAAGTTTTTGCAGCAAGAACTCATCCATTAAAAGATACTATTGATGAAATTCGTGAAATTTTTGTTACATTAGGTTTTTCAGAAATTTATGGAAACATGACTCAGTCAAGCTTTTGGAATTTTGATGCTTTATTTACTCCACAAGATCATCCTGCAAGAGAATTACAGGATACATTTTATCTAGATGGTATTTCTGCCAAAAAAATTGCAACTCCAGAACAAATTAGAAAAGTTTCTGAATCTCACAAAAAGAATTGGAGATATCATTGGGATATTAATGAAGCAAGAAAAATGGTTCTAAGAACCCATACTACTTGTGTTACAATTAAACATCTAGCTGAAACCAAACCCGATGAAGCAAGAGTTTTTTCATTAGGTCGTGTATTTAGAAATGAAAAAGTAAGTTACAAGCATCTTGTCGAATTTAATCAAATTGAAGGAATTGTTGTAGGAAAAGATGCTAATCTTAGAAATTTAATGGGAATTCAACGAGAATTCTATAAACGAATTGGAATTACAAAAATAAAATTCTGGCCAACATTTTTTCCATATACAGAACCATCACTACAAACTATGGTGTATAATGAAAGATTAGGAAAATGGGTAGAACTCTTTGGAATGGGAATTTTTAGACCTGAAGTAACAAAACCTCTTGGAATTACTAAACCGGTTTTGGCATGGGGAGGAGGTATTGAAAGAATTGCAATGCTAAAGTATGGCATTGATGATGTAAGAGAATTTTACAACAATAACTTGAGTTGGTTAAGGAGTGCTAGAAAATGCCAGTAGTTGAATTATCATATACACGCCTTCAAAAATTAATTGGCAAGGTATCAAAAAAGCAAATTTCTGATTCCTTACCATTTCTTGGATTAGATATTGAATCAGAAAACAAAGACCTAATCCGAATTGAATATAGTCCTAACAGACCTGATTACTCAACTGATTTTGGAATTGCACTTGGATTGCAAGGATTACTTGGAATCAAAACTGGAGCAATTAAACTAAATGTGAAAAAATCAAAAAAGTATTCTATTTCTGTTAAGTCTGAAGTATCAAAAATTCGTCCTTTTGTAACTGGAATTGTTGCAACAAATGGAAAAATCGATGATAAAACAATTAAACAATTTATGACGATGCAAGAAGACCTTCATTTTGGAATAGGAAGAAAGAGAAAAAAATCATCAATAGGTATTCATGATTTAGATACAATTTCATTTCCACTTGTTTACACAACCACAAATAGAGATTACAAATTCATTCCATTAAACTCTAAAAAAGAACTTTCAATTTCTGAAATTCTTGAAAATACTGATGTAGGAAAAGATTATGGTTCTATACTTGGAAATTCACCCAAGGTACCTCTAATTTTAGATGCAAATCAACAAACAGTTTCTTTTCCACCAATAATCAATGCTGCAGTAACTACTATTACAACTAAAACAAAAAATCTCTTTGTTGAGGTAACTGGAATCAACAAAGAGGATGCTGAAGATATGCTTTCAGTTGTTGCAACCATTTTACAAAGTGCAGGTTTTACTTTAGAATCAGTTCAAAATATAATATCAAAAACAATATCATCAAAATATTTAATTCAAAAGAAAATATCAAAAACAATATCATCAAAATATTTAATTCAAAAGAAAATATCAGTTGACTCTTCATTAATCAACCAAACACTTGGTTTGAATCTTAGCACTTCAGAGATTATTTCATCATTGAAAAAGTCTAGGATTGATGCATCAACTAAAGGCAAAAACATCATTTGTATAATTCCTACATATAGATTTGATATTTTTGGGCCAATGGATTTGGTAGAAGAAGTTGCTTTAGGATATGGAATCCAGAATCTTGAACCTATTTTATCACCTTCTCAAACACTTGGCCAAAAACATCCAATCTCTGTTAATTTACAATCAATTTCTTCTATTATGACTGGATTAAGCTATATGGAAGCTCTAAATTCTAGCTTAACTAGTAAACGAATTCTTTATGATAATACAAAAAGAGATTCATCAAAAATTCTTTCAGTTTTAGATTCTAAAAGTCTTGAACATACTATTCTTAGAGATTCACTTCTTCCAGGATTAATTGATAGTCTAGCAAAAAATGTTCATGAATCATATCCTCAAAAATTATTTGAGGTAGGAACTATTTTTAATAAAACAAGTTCTGTAACTGAAGAAACTCATCTTTGTGCAACAAGCTCTCATAAAGATGCAAACTTTAGTGAGATGAAATCTGTTTTACAATCTGTTATTCAATCAATATTTGGAAAAACTTGTGAAACAAAAACTACTATTCATCCAACTTTTGAAAAAGGGCATGTTGCAAACATCACTGTAGATGGAAAAATTATTGGAATCATTGGAGAAATTAGTAAATCTACTAAAGACAACTTTAAGCTGAGAGAACCAATAGTTTCCTTTGAAATAAAACTACCTGGTTAATATTTGACCAAGTAGAACATTGTATGCCCTAAGAGCAACCATGCAGACGGATTGGGATGATGTTGATCGTAATGATACCAGTGATTTCTAATTCACCCAGGCATGGCACATTAAGGGCGCCCCGGTTTCAGAACCCAAGGAGGTTTTGGCTAAAATACCAATGATCTTGTGCGAGTCAGAACCGGGGAACAATTTCATTTTCCAAAAATAAAAAACCATAAAATGTCTATTTATGATACAGAAAATTGAAATGATAAATTATTGGTTAGCAAAACAAGAACCTAGTGGACCAAGAGCATATAATTTTGAACAACTAAAAAAAGAAAAAACAACTGTTTGGGATGGAATTCATAATAACCTTGCATTGAAGCATATGAAAGAAATGAAACCTAATGATCTTGTTTTGTTTTATCATACTGGTGATGAACGACAAGCTATGGGGATAATGCAAGTAACATCAAAACCATATCCTAACCCAAAAGAAGACAATGAACGTTTTATTGTTGTAGATGTAAAGTACAAAAAAACATTGAAACGTCCAGTAACACTTGATGAAATGAAAAAAGAAAAAAAATTCAAAGATTGGGAACTTATTAGAATTTCAAGATTATCTTTAATGCCTGTTCCAAAGCAAATTTGGGATGTAATATTGAATATTTCTCAAAACTGAATATAATCGGTTTATTGATATAGTCGATTTGTTTTGATTGATTCATGGCAACAGCTTATGTTTTAATAAACTGTGAACTAGGTTCAGAAGAAGCTATAATTCAGCAACTAAAGGGCTTAGAAGATGTTAAAGAAGTTCATGGAACTTTTGGTGCATACGATATTTTGGCCAAGATTGAATCTGATACTGTAGAAAAACTTAGAGAAACAATTACCTGGAAGATCAGAAAAATTGAAAAGATTCGTTCTACTCTTACCCTAATGGGTATTGAAGGTCAAACATAAACACCCTTTTTTCTTATTATGATTTTGCATTTTATTTTTGTTGTAAAAGAAGAAGATCGTGAAAAACGACAATTTGAATTTGAATATATTAAAAAAATGAGCCAGTTTTACAAGGTATGGATTAAAGAAAAATTTGGACAAGATTATGAAATTCAATGCGATGAATTAATTACAAAACCTAGAAGTGTTTTTCAGAGGCTTGACACACATACTCTTCTACGTGATCATGAACAAAGAGGCAATGACATTTACCATTTCTATCTAACTCATTTTAGACCATTCTGGACTGATTGTGCTGGTTGTGAAGGATATCATGCTGAAAATTTTGGAATGGTGTTATGGCAACCTCTTAAAGAATCAAATGATACATTGTTTCTTGCGGAAAAAAATTGTACTACTGTGTGTCATGAACTGCTTCATGAATTATTACGACTTTCTAAACATAAAAAATTCATTGAAGAAGTTCATGATATTTGGACAAAGCATTTGTTTGAACAACTAGAATTTGAACAATATGATGATGACTTTCAAAAAACTGATGGTAAACCTATGTTTCTAACAATGGATACTTCACAATTAAATCTAGAAGATAATCTTTCAAATTAACACTTTGTAACAGAATAGATATTGTTTTCAAAGTTTGCTGTTTTAAAATCTAACTTATTTTCAGGATCATTAGTTCTTGATTTGCTCAAGTTTTCAAGCTCTACTAATGCATCACCCCTAAAACCTACTGAAGAACCATAAATTCCATCTGTTAACATTGTTCCGTGTTCACCTTTCTTAATGTCATCTACCATTTCATAAAATCTTGCAGTTTCTTTTTTGTTAACAGGATTACCTTTTGCTTTATTGTATGCAACAGCAATATACATCCCATTATTTTTAACTGCAACAGGAAGTTTATGATTTTTACCTGTTGCCCCTGGAATTGTTTCATTAACTAGAACTTCACATTTATGATACATGCTTGAAACATATGCATAGAATCTATACTGTGCATATTTTCCTGCGTCATCTACCGCACAACCAACAAAAACCTTGTGTAATAGTTCCAAAGCACTATCATTCATACTTTGTAATCTATCATCAATTCTGCCCCTTTCGAGAAGTTCTGATTTACATTCTTTAGCAATCATTACTAGAATAAAATCAGGTAAATTGTAATTTTTGAGAGCAGCAACAAATGCACCTGCTTGTGACATTCCAAACTTAGGAAATCCCTTATTGACCATATTCATACCTCAATTTAGAAAAATTACAACTCCCCAATATTCAATTATAAATCTACATTTCGCTTATAATTGTTAAGAATTTTCATGTCTAATTGTATGGTTTTTCATGTTTAAATTGTAAAAATTAAATTTAGGATAAATTCATGTAATCTTGTGGACATAGATACTACTCCAGAACTTGTTTCATGTGTTTATCTGAAATTAAAAGAAAACATAGAAAAATATAGAAACATAGTTGGAAAACCACTTACACTTACTGAAAAATTTTTATCTGGCCATCTTCATGAAATTAATAACAAAAGTTTTGTTGGTGGAAAAGATTATGTTTTTCTAAATCCTGATAGAGTTGCATTACAGGATGTTACAGGACAAATGGTAATGCTTCAGTTTATGCAAGCTGAACTTAAACAAACATCTTTACCAACAACTGTACATTGTGATCATCTCATTAGAGCTGAAGTTCAAGGTGATGTTGACATGAAAGTTTCTCTTGATGAAAATAGTGAAGTTTTCAAATTTTTACAATCTGCTTGTGCAAAATTTGGATGTGGTTTTTGGAAACCTGGTGCTGGAATTATTCACCAAGTGGTTTTTGAAAATTATGCATTCCCTGGTGGTTTGATGATCGGCACAGATTCTCATACTCCAAACGCTGGTGGTCTTGGCATGATTGCTATTGGAGTAGGTGGATTAGATGCAGCCGAAACCATGGCAAATTTGCCTTGGGAATTACTCTATCCTAAACGAATTGGTGTGAAACTAACTGGGGAATTAAATGGATGGACAGCCCCTAAAGATATCATACTCAAAGTTGCAGACGAATTAACAGTTTCTGGAGGTACTAATTCAATAATTGAATACTTTGGACCTGGAACAAAATCTATCAGTTCAACTGGTAAAGCTACAATTACTAATATGGGAGCTGAAATTGGTGCAACCTGTTCAATTTTCCCATATGACGAAAGAATGGAAACTTATCTGAAATATACTAACAGAGAAGATATAGCTGAATTAGCAAATCAAAATAAAGAATTACTTGTTGCAGATCCTGAAGTTGAAGGAAATCCTGAAAACTTTTTTGATAAAGTAATTGAAATTAATCTTTCAACATTAGAACCCCATATTGTTGGACCTCACACTCCTGATTTAGCAAGAACAATTTCTAATCTAGCTGATGATGTGAAATCCAATGATTATGTTGATCAAATTTCTGTTGCATTAGTTGGTAGTTGTACTAATTCCTCTTATGAGGATATGTCAAGAGCAGCAAGCATAGCTGAACAGGCAAAAGCAAAAGGAATCAAAGCTAAAATCCCATTACTAGTTACTCCAGGTTCTGAACAGATTCGAGGAACTATAGAAAGAGATGGACAAATGAATTCACTTAAAGAAATTGGTGCAACTGTTTTAGCAAATGCATGTGGTCCTTGTATTGGACAATGGAACAGACCTGAATTAGATAAAGATCAAAAAAATACTATTGTTACAACATATAACAGAAATTTTCCAGGAAGAAATGACGGTCGTAGAAGTACTTTAAACTTCATTGGCAGTCCTGAAATGATTATTGCCTTAGCTTTGGGAGGAAAACTTTCCTTTAACCCACTAAAAGATGAACTAACTGCAGCTGATGGAACAAAATTCAAACTTGAACCACCAAAACTAGCACCTGAAGTTCCTAAAGACGGTTTTATGATACCTGAGGGAATTTTTGTTTCACCACCAAAAACTTCTGATGATATTGAAGTCATTATTGATCCTAACAGCAAAAGACTACAGCGTTTAGAACCTTTTCAAAAATGGAATGGAAAAGATTTTGAAGAAATTCCAATAATGGTAAAGGCCAAGGGTAAATGTACTACAGATCATATCTCCCCTGCAGGTGCATGGTTATCACTTCGAGGACATTTGGATAACCTAAGCGATAATATGCTCATGGGTGCAGTTAATGCATTTAATGATGAAGTAGGCCAAGGTAAGAATATTCTAAATAATCAACTTGAACCATTTTCACAAATTGCAAGACAGTATAAAGAAAAACAAATGAGTTGGGTGATTATTGGTGATAATAATTATGGTGAAGGTAGCAGTAGAGAACACGCTGCCATGTCTCCTAGATATTTGGGATGTGTTGCAGTAATTACCAAAAGTTTAGCTAGAATACATGAAACTAATCTGAAAAAACAAGGAATTTTGGCACTGACCTTTAGCAACACTGATGATTATGAAAAAATTCTTGAAGATGATAAAATTAGTTTAGTTGATTTGAATGATTTAGAACCCGACAAACAAGTCAAATGTATTATTTCACATAGTAATGGAAGCAAAGAAGAAATTTTGTTGAACCATTCATACAACAAATCCCAAATTGAATGGTTCAAAGCTGGTTCTGCACTAAATGTTTTGAAAAATAACAAATAGAATTTCTAACGTGGGGCCGACCGGAATTGAACCGGCGACCTACGGGTCACTACAGCTCCAAACTTACATCATCCGTGAGTCAGTTTAGCTTAGTTTACCTCTGGAGCCCTTAGCGGTGATCTAATCGTAGACACTGTCGCCCTACCAGGCTAGGCTACGACCCCACGAACAAGAATGAAATAGACTTGAATTTTAAGTTATTTTTAACCAATCTTTATTTGTGATTAACAAGAATTTGTAATTGTTAATCGATCATGGTAAAGCCAATTCATTATGCATTAGGTGCGATTCCAGTAATTGTAGCACTCTTGATCTCAGTTCCATTACTTACAAAAAATGAAATTCCAATTTCTGCAGCTAATTCTTTTGATTATTTAGAAATTGAATATACAAAACATCAATTAAAGAAAATTTCTAATGGTGTTACAGAAAGGATTGGTGCTCAAAAAACTGAAATTCTTTACATTAAAAATGATGGTACTCTCAAATACTCTGTTACAGAACTAGGATATCTCCAACCTGATATTCGGTCCAAATTGGATGAAAAAAAACTAAACAAAATTAGAGCATTGATAAAAGAAACTGGTTTCATAGCAATTCCATCAGAATCATTTTCAATTCTAGAAAGTGTAACTGAATATCAAAAATCAAATGTTAAAGTTACTCTTAATGGACAAGTCAATCAAATTTATTGGCCTGAACAAAATGCTACGTCACAAGTCATTCCTCCAATAATTACTATGGTTGAATATGAACTAGATCAGATAATATCTAAAATTAGTGAATAAGTACAAATAACCTCTAGTAAAAATTAGATCATGCTCTCATTATCAGGTGACCGACATGACGCTAAGGGTATAGTTTCAGAAAAAATAAACTCTGTTGATATTTTACGTGGATCATCTACTCTCAAACGAGGTTTTGCTCATATGTTAAAGAATGGAGTTGTAATGGATGTTACAACAGTAGAGCAAGCTCAAATTGCTGAAGAAGCTGGAGCAGTTTCTGTAATGGTTTTAGATAAACTTCCGTCTGATGTTAGAAAAGCAGGAGGTGTTGCAAGAACTGCAAGCATTAGAATTATTGAAGATATTATGAACTCAGTTACAATTCCAGTTATGGCAAAATGTAGAATTGGTCACGTTAATGAAGCACTAGTTCTACAAGAAACTGATGTAGACATGATTGATGAATCTGAAGTTTTAACTCCTGCTGATGAGACTCATCACATTTGGAAATGGGATTTCACAACACCTATTGTTAATGGTGCAAGATCTTTAGCAGAAGCTTTACGAAGAATTGAAGAAGGTGCAGCAATGATTAGAACAAAAGGTGAACCTGGAACTGGAAATGTTGCAGAAGCTATTACTCATATTAAAAAAGTAAATGATGAATTAAGAACAATCAAGTCAATTTATGATTCTGGTGATAATCAAGATTTAGTTAGAATTGCAAGAGAATTCAAAGTATCATATGATATTGTTGAACAAACCGCAAAACTTGGAAGACTACCTGTTGTAAATTTTGCTGCTGGTGGAATTGCAACTCCTGCTGATGCAGCATATCTGATGTCTCTTGGTTGTGATGGAATCTTTGTTGGTTCTGGAATTTTTAATGCAGATGATGCACCAGAAAGGGCAAGAGCAATAGTTTTAGCTACTACTTTTTGGAATGAATCTGAAAAAGTCAAAGAGGCTCAAAAAATGATTGATGAAAGACAATCTATGTTAGGATTAGATGTGAAAACACTAGAATTACGGATGCAAGATCGTGGAGGTTCTTCATGAGTCTTAATGTTGGAATCTTGTCTATACAAGGTGATGTTCAAGAAAATCTCATATCTACCAGAGCTGCTCTTGATGAATTGGGAATTGATGGAAAAGTAACTGATGTAAAAACCCCTGAAGAAATCTCTCAATTAGATGGATTGATAATCCCTGGTGGAGAAAGTACCACTATTGGCCAACTTTCCTTGGTAAATGGTTCGATGAAGGTCTTGAAAGAAAAAATTGAAAGTGGAATGCCTGTGCTTGGAATTTGTGCTGGTATGATTATGCTCTCAAAAACAGCTGATGATCGTGTTGTTGGAAAAACTGATCAACCTCTTTTAGATATTCTTGATATCAAATTAGAAAGAAATTCCTTTGGACGACAAAAAGAATCCTTTGAAGCTGATATATCTATGGATTCGATAAGTATTCCAAAATTTAATGGAGTCTTCATTAGAGCACCATCTGTTTCAGATGTTGGTTCTGATATAGAAGTTCTATCAAAATTTAATGATCGAATAGTTGCAGTCAAAAAAGATAATGTAATTGGTACTGCATTTCATCCTGAACTCACTAAAGATATTTCATTACACAAGTTCTTTGTGAATCTTGTCAATTCTACAAAAACTTAATCCATAATGATGAATACTGAGCAATTCTTTTTAACGATAATTTAGTCGAGCTTGTAAAATGGACAAAAAATTTGTATTATTTGGTATTTTGGCCTCAATTTTGATCGGTGGCTCTTTTGGAATATTTACCATTGAAGATTCATTTGCTCAAAATCTCTATGTAAGTAGAGATGATTCTGAAGCGTATAAAAAACAACAAGAAAAAGCTGAAGAGGAAAAGAGAAAAGCTGAAGAACGAAAACTAAAAGCTGAAGAAAAACGTAAAGAATTAGAAGAAAAACAAGAAGAACGAAAACTAAAAGCTGAAGAAAGAAAATTACGAGCTGAAGAAAAAGCTGAAGAAAGAAAATTACGAGCTGAAGAAAAACTTAAAAAATTAGAAGAAAGAAAAGTAAAACTTGAATTAGATAGAAAGAGACTTGAAGAAAAATTATTAGAAAAAGCAAACAAGTATGAAGAAAAATTAAGAGAAATTAAAGAAAAATATGAAAAGAAAATTGAATTAAAATTTTCAGATGATATTGAAAAATTTTCTGCTGCTACAGCAAAATTAGAGGATAAACTTGCTGAAAAATCAATAAAATTAGAGGATAAACTTGCTAAAAAATCAGAAAAAATTCGTGAAAAACTATTAGAAAGATCAGAAAAACTAGATTCTCGAACTCAAAAAATTCTTGATAAAATTAACAAAGGTAATTACTTAGGTGAGAAAATTGGTTCTTCTGTAGTCTCTGAAACTTACGAACTTGTTTTTGATTCAGTTGATGCTACAGCAATTAGTGATAAAACCAAAACATCCTCTCTTAGTGGATTTATGAGTTTTACAACTTTTGACAAAGGCAAGTCTAATCTGAAATTAGAATTACAAGAATGCCAAATTACAGTTGGTGACATGCCTTACAATTGTGGTTTTGGTAAAGCAAGAACTACATCTTCAGGTGATTCCGGACTAAAAGATTCTCTTGTTATAATTGCATTTTTAGAAGATGATCTTCTTGAAGAAGTGCATTCTACGCTTAAAATTTTCTTAAATGCTGATACATCTATTAGCGATATTGATGGTTCATCTCAAGTTACAATACTAGGACCTCAAAGTAAAATTTCTCATATGTGGTTCTTAGATGGAACAGGAACTTTAACCAAAACAATTTCAGTTTTAGATGACTCAACAGATGACTCAACAGATGACTCAACAGGTAATGAAATATCCGTTGAGTTAGATGAATCTATAGATATTACCGGCAATTGAGAATGATTCACAAAAATTCTCTTTATTTTCTTGGTTTAATCTTTTCAATACTTTTGATTCCCTTATCATCTCAATTTTCTTATGGAGACATAGGTTCCATTTCTGTTGATTCATTTAATGTTGATTATAATATTGAGAATGGAAACATTGAATCAATATTCTTAGATCCAGATTTTGTTGAATTAATTATTACTATGGATACTAGTGCAGATGGAATCATAGAAATTACTATTCCAAGAACTCTGCTTGATGCAAAATTTGATTCCTCTGATGATATCTTTTTCATTTTAGTTGATGGTTTTGAAACCGATTATGTAGAAATAGAATCTACATCAAGTTCTAGAACACTTGTTATTCCCTTCTTTGGTGGTGATTCTATTATTGATATAATTGGAACCGATGCACTTAATCCATTTTTAATAGAAACTGAAATAGAAATCCCATTTTGGATTAAGAATAATGCAGGATGGTGGGCAGACGATGCAATTGATGATGAAACATTTGTTCAAGGAATTCAATATTTGATTAATGAAGAAATAATGAATATTCCTCAAACTGAATCAGGAGAATCTACTGGAAATGATATTCCATCTTGGATTAAAAATAATGCTGGATGGTGGGCAGAAGATGCAATTGATGATGAAACATTTGTACAGGCAATTCAATATTTGATTACAAATGGCATAATGCAAGTGTAATTAGGCTCAATCTACTAAATTATGCATAGATTTCAAATCTTTTTTAAATTGTTCTAGATTTGCCGGAATTTCGATTTTGATTGAATCCTTCAATGAAAGATTTTGAGCTTTTTTGTCATTCCATACTTTGGAATTAAATTCTGTAATTTCTTTTGTAATATCACTTTGAATTTCTAAATTTTCTGACTCAACTTGTCTCTGTTTATGAATACTTTCTTTAGAGTACAAAGAATTCCAAAGATACTCGGTGATAAATGGAGTAATTGGTGCTAATAATTTTAAAATTGTTGATAATACTTTATGTAGTGTAAATATTGCACCATCTCTTTCTTCATCAGAAAAATTAATTCCATAAGCTCTTGCTTTAACCATTTCAATATAATGTGCTGCAAATAAATTCCATGTAAATTCTCTAATTGCTATTGCAGGAATAAAGAAATTATATTCATCATAACCTTTCTTACATTCTTTTACCAGATTATCTAATTCTGATAAAATCCATTTGTCAGATGTGTTTGGAATTCCAGATTCAACTACTGAGAAACTGGACAAAAATCTAGATACATTCCATAATTTACTTAGGAATTTTTTAGTTGATTCTATTTTTTGCTCATTGCATCTAAAGTCATATCCATGATTAATTTCACTTGCACTCCAGAACCTAAAGGTATCAGCACCTAATTTTTCAATTACTGGTAAAGGATCAATTGCATTTCCTTTGCTTTTACTCATCTTCATTCCTTTTTCATCTAGTCCATATCCCATGATCCAAGCTTCTGTCCATGGTTTTTTTCCAGTAAGTTGTTCGCATCTTAGAAGTGTATAGTATAACCAAGTTCTGACAATATCTTTTGCTTGAGGTCTAATAGATGCAGGATATACTTTGTTGAAAAATTCTTCATCTTTTCCAAATTTGCTTACAAAAAGAGGTGATATACTAGAATCCATCCATGTATCAAAAGTTCGTTCTTCTCCTACAAATTCAGTAGATTGACATTTTGGACATTGACTAATTGGACAATCCTCTTTCCATGGTCTATAGTATTTTCCAGGCTCAGGAACATAGGGTTCTGAGCATTTTTTACAATACCAAATTGGGATTTCAGTACCATAGTATCTTCTTCTTGAGATTGGCCAATCGATATTGATGGATTCAAGCCAATTCATCAAAATTTGTTTGTGCATTGCAGGATGAAACGTAATCTCTTCTCCAAGAGTTTTCATTTTTTCAACTGATTCTTTTTGTTTTAGATAATATTCCTCCATTGGAATTATTTCAATGGGGATTTTACTTCTCTCAGATACAGGCGTTCTGTGGTTAATGTCTTCAATTTTCTCTACAAATCCTTTTGATTCCAAGTCTTCTATGATTTTTGTTCTTGCTTGTTTTGGTTTTAGCCCTGCATATTCTCCTGCAACTTCTGTCATCCTTCCATCTAGCCCAATTGCAATAATCTCTTCTAATTGTAATTCTCTAAATAATGCCACATCATTTTGATCACCATAACTACATACCATTACTGCCCCCGAACCAAATTCTTGTTTAGCAGAATGATGTGTTCTTAATTCAACTTCTGCATTAGTAATGGGAACGATTACTTTTTTTCCAATATATTGTGTATATCTATCATCTTTTGGATTTACAATAATTGTTTTGCATGCACAAACTAATTCTGGTCTTGTACTTGCAATAATTATTTCCTTATCTGTGTCTTTTATTTTGAATTTCATGTAAACTAATTTAGTTTGCAAATCTTCGTATATGATTTCTGCATCAGCAATAGTTGTTCCTGATACCCAATCGTAGTTGTTAGGTCTGTTTGCTAGATACACTTGACCTTTTTTCCATAATTCAATAAATGTTGATTGTGTAAGTGTTCTATATTCTTCTGAATCCGTTCTATAGTAGTTTGTAAAGTCTCCACTTATTCCAATATTTTTCATAATGAGAATCATTTCAGCTTCCAAATCATCTAGTGCTTCTCTACATAGATTCAGAAATTCTCCTCTATCTGTTTCTCTCATTCTAATTTTGTACTTTTTCTCAGTGTACAATTCTACTGGAAGTCCATTTCTATCAATTCCTATAGGGAAATAGACATTTTTTCCAGCCATTCTTGCTGTTCTGGCAATCATATCAATTTGAGAATAATGTGCTGCTGCTCCAATATGCCATGGTCTGCCTGATGGATATGGTGGAGGAGTATCTATGGTAAAGTTATCTTCTTGTGGTGTAAAATCATAAATTTTATCATCTTGCCATTTTTTTAGTATCTTTTTTTCTAATTCTGGGTTCCATGCTTTTTCTGATATTTTAGGTTCCATTTCTTAACTATCTTGAAATCTTTGAAATAATATGAGATCCTTTATTGTAACCTTCGTAGATGTAAACTCCTAATGCTTCTACATTTGATGGCATTTTAGGTGCTAATAATTTGATTATTTCACTTGAAAGATTTTCTACAGTTGCTTCGCCTTCTAAAAGATAAGTAGTATCTTTTGGAACTTGTAATTCAAACATTCCTTTAGGACCATCAAATTGAATTAGATAATGAGAATCATCTTCACTTTTTAGATATTTTCTGTTAATGAAAAATTTATGATCAAATATGTTAACCACTTCTTTGATAATTTTTTTTGCTACACCAAAATCTAAAAGTAAATTATCTTTCATTTGTCCTACAAGCTCTACCATTACCGAAGATGTATGTCCATGTAAGATAGAGCATTTTTCAACCAATGGAAGTATATGTGCGTAATCAAATGAAAACGATCCATCTTCTAAAAATATAGAACCTGTCTGTGGTGACTTGTCATAAAATACTAAATCTTGTAATTCTTTAATTTGTGCAACATACTTTGCATGTCCTATTGCCATCACTTTGTCTTGAGGAAAATCTTCTTTGATCTGTTTGTATTTTTCAATGTCTTCATCATTATCAATTACTTCAATTAGTCCTTTCTTTGTTTTAAAATCAATTGTAACCTCGTTTCCGTTCTTTAAGGTGAGTTTGTGATTGTATTGGTATTCTTCATCAAGAAAGGTGAGCATTTGTGCCACTGTTAGTTCAGTTCTTGTTCTAAGCAAATTTCCATTTTTATCGATATATCTAAAGTCTGAGTCTAGAATTGTAGGACTTGAAGCCATGTGAAGTCATCTGACTTTGGATATAATATAAATTCTGTAATGATTATACCTGAAAATTCATTTTTTTGAATTATGCTAAAGAATTTAGAATTTTAGCCAGATTGACATCATTTTTTGTGATACCTCCAGCATCATGAGTTGTTAATTCTATGGTGATTTTGTTGTATACATTAAACCATTCTGGGTGATGATTCATTTTTTCGATTTCCATGGCTGCTCTGGTCATAAAACCAAACGCCTGGTTAAAACTATCAAACTGAAATTCTTTGTGTAATTTCTCATTTACAACACTCCAGCCTGACAGATTTTTTAGTTCTTCATCAATGTCTGTTTGTGATAATCTCATCATAGTGTTTTACATTGAATGCTAAATTAAAAGATTGATTCATTACCCTTCTATGGAATCTGTGCTGTGAGAGATAATGGATGAAATAAATAAAAAATTACTTGAAAATATTAAAAATTCAATTTCTGAAACTGTTAAAGAAAAGAAAATTGGAATTGCTTTTTCTGGAGGTGTTGATAGTACATTAATTTCAAAAATTTGCTCAGACATGGATTATGATATTACATTATTGACAATTGGATTCGCAGAATCTCATGATATTTTATTTGCAAAAGAAGTCAATGAACAATTAAACTATCCTCACCATGTTCTAGAAATTGATTCAGAAACATTTCATTCTATTTCATTAAAAATTCAACAAACAATAAAAACTGAAAATCTATCATGGAATGAAAATTGTATTGCATTTCATTATGTTTCTCAACTAGCAAAAAGCTTAGATCTTGATACAGTAATCACTGCAAATGGAATAGATGAATTATTTTGTGGTTACAATGCATATAGAGAAGCAATTTCTGAAGGTGAATCTAAAATTCATGAAGTTATGATCTCTAAATTAGATAATGAACTAAAAATGATGAAGGCTGTGAATCTAATTGCATCAGAGTTTGGTGTAAAAATTATTCAGCCATTACTATCTTCAAAATTTATAGAGTATGCCAAAACTATTCCTTTGTCTGAGAAAATTCATGATTCAGATGATTTGTATCGTAAACATATCATAAGAAAATTAGCTAGTCAAATCAATGTTCCAGAAATTTCTTGTACAAAAAGAAAAAAGGCATTACAATATGGTTCTAAAATTCATAAAGCATTACTAAAAACTAGATAAATTTTTTAACTGTATTTTGAACTGATTTCTTTACGTTATTAATTATCATAGGTGACGCACCAAGATGTTTCTCTGGTGAAAATATAGATTCAATTTCTTTACTAGTTAATTTTGAAGAAAATGCTTTATCGTTTTTGATGGCATCCATGTATTGCATTCCTTTGTCATTTGCCAAAAATGCAACTCTTTGAACATCTTTGTAGGCTACAAATCTTGGAACGCCTTTTTTGATTAATGCCTCTAAAACAAATTCTGCAAAGATTTGCCCCTTTGTGATGTAAAGATTCTCTACAATTCTTTTCTCATTTACCATCAAGTTTGAAATAATTCTAGTCATGGTTTCTAGCATTTCATCAACTAGAATGGCTACTGTTGGGAGTACAAATCTCTCATTTGCTGAATTTGAAAGATCTCGTTCATGCCATAATGGAATATTTTCAAAAGCTATTCCTACCTGACTTCGTACCATTTTAGATAATGATGATATTCTTTCACTTTTGATTGGATTTCTTTTAACTGGAACTGCACTACTGCCCATTTGTCCCTTCTTGAACTGCTCTGCAACTTCCCCAATCTCAGTTCTCTGCAAATTTCTAATCTCTACTGCAATTTTTTCCAAAGTTGCACCAATTAATGCTAATTCAAACACATATTCTGCATATCTCTCCCTTGGAACAACCTGAGTGGTTACTTCTGCAGAGTATAACTTCAAGCGTTTTGCAACTCTTTTTTGAACCTCAAGTGATTTTGCACCCATTAAGGAACCAGTTCCTACAACACCTAGTGTCTTACAAATTAGAATTCTTTTCTTAATCTCTTCAATTCTTTCTACATGTTTTGCCATCTCTGCTGCCCAATTTGCAAATTTTAATCCAAATGAAATGATACTTGCATGTTGTCCATGAGTTCTACCAACAGCTGGAATCTTTTCATATTTTACAGCTTTTTTCGCTAGAATTGTTGCTAATTTTGCAACTTTTGGTTCAATTATTTTTAATGCATCACGCATTTGCATGGAATTACTTGTATCTACCAAATCATTACTTGTTAATCCATAATGAATCCATGGTCTAACCTCTTTAGTACATTTTTCATTTAATGATTCAACTAGTGCTGCAGTATCGTGATCACTTTTTGCTTCAAGTTGTTTGATTCTTTTTGCAGTGATTTTTCCTGATAATGCTGCTTTGAAAATTTTTTTCCCAACTGTTTTAGGAATAATTCCAATCTCACTTTGTGAAATAGCTGCTGCACCTTCAATCTCTAATTGATAATTGATTTTCTTTTGTTCACTAAAAATTTCTATCATTTCTTTAGTGCCATAACGACCATTGTCTATAGGTAAAATTGCCAACATTATGATTTTAATTTATGAGAAAATAAATCTACTTCTTTTCTAATTTTGTGCGTATGGAGCTATTTTGATATGATCTAGCCTCAAAAAATTGTTCTTTTTTAGATTAATCTGCTAATAACGAGATTTTCTCACTGTTGCAATTTTCTTTTGTGATCTGGGTGTTTTTGTTTTGGCCTTGGCTTTGCTTACTTTACCTTCTTTTTTGATACTTTTTCCACTTCTTCGTGCAGCTCTTAAAGCGCTTGCTCTAACTTTTTGCTGTTTTTTCTGTTCTTCTATTTCTTTTTTAGTTAATTTTTTTCTAACCACAAAACAGAATCTATTTTACCCTAGATAAATTAGCTCATTAATTTCAAGTAAGAGTATTATCCTAAAAATTAATTTTGTTTAATTCCTGTTTCTGATAATACCCACTCTAAAGCTTTGAAATAACCTTGTTTGAAATTTCTTTCATCAATTGCCCAATCTGGATTTGCTCTTAGTTCTGTAAGTAATTGATCTGCTTTTTGTGTGATTGTTGCTTTATCTAACATATTTTAGAATAAATTCTAATTAATTTAAAATTCTTTACAATTCTTCTGATGATTTAAATTGGATTGAAAGAAAATTTCACCGATATACATGTCTTCTAGTACTTCAAAAAAAATTGGAGAAAACCAATATCAAATTGATGCTGATTCTAATCTTGGAATGAAAGTTCCTGTGAGGATTTATGCTGATGAACCACTACTACAAAAAATGTTATCTGGTAGAACAATTACGCAGGCACAAAATGTTTCATGTATTCCTGGAATAGTTGGTCAAAGTATTGTTTTGCCTGATGGTCATGAGGGATATGGTTTCCCAGTTGGTGGTGTTGCAGCTATGGATGCAGAAGAAGGAATGATTAGTCCAGGTGGTGTTGGATATGATATTAATTGTGGAGTCAGATTACTTCGAACTAATTTAACAGAACAAGCAGTTCGCTCAAAACTAAAAGAACTTGTTACTGATCTTTTTAGCTCTATTCCTTCAGGTGTAGGCTCTAAAGGCGCAGTTAGACTTAGTCCTTCAGAACTTGATGAAGTTTTGGTAAGAGGAGTTGACTGGGCAATTGATCATGGATATGGTTCAACAAATGATTCTGATGTTTGTGAAGAGAATGGTAAAATTCCAAATGCTGATCCAAATAAAGTTTCAGATAGGGCAAGAAAAAGAGGAGCTCCGCAACTTGGAAGCTTAGGTTCTGGAAATCATTTTCTTGAAGTACAAAAAGTTGCAGAAATTCATGATGAAGAGGCAGCAAAAAGAATGGGAATTAAAGAAGGAACTATTACAGTTTTAATTCATTGCGGTTCTAGAGGATTTGGTCATCAAGTATGTAGTGATTATCTTAGAGTTGCAGAACAAGCAATGGCAAAATATGATATCAATTTACCCGATAGAGAGCTTGCATGTGTTCCAAATACTTCTGAGGAAGGAGAGTCTTACAGAAAAGCAATGTTTGCAGCATTAAATTTTGCATGGAGTAATAGACAAATGATTACTCATTGGACTAGAAAATCTTTTGAACGTGTATTTAATCAAACAGAATCTGATCTTGATATGAAATTAGTTTATGATGTTGCACATAACATTGCAAAAATAGAAAAACACAAAGTTGATGGAAAAGAACGAAAAGTAGTTGTTCATAGAAAAGGTGCAACTAGAGCATTTCCTGCAAATCGTGATGAAATACCTTCAAAATATCGTGATTTGGGACAACCTGTATTGGTTCCAGGCTCTATGGGAACTGCAAGTTGGATTTTGCTTGGTCAACCCAATTCTATGGATTTGAGTTTTGGCTCAACTGCACATGGTGCTGGAAGGACAATGTCAAGAACCAAGGCGAGGAGAAATTATAATGAAAATGACGTTAAAAAATCTCTAAATGATAAGGGCATATTTATCAAGGCATTAACCCGAGATGGAATTGTGGAAGAAACTCCTCAAGCGTACAAAGATGTTGATGCTGTAGTTAATGTGTCTCACAATCTAGGAATTGCCACAAAAGTTGCAAAATTAGTGCCTATTGGTGTGATTAAGGGTTGAGTGAAAAAGATTTTGAACTTGAACGATTAAAGGCCAAAAGACTTGCTGAAATGCAAAAAAATATCTCCACAAAACAAGAAATTGAAAAAACTCAAGAACTTGAGAAAGACAAACCAAAAGAAAACCCACGCGATTTACTAGTTAAGCAATTGGGATTTAGAGGATTAGAAGTTTTAGAAAATGCAGAATCTCAATTTCCAAATGAAACTAAAATGATAGTAGAAAAATTATCTGAGTTAATTAAGACAGGTGAAATCAATGAAGTTATTGACGGAGGAAAATTATTAACATTATTTAGATCAATTGGACTAAGTGTTAGAATGGCAACAAAAATCAATATTGAACAAGATGGAAAATTTGTATCTTTAAGTGACAAACTTAGTAGCAAGCCATCAGATGATCGTGATGAATAATGAGTGTTACTTTAGAAATTAAAACAAAAAATTACGTAGATGATTTATTATCAATTAAAAAATCACTTTCTCATATGGAAACTATTGTAGAACAATATAATGGATATGTTCTTAGTGAACCAGAAACAAAGTTTGGCTGGACATTTTTCAAATTAGCATTCAAACCAAATCTACAAACTGGTATAGAAGAAAAATTTGCTGACATGCTGCAAAAATATCCCAGAGGTGATCAACCACAAAAATTTGCAAAATTTATGATAGACTATTTTCATTCTAGAGATTGTGATGCAATAATAAAAGGAGATGACTAGACTCTTCTTCCTCTTTTTCCACCTTTCTTTCTAGTGGTGTCGTGAGGAATAGGTGTTACATCATCAATTCTTCCAATCTTAAATCCGCCTCTTGCTAATGCTCTAATGGCAGCTTGTGCACCTGGTCCAGGTACTCTAGAACCAACTCCACCTACTGCACGAACTCTGATATGGAATCCATCGAATCCTTTATTTTTTGCAGATTCAACTACTGCATTTGCAGCTTTCATTGCAGCAAATGGTGATGATTCGTATCTGTCAGCATTGACATGTATGCCCCCAGAACTGATGGCGACAGTTTCTCCACCCGTAAGATCAGTTAGATGAATAATTGTATTATTGTAACTACTGTAAATATGAACAATTCCCCATTTTTCAGGACCTTGTTTTTTTACCTCTGGTTGGGATTTTGTTTCAACTTTAGCCTCGGATTTTACTTCCTCAACCGGTACTTCAGTCTCTTTAACTGAAACTTCCTCAACTTTAGCCTCGGTTTCTGACAATGTCTACACACGTCTTAAAGGGTTTAAAATACATTGATTTTCTAATCTTGCCTTAATTTACTTACTTTGCATAAAATTAATGATTATTCATATACTGTGATTAACTGGATCTTTTAGTGGTATCAATTCTTCTGGTGGCTATTGGAATTGGAATTGCAACTGCTTTACTAGGATCTATAGGATTTCAGTTTCTAACACCGATTAATGATTTAGTTTTGTCTCCCTTGGAAGAAAAATGTCAACTAATCGCAAATGAAGGATACAAAATTCATGCAATTTATCCAGGTTCAAGTCTTGATGAACTTCCTGATGA
This sequence comes from Candidatus Nitrosopumilus sp., assembly GCA_963667665.2. Taxonomy (GTDB): domain Archaea; phylum Thermoproteota; class Nitrososphaeria; order Nitrososphaerales; family Nitrosopumilaceae; genus Nitrosopumilus. The sequence goes on from OY763927.2 coordinate 1,808,562, forward strand.
TGATATGAAACTAATGCAGTACTTGGATGAAAAATGGATGAAAGAATGTGTTTCTGTTCTTCCAGCTGATTCCATAATTAATATTGCAAATAATGTAGATAGAGAATTTTTTTCTGGGGAATAATTATCTAAAATGTTTCCATCCTAAATCTTTCAAACGAGTGTATCTATTATTTTCTTGAAGATAAACTCCTTTACCTGATGTGACATATCCAATTTCAATAATTGGTGTTTTAAGCAATTTTGCATTTTTTATTATTATTTGTCTATGTTTGGGAGATATTGTAAATACAATTTCATATTCTTCTCCTCCATGAAAAATTAATTTGTTTAAATCAAATTTTTGAGATTTTGCATAATATTGTAAATCTTTCATTGAAGGTATGTTATTAATGACAAATTTTTTCTTACTCTGTTTTGACATTTCATTTAAAGTGGTAGATAATCCATCACTAGAATCCATTGATGATGAAAAATATTTTTTATTTTTTATTCCAAATTTGAGTTTTGGATTTGGTTTTAATACTGATTTGATAGATTTTTTAACAAAATTCTCTTTTCCCTTTTTCTTACCAAGAAGCATGTTCAATCCTGCTGAAGTATAACCAAATGACCCAGTCACAAATATCAGATCCTTCTTTTTAGATCCTTTTCTGCTGACTAGATTATCGGTTTTTCCAAAAATACATACATTAAACACAATTTCTTTGCCTGCATTTGTGTCACCACCAAGAATTGAAATACCATATTCATCACATGCTTTTCTGAAACCTTTTCCAATCTCTTCAATTTTTGAGCGTGAAATAGTCCTTGGTAGATTTACAGAAATAATTCCATATTGAGGCTTGATTCCTTTTGCAGCAAAATCACTTACACATGCAACAATACTTTTTCTTGCAGCATCTGCTAATTTCATTTTAGATGGAATATCTGTACTTTCTACTAGAGTGTCTGTTTTAGCTACGATTTTGGTTTTACCTAAATTAAAAATTTCAACATCTTCTGAGACAAATTTCTTATTTCCTAATTTACTCTGAAAAATTTTGATTATTGAAGATTCATCTAACTTGGTCATAACTTTGTTTCACTAGTTCTAATGTGTCTTTAATAATTTTTTTACATTTTTCTTCATCATTTGATTCTGCTGAAACTCTTATGATCTCTTCGGTGTTTGATTTTCTAATCAAAACCCAACTGTTCTCATCAATTGTTCCTTTAATTCCATCTAATGTATTAATTTCTGAATATTCTTTTGAAAATTTAGAACTTACTTTTTCAATTACTTTATCATGAAAATTTGAATCAACTTCAATTTTTTCTCTTATTTGACTAAACTTTTCCATATAGTTTAAAATTTCATCAAATTTTGGATTACCCAGCATCGAACAAATTAATCCGCTGGTAAGAATTCCTTCTCTACAATAATTGAACTCTGGTAAAATAAAACCTGCACTGCTTCCTTCTCCTCCAGCTTGAGCATTTGTTTTCAACATGAGATCTATGACATTTGCTTCTCCAACTTTCGATCTTTGAACAGTTCCTCCTTTCTCAATGATGAATTTTTCAATCGATATGCTTGTATCAATACTTAAAACAAATTTTTTGTATCCTAATTCCAAAGTTTTTGCAACACCTAATCCTAGTGTTACATCTGGAATCTGCTTTTTTCCGTTTTTAACTACCACTAAACGATCTGCATCTAAATCAAATGCAAATCCAATTTCTTTTTTATTGGATGCTGAAATTAATTCAGATAATTTATCAGATGTAGGATCAGGACCTCTAGAGCATCCTGAAAGTTCTTCATTAATAATTTCAACTTTACATCCAATTTTTTTTAGTAAATCAGGTGCATATCCTTTTGCAGCACCACCTCCGATATCTACTACTACTTCTGGTTGATTTTCGATATCTCCTATGATTTTTGCTGCATCATCAATGTATGATGATGAAATATCTTGTTCAGTTCCAATTTTTGATTTTAAAATTTCTTGATGTTCAATAATTTGTGGTAATTCCTCTTCATTAATTCCTCTACCTTCAATAATGAATTTCATCCCATTCCATTTTATTGGATTATGAGATGAAGAAATTACTAATCCAGCACCATATTTTCTTGCTTCTCTAAAAACTACTGGAGTTGGAACTGTTTCTAAATTGAATACATCAATTCCATTTTTCATTAATGCAGCACTGGCTGTATCTTTCACCATGGAACCTGATGGTCTTGTGTCTTTTCCAATGACACATTTTTGTGATTTAATTAAAGATGAAAAATTATTACAAAATTCTAATACATCTTTTAGGTTAAGATCATCTCCAAATATTCCTCGAATCCCCGAAATTGTTTTCTTCAATTATTCCAACTCGGAAAGACTTTTTATTAACTCTGATGGATTTATCCAAACGTGCCTTGGTAGCTCAGCCTGGTAGAGCGAACGCCTCGTAAGCGTTAGGTCGCGGGTTCGTACCCCGTCCGAGGCTTTTCTTGTAAAATTTTTAAAATTATCTAGGAGATTCTTAAGAGATTATTCAATGAATGTTTCAATATCTGTTTCTAATTCTTTTCCTAACCCTTTCCACCACTGTTTAGTTTGTTCTGCCATATGCCCCTCATACTTTACGTAAAATTATCCTTTATAGATCTGTCGATTGATCCATGATTGACCCTTTGATAGCAAATTCTAAAATACCTCTAACTTTCTTTCTCTTCTTTCTTTCTTTTTATTTTTCTATAAACTATTATCATGAGTGCAGCACCTGCACAGCCCCAAAATAATGGCGATAATCCCGGTTCAATAGTTGGTTGTAATATTCCCATAAAACCCAATGACATTATTGCTACAAGAACTAATCCCAACATTTCAAGCATTTTCACCATAATTTTTCTATTATCACCTTGTAAAATCAAAAAGATATATGGTTTTGTAAACCACACAATTTATGGACAAATATCTTATGGTGCTTCTAATGTTTATGATTGTAACTATAGGTATAGCATTTGTAGATCCTGCTACTGGAGAATTTCGATTAATTCTCCCATTATTTTATGGCGGAATTGCAGGTTTCGCAATTATTATTGTTTATAGCTCCTATACAGAAAGAAAAGAACGACAAAAAGCAAATGCTAAGAGAAGAGCTAGAAAATAGATTTTAAAGTTCTAATCCAAATGATTCTGCAATACCTGCAAATTTTACATAAGAGTCCAAATATTGTCTACCTTTTCCAGTAATTACAAAAGTATTCTTACCATCAAATTCAATTTTATTAATTAGACCAGCGCCAGTCAAATTCTCTAAGAATTTACCTAATCTTGAATGTGATAAGTTAGCCTTTGTTAGAAGAGATGTTGTTTTGATGCCTTCTTGTCCTGATTGTTCAGTAACAGTCAATAGATCTGCAACTATCTGCATACTGGTTCTATAGGAAGCCATATGAGCTTTTGTATAAAACTAAGATATAAGAGTATTACCGTTCATTCAGATCAGATAAATATACTCTAACATGATTTTTCTGCAATGTCTTCTCATTCTTCTATTCCTTGGTTTGATGACTTTATGGGCGTTGCTTACCGATATTATGACCTTAGAATGAATGTTGTTCCTTTACTAACTGACAGAAAACAATCCGCATCTCTTTGGCGTGATACTATTCATTGGTGGGTAAATCCATCAATCAAAATCCGATTTGTAGAAATGGGTGATAAATACTGGTTTATTCTGGGTTCAGATTCTCAAAAACCGGATACTAATCTGTCTTTTTTCAAAGTATTACACAAATCTGAAAATTATGAGCGATTTAAGAAAGGTCATGGAGGAGAGGCATATCTTCGATTAGGTGTATATGCAAAAAAAACACTTAGTGATGTAAAAAAGAATGCTTTGTGCAATTGTAGTCATGAAGCTAGAGATCATGATGAAGGAGATGATGATGTATGTTTGTATAACAATTGTGATTGCAAAAAATTTGCTAGTTTTCAGGTAAACTTGTCAAAAAGAAAAAAAACAATTACTGATATTGTATTTTTAGAAGAAAAAGATGTAAAAGATGATCCTCTTGCATGGAATTGTCTTAATGTAAATAAATATTCAAAATCAGAACAAAACTAATCTAAATGCTTGTTTACTCTTACATGTTCTCCAGGATAGTGTTCACCAATTTTTTTTGAATAGCATTTTCCACACAAGAAACCTTCTATCTTCCATTCTTCCATAGACTTGTAATGAAGTTCGATTTCTTCACTACAAATTGCACATTTGTGTTTTGTTCCCAAAGCTACTTTTCTCTTTTTAGTCGATATAAAAAACATTCTGGAATAAACTGTACCTGAAAAATTATGTTAAATATCCCTTATTTGTATTAAATTTAGGTAGGCTGTCTGACCAATGTAAACCTCCTGCAAGATTTTTACTTGGTTGGACTTCTACCTTTTGAATTTAAAATAAACTGTTTGCTAGTTTTTTCAATGCTAGAATATCGTCTTCTTCATGACTAATTTTTTTATCAATTACACGAAGCATTGTGATATTCCAAACATGTTGTGAGAAAAAATTATGTTTTGTATTGGCTAACTCAATTTCATCATCTACTACAGTATCTTCCAGAAATTTAGTCACAATTACATCTGTTAATTTTAAAATTCTGGAATTAAGTTTGAAACTACGAAAAATAGGCTCTAGTTTTCTTACATCTACTTTGAAGTCATCTTTTGATTCAAGAATTTTTTTGTGGAGTATTCTAAAGTAGACTGCTACAAAAAATAATGTTGCGTATCTTTTTGTTTTATGTCCTCCTTGTTTTCCATAATTTAATGATTTTTTTGCAAATTCTTTGACAAGATAAGGATATAACAAAATTCTGTAATCATCTTTCAAATTATCATTGAATATATCGTCATATTTTCTTCCTCTTGGAAGAAACTGTGCTGGTGAACTGTACGCTTCAGTTGGTCTTTGTTCAATTCCTGCAACTAATGACTGAATCGCATCTTTAGCAACAATGACTTTCTTATGGTTATCTGGAAGATAGTTGTTGTATATCGCATCTCCTTCATATTCACTCTGTTTTGATTTTGATTTTGTATCAAAAGAACCTGCTTGAATTTCATAAAAGTACCCACAATTTTTTAATTGTGATTTAATTGATTTATGAAAATCCATGAGTGAAACAAGATCTTTTCCTCTAACTGAATTTTGAGAATTTCTGTACTTTGTAATATTATTTTGTTCTTGTTCATCATCTGCTTTGATTATTGTAACTGTCATGGAACCTTCCATGTTTTTTGTTCTCTTTGAATGATCAAGAATAGAATTTGATGTTTGTGCACCATTGACAATTTGTGGAGCATGTAGTTCAATCAAATTTTCTCCTAACTCTACAAAGTCACTAACGACAATAGTAATTCCATTGTTATAGTAGAAGAATTTGCCTGGATTATTTTGTAATGTTTCACGTAAACCTTTGTTAACTGTAGTCTTGAATTGCATCCATTGTCTAATATTTGATTCAAAAACATAATCTTTATTCTTACTTACAAATTCTGTAATTTCTCGTAACTTTAAAATTCCTAGAATGGTATTTTCATATTTTAGCATTTTTTCAAGTTTAATTGAGGATTTTTTACCTGCTGCAGGTTTTTTAATTCTGTCCCATAATTTTTGAATTATTTTCTCACCATCTATAATTTCGACAAATTCGTCATCATATTCTACTTTCTGATCTGTAACATAACAACATTTTACCTTGAGATTTTTTTCTTTAATTTTTGTAACAAGTTGAGCTAGTTCTGGTCTCATTTTTGTAACATCTTTTGAAAGTAATCGTTTTACGTCTTCTTTGAATTTGGCAATTGCTTCTAGTGAATGTGATGTGCCGTATTTTGATTGGAATAATCTAATTGTATTATCTGAAAAATCTACTGGAAGATATGCATCAATTCCGAGATCGTTTGCTCCATCCACAATTGCATCTGCTGCATCATCTTCTGTGGCCTCAAAAACTCGAGTTAACACCCATTGAAGAAAGTTATATCCTTTCTCAACTTCACTTTTAGCATTTTCAGCATATTCTTGTATACTTCCCTGAACGTTTTCTGCAAATCCTTCTAAAGGAAGACTAGAATTTTTTTGTACAAGTAATGTGTGCGAACCTGGTATGTATTCTAATAAACCATTTCCATTTTGTGACATTTATTTTTCTAATATGTTATATATTTAGAGAACTTGGTAATTATGTAATAACTGGCTGTTTAAACAATACTTATAATGGTTCTGTGAAGTTATCTAGAGCTGAGTTTTGAGGCATGGCCATAATGTCATCAAACATCCTACAACGTGATCTGTTTTCCTTTTGGCTCCGTTTCTGACCGTGGAGCTCTGATAAAATCTGCCAGTGACGGCAGGTTTGGCTTGATTCTCTTGAAATAATCCGATATGGTGTAAATCTGTAATTTCGGATACTGTTCCCCAAAAGGGGTTTCAAATATTCCTGCTGTTGCTGCTGCCTCTTTCATCTTTCTTGTAGGTTCTCTCAGACAGACAAAGACTCCCAGTTCTGCCTTTTCACTGTCCATGGTTCCAATCAAATCTCTGACCATTCCTGGATTTAGGCTATCTCCGCCTTTTACAGATACTATGATTTTGACATCAATTCGCTTTCCATCTTTGTTGGTTCCCAACTGTATGTATCCCCTCCCGTCGATTCCTTTATCTCCTGTCTGTCTTCTATTTGGCAGCACGTTTGGAATTAGCGTAACTGCCCATGCCTCAAACTGGAATTTGTTGCGTCTTGCCAAATCTTTTGCAGATTCAAAAGAGTTGGGGGTCCCCCTCACTTCTACGCTGACTCCAAATGCATCCTTCATTCTCTTTTCAATAAGACCTATAGCCAGATGTGTTATGTCTATCCCTATCCATCTGCGGTTTAGCTTTTGAGATGCATGAACTGCCGTACCGCATCCGCAAAACGGATCCAATACCACATCACCCTGATTTGAACTGGAGTTAATTACTCTTTCAAGTAAGCTTAGTGGTTTTTGTGTTGGATAACCCATCCTTTCTTTGGAAGTCGGCGTCTGTTGAAATGACATACAACTTATCCTAAAACTCTCCAGTACATCATAATTGATGCCAAATACACAAACCCAAGATAATTATCACAGTTCTTCTCATATCTGATTCTTGTTCTATGAAATCCATTCTTCAACCATGCAAAGAATCTCTCAACAACAAACCTTGTCTTGTTGTAATTGTTCTGCATGTTATTTGGTACGATGAATTTGGAATTATTCCTGTATGGAATGCAGCATCTGATAGAATGATTTCTCAGATAATTCCTGATGTATTTTGCATCATAGCCCTTGTCTGCATACACTGATACGATCTCTTCTATCATAGAATCATCTACAAAATCTGAAATTGATTCCATGACATCGATAAATTTCGTACTATCATGTTGATTTGCAGGACTGCATACAATTGATATTGGCAATCCATTACTATCTACGGCAACATGTATTTTTGTACCTAGAATCTTCTTGAAACCATCATATCCAGTTACGTTGCCCCTTTTTTATTGGAAATTGATGATGAATCAACTGATATCTTTTGCAGATTAATCTTGTTTTGTTTGTAAGCTGATTTCATTATTCCAGAAAGAATCTTTTTCCATACTCCTTTTTGCTGCCAGTCTTGTAATCGTAGATGTGTAGTTGATTTGGAACCATACTTTTCTGGTAATTCTTCCCATCTGCATCCAACAGTTAGAACAAATAGAATTCCATTAATTGTTGTTCTATCATCACATCTTGGTCTGCCTGTTCTTGCAGGTTTTGGTAAATGTGGTATAATTGATTTCCACTGTTTGTCTGTTAGTTCTTTATGAATCATAGAAATGATTTGATAGATGTTATTGTTAGATCCATACTATCATCAAATGTTTACAAAATGATCTGTTTTAGGATGAGTTGATAATATCAGACCAGACATCGCCTATTGCCTTGCCTTTTTTTACCACATCATCGAGGTATCTGCGCTTTCCTCTACCGTCAAAATATTTTTTACCATTCTCGTCAGTTTTGTTAAAACGAGCAAGATATTCTTGTCTGTGTGGCTGAGTTTGCTTATTAAAAGTGAAATCACTTGATTTTACATAATAAAATAGTGTGTCGTGCCCCCTGATCCAGTTCTTGGCCTGTGTTTTATAACCTGACAAAACCGCAATATCCCAAATTATCTCTCTTCTAAAATTCTGTGGCTGAAAGATTGCATCCAGAATTATCTTCAGATAATGACTTGCAGTAGGGTCACAGTGTAAATATAGACTTCCGGTATTTTTTAGAACCCTGTACAGTTCAATTAATCTGATTGTCATCATGACAAGATACGCCATCATATCATTTTCACCTATAGCTTCTCTCATACCTCTGATCACTGATGAGACAGTTGTACTTGTATTCAATAACTGCCCATAAGCCAGCTCTGATTCACTAGTCCAATGCCATGAATCCTCAAAAGCTGTTATCTGTGCAGGAGATTCAATATTGTCAGGTGTTTTGAATAGTATATTGTAAGCAGCTTTTGAGTTGAATGGAGAATCAAGATAGATAAGATCAACAGATTCATCTATGATGTGTTTTTGTAAAATGTCTAGGTTATCGCCAAAGTAGAGGGTATTTTTTGCAAGCTCCTCCCCCGATTATTTTGTCAGGGGACATGAACTAACGTACCCTTTCCTTGTTCCAGTATGGGGAATTACACTTTTTGTTGTTGCAGTTCTTTGGTGATTCGTTCCTACTATACCAAATCTCATTGCATCTATTGCACTCGTGTCGCCAATATGCACCATCTACTTTCATGCTCATATGCAAACATGAATTTGGTTATCATATAACTGTTTCCTACATATAGTCAAAACGTATAGTATATATGTAGTTAAAAAGTACAGTATGGTATGAACACAAGAACTCAAAAAGCAAAACAGATTATGGAAACACAGGGTCACTGCTCACAGATTGATGCAAATACATTTTCAGTCAGATCACAGACAAACCCTGAAAAGAGGTATGCAGTAAGAGAGACGGCAAACGGTTTAGTTTGCGAATGTCCTGATCACAGGTTTCGAAAGGCAGACTGCAAGCACATCAAAATTGTACTAGAGATAGTGAAGAATAACAAGTGCAGAAAGAACAACACATTTCGAATCATGGAAAGATCACAGCTCAAACTATGCAAATACTGCGATTCAGGCAGACTAAAGAAGAACGGAACAAGACAGACGGCAAAAGGCAACGTTGTAATATATGAAAATTATGTCCGCTAGTCATTTGTGTCTACCTCCATCCATTGTGGGTCATTTGTCCTGATTGCTTCTGTAGCCTTCCTGGCAGAAAACGCCTTGAGCGGGGTCTCGTAGTTGTGCATGTCCAGCGAAAAGTGGAGTCGTCTCTCGTTGTAGTATTCAATGTACTCGGACAGGCTCTCGTAGTGGTGTATCTCCTCCTCAATGCTCCTGTGGAACCGTTCAAGCTTGCCGTTGGTCTGAGAGTGATACGGTCTTGAATTGATCAACTCTATGCCAAGGTTCAGCAGCTCGTTCTCAAAGATGGTCGGAGTCCAGGTGCCGGTAAGCTTCTTGCGGCCGCCCCTGCCTACAAAGCACGATCCATTGTCTGACAGTATGGTTGCAGGAGTCCCAAACTCCCTGATGGCCTGCCTGAGCGCCACGACCGCGTTCTCTGACGTGGCTTCCTTGAACAGCCTTGCACCTGTCACGCACCTGGATGCATCATCAAGGTAGGTTATGAGGTTCAGGCCGCGAAAGCGCGGATCCTTCATGACGTGCCAGTCCGTATGCCACATTGAATTGGAATGCTTCCGTTCGTAGCGTATCCACTTCCGCCTGCGGGATTTGGCAGTCGACAGAACCACCAGTCCGTTCTCCTTCATGACCTGGTATACCTTGGCGTAGCTTACATCATAATCTTTTCGCAGGTTCATCGCGGTGCGCAGCACGCCCACATCTTCTCGCCTGTGCTCGTCCAGTACCAGTTGCACCTCGTCTGAGGACGGCCAGGTCGCCGGTCGCCCTGGCATTCTGGGGATGTGTGGAGATCCGGTAGCACAAAACTCTGCCCAAAGTCTCCTTACGTGCCGTGGAGTCACACCTATCTGGACTGCTACCGCCGACGAACTCGTGCCTTTCTTGATCTGCCCCATTGCGTAACGTATGGCCTTGGCAGTCAAACGTTTTGTCATCTTTTTTCTTGATCGATGCAAGGCAAAATAATCCTTTACGGTAAGCTTGATCTTAGCTGGACCTAATTTTCGTACAATAGATTTTCGGACTATAACCTATAGACATAAATATTTTATAATAAAAAACAGATCATTGATTTCTAGTCATAATTATAACGTCATTTTGCAATCGGATCGTCTAATGTCATCTTTTGGAGACATGGGGGGAGGTGACAGCACTTGAACCGTCATTTATACCCCCAGATTCGCACCGTACACGTACTGTCAGTCATTGCGGTGTTTGCCATATCTGCAGGCATTCTCCTGGCTGCACAGTCAGGCTGTATCGGTGCGACTCTGGCCGGAACAGACGGCAGCTACAACACGCCTGATACAGGGCTGTCTGAGCACGCCCCTGTGCAGGCAGTAACAGCATGGGAGGAGATGACGAACCTGAGTGTTGCCTGCCAAATTGCAGACACGTTTGCAGATATGTTGTTTACAGGCGTGCTGGATGCTGCCTATGCGGTGCATGCAGTATTGAGTTTGACTGCCGTTGATAATATCGCAGATACCGTCAGCCTGAAGCTTGATGGTGTGAATGATATCACCACATTCGTGCCGCAGCCCCAGTATGCCTTTGCCCAGACTCCTCCCGCCGACGCGTTTGTGACCACGTGGAAGACGGCATCGGCAGACCAGAGCATCACCATCAACTTTGTGGGAGACGACATGAACATCTCATGGGGGGACGGTATGACTGAGACGAACCTCTCGGGACCCCAGACCCACACCTATGAAGATGCAGGCAACTACACGGTCTCTGTGACCGGCGGCCTGACAGGACTTACATTGGACAGGCCTCCCGACTCCTTTAGCTTACCCGGCCTCGTACCCGAGCTTGCCTCGATAGACCAGTGGGGCAGCATATCCTGGACCAACATGAGTAACGCCTTTGCCGGAGCCTCCAACATGACCTACATGGCCACTGACACGCCGGACCTGAGTCTTGTCACCGACATGTCCTCCATGTTCGTTAGTGCCACATCCTTTGACGGCGACCTCTCATCCTGGGACGTCTCGTCTGTCAGGGATATGTACGGCATGTTCCACAACGCCGCCTCCTTCAACCAGCCCCTCAACAGCTGGAACGTCTCCTCTGTCACCGACATGTCATCCATGTTCTTCAGCGCCACCTCCTTTGACGGCACCCTCTCCGACTGGAATGTCTCCTCTGTCACAAACATGAACGGCATGTTCAACTCCGCCTCCTCCTTCAACCAACCCCTCAACAGCTGGGACGTCTCTTCTGTCACCGACATGTCCGACATGTTCAACTCCGCCTTCTCCTTCAACGGCGACCTCTCCAGCTGGGACGTCTCTTCTGTCACCGACATGTCCGACATGTTCTTCTACACCTCTGACTTTGATGGCGACCTCTCCGGATGGGACGTCTCTTCTGTCACCGACATGGCCGGCATGTTCTTCTACACCTCTGACTTTGATGGCGACCTCTCCGGATGGGACGTCTCTTCTGTCACTGACATGTCCGGCATGTTCAACTCTGCCTCCTCCTTCAACGGCGACCTCTCCGGATGGGACGTCTCCTCGGTCACCGACATGTCCTACATGTTCTTCTACACCTCTGACTTTGATGGCGACCTCTCCGGATGGGACGTCTCCTCTGTCACTGACATGTCCGGCATGTTCAACTCCGCCTCCTCCTTCAACCAACCCCTCAACGGCTGGGATGTCTCAAAGGTGACTGACATGTCCGGCATGTTCGCCTTTACCAGTGTCTTCAACCAACCCCTCAACAGCTGGAACGTCTCCTCGGTCAGTAACATGAACGGCATGTTCAACTCCGCCTCCTCCTTCAACCAACCCCTCAACAGCTGGAACGTCTCTTCTGTCACCGACATGAACGGCATGTTCAACTCCGCCTCCTCCTTCAACGGCGACCTCTCCAGCTGGGACGTCTCCTCTGTCACCGACATGGCCAGCATGTTCTTCTACACCTCTGACTTTGATGGCGACCTCTCCGGATGGGACGTCTCTTCTGTCACCGACATGTCCGGCATGTTCAACTCCGCCTCCTCCTTCAACGGCGACCTCTCCAGATGGGACGTCTCCTCGGTCACCGACATGTCCTACATGTTCTTCTACACCTCTGACTTTGATGGCGACCTCTCCGGATGGGACGTCTCCTCTGTCACTGACATGTCCGGCATGTTCAACTCCGCCTCCTCCTTCAACCAACCCCTCAACGGCTGGGATGTCTCAAAGGTGACTGACATGTCCGGCATGTTCGCCTTTACCAGTGTTTTCAACCAACCCCTCAACAGCTGGAACGTCTCCTCGGTCAGTAACATGAACGGCATGTTCAACTCCGCCTCCTCCTTCAACCAACCCCTCAACAGCTGGAACGTCTCTTCTGTCACCGACATGTCCGACATGTTCAACTCCGCCTTCTCCTTCAACGGCGACCTCTCCAGCTGGGACGTCTCCTCTGTCACCGACATGGCCAGCATGTTCTTCTACACCTCTGACTTTGATGGCGACCTCTCCGGATGGGACGTCTCTTCTGTCACCGACATGTCCGGCATGTTCAACTCTGCCTCCTCCTTCAACGGCGACCTCTCCGGATGGGACGTCTCCTCGGTCACCGACATGTCCTACATGTTCTTCTACACCTCTGACTTTGATGGCGACCTCTCCGGATGGGACGTCTCCTCTGTCACTGACATGTCCGGCATGTTCAACTCCGCCTCCTCCTTCAACCAACCCCTCAACGGCTGGGATGTCTCAAAGGTGACTGACATGTCCGGCATGTTCGCCTTTACCAGTGTTTTCAACCAACCCCTCAACAGCTGGAACGTCTCCTCGGTCAGTAACATGAACGGCATGTTCAACTCCGCCTCCTCCTTCAACCAACCCCTCAACAGCTGGAACGTCTCTTCTGTCACTGACATGTCCGACATGTTCAACTCCGCCTTCTCCTTCAACGGCGACCTCTCCAGCTGGGACGTCTCCTCTGTCACCGACATGGCCAGCATGTTCTTCTACACCTCTGACTTTGATGGCGACCTCTCCGGATGGGACGTCTCTTCTGTCACTGACATGTCCGGCATGTTCAACTCCGCCTCCTCCTTCAACGGCGACCTCTCCGGATGGGACGTCTCCTCGGTCACCGACATGTCCTACATGTTCTTCTACACCTCTGACTTTGATGGCGACCTCTCCGGATGGGACGTCTCCTCTGTCACTGACATGTCCGGCATGTTCAACTCCGCCTCCTCCTTCAACCAACCCCTCAACGGCTGGGATGTCTCAAAGGTGACTGACATGTCCGGCATGTTCGCCTTTACCAGTGTTTTCAACCAACTCCTCAACAGCTGGAACGTCTCCTCGGTCAGTAACATGAACGGCATGTTCAACTCCGCCTCCTCCTTCAACCAACCCCTCAACAGCTGGAACGTCTCTTCTGTCACTGACATGTCCGACATGTTCAACTCCGCCTTCTCCTTCAACGGCGACCTCTCCAGCTGGGACGTCTCCTCTGTCACCGACATGGCCAGCATGTTCTTCTACACCTCTGACTTTGATGGCGACCTCTCCGGATGGGACGTCTCTTCTGTCACTGACATGTCCGGCATGTTCAACTCCGCCTCCTCCTTCAACGGCGACCTCTCCGGATGGGACGTCTCCTCGGTCACCGACATGTCCTACATGTTCTTCTACACCTCTGACTTTGATGGCGACCTCTCCGGATGGGACGTCTCCTCTGTCACTGACATGTCCGGCATGTTCAACTCCGCCTCCTCCTTCAACCAACCCCTCAACGGCTGGGATGTCTCAAAGGTGACTGACATGTCCGGCATGTTCGCCTTTACCAGTGTTTTCAACCAACTCCTCAACAGCTGGAACGTCTCCTCGGTCAGTAACATGAACGGCATGTTCAACTCCGCCTCCTCCTTCAACCAACCCCTCAACAGCTGGAACGTCTCTTCTGTCACTGACATGTCCGACATGTTCAACTCCGCCTTCTCCTTCAACGGCGACCTCTCCAGCTGGGACGTCTCCTCTGTCACCGACATGGCCAGCATGTTCTTCTACACCTCTGACTTTGATGGCGACCTCTCCGGATGGGACGTCTCCTCTGTCACTGACATGTCCGGCATGTTCAACTCCGCCTCCTCCTTCAACCAACCCCTCAACGGCTGGGATGTCTCAAAGGTGACTGACATGTCCGGCATGTTCGCCTTTACCAGTGTCTTCAACCAACTCCTCAACAGCTGGGACGTCTCTTCTGTCACCGACATGTCCGACATGTTCAACTCCGCCTTCTCCTTCAACGGCGACCTCTCCAGCTGGGACGTCTCCTCTGTCACCGACATGGCCAGCATGTTCTTCTACACCTCTGACTTTGATGGCGACCTCTCCGGATGGGACGTCTCTTCTGTCACCGACATGTCCGACATGTTCAACTCCGCCTTCTCCTTCAACGGCGACCTCTCCAGCTGGGACGTCTCCTCTGTCACCGACATGGCCAGCATGTTCTTCTACACCTCTGACTTTGATGGCGACCTCTCCGGATGGGACGTCTCTTCTGTCACCGACATGGCCGGCATGTTCAACTCCGCCTCCTCCTTCAACGGCGACCTCTCCAGCTGGGACGTCTCCTCGGTCACCGACATGTCCTACATGTTCTCCTACTCTTCCTTCAACGGCGATCTCTCCGGATGGGACGTCTCTGGCGTAACCTACATGGAACAGATGTTCCAGTCCGCCTCCTTCAACGGCAACCTCGGAAATTGGTACATCACGCTTGACAATGCGTCAGTCACAGGAATCCTGCAAGCAGTTGGAAACATCACACCTCAGAATGAGTTCCTTGCAACCCATGAGCCTACGTACAGTATTGGATCCAGTAGCGACTCGGAACACTTTGGCATAAATGGTGCCGCGTTGGTCCTGATGACCATTCCTGATGCCAATCCTGCCATTGTCAACATAACCTCCACCGGAGACTTTGGCACATCCAATTCCCGCATATTTGAGATAACTATCTTGCCAGGCGTTGCAGACACCACCAACCCAAGGCTTGCATCAATTGAGAGGTCCAGCCCGACATCCCAGAACACGGACAGCCAGTCGCTGATCTACGAGGTAACCTTTAGCGAAAGCGTCACGGGAGTAACCTCATCTGATTTTATCCTGTCCCTAGTTGGAAGCAATGCTGGTACCGGTTCTATCACCGGGATATCAGGCTCTGGCAGCGTGTACTATGTGACAGTCTCTGCCGCGCAGGACGGGACGTACAACCTCGACCTCGTCTCGTCAGGACACGGCATCAGGGACGCAGCGAACAACCTCCTTAACAACACAACCCCCACCACCGGAACTGACGAGACATACACCGTCAGCACCACCGTCATAGACAACACCAACCCAAGACTTGCATCAATTGAGAGGTACAGCCCGGCAGCAGAAAACACCGACAGCCAGACACTGGTATACAAGGTGACCTTCAGCGAGAATGTTACGGGGGTGGACACATCTGACTTTACATTATCTCCTGACAGCACTGGCAACAGTACCGGTTCCGGACAGTTCACGCAGACAAGAACGCCTGCCATCACCATACCCTACGATCAGATCGTGACTGACACCATCCTAGTTACCGGCTCCGGCACTGCCACATCCGTCTCTGTTGCAGTGGACATCGCCCACCCATACATAGACGATCTCAAGGTAGATCTCATCGCCCCTGACGGCACGGTTCAGACGCTGCACGACCGCCCAAGCGGTCCGGCCAACATAGATCAGACCTACACGCCTGACTTTGGCAGCGTCTCCATCGCAGGAAACTGGACCTTACAGATGCACGACGATTACAGTGCAGACGACGGCATTTTGAACAGCTGGATGCTTACAGTCAATCATGACTCTGACATTGCCACCCATGTTACCTCGATATCAGGCTCCGGTGATGTGTACTATGCAACGCTCTCTGCTGCGCAGGACGGTACCTACAACCTTGATCTTGTGTCATCCGGCCACAGCATCACCGATGCCGCAGCCAACCCTCTAACTGACACTATCCCCACCACCGGAACTGACGAGACATACACCGTCAGCACCACCGTCATAGACAACACCAACCCAAGACTTGCATCAATTGAGCGGTACACTCCTGCAACCGAGAATACGGACAACCAGACACTAGTCTACAAGGCAACCTTTAGCGAGGATGTCACGGGAGTAACTGTATCTGACTTTACCTTGTCTTCTGACAGTGCGGGGGGAGAAAGCACATCCACCTCAACTGGACAGTTCACACAGACAAGATCCCCCCACCTTACCATACCTGACCTTGCAACTGTATCTGATACCATCACAGTCCCTGATTCTGAAACTGCCACATCCGTCTCAGTTGAAGTAGACATTACGCATAACTACATCGGCGATCTCAAGATAGACATTATTGCCCCTGATGGCACTTCAATAACACTACACGACAATTCTGGCGGCAGCACCGACAACATAGACCAGCCGTACGCCCCGTTATTTGGAAGCATCCCCATCTCAGGTGTCTGGACCCTGCAGATACACGACAGGGATGCTCCCGATCCAGGAGTCCTGAACAGCTGGACACTTACCATCAATTACAGCACCACCACCACTGTCAGCCCCGTCACCGGCATCTCAGGTTCAGGTGATGTGTACTATGTGACAGTCTCTGCCGCGCAGGACGGGACGTACAACCTTGATCTTGTCTCATCAGACCACAACATTGTCGATGCTGCAAACAACTCGCTGACCAACACGGCTACCACCGGTGCAGACCAGACATACACCGTCAGTACCGCAGTTATAGACAACACCAACCCAAGACTTGCATCAATTGAGAGGTCCAGCCCGACATCCCAGAACACGGACAGCCAGTCTCTACTCTACAAGGCAACCTTTAGCGAGGATGTCACGGGAGTAACTGCATCCGACTTTGTCCTGTCTCCTAGCAGTACGGGAAGAGTCAGCGGCACCACCCAAGTCACCGGCATCTCAGGTTCAGGTGATGTGTACTATGTGACAGTCTCTGCCACGCAGGACGGCACATACAACCTTGATCTTGTCTCATCAGACCACAACATTGTCGATGCTGCAAACAACTCGCTGACTAACACGGCTACCACCGGTGCAGACCAGACATACACCGTCAGTACCGCAGTTATAGACAACACCAACCCAAGACTTGCATCAATTGAGCGGTCCAGCCCGACATCCCAGAACACGGACAGCCAGTCTCTACTCTACAAGGCAACCTTTAGCGAGGATGTCACGGGAGTAACTGCATCCGACTTTGTCCTGTCTCCTAGCAGTACGGGAAGAGTCAGCGGCACCACCCAAGTCACCGGCATCTCAGGCTCCAGCGACACGTACTACGTTACAGTCTCCTCATCTACTGACGGAACATACAACCTTGATCTTGTCTCATCAGACCACAACATTGTCGATGCTGCAAACAACTCGCTGACCAACACGGCTACCACCGGTGCAGACCAGACATACACCGTCAGTACCGCAGTTATAGACAACACCAACCCAAGACTTGCATCAATTGAGCGGTACACTCCTGCAACCGAGAATACGGACAACCAGACACTAGTCTACAAGGCAACCTTTAGCGAGGATGTCACGGGAGTAACTGTATCTGACTTTACCTTGTCTTCTGACAGTGCGGGGGGAGAAAGCACATCCACCTCAACTGGACAGTTCACACAGACAAGATCCCCCCACCTTACCATACCTGACCTTGCAACTGTATCTGATACCATCACAGTCCCTGATTCTGAAACTGCCACATCCGTCTCAGTTGAAGTAGACATTACGCATAACTACATCGGCGATCTCAAGATAGACATTATTGCCCCTGATGGCACTTCAATAACACTACACGACAATTCTGGCGGCAGCACCGACAACATAGACCAGCCGTACGCCCCGTTATTTGGAAGCATCCCCATCTCAGGTGTCTGGACCCTGCAGATACACGACAGGGATGCTCCCGATCCAGGAGTACTGAACAGCTGGACACTTACCATCAATTACAGCACCACCACCACTGTCAGCCCCGTCACCGGCATCTCAGGTTCAGGTGATGTGTACTATGTGACAGTCTCTGCCGCGCAGGACGGGACGTACAACCTCGACCTCGTCTCGTCAGGACACGGCATCAGGGACGCAGCGAACAACCTCCTTAACAACACAACCCCCACCACCGGAACTGACGAGACATACACCGTCAGCACCACCGTCACAGACAACACCAACCCAAGACTTGCATCAATTGAGAGGTACAGCCCGGCAGCAGAAAACACCGACAGCCAGACACTGGTATACAAGGTGACCTTCAGCGAGAATGTTACGGGGGTGGACACATCTGACTTTACATTATCTCCTGACAGCACTGGCAACGGTACCGGCTCCGGACAGTTCACGCAGACAAGAACGCCTGCCATCACCATACCCTACGATCAGATCGTGACTGACACCATCCTAGTTACCGGCTCCGGCACTGCCACATCCGTCTCTGTTGCAGTGGACATCGCCCACCAATACGTAGTCGATCTCAAGGTAGACCTCATCGCCCCTGACGGCACGGTTCAAACGCTGCACGACCACTCAAGCGGTTCGGCTAACATAGATCAGACCTACACGCCTGACTTTGGCAGCGTCTCCATCGCAGGAAACTGGACCTTACAGATGCACGACGATTACAGTGCAGACGACGGCATTTTGAACAGCTGGATGCTTACAGTCAATCATGACTCTGACATTGCCACCCATGTTACCTCGATATCAGGCTCCGGTGATGTGTACTATGCAACGCTCTCTGCTGCGCAGGACGGTACCTACAACCTTGATCTTGTGTCATCCGGCCACAGCATCACCGATGCCGCAGCCAACCCTCTAACTGACACTATCCCCACCACCGGAACTGACGAGACATACACCGTCAGCACCACCGTCATAGACACCATCAACCCAAGGCTTGCATCAATTGAGAGGTCCAGCCCGACATCCCAGAACACGGACAGCCAGTCGCTGATCTACGAGGTAACCTTTAGCGAAAGCGTCACGGGAGTAACCTCATCTGATTTTATCCTGTCCCTAGTTGGAAGCAATGCTGGTACCGGTTCTATCACCGGGATATCAGGCTCTGGCAGCGTGTACTATGTGACAGTCTCTGCCGCGCAGGACGGGACGTACAACCTCGACCTCGTCTCGTCAGGACACGGCATCAGGGACGCAGCGAACAACCTCCTTAACAACACAACCCCCACCACCGGAACTGACGAGACATACACCGTCAGCACCACCGTCACAGACAACACCAACCCAAGACTTGCATCAATTGAGCGGTACACTCCTGCAACCGAGAATACGGACAACCAGACACTAGTCTACAAGGCAACCTTTAGCGAGGATGTCACGGGAGTAACTGTATCTGACTTTACCTTGTCTTCTGACAGTGCGGGGGGAGAAAGCACATCCACCTCAACTGGACAGTTCACACAGACAAGATCCCCCAATCTTACCATACCTGACCTTGCAACTGTATCTGATACCATCACAGTCCCTGATTCTGAAACTGCCACATCCGTCTCAGTTGAAGTAGACATTACGCATAACTACATCGGCGATCTCAAGATAGACATTATTGCCCCTGATGGCACTTCAATAACACTACACGACAATTCTGGCGGCAGCACCGACAACATAGACCAGCCGTACGCCCCGTTATTTGGAAGCATCCCCATCTCAGGTGTCTGGACCCTGCAGATACACGACAGGACTGCTCCCGATCCAGGAGTCCTGAACAGCTGGACACTTACCATCAATTACGGCACCACCACCACTGTCAGCCCCGTTACTGACATCTCAGGTTCAGGTGATGTGTACTATGTGACAGTCTCTGCATTACAGGACGGCACATACAACCTTGATCTTGTCTCATCAGACCACAACATTGTCGATGCTGCAAACAACCCTCTGACCGACACGGCTACCACCGGTGCAGACCAGACATACACCGTCAGTACCGCAGTTATAGACAACACCAACCCAAGACTTGCATCAATTGAGCGGTCCAGCCCGACATCCCAGAACACGGACAGCCAGTCTCTACTCTACAAGGCAACCTTTAGCGAGGATGTCACGGGAGTAACTGTATCTGACTTTACCTTGTCTTCTGACAGTGCGGGGGGAGAAAGCACATCCACCTCAACTGGACAGTTCACACAGACAAGATCCCCCCACCTTACCATACCTGACCTTGCAACTGTATCTGATACCATCACAGTCTCCAGTTCTGGAACTGTCGCCTCCGTCTCAGTTGAAGTAGACATTACGCATAACTACATCGGCGATCTCAAGATAGACATTATTGCCCCTGATGGCACTTCAATAACACTACACGACAATTCTGGCGGCAGCACCGACAACATAGACCAGCCGTACGCCCCGTTATTTGGAAGCATCCCCATCTCAGGTGTCTGGACCCTGCAGATACACGACAGGGATGCTCCCGATCCAGGAGTCCTGAACAGCTGGACACTTACCATCAATTACAGCGATACTGCCACAACTCTCAGCTCCGTTACTGACATCTCAGGTTCAGGTGATGTGTACTATGTGACAGTCTCTGCCACGCAGGACGGCACATACAACCTTGATCTTGTCTCATCAGACCACAACATTGTCGATGCTGCAAACAACCCTCTGACCAACACGGCTACCACCGGTGCAGACCAGACATACACCGTCAGTACCGCAGTTATAGACAACACCAACCCAAGACTTGCATCAATTGAGCGGTACAATCCTGCAACCGAGAATACGGACAGCCAGACACTAGTCTACAAGGCAACCTTTAGCGAGGATGTCACGGGAGTAACTGTATCTGACTTTACCTTGTCTTCTGACAGTGCGGGGGGAGAAAGCACATCCACCTCAACTGGACAGTTCACACAGACAAGATCCCCCAATCTTACCATACCTGACCTTGCAACTGTATCTGATACCATCACAGTCTCCAGTTCTGGAACTGCCACATCCGTCTCAGTTGAAGTAGACATTACGCATAACTACATCGGCGATCTCAAGATAGACATTATTGCCCCTGATGGCACTTCAATAACACTACACGACAATTCTGGCGGCAGCACCGACAACATAGACCAGCCGTACGCCCCGTTATTTGGAAGCATCCCCATCTCAGGTGTCTGGACCCTGCAGATACACGACAGGACTGCTCCCGATCCAGGAGTCCTGAACAGCTGGACACTTACCATCAACTACGGCACCACCACCACTGTCAGCTCCGTTACTGACATCTCAGGTTCAGGTGATGTGTACTATGTGACAGTCTCTGCCACGCAGGACGGAACATACAACCTTGATCTTGTCTCATCAGACCACAACATTGCAGATGCTGCAAACAACTCGCTGACCAACACGGCTACCACCGGTGCAGACCAGACATACACTGTCAGTACCGCAGTTATAGACAACACCAACCCAAGACTTGCATCAATTGAGAGGTCCAGCCCGACATCCCAGAACACGGACAGCCAGTCTCTACTCTACAAGGCAACCTTTAGCGAGGATGTCACGGGAGTAACTGCATCCGACTTTGTCCTGTCTCCTAGCAGTACGGGAAGAGTCAGCGGCACCACCCAAGTCACCGGCATCTCAGGCTCCGGCGACACGTACTACGTTACAGTCTCCTCATCTACTGACGGAACATACAACCTTGATCTTGTCTCATCAGACCACAACATTGTCGATGCTGCAAACAACTCGCTGACCAACACGGCTACTACCGGTGCAGACCAGACATACACCGTCAGTACCGCAGTTATAGACAACACCAACCCAAGACTTGCATCAATTGAGCGGTACACTCCTGCAACCGAGAATACGGACAACCAGACACTAGTCTACAAGGCAACCTTTAGCGAGGATGTCACGGGAGTAACTGTATCTGACTTTACCTTGTCTTCTGACAGTGCGGGGGGAGAAAGCACATCCACCTCAACTGGACAGTTCACACAGACAAGATCCCCCCACCTTACCATACCTGACCTTGCAACTGTATCTGATACCATCACAGTCTCCAGTTCTGGAACTGCCACATCCGTCTCAGTTGAAGTAGACATTACGCATAACTACATCGGCGATCTCAAGATAGACATTATTGCCCCTGATGGCACTTCAATAACACTACACGACAATTCTGGCGGCAGCACCGACAACATAGACCAGCCGTACGCCCCGTTATTTGGAAGCATCCCCATCTCAGGTGTCTGGACCCTGCAGATACACGACAGGACTGCTCCCGATCCAGGAGTCCTGAACAGCTGGACACTTACCATCAATTACGGCACCACCACCACTGTCAGCCCCGTCACCGGCATCTCAGGTTCAGGTGATGTGTACTATGTGACAGTCTCTGCCACGCAGGACGGAACATACAACCTTGATCTTGTCTCATCAGACCACAACATTGCAGATGCTGCAAACAACTCGCTGACCAACACGGCTACTACCGGTGCAGACCAGACATACACCGTCAGTACCGCAGTTATAGACAACACCAACCCAAGACTTGCATCAATTGAGCGGTACACTCCTGCAACCGAGAATACGGACAGCCAGTCTCTACTCTACAAGGCAACCTTTAGCGAGGATGTCACGGGAGTAACTGCATCCGACTTTGTCCTGTCTCCTAGCAGTACGGGAAGAGTCAGCGGCACCACCCAAGTCACCGGCATCTCAGGCTCCGGCGACACGTACTACGTTACAGTCTCCTCATCTACTGACGGAACATACAACCTTGATCTTGTCTCATCAGACCACAACATTGTCGATGCTGCAAACAACTCGCTGACCAACACGGCTACCACCGGTGCAGACCAGACATACACCGTCAGTACCGCAGTTATAGACAACACCAACCCAAGACTTGCATCAATTGAGCGGTACACTCCTGCAACCGAGAATACGGACAACCAGACACTAGTCTACAAGGCAACCTTTAGCGAGGATGTCACGGGAGTAACTGTATCTGACTTTACCTTGTCTTCTGACAGTGCGGGGGGAGAAAGCACATCCACCTCAACTGGACAGTTCACACAGACAAGATCCCCCCACCTTACCATACCTAACCTTGCAACTGTATCTGATACCATCACAGTCTCCAGTTCTGGAACTGTCGCCTCCGTCTCAGTTGAAGTAGACATTACGCATAACTACATCGGCGATCTCAAGATAGACATTATTGCCCCTGATGGCACTTCAATAACACTACACGACAATTCTGGCGGCAGCACCGACAACATAGACCAGCCGTACGCCCCGCTATTTGGAAGCATCCCCATCTCAGGTGTCTGGACCCTGCAGATACATGACAGGGATGCTCCCGATCCAGGAGTCCTGAACAGCTGGACACTTACCATCAATTACAGCACCACCACCACTGTCAGCCCCGTCACCGGCATCTCAGGTTCAGGTGATGTGTACTATGTGACAGTCTCTGCCACGCAGGACGGAACATACAACCTCGACCTCGTCTCGTCAGGACACGGCATCAGGGACGCAGCGAACAACCTCCTTAACAACACAACCCCCACCACCGGAACTGACGAGACATACACCGTCAGCACCACCGTCACAGACAACACCAACCCAAGACTTGCATCAATTGAGAGGTACAGCCCGGCAGCAGAAAACACCGACAGCCAGACACTGGTATACAAGGTGACCTTCAGCGAGAATGTTACGGGGGTGGACACATCTGACTTTACATTATCTCCTGACAGCACTGGCAACGGTACCGGCTCCGGACAGTTCACGCAGACAAGAACGCCTGCCATCACCATACCCTACGATCAGATCGTGACTGACACCATCCTAGTTACCGGCTCCGGCACTGCCACATCCGTCTCTGTTGCAGTGGACATCGCCCACCAATACGTAGTCGATCTCAAGGTAGACCTCATCGCCCCTGACGGCACGGTTCAAACGCTGCACGACCACTCAAGCGGTTCGGCTAACATAGATCAGACCTACACGCCTGACTTTGGCAGCGTCTCCATCGCAGGAAACTGGACCTTACAGATGCACGACGATTACAGTGCAGACGACGGCATTTTGAACAGCTGGATGCTTACAGTCAATCATGACTCTGACATTGCCACCCATGTTACCTCGATATCAGGCTCCGGTGATGTGTACTATGCAACGCTCTCTGCTGCGCAGGACGGTACCTACAACCTTGATCTTGTGTCATCCGGCCACAGCATCACCGATGCCGCAGCCAACCCTCTAACTGACACTATCCCCACCACCGGAACTGACGAGACATACACCGTCAGCACCATACCTGCAGATGTCACTGCCCCCACACTTGCATCAATTGAGAGGTACAGCCCGGCAGCAGAAAACACCGACAGCCAGACACTGGTATACAAGGTGACCTTCAGCGAGAATGTTACGGGGGTGGATGCATCTGACTTTATCCTGTCCCCTGACAGCACAGGGGGAGGCACCACCACCACCTCTGCCGAACAGTTCACGCAGACAAGATCCCCAAACCTTGCCATACCTGACCTTCAAACCGTATCTGACACCATCACAGTATCTGATTCCGGGACCGTCACATCCGTCTCAGTTGCAGTGGACATCACGCATACCTATAGCAATGCGCATAAGTTTCTGTACAGCCAATTTCTGGGCATCGTCGTCCCTTGATCATCACATCTTTGTAAATCATCGTCTCCTGCATTCCGAACAGCATCTGTATACCTTCAACGTATTTTTTTCACACAAATTTGTAAATTAGAACTATCTTGGCATTTCACACGAACGTCAATTTAACCGTACTGTTACTAAATAGGAAAAGTCAAAAATTTGTTTCACTAAATGTACACATGCATGGACATAAAATGCTAAAACAAGTGCAAAAAGTAGAACATGCAGGCTGCATATCACGTCGGTTATCCATGCTGTTGGCATTTATGGTAATCAAAACATTTGTCAATACTGCCAAAATATCTTGTTGTGATCGTCGTACTGTTGCCATGTAACATTGCAGGTTTGCATGTGCTGCAAAATCATTTCATGGAATATGGCAGGCCCTCTCAGACAAACCACGGTCAGGACGTCCACCCAAGATAGACAGAAAAATTCTAAACAAAGCAAGGCATTGGTGCGAGGAACGCGCATTTACACCCGTAGAACTGCACGACAAACTAGAAGAGATGTCTGGAAAAAACCTTGGCATCTCGCAGATAAGGCGATATGCCAGACAGTGGGGATACTCTAGAAAAAAGACACAGCCAATCATGGTTAGTAGAACACCAATAGAAGAGGTGAACAAATGGAGAGCCAGCCTGTATCAAAAGATTGCAAGATACACAAAGATGCGATATACAATTGTAACACAAGATGAATCACACTTTAAGGACGCTGCAATGTCTGCAAAATATTGGGCAAAACTGTGCCTACGCATATTCATGTTATGGAGCGGAGGATTTCATAGATTCTCAATGATATGCAGCATGACACAAGACGGCAGACAGTTTTTTAATCACTGTCAGACTGTCAATACCACTTCCTTTCTAGAACATATGGACAAGGTGTACATGGAGGTAGGCAAGATGGTCCTGATACTAGACAAGGCACCGCGGCATACATCCAAGGAGACGAAAAGATTCTTTGCAGAGCGCGACATTATTGTCCTGTGGTATCCTATCGGACATCCATATCTGAATCCCGTAGAGGAAGTATGGAGCGTACTCAAACGTGTAATGAATCATTCCATACGTTATGCAGACAAGGATGCACATCTGGCAGCAGTGTATGAATTTATCAGGGTACACAAGTTTGATTATAATTTTAAGAAATTCTGGAAGAGAAAACCGCCCAAAGGAATCATGCGGCCATTCATAAAGATGGATGATCCGCCAAATCCCGACATTGTATCACACCAGGTATCGTCTAAACCTGCACAAAAACAATGATTGTACGAATAGTTTGATCTTCTGTATGTATCATGTTGGTGCCTGCATTTTTTTCCAATGTGATATGTATAGCCATACATGAATCTGAATTTTAATTTTCCATGCATTTTGTTTTGTGCTTTTGGTGTATTCCCCAGACAAGAGGCATTATGCCTATGATGGTCCTAAAATATCATGTACAGAAACTTATGCACGTTGCTATACAACTGCAATCCAGGAGCATTTAGAGATCAAATAGTTCTTGATCAAGAAGACTCCCAATGGCATTTTAACAAGCAAATTAAAGAGCCAAATCCATCATTCCTTGATTATGCATCACCAGTTTGGTGGTGGGTATATTATACTGCAGTATGGCATGCTGATGAAATAGGAACTCCTACACAGTGGTAACCCCACTTTTTTTTATTATATTAAAATTATATGTAATACCGCAGTATCAAAAGTTAGGATTATAAAATGACTAATTTTTTCTGGTATTTACTTTCATCATTATTTGGATTCGTGGGGTATGTTATGGTTGCAAATTCATTAGCATATGAAAACAAAAAAGTAATTAAAAAAAGCCTGTACTTGGCCAGTATCTCAACAGCTGTTTATTTTGTATTATTCATATTGTATGTGATAACGTTTTCACAATCCAATGATTGATAGTATTAGATCAAAAGCCCTTCGAGTCTAGGATCGGATTTAATGATTTCATTTAAGTATGGAGGATGTACTGGCGGTGAATTTAGAGATCAACAGGTCATAACTCATGACAACATAGGATATAATCAGAACTTCTATGTTGGTGGTCAAACCTACAAAGGCATAGGTGCAACAGGTCAATTCAATGAGCCAAATTCAAACTTAAACGAATATGTCGCCCCTACGTGGTGGTGGGATGTTTATGTTTGGCAATGGCATGAAAGTAACTAACACTTTCTTTCCTTTTTTATTTTGAATAAAAGAAAAATTTTAATCATTATTGGAATTATATTATTAATACCAATTTTAATAATCTGTACAGTTTTTTCATTTTATGCAATAGATAACTATCTAGAACACCATTATTGTAAAAAGGGAGGAGGATTAGAGTACGAGGACAGTATGCTTAACACATGTATTTATCCAGTCATAGATTCACTCAATGAATCACAACAATCAACTTGGATTAATACAGATCCATAGTGTTGGTGCAACATATACTACAACTAACCCCTTTTTCTTTTTTTATGACTTCTAAAAAATTAAAAATAATTTATTATGTATTGATTTTGTATGGGGGTGTTGGTGTTATCTCATTAATATTCTATTTTCCATCATTTGTGTACAATCAAGATGATGTACCTGGTAAAATTATATCAGTAATTTACACATTTATTGTTATTTTTGTACCGTTATCTATTGGAATAATACTATTTTTTAAATCAAAAACTACAAGACCGCGTGATTATCAGTAACCAAAATATTTGGTAATTCAGCCAGATATTATGTAATAACTCTATTCTGGATATGATATGATTTGCTGAAACAAATAACTGCTACAGGGGTAATTGGAGTAGTAATTGTTGTAATTATTGCTTTATTTTCTTCTAATTCTTCTACTGAAGAAACTGTTGATGAAACAGACTTGTTCATTAAAGGCGATGTGATAATGCCAACAAAAGTTTCTCGCCCAGGATGTGAAGAAACTGATAGATGTTATATTCCCTCTCTCATTGTAATTGAAAAAGGAAAACAAGTAACATGGGTAAATGAAGATTCAGCGTTTCATAGTATCACTTCTGGTTTTTACGATACACCAACTGATCTTTTTGACAGTGGACATTTAGATCCATTTGAATCCTATACTCTTACTTTTGATGAAACAGGCACATATGATTATTTTTGTACTCTTCATCCTTGGATGAAAGGACAGGTAGTTGTTGAATAAGGTACCCGAGGGAGTCGAACCCCCTTGTATAGGCTTTGCAGGCCCACGCATAACCGTTCTGCCAGAGTACCGTTTTAAAAAACACAAAATGAATAATTAAACTCTTTAGATTAGAACGAATAGTGTAATTAAAAAGGTGGTTTTGCCGTGCTTATACATGACATTTCTGATAAGGGAGAGAACTAGGGAAAGTTATTCTGAAAAGATTTCAAAGAAAAGTTCATCATTACAGAACTCTACAAGAATAGCACTTAACCATTTTGAAAAATTCTGTAGTGAAAAATACAGTCACTCATCAGAAGATGTCATAGCAGAACTATTATCATTTGAGCTACGTCAGATGGAATCTGCCACTTGTGATGTATATCAAGATTGGGTTAATTGGAGTGTAGACAAGGCAACATATCTGAACTCACTTGAAATCTATTTTTCATGTATAAAATCATACATGCATTATAGAGGTCTAAAACTAACTGACAAAGACATTAAGGAAAATGTTAGTATCCCAAAACAAACTGAAGAAGAAAAATATCCACTACAAGTAGGAGAAATTATAACTATTTTATCTTGTGCACATTATGCCAAAAAATCACTCTACCTTATTTTAATTTCATCTGGAATGCGTGTTGGTGAAACAGCACAAATCAGAAAAAAACACATAAAAATAATCGAGGGAAGAATGGTAATTTACATTTCTGCAAAGTTTACAAAAACCAAAATTGCAAGAACAGTCTACACATCTATTGAAGCAACTAAACACAATATTGGAAAATATAACAGAATTAATAATGAAGATTTAATGTGGGGTACAAATGACAATAGAGAATCAGCAGTAGTTGCAGAAGATAAAACATTTGCAAGTTATACAGATAAAGTTGGATTGATAGAAAGATATGATTCTGGTACAAGAAAAATCACAATACATTCATTTCGTGCATATTATCATACACGTGCTGCAAGAACACATGATCTAGGATATGCTCATAAAATGACAGGTCATAAAGGGTATCTTCCAATTTATGATAGACTATCTGATGAAGAAAAACTTGAGATGTATCTAGAATTAGAACCAAAATTATTTGTTTATGATCAAACAATAAATGAAATGAAGATTAAAAATCTCAAAGAAGCAAATAGAGAAAATGAATCACTTAAAGAAAGATTAGAAAAAATTGAAGCTGAATTATTCGTACGAAAAAATTTCAAAGAAGTGGGCTAACAAGTTTATTCATATCTGAACACATTCCAGCAAATAATACATGTTCACACATCTCAGTATGTATTGTACATGTTAGTTTTCCATTCTGAAGAGAAACCTTGGCCACCACCTTACAGTCTTTGTCATCAATGTACATTATACCCTCACTGAATCCGATTTTTTTATAACTTGAAAAATTACTCTCTTGTTAGAATTAATATTATCAAAATACCAATACTCATGGCACCAAGTCCTGTAATTATTTTCATAATTACTAGATCCTTTACCTCAATTAAAGAATTATAAAATGATATCATAAATAACTAATCATGCGAATTGACTGCTGCAGGAACTGTGGTGAACCATTAAAGGTGTTGGAATATTGTAAAATATGCGAGCAACCATTAAAAATAAAATGTGTAAAATGCAATCATTTCACTGATGATTCAATCCACTCAAACTGTGATGTTATAATGAAATCCTCCAAATATACGTCAAAAATATCTGTTTCTGTGTAGCTTATTGTAGCTTTTTCAAAATTTCAGTTGTAAAAATTATACATTATAATGTGTAATTTATGATAATTTTCATATAATATTCCATTATTTGTATTTAGTTCAATAAGCTACAGAAGCTACAGAAGCTACACCCTTTAAAGTTCCTTTTTGAAAAAATTATTTTTTGTATTTTATTTTTTTCTAGACTCTAGGAAAATACCCTGTAGCTTTCGTAGCTTTTGTAGCTTTTCCTAGTCACAAATCCTCATACTATCACACCAAAACTACATATCCTTGTAGCTCATCACGCCTAGAAAATTAGCGATATCCGCAATTCTGTAGCTTCTTGTAGCTTTATCTAGTCATACAACCAGTATACAACCACACCTATTTTACCACAGATTTGGATACCAAATACGATATTCGTTAATTATAATTAAATCCCAAATAATAATTAGATAAAAAATTCTTTTATCTAATTATATGATGTAATTTTCATGAAGAGCCATTACATCGCAATCCTTGCAGCAGTTTTAGTATTGAGTGCAACCAGATTCATATTTAGTGAATCATATGGTTCATCTGCACAACCTCAGGATAGTTACATTATAACATGTATAGGTTATGAGAATGTACCAATAACATATGCCCAACGAGTATCACATGGGTGTGCTTTAATATGTCATTCAGATTATATTTTAAACAGTGTAAGTGGTACAAATATGATATCATATGATACAGGTGCGTGACAGGTGCAAGGCTGTTCAAGGAAGCCACGTCAGAGAACGCGGTCGTGGCGCTCAGGCAGGCCATCAGGGAGTTTGGGACTCCTGCAACCATACTGTCAGACAATGGATCGTGCTTTGTAGGCAGGGGCGGCCGCAAGAAGCTTACCGGCACCTGGACTCCGACCATCTTTGAGAACGAGCTGCTGAACCTTGGCATAGAGTTGATCAATTCAAGACCGTATCACTCTCAGACCAACGGCAAGCTTGAACGGTTCCACAGGAGCATTGAGGAGGAGATACACCACTACGAGAGCCTGTCCGAGTACATTGAATACTACAACGAGAGACGACTCCACTTTTCGCTGGACATGCACAACTACGAGACCCCGCTCAAGGCGTTTTCTGCCAGGAAGGCTACAGAAGCAATCAGGACAAATGACCCACAATGGATGGAGGTAGACACAAATGACTAGCGGACATAATTTTCATATATTACACACCTGTCACGCACCTGGATGCATCATCAAGGTAGGTTATGAGGTTCAGGCCGCGAAAGCGCGGATCCTTCATGACGTGCCAGTCCGTATGCCACATTGAATTGGAATGCTTCCGTTCGTAGCGTATCCACTTCCGCCTGCGGGATTTGGCAGTCGACAGAACCACCAGTCCGTTCTCCTTCATGACCTGGTATACCTTGGCGTAGCTTACATCATAATCTTTTCGCAGGTTCATCGCGGTGCGCAGCACGCCCACATCTTCTCGCCTGTGCTCGTCCAGTACCAGTTGCACCTCGTCTGAGGACGGCCAGGTCGCCAGTCGCCCTGGCATTCTGGGGATGTGTGGAGATCCGGTAGCACAAAACTCTGCCCAAAGTCTCCTTACGTGCCGTGGAGTCACACCTATCTGGACTGCTACCGCCGACGAACTCGTGCCTTTCTTGATCTGCCCCATTGCGTAACGTATGGCCTTGGCAGTCAAACGTTTTGTCATCTTTTTTCTTGATCGATGCAGAACAAAATAATCCTTTACGGTAAGCTTGATCTTAACTGGACCTAATTTTCGTACAATAGATTTTCGGACTATAACCAATAGACATAAATATTTTATAATAAAAAACAGGTCATTGATTTCTAGTCATAATTATAACGTCATTTTGCAATCGGATCGTCTAATGTCATCTTTTGGAGACATGGGGGGAGGTGACAGCACTTGAACCGTCATTTATATCACCAGATTCGCACCGTGCACGTGCTGTCAGTCATTGCAGTGTTTGCCATATCTGCAGGCATTCTCCTGGCTGCACAGTCAGGATGCATCGGTGCGACTCTGGCCGGAACAGACGGCAGCTACAACACGCCTGATACAGGGCTGTCTGAGCACGCCCCTGTGCAGGCAGTAACAGCATGGGAGGGGATGTCAAACCTGATTGTTGCCTGCCAAATTGCAGACACGTTTGCAGATATGTTGTTTACAGGCGTGCTGGATGCTGCCTATGCGGTGCATGCAGTATTGAGTTTGACTGCCGTTGATAATATCACAGATACCGTCAGCCTGAAGCTTGATGGTGTGAATGATATCACCACATTCGTGCCGCAGCCCCAGTATGCCTTTGCCCAGACTCCTCCCGCCGACGCGTTTGTGACCACGTGGAAGACGGCATCGGCAGACCAGAGCATCACCATCAACTTTGTGGGAGACGACATGAACATCTCATGGGGGGACGGTATGACTGAGACGAACCTCTCGGGACCCCAGACCCACACCTATGAAGATGCAGGCAACTACACGGTCTCTGTGACCGGCGGCCTGACAGGACTTACATTGGACAGGCCTCCCGACTCCTTTAGCTTACCCGGCCTCGTACCCGAGCTTGCCTCGATAGACCAGTGGGGCAGCATATCCTGGACCAACATGAGTAACGCCTTTGCCGGAGCCTCCAACATGACCTACATGGCCACTGACACGCCGGACCTGAGTCTTGTCACCGACATGTCCTCCATGTTCGTTAGTGCCACATCCTTTGACGGCGACCTCTCATCCTGGGACGTCTCGTCTGTCAGGGATATGTACGGCATGTTCCACAACGCCGCCTCCTTCAACCAGCCCCTCAACAGCTGGAACGTCTCCTCTGTCACCGACATGGCACTCATGTTCATCGGCGCCTCCTCCTTCAACCAGCCCCTCAACAGCTGGAACGTCTCCTCTGTCACCGACATGTCATCCATGTTCTTCAGCGCCACCTCCTTTGACGGCACCCTCTCCGACTGGAATGTCTCCTCTGTCACAAACATGAACGGCATGTTCAACTCCGCCTCCTCCTTCAACCAACCCCTCAACAGCTGGGACGTCTCTTCTGTCACCGACATGTCCGACATGTTCAACTCCGCCTTCTCCTTCAACGGCGACCTCTCCAGCTGGGACGTCTCCTCTGTCACCGACATGGCCAGCATGTTCTTCTACACCTCTGACTTTGATGGCGACCTCTCCGGATGGGACGTCTCCTCTGTCACCGACATGTCCGGCATGTTCAACTCCGCCTCCTCCTTCAACGGCGACCTCTCCGGATGGGACGTCTCTTCTGTCACCGACATGTCCTACATGTTCTTCTACACCTCTGACTTTGATGGCGACCTCTCCGGATGGGACGTCTCCTCTGTCAGTAACATGGCCGGCATGTTCAACTCCGCCTCCTCCTTCAACCAACCCCTCAACGGCTGGGATGTCTCAAAGGTGACTGACATGTCCGGCATGTTCGCCTTTACCAGTGTCTTCAACCAACTCCTCAACAGCTGGAACGTCTCCTCGGTCAGTAACATGAACGGCATGTTCAACTCCGCCTCCTCCTTCAACCAACCCCTCAACAGCTGGGACGTCTCTTCTGTCACCGACATGAACGGCATGTTCAACTCCGCCTTCTCCTTCAACGGCGACCTCTCCAGCTGGGACGTCTCCTCTGTCACCGACATGGCCAGCATGTTCTTCTACACCTCTGACTTTGATGGCGACCTCTCCGGATGGGACGTCTCTTCTGTCACTGACATGTCCGGCATGTTCAACTCCGCCTCCTCCTTCAACGGCGACCTCTCCAGATGGGACGTCTCCTCGGTCACCGACATGTCCTACATGTTCTTCTACACCTCTGACTTTGATGGCGACCTCTCCGGATGGGACGTCTCCTCTGTCACTGACATGGCCGGCATGTTCAACTCCGCCTCCTCCTTCAACCAACCCCTCAACGGCTGGGATGTCTCAAAGGTGACTGACATGTCCGGCATGTTCGCCTTTACCAGTGTCTTCAACCAACTCCTCAACAGCTGGAACGTCTCCTCGGTCAGTAACATGAACGGCATGTTCAACTCCGCCTCCTCCTTCAACCAACCCCTCAACAGCTGGGACGTCTCTTCTGTCACCGACATGTCCGACATGTTCAACTCCGCCTTCTCCTTCAACGGCGACCTCTCCAGCTGGGACGTCTCTTCTGTCACCGACATGGCCAGCATGTTCTTCTACACCTCTGACTTTGATGGCGACCTCTCCGGATGGGACGTCTCTTCTGTCACTGACATGTCCGGCATGTTCACTGCCTCCTCCTTCAACGGCGACCTCTCCAGATGGGACGTCTCTTCGGTCACCGACATGTCCTACATGTTCTTCTACACCTCTGACTTTG
Source organism: Candidatus Nitrosopumilus sp. (assembly GCA_963667665.2). Taxonomy (GTDB): domain Archaea; phylum Thermoproteota; class Nitrososphaeria; order Nitrososphaerales; family Nitrosopumilaceae; genus Nitrosopumilus. The sequence goes on from OY763927.2 coordinate 1,842,891, forward strand.
ATGGCGACCTCTCCGGATGGGACGTCTCCTCTGTCAGTAACATGAACGGCAGGCCTCCTCCTTCAACCAACCCCTCAAGGCGGATGTTCAAAGGTGACTGACATGCCGGCATGTTCGCCTTTACCAGTGTCTTCAACCAACTCCTCAACAGCTGGAACGTCTCCTCGGTCAGTAACAGACGGCATGTTCAACTCCGCCTCCTCCTTCAACCAACAACAGCTCCCATCTCTTCTGTCAGACATGTCCGACATGTTCAACTCCGCCTTCTCCTTCAAGAGGTCTCCAGCTACGTCTGAAGACACTGGTAAAGGCGAACATGCCGGACATGTCAGTCACCTTTGAGACTCCCAGCCGTTGAGGGGTTGGTTGAAGGAGGAGGCGGAGTTGAACATGCCGGCCATGTTCTTCTACACCTCTGACTTTGATGGCGACCTCTCCGGATGGGACGTCTGTCGGTGACAGAAGAGACGTCCCATCCGGAGAGGTCGCCGTTGAAGGAGGAGGCGGAGTTGAACATGCCGGACATGTCGGTGACAGAGGAGACGTCCCATCCGGAGAGGTCGCCATCAAAGTCAGAGGTGTAGAAGAACATGCTGGCCATGTCGGTGACAGAGGAGACGTCCCAGCTGGAGAGGTCGCCGTTGAAGGAGAAGGCGGAGTTGAACATGTCGGACATGTCGGTGACAGAAGAGACGTCCCAGCTGTTGAGGGGTTGGTTGAAGGAGGAGGCGGAGTTGAACATGCCGTTCATGTTTGTGACAGAGGAGACATTCCAGTCGGAGAGGGTGCCGTCAAAGGAGGTGGCGCTGAAGAACATGGATGACATGTCGGTGACAGAGGAGACGTTCCAGCTGTTGAGGGGCTGGTTGAAGGAGGAGGCGCCGATGAACATGAGTGCCATGTCGGTGACAGAGGAGACGTTCCAGCTGTTGAGGGGCTGGTTGAAGGAGGCGGCGTTGTGGAACATGCCGTACATATCCCTGACAGACGAGACGTCCCAGGATGAGAGGTCGCCGTCAAAGGATGTGGCACTAACGAACATGGAGGACATGTCGGTGACAAGACTCAGGTCCGGCGTGTCAGTGGCCATGTAGGTCATGTTGGAGGCTCCGGCAAAGGCGTTACTCATGTTGGTCCAGGATATGCTGCCCCACTGGTCTATCGAGGCAAGCTCGGGTACGAGGCCGGGTAAGCTAAAGGAGTCGGGAGGCCTGTCCAATGTAAGTCCTGTCAGGCCGCCGGTCACAGAGACCGTGTAGTTGCCTGCATCTTCATAGGTGTGGGTCTGGGGTCCCGAGAGGTTCGTCTCAGTCATACCGTCCCCCCATGAGATGTTCATGTCGTCTCCCACAAAGTTGATGGTGATGCTCTGGTCTGCCGATGCCGTCTTCCACGTGGTCACAAACGCGTCGGCGGGAGGAGTCTGGGCAAAGGCATACTGGGGCTGCGGCACGAATGTGGTGATATCATTCACACCATCAAGCTTCAGGCTGACGGTATCTGTGATATTATCAACGGCAGTCAAACTCAATACTGCATGCACCGCATAGGCAGCATCCAGCACGCCTGTAAACAACATATCTGCAAACGTGTCTGCAATTTGGCAGGCAACAATCAGGTTTGACATCCCCTCCCATGCTGTTACTGCCTGCACAGGGGCGTGCTCAGACAGCCCTGTATCAGGCGTGTTGTAGCTGCCGTCTGTTCCGGCCAGAGTCGCACCGATACAGCCTGACTGTGCAGCCAGGAGAATGCCTGCAGATATGGCAAACACTGCAATGACTGACAGCACGTGCACGGTGCGAATCTGGTGATATAAATGACGGTTCAAGTGCTGTCACCTCCCCCCATGTCTCCAAAAGATGACATTAGACGATCCGATTGCAAAATGACGTTATAATTATGACTAGAAATCAATGACCTGTTTTTTATTATAAAATATTTATGTCTATTGGTTATAGTCCGAAAATCTATTGTACGAAAATTAGGTCCAGTTAAGATCAAGCTTACCGTAAAGGATTATTTTGTTCTGCATCGATCAAGAAAAAAGATGACAAAACGTTTGACTGCCAAGGCCATACGTTACGCAATGGGGCAGATCAAGAAAGGCACGAGTTCGTCGGCGGTAGCAGTCCAGATAGGTGTGACTCCACGGCACGTAAGGAGACTTTGGGCAGAGTTTTGTGCTACCGGATCTCCACACATCCCCAGAATGCCAGGGCGACTGGCGACCTGGCCGTCCTCAGACGAGGTGCAACTGGTACTGGACGAGCACAGGCGAGAAGATGTGGGCGTGCTGCGCACCGCGATGAACCTGCGAAAAGATTATGATGTAAGCTACGCCAAGGTATACCAGGTCATGAAGGAGAACGGACTGGTGGTTCTGTCGACTGCCAAATCCCGCAGGCGGAAGTGGATACGCTACGAACGGAAGCATTCCAATTCAATGTGGCATACGGACTGGCACGTCATGAAGGATCCGCGCTTTCGCGGCCTGAACCTCATAACCTACCTTGATGATGCATCCAGGTGCGTGACAGGTGTGTAATATATGAAAATTATGTCCGCTAGTCATTTGTGTCTACCTCCATCCATTGTGGGTCATTTGTTCTGATTGCTTCTGTAGCCTTCCTGGCAGAAAACGCCTTGAGCGGGGTCTCGTAGTTGTGCATGTCCAGCGAAAAGTGGAGTCGTCTCTCGTTGTAGTATTCAATGTACTCGGACAGGCTCTCGTAGTGGTGTATCTCCTCCTCAATGCTCCTGTGGAACCGTTCAAGCTTGCCGTTGGTCTGAGAGTGATACGGTCTTGAATTGATCAACTCTATGCCAAGGTTCAGCAGCTCGTTCTCAAAGATGGTCGGAGTCCAGGTGCCGGTAAGCTTCTTGCGGCCGCCCCTGCCTACAAAGCACGATCCATTGTCTGACAGTATGGTTGCAGGAGTCCCAAACTCCCTGATGGCCTGCCTGAGCGCCACGACCGCGTTCTCTGACGTGGCTTCCTTGAACAGCCTTGCACCTGTCACGCACCTGTATCATATGATATCATATTTGTACCACTTACACTGTTTAAAATATAATCTGAATGACATATTAAAGCACACCCATGTGATACTCGTTGGGCATATGTTATTGGTACATTCTCATAACCTATACATGTTATAATGTAACTATCCTGAGGTTGTGCAGATGAACCATATGATTCACTAAATATGAATCTGGTTGCACTCAATACTAAAACTGCTGCAAGGATTGCGATGTAATGGCTCTTCATGAAAATTACATCATATAATTAGATAAAAGAATTTTTTATCTAATTATTATTTGGGATTTAATTATAATTAACGAATATCGTATTTGGTATCCAAATCTGTGGTAAAATAGGTGTGGTTGTATACTGGTTGTATGACTAGATAAAGCTACAAGAAGCTACAGAATTGCGGATATCGCTAATTTTCTAGGCGTGATGAGCTACAAGGATATGTAGTTTTGGTGTGATAGTATGAGGATTTGTGACTAGGAAAAGCTACAAAAGCTACGAAAGCTACAGGGTATTTTCCTAGAGTCTAGAAAAAAATAAAATACAAAAAATAATTTTTTCAAAAAGGAACTTTAAAGGGTGTAGCTTCTGTAGCTTCTGTAGCTTATTGAACTAAATACAAATAATGGAATATTATATGAAAATTATCATAAATTACACATTATAATGTATAATTTTTACAACTGAAATTTTGAAAAAGCTACAATAAGCTACACAGAAACAGATATTTTTGACGTATATTTGGAGGATTTCATTATAACATCACAGTTTGAGTGGATTGAATCATCAGTGAAATGATTGCATTTTACACATTTTATTTTTAATGGTTGCTCGCATATTTTACAATATTCCAACACCTTTAATGGTTCACCACAGTTCCTGCAGCAGTCAATTCGCATGATTAGTTATTTATGATATCATTTTATAATTCTTTAATTGAGGTAAAGGATCTAGTAATTATGAAAATAATTACAGGACTTGGTGCCATGAGTATTGGTATTTTGATAATATTAATTCTAACAAGAGAGTAATTTTTCAAGTTATAAAAAAATCGGATTCAGTGAGGGTATAATGTACATTGATGACAAAGACTGTAAGGTGGTGGCCAAGGTTTCTCTTCAGAATGGAAAACTAACATGTACAATACATACTGAGATGTGTGAACATGTATTATTTGCTGGAATGTGTTCAGATATGAATAAACTTGTTAGCCCACTTCTTTGAAATTTTTTCGTACGAATAATTCAGCTTCAATTTTTTCTAATCTTTCTTTAAGTGATTCATTTTCTCTATTTGCTTCTTTGAGATTTTTAATCTTCATTTCATTTATTGTTTGATCATAAACAAATAATTTTGGTTCTAATTCTAGATACATCTCAAGTTTTTCTTCATCAGATAGTCTATCATAAATTGGAAGATACCCTTTATGACCTGTCATTTTATGAGCATATCCTAGATCATGTGTTCTTGCAGCACGTGTATGATAATATGCACGAAATGAATGTATTGTGATTTTTCTTGTACCAGAATCATATCTTTCTATCAATCCAACTTTATCTGTATAACTTGCAAATGTTTTATCTTCTGCAACTACTGCTGATTCTCTATTGTCATTTGTACCCCACATTAAATCTTCATTATTAATTCTGTTATATTTTCCAATATTGTGTTTAGTTGCTTCAATAGATGTGTAGACTGTTCTTGCAATTTTGGTTTTTGTAAACTTTGCAGAAATGTAAATTACCATTCTTCCCTCGATTATTTTTATGTGTTTTTTTCTGATTTGTGCTGTTTCACCAACACGCATTCCAGATGAAATTAAAATAAGGTAGAGTGATTTTTTGGCATAATGTGCACAAGATAAAATAGTTATAATTTCTCCTACTTGTAGTGGATATTTTTCTTCTTCAGTTTGTTTTGGGATACTAACATTTTCCTTAATGTCTTTGTCAGTTAGTTTTAGACCTCTATAATGCATGTATGATTTTATACATGAAAAATAGATTTCAAGTGAGTTCAGATATGTTGCCTTGTCTACACTCCAATTAACCCAATCTTGATATACATCACAAGTGGCAGATTCCATCTGACGTAGCTCAAATGATAATAGTTCTGCTATGACATCTTCTGATGAGTGACTGTATTTTTCACTACAGAATTTTTCAAAATGGTTAAGTGCTATTCTTGTAGAGTTCTGTAATGATGAACTTTTCTTTGAAATCTTTTCAGAATAACTTTCCCTAGTTCTCTCCCTTATCAGAAATGTCATGTATAAGCACGGCAAAACCACCTTTTTAATTACACTATTCGTTCTAATCTAAAGAGTTTAATTATTCATTTTGTGTTTTTTAAAACGGTACTCTGGCAGAACGGTTATGCGTGGGCCTGCAAAGCCTATACAAGGGGGTTCGACTCCCTCGGGTACCTTATTCAACAACTACCTGTCCTTTCATCCAAGGATGAAGAGTACAAAAATAATCATATGTGCCTGTTTCATCAAAAGTAAGAGTATAGGATTCAAATGGATCTAAATGTCCACTGTCAAAAAGATCAGTTGGTGTATCGTAAAAACCAGAAGTGATACTATGAAACGCTGAATCTTCATTTACCCATGTTACTTGTTTTCCTTTTTCAATTACAATGAGAGAGGGAATATAACATCTATCAGTTTCTTCACATCCTGGGCGAGAAACTTTTGTTGGCATTATCACATCGCCTTTAATGAACAAGTCTGTTTCATCAACAGTTTCTTCAGTAGAAGAATTAGAAGAAAATAAAGCAATAATTACAACAATTACTACTCCAATTACCCCTGTAGCAGTTATTTGTTTCAGCAAATCATATCATATCCAGAATAGAGTTATTACATAATATCTGGCTGAATTACCAAATATTTTGGTTACTGATAATCACGCGGTCTTGTAGTTTTTGATTTAAAAAATAGTATTATTCCAATAGATAACGGTACAAAAATAACAATAAATGTGTAAATTACTGATATAATTTTACCAGGTACATCATCTTGATTGTACACAAATGATGGAAAATAGAATATTAATGAGATAACACCAACACCCCCATACAAAATCAATACATAATAAATTATTTTTAATTTTTTAGAAGTCATAAAAAAAGAAAAAGGGGTTAGTTGTAGTATATGTTGCACCAACACTATGGATCTGTATTAATCCAAGTTGATTGTTGTGATTCATTGAGTGAATCTATGACTGGATAAATACATGTGTTAAGCATACTGTCCTCGTACTCTAATCCTCCTCCCTTTTTACAATAATGGTGTTCTAGATAGTTATCTATTGCATAAAATGAAAAAACTGTACAGATTATTAAAATTGGTATTAATAATATAATTCCAATAATGATTAAAATTTTTCTTTTATTCAAAATAAAAAAGGAAAGAAAGTGTTAGTTACTTTCATGCCATTGCCAAACATAAACATCCCACCACCACGTAGGGGCGACATATTCGTTTAAGTTTGAATTTGGCTCATTGAATTGACCTGTTGCACCTATGCCTTTGTAGGTTTGACCACCAACATAGAAGTTCTGATTATATCCTATGTTGTCATGAGTTATGACCTGTTGATCTCTAAATTCACCGCCAGTACATCCTCCATACTTAAATGAAATCATTAAATCCGATCCTAGACTCGAAGGGCTTTTGATCTAATACTATCAATCATTGGATTGTGAAAACGTTATCACATACAATATGAATAATACAAAATAAACAGCTGTTGAGATACTGGCCAAGTACAGGCTTTTTTTAATTACTTTTTTGTTTTCATATGCTAATGAATTTGCAACCATAACATACCCCACGAATCCAAATAATGATGAAAGTAAATACCAGAAAAAATTAGTCATTTTATAATCCTAACTTTTGATACTGCGGTATTACATATAATTTTAATATAATAAAAAAAAGTGGGGTTACCACTGTGTAGGAGTTCCTATTTCATCAGCATGCCATACTGCAGTATAATATACCCACCACCAAACTGGTGATGCATAATCAAGGAATGATGGATTTGGCTCTTTAATTTGCTTGTTAAAATGCCATTGGGAGTCTTCTTGATCAAGAACTATTTGATCTCTAAATGCTCCTGGATTGCAGTTGTATAGCAACGTGCATAAGTTTCTGTACATGATATTTTAGGACCATCATAGGCATAATGCCTCTTGTCTGGGGAATACACCAAAAGCACAAAACAAAATGCATGGAAAATTAAAATTCAGATTCATGTATGGCTATACATATCACATTGGAAAAAAATGCAGGCGCCAACATGATACATACAGAAGATCAAACTATTCGTACAATCATTGTTTTTGTGCAGGTTTAGACGATACCTGGTGTGATACAATGTCGGGATTTGGCGGATCATCCATCTTTATGAATGGCCGCATGATTCCTTTGGGCGGTTTTCTCTTCCAGAATTTCTTAAAATTATAATCAAACTTGTGTACCCTGATAAATTCATACACTGCTGCCAGATGTGCATCCTTGCCTGCATAACGTATGGAATGATTCATTACACGTTTGAGTACGCTCCATACTTCCTCTACGGGATTCAGATATGGATGTCCGATAGGATACCACAGGACAATAATGTCGCGCTCTGCAAAGAATCTTTTCGTCTCCTTGGATGTATGCCGCGGTGCCTTGTCTAGTATCAGGACCATCTTGCCTACCTCCATGTACACCTTGTCCATATGTTCTAGAAAGGAAGTGGTATTGACAGTCTGACAGTGATTAAAAAACTGTCTGCCGTCTTGTGTCATGCTGCATATCATTGAGAATCTATGAAATCCTCCGCTCCATAACATGAATATGCGTAGGCACAGTTTTGCCCAATATTTTGCAGACATTGCAGCGTCCTTAAAGTGTGATTCATCTTGTGTTACAATTGTATATCGCATCTTTGTGTATCTTGCAATCTTTTGATACAGGCTGGCTCTCCATTTGTTCACCTCTTCTATTGGTGTTCTACTAACCATGATTGGCTGTGTCTTTTTTCTAGAGTATCCCCACTGTCTGGCATATCGCCTTATCTGCGAGATGCCAAGGTTTTTTCCAGACATCTCTTCTAGTTTGTCGTGCAGTTCTACGGGTGTAAATGCGCGTTCCTCGCACCAATGCCTTGCTTTGTTTAGAATTTTTCTGTCTATCTTGGGTGGACGTCCTGACCGTGGTTTGTCTGAGAGGGCCTGCCATATTCCATGAAATGATTTTGCAGCACATGCAAACCTGCAATGTTACATGGCAACAGTACGACGATCACAACAAGATATTTTGGCAGTATTGACAAATGTTTTGATTACCATAAATGCCAACAGCATGGATAACCGACGTGATATGCAGCCTGCATGTTCTACTTTTTGCACTTGTTTTAGCATTTTATGTCCATGCATGTGTACATTTAGTGAAACAAATTTTTGACTTTTCCTATTTAGTAACAGTACGGTTAAATTGACGTTCGTGTGAAATGCCAAGATAGTTCTAATTTACAAATTTGTGTGAAAAAAATACGTTGAAGGTATACAGATGCTGTTCGGAATGCAGGAGACGATGATTTACAAAGATGTGATGATCAAGGGACGACGATGCCCAGAAATTGGCTGTACAGAAACTTATGCGCATTGCTATAGGTATGCGTGATGTCCACTGCAACTGAGACGGATGTGACGGTCCCGGAATCAGATACTGTGATGGTGTCAGATACGGTTTGAAGGTCAGGTATGGCAAGGTTTGGGGATCTTGTCTGCGTGAACTGTTCGGCAGAGGTGGTGGTGGTGCCTCCCCCTGTGCTGTCAGGGGACAGGATAAAGTCAGATGCATCCACCCCCGTAACATTCTCGCTGAAGGTCACCTTGTATACCAGTGTCTGGCTGTCGGTGTTTTCTGCTGCCGGGCTGTACCTCTCAATTGATGCAAGTGTGGGGGCAGTGACATCTGCAGGTATGGTGCTGACGGTGTATGTCTCGTCAGTTCCGGTGGTGGGGATAGTGTCAGTTAGAGGGTTGGCTGCGGCATCGGTGATGCTGTGGCCGGATGACACAAGATCAAGGTTGTAGGTACCGTCCTGCGCAGCAGAGAGCGTTGCATAGTACACATCACCGGAGCCTGATATCGAGGTAACATGGGTGGCAATGTCAGAGTCATGATTGACTGTAAGCATCCAGCTGTTCAAAATGCCGTCGTCTGCACTGTAATCGTCGTGCATCTGTAAGGTCCAGTTTCCTGCGATGGAGACGCTGCCAAAGTCAGGCGTGTAGGTCTGATCTATGTTAGCCGAACCGCTTGAGTGGTCGTGCAGCGTTTGAACCGTGCCGTCAGGGGCGATGAGGTCTACCTTGAGATCGACTACGTATTGGTGGGCGATGTCCACTGCAACAGAGACGGATGTGGCAGTGCCGGAGCCGGTAACTAGGATGGTGTCAGTCACGATCTGATCGTAGGGTATGGTGATGGCAGGCGTTCTTGTCTGCGTGAACTGTCCGGAGCCGGTACCGTTGCCAGTGCTGTCAGGAGATAATGTAAAGTCAGATGTGTCCACCCCCGTAACATTCTCGCTGAAGGTCACCTTGTATACCAGTGTCTGGCTGTCGGTGTTTTCTGCTGCCGGGCTGTACCTCTCAATTGATGCAAGTCTTGGGTTGGTGTTGTCTGTGACGGTGGTGCTGACGGTGTATGTCTCGTCAGTTCCGGTGGTGGGGGTTGTGTTGTTAAGGAGGTTGTTCGCTGCGTCCCTGATGCCGTGTCCTGACGAGACGAGGTCGAGGTTGTATGTTCCGTCCTGCGTGGCAGAGACTGTCACATAGTACACATCACCTGAACCTGAGATGCCGGTGACGGGGCTGACAGTGGTGGTGGTGCTGTAATTGATGGTAAGTGTCCAGCTGTTCAGGACTCCTGGATCGGGAGCATCCCTGTCATGTATCTGCAGGGTCCAGACACCTGAGATGGGGATGCTTCCAAATAGCGGGGCGTACGGCTGGTCTATGTTGTCGGTGCTGCCGCCAGAATTGTCGTGTAGTGTTATTGAAGTGCCATCAGGGGCAATAATGTCTATCTTGAGATCGCCGATGTAGTTATGCGTAATGTCTACTTCAACTGAGACGGAGGCGACAGTTCCAGAACTGGAGACTGTGATGGTATCAGATACAGTTGCAAGGTTAGGTATGGTAAGGTGGGGGGATCTTGTCTGTGTGAACTGTCCAGTTGAGGTGGATGTGCTTTCTCCCCCCGCACTGTCAGAAGACAAGGTAAAGTCAGATACAGTTACTCCCGTGACATCCTCGCTAAAGGTTGCCTTGTAGACTAGTGTCTGGTTGTCCGTATTCTCGGTTGCAGGAGTGTACCGCTCAATTGATGCAAGTCTTGGGTTGGTGTTGTCTATAACTGCGGTACTGACGGTGTATGTCTGGTCTGCACCGGTGGTAGCCGTGTTGGTCAGCGAGTTGTTTGCAGCATCGACAATGTTGTGGTCTGATGAGACAAGATCAAGGTTGTATGTTCCGTCAGTAGATGAGGAGACTGTAACGTAGTACGTGTCGCCGGAGCCTGAGATGCCGGTGACTTGGGTGGTGCCGCTGACTCTTCCCGTACTGCTAGGAGACAGGACAAAGTCGGATGCAGTTACTCCCGTGACATCCTCGCTAAAGGTTGCCTTGTAGAGTAGAGACTGGCTGTCCGTATTCTCGGTTGCAGGAGTGTACCGCTCAATTGATGCAAGTCTTGGGTTGGTGTTGTCTATAACTGCGGTACTGACGGTGTATGTCTGGTCTGCACCGGTAGTAGCCGTGTTGGTCAGCGAGTTGTTTGCAGCATCTGCAATGTTGTGGTCTGATGAGACAAGATCAAGGTTGTATGTTCCGTCCTGCGTGGCAGAGACTGTCACATAGTACACATCACCTGAACCTGAGATGCCGGTGACGGGGCTGACAGTGGTGGTGGTGCTGTAATTGATGGTAAGTGTCCAGCTGTTCAGGACTCCTGGATCGGGAGCATCCCTGTCATGTATCTGCAGGGTCCAGACACCTGAGATGGGGATGCTTCCAAATAACGGGGCGTACGGCTGGTCTATGTTGTCGGTGCTGCCGCCAGAATTGTCGTGTAGTGTTATTGAAGTGCCATCAGGGGCAATAATGTCTATCTTGAGATCGCCGATGTAGTTATGCGTAATGTCTACTTCAACTGAGACGGATGTGGCAGTTCCAGAACTGGAGACTGTGATGGTATCAGATACAGTTGCAAGGTCAGGTATGGTAAGATTGGGGGATCTTGTCTGTGTGAACTGTCCAGTTGAGGTGGATGTGCTTTCTCCCCCCGCACTGTCAGAAGACAAGGTAAAGTCAGATACAGTTACTCCCGTGACATCCTCGCTAAAGGTTGCCTTGTAGACTAGTGTCTGGCTGTCCGTATTCTCGGTTGCAGGATTGTACCGCTCAATTGATGCAAGTCTTGGGTTGGTGTTGTCTATAACTGCGGTACTGACGGTGTATGTCTGGTCTGCACCGGTGGTAGCCGTGTTGGTCAGAGGGTTGTTTGCAGCATCGACAATGTTGTGGTCTGATGAGACAAGATCAAGGTTGTATGTGCCGTCCTGCGTGGCAGAGACTGTCACATAGTACACATCACCTGAACCTGAGATGTCAGTAACGGAGCTGAGAGTTGTGGCAGTATCGCTGTAATTGATGGTAAGTGTCCAGCTGTTCAGGACTCCTGGATCGGGAGCATCCCTGTCGTGTATCTGCAGGGTCCAGACACCTGAGATGGGGATGCTTCCAAATAACGGGGCGTACGGCTGGTCTATGTTGTCGGTGCTGCCGCCAGAATTGTCGTGTAGTGTTATTGAAGTGCCATCAGGGGCAATAATGTCTATCTTGAGATCGCCGATGTAGTTATGCGTAATGTCTACTTCAACTGAGACGGAGGCGACAGTTCCAGAACTGGAGACTGTGATGGTATCAGATACAGTTGCAAGGTCAGGTATGGTAAGGTGGGGGGATCTTGTCTGTGTGAACTGTCCAGTTGAGGTGGATGTGCTTTCTCCCCCCGCACTGTCAGAAGACAAGGTAAAGTCAGATACAGTTACTCCCGTGACATCCTCGCTAAAGGTTGCCTTGTAGAGTAGAGACTGGCTGTCCGTGTTCTGGGATGTCGGGCTGGACCGCTCAATTGATGCAAGTCTTGGGTTGGTGTTGTCTATAACTGCGGTACTGACGGTGTATGTCTGGTCTGCACCGGTGGTAGCCGTGTTGGTCAGCGAGTTGTTTGCAGCATCGACAATGTTGTGGTCTGATGAGACAAGATCAAGGTTGTATGTGCCGTCCTGTAATGCAGAGACTGTCACATAGTACACATCACCTGAACCTGAGATGTCAGTAACGGGGCTGACAGTGGTGGTGGTGCTGTAATTGATGGTAAGTGTCCAGCTGTTCAGGACTCCTGGATCGGGAGCAGTCCTGTCGTGTATCTGCAGGGTCCAGACACCTGAGATGGGGATGCTTCCAAATAACGGGGCGTACGGCTGGTCTATGTTGTCGGTGCTGCCGCCAGAATTGTCGTGTAGTGTTATTGAAGTGCCATCAGGGGCAATAATGTCTATCTTGAGATCGCCGATGTAGTTATGCGTAATGTCTACTTCAACTGAGACGGAGGCGACAGTTCCAGAACTGGAGACTGTGATGGTATCAGATACAGTTGCAAGGTCAGGTATGGTAAGGTGGGGGGATCTTGTCTGTGTGAACTGTCCAGTTGAGGTGGATGTGCTTTCTCCCCCCGCACTGTCAGAAGACAAGGTAAAGTCAGATACAGTTACTCCCGTGACATCCTCGCTAAAGGTTGCCTTGTAGAGTAGAGACTGGCTGTCCGTGTTCTGGGATGTCGGGCTGGACCGCTCAATTGATGCAAGTCTTGGGTTGGTGTTGTCTATAACTGCGGTACTGACGGTGTATGTCTGGTCTGCACCGGTGGTAGCCGTGTTGGTCAGCGAGTTGTTTGCAGCATCGACAATGTTGTGGTCTGATGAGACAAGATCAAGGTTGTATGTGCCGTCCTGTAATGCAGAGACTGTCACATAGTACACATCACCTGAACCTGAGATGTCAGTAACGGGGCTGACAGTGGTGGTGGTGCTGTAATTGATGGTAAGTGTCCAGCTGTTCAGGACTCCTGGATCGGGAGCATCCCTGTCGTGTATCTGCAGGGTCCAGACACCTGAGATGGGGATGCTTCCAAATAACGGGGCGTACGGCTGGTCTATGTTGTCGGTGCTGCCGCCAGAATTGTCGTGTAGTGTTATTGAAGTGCCATCAGGGGCAATAATGTCTATCTTGAGATCGCCGATGTAGTTATGCGTAATGTCTACTTCAACTGAGACGGAGGCGACAGTTCCAGAACTGGAGACTGTGATGGTATCAGATACAGTTGCAAGGTCAGGTATGGTAAGGTGGGGGGATCTTGTCTGTGTGAACTGTCCAGTTGAGGTGGATGTGCTTTCTCCCCCCGCACTGTCAGAAGACAAGGTAAAGTCAGATACAGTTACTCCCGTGACATCCTCGCTAAAGGTTGCCTTGTAGAGTAGAGACTGGCTGTCCGTGTTCTGGGATGTCGGGCTGGACCGCTCAATTGATGCAAGTCTTGGGTTGGTGTTGTCTATAACTGCGGTACTGACGGTGTATGTCTGGTCTGCACCGGTGGTAGCCGTGTTGGTCAGCGAGTTGTTTGCAGCATCGACAATGTTGTGGTCTGATGAGACAAGATCAAGGTTGTATGTGCCGTCCTGTAATGCAGAGACTGTCACATAGTACACATCACCTGAACCTGAGATGTCAGTAACGGGGCTGACAGTGGTGGTGGTGCCGTAATTGATGGTAAGTGTCCAGCTGTTCAGGACTCCTGGATCGGGAGCAGTCCTGTCGTGTATCTGCAGGGTCCAGACACCTGAGATGGGGATGCTTCCAAATAACGGGGCGTACGGCTGGTCTATGTTGTCGGTGCTGCCGCCAGAATTGTCGTGTAGTGTTATTGAAGTGCCATCAGGGGCAATAATGTCTATCTTGAGATCGCCGATGTAGTTATGCGTAATGTCTACTTCAACTGAGACGGATGTGGCAGTTTCAGAATCAGGGACTGTGATGGTATCAGATACAGTTGCAAGGTCAGGTATGGTAAGATTGGGGGATCTTGTCTGTGTGAACTGTCCAGTTGAGGTGGATGTGCTTTCTCCCCCCGCACTGTCAGAAGACAAGGTAAAGTCAGATACAGTTACTCCCGTGACATCCTCGCTAAAGGTTGCCTTGTAGACTAGTGTCTGGTTGTCCGTATTCTCGGTTGCAGGAGTGTACCGCTCAATTGATGCAAGTCTTGGGTTGGTGTTGTCTGTGACGGTGGTGCTGACGGTGTATGTCTCGTCAGTTCCGGTGGTGGGGGTTGTGTTGTTAAGGAGGTTGTTCGCTGCGTCCCTGATGCCGTGTCCTGACGAGACGAGGTCGAGGTTGTACGTCCCGTCCTGCGCGGCAGAGACTGTCACATAGTACACGCTGCCAGAGCCTGATATCCCGGTGATAAAACCGGTACCAGCATTGCTTCCAACTAGGGACAGGATAAAATCAGATGAGGTTACTCCCGTGACGCTTTCGCTAAAGGTTACCTCGTAGATCAGCGACTGGCTGTCCGTGTTCTGGGATGTCGGGCTGGACCTCTCAATTGATGCAAGCCTTGGGTTGATGGTGTCTATGACGGTGGTGCTGACGGTGTATGTCTCGTCAGTTCCGGTGGTGGGGATAGTGTCAGTTAGAGGGTTGGCTGCGGCATCGGTGATGCTGTGGCCGGATGACACAAGATCAAGGTTGTAGGTACCGTCCTGCGCAGCAGAGAGCGTTGCATAGTACACATCACCGGAGCCTGATATCGAGGTAACATGGGTGGCAATGTCAGAGTCATGATTGACTGTAAGCATCCAGCTGTTCAAAATGCCGTCGTCTGCACTGTAATCGTCGTGCATCTGTAAGGTCCAGTTTCCTGCGATGGAGACGCTGCCAAAGTCAGGCGTGTAGGTCTGATCTATGTTAGCCGAACCGCTTGAGTGGTCGTGCAGCGTTTGAACCGTGCCGTCAGGGGCGATGAGGTCTACCTTGAGATCGACTACGTATTGGTGGGCGATGTCCACTGCAACAGAGACGGATGTGGCAGTGCCGGAGCCGGTAACTAGGATGGTGTCAGTCACGATCTGATCGTAGGGTATGGTGATGGCAGGCGTTCTTGTCTGCGTGAACTGTCCGGAGCCGGTACCGTTGCCAGTGCTGTCAGGAGATAATGTAAAGTCAGATGTGTCCACCCCCGTAACATTCTCGCTGAAGGTCACCTTGTATACCAGTGTCTGGCTGTCGGTGTTTTCTGCTGCCGGGCTGTACCTCTCAATTGATGCAAGTCTTGGGTTGGTGTTGTCTGTGACGGTGGTGCTGACGGTGTATGTCTCGTCAGTTCCGGTGGTGGGGGTTGTGTTGTTAAGGAGGTTGTTCGCTGCGTCCCTGATGCCGTGTCCTGACGAGACGAGGTCGAGGTTGTACGTCCCGTCCTGCGCGGCAGAGACTGTCACATAGTACACATCACCTGAACCTGAGATGCCGGTGACGGGGCTGACAGTGGTGGTGGTGCTGTAATTGATGGTAAGTGTCCAGCTGTTCAGTACTCCTGGATCGGGAGCATCCCTGTCGTGTATCTGCAGGGTCCAGACACCTGAGATGGGGATGCTTCCAAATAACGGGGCGTACGGCTGGTCTATGTTGTCGGTGCTGCCGCCAGAATTGTCGTGTAGTGTTATTGAAGTGCCATCAGGGGCAATAATGTCTATCTTGAGATCGCCGATGTAGTTATGCGTAATGTCTACTTCAACTGAGACGGATGTGGCAGTTTCAGAATCAGGGACTGTGATGGTATCAGATACAGTTGCAAGGTCAGGTATGGTAAGGTGGGGGGATCTTGTCTGTGTGAACTGTCCAGTTGAGGTGGATGTGCTTTCTCCCCCCGCACTGTCAGAAGACAAGGTAAAGTCAGATACAGTTACTCCCGTGACATCTTCGCTAAAGGTTGCCTTGTAGACTAGTGTCTGGTTGTCCGTATTCTCGGTTGCAGGAGTGTACCGCTCAATTGATGCAAGTCTTGGGTTGGTGTTGTCTATAACTGCGGTACTGACGGTGTATGTCTGGTCTGCACCGGTGGTAGCCGTGTTGGTCAGCGAGTTGTTTGCAGCATCGACAATGTTGTGGTCTGATGAGACAAGATCAAGGTTGTATGTTCCGTCAGTAGATGAGGAGACTGTAACGTAGTACGTGTCGCTGGAGCCTGAGATGCCGGTGACTTGGGTGGTGCCGCTGACTCTTCCCGTACTGCTAGGAGACAGGACAAAGTCGGATGCAGTTACTCCCGTGACATCCTCGCTAAAGGTTGCCTTGTAGAGTAGAGACTGGCTGTCCGTGTTCTGGGATGTCGGGCTGGACCGCTCAATTGATGCAAGTCTTGGGTTGGTGTTGTCTATAACTGCGGTACTGACGGTGTATGTCTGGTCTGCACCGGTAGTAGCCGTGTTGGTCAGCGAGTTGTTTGCAGCATCTGCAATGTTGTGGTCTGATGAGACAAGATCAAGGTTGTATGTGCCGTCCTGTAATGCAGAGACTGTCACATAGTACACATCACCTGAACCTGAGATGCCGGTGACTTGGGTGGTGCCGCTGACTCTTCCCGTACTGCTAGGAGACAGGACAAAGTCGGATGCAGTTACTCCCGTGACATCCTCGCTAAAGGTTGCCTTGTAGAGTAGAGACTGGCTGTCCGTGTTCTGGGATGTCGGGCTGGACCTCTCAATTGATGCAAGTCTTGGGTTGGTGTTGTCTATAACTGCGGTACTGACGGTGTATGTCTGGTCTGCACCGGTGGTAGCCGTGTTGGTCAGCGAGTTGTTTGCAGCATCGACAATGTTGTGGTCTGATGAGACAAGATCAAGGTTGTACGTCCCGTCCTGCGCGGCAGAGACTGTCACATAGTACACATCACCTGAACCTGAGATGCCGGTGACGGGGCTGACAGTGGTGGTGGTGCTGTAATTGATGGTAAGTGTCCAGCTGTTCAGGACTCCTGGATCGGGAGCATCCCTGTCGTGTATCTGCAGGGTCCAGACACCTGAGATGGGGATGCTTCCAAATAACGGGGCGTACGGCTGGTCTATGTTGTCGGTGCTGCCGCCAGAATTGTCGTGTAGTGTTATTGAAGTGCCATCAGGGGCAATAATGTCTATCTTGAGATCGCCGATGTAGTTATGCGTAATGTCTACTTCAACTGAGACGGATGTGGCAGTTTCAGAATCAGGGACTGTGATGGTATCAGATACAGTTGCAAGGTCAGGTATGGTAAGGTGGGGGGATCTTGTCTGTGTGAACTGTCCAGTTGAGGTGGATGTGCTTTCTCCCCCCGCACTGTCAGAAGACAAGGTAAAGTCAGATACAGTTACTCCCGTGACATCCTCGCTAAAGGTTGCCTTGTAGACTAGTGTCTGGTTGTCCGTATTCTCGGTTGCAGGAGTGTACCGCTCAATTGATGCAAGTCTTGGGTTGGTGTTGTCTATGACGGTGGTGCTGACGGTGTATGTCTCGTCAGTTCCGGTGGTGGGGATAGTGTCAGTTAGAGGGTTGGCTGCGGCATCGGTGATGCTGTGGCCGGATGACACAAGATCAAGGTTGTAGGTACCGTCCTGCGCAGCAGAGAGCGTTGCATAGTACACATCACCGGAGCCTGATATCGAGGTAACATGGGTGGCAATGTCAGAGTCATGATTGACTGTAAGCATCCAGCTGTTCAAAATGCCGTCGTCTGCACTGTAATCGTCGTGCATCTGTAAGGTCCAGTTTCCTGCGATGGAGACGCTGCCAAAGTCAGGCGTGTAGGTCTGATCTATGTTGGCCGGACCGCTTGGGCGGTCGTGCAGCGTCTGAACCGTGCCGTCAGGGGCGATGAGATCTACCTTGAGATCGTCTATGTATGGGTGGGCGATGTCCACTGCAACAGAGACGGATGTGGCAGTGCCGGAGCCGGTAACTAGGATGGTGTCAGTCACGATCTGATCGTAGGGTATGGTGATGGCAGGCGTTCTTGTCTGCGTGAACTGTCCGGAACCGGTACTGTTGCCAGTGCTGTCAGGAGATAATGTAAAGTCAGATGTGTCCACCCCCGTAACATTCTCGCTGAAGGTCACCTTGTATACCAGTGTCTGGCTGTCGGTGTTTTCTGCTGCCGGGCTGTACCTCTCAATTGATGCAAGTCTTGGGTTGGTGTTGTCTATGACGGTGGTGCTGACGGTGTATGTCTCGTCAGTTCCGGTGGTGGGGGTTGTGTTGTTAAGGAGGTTGTTCGCTGCGTCCCTGATGCCGTGTCCTGACGAGACGAGGTCGAGGTTGTACGTCCCGTCCTGCGCGGCAGAGACTGTCACATAGTACACGCTGCCAGAGCCTGATATCCCGGTGATAGAACCGGTACCAGCATTGCTTCCAACTAGGGACAGGATAAAATCAGATGAGGTTACTCCCGTGACGCTTTCGCTAAAGGTTACCTCGTAGATCAGCGACTGGCTGTCCGTGTTCTGGGATGTCGGGCTGGACCTCTCAATTGATGCAAGCCTTGGGTTGGTGGTGTCTGCAACGCCTGGCAAGATAGTTATCTCAAATATGCGGGAATTGGATGTGCCAAAGTCTCCGGTGGAGGTTATGTTGACAATGGCAGGATTGGCATCAGGAATGGTCATCAGGACCAACGCGGCACCATTTATGCCAAAGTGTTCCGAGTCGCTACTGGATCCAATACTGTACGTAGGCTCATGGGTTGCAAGGAACTCATTCTGAGGTGTGATGTTTCCAACTGCTTGCAGGATTCCTGTGACTGACGCATTGTCAAGCGTGATGTACCAATTTCCGAGGTTGCCGTTGAAGGAGGCGGACTGGAACATCTGTTCCATGTAGGTTACGCCAGAGACGTCCCATCCGGAGAGATCGCCGTTGAAGGAAGAGTAGGAGAACATGTAGGACATGTCGGTGACCGAGGAGACGTCCCAGCTGGAGAGGTCGCCGTTGAAGGAGGAGGCGGAGTTGAACATGCCGGCCATGTCGGTGACAGAAGAGACGTCCCATCCGGAGAGGTCGCCATCAAAGTCAGAGGTGTAGAAGAACATGCTGGCCATGTCGGTGACAGAGGAGACGTCCCAGCTGGAGAGGTCGCCGTTGAAGGAGAAGGCGGAGTTGAACATGTCGGACATGTCGGTGACAGAAGAGACGTCCCATCCGGAGAGGTCGCCATCAAAGTCAGAGGTGTAGAAGAACATGCTGGCCATGTCGGTGACAGAGGAGACGTCCCAGCTGGAGAGGTCGCCGTTGAAGGAGAAGGCGGAGTTGAACATGTCGGACATGTCGGTGACAGAAGAGACGTCCCAGCTGTTGAGGAGTTGGTTGAAGACACTGGTAAAGGCGAACATGCCGGACATGTCAGTCACCTTTGAGACATCCCAGCTGTTGAGGGGTTGGTTGAAGGAGGAGGCGGAGTTGAACATGCCGGACATGTCAGTGACAGAGGAGACGTCCCATCCGGAGAGGTCGCCATCAAAGTCAGAGGTGTAGAAGAACATGCTGGCCATGTCGGTGACAGAGGAGACGTCCCAGCTGGAGAGGTCGCCGTTGAAGGAGAAGGCGGAGTTGAACATGTCGGACATGTCAGTGACAGAAGAGACGTTCCAGCTGTTGAGGGGTTGGTTGAAGGAGGAGGCGGAGTTGAACATGCCGTTCATGTTACTGACCGAGGAGACGTTCCAGCTGTTGAGGAGTTGGTTGAAAACACTGGTAAAGGCGAACATGCCGGACATGTCAGTCACCTTTGAGACATCCCAGCCGTTGAGGGGTTGGTTGAAGGAGGAGGCGGAGTTGAACATGCCGGACATGTCAGTGACAGAGGAGACGTCCCATCCGGAGAGGTCGCCATCAAAGTCAGAGGTGTAGAAGAACATGTAGGACATGTCGGTGACCGAGGAGACGTCCCATCCGGAGAGGTCGCCGTTGAAGGAGGAGGCGGAGTTGAACATGCCGGACATGTCAGTGACAGAAGAGACGTCCCATCCGGAGAGGTCGCCATCAAAGTCAGAGGTGTAGAAGAACATGCTGGCCATGTCGGTGACAGAGGAGACGTCCCAGCTGGAGAGGTCGCCGTTGAAGGAGAAGGCGGAGTTGAACATGTCGGACATGTCAGTGACAGAAGAGACGTTCCAGCTGTTGAGGGGTTGGTTGAAGGAGGAGGCGGAGTTGAACATGCCGTTCATGTTACTGACCGAGGAGACGTTCCAGCTGTTGAGGAGTTGGTTGAAAACACTGGTAAAGGCGAACATGCCGGACATGTCAGTCACCTTTGAGACATCCCAGCCGTTGAGGGGTTGGTTGAAGGAGGAGGCGGAGTTGAACATGCCGGACATGTCAGTGACAGAGGAGACGTCCCATCCGGAGAGGTCGCCATCAAAGTCAGAGGTGTAGAAGAACATGTAGGACATGTCGGTGACCGAGGAGACGTCCCATCCGGAGAGGTCGCCGTTGAAGGAGGAGGCGGAGTTGAACATGCCGGACATGTCAGTGACAGAAGAGACGTCCCATCCGGAGAGGTCGCCATCAAAGTCAGAGGTGTAGAAGAACATGCTGGCCATGTCGGTGACAGAGGAGACGTCCCAGCTGGAGAGGTCGCCGTTGAAGGAGAAGGCGGAGTTGAACATGTCGGACATGTCAGTGACAGAAGAGACGTTCCAGCTGTTGAGGGGTTGGTTGAAGGAGGAGGCGGAGTTGAACATGCCGTTCATGTTACTGACCGAGGAGACGTTCCAGCTGTTGAGGGGTTGGTTGAAAACACTGGTAAAGGCGAACATGCCGGACATGTCAGTCACCTTTGAGACATCCCAGCCGTTGAGGGGTTGGTTGAAGGAGGAGGCGGAGTTGAACATGCCGGACATGTCAGTGACAGAGGAGACGTCCCATCCGGAGAGGTCGCCATCAAAGTCAGAGGTGTAGAAGAACATGTAGGACATGTCGGTGACCGAGGAGACGTCCCATCTGGAGAGGTCGCCGTTGAAGGAGGAGGCGGAGTTGAACATGCCGGACATGTCGGTGACAGAAGAGACGTCCCATCCGGAGAGGTCGCCATCAAAGTCAGAGGTGTAGAAGAACATGCTGGCCATGTCGGTGACAGAGGAGACGTCCCAGCTGGAGAGGTCGCCGTTGAAGGAGGAGGCGGAGTTGAACATGCCGTTCATGTCGGTGACAGAAGAGACGTTCCAGCTGTTGAGGGGTTGGTTGAAGGAGGAGGCGGAGTTGAACATGCCGTTCATGTTACTGACCGAGGAGACGTTCCAGCTGTTGAGGGGTTGGTTGAAGACACTGGTAAAGGCGAACATGCCGGACATGTCAGTCACCTTTGAGACATCCCAGCCGTTGAGGGGTTGGTTGAAGGAGGAGGCGGAGTTGAACATGCCGGACATGTCAGTGACAGAGGAGACGTCCCATCCGGAGAGGTCGCCATCAAAGAGGTGTAGAAGAACATGTAGGACATGTCGGTGACCGAGGAGACGTCCCATCTGGAGAGGTCGCCGTTGAAGGAGGAGGCGGAGTTGAACATGCCGGACATGTCGGTGACAGAAGAGACGTCCCATCCGGAGAGGTCGCCATCAAAGTCAGAGGTGTAGAAGAACATGCTGGCCATGTCGGTGACAGAGGAGACGTCCCAGCTGGAGAGGTCGCCGTTGAAGGAGGAGGCGGAGTTGAACATGCCGTTCATGTCGGTGACAGAAGAGACGTTCCAGCTGTTGAGGGGTTGGTTGAAGGAGGAGGCGGAGTTGAACATGCCGTTCATGTTACTGACCGAGGAGACGTTCCAGCTGTTGAGGGGTTGGTTGAAGACACTGGTAAAGGCGAACATGCCGGACATGTCAGTCACCTTTGAGACATCCCAGCCGTTGAGGGGTTGGTTGAAGGAGGAGGCGGAGTTGAACATGCCGGACATGTCAGTGACAGAGGAGACGTCCCATCCGGAGAGGTCGCCATCAAAGTCAGAGGTGTAGAAGAACATGTAGGACATGTCGGTGACCGAGGAGACGTCCCATCCGGAGAGGTCGCCGTTGAAGGAGGAGGCAGAGTTGAACATGCCGGACATGTCAGTGACAGAAGAGACGTCCCATCCGGAGAGGTCGCCATCAAAGTCAGAGGTGTAGAAGAACATGCCGGCCATGTCGGTGACAGAAGAGACGTCCCATCCGGAGAGGTCGCCATCAAAGTCAGAGGTGTAGAAGAACATGTCGGACATGTCGGTGACAGAAGAGACGTCCCAGCTGGAGAGGTCGCCGTTGAAGGAGAAGGCGGAGTTGAACATGTCGGACATGTCGGTGACAGAAGAGACGTCCCAGCTGTTGAGGGGTTGGTTGAAGGAGGAGGCGGAGTTGAACATGCCGTTCATGTTTGTGACAGAGGAGACATTCCAGTCGGAGAGGGTGCCGTCAAAGGAGGTGGCGCTGAAGAACATGGATGACATGTCGGTGACAGAGGAGACGTTCCAGCTGTTGAGGGGCTGGTTGAAGGAGGCGGCGTTGTGGAACATGCCGTACATATCCCTGACAGACGAGACGTCCCAGGATGAGAGGTCGCCGTCAAAGGATGTGGCACTAACGAACATGGAGGACATGTCGGTGACAAGACTCAGGTCCGGCGTGTCAGTGGCCATGTAGGTCATGTTGGAGGCTCCGGCAAAGGCGTTACTCATGTTGGTCCAGGATATGCTGCCCCACTGGTCTATCGAGGCAAGCTCGGGTACGAGGCCGGGTAAGCTAAAGGAGTCGGGAGGCCTGTCCAATGTAAGTCCTGTCAGGCCGCCGGTCACAGAGACCGTGTAGTTGCCTGCATCTTCATAGGTGTGGGTCTGGGGTCCCGAGAGGTTCGTCTCAGTCATACCGTCCCCCCATGAGATGTTCATGTCGTCTCCCACAAAGTTGATGGTGATGCTCTGGTCTGCCGATGCCGTCTTCCACGTGGTCACAAACGCGTCGGCGGGAGGAGTCTGGGCAAAGGCATACTGGGGCTGCGGCACGAATGTGGTGATATCATTCACACCATCAAGCTTCAGGCTGACGGTATCTGCGATATTATCAACGGCAGTCAAACTCAATACTGCATGCACCGCATAGGCAGCATCCAGCACGCCTGTAAACAACATATCTGCAAACGTGTCTGCAATTTGGCAGGCAACACTCAGGTTCGTCATCTCCTCCCATGCTGTTACTGCCTGCACAGGGGCGTGCTCAGACAGCCCTGTATCAGGCGTGTTGTAGCTGCCGTCTGTTCCGGCCAGAGTCGCACCGATACAGCCTGACTGTGCAGCCAGGAGAATGCCTGCAGATATGGCAAACACCGCAATGACTGACAGTACGTGTACGGTGCGAATCTGGGGGTATAAATGACGGTTCAAGTGCTGTCACCTCCCCCCATGTCTCCAAAAGATGACATTAGACGATCCGATTGCAAAATGACGTTATAATTATGACTAGAAATCAATGATCTGTTTTTTATTATAAAATATTTATGTCTATAGGTTATAGTCCGAAAATCTATTGTACGAAAATTAGGTCCAGCTAAGATCAAGCTTACCGTAAAGGATTATTTTGCCTTGCATCGATCAAGAAAAAAGATGACAAAACGTTTGACTGCCAAGGCCATACGTTACGCAATGGGGCAGATCAAGAAAGGCACGAGTTCGTCGGCGGTAGCAGTCCAGATAGGTGTGACTCCACGGCACGTAAGGAGACTTTGGGCAGAGTTTTGTGCTACCGGATCTCCACACATCCCCAGAATGCCAGGGCGACCGGCGACCTGGCCGTCCTCAGACGAGGTGCAACTGGTACTGGACGAGCACAGGCGAGAAGATGTGGGCGTGCTGCGCACCGCGATGAACCTGCGAAAAGATTATGATGTAAGCTACGCCAAGGTATACCAGGTCATGAAGGAGAACGGACTGGTGGTTCTGTCGACTGCCAAATCCCGCAGGCGGAAGTGGATACGCTACGAACGGAAGCATTCCAATTCAATGTGGCATACGGACTGGCACGTCATGAAGGATCCGCGCTTTCGCGGCCTGAACCTCATAACCTACCTTGATGATGCATCCAGGTGCGTGACAGGTGCAAGGCTGTTCAAGGAAGCCACGTCAGAGAACGCGGTCGTGGCGCTCAGGCAGGCCATCAGGGAGTTTGGGACTCCTGCAACCATACTGTCAGACAATGGATCGTGCTTTGTAGGCAGGGGCGGCCGCAAGAAGCTTACCGGCACCTGGACTCCGACCATCTTTGAGAACGAGCTGCTGAACCTTGGCATAGAGTTGATCAATTCAAGACCGTATCACTCTCAGACCAACGGCAAGCTTGAACGGTTCCACAGGAGCATTGAGGAGGAGATACACCACTACGAGAGCCTGTCCGAGTACATTGAATACTACAACGAGAGACGACTCCACTTTTCGCTGGACATGCACAACTACGAGACCCCGCTCAAGGCGTTTTCTGCCAGGAAGGCTACAGAAGCAATCAGGACAAATGACCCACAATGGATGGAGGTAGACACAAATGACTAGCGGACATAATTTTCATATATTACAACGTTGCCTTTTGCCGTCTGTCTTGTTCCGTTCTTCTTTAGTCTGCCTGAATCGCAGTATTTGCATAGTTTGAGCTGTGATCTTTCCATGATTCGAAATGTGTTGTTCTTTCTGCACTTGTTATTCTTCACTATCTCTAGTACAATTTTGATGTGCTTGCAGTCTGCCTTTCGAAACCTGTGATCAGGACATTCGCAAACTAAACCGTTTGCCGTCTCTCTTACTGCATACCTCTTTTCAGGGTTTGTCTGTGATCTGACTGAAAATGTATTTGCATCAATCTGTGAGCAGTGACCCTGTGTTTCCATAATCTGTTTTGCTTTTTGAGTTCTTGTGTTCATACCATACTGTACTTTTTAACTACATATATACTATACGTTTTGACTATATGTAGGAAACAGTTATATGATAACCAAATTCATGTTTGCATATGAGCATGAAAGTAGATGGTGCATATTGGCGACACGAGTGCAATAGATGCAATGAGATTTGGTATAGTAGGAACGAATCACCAAAGAACTGCAACAACAAAAAGTGTAATTCCCCATACTGGAACAAGGAAAGGGTACGTTAGTTCATGTCCCCTGACAAAATAATCGGGGGAGGAGCTTGCAAAAAATACCCTCTACTTTGGCGATAACCTAGACATTTTACAAAAACACATCATAGATGAATCTGTTGATCTTATCTATCTTGATTCTCCATTCAACTCAAAAGCTGCTTACAATATACTATTCAAAACACCTGACAATATTGAATCTCCTGCACAGATAACAGCTTTTGAGGATTCATGGCATTGGACTAGTGAATCAGAGCTGGCTTATGGGCAGTTATTGAATACAAGTACAACTGTCTCATCAGTGATCAGAGGTATGAGAGAAGCTATAGGTGAAAATGATATGATGGCGTATCTTGTCATGATGACAATCAGATTAATTGAACTGTACAGGGTTCTAAAAAATACCGGAAGTCTATATTTACACTGTGACCCTACTGCAAGTCATTATCTGAAGATAATTCTGGATGCAATCTTTCAGCCACAGAATTTTAGAAGAGAGATAATTTGGGATATTGCGGTTTTGTCAGGTTATAAAACACAGGCCAAGAACTGGATCAGGGGGCACGACACACTATTTTATTATGTAAAATCAAGTGATTTCACTTTTAATAAGCAAACTCAGCCACACAGACAAGAATATCTTGCTCGTTTTAACAAAACTGACGAGAATGGTAAAAAATATTTTGACGGTAGAGGAAAGCGCAGATACCTCGATGATGTGGTAAAAAAAGGCAAGGCAATAGGCGATGTCTGGTCTGATATTATCAACTCATCCTAAAACAGATCATTTTGTAAACATTTGATGATAGTATGGATCTAACAATAACATCTATCAAATCATTTCTATGATTCATAAAGAACTAACAGACAAACAGTGGAAATCAATTATACCACATTTACCAAAACCTGCAAGAACAGGCAGACCAAGATGTGATGATAGAACAACAATTAATGGAATTCTATTTGTTCTAACTGTTGGATGCAGATGGGAAGAATTACCAGAAAAGTATGGTTCCAAATCAACTACACATCTACGATTACAAGACTGGCAGCAAAAAGGAGTATGGAAAAAGATTCTTTCTGGAATAATGAAATCAGCTTACAAACAAAACAAGATTAATCTGCAAAAGATATCAGTTGATTCATCATCAATTTCCAATAAAAAAGGGGCAACGTAACTGGATATGATGGTTTCAAGAAGATTCTAGGTACAAAAATACATGTTGCCGTAGATAGTAATGGATTGCCAATATCAATTGTATGCAGTCCTGCAAATCAACATGATAGTACGAAATTTATCGATGTCATGGAATCAATTTCAGATTTTGTAGATGATTCTATGATAGAAGAGATCGTATCAGTGTATGCAGACAAGGGCTATGATGCAAAATACATCAGGAATTATCTGAGAAATCATTCTATCAGATGCTGCATTCCATACAGGAATAATTCCAAATTCATCGTACCAAATAACATGCAGAACAATTACAACAAGACAAGGTTTGTTGTTGAGAGATTCTTTGCATGGTTGAAGAATGGATTTCATAGAACAAGAATCAGATATGAGAAGAACTGTGATAATTATCTTGGGTTTGTGTATTTGGCATCAATTATGATGTACTGGAGAGTTTTAGGATAAGTTGTATGTCATTTCAACAGACGCCGACTTCCAAAGAAAGGATGGGTTATCCAACACAAAAACCACTAAGCTTACTTGAAAGAGTAATTAACTCCAGTTCAAATCAGGGTGATGTGGTATTGGATCCGTTTTGCGGATGCGGTACGGCAGTTCATGCATCTCAAAAGCTAAACCGCAGATGGATAGGGATAGACATAACACATCTGGCTATAGGTCTTATTGAAAAGAGAATGAAGGATGCATTTGGAGTCAGCGTAGAAGTGAGGGGGACCCCCAACTCTTTTGAATCTGCAAAAGATTTGGCAAGACGCAACAAATTCCAGTTTGAGGCATGGGCAGTTACGCTAATTCCAAACGTGCTGCCAAATAGAAGACAGACAGGAGATAAAGGAATCGACGGGAGGGGATACATACAGTTGGGAACCAACAAAGATGGAAAGCGAATTGATGTCAAAATCATAGTATCTGTAAAAGGCGGAGATAGCCTAAATCCAGGAATGGTCAGAGATTTGATTGGAACCATGGACAGTGAAAAGGCAGAACTGGGAGTCTTTGTCTGTCTGAGAGAACCTACAAGAAAGATGAAAGAGGCAGCAGCAACAGCAGGAATATTTGAAACCCCTTTTGGGGAACAGTATCCGAAATTACAGATTTACACCATATCGGATTATTTCAAGAGAATCAAGCCAAACCTGCCGTCACTGGCAGATTTTATCAGAGCTCCACGGTCAGAAACGGAGCCAAAAGGAAAACAGATCACGTTGTAGGATGTTTGATGACATTATGGCCATGCCTCAAAACTCAGCTCTAGATAACTTCACAGAACCATTATAAGTATTGTTTAAACAGCCAGTTATTACATAATTACCAAGTTCTCTAAATATATAACATATTAGAAAAATAAATGTCACAAAATGGAAATGGTTTATTAGAATACATACCAGGTTCGCACACATTACTTGTACAAAAAAATTCTAGTCTTCCTTTAGAAGGATTTGCAGAAAACGTTCAGGGAAGTATACAAGAATATGCTGAAAATGCTAAAAGTGAAGTTGAGAAAGGATATAACTTTCTTCAATGGGTGTTAACTCGAGTTTTTGAGGCCACAGAAGATGATGCAGCAGATGCAATTGTGGATGGAGCAAACGATCTCGGAATTGATGCATATCTTCCAGTAGATTTTTCAGATAATACAATTAGATTATTCCAATCAAAATACGGCACATCACATTCACTAGAAGCAATTGCCAAATTCAAAGAAGACGTAAAACGATTACTTTCAAAAGATGTTACAAAAATGAGACCAGAACTAGCTCAACTTGTTACAAAAATTAAAGAAAAAAATCTCAAGGTAAAATGTTGTTATGTTACAGATCAGAAAGTAGAATATGATGACGAATTTGTCGAAATTATAGATGGTGAGAAAATAATTCAAAAATTATGGGACAGAATTAAAAAACCTGCAGCAGGTAAAAAATCCTCAATTAAACTTGAAAAAATGCTAAAATATGAAAATACCATTCTAGGAATTTTAAAGTTACGAGAAATTACAGAATTTGTAAGTAAGAATAAAGATTATGTTTTTGAATCAAATATTAGACAATGGATGCAATTCAAGACTACAGTTAACAAAGGTTTACGTGAAACATTACAAAATAATCCAGGCAAATTCTTCTACTATAACAATGGAATTACTATTGTCGTTAGTGACTTTGTAGAGTTAGGAGAAAATTTGATTGAACTACATGCTCCACAAATTGTCAATGGTGCACAAACATCAAATTCTATTCTTGATCATTCAAAGAGAACAAAAAACATGGAAGGTTCCATGACAGTTACAATAATCAAAGCAGATGATGAACAAGAACAAAATAATATTACAAAGTACAGAAATTCTCAAAATTCAGTTAGAGGAAAAGATCTTGTTTCACTCATGGATTTTCATAAATCAATTAAATCACAATTAAAAAATTGTGGGTACTTTTATGAAATTCAAGCAGGTTCTTTTGATACAAAATCAAAATCAAAACAGAGTGAATATGAAGGAGATGCGATATACAACAACTATCTTCCAGATAACCATAAGAAAGTCATTGTTGCTAAAGATGCGATTCAGTCATTAGTTGCAGGAATTGAACAAAGACCAACTGAAGCGTACAGTTCACCAGCACAGTTTCTTCCAAGAGGAAGAAAATATGACGATATATTCAATGATAATTTGAAAGATGATTACAGAATTTTGTTATATCCTTATCTTGTCAAAGAATTTGCAAAAAAATCATTAAATTATGGAAAACAAGGAGGACATAAAACAAAAAGATACGCAACATTATTTTTTGTAGCAGTCTACTTTAGAATACTCCACAAAAAAATTCTTGAATCAAAAGATGACTTCAAAGTAGATGTAAGAAAACTAGAGCCTATTTTTCGTAGTTTCAAACTTAATTCCAGAATTTTAAAATTAACAGATGTAATTGTGACTAAATTTCTGGAAGATACTGTAGTAGATGATGAAATTGAGTTAGCCAATACAAAACATAATTTTTTCTCACAACATGTTTGGAATATCACAATGCTTCGTGTAATTGATAAAAAAATTAGTCATGAAGAAGACGATATTCTAGCATTGAAAAAACTAGCAAACAGTTTATTTTAAATTCAAAAGGTAGAAGTCCAACCAAGTAAAAATCTTGCAGGAGGTTTACATTGGTCAGACAGCCTACCTAAATTTAATACAAATAAGGGATATTTAACATAATTTTTCAGGTACAGTTTATTCCAGAATGTTTTTTATATCGACTAAAAAGAGAAAAGTAGCTTTGGGAACAAAACACAAATGTGCAATTTGTAGTGAAGAAATCGAACTTCATTACAAGTCTATGGAAGAATGGAAGATAGAAGGTTTCTTGTGTGGAAAATGCTATTCAAAAAAAATTGGTGAACACTATCCTGGAGAACATGTAAGAGTAAACAAGCATTTAGATTAGTTTTGTTCTGATTTTGAATATTTATTTACATTAAGACAATTCCATGCAAGAGGATCATCTTTTACATCTTTTTCTTCTAAAAATACAATATCAGTAATTGTTTTTTTTCTTTTTGACAAGTTTACCTGAAAACTAGCAAATTTTTTGCAATCACAATTGTTATACAAACATACATCATCATCTCCTTCATCATGATCTCTAGCTTCATGACTACAATTGCACAAAGCATTCTTTTTTACATCACTAAGTGTTTTTTTTGCATATACACCTAATCGAAGATATGCCTCTCCTCCATGACCTTTCTTAAATCGCTCATAATTTTCAGATTTGTGTAATACTTTGAAAAAAGACAGATTAGTATCCGGTTTTTGAGAATCTGAACCCAGAATAAACCAGTATTTATCACCCATTTCTACAAATCGGATTTTGATTGATGGATTTACCCACCAATGAATAGTATCACGCCAAAGAGATGCGGATTGTTTTCTGTCAGTTAGTAAAGGAACAACATTCATTCTAAGGTCATAATATCGGTAAGCAACGCCCATAAAGTCATCAAACCAAGGAATAGAAGAATGAGAAGACATTGCAGAAAAATCATGTTAGAGTATATTTATCTGATCTGAATGAACGGTAATACTCTTATATCTTAGTTTTATACAAAAGCTCATATGGCTTCCTATAGAACCAGTATGCAGATAGTTGCAGATCTATTGACTGTTACTGAACAATCAGGACAAGAAGGCATCAAAACAACATCTCTTCTAACAAAGGCTAACTTATCACATTCAAGATTAGGTAAATTCTTAGAGAATTTGACTGGCGCTGGTCTAATTAATAAAATTGAATTTGATGGTAAGAATACTTTTGTAATTACTGGAAAAGGTAGACAATATTTGGACTCTTATGTAAAATTTGCAGGTATTGCAGAATCATTTGGATTAGAACTTTAAAATCTATTTTCTAGCTCTTCTCTTAGCATTTGCTTTTTGTCGTTCTTTTCTTTCTGTATAGGAGCTATAAACAATAATAATTGCGAAACCTGCAATTCCGCCATAAAATAATGGGAGAATTAATCGAAATTCTCCAGTAGCAGGATCTACAAATGCTATACCTATAGTTACAATCATAAACATTAGAAGCACCATAAGATATTTGTCCATAAATTGTGTGGTTTACAAAACCATATATCTTTTTGATTTTACAAGGTGATAATAGAAAAATTATGGTGAAAATGCTTGAAATGTTGGGATTAGTTCTTGTAGCAATAATGTCATTGGGTTTTATGGGAATATTACAACCAACTATTGAACCGGGATTATCGCCATTATTTTGGGGCTGTGCAGGTGCTGCACTCATGATAATAGTTTATAGAAAAATAAAAAGAAAGAAAGAAGAGAAAGAAAGTTAGAGGTATTTTAGAATTTGCTATCAAAGGGTCAATCATGGATCAATCGACAGATCTATAAAGGATAATTTTACGTAAAGTATGAGGGGCATATGGCAGAACAAACTAAACAGTGGTGGAAAGGGTTAGGAAAAGAATTAGAAACAGATATTGAAACATTCATTGAATAATCTCTTAAGAATCTCCTAGATAATTTTAAAAATTTTACAAGAAAAGCCTCGGACGGGGTACGAACCCGCGACCTAACGCTTACGAGGCGTTCGCTCTACCAGGCTGAGCTACCAAGGCACGTTTGGATAAATCCATCAGAGTTAATAAAAAGTCTTTCCGAGTTGGAATAATTGAAGAAAACAATTTCGGGGATTCGAGGAATATTTGGAGATGATCTTAACCTAAAAGATGTATTAGAATTTTGTAATAATTTTTCATCTTTAATTAAATCACAAAAATGTGTCATTGGAAAAGACACAAGACCATCAGGTTCCATGGTGAAAGATACAGCCAGTGCTGCATTAATGAAAAATGGAATTGATGTATTCAATTTAGAAACAGTTCCAACTCCAGTAGTTTTTAGAGAAGCAAGAAAATATGGTGCTGGATTAGTAATTTCTTCATCTCATAATCCAATAAAATGGAATGGGATGAAATTCATTATTGAAGGTAGAGGAATTAATGAAGAGGAATTACCACAAATTATTGAACATCAAGAAATTTTAAAATCAAAAATTGGAACTGAACAAGATATTTCATCATCATACATTGATGATGCAGCAAAAATCATAGGAGATATCGAAAATCAACCAGAAGTAGTAGTAGATATCGGAGGTGGTGCTGCAAAAGGATATGCACCTGATTTACTAAAAAAAATTGGATGTAAAGTTGAAATTATTAATGAAGAACTTTCAGGATGCTCTAGAGGTCCTGATCCTACATCTGATAAATTATCTGAATTAATTTCAGCATCCAATAAAAAAGAAATTGGATTTGCATTTGATTTAGATGCAGATCGTTTAGTGGTAGTTAAAAACGGAAAAAAGCAGATTCCAGATGTAACACTAGGATTAGGTGTTGCAAAAACTTTGGAATTAGGATACAAAAAATTTGTTTTAAGTATTGATACAAGCATATCGATTGAAAAATTCATCATTGAGAAAGGAGGAACTGTTCAAAGATCGAAAGTTGGAGAAGCAAATGTCATAGATCTCATGTTGAAAACAAATGCTCAAGCTGGAGGAGAAGGAAGCAGTGCAGGTTTTATTTTACCAGAGTTCAATTATTGTAGAGAAGGAATTCTTACCAGCGGATTAATTTGTTCGATGCTGGGTAATCCAAAATTTGATGAAATTTTAAACTATATGGAAAAGTTTAGTCAAATAAGAGAAAAAATTGAAGTTGATTCAAATTTTCATGATAAAGTAATTGAAAAAGTAAGTTCTAAATTTTCAAAAGAATATTCAGAAATTAATACATTAGATGGAATTAAAGGAACAATTGATGAGAACAGTTGGGTTTTGATTAGAAAATCAAACACCGAAGAGATCATAAGAGTTTCAGCAGAATCAAATGATGAAGAAAAATGTAAAAAAATTATTAAAGACACATTAGAACTAGTGAAACAAAGTTATGACCAAGTTAGATGAATCTTCAATAATCAAAATTTTTCAGAGTAAATTAGGAAATAAGAAATTTGTCTCAGAAGATGTTGAAATTTTTAATTTAGGTAAAACCAAAATCGTAGCTAAAACAGACACTCTAGTAGAAAGTACAGATATTCCATCTAAAATGAAATTAGCAGATGCTGCAAGAAAAAGTATTGTTGCATGTGTAAGTGATTTTGCTGCAAAAGGAATCAAGCCTCAATATGGAATTATTTCTGTAAATCTACCAAGGACTATTTCACGCTCAAAAATTGAAGAGATTGGAAAAGGTTTCAGAAAAGCATGTGATGAATATGGTATTTCAATTCTTGGTGGTGACACAAATGCAGGCAAAGAAATTGTGTTTAATGTATGTATTTTTGGAAAAACCGATAATCTAGTCAGCAGAAAAGGATCTAAAAAGAAGGATCTGATATTTGTGACTGGGTCATTTGGTTATACTTCAGCAGGATTGAACATGCTTCTTGGTAAGAAAAAGGGAAAAGAGAATTTTGTTAAAAAATCTATCAAATCAGTATTAAAACCAAATCCAAAACTCAAATTTGGAATAAAAAATAAAAAATATTTTTCATCATCAATGGATTCTAGTGATGGATTATCTACCACTTTAAATGAAATGTCAAAACAGAGTAAGAAAAAATTTGTCATTAATAACATACCTTCAATGAAAGATTTACAATATTATGCAAAATCTCAAAAATTTGATTTAAACAAATTAATTTTTCATGGAGGAGAAGAATATGAAATTGTATTTACAATATCTCCCAAACATAGACAAATAATAATAAAAAATGCAAAATTGCTTAAAACACCAATTATTGAAATTGGATATGTCACATCAGGTAAAGGAGTTTATCTTCAAGAAAATAATAGATACACTCGTTTGAAAGATTTAGGATGGAAACATTTTAGATAATTATTCCCCAGAAAAAAATTCTCTATCTACATTATTTGCAATATTAATTATGGAATCAGCTGGAAGAACAGAAACACATTCTTTCATCCATTTTTCATCCAAGTACTGCATTAGTTTCATATCATCATCAGGAAGTTCATCAAGACTTGAACCTGGATAAATTGCATGAATTTTGTATCCTTCATTTGCGATTAGTTGACATTTTTCTTCCAAGGGAGACAAAACTAAATCATTAATCGGTGTTAGAAACTGAAATCCTATAGATCCTAGTAAAGCAGTTGCAATTCCAATTCCAATAGCCACCAGAAGAATTGATACCACTAAAAGATCCAGTTAATCACAGTATATGAATAATCATTAATTTTATGCAAAGTAAGTAAATTAAGGCAAGATTAGAAAATCAATGTATTTTAAACCCTTTAAGACGTGTGTAGACATTGTCAGAAACCGAGGCTAAAGTTGAGGAAGTTTCAGTTAAAGAGACTGAAGTACCGGTTGAGGAAGTAAAATCCGAGGCTAAAGTTGAAACAAAATCCCAACCAGAGGTAAAAAAACAAGGTCCTGAAAAATGGGGAATTGTTCATATTTACAGTAGTTACAATAATACAATTATTCATCTAACTGATCTTACGGGTGGAGAAACTGTCGCCATCAGTTCTGGGGGCATACATGTCAATGCTGACAGATACGAATCATCACCATTTGCTGCAATGAAAGCTGCAAATGCAGTAGTTGAATCTGCAAAAAATAAAGGATTCGATGGATTCCATATCAGAGTTCGTGCAGTAGGTGGAGTTGGTTCTAGAGTACCTGGACCAGGTGCACAAGCTGCCATTAGAGCATTAGCAAGAGGCGGATTTAAGATTGGAAGAATTGATGATGTAACACCTATTCCTCACGACACCACTAGAAAGAAAGGTGGAAAAAGAGGAAGAAGAGTCTAGTCATCTCCTTTTATTATTGCATCACAATCTCTAGAATGAAAATAGTCTATCATAAATTTTGCAAATTTTTGTGGTTGATCACCTCTGGGATATTTTTGCAGCATGTCAGCAAATTTTTCTTCTATACCAGTTTGTAGATTTGGTTTGAATGCTAATTTGAAAAATGTCCAGCCAAACTTTGTTTCTGGTTCACTAAGAACATATCCATTATATTGTTCTACAATAGTTTCCATATGAGAAAGTGATTTTTTAATTGATAATAAATCATCTACGTAATTTTTTGTTTTAATTTCTAAAGTAACACTCATTATTCATCACGATCATCTGATGGCTTGCTACTAAGTTTGTCACTTAAAGATACAAATTTTCCATCTTGTTCAATATTGATTTTTGTTGCCATTCTAACACTTAGTCCAATTGATCTAAATAATGTTAATAATTTTCCTCCGTCAATAACTTCATTGATTTCACCTGTCTTAATTAACTCAGATAATTTTTCTACTATCATTTTAGTTTCATTTGGAAATTGAGATTCTGCATTTTCTAAAACTTCTAATCCTCTAAATCCCAATTGCTTAACTAGTAAATCGCGTGGGTTTTCTTTTGGTTTGTCTTTCTCAAGTTCTTGAGTTTTTTCAATTTCTTGTTTTGTGGAGATATTTTTTTGCATTTCAGCAAGTCTTTTGGCCTTTAATCGTTCAAGTTCAGAATCTTTTTCACTCAACCCTTAATCACACCAATAGGCACTAATTTTGCAACTTTTGTGGCAATTCCTAGATTGTGAGACACATTAACTACAGCATCAACATCTTTGTACGCTTGAGGAGTTTCTTCCACAATTCCATCTCGGGTTAATGCCTTGATAAATATGCCCTTATCATTTAGAGATTTTTTAACGTCATTTTCATTATAATTTCTCCTCGCCTTGGTTCTTGACATTGTCCTTCCAGCACCATGTGCAGTTGAGCCAAAACTCAAATCCATAGAATTGGGTTGACCAAGCAAAATCCAACTTGCAGTTCCCATAGAGCCTGGAACCAATACAGGTTGTCCCAAATCACGATATTTTGAAGGTATTTCATCACGATTTGCAGGAAATGCTCTAGTTGCACCTTTTCTATGAACAACTACTTTTCGTTCTTTTCCATCAACTTTGTGTTTTTCTATTTTTGCAATGTTATGTGCAACATCATAAACTAATTTCATATCAAGATCAGATTCTGTTTGATTAAATACACGTTCAAAAGATTTTCTAGTCCAATGAGTAATCATTTGTCTATTACTCCATGCAAAATTTAATGCTGCAAACATTGCTTTTCTGTAAGACTCTCCTTCCTCAGAAGTATTTGGAACACATGCAAGCTCTCTATCGGGTAAATTGATATCATATTTTGCCATTGCTTGTTCTGCAACTCTAAGATAATCACTACATACTTGATGACCAAATCCTCTAGAACCGCAATGAATTAAAACTGTAATAGTTCCTTCTTTAATTCCCATTCTTTTTGCTGCCTCTTCATCATGAATTTCTGCAACTTTTTGTACTTCAAGAAAATGATTTCCAGAACCTAAGCTTCCAAGTTGCGGAGCTCCTCTTTTTCTTGCCCTATCTGAAACTTTATTTGGATCAGCATTTGGAATTTTACCATTCTCTTCACAAACATCAGAATCATTTGTTGAACCATATCCATGATCAATTGCCCAGTCAACTCCTCTTACCAAAACTTCATCAAGTTCTGAAGGACTAAGTCTAACTGCGCCTTTAGAGCCTACACCTGAAGGAATAGAGCTAAAAAGATCAGTAACAAGTTCTTTTAGTTTTGAGCGAACTGCTTGTTCTGTTAAATTAGTTCGAAGTAATCTGACTCCACAATTAATATCATATCCAACACCACCTGGACTAATCATTCCTTCTTCTGCATCCATAGCTGCAACACCACCAACTGGGAAACCATATCCCTCATGACCATCAGGCAAAACAATACTTTGACCAACTATTCCAGGAATACATGAAACATTTTGTGCCTGCGTAATTGTTCTACCAGATAACATTTTTTGTAGTAGTGGTTCATCAGCATAAATCCTCACAGGAACTTTCATTCCAAGATTAGAATCAGCATCAATTTGATATTGGTTTTCTCCAATTTTTTTTGAAGTACTAGAAGACATGTATATCGGTGAAATTTTCTTTCAATCCAATTTAAATCATCAGAAGAATTGTAAAGAATTTTAAATTAATTAGAATTTATTCTAAAATATGTTAGATAAAGCAACAATCACACAAAAAGCAGATCAATTACTTACAGAACTAAGAGCAAATCCAGATTGGGCAATTGATGAAAGAAATTTCAAACAAGGTTATTTCAAAGCTTTAGAGTGGGTATTATCAGAAACAGGAATTAAACAAAATTAATTTTTAGGATAATACTCTTACTTGAAATTAATGAGCTAATTTATCTAGGGTAAAATAGATTCTGTTTTGTGGTTAGAAAAAAATTAACTAAAAAAGAAATAGAAGAACAGAAAAAACAGCAAAAAGTTAGAGCAAGCGCTTTAAGAGCTGCACGAAGAAGTGGAAAAAGTATCAAAAAAGAAGGTAAAGTAAGCAAAGCCAAGGCCAAAACAAAAACACCCAGATCACAAAAGAAAATTGCAACAGTGAGAAAATCTCGTTATTAGCAGATTAATCTAAAAAAGAACAATTTTTTGAGGCTAGATCATATCAAAATAGCTCCATACGCACAAAATTAGAAAAGAAGTAGATTTATTTTCTCATAAATTAAAATCATAATGTTGGCAATTTTACCTATAGACAATGGTCGTTATGGCACTAAAGAAATGATAGAAATTTTTAGTGAACAAAAGAAAATCAATTATCAATTAGAGATTGAAGGTGCAGCAGCTATTTCACAAAGTGAGATTGGAATTATTCCTAAAACAGTTGGGAAAAAAATTTTCAAAGCAGCATTATCAGGAAAAATCACTGCAAAAAGAATCAAACAACTTGAAGCAAAAAGTGATCACGATACTGCAGCACTAGTTGAATCATTAAATGAAAAATGTACTAAAGAGGTTAGACCATGGATTCATTATGGATTAACAAGTAATGATTTGGTAGATACAAGTAATTCCATGCAAATGCGTGATGCATTAAAAATAATTGAACCAAAAGTTGCAAAATTAGCAACAATTCTAGCGAAAAAAGCTGTAAAATATGAAAAGATTCCAGCTGTTGGTAGAACTCATGGACAACATGCAAGTATCATTTCATTTGGATTAAAATTTGCAAATTGGGCAGCAGAGATGGCAAAACATGT
Organism: Candidatus Nitrosopumilus sp.; assembly: GCA_963667665.2. Classification (GTDB taxonomy): domain Archaea; phylum Thermoproteota; class Nitrososphaeria; order Nitrososphaerales; family Nitrosopumilaceae; genus Nitrosopumilus. The sequence continues at coordinate 1,881,092 of OY763927.2, forward strand.
AGAAAGAATTGAAGAGATTAAGAAAAGAATTCTAATTTGTAAGACACTAGGTGTTGTAGGAACTGGTTCCTTAATGGGTGCAAAATCACTTGAGGTTCAAAAAAGAGTTGCAAAACGCTTGAAGTTATACTCTGCAGAAGTAACCACTCAGGTTGTTCCAAGGGAGAGATATGCAGAATATGTGTTTGAATTAGCATTAATTGGTGCAACTTTGGAAAAAATTGCAGTAGAGATTAGAAATTTGCAGAGAACTGAGATTGGGGAAGTTGCAGAGCAGTTCAAGAAGGGACAAATGGGCAGTAGTGCAGTTCCAGTTAAAAGAAATCCAATCAAAAGTGAAAGAATATCATCATTATCTAAAATGGTACGAAGTCAGGTAGGAATAGCTTTTGAAAATATTCCATTATGGCATGAACGAGATCTTTCAAATTCAGCAAATGAGAGATTTGTACTCCCAACAGTAGCCATTCTAGTTGATGAAATGCTAGAAACCATGACTAGAATTATTTCAAACTTGATGGTAAATGAGAAAAGAATTGTAGAGAATCTTTACATCACAAAGGGGCAAATCTTTGCAGAATTTGTTTTAGAGGCATTAATCAAAAAAGGCGTTCCAAGATTTGTAGCCTACAAAGATGTTCAAAGAGTTGCATTTTTGGCAAATGACAAAGGAATGCAATACATGGATGCCATCAAAAACGATAAAGCATTTTCTTCAAAATTAACTAGTAAAGAAATTGAATCTATATTTTCACCAGAGAAACATCTTGGTGCGTCACCTATGATAATTAATAACGTAAAGAAATCAGTTCAAAATACAGTTAAAAAATTTATCTAGTTTTTAGTAATGCTTTATGAATTTTAGAACCATATTGTAATGCCTTTTTTCTTTTTGTACAAGAAATTTCTGGAACATTGATTTGACTAGCTAATTTTCTTATGATATGTTTACGATACAAATCATCTGAATCATGAATTTTCTCAGACAAAGGAATAGTTTTGGCATACTCTATAAATTTTGAAGATAGTAATGGCTGAATAATTTTTACACCAAACTCTGATGCAATTAGATTCACAGCCTTCATCATTTTTAGTTCATTATCTAATTTAGAGATCATAACTTCATGAATTTTAGATTCACCTTCAGAAATTGCTTCTCTATATGCATTGTAACCACAAAATAATTCATCTATTCCATTTGCAGTGATTACTGTATCAAGATCTAAGCTTTTTGCTAGTTGAGAAACATAATGAAATGCAATACAATTTTCATTCCATGATAGATTTTCAGTTTTTATTGTTTGTTGAATTTTTAATGAAATAGAATGAAATGTTTCTGAATCAATTTCTAGAACATGGTGAGGATAGTTTAATTGTTCATTGACTTCTTTTGCAAATAAAATATCATGAGATTCTGCGAATCCAATTGTCAATAATGTAATATCATAATCCATGTCTGAGCAAATTTTTGAAATTAATGTACTATCAACACCTCCAGAAAAAGCAATTCCAATTTTCTTTTCTTTAACAGTTTCAGAAATTGAATTTTTAATATTTTCAAGTAATTTTTTATTTATTTCATCCATTATCTCTCACAGCACAGATTCCATAGAAGGGTAATGAATCAATCTTTTAATTTAGCATTCAATGTAAAACACTATGATGAGATTATCACAAACAGACATTGATGAAGAACTAAAAAATCTGTCAGGCTGGAGTGTTGTAAATGAGAAATTACACAAAGAATTTCAGTTTGATAGTTTTAACCAGGCGTTTGGTTTTATGACCAGAGCAGCCATGGAAATCGAAAAAATGAATCATCACCCAGAATGGTTTAATGTATACAACAAAATCACCATAGAATTAACAACTCATGATGCTGGAGGTATCACAAAAAATGATGTCAATCTGGCTAAAATTCTAAATTCTTTAGCATAATTCAAAAAAATGAATTTTCAGGTATAATCATTACAGAATTTATATTATATCCAAAGTCAGATGACTTCACATGGCTTCAAGTCCTACAATTCTAGACTCAGACTTTAGATATATCGATAAAAATGGAAATTTGCTTAGAACAAGAACTGAACTAACAGTGGCACAAATGCTCACCTTTCTTGATGAAGAATACCAATACAATCACAAACTCACCTTAAAGAACGGAAACGAGGTTACAATTGATTTTAAAACAAAGAAAGGACTAATTGAAGTAATTGATAATGATGAAGACATTGAAAAATACAAACAGATCAAAGAAGATTTTCCTCAAGACAAAGTGATGGCAATAGGACATGCAAAGTATGTTGCACAAATTAAAGAATTACAAGATTTAGTATTTTATGACAAGTCACCACAGACAGGTTCTATATTTTTAGAAGATGGATCGTTTTCATTTGATTACGCACATATACTTCCATTGGTTGAAAAATGCTCTATCTTACATGGACATACATCTTCGGTAATGGTAGAGCTTGTAGGACAAATGAAAGATAATTTACTTTTAGATTTTGGTGTAGCAAAAAAAATTATCAAAGAAGTGGTTAACATATTTGATCATAAATTTTTCATTAACAGAAAATATCTAAAAAGTGAAGATGATTCTCATTATCTAATTCAATTTGATGGTCCTAAAGGAATGTTTGAATTACAAGTTCCAAAAGATACTACTTATCTTTTAGAAGGCGAAGCAACTGTAGAAAATCTTTCAAGTGAAATAATCAAATTATTAGCACCTAAAATGCCATCAAATGTAGAAGCATTAGGAGTTTACATCTACGAAGGTTACAATAAAGGATCTCATATTATTTCAAAGATTTCAAGATAGTTAAGAAATGGAACCTAAAATATCAGAAAAAGCATGGAACCCAGAATTAGAAAAAAAGATACTAAAAAAATGGCAAGATGATAAAATTTATGATTTTACACCACAAGAAGATAACTTTACCATAGATACTCCTCCACCATATCCATCAGGCAGACCATGGCATATTGGAGCAGCAGCACATTATTCTCAAATTGATATGATTGCCAGAACAGCAAGAATGGCTGGAAAAAATGTCTATTTCCCTATAGGAATTGATAGAAATGGACTTCCAGTAGAATTGTACACTGAGAAAAAGTACAAAATTAGAATGAGAGAAACAGATAGAGGAGAATTTCTGAATCTATGTAGAGAAGCACTAGATGATTTGGAAGCTGAAATGATTCTCATTATGAAAAATATTGGAATAAGTGGAGACTTTACAAACTACTATAGAACGGATTCAGAAGAATATAGAACACTTACACAATCAACATTTATTGAATTATGGAAAAAAGGTCAAGTGTATCTAGCAAACAGACCTAACAACTACGATTGGGTATCAGGAACAACTATTGCTGATGCAGAAATCATATACGAAGATTTGCAAACTAAATTAGTTTACATGAAATAAAAGACACAGATAAGGAAATAATTATTGCAAGTACAAGACCAGAATTAGTTTGTGCATGCAAAACAATTATTGTAAATCCAAAAGATGATAGATATACACAATATATTGGAAAAAAAGTAATCGTTCCCATTACTAATGCAGAAGTTGAATTAAGAACACATCATTCTGCTAAACAAGAATTTGGTTCGGGGGCAGTAATGGTATGTAGTTATGGTGATCAAAATGATGTGGCATTATTTAGAGAATTTACAATTAGAAGAGATTATTGCAATTGGGCTAGATGGAAGGATGACAGAAGTTGCAGGAGAATATGCAGGGCTAAAACCAAAACAAGCAAGAACAAAAATCATAGAAGACTTGGAATCAAAAGATTTGTAGAGAAAATTGAAGACATTAACCACAGAACGCCTGTATCTGAGAGAAGTAAAATCCCCA